>CAVXEU010000002.1:0-1813734 GCA_963760915.1 uncultured Bacteroidales bacterium | reverse complement strand
AGTTATAATAATCCTTAGCTCTGCAGTTTGTTTCCATTTTACAGAATACCTCGGCTACCAGTCTGTTTCGTTTATACTATTATTTGTTGTTTCAATTCTGGCAACATTTATGGGAATTGGCCCGATTTTGCTGGCTTCCTCACTGAGTGCCTTTGTATGGAACTTTTTTTTCATACCCCCACTATTTACAATTCATATTGAAAAGACAGAAGATGCTTTAATGTTTGGAATGTTTTTTATAATAGCATTAGTAAATGGAGTATTAACAGCACGGGTACGTCGTCAGGAGAGATTAACACGGGACCGGGAAGAACGTACTAATGCACTTTACCAGCTTACAAAAGAATTGGCTAATGCCGGAGATATGAATGATTTGATTGAAATAGCAGTGAAAGATATAAAGAAACATCTTGGACTTGATGTTCTTTTTATTTTGCAGGATGGTATTAATAATCTGTCGGAGTACTCAGGGAACAATGCAATAAAAAAACTATCAGATAGTGAAATCAGTGTCGCCGAATGGGTATTCCGCCATTCCCGTAAAGCAGGAAAATATACTGATACGCTTCCTTCTAATAATTTTACTTTTTATCCTCTGACTGGTAACAGCATAAAACCAGGAGTAATAGCCGTAATACATCCCGGCCCGCTGCAAGGTGAAATGGATGAGTTTTGGGATACATTTCTTACCCAGATTTCTAATGCGGTTGAACGGGAGTTCCTGGATGATCTTGCCAGTAAAGCACGATTCCTTGATGAATCGGATAAACTTTATAAAACACTTTTTAACTCAATTTCACATGAACTCCGGATTCCTGTTGCAACAATTATGGGCGCTTCTGACTCCCTCCTTTCTTCACAGCATTCACTCGAAATCCGTAATGAATTGTCTCATGAAATATTCAAGGCATCACAAAGACTAAATCGTCTTATCGAGAATCTACTTAGTATGTCGCGGCTCGAAAGTGGAAGGATAATACCACGATTGGATTGGTGCGATATTCATGATCTGATAAATAAGGTTTCTGAAAACCTTCATGATGAACTGGTTCAATTTAAGCTTAATGTAGTTATTTCTGAAGATATGCCATTTGTAAAGATCGATTTCGGATTAATGGAACAGGTACTTCATAACCTTATTTATAATGCTACCCAGTATGCACCACCTGCAACAAATATAAGGGTTAAAGCATTCTATGACAACGGAATGATGACCTTGCAGGTAATGGATCGGGGACCTGGTTTTCCAAAGAAAGAAATATCACTTGTATTTAATAAGTTTTACAGGCTGGAAGGCTCGAAAGCAGGTGGAACCGGGTTAGGTCTGTCAATTGCCAGAGGTTTTGTAGAAGCTCATAAAGGTACAATAGTAGTTGAAAACAGGAAAAACGGCGGGGCATTATTCACTATTAAGATACCGACAGAAATTTTAAAGGAAGATTTTAAGAAATAGTCAGATATAATTTATGCATCTATCCGATACAATATTGATTATTGATGATGAAGTGCAAATAAGGCGTTTGCTTGAAATTACACTCTCATCGAACGGGTATAAGATTTTTGAAGCTTCCTCAGGAAAGGAAGGGTTGGTTGCTGCTGCCACACATAATCCTGCACTCATTATTCTTGATCTGGGACTACCGGATATGGATGGTATAGAAATACTAAAAAAGTTAAGGGATTGGTATCCAAGGCCGATTATTATTCTTTCTGTGAGAAATTCAGAAGAGGATATAATCCACGCACTGGACAACGGAGCTAACGATTATCTTACCAAACCTTTTCGTACAGGAGAATTAATGGCTCGAATCCGTGTAGCAATCCGTCAAATTCAGAACAATTCAGGCAAACCGATATTAGAGTTTGGTTCTTTATCAATTGATTTATCCAACCACGTTGTACGTAAAAAGAATGAAATAGTAAAACTGACAACTACCGAATATTCTCTTCTGACTTTATTAGCTATAAATGAAGGCCGGGTATTAACTCATCAATATATACTAAAAGAAGTTTGGGGTATGGGATATGTTGGGCAAACGCAGTATTTAAGAGTTTTTGTTGCTCAACTCCGTAAAAAAATTGAAGATAATCCTGCCCGACCGGTATTGCTGATTACAGAATCCGGCATAGGATATCGTTTTCATGAATTATTCTCAGATAGGGATGAATAACTGTAAAGTTTAGTAAATGCATCAGAATTCAATTATCCTTTCCACCCTGTTACTTTTAAGATATTGTTTCAGAATTACCTGGATATCACGGTTATCAGCTGAAGTTTTAATGCAATCATGTACAGCTGCCAGTCCAAATCCCATTTCATTTAGATTAAAGTAGCCAAATCCGGAATATTTCCCATTAACTATCTTTACAGCACATCGTTCTTCCTCATCACGCCCTTTGTCAATTATGAAAAAATTACGTCTTGTAAAGAGGAATTCGTCGGTTGCTTTGGCAGCACGTCTATTATACTCCCCGGCAGGCTCTTTACTACAGCAGGCACCCTTGCAAATTCCTACCTGATAATGAAAGCATGCACCATCTGATTCATACAGACCGCATAATTTCTGACACAGACCATATGTTTCAACAATTGAGTTTAGTTTTGATTTGCACTTCTCTTTTGAAGTAAAGACTGAAACCGGTAATTCATCATCATCAAGCTGTCCATACCTGTAATTGAGGTAACCGTTGCTATCAGTAAAGCTGAAAATTCCCCATTGAAACCCTGATCTTCTCTGCGCCCTGTTATACAGAGGCTTGTTTAATTTAATCTCCGAGGATTCTTTAAGTAGAGCTATCAATTCACTTCCTGTGGTCTCCCAGTCTATATCTGCTATCTGGTCACGCATTTCCATCGAACGATTGGTAGTATTGTTCGAAAGATGAGTATTTATTCTTTGCTGAAGGTTACGGCTTTTTCCAATATATATCAGATCTCCTTTCTCATTGTAGAAATAGTAGATTCCCGGCACATCCGGAATGCTGTCGATTTTTTCAGTATCGAGACGGGGATTCAGTTTTGAGACCCTGGTATTTTTAAGAAGACCCCCGTTACCCCCGTTTAACTCTCTGTCTTTAGTAATAATTATTTCAAAGAGCTTCACTGTTGCAAGCGCATCTCCGGCTGCCCTGTGTCTCCCATTGATTGAAATTCTGAGATCTTCACAAATATTTCCCAGACTGTACGAACGGTGACCGGGGAGAAGTTTCCTGCTAAGGGCGACTGTATCAAGAATATTCCTTTTATAATTGAAGCCCAGCGATTTAAATTCCTGCCGGATAAATGAATAATCAAACCTGGCATTGTGAGCAACAAAAGTTCTGCCTTCAGTCAGCTCAACAACGTTTTTTGCAATCTCAAAAAAACGGGGAGCATCTTCAACCATCTCATTAGTTATCCCTGTCAGGTTTGTAATAAAATATGGAATATTTCTTTCAGGGTTGACAAGAGATACAAATTCTCCGGTAATCTGTTTTCCGTCATGCAAGTATATTGCGATTTCAGTTATTTTTTCGAACCTTGCACTCCCTCCTGTAGTTTCAATATCTATTATCGCATACATGGTTTGAAATCCCCTTTGGATTGGTTCCACGAATATAGTCAGAAATGATTCAGATTGGAGGATTGTTCGTATTTTTGTTATATCAAATGCCGTTATCATGAATGAATGCTATGGTAAAAAATTTATACTTAACGGAGAACTTCACCCGGTAGAGATGTTCGATAATTCTCTCGTTTATGAAGGTGATTCTATCTATGAGGTAATAAGGATGGTTAAGGGAAGTCCGGTTTTTTTTCGGGATCATATGGACAGACTTACTACAAGCCTGAAACTACAGCAAAGGGTTCCACTGGCTGATATCGCTTCCTTAAGAAAATCTATTCTCAGTTTGAACAGATCGGATAAAAAGAAAGAAGCCAATCTTAAGATCGTGTTTAATTATAATGATAAGGAAGGTACAAATAATTATCTGGTATATTTCATTGAGCCCATATATCCGACTGATGAACAATACCGGAAAGGTGTAAAGGGGATCCTCTTTTTTGCAGAAAGGCCAAATCCTGAATCAAAGGTAATCAATCATAAACTAAGGTCATCTATTTATCATAAACTAATTCTTGAAGGTGCTTATGAAGCACTACTGGTTAACGAAAAGAACCTGATAACTGAGGGAAGCCGGTCAAATATCTTTTTTTTTAAAAACGGTACTCTTTTTACAGCGCCTGATTATCTTATACTTAATGGTATAACAAGGAAACATATTCTAGAACTATGCAGAGAGTATAAAATTCCTGTTGAGCTATCTAGTGTACATACAGAGGAACTTTCAGAATATGAAGCTGCTTTTATGACCGGGACTTCACCTTTGATACTACCATTTAACCGTATAGATAATATACATTTTAATGTTAGACTTCCTGTAATTGAAAAGCTGAGAAAGCTATATATGATGATGGCAGAAGAGAGTATAAGACTTTTCAGACCTGAATAATCGGCATCGGGAAACAGACTGATCGATAATTTATTATCTTTGTATCCTAACCAAGACAAACATTTACAGAATGGCAAGTGTACGAGAACTCAAGAAAGATATAGATTACCTGGTTTTTGAAGTAATTTCTGATTGTTTTGCTTTTACGGGTCTTCATCCCGAGAATAAGCCTGATGAAGTTGCCGATATTGTTTCCGAAGCGGTAAAGTTCAGAAATGATTTGATTGCACGTGTTAATAATCCTGACGGCAAGGATAATCCAAAAATTGTCAGGGCTTATTATAAGTCAGTCGAAAAAGATCTTCTTACAGGTGTGGATAAGCTTTTTGACAAACTCAGTTCACTCTCGAAGAAGGAGTAAAGTGTCTGTAAATCAATGTACCGCAATTTGTGCATTTCCCATCATCATCCAGATTTGAAAGTTTTATATTATATCCTGATCTTGTTGTCACTATAGTTCTGCATTTAGGACAGTAGGTATTCTGTCCTGTATCTGACATTGTATTTCCCATATATACATAATCCAGCTTTTGAGATGCTATATCAAACAGCCTCTTAAGCGTCTCCTGCGAGGTGGATGGTTCATCTCTATTGTACATAGGAAAATATCTGCTGAGATGGAGAGGTACCTGTTTCCCGAGTTCACCTGCAATCCATTCAGATTGATGGTCCATCTCCTTTTCATTGTCATTCTGCCCTGGAATAATCAGTGTGGTAATTTCAAGATGTCTTCCCGACTTTGCAATCTGCTTCAATGTATTCCTGACAGGTTCAATATCCGCTCCGGTAAGTTTCCTGTAAAAAGTGTTATTAAAAGCTTTAAGATCAATATTAAAGGCATCAGTGAATTGTATTATTTCGTTGAGTGGTTCACTGTTGACATACCCATTGCTGACCATAACGGTAAATAACCCTTTATTCTTAGCTGCAATACCGGCATCTTTGATAAACTCAAACCAGATAACCGGTTCATTGTATGTGAATGCCAGGCCAATGTTCTTCTCTGCATCGAGTGCAGACTTCAGAATTATTTCAGGAGATCGTTCAGGGATTAGTCCTTCAGGGACGTTCTGGGATATATGGAAATTCTGACAGAAATCACACCTCATATTACAGCCATAGGAGCCCACAGATAATATATTATAACCGGGGAAAAAGTGATAAAGAGGTTTTTTTTCAACCGGATCGAGTGAATAACCAGAAATAACACCATATGTGAGTAACTCAATCTTTTCTCCGGTATTTATTCTTACACCACAAATGCCTGTCTGCCCTTTTGATAGCTTGCAATAATGAGGGCATAAAAGGCATTGAAGTTTATTATCTGTTGTTCTGGAAAGAGATACCATATCATTCGATTAAAAAGCAAAAATACTTATTTTTTGATAAACGAATAGCTTATAACAAACACACAACACCCCTCTAAACAGCTTTTCATTTTATCTGATCACTTATCATATTTATCTTTGATCAGACTTACCGCATTATTCCCTTTGAGGTGGTTTATATACAACGAATACCTCAGGTAATGATGAGAAACGGTAATCTTCCAATCGGAACGGGATAGAGATTAATTCTCATATCCACTTTTTCCCCATTTCTAGTAAATACAGGTTTCATTCAGTCAATACCTGAAGGAAACCTTTACATGAATGAGACTTATCCTTGAAATACGCCTAAAATATTTCCATTGTCGGTGAACAGGGCTTTATTGCTATAGAACGGATTGCAATTTCGTATGACAGCAGGGATATTTGCTTGCAATCAGATCCGTCACACCTTAAAGAACATAGAGGTTGTCTCATAAGTCAAAATCCAGCTACCTCATAGCATCAGCAATTCCGTAACCACTTAAATCTAAAAACCCCGCAGATTATTATCTTGCGGGATTCGCTGTTTTCAGAAGGGGTCTGCTATTGATCGCCATCTCCACCTTCATCTTCGCCCCAGTTGAGTTGATTGTAATTTTCTGGCCAGCCGAATGCAGGACCACCATACTCGTATCCATCTTCTCCGGGCCACCAGTAATATGAGTTTTCAAGTCTCTGATTATTTTTGATGGCATCTAAATGCGTCTTTTGCATGTAATTTAGGACTTGATCAGAAACCCCTTCCTTAGATAGTTTTGAAATTTGGTCAGCTTTAAGCTTGTAAACTGTCTGTGATTTCCTGATTGATTGTATGATTTTATCAGGAGAAACTTTATCCTTTGACATTTGCACTATATCTGCTACTGTTACAGGCCGATATCTGCCCGGACCGTAAACTGCACAACCCTGAAGGAGCACAATACTTACTCCAATTAAAAACAAAAATTTCACTGGCTTTCCCTTTAATAAATTTTTCATGATTTTCCTTTTCTTTATTTATTTAAAAATTATAGTTTGCTATTAATACCAATGTAGTTATTTATCAATTTAAAATACAGATTAACAAAGATATAACACTGCTGATGAGCCCTGGAAACAGCTTAAGCATAAAAGCAGGAAATCTTTCTTTATGATAGCAGCTGATTTTTGTACAAAGGTATCTTCGGTAAAAGATAAATAGATTAAATAGAAATTAGGAGTAGGTTAAATTTGGATTAAATTAAATAATTGATATCACACTAATATATTGTAAAAATAAACTCTCAACCAGAGATCTTGTAATCCTTTTATTATCAGCTACCTCAAAGAATGCAGCTTAATTTTCACCCGGTTCCGGCAATTCTTATGTTTAATTCGCAAGAAATCTAATCTTAAAGCACTGTTCAGATATTAATAAGAGTATTTTTTGTATGCTTTTGTCTGGTTTATTTCTCAGATTATCAATGATAAAGCACAGTGGAAAGTAAAATTCATGCTTAATCTCTGTTATTATGACAATGATAGTATTGTCCAATCAACGCCTGCTGACATTTTGGATTAGATGTTCGCTGTTGATTTTATCATTGCGGATGATTTAGATACTATAACATTCCAATGGACAAATATACCTTTCCGGCATACTTTACATATTCATTCGGACCTGTATAGTTCAACCATTGTAGCCGGGTGGACACAATGTACAGGACAAGTGTACCCGAGCCAGGGGGGCCTGCAAACCATTTCCATATAGAGGACCCTGTGAACAACCTGACATGGAATCATCAGATGTACTATTTATATAAAACATACACGGGCGGTACCGCTGCCAAGTTGAGGCTACGGGACAATTCATCCGGCACTATGTTAAGGGATTGTGCTGCTCATTTTTCTTATATAAATCAGGATGATTATATCTTAAACCAATATTCCTTGTTATCTTGTAATGTGAAATAATTTTTTGATACAGTATAAATTTACCTAACTAAACACTGTGATAAATGAATATAAGGCTGCTGGTTTCTATTTTGATATTGTCAGTTACTGCCTGTCTGGACCAGCCTGGCTATGAACTGACTCCCCGGCTTGGTATATCTGAAAATGGCAGGTTTTTCGTCACTGAAAACGGAGATCCGTTTTTTTGGATTGGCGACACTGGGTGGTTGCTCTTTTCAAAACTTACCCGTGAGGAAGCCGCTGTCTATTTTAAGGACCGTAGACAAAAAGGTTTTAATGTTATCCAGGCAATGGTGATTCAGGATGTTTCTAATGCGGTAAATGTTTACGGGGATTCAGCCCTTCTCTGCCGTGATATTTCCCGGCCACTAGTCACAATTGGAGATTCTCCGGATAATCCAGAGCAATATGATTATTGGGACCATGTAGATTACCTGATTAAACTTGCGGCTGAAAACGGTATATATATAGCCCTCGTTCCTGTCTGGGGATCAAATGTCAGAAATGGGCTGGTAACCAGCGAACAGGCCAGAAAATATGCCGGATGGCTCGCCGGAAGATACAAAGACCAACCCAATGTTATATGGGTAAACGGTGGCGATATCAATGGCAGCGACTCATCTTTGATCTGGACAACAATTGGTTCTACGATCCGCAGCATTTCTCCCGGTCAGTTAATTACTTTTCACCCGTTCGGACGGACACAATCCTCAAAATGGTTCCATGAAGAAGACTGGCTCGATTTTAATATGTTCCAGTCAGGTCACCGCAGGTACGATCAGGATACCACCGGGCTTGCCTATGGTGAAGATAACTGGAAATATGCAGATAATGATTATAACAGAATTCCTGTCAAACCTACGCTTGATGGTGAACCTTCATATGAAGGGATCCCTCAGGGTCTTCACGATCCACATCAGCCATACTGGACTGACTCTGATGTCCGGAGATACGCATACTGGTCGGTATTTGCAGGTTGTTGCGGATTCACTTACGGCCATAATGCCGTTATGCAATTTAATAAACCAGGTGATCCCAATCCTGCTTATGGGGTAAAAAATTACTGGGAGGAGGGCTTAAATGCTCCGGGTGCCTCGCAGATGAAATATTTGAAACAACTTATTCTATCGAGACCATTTTTTGAAAGATTACCCGCCAGGGAAATTCTTGCGGATAAGGAAGGAACAAGGTACGATTATATTGCAGCTACAAGAGGAAAAGACTATGTGTTTGTTTATACCTTTAACGGCAGAGTCCTGAATATTGATATGGACAAGATCATGTGGGATAGTTTTAAAGCTTCGTGGTTTAATCCACGAAACGGAAATTTTGATGAAATAGGCATTTACAATAATAAAGACAGAGGAATAATAGCTTTTGATCCTCCTGGAGACCAAAAGGAAGGAAATGACTGGATACTGGTATTAGACCATATTTAGTTATTTGATTTTTTCATGAAACTGATTTTTATTTGCATTGACGCAGCTTTAAATATGACATGATTCAAAAATATAAATTTATATATTGGTAAGGAATTGTTAATTATTTCACAGTAAAACCGGATAGGTTTTATGAGAAAACAATAGGGCCAATTAAGAATCAGCTATTGTCCGAGATGTCCCTGAAATTAATTCCAGGTCACCAAAAAAGGGAGAAATAGCACAAGATTATAAATTTGTGAATTCTATCTGAGTCATCTCTCTTTCAGTCTATAATCATTTATAACTTTTCTTCAATAATTTCAAATGTTATATTGTTTGATTCAGCAAAATACATAAGTTCCTCCTTAACCTTGATATTTGCGTCATGATACATAGTACCGAATCGAAGCAATATTCTTTTCTTTGTTTTGAAGAAAAAAATTACATTAAGTGGAAAAAACTCAATTTTTTCAATTTCAGATGCCAGCAGCAAAACAGAAGGGCGTAAAGAATTTTTCTTTAATCGTATGTTATTAGAGCCTAACTCAATGAATTGAGTTGCACGACCAAGCCCCGACCATATCTGGTATAGTCCGAAACCTGAAAGGAAAATAATTGTTAACCAAAGTGTAGCGTCGGTTTTTACCCTTCTGACATTAAATATGGTCCAGAAAATAGCAATTGCAAATACTACTATTCCAAATATTATCCGGATTATACTGACAAACCTGTTATTTTCACTTGTTCCAAGGGAATAATATTTTGTTTCCATTCATTAATATTTCTGGCAATTTATCTTTTTTTCCGAATAATGGCAATAGTCTTTAATTATGTCTGTTTATTTCCACTGCCATTGAGTAAAGATTTGTTTTTATCATATTATAAAATTAGTTTTATAACAGATAAAACCATTCTTAACAATTACATTTAAATCCAATGCAGTTTAGTTAAATTATTGTATTAAGCAAAACCCATTCAACTTATATTTAAATTAGAAAAAACATGAAAAAGTTATTGATTATCAACTTTATGTTGTTCACATTTGCCTTTGCTTTCGGACAGAATCAACAGGCTACCAGACCTGCAGGAACGAAATATCCTGAGCCTGAGAGGATGAAGCCGGAAATGACAGAGATATGGGAACCTGAAATAAAAATCATTCAGCCCGGATTAGCGGATAAGGATGCACCCTCTGATGCTATAGTTTTATTTGATGGAACCGATGTAGCTACTGAATGGACTGATAACCGGGGAAATCCTTCAAAATGGATTGTTCAGGACGGTTCATTGATTAGTGTAAGAGGTGCGGGAGTTATCAAAACAAAAAGAAAATTTTCAAACTTCCAGTTACATATTGAATGGAAAACACCTTCTGAGGTAACCGGTGAAAGTCAGGGAAGAGGGAACAGCGGAGTTTTTTTACAGGAAATTTATGAGGTGCAGGTACTGGATAGCTACGACAATCGGACATATCGCAATGGTCAGGCCGGCAGTATATATAAACAATTTCCTCCTTTGGTTAATGTGTGCAGGAAGCCTGGGGAATGGCAATCCTATGATATCATTTATACCGCACCTACCTTTAATAACGATACTTTAACTTACTATACTCCGCCACGTATTACAGTGTTGCAAAATGGAGTATTGATTCAGAATAATGTAAGCCTTAGAGGACCAACTGAATATATCGGAATTCCTGAGTATTTCATTAAAAAGCATGGACCGGGAAGCCTTGTTCTGCAGGATCATGGAAATCCTGTTGCATTCAGGAATATCTGGATAAGAGAGTTGTAGATCATGATTATCCTAAATATGAAAGCTTAAATGGCTGAGATGGTGTTTAAATTATTAAATTTAAGAATCAATACATAAACTTTAAATTTCCTGGCAATGAAAGAAAATTTGAAAAAAATTACACGCCGGTCATTTATTGAAAGAACCGGTGCTGTTGCTGCAGGTCTGACTATACTTCCCGGCTCTGTTATGAGTGGTTTCGGTCACATGGCTCCCAGCGATAAGCTTAATATCGCTGTAATCGGAATAGGAGGCATGGGTAATTCAAACCTGAAAGCTGTTGCTCCTACTGAGAATATTGTCGCCTTATGTGATGTTGACTGGGGATATGCCAGGAAGGTTTTTGATGCCAACCCGAATGCTAAAGCATACTGGGACTGGAGAAAGATGTACGATGAAATGGGGAAATCTATTGATGCTGTTATTGTAGCAACAGCAGATCATTCTCATGCTGTGGCAGCCTCTAATGCAATAACTATGGGAAAACATGCATATGTTCAGAAACCTCTTACACATTCTGTATATGAATCAAGGTTATTAACCAGACTAGCTGCCAAATATAAGGTTGCAACACAGATGGGGAACCAGGGTGCTTCAGGTGAAGGAGTTAACCTTATTACGGAATGGTTACAGAACGGAGAAATCGGTGAAGTCAGGAAAGTAGAGGCTTTTACTGACCGGCCGATCTGGCCCCAGGGTCTGAATGTTCCGAAAGGTGAACGGGTACCTGATACATTGAACTGGGAACTTTTTATTGGACCGGCAAAAATGCGCCCTTATAACAGTATTTACACTCCATGGAACTGGAGAGGCTGGTGGGATTTCGGAACGGGTGCTCTTGGAGATATGGCATGCCATATTATGCATCCCATATTTGTTGGTTTGAAGCTTCAATACCCGATCAAAGCTCAGGGCAGCTCAACACTTTTATTAACCGATTGTGCACCTAATGCACAAATAGTAACCCTGACCTTCCCGGAGAGGGTTGCACCGGAAGGTTCAGAAATGAAATATCCGGAACTGGAAGTTAAATGGTATGACGGTGGATTGCAGCCAACAAAGCCTGCAGGTTGGCCAGCCGGAAAAAACATGAATAACCAGGGCGGAGGAGTTCTTTTCCACGGTTCAAAAGATACTCTTGTCTGCGGATGTTATGGCCGCGATCCCTGGCTATTGTCAGGTCGTATTCCAAATGTAAGGAAAACAGAACGAAGAGTTGAAGGGGGAAATCATGAGATGGACTGGGTACGTGCATGTAAAGAAAGCCCGGAAAACAGAGTTATTACCAAATCCGATTTTTCACAGGCCGGACCTTTTAATGAGATGGTTGTCATGGGCGTTCTTGCTGTCAGGCTCCAGGGTCTTAACAAAGAACTGGAGTGGAACGGAGAAAAAATGGAATTTACAAATATTGGTGACAATGACAAAGTAAGGCTAACCGTTTCTGACAATTTTACTATTGTAGACGGTGATCCGAAATTCGACAGACCAGATATTACTCTAAATGCAAAACAGTTTGCGGCGGAAATGGTCAGACATAGTTATCAGGGAGGATTTACGCTTCCGGATATGCCAGCATGACAGTGAAAGCCTGAGATGAAATTCACTACCGGTACTTACTTTTAATCCCGGAGTTTAACCTGCCAACCCAATCTCTTTTGCAACTGACCTCATCCCCATTATACAATCAGTAATCAGATCATCAATTGAAACACCGAGCATTTCAGCTCCTTTTTCAATTACAGTACGGTCAACACCTGCAGCAAATTTTTTGTCATTCCATTTTTTTTTAACCGACCTTGCTTCCATGTCCATTACGCTTTTTGAGGGTCTGACAAGAGCACTTGTTGCTACCAGCCCTGTAAGTTCATCCATTGCATAGATAGTTTTTTCAAGAGTTGTTATGGGTTCAACATCAGAGGCCAGTCCCCATCCATGGCTCAATACCGCCCTTATATATTCTTCAGGCCACAAATTTTCCCTTAAAATTATTTCAGTCATTTTACAATGCTGTTCAGGATACATTTCATAATCAAGATCATGAACCAAACCTATAATTCCCCATTTCTCTTCATCTTCCCCTGATTTTACTGCCATATACCTCATTACACCCTCTACTGATAGAGCATGTTTCAGCAGACTTTCTGATTTGTTGTACTTTTTAAACAAATTAAATGCCATTTCACGGTTAGGAATTATTTCAGACATAATTATTAAACAGATTTATTGAGAAAAATACATTAAACTATTTGTTAATTTTAAGCACAGGAATTGTTTCATTAATAGTAGTGCCTCTTATATTAAGATAATATAGTGCAGGCGATAATAAAGCATCGGTTATAAGTATGGAATTCTTTCCTGGTAATACATCCTTTTCAATATCGTATAATTTAATTCCTTTATTGTCTATTATGGATATACGCAGCTTATCAGGTAAAGGAGCATTAATGAAAAGTGTCAACTGATCGCGGAATGGATTAGGGAATACGGTTAAAGTTTCTTTAATCCTGATATTTTCCAGATTAATGTCAAGTGTATCATTATTAACATAGTCATCATTGTTGCCTGTACCGTAAATAAGGATATTATATATTCCATATTTAGAAAGGTCAGCCTTTGTCTTGAAGGAAACAGTCACCGAATCGCCATATGGAAGGATCGTATTTTCGAAATACTGTTTAACGGGTGGGGTCTGATCGTTAATATTATAAGCCAGTGTGAATCCATTAAGAATATTTTTTCCCAGATTGCGAACTTTAACTGTAACCGTCTCCATTCCAAGTTGATCCTTCTGAACAGGGGTCACTATCTTTGCAAGTTGAATATCTCTCTGGATATACGTTACAGCACTTGAGGAGGCAAAATCTATCATATCGATCCAAGCAGCATCAGAACCCAGTGAAACAGAGTTATCCTTCTTATATATCCACTCCATTTTATTTAAGCCGGGGAGAACCGGAACTGATATTTTAGTCCATGGGGTCTCTCCAGATTTTTTCAATATTTCTGTTCCATTGAGTCTGAAAGAAAGAAAATCATAATTAGGCTCAGAAGAAACTCTGTAGAAAAAATTTACTGAATCAGCAGCAGAATATATTGTCCGGATGACAAGTGAAGTTGAACTGTTATGAGATATAGCACCTGATCTTGCAGAAATACTTCCATCATAAGATGTGTTTCCTGATATGATCCAGGGTATGGAACTTGTATTAATCCATGGAAAAACATTGAATGAAGAAGCTTCAAAACTTTCCCGCATTCTGCCAACCCTGAAAGAAAAGTCTTTATTTACCACAAAAGGGGTGCAATCGAGCATAGATGAAATAGAAATATAACTGCCTGCAGGGAGGGTGTCTGATAATTTAACCATTATCGGAATATCTGTAATCTCACCAAATTTCAATATACCTGACTTAACACTTGGCTCAATGATAGTAGCCTCATTTGAAGGACATACTATGTTGAACTGACCGGATATGTCACTGCTTCCCTGGTTTTGTACTTTGAAAACAAGATTAAAAGTTTCGCCGGGATCAGCAATGTGATCATCATTTCCTAATACCGAATCATCCATTATGCAATTGAGTATTTGCAGGTCAGGAGAGTGTATTGTAATATCAATCGTATAGTGTTTCTCTGATATCGGGTCTTTTATGATCAGGTCAATTGTTGCCATGCTCATGTTTGGTACATTATCAGAAACAGTTATACTTAGTAAATCTGAATTTATATTCTCTGATTTACCGGGAAGGGTACCGAGGAATACAGAATCATTATTAATTGTAAACCAGTTTGATGTTGAGGATATTTTGGCATATACATTATTTGCATCTGTCAAACCAAGGTTGCTTACAGTAAGCTTAAGGTAAAATGTCTCACCAAAATCAACCTTGTTATTGTTATTACCCTGAATATCATTTATACTTGTTGCCCTCAGATTTAGAAACTCACCGTTTATATCTTTGAAGTAGATTGTTTTTATTATCGGATATTTGTTTTGCCCGGTGATCACAATCAGACAGGAATCATCTGCCGGTGCCGGAATATCAATAACAACAGATCCTGAAACGCTGGCAAACGAGGCATCCCAAAGAGTATCAAAATGAGACACAGCTATATACGCAAACGGATCTAGATTCAACGATAAGGATTTTAATCCATTAGGCAGAGTGTCAGGTAATGAGATATTGAACGAATCAGGTTTTCCGATTATCGGAGTAATACTTGGGTCTCCCACAAGGTTATAGGTCTCCCAATAATACTTCTTTCTGGCTGTTGTACTTGCGCTTACGGCCAGATTACCCGCATAATTGATCTGTCCCATTGTGTAATACCAGTCAGAAGATGCCTCGCCGTGTGAGTGAAACAGTCTGTCAAAAGCCCCGAGACCTGAACTTTCATAAGTGGGATCGGCAGAAATGATGCCAGGTCCGACAGCCCAATAATAATCCTCATCCCAGTAGGAATCGTTTGAGCATCCAATGAAACCTATAGCTCCTTTGTTCTGTGATACAAGCATTTGGTTCCCAAATGAACTGGCAAGATCAAACTGGGCTGTCCGGCATGCATTGCTGATTATGAACGGGTACATATTTTTATTAACCAATGAAGGAATGTCAGGCGACTTTATATTTAGATGTAACCATCCTGCTGCTTCACCATGTCCGGTATAGTTAATGAATGAAATTCCCTTATTTACCAGTTTTATTATTGAATCTTTAGCGGCTAATGCATCAGGATAATAAAAGTGATTTTCAGTTATAGAATTCTCTTTTGTAAGGTAATTTGATATTGCATATTTCACCTGCCCGTTCATGTTGGTGGCATATACTGCATCATACCCTGCAGTTGCAATAGCTCCGGAATAGAATTTATTTGTATCGGCATACTGAAATTTCTCGTACTGAATTATTTTATTAACCACCGATTTTAATTCGGTTGTGTCAGCAACCGGTAACCTTCCTATATACATTTCAGGAATATAATCACCATTTCCGTCAAATTCACCGTAGTATAAATCAGTGATGTTGCCGGTTCCATAGTATGGAACTCTGTTAATATTTCCTATAATGAGAAGATATTCCGGAGGTGGTTCAGTTTCAGATGAGGCTTTGTAAATTTTTGTAAGTGTATCCTTTAACTCAGAATAAGTATTTCCAGCGAGGCCTACTCCTTTGTATAAAACCTTAAGTCTATATCCTTTCTGTGTCTTCCATCTGAAAAATGGTTCAAGTTGTTTTCGGAAAGCAGTATCGGTTAGGATAACCATTGTAACAGGTTGATCAGAATAACCTGTAACTACATCCTCCGGATTAAAATTCAGAACCGCCCTGGAAAGGGATTCGTTAAACAATGCTGATTTGGGAAAAATGGATTTTGCTATGGAACTGGATGTATATGAGAAACTTATCTCAATTTTCATGGAGGTAATAACCTCAAGTATATTTGAATGTGGGTTATATCGTACAGGTGAAATAATAAGGTTTGCCAGGTTACTGTTCCGGACCTTGCCTAATGGTTCTATTTTTACGGTATCAGATGCAATAAAATCGTTTATTGAATAAACCGTTTTATTCATTGAAAAGTGATTTTTCTGTTGCAACAAACTCTTGGTCTCACCTTCCTGTACAGGAAAGAGAATTCCCTTGATATTTTTACCGGAAGGTTTAATCTTTGTTGACTTTACATCTGATATTTTTACTATATACCCAGCCCCGGCAGGAATTGTTATCAGCCGGGCAAAAACTGGTAATTCTGGTTCCCCGGTAATTGCAGTAGGTATATGACCGGGAATTGAGACTCGGTAGAATGTGCCATTTTCATTGCTGAAGTTCTCCACATTAAGTTCAGGTACTGAATAATTTATAACGACAGACTGATCTACGGACATAGCATTATTACTATGCAAATTACCATCAAAATGGTATTTGAAACTTTTGACAGCCTGTCCTGTTGAGGATGCTGATAAAAGCAAAAATAATGCTAAAGAGATAGCTTGTTTATCTTTCCCTAAACGCATCAACGTTAATAAATTAACACCATAACCTAAATTCTGCAGGCAAGTTATTAAAAATTCAAGAGTTTATGAAAGTTGAAGGCAGAAATTTGACTAAACCATATAATTCCTATTCTTATAATTCATAATTTGGCAGTAAACTGTTGAAGCGTTACAGTGGACCAGAAAATATGCTGTAATTTGATGAAGTACCTTAAAATAGTCTGTATGTGGTTCATATTTAACAATTAGAGTGGATTTCTTATCAGTGTTCCGTTGTCATTAAAACAGAAAGATTTTAAGTAGCTTAAGGCGTAAATTTAATTTTAGAAAAATTTGTATCTTGTGAACTCAAAAATTTGCATCATGGGAAATTATCATTTTACAAAAATCAATAAGTTTTTTTTAATAATTATTATTACTGCAATGACTATCCAGGGCTATTCTCAGGATTCTCCTGCCTTTGACAAAATCAATACAACTGCAGGAATAGTTGAAATGCATTTTATCGGACACGGCTCACTAATGTTTAAAGTGAATGGTTTTGTAATTGATATCGATCCTGTCAGTAGTTCGGGCAATTACAATTTCCTTCCGAAAGCCGATATTATACTTATAACACATGAACATGGAGATCATCTTGATGCTCAGTTAATTAATGATCTGAAAAAGCCAGGAACCCTGGTTTTTTGTAATATGAACTCTCTTTCAAAAGTTCCGTGGGCAATGGCTATGAAAGCCGGAGACAGGCAGGAAATAAATAACATTATTATTGAAGCAGTACCTGCTTATAATATTGTTCATGAACGTGCTCCGGGTCAACCTTTTCATCCGAAAGGAGCGGGGGTGGGTTATATCCTTACTATAGGCGGAAAACGATTTTATATTGCAGGAGATACTGAGAATATACCTGAAATGAAAGAACTTAAAAATATTGAAGTTGCTTTTCTCCCAATGAATCTGCCTTATACCATGACACCAGAAATGGTAGCAGATGCCGCCCGTGCTTTTAAACCGAAAATTCTTTATCCGTATCATTACGGCGACACAAATTGCGACGAATTAGTAAAGCTTCTTAAGGATACCGGCATTGAAGTAAGAATCAGAAGCTTAAAATAATCAATTTAGTATGAAAAGTATAAACAGGAGAGGTTTTATCAGAACAGGAATAACCGGTGCTGCCGGATTGGTTGCATTATCACCTTCACTGGGTGCTTCGGTATCCCAGGTACAACAACAGGATATAATATACAGAACCCTTGGAAAGACAGGATTGAAGATCCCTGTTATAAGTTTTGGCGTGATGAGAGCTGACAATCCAAATCTTTGTAAGGCAGCCTATGAAAAAGGTATTAAGTTTTTTGATACCGCTAACGGGTACCAGAATGGAAATAATGAAACGATGCTGGGCAATCTCC
The DNA here is from genome assembly GCA_963760915.1 of uncultured Bacteroidales bacterium. Classification (GTDB taxonomy): domain Bacteria; phylum Bacteroidota; class Bacteroidia; order Bacteroidales; family VadinHA17; genus LD21. Next base: position 1,795,310 of record CAVXEU010000002.1, on the reverse strand, counting down.
TGAAAAATTATCCGAGAAATTCATTTTATCTCGCAACAAAAGTAAAACCTGCCGGTGTGGACATAGAAGGTAGACCTTCAAATCAGACCACTGCCGAAGATTTTCTTACAAAGTTCAATACAAGTCTTTCCAGACTACAAATGGATTATGTGGATATATTGTATGTTCATGATATGAGAAGTCTTGAAATGCTTGAATATAAGCCAATTATAAATGTTTTAAAAAAGCTCAAAAAGGAAGGCAGGATTAAGTTCATGGGATTCTCAACTCACGCCAATGAATCGATAGTTATTGATGCAGCGTCTGATACCGGCAATTGGGATGTGATTCTTACTTCATATAATTTCAAACAGACATATGCGACTGAACTTGGTAATGCAATAAAAAAGGCCAGTAAAGCCGGGATAGGTATAGTTGCAATGAAAGCAATGGCCGGGGGAGGATTTCTGGATAAAGAAAAAACAAAACCGATCAATTCCACAGCAGCGTTGAAATGGGTTCTCTCCAATCCTGATATTACTACTACTATTCCGGGAATGACAGATTTTGATCAGCTTGATCTGAATGTCAGGATTCTGGCAGATATTTCTATTACAGATGATGAAAAGAAAGATCTGTTGGTTGCAAGTACAGAAACAGGATTATACTGTACCGGTTGCACAAAATGCCTTAAGGCATGTCCGTTAAATCTTCCTGTTCCTGATCTTATGAGAGCATATATGTATGCTTATGGTTATTCAAACCCGGGTATGGCGTACTCATTACTCGGGGAATTGGGGACCAATGATAATCCTTGTAAAGATTGCGGCACTTGTACAGTTGAATGCACCAAAAACTTTAATATTAAGGAAAAAATTGCGGATATATCCAGATTGGTTAATGTACCTGCTGATTTTATGTCCTAGAATATTAAATCAGAGTTCACGGTATTGATTATTATTATCTTAATGTTTCTTATAATGAGATATAAACTTCTTTTTGGATTTTTATTTGTCGTATCTTTCGGAACTTTGACAGCACAGAATGTTGTTATGCCAGAACTTCAGGGTTTTAAAAAAATTACCAGTTACCCTGTTTATGGTCCTGAAAATCTTTGGGATTTTATTAATGGAGCAGCTGATACCTACCTGGCTTACGGTTTCATAGATCTGCATATAGCTGAGTATAAAAAAGGAAAAGATGTCATAAAGCTTGAGATCTATCATCACAGTGATAACACTATGGCATTCGGGATATATTCCACCGAACGTTCACCAACCTTCACTTTTTTAAATATTGGGGCACAGGGATATACCACTGATGGGACTATTAATTTCTTCAAAGGGGATTATTACGTCAAGATCAGAACCTTCTCAAAGAAGGAAAAAACACTGAAATCATTGGAGTTATTGGCTACCAGGGTGGCCGATATGCTTGAAGGGGATTCCAGTATGCCTCAGGCTCTTTCTCAGTTTCCTGCAGATGGCAAAAAGCTGAATGAAGAAACCTATATTAATGAAAGCGTTCTCGGGCATAACTTCCTGAATAAAGCATTCAAGGCTGTATACGAAGTGGGTAGTGACAATTTTGCAATATTCATTATGCAAAAAAGTTCGGTTCAGGAGGCTAAAGCTACAGTGGATACTTATCTGAAAGCTGTCGGTATGGAAGAAGCCGGGATGAGCAGCGGAAGATACCTTCTTTCTGACGGATATAATGGCTCAATTTTCCTGGGATGGAATGATAATCGGATTGTGCTGATTTCAGGATTGTCAAAGGATCAATCTGAAATTGCAGACCATTATATTTCGGAAATTATTAAATGAATCCCCGCGAAAAATTATTTTCCCACCGGGGTATTTACTTGTCGGATTATTCATTCAGGTAGCTGGCAAGCAGCGATTCCATCTTTTTAAAGTCACTGGCATTATAACCAGTGCTTTGAAAGAGAATCTTTCCATCTCTTCCAATTATTACATTCCTAGGGATATTCTGACTTGCATATAGCTTAAATATCTCTCTCTTCGGATCAGATGCAAAAGGCATAGTGAATTCTTTCGCTGTTACAAAATCTTTTATCTCCTGTTCACTATGTTCTCTTCCAAGGATAATGAGGACAAAATCCTGATTGTCTTTATATTTTCCCCAAACTTCTTTCTGAAGTACAGGTAATTCAAGATTACAGGGTGGACACCATGTTGCGAAAAAATTTATCAGAATGATCTTTCCCTTCAGCTTGCCAATATTTATTTTATTACCGTCAATCGTCGTGCATGAAAAGACAGGCGCCATATCTCCTATTTTTGTCAGGGTAGTGTTGTCCCCATGACATTTGCTGATTAAAACAGCCAGTAGTCCCAGTGTTATTGAAAGAAATGCTTTTCTCATGCTTTTCAGTGTTGTTAATTTACAGGATAATTTTTTATCTATGGTAATCAGAGGTATTAATACAGGTACAGGTGGCATTCAGAACAATTGGCCTCCTTCCATGCCATGCCAATATCAACAGGGTGCCTGAATTCAAGATTTTCCCTGATATTTGTATAGTCAACTTCCCCCTGCTTGCCCTGTCCTACAATTGTATGGCAGAGATTACAATCTCTGGTTATTGTATGTCCGTTTTCTGACTTAAAAGTGTTATTATGGCATCTGAAGCATCCATTAGTTTCAAGATGACCGATATGCTCAGGATATACATCATAAGCTACTTTCATCCTAGGGAATGTGTTTTCGCTAAATGCTTTCTGAATTGATCCGATTGACCTGGTAATCAGATCCCTGTTTTTATTGTAAAAATCACTGTATTCTGATTTATAGTAACTTGTTATACCTTCCTCTATTTTAATCATAGCTGTATCCTTGTCAGTGAAAGTATCTCGTAATATGCCCATAGCTACCTTTTTAATGAACGGAATATCCTTTGAAACAGCTCCTGTAAGCATGACTTTATCAAAGTAAACAGGGGGGGAGTTATAGTTGTGCGATGGACGGTTATGACAATCGATGCAATCCATGGTCCTTTTATCCGAAGCATTAATAAGACTGTCTGAAACAGGATTTTCTTCATCCCTGTAAATAGTTACCTCACCCGTAGCCCTATTGGTGTACCTCACATACGTTATGTTTTCGCGTTTATCGTTTTCTGAAATGTACTCGATATTTACTTCCGGGTTAATGTGCCAGTGAATTCCTTCCACTAATCCTAATCCGCTATATTCAGGTCCGGTTTTCATCTGCAGGTTAATATCCCATTCCGTATTCAGTGAATCGGCAAGAAAATACTTTTTTGTCCACAAACTCCGTGCATAAAACTTTTGTGGCCAGTGACATTTCTCACATGTCTCCCGAGCAGGACGCAGATCATGCAGAGGGGTCTCAATCGGACGAGGATAGGTATTTGTAAGGACTGCATAGACCTGGTGCAGCCCTGATAATTTCGATTTTACATACCATGATGCCCCCGATCCAACATGACATTCCACACAAGAAACATTAGCATGAGGGGAATTCTGATATGCAGTATATTCAGGTTCCATTACCTTATGGCACAGTGTACCGCAAAACTCTACCGATTCAGTTATGTGATAAGCTTCAAAGCTTCCCATTGTAGAAAGGACCAGGACAATAATGGTAGTAATTGTAAAAATGATAAATGCGTTTCTGTGCCTGGGGTCATTCAGATCTATAAGGGGATAGCCTGTTGCTTTGGGAGCTCCGCTCTTGCGGATTTTTTTCCTCTCACGGAACATACCGATTGGGATTAATAACAATCCCAGGATCAAAAATCCAGGAAGTATTATGTAAATGAACAGACCCAGGTTAGTGTTGCTCTTATTAAATATGGTTGATATGATGAAGAGCAGGATGATAAGTGCCAGATTCATGCCTGCAATTATAGAACCAATAATTGTCAACCAGTTTTTAGAGGTCTGAGGAAGTTTCATGATAGCAGGTTTAATTAATTAGTTACGAGCAGGCGTAAAAATAGAAAAATATTGGATTAATAATTAGTCAAATTGAAAAAAACTAATAAAACATGCTTTGTGTTAATTAATTAACACAAAGTATTTAATAGTTCCTGGCCCAAAGATTTTGTCAATAAAATCATCTGAAAATTATCAGGCATTTTGCATTAAGTGGGAATTAAATTAATCAATATCTATTTGTCAATTATGCCGGAAAGGAATTCCTTAAGCTCATAGTAGGATGTAACTATCTTTAAATCTTTGTTTTCATCAATTACATTTTGCGGGGGATTAAAAAGTATTCCAAGTTCAGCTTGCCTTAACATGGATATGTCATTATAAGAATCTCCAATGGCAATTACCTTATAGTTAAGATTTTGGAGGGATTTAACTACCTGTTTTTTTGCATCATTCTGTCTCAGGTTATAGTTTGTTATGTTACCTGCAGCGTCAGTTGTGAGATGATGACAGAAGAGTGTAGGCCTTCCCAGTTGTTTAAGCAGTGGTTCAGCAAATTCAATAAATGTATCTGATACAATTATTAACTGTGCGTTCGAACGGAGCCAGTCAATGAATTGCATCGCTCCCGGAAGAGGATTAAGAAGTGAGATTACCTTCTGAACATCATGTAAAGTAAGCTTGTGCTTACGTAATAATTCCAGTCTTCTTTTCATGAGGACATCGTAATCATTGATATCTCTGGTTGTGAGCTTTAGCTCCTCAATTCCGGTCTGCAATGATACATTTACCCAGATCTCAGGTACAAATACTCCTTCAAGGTCGGAACATATTATATGCATATTTTAAAGATTAGTGCGTTTAAGAGTGCTTTTGTATAAATTCCTTTAGTGTTTCATAACTATTTTCAAAAGAGTAAAAGTTTTCATCTTTGTCAGATATCCCGTTAAGAGAGTTGGGAAGCGGAGGATCGAAACCGGTAATCCTCCGTATTTCATCAGGGAATTTTGCTGGGTGAGCTGTTTCAAGCGAGATAAAAAGCTGATTTTTAGAAGATTTATTTCTATTATGGCGGCAATATTCTTTAATTCCCTTCCATGCTATTGCTCCATGAGGTTCCAAAAGAATTTTATGCTTCCTGTAAGTCTCTGCAATTGTCAGCATTGTATCCTCATCGGATACACTTATCCCGGACAGATCCTTTCTTAACTTTTTCATATCAGGATTTCTTAAAATCATTCCCGATTCATTCATATGACCTCCGTAAAGTTCAATAATTCGTGCAAGGTTGCTGGGGTGGCCGACATTCATTGCGCTTGATATATTGTTTATTGAAGGGCTAATTGATGTATAGATTCCTGTTCTCAGAAATTCAGGAACCTCCTTATTATCGTTGGTAGCTACAATAAACTGTTTGACCGGAAGGCCCATCCTTGCAGCAATCAACCCTGCCATAAGATTTCCAAAGTTTCCGGAAGGAACACTGAAAACAGCTTCCTCATCCAACGCTGCCTTTAACTTGGACCATGCATAGAAATAATAGACCGTTTGAGGGAGTAACCGTCCGATATTTATTGAATTTGCTGAAGAAAGATGGATATGAGCAAGCGATGGATCCATAAAAGCTTTCTTGACCAGATACTGACAATCATCAAATTTACCATTTACTGAAATTGCCTTGATATTGCCTTTTAACGTGGTCATCTGTCTTCTCTGCATTAATGTAACCTCATCATTGGGATATAAGATAAATACATTTATGTTTTTTAGTCCGTAAAAAGCATTGGCTACTGCACCTCCTGTGTCGCCAGATGTTGCTGTCAGTATTGTCAGTTGTTGATTATCTGCAGATAAGAAATGCTGCATAAGCCTGCTCATCATCCTTGCTGCAAAATCCTTGAATGATGCTGTTGGTCCCTGATCAAGCCTCATAATGTACTTGCGCTCGATGATTTTTTCAAGAGGAATACTAAACTGATAAGCATCATTACATAATTTTATCAGAACCTGTTTATCGATCTCCCCCCCGATTAATTTATTAAGGATTATATAGGCTATATCAGGATAATCCATGCCTGTAAAGCTTTCAAGATCATTTCGGGATAATGACGGGTACGAATCAGGAAGATATAGTCCTCCATCTTTAGCCAGTCCTTTCAGCAAAGCTTCCCTGAATGTTACCTCAGGACTATTCCTGTTTGTTGAATAATATTTAACAGATTTACTTTTCAATCTAACATTATGATTTTTAATTTTTTGCTTCGAATTTAGATTTGTTTATACATTGACAACCCGCATAAGATCCGCAAATATCCCGGCAGCTGTGACTTCGGCTCCGGCTCCGTATCCCTTTATTACCATCGGAAGTTCTTTATACCGGTCGGTTGTAAGCAATATTATATTATTACTTCCCTCAAGGTTATAAGATGGGTGCTCAGATCCGATAGTCAGAAGTTCAACCTTTGCCTTTCCATGATCGAGGGTGGCAAAAAATCTCCATTTCTTTTTTTGTTTCAAAAGTTCTTTTCTTTTTTGTTCGAATACAGCATCGTACCCCTTAACTTTTTCAAAAAAATCATTAAGATCCCCTTCGAAGCATTCATCAGGAAGAAATTTATTAACCACCACATCTTCTTTCTCGAGAACATAACCGGCTTCACGGGCAAGTATCAGTATTTTCCTGACTACATCAGTTCCGCTCAGGTCAACACGTGGATCAGGTTCTGAGTACCCCTTTTCTCTTGCTTTCCTGATAGCAGTGCTAAGCGGTACATCTGGACTTAATTCATTGAATATGAAATTCATGGTCCCTGACAGCACCGCTTCAATTTTAAGAATTTTGTCTCCGCTTAAAACAAGGTCGCTTATAGTTTTGATAATCGGGAGTCCGGCTCCGACAGTTGTCTCATACATAAACCTCACACTTCGTTCATTTGCAATATTCCGTAGCTGCAGGTAATAGTTGTATTCTGAGGAACAGGCAATTTTATTGGCTGTGACAATTGAAACATATCTGGAAAGAATATCAGGGTAATAGGAGGCTACGTTAGCATCAGCAGTGCAGTCTATGAAAACAGAATTCCGAAAATTCAGCCTGGTCATCTGCTGAATGAATACTGAGATGTCTCCCTTTTCACCAGAAATTTTTAATGCTTCTTTATAATTATCCAACGAAACACCTTTTTTATCGATGAGCATTTTCCTGGAATTAGTAACTCCAATGAAATTAATTTTTAACTGATGCTCGCTCAACAGACTGGGATATTGTTTTTGAAGTTGTTTTACAAGGCTTGTACCCACCAGGCCAGTTCCGGCTATAAACAGGTACATCTCTTTATAACGCGAAAGGAAAAAGCCATCATGGATAACATTGAGAGCTTTTTTCAGATTATCATTCTTAATAACTACCGAAATGTTCAATTCGGAAGATCCCTGTGCCGTTGCAATCACGTTTATTCCATTCCGCCCGAGCGACCTGAAAAGAGTAGCAGATATCCCGGGAGTGTTTTTCATTTTTTCGCCTACAATAGCTATAATTGAGAGATTCTTTTCGATCAGAACCTTTAGTTCCCTGTTCAGTTCGATTTCAATTTTGAATTCCGCATTTATCGCATCAGATGCAGCTGTTGAATCGGACGGATTTATTGCAAAAGTTATTGAATATTCCGAGGAGGCCTGTGTAATCAGTATGATATTGATGTTCCTGCTGGCCAGCGCTCCAAAAAGCCGCATCGATGTTCCGGTAACGCCCACCATACCAGCTCCCTGTAAGGTGATCAGATCAATATGATCGATGGATGAAATTCCTTTGATCGGACTTCTGTTGTCTTGAGATGATTTATGACTTATTATTGTTCCCTTTGCAGCCGGGTTGAAAGTGTTAAGAACCAATATTGGTATGTTTTTCTTATATACCGGACGCAACGTAGGAGTATAGATAACTTTCGCTCCGAAATGAGATAATTCTATTGCTTCCGAATATGTAAGGTTTTCAATTGCATATGCTTTTTCAACATTTTTTGGATCAGCTGTCATAAAGCCATCAACGTCAGTCCATATTTCAAGTACCTCAGCATCTAAGGCAGCTGCAATAATTGCGGCAGTATAGTCTGATCCTCCTCTTCCAAGTGTGGTTGTTTCATTTAGATTATTACTGGCAATGAAACCAGGTATAATTATATATTTATCCGTCGTTGTGATACTCTTATTTATAAGGTCATTTGTAAGACTGAAATCAACATTCGCGAAACCGAAATTGCTGTCGGTTTTGATTATTGATCTTGAGTCAATATAAAGACTGTCGGTGATTAATGCACTTATTATCAGGGATGAAGCTATTTCACCAACGCTCAATGACTGATCAAGTGAATGTTTGCTTAATTCGCGAAGAAGGTAAATTCCGTTCAGAGTCTCCCTCAGTTCGTTGAATATGCTTCTGATGCCTTCAGTAACAGCATCAAGTCTGTCACTTTTGATAAGTTGTCTGGCATATTCGTTATGCTTTTGTATTATTTTTTCAAGAAGAAGATTATAGCCATCATTTCTCTCTGATGCAAGTTCACTTATATGTTTGAGTTCATCAGTTATTCCCTGAAAGGCAGATACCACAATTATGGCGGGCAATCTTTGGGATTCAATTATTTTTTTTACTCCCCTGATCCGCTCAGGTGATCCGATTGATGTACCGCCAAACTTCAGGACCTTCATCTTATAAATTGTCTGTAAAATAAAAATACATCTCTAAAGATGCATAATATGGACTGCAAAAATAGTAAAAATTAAGCATTTATTCACGCATTATTAAAAATATTAATCAAAATAAACCAATATACAACAATAGGTTAGATAATAAGCCTGATGTATTAATAGATTTATTGGATAGCCTGATCTGGCTAAAAAAAGAGGCTGAATTTTAAACAGCCTCTCAAAAATTATAAATATCTGATTATTAGTTTTGTCCTACTTTTTCAAGACGTCTGAGTATTGAGAAAATAAATCCTGCCGATGCAAGACAACATAAAATAAATACCAGCCATAATGTAGTTAAAGGTACCTTATCCCACAGAATAGTTCCAACTACCAATAACTTATTACCGACAGCTGTGGCAAGTAACCATCCACCCTGCATTAGTCCCTGGAACCTCGATGGTGCAACTTTTGAGACAAATGATAACCCCATCGGACTAAGGAATAGTTCGGCAACTGTCAGTATCAGGTAACTGCTTATTAACCAATAAGGTGAAACTCGGTCCAATTCATTTACAGGAGCTCCTGCCAAGGTTGAAGGAGATGGTAAATTAATGGATGATATGAGAACAACAATAAAACCAATAGCAGCGATAATCATACCGATTCCGATCTTTTTGGGAGTTGATGGTTCAATACCCTTTTTTGCAAGCCATGCAAAAGTCCCCATTACAGGAAAAGTTAATGCAACAATAAAGAGGGGGTTAAATGATTGGAATACTTCGGGCGATATTGAATTTTTTGCTCCAAACGGAGTTATAAATTTACTTAGTAAGCCGGTTGGATCAAATCCTGTCAGAAGAAAGCAAGCGAAAAAGAATGCGATGACAAATAATATACCTCCAAAGATCTTGTTTTTGATTTCAAGATCTTTACGCAACAGTATTACGATACCTGCAATAGTACCGACGATAGCAAGCATTGAAGGTAAGGTAAAGAACAGATTGGTAAACCTGCCGACCTCTTTTGTGGTATAGTCTCTGGCAAAAAGAGTCAGAGTAAGCCCGTTCTGATGAAATGACATCCAGAAGAATATTACAACTACAAATACCAAAACCAGAGCTGTAATCCGAGCCCTTTCCTCTTTATGCGAACTTAAAATTATCCAGGTTACAAACCCGACAAACAACCCTAATGCAAACCCGGTTAACAAACCATTTATAAATTTTAAAGCAAATGCAGTTACAACCATCGCTGCAAGAGAGATCAGAAGGATGACCGGCTTAAATTCGACTGCTGAATTTGTTTCTGTTCCTTTTACAACCTTTTCCTTATTGGGTAACAAGCGGTTAAAGAAAAGATATACCAGCAATGATATTACCATTGCAATTGCAGCAATTCCGAATGCATAGTTATATCCTTTTGAGAAAACCTCAAGGTAGCTACTGGCAAATGCTGACAGATCGGCAACAGGACCATTCAGACTTACCTTGTCTGCAAGAGTCTGAAGAGTTGAAGTATCAGTTAGTGTCCCGTTTATTAATTGATGACAAAGTGATGGGATAGTTCCATCATGTAAAAAACCATTTGTTTTAAGCCACCAGTCGCGCATTGCACTTGCAGCAAAAGGTGCAAAGAAAGCACCAACATTTATCCCCATATAGAATATCATATAGGCAGAATCGCGCAATTTAGAATACTTAGGATCATCATACATCTGTCCAACAACAGCCTGCAGATTACCTTTGAATAATCCATTTCCAAGAGCTATAGTAAATAAGCCGATTATTGTTATAGTAAGTGTCATGCCCGGAACAGCCATTATAACATATCCTGTAAACATTATAATTATACCGGCCAGTATAACTAATTTATACCTCTTGGTAGCATCTGCCAGAATTCCTCCAAAAAGGGCCAGGGCATAAATACTGAAGTAAAACGTGCTGTAAATTTCTCCAGCTTTTTCTGCGGAAAGTCCGAATTTGGCCTGAAGAAATAATACCAGAATAGCCATCATTGTATAAAATCCGAACCTTTCACCCATATTTGAGAAAAAAGCTACCAGTAATCCCTTGGGATGATTCTTTAGCATAACAATTTTATTATTAGTAATTAATTAACAATCAGTTATTTGGTATAATCCTCGATAGTTCGCCTCATCTGGATGTAATCGATTCATGGCAATATCTGCGTTAAACAAATATATTAATCTTTTTGAAAGTAAAAAACGATCAAAATTGCCTAACTGACACAATATATTGCTGTTCCTTTTTATTAATAGATGAAGAGTGTAAATTTGTGAAATAATTTTACTGCAGTATGAAAATATTTCGCACGGAACAGATAAAAGAGATTGATCAATATACAATAGTACATGAACCAATTGCTTCAATTGATCTGATGGAGAGAGCATCAGGCCAGCTTTTCAGCTGGATTACCGAAAGATACGGGAGATCGGAACATTTTGTTTTCTTTGTCGGACCCGGGAATAACGGCGGCGATGGGCTTGCACTGGCTCGCATGCTGGCACAAAGAAGTTATGAAGTTGAAGTACATTATGTGAAATTCACGGATAAGATATCTGATGACTGGGAAAAAAACCGGGTCCGTCTTCAGACTGAAACGAATGTCGCTTTTAATTCTCTGTCAAGCACCGGACAGTTCCCGGTAATATCTTCGGGAGATATAATTATCGATGCAATCTTTGGATCCGGACTTACCCGTCCGGTTAAAGGTCTGGCTGAAGAAGTAATAAAAATGATCAATAATACTGATGCTACTGTAATATCGATTGATATCCCTTCCGGGTTGTTTGGAGAGGATAATGGTTCAAATTCCTATGAAAGTGTTATTAAAGCTGATTTTACCCTTAGTTTCCAGTTTACAAAGCTCTCATTTATGTTTGCGGAAAATGACCAATATCTGGGAGAATGTATTGTTTTGCCCATTGGGTTGGATACAAATGAAATCAGAAATACATTTTCACCTTATGCCTTACTGTTAAACAGTGATGTTTTGCCTTTAATTAAAAGGAGAAAAAAGTTTGATCATAAAGGAAATTTTGGTCATGGTTTATTGATTTCCGGATCAATCGGCAAAATGGGAGCAGCAGTGTTGGGAGCCAGAGCAGCTCTTAGAACAGGCATTGGATTGATAACATGTCATATCCCATCCTCCGGAAACCTGATCCTGCAGAGTACAATCCCGGAAGCTATGGTCAGATCAGACAGGCATGAAAACTATATTTCAGGAACAGGAGAAACAGATAGCTTTAGTGCAGTTGGTATCGGACCGGGTATTGGAAAGGAACCTGAAACGGGTAATGCACTATTTAACCTGTTGACTGAGTGCAAGAAACCCTTGGTGATTGATGCTGATGCACTTAACATTCTCTCAGTTAACAAGGATTGGCTGACTCTTTTACCCCAAAATACTATTCTTACACCTCATCCTAAGGAATTTGAGAGACTTGCAGGTAAAACCGCGAATGGATTTTCAAGACTGGAGAGACAGATTGAATTCTCAGCAGATTATAAGTGTATTATTGTTTTGAAAGGTGCTAATACTTCTGTTTCCCTCCCTGATGGTAGCGTACTCTTTAACACTACCGGTAACCCTGGTATGGCAACCGGTGGCAGCGGTGATGTATTGACTGGAATAATATTATCTTTGCTTGCACAGGGATATACCTCTGCCAATGCTGCTAAACTTGGAGTCTATCTGCATGGTCTTGCCGGTGATCTGGCTGCACAGTATTCATGCTATGAATCAATTATTGCCACTGATATAATTAACAATATAGGAAAAGCGTTTAATAAGATAAGAGAACTGAAAATTAACCTTGAATCATAAATAAAAGAAATGGCTCTATGAAAAAAAATAATATAATATCCATATTGCTGATTATCACATTCATAATGGGATCATGCACTTCAAACAGGAAGCTGGCAGAATCAAAGAGCTCTGTGTATCCGCTTTCTGATGCCGGCGTAATTAAAGATGGGAGCATTGTATATGGACTTCCAAGAACCGTATTTACAATTGTTGTCGAAATGGGAAGGACAATCGAAAAACCAGGGCCGTATTCAAAATATGCAGGAGACCTGCTGGGGCTTGACGATGTAATTAAGAACGAAACGGAATACTGGACCATTGAGAACGTTTCTGTAAAATCAAATGAAGAGCTGGATCCATCTGAGTTTTATATTATTAAAAGTAATTCACTTTTTCAGACAAATGTTCTGGCGCTTAAGAAAGAGGGACTCATTCTTGACCTGAATCCTGAAAATTTTCATTCTGCAGATATGCAAGCAGGAATTAAAGAGACGGAAAACAATGATTTTCGTTCATTTGATCTTGGATCAGATGAATATTTCCAGCTACAGCGGGATACTGCTTATAAACGTGTAAATCTTGATTCCTCATTTATAAGAATACCGTATATTGTCGAGAAGAAAAGAAAGTTAACTGCTGATCAACTGGCTGAAAAGGCCGCACGCAGACTTATGGAAATGAGAGACGGAATGCATCTTATTCTCACAGGTGAGGCAAATGTTTTTCCTCAGAGTGACGCAGCAATTAATGAAATTAACCGCATGGAAAAGGAATATACTGAATTATTTACAGGTAAAACACTTAAAGATACCAGAACATTCATCTATCAGATAGTACCGACAAAAGAGATGACAGGAAAACCGGTTACATTGTTTCAGTTCTCCGACCTAATAGGCCCTTTAAACGGTAACATGAAAGGTGGATTACCCGTAACAATCGAACTTATTCCTGAACAAAAAACTAAGGATCTGACAATCCTGAAAAACGTTCAGGCTGATCCAGATGCTCCTGTATTTGATAAAATATTTTACAGGGTACCTGATGTGGCTAACCTGAAAATAAGCATGGGACCAGAGATACTCTATAGTTCCAGAAAGCTTGTTTATCAGTTCGGACAGGTTGTCCAACTGCCTGCAAACTATATTATTGGGAAATAGTAAATAAAAAGCCTGTTGCAAAAAAAGGATGGCACGGAAATGATGCTAAATCATTTCCTGATACTCTGTGTACAAATCGGTTATAAAAGTAAAAATAAATATCCGGATGTCATATTGGACAGCAACAGATTAACGATGAATCAGTCTTATTGCACTTTTCCTTTAAAGCTTTTCTGAAAGTCATCGTAACTTTCTTTCTCGTTTGCCTTCTCAGCAAAATAACTCAGCAAAACTTCCATTTCTTTGGCAGCTCTAAATCCGGGAACAGGCGATACCTGAAATTTGCCGTCTTTTGGTATAAGAAATACAACAGTAGGGTATGATAATTGTCCTCCAAGCAAGGCGACTGCCAACTGATTTGCCTTTCCAGCCTTACCATCATTTATAAATGTCTGGCCCATGAAAGTAACACTTTCCTTACCCTCCGCATCAAATTTTACAGGATAAAATCTATTATTCAGTATCTCAGATATAACAGGATTTGTAAATGTTTCCTTATCCATTTTTTTGCACCATCCGCACCAGTCTGTATATGTATCAATAAACATTGGACGAGGTGCCTGTTTAATAAGTTTTTCTGCTTCCTGTATCGTGTACCATTTAATCTGCGAATTATCAGAAGCTTTTGAGCTCTGAGATTTCCCCGCAATGGAAATTAATGTTACAAAGACTATAATAATTAACTTTTTCATATAAGAACCGGGATATAATGATTAATTGACATCACTGCAAAATAATAGAAATTCTTTCTATTTATGCTTTAATACTTACACATATTTATCATAAAGAACAGTATAAATTAATTTTAGTTCGATGAACTTTTGATTTTGATAAGTTTCAATTAAATTAATTTTTACATTTACCGGAGAAAAATTCATAAATATCAAAAACCATGGTGGAACATATAACCAGTACTTTACGTGATTCGAAAAAAGCAAGATGGACCGCGCTGATAATTGTATCACTATCGATGTTTGGCGCATACTATTTCAATTATGCCCTATCTCCCGTTAAGCCGATGCTCGAAAGTATATTAGGATGGAATAGCTCAGATTTTGGGATCTATACATCTTCCTATACTTGGTTTAATGTGTTTTTATTCATGCTGATCTTCAGCGGAATTATTCTTGATAAAATGGGGGTCCGTTTTACAGGGATTGCGGCCACGCTTATGATGGCAATTGGAACAGGACTGAATTACTGGGCGTTAAGACATGTATTCCCTGATGGTGCCCTTATCTTTGGGATAAAAACTCAGGTTATTATTTCCGCTATAGGATTTGGAATATTTGGCGTTGGCACTGAGGCTGGAGGAATTACAGTTTCTAAGGCTGTTGTAAAATGGTTTAAAGGAAAGGAAATGGCCCTGGCTATGGGTATGCAGATGTCAATTGCACGTCTGGGTACGGCTGTGGCTCTTGGAATTGCTTTACCACTGGCAAAAACATATTCCTACTCATCCCCGGTTTTACTTGCCTTTGTATTTATGTTGATCGCATTAGCCGCTTTTATTATCTATACTTTTATGGACAGAAAGCTGGATGCCTCAATAGCCTTAAGTACCAAAGGAAGTGCGCAGGAGGATGCCTTTGAACTTAAGGATATTCTGTTTATTATTAAAAACAGGGGCTTCTGGTACATTGCTATCCTTTGCGTTTTGTTCTATTCAGCTGTATTTCCCTTCTTATTCTATGCAACCGATCTGATGATTAACAAATATCATGTTAATCCAAATCTGGCAGGGCTAATTCCGATGTTGCTTCCCTTTGGAACTATCTTCCTTACACCATTGTTTGGGACCGTATATGACAAAAAGGGAAAAGGAGCCACCATAATGATTATTGGTTCAATCATACTCATTCTTGTTCATGGAGTACTTACAATACCGTTTTTGAGTTCATGGTGGCTGGCAGCCGTTATGGTTATTATTCTGGGAGTCGGTTTTTCATTGGTTCCTGCTGCAATGTGGCCTTCTGTCCCAAAAATTATTCCTGAAAAACAGCTTGGAACGGCATATGCTGTGATTTTCTGGATTCAGAATATAGGCTTATGGGCTATTCCTCTCTTGCTTGGAGTAGTCCTGAATATGACAAATCCTGAGGTAACTCCTAATAAAGTAACTATAAAAGATGCAGTTGCATCTGCCTATCAGAAAGTATTGTCTGATAAAGCTTTTAATCTTTCAGGTAAAGAAATCTCGACACTGGCTGAAAAAGCCAGTAGCCGCTCAATTGACTCACTTGTTCAAAATTCGATATATGAGGCAGTTCCGATCACCTCTATTAATATCGAGGAGCTGAAAAACAGTATTTCAACAGGTACAGCCAACGCTATATCAGATATTATTCCTTCCGAGGATAAGGCCAGGTTCTACAAAGAACTTGAAATTAAAACTTCAGAAGCAATTTATCCGATAATCGAAAAGACAAAGCTGAATCTTAGGTATAATTATTTTTTCGATTTAGTAATTTTTACCTCTCTGAGCATACTCTCTTTGTTATTTGCATTCCTTCTTAAGGCGGAAGATAAAAAGAAAGGATACGGTCTGGAATTACCGAATATCAAGAAATAGGGATAATAAACTTTATTGGAGCGCCCTTCTAAATAAAGGGCGCTTTTTTTATTTTTTACTGGGTGGTCCTAAAAAGTTAGTATTTTTGTAAATACCAAATGGTATTAATAATCCTTATTTAATTCAATCCTTATGGACACTAATGAGTTTGAAAAATCAAAAGTCTTCAGTTTCAGTGATTCAATCGGGTATTCAGAAGGTGGGATTGTAAGTAAAACTATTCTGAAAAAGCAGACCGGCAATATTTCACTCTTCTCTTTCGATAAAGGTGAGGCATTAAGTGAACATACAGCTCCATTTGATGCGATGATACAGCTCGTAGATGGAAGAGGAGAGGTTTTAATCGGAGGGAAGTCATTTATTCTGGAGGCAGGCCAGAGCATTATTATGCCGGCTAATATTTCTCATGCGGTAAATGCTGTTGAGAAATTTAAAATGGTGCTTATAATGATCAAAAGCATTTAAATGTTTTTGATGGAATAAATTCCAATTCATAAAATGCTAAACAAACAACATCCGTCAGACTTAATAATGCCATAACATTAATTAAAATCAGCATTCCTGAATTCAGCCAGTTCGAAAGCCTTTTTATTGTATTCTTTCTTTTCTTTCATTTTTCCATAATATCCGCTGATCCTGCTCAAGCCGAAATAACCATAAGCGGCAAATTCATTCCCATATTCCCCAAAAGCTAAAATTCCATTTATGCCTTTTGTATAATATTGTTCAGCCAGTTTATAATCGTGATACTTTTTCTCCTGTAAAATACCATTGAATATTGCGATCTGGGCATTAAAATAAGAATTATTAGTGTTTTCGCCTGAATCTTTGATCAGTCTTTCTGCTTCGTTATAATTCTTCACAAACAATATGATTTTTACATAAGATGCCAGGTAATCAATGTTCGAAGGGTATAATTCATGCAGGGATTTGCTGTATTGATAAGCCTGATTTACATTATTTTCAAAGCTTAGATATATATAGGTAAGAAAAGAATAAGACTCTGCCTTAAAAAGAATTGAATTTTGAGCGACAATTTGTAACTGCTTTAAACCCATTGACTTGTCTCCTTTTGGAAATAGAAATGCCATAGTTTTGTACACCGGATATGCTTCGGGATAGGCTTCACGGTAATAATTGTATAGACCGGTAAAAAAGTAGAAGTCAGAATAGGCGGAAGTATAATCAAATGAACGTCTTATGTATTGATAGCTGCTGGTTGCCAGAGGTATAACCTCCATAGTCATGTCATTATCCGAATAAAATAATAGTAGCATTCCCCTGGCAGACAGATTTGCCAGTAAATATTCAGCATCATCTTTAGTATCATGCACTTGCCCGCACAGGTCAATACATCTGTGCATATCTTTTTCGAATAACTCTCTCGAAGGAGATGATGGGAGCAGAGGATAATTTTCCCAGTAAGTTGTCATTCCTTTTAAGAGATATATAACCGGATGTTCGGGATAAATTTCGTTAAGTTTTTTCAGGACCTGACTTGCTTTATCGAACCTGAGATTGTATATGTAATCAATATTTTTCTTAACAAGGTTGAGCGATGAGGTATCTCTGAGTATCTGTCCGTTTACAGCCACAGAAAAAAAAAGCAAGAGAATAGCTATTCTATTTCTTGAATCTTTAAGAAAATCTGACACAATTGAAAAGTATTAATTTTCTTAACTAAACAAATTTCAATTGTGAAAGTTTAAGATGATACATTATAAGCAGTTTCATGCCATTTTTATGAGAATAGCCTTAAGTGTATCTGTCACATCCTCCTCCTCATCCACACATCTTTCCAGGATCTCAAGAATCTTGTTATTCTTAAGCAACTCCTTAGGATTCTCTTCTTTTTCAAATAGTTCAGAAGCACCAATAAAATAAAGTTCATCGGCCTGGTGCTCAATAGCCGTTACCCTATCACATGACAGGGTTATTTTTTCTTTATTTTTAACAGGATCCTTAAGACAAAGTATGGCAGCTTCAATTTCCTTTGCACCTTCATAGATCAGTTTTGACATCTCGATGTAAATAGGCATCATTTTCTTTGGCTTGTACAGACAGATCCTGCGGCTGATGCCATTTATTGAATCGACGACATCATCAATGTGCGCAGTTAGCTCATGAATATCTTCCCTGTCGAATGGTGTTATAAAGGATTTGTTAAGCTGAATGTATGTATTATCGGTTATTTCATCTCCGATATGTTCAATTACTTTGATCTCTTTATTAATTCTTTCATGTTCTTCCATGTCTGTACTGGCCATGAGCTCTTTAAGAAGTTCAGTTGCTTTGACCAGATTTTGTGCATCTCTCTCAAAAAGTGGAAAGAATGAGTGATCTTTTGGTACAAAAAACTTAAGAAAAGTATCGATATTCATAACAATTATTATTTATTATTTTCAGTTTATGCTTTAATCTCAGGAAAGGATCCAGTTAAGGAGATAGTACATTATGCTTCCGACAATGGCTGAAACGGGAATTGTAAGCAACCATGCCCAGAAGATATTTGTGGTAACACCCCACTTCACAGCTGATACTCCTTTCCTGGCGCCGGCGCCAATAATAGCCCCGGTGATAACATGAGTTGTACTTACAGGTATACCGAAATGGGTAGCTCCGAAAAGTGTAAGTGCACCTGCCGTTTCAGCACAAAATCCCTCAAAAGGTTTAAGTTTGGTTATCTTTTGTCCCATGGTCTTAACAATCCGCCATCCTCCCATCAATGTTCCCAAAGCAATGGCGGCCTGACATGACAGGACTATCCATAAAGCAATAGGGTCATTTTTCGTGGAAAGACCAGAAACTATTAGAGCGACCCAGATAATCCCCATTGACTTCTGTGCATCATTGCCTCCATGACCAAGACTAAATGCAGCAGCAGACAATAGCTGAAGTCTCCTGAAATGTTTATCTATACCTGAAGGAGAATGTTTCCTGGCCAGAAAAATTACTATTGCTGATATAAAGAATGACATCAGCATACCAAGTACCGGAGCAATTACTATAAAAATAACTATTTTGATCACTCCTGAAATAACCACAGAACTCCAACCTGAACTTGCAACTGCTGCGCCAACAAGCCCTCCTACAAGTGTATGAGATGAACTGGATGGCAATCCTAACCACCATGTTGCAAGATTCCATGCGATTGCGGCTATCAAAGCTGATGCAATGACGGTAAGGTTAACCACATCCGGATTTATAACGCCTTTCCCCATAGTAAACGCTACTTTCGTGGGAAAAACAAGGAATGCAACAAAATTAAAAAAAGCAGCCATGGCCACAGCTGCTACAGGTGAAAGAACTTTGGTTGATACAATAGTTGCTATTGAATTTGCTGAATCATGAAAACCATTTATAAAGTCAAAAATTATGACAAGAGCGACAACAATATATAAAAATGTCATGTACCTTAATTAATTATTAAGACGGAAATTCTGTTTATGTTTAAATTTAAATGGCTGTATTATAAATAGTTACCATATTTATTTTTGATAATACAATTATAATTATAAAAACTGAGATTATTAATGAGAAACTTAATGTTTTTCAGAAAAGCTGATAAGTTTCAGGATAATGTTAATATAACATTTAGTTCACATCAACAAATTAATATAGATTGTCAGCATTTAACAGATTTTGATTAAGGACTTAAAGATTATAATATAGTATCGGATAAATATTCGAAAAACATATTAATATTATCACTAGTGGGCATTAGATTTTAAAATTTGTTCTTTGAAATTATGAGTTAATCGCACTTGTAGCGTTTTTTTGTAGCGTGACGATTTGAATGAAAAGTTGGATTTTTGCTTTGAAAAAAGCATTAATCCATGAATCAAGGCAAATATATCTTCGCTCAACTTACAGATTTTTTACCTCGCAGAGTCTTTGACAGGATAGTTGAAAAGTATGAGGGTAATAAGTATGTAAGGTCTTTTAGCTGCTGGAATCAGATGCTTTGTATGGTGTTTGGACAACTAACTGCCAGGGACAGCATGCGGGATTTAATGTTAAGCCTTGAAGCTCATCATCCGAAGTATTATCATCTGGGCTTTGGCTCAACGGTCTCTCGCAGGAACCTTGGTACAGCAAACGAAAGGCGTAATTACAAAATCTTTGAAGAATTTGCTTATGTTCTGATTGAAGAAGCCCGCAGAAGTTGTTACCGTGATGATTTTGAGATCGAAGTTGATGGTAATGTTTATGCATTGGACTCTACAACTATCGACCTTTGTCTAAGCATCTTCTGGTGGGCAGAGTTTAGAAAGCATAAAGGAGGAATAAAGCTCCATACCTTATATGATGTAAAAACTTCCATACCCAGCTTTCTGTATATAACCAATGCTAGCGTTCACGATGTCAACATCATGGATATCATTCCATACGAAGCAGGGAGTTTTTATGTTGCTGATAAAGGATATATCGACTTTCTGAGGCTGTATAAAATCCATACTCATGGATCATTCTTTGTAACAAGAGCTAAGGAAAACCTCCAATTTAAAAGAATGTATTCCAGAACGATAGATAAAACAACAGGAGTCCAAAGTGATCATATTGGTAAACTGATGATCTACAACTCAAAGAAAGAATATCCTGAAAAGCTCCGTCGAATCAAATTTTATGACAGTGAACACGATAAGTACCTTGTTTTTTTAACTAACAATATGGACCTGAAAGCATCTGAAATAGCATTCCTTTACAAAAAACGCTGGGCGGTAGAACTGTTTTTCAAATGGATGAAACAGCATCTTAAAATCAAATCCTTTTGGGGTACAACCCTAAATGCTGTAAAGATCCAGATGTACTGTGCAGTCATCGCTTATTGCCTCGTAGCCTTAGTTGGTAACAAATTGAAAGTTGACAGGTCAATCTACGAAATACTACAGATTTTGAGTATATCTTTACTGGACAAAACGCCTATAAAAGAGATACTTACGAAGTGCGATTACAATAATGTCAAAGAACTAGAAAATAAACAGTTAATAATCAGTGGGTTTTAAGCGCCCACCAATGTAATATTATTAATAATAAATGAGTTATGTAAATGTCTGTTTCTGGTTGAAAAAGGTGCATATTTGGGATATTTAGTTTCAGATTCAACTCATTAAATCTGCCAAGTTCTTGTTACATTTTTGTCCGGTTTCATGTCATGATATAATAATCTGATGTTTCAGATTATGAATGCAGATTATCATTGTTTATTCACCCAATTTTTATTAATTTTATTGGTTTATAAATGATAATTAAATTTTTTTGAATATGAGCAACATACAGAATCTTGAGCCAAAACAATTATGGAATTATTTCCATGAAATTACGCAGATACCCCGTCCTTCAAAAAAAGAGAGTAAGATTGTTGAATATATTGTAGGATTTGGTAAAAAGAATAATCTTGAAACTTCTGTGGATAAAACAGGGAACGTAATTATACGTAAACCTGCCTCTAAAGGAATGGAGAACAGATTAGGCGTTGTTTTCCAGACACATCTGGATATGGTTCCTCAAAAGAACAGCGATAAAAAGCATGATTTTGAAATTGATCCTATAGAAACGATCATTGACGGGGAATGGGTAAAAGCAAATGGCACTACTCTCGGTTCTGATAATGGGATTGGTGTTTCAGCAGTATTGGCAGTTCTTGCCTCTGGAGACCTGGTGCATGGGCCTATAGAAGCTCTCTTTACCATTGATGAAGAGACCGGGATGACTGGCGCCTTTGGCCTGGAACCAGGGCTTTTAAAAGGTGATATTCTTATGAATCTCGATTCAGAAGATGAGGGGGAACTGTATGTAGGTTGTGCTGGAGGAATTGATGTCAGTGCTAAAAAGAATTATGCAGAAGAAGCTTCCCCAAAAGGAATGGTTGCTTATAAAGTTTTGGTAAAAGGGCTTAAAGGCGGGCATTCTGGAGTTGATATTGCTTTGGCCAGAGCAAACTCTAATAAACTTATTTTCAGATTCCTTATGCAGGCTGAATCTGATTTTGGCATAAGACTTTCTGAGGCAGCCGGAGGAGACTTGCGCAACGCAATTCCAAGGGAGGCATATGCGGTCATTTTAGTTCCTGAAATAAAGGCTTCGGAATTTGAATCCTTCGTTAAGGATTATGAAAAAATGTACAAAGCTGAGTTTTTAGAAACTGAACCTGATCTGAAATTTGAATGTAAAAAATCAGACTTACCGGCCCGGGTTATGAACCAGGGAGAGCAATATAGAATTATCAGAGCAGTTTATGCTTGTCCCAATGGAGTGGTGAGAATGAGCCAGGCAATGAAAGGATTAGTTGAAACATCTAATAATCTGGCAATTGTTAAGTGCAAAGATGGAAGGTTTGAAGCCTACAATCTTACAAGAAGTTCAGTTGATACGGCGAAGGAAGCAACAGCCTGGAAGATAGCCGCAGTTTTTCATCTGATAAATGCTGATGTGAAACTTGAAGGAGGTTATCCCGGCTGGAAACCTAATATCAACTCACCTATATTGAAGACAATGAGTAAGGTATATAACGATATGTATGGTAGGATACCTGAGATTAAAGCAATTCATGCCGGATTGGAATGTGGCCTTATTGGAGGTGTTTATCCGAATCTGGATATGATTTCCTTTGGTCCGACAATCAGATTCCCTCACTCTCCCGATGAAAAAGTTAATATAGCTTCAGTTGCTAAATTCTGGGCATTTCTGGTAAGTTCCCTTAATAATATCCCGGTAAAAAAGTAATCGAAGGGATAATCCTTATGAATTCCCAACAATCCTGTTAAGCTTAAATGATACTTATATGAAGGAAGCAGGGGCCTGAGCTTTATTTGCACTTTATGATAACGGTCGATAATCTTAAATTCAGGTATAATACAAAATCACCGGATGTTGTAAAAGATATCAGTTTTAAAATTAATAAAGGAGAAATATTTGGTTTTCTGGGTCCCTCCGGAGCAGGTAAGAGCACAGCCCAGAAAATACTCACCGGCCAATTGAAAAACTACGTTGGTTCAGTAAAAATTCAGAGCAAAGAGATCAGAGAGGCAGAAAGATACCTGTATAACAGGATAGGGGTTGCCTTCGAATTTCCAAATCTTTATGAAAAGCTTACTGCTGCAGAGAACCTTAAGTTATTTGGATCATTTTACTCTGTAAATATTAAAGATGCTGATACTTTGCTCAGGATGGTTAACCTGTTCGATGACAGGGATACTCTTGTAGGCTCATTTTCAAAAGGGATGAAGATGAGACTCAACTTCGCAAGGTCCATAATGAATAACCCCGTTCTGCTTTTTCTCGATGAGCCTACTTCTGGTCTTGACCCCGTTAATGCCAGAATGGTTAAGGATATAATTTCAGGGCTGAAGCAACGAGGAACTACTGTATTTCTGACTACCCATAATATGCACGATGCTGACACGTTGTGCGACAGATTGGCTTTGATTGATAACGGAATACTTGTAATTGAGGGAAGTCCTGCTGATCTTAAACTTAAATTCGGAGAAAGAAAACTAAAAGTTACCCTTAATCATAATAATTCAAGGTATGATATAACATTTGAGCTTGATGGAATAGGTTCCGACAGATTATTTCTGGAAACACTTGCCTCAGGTAATATTGAAGCTATTCATACCTGCGAAGCTAGCCTGGAGGATATCTTTATCAAAGTAACAGGGCACTCTCTAACCGGGTTCCAAACGGATAGTATTACTAATGCTTAAGTTGTTTATATACGATATCAATATTCAGTTGCGAAGCGGGTACTGGACTGTTTACGGAGTAATTGGGGTCATTTACATTCTGATTCTGAGGAATCTTCCATTAAATGTCAGAGATGATACAGCAATAATTCTGATCTTTACAGATACCTCTGTACTTGGTTTGATATTTGTGGGAGCTCTTGTTCTGTTTGAAAAACAACAGGGGGTTCTGAGTAGCATGTCAGTTACTCCTTTGAAACTGACATACTATCTGTTTTCTAAGGTTTTATCTGTTACGATATTAAGTACAGTGGTTAGCTCTCTGGTCTGGGTTATTTCTCTCTGGTCCTTTAAAGGCTATGCAGTTGTTCTTCCTGCCGTTGTATTATCTTCAATTGTATTTACAATGTTCGGAATCGGATTTGCCGCCGGAGCAAACTCATTTAATCAGTTTCTGGCCAGGGTAGTTTTAGGATCGATGATCTTTACAATTCCGCTCATTCCTGTGTTTCTTTTTCCACGGACCGGATGGATGAATGTATTACCCATGAACGCTTCTATGGATCTCTTTCTTAGTATCCCAAATTCAGTATTCTCATATTTTAACCT
The DNA here is from genome assembly GCA_963760915.1 of uncultured Bacteroidales bacterium. Lineage (GTDB taxonomy): Bacteria > Bacteroidota > Bacteroidia > Bacteroidales > VadinHA17 > LD21. Next base: position 1,770,865 of record CAVXEU010000002.1, on the reverse strand, counting down.
TTTTGATATAGTGATATTGACAATATGGATTTATATTATGATGATATTTGCAGAACGGCAGTTTCAACATCATGACCTTTTCATTTAATTTGTAAGGATATGATCGGCAGGATTATCTTAACCTCGTTTAAAGCTGATATAAAATTCATTCTGCGCGATCCTATGCTTTTGCTTGCATTTGTGGCTCCTCTAATTTTGATTTTGTTCCTTAAGCTTGCATTACCACTGTTTTCAGATTTTGTTCTGGAAAAGACCGGATTTTTTCTTAATAAATATTATACAGTCATAGCGGTTACTATGGTTTCGCTAATTCCAATGCTATTAGGCATGGTGTATGCATTCATTCTTCTCGATGAAAATGATATGCATATACTTCAGGTTATTGCTGTTACTCCTGCAGGTAAGAAAAATTTTATCCTTATGCGGATGATAGTCCCGACATTACTGAGCTTTTTAATGGTACTAATAAGTATAATTCTTACAAATCCTGTTCCTACTGAAGGATGGTTAAGAACGGTTTTTATTTCATTACTTCTTTCTACACAATCCCCTTTTGTATTTCTCTTTATCGGCAGCCTTGCTGGAAATAAAGTTGAAGGACTGGCGCTTTCAAAGTTCTATGGTATATTCCTGGCCACGGTTCCGCTTGGACTTCTCCTTCATCATCCCTGGAATTATATCGTGTTTTTTTCTCCTTTGTACTGGCTGAGCTGGTCATGGGTAATTCAACCTCCATATGAGAGTCTTCTCTACGGCGCTATTTCCCTGATACTTACAGTTGGGAGTATTTTTATCTTATTCAGCCATTTTTTGAAGAAACATACCAGTTGAACTTTACTGCTAACCAGTGTATCTGGACATGTGAGCAAGAAACAGATCTTTTCTGTTTCTTGAAACAGGTACCTGTGAACCATCGGTCATCTCGATATATCCACCGTCCTGCCGTACATATTTTTTTACAAAGTCGAGGTTAATAAGATGAGAATTGTGAGACCTGAAAAAGTTACGGTCATTCAGAAGATCCTGAAACTCTTTCAGGTGTTTCGAAACTAGAATTTTCCGTTTCTCCCTGATGAAGAACCAGGAATAACTTCGGTCAGCTTCAATACGGATAATATCATTAGGATTCAGATACTCTCTTCCGTCAGATGTTGGAATAACAAGCCTGGTAGGATGTGCTGTACGAATATTCTCGAGCAGAGACTCAAAATTCTCATTGATTGAAAATGAATTTGCCGAGTGTTTACTTATTACTCTGTTAACTGCTTCGATAAATTCATTGATATTTATAGGTTTAAGAATATAATCAACAGCACTGAACTTTATTGCTTTAATCGCATAATGGTTGAAAGCAGTTATGAACACTACATCAAAGTTCTTTTGAGGGAAGTGTGTAAGCAGGTCAAAACCTGTGCCGTTAGGCATTTCCACATCAAGGAATACCAGTTCAGGGTTTATCTCTTCAATGAGCTTTACCCCCTCCTTAACATTATTAGCTTTCCCTGATACTTCAAGACCGGGACAGTATTCCCCGATAATTGAAGCGATGAAATCAACTGCATCAGGCTCATCATCAATAATAACTGTAATTAATCTGTGCTTCATGTCAATATTGGTATATGGATGACTACCCTGGTACCTACCGGTAGTCCATTCTCATTCTTCAGATCAGTATAAATTGTTTTCAGACTGGTTCCGTAAAGAGTATTGACAAGATCCAGTCTTGATGTAACAATTTGAGTCCCAAGTGAGTTATGATTCTTTTCGCTCTTCATTTTTCTCTCCTGTGCAGCCTCACGACCAATCCCATTGTCTTCAATAGTACACGAAATATATGATTTTTCCAGTTTCAAATCAATCTTAACCAGTCCATTTCCTTCCAGTGGCATTACTCCATGGCATATTGAATTTTCAACGTATGGCTGAATGAGCATTGTAGGTACCTTGTAAAGCAAAGTGTCGAGTTCTTCATCAATATTGATTTTGTAATCAAATTTTTCCTTAAACCGTATCTTTTCAAGTTCAAGGTATAGGCTCAGAGCATCAAGTTCATCACGAAGCGGGACAGAAGTGTGTTGCGAATTTTCAAGAACTTTTCTCATAAGGCTTGAAAATTTTGTGAGGTAATTATTAGTAGCCAGTTTATCGTGCTGGTACATATAATATTGTATTGAATTCAGAGTATTGAAAATGAAATGAGGATTCATTTGTTGCCTGAGGTTAGCCTGTGTGACTTCAGATATCTTGCGGTTCATTTCACTTAGCCTGCGCTTTGAATTGATGCGAGCGCGGCTGAAGATCAGTATGCCAATTGCAAGGCTTAATATGAATAGTCCGGTATAACCATAAATCAGTAGTTTCTGGTTGCTTACTCTCAGCGAAAGCAACTGGAGCTCTTTATTATGAGTTTCAGCATCATACCTGATTTTTGCATCAGCAAGACCCTGGGTATTAGACCTTTTCATATAAAGATCATTGTACTTCTTATAAAGAACATAATTTTTAAATGCATCCGATGTATCTTTTTTCTGGAGATACATGTCACTCATATCAAGATAGACCCAATAAACACTGTTCATATCATTATCAAGTTTTGCCTCTTCTATGGATTTTGCGTAGTATTTCAAAGATAACTCCGACTTTCCTTCATCCCTGTAAATTGTACCCAGGTTTCCATATGCATTAGCAGAATAACCATGATACTTCATATGAGTACTGTATTTAAGTGATCTGTTGTATTCAGTTATTGCTGAACTAAACTTCTTTTCACGATAGAAATTCCAGCCCAGATTAGCCAATGATAATACCGTATATACAGTGTCTCTTCTTTTCAGTGAGATCGCAAGACTAATTCTAAGAAGTGAATCAGCTCTTTTGAAATCGCGGAATACAAGCGAGTCTGGAACTTTATAATCTTGAAATTCAAGTGAATCGGCTTTCCTGTAATTACGGTTTTCTCCTGTCAGCGAACTTCCAAGAAGGTAGTAACCTACGTTAAGAGACAGGCTGTCGTTCTCGTTATGGCTTGCATCAATAAATTCCTGAAGACTTTTATTATAATCTTTTGTGTTATCCATTGATTTATAAACATCTGAAATGTTGTAATAACACACAGGTATATAACCCTTTAATCGTTCCTTCTTAGCAAGGGTTATACAATTATTAAAATAGCCGATACTTTCATTATAGAAACCGGTACGGAGAGAATACCGACCCTGAAAAATCATAGTTTCAGCCAGAATTTTGGCTTCACCATTCTTCTTGGACAGATTGAATGCAATCGTGGCTTCCTGTCCTGAATTATTGAAATCGTTTATAAGGAAAAAGTATTTTGCACGCGCAAGATGAAGAAGTGCCGGTATTTCAATATTATTTCTCTGACATATCATTTCAGCAGTATCAATGTTAGCTTTTATATACTTCAGGTCGGGTTTTTTTGGATCATATGCCAAAGCAAGGCGGGTGAATTTATTGACGAGGGACGTATCTGAGGAAGTACCATTATTTTTCTTATTGAATAGTCCTGTTGAAAATGATCCGGATCCCATAATCAATGGAGATAAGCTTGCGAAAAGTAAAAGAAAAAATATAACCGGCTTTATTGTTTTCATATTTAAGCAGGTGTTATATACTTATAATACAAATATATGTAAAATGCAATCATCTTCCTTATATTAGTTCTGCAATGAAACTCGTTCCGGTCAGGCTTTAACATTACAAAATATAATTAATTGTTAGTTATTGTGCATTTTAATTGACGGATGGTAGTTTTGAGTTTACAATTGACACTTTGTAAACTTTTATGCTTTCACCTTTACTGCTTTTTAAATGCCCATCCGCCAGGATTAACAATTCCCGTCAAAGTTAGGAAGCAACTTTAAGCTGTTATATAGTGAATCAACAAACTGCACAATTGGTTTAACGAATTGCCTTTTTAAGCCAGAAATGAATTGTCACTTCGGGTAGAAAGCAATGAATCCCTCAGGAAGAGTGCTTTGCTGCAACAGGAGACTTGTTCTGAATTATCTTTGAAGAAAATAGCTGATGATCAGGTTTTAATCTCGACCAGAAGATCATCTTTCATAACATTCGTATTAGGCCTGGCTGTCACTTTTACAATCGTTCCGCTAACAGGAGACATTATTTCATTCTGCATTTTCATTGCCTCTAGTACTAAGACAGTTTCTCCTCTTTGCACTGTAGTTCCTTCTCTTACAAGAACATCAATAATTTTTCCTGGCATTGGTGCTCTGATAAATTCCTTTTCAACTTTACCTCTCTTTGAATTTAAAACCTTCATTCTTTGAAGAGAGAAGGGTGTCTCAACTGTAAATGTATAACTAATATCATTGAAAAGTATTTCATATTTATTCTGACGTGATCTGATAATCTCAACAGGGTATTTCCGGTTCTTCCAAAGGATATATGTACCATATTTCTCATCAGATTTAAGCTTGACATCATAATCTCTTTTTCCTATCCTTATCGAGTGTTTCAGCGGCAGGGGAAAGGTGAATTTTCTGTTCTCTGATGAAAGGGCGTAAAGCTTCTTTTTCTGAATTTTATCGTTTGCCATTATTAACAACTTGATTTAAAATTGATTTATTCTCTTATTAAGCAACCATGGACTCATTTCTTTCCCATGTTCGAAATCTATGTTAATACTGTTATCATTCAGGTTTTCCTCAATAAACAGTTTGGTAGCAAGCCATGCTGCAAGCATTTCTTCATATTCACTGTTGAAATAGTATTTGTCAAGATCTTTTTCAATAAATGCTGTTGTAAAGGTGCCATCCTGAAACTTCTGATGACGAACCAGCATCCTGAAAAAAGGAAGGGTTGTTTTTGTTCCTTTAATCCACACCTTGTCAAGCGCCATCTTACAATTTTTAATAGCCTCTTTCCTGTCTTTTCCTTTCACAATTAGCTTAGCAATCATCGAATCATAATTAGCAACAATTGAAGAACCAGCCTGAACACCGGTATCTACTCTGACACATGAGTCAGTAGGCATGTTGAGACTCTGAATTTTGCCCGGGTCAGGGGCAAATCCTGCCTGTACATCCTCAGCATTAATTCTGCACTCAATAGCCCACCCTTTAAGCTTAATATCTTCCTGTCTGAATTTTAATTCTTCCCCGTTAGCAATATGAATCTGCTGTTCAATCAGGTCGATTCCGGTAATAATCTCAGTAACCGGATGTTCCACCTGTATCCGGGTATTCATTTCCATAAAATAGTAATTCTTATCTGAATCAAGTAGAAACTCTACTGTTCCTGCAGAGTGATAATTGACAGCTTTTGCTATCTCGACAGCCATTTTGCCCATCTCTTTTCTGAGCTTCGCATCCAGAGCACATGATGGTGCTTCTTCAAGAAGTTTCTGGTGTTTTCTCTGTATGGAACACTCTCTTTCTCCGAGATGAATTACATTGCCCTTTATATCACCAAGTATCTGAAATTCAATATGTTTAGGATTTTCTATATATTTTTCCACAAAAACGGAAGGATCATTAAAAGCTTTTTCTGCTTCTTTACTGGCGATTATGAACATCTTCTCCATTTCGTCAGCTTTACGTACGATCCTCATTCCTCTTCCTCCTCCGCCTGATGCGGCCTTGATTATAACAGGATAACCGATTTTCTCTGCAATCTGAGAAGCCTCTTCCTCATTGGATATATTACCTTCACTACCGGTTGCCATAGGAATGCCGCTTGCTAATGCAATTTTTCTGGCAATTGTTTTATTCCCCATCTTATAAATTGCATCAGGTGAGGGACCGATAAAGATTATTTTATTGTCGACGCATTTTTGAGCAAAATAGGCGTTTTCTGCAAGGAAGCCATAACCCGGATGAATAGCATTGGCATTAGTTTTCAGTGCTATATCTATCAGTTTTTCAATATCGAGAAATACAGGTATTTCAGAAATATTTTCAGTATTATCAAAAATCACATCTGCTGCTGAAAGGTACATTGCATTTGGTTCCACCGCAGTCTTTACCGCAACGGTTTCAATATTCATCAGGTGCGCTGTCTTCATTATTCTGACTGCAATCTCGCCTCTGTTAGCAATTAATATACGTTTAATTTTCATCATTTAAATATTATGGCCTTTTTCTTTATTATAGTATCACCACCTTGACATAACAACAGGGGATATTTAAAGTTTTTCATAATTTTTGTTCAACCATTTCCTATATCCTAAATAAGATACAATTTTGCCTGTGGCAGATCATTTTATAATGGCATGTTCCCATGCTTTCTGGACGGAACTTTGACCCATTTATTACTCAGAGCACTCAGGGCTGAAATAATTTTTTTCCTTGTAACAGCCGGATCAATTACTTCATCAATATAACCACTTTCGTCAGCAATAAACGGATTAGCGATTTTATCGCGGTATTTCTTAACAAGCTCCTTTTTAAGTTCGGCAGGATTTTTCGATTCGGCAAGTTCTTTCCTGTAAAGAATTGCAACCGCTCCATCGGGACCCATTACTGCAATTTCTGCAGAAGGCCAGGCAAAATTGAAATCGCCCCCCAGATTTTTACTGTTCATAACAATAAATGCTCCGCCGTAAGCCTTACGCAAAATGACGGTAATTTTCGGAACTGTGGCCTCACTATACGCAAAAAGCATTTTGGCACCATGTCTTATAATGCCTGAATGCTCCTGATCCACACCAGGCAGGAAACCCGGGACATCTTCAAGTGTTATTATCGGAATATTAAAGGCATCACAAAACCTGATAAAGCGGGCACCTTTTGTTGACGAATCAATATCCAGAACCCCGGCCAGAACTTTTGGCTGATTTGCTACAACTCCAATTGTTCTGCCTTTAAGTCTTGCAAATCCGGTAACCAGGTTAGCTCCGAAAAGTTCAGCGGTTTCAAAAAAACTATTTCTGTCGACTATCTGATTTATGACGTCTTTAACATCGTATGCCTTATTTGGATCATCCGGCACTATATCCCTAAGTTTTTCGTTAACGTCGCTGATTGAACCATCATCAGCAACAACAGGAGGGTTTTCAACATTATTTGAAGGGAGATAGGAGAGGAATTTTTTCAGAGCGAGTATTGTGTTTTCCTCATCATCATATATCATCTGGGCCACACCACTCTTGCGTGCATGTATTTCAGCTCCTCCAAGTTCTTCCAATGTCACCTCTTCATTCAGAACTTCCTTAACGACGTTAGGGCCAGTTACGAACATATAACTGGTACGGTTCACCATAAAAACAAAATCAGTGAGAGCAGGGGAGTAAACGGCTCCTCCGGCAGCAGGACCCATTATAACTGATATCTGGGGTATAATTCCGGATGAATGAATGATATTATGAAATATTCCTGCATAACCGCTAAGACTAGCAACGCCTTCCTGTATTCGTGCTCCTCCGGAATCGATCAGAGCTATTATAGGGGCCCCCATCTTCAATGCCATTTCCTGAATTTTGGCAATTTTTTTTGCATGTACAATTCCCAGCGATCCTCCCATAATTGTGAAGTCCTGGGCGTAAGAAAAAACGAGCCTTCCATTTACTTTTCCATGGCCAACTATCACGCCGTCACCATATGATCTCTCAACCTTGCCGAACTCCACAGGCTGATCGGCAGGTGTAACAAAAGCATCAATCTCCTCAAAAGTTCCGTTGTCGAAAAGCAGGCTTATACGTTCCTGGGCCGTAAGTTTTCCCTTTGAATGTTGCTTTTCTGCTTGTCTGGGGCTATATTGCTTTTCTATAGCCTGCTGCCTGTCGACAAAGGCTTTATAATATTTACCTGATAAATCCATACCCTTTTGTTTTAACGCTGTCAAAAGTAGTTAATCCCCGGAGAAATACAAAAAGAAGGTTCGACTGTTTGACAAGTCTCAAATACAAGATGAAGATAATCAAAGATATGAATTATCATTTTTTTCGACTGCATCTCTTTCCTCCGACTCTCAAAATTCGCCGGTCACATTCATATCTTGGTCCGGTTTATAAAGCCCTTCTTCATTTGATCCCAGCATGCCAGCCTTTAGCATTAAAGCGCTGGCTGGTTTGAGATTCCTGATCATGGTGCTATCAACTACAGGATAATGATGAACCTTTTCCAGCCTGTCTCCAATATATTCAAGGTCTTCATCGGTAGTCGTCCATTTACGGGAATTAAATATGTTGAGATTGAGTGGAAGAGAATATGACCGTAAAGATTTATCACCTGAAATATTAAAGTAAAAATCAAAGTAAGACATGATAAGTTCCCTCAGAGATCGATATACGGGTTCCCTGTACCTTAAAGTGGTGAAGTTAGATTTTGCAACTGCACCCCAGTGATTATTTTCTTTGAATACTGCAATTACATGATCGTCATCATTAAAAGCTTTCATATCAACAATCAGTGGAAGGTGACCGTTAAATTGCAAAGCAGCTGCGGCAAAGAGAGCCCCCTCAAGACAATGTGCAGAGCTTTTATTTATAACCCATCTGGGGGATCTGCATTCATAGCTTGGATTATAATCAATCAAATCCAGGAAGCTCTGGATCTTGTCAGAATCGCTCAATGTTTTTAAAAATTTAATCTCGTTTAATGTCCACTCCATAATATTAATAATAAATCTGTGTTTTCACAATAATGTAATAGCATGGTAAGCATCTTCCACAACCCGCCACATTTTCCGAATCTTAGGTTAGTTTACTGATTATTCGCTTCATATCCTCGTACTGTTCCTCCATACTTATCACCAGCCTTAACTGAGCCCTGGCTCTTTCCAGATTATGACACTCATGTTGGATTTTAAAGTAATTGTCGCCATCAATATAATCTGTAAGGAAACGTACTGCAATGGTGAAGGTAATTACGAGCGGGGCAAAAGCAAGATATACTTTTTCTGTATTATTAAGCATTTCACCGATTTCAGACAAATAACCTTCCGCATATGCTTTAAAACGATTGATATCCATCCTTATTTTTGAAAGATCTTTTTCATCTTCGGAAGCTGTATTTGCAGCCGTTCTAACTGCATCTCCGAAATCATAATGAACATATCCTGGCATTACCGTATCAAGATCAATTACACATAATGCTTTATCATTCTCATCAAGAAGAATATTATTGAATTTAGTATCGTTATGAGTTATCCGAAGCGGTAGTTTTCCTTCATTGCCCAGCTTAAGAATAATTTTCATTTCCTCAGCTCTCCGTTGAACCTGATCAATATCCTCTCTGACATTTTCAACACGGCTGACAGGATTTTCTTTGATTTTGAGGTCAAGCGTCTCAAGTCGCTTTCCAGTATTATGAAACCATGGTATAGTTTCATACAGCGGACCTCCGGGCATATCTGCCAGCATAGCCTGAAACCTTCCGATTGCTTTACCACCTTCAAATGCTTTTTCAGGACTGTCAACTAAATTATACGACCTGTGGCCTGGTATGTAAATGTACATCCTCCAGTAATTGCCATCTTTATCAACTACCCAGCTTCTCCCATCTTTTGAAAGTACAAGTCTAAGACATTCTCTTTTTATATTTGAACCAGGTCTATTTCTTATTTTACTTTGTAAATGAGCTGTAACCCTTTCAATATTATGCTGTAATTCAGGAATGTTTCTGAATATCTTAACGTTCAGACGCTGAAGAATATAATCGTCATTATTCTTTTCTGTAGTTTCTATCAGGAAAGTATCATGAATATGTCCGCTTCCATATGGATAACTATTATGGAATGAACCTACAGCTGCAAAAAGGTTAAATATTTTCTTAAGAAAATCATCCATATCATTTTCCGGCTCTATGACCAATGAAAGCGTAGTACATAATAATCATATAAGATGGCACACATATCCAGTAAGCCGTCTGTGTTGAAAAAACTACAGCCAGCTTTCCATATAATAAAGGAAGCAAAGCACCTCCGGCAATGGCCATAATCAGCATAGCGGAGCCTGTTTTAGTGAATCTTCCCAAACCGCTAATCGCCAGTGGCCACATTGCAGGCCATACAAGCGCATTGGCAAGGCCGAGAAGTGCTACAAACAGTACAGTTACAGGTAAAACCAGTTTAATTGATTGCAATGTCATAATATCAATAAATGGCATGGTAATGACAATATGTGGCGGGGCAAGAATTGCTCCGAGAGAAAAAAGAACTCCAAAAATTGTACAAAATTTCAAAGCTGTTACCTGGCTGATATATTTTGGAATAAAAATAATTCCTGCAAGGTATCCAATAATCATACTGATTAATGTAAGCGAAGTAAAGTATTTTGCCGATTCCATTGCAACACCAATTGATTGACCATACCGTATTATACTATCACCAGCTATAACTTCCACCCCAACATAGAAAAAGAGGGCGATCACTCCGAGCAAAAGGTGTGGAAACTGCCAGATACTTCTTTTTTTTGTATTTGATTCCCCACTTGTCGTATCCTCAGCATCCGTATCTACTTCAGGTAAGTGTGCGAACCTTAAAATGAGACCAAGTAAAACAAGAGTCAGAGCAAGTACAATATAAGGCAAAATAACTCTGCGTGCCAGTTCGTCCAGAAGATTTACCCTCGTAAATGCATCAGTGGCCCGGGTAAGCTTTTCCTCAAGTATTTGAGAATCTTTCAGAATAATACTTGCCAGGATTATAGGAGCGATTGCCCCTGCAAATTTATTTGCAATACCCATAATACTGATACGTTTGGCAGCACTTTCTCTTGGTCCGATAATGGTTATATAAGGGTTTGAAGCTGTTTGTAACAGAGCCAGCCCTGTTCCTTCAACAAATAGACCAACCAGAAACAGACCGAATGTTCTTGTCATTGCAGCTGGGATAAATATCATAGCACCGGCTGCCATAATCCATAAACCCAGTGACATTCCATTCTTAAATCCGGTCTTTTTAAGTACAGCTGACGATGGTAATGCCATTACAAAATACGAGATATAAAACGCAAATGTCACAAAGTAAGCCTGAAAATCATTTAGTTCACACGCCGTTTTCAGGAAAGGAATAAGTATCCCGTTGAGCCAGGTAACGAATCCGAAAATGAAAAAGAACAATCCGATTATAGATATTGAAAAGATATAATTGTTTCTGCTGATGGCACCTGATGAGTTGCTGGTTGTCATGGACTTAAAATTATTATCGGGTTACTCTTTTTACTGAATCATTCAAAACTAATCTTTTTAAAGGATTGGACCAAGAAATTAAAATATTGTTTATTATTTCAAAAATTATATAATGGTAGCTTTAATTAAATTTAGATGAACCTGGAGAAGCCAATATTGCGAAATATGTAAATTCAGGATATGTGTATCAGTTATACAATTCAAGAGTCTGGTAAAATATTTGAAAAATTTGGTCTCACTCCTATGCAGGGCAGGATTTTAACATGCTGCACTGTAAGTTATCCATCGGAAAAAACCTTTGAAGAACTTATATGGTATTTTTTAGTCAAAGTTCTCGAAAGCGTTACATAATTACTGCGTATGTCGATAGAACTATATCAATTCGAACCCAAGAGAAGAGCTGGGAACAAGCGAAAAAATCCTGATGTGGATATAGATTACTAAGCTTTATACATACAAGAGAATATATTGGATTCAATCAGGAATGAATATACAGAAATCTCCTGATAGCTTTATTTAGCCTTTTTCAGATATCTCCCTCGATTTCATTCCAAGGTAACCGCCATGGTGCCTGTTTGCGTAATCCTTTGTATTGAATTTTATTTTCTTCATCATAAGAACTACAAGTGCATCACCAATAACCGTCATAACAGTGGTGGAGGTAGTAGGTGTTAGTCCAAGAGCACAAACTTCAACAGGAGCACCTGTAAGTATATAGCAATCGGCTTTCTGTGCCAGAGGACTATCTTCATGACCAGTAATTACAATTACCGGTATTTCAGGATAAAGATTGTTTTTCAGATCAATCAGTTCGAGGATCTCTCTTGTTTTTCCTGAATTTGAAATCGCAAGAAGTACATCATTTTTCTGTAAAATTCCAAGATCTCCATGCTGAGCTTCACTGGGGTGCAAAAAAACCGAGGGAGTTCCTGTTGAACTGAAAGTTGTCGCGATATTGTGAGCAATTTGCCCTGCTTTTCCCATCCCGCTGGTAACCAGTTTGCCATTCTTCCCATGGACCTGTCTGTGAATTATTGCAATTACATCTTCAAAATTCCTGGTAACCGGAATATTTTGAATTGCAGAAGCTTCATTATTAAATATTTCTTTTATTGTTTCAATCATAAAAGTCTCATAAATAAACCGATGCTAAAGTTATCAAAAAAATTAACCACGGCATCAGATCTTTTATTTTTATGTTTATCCTAATATTTATATTTAAGGTTACTTTTGTAGATTGCAAATCAAATATGGAAGATGTTTAACTATTCTGCAACCATAACAACAGATATTGGCCACAGCTCGCTTAAAATAGAAGTTGAAAAATCATTCCGGGAAATTGTTGCTGCAATATTATATCCATTGATTAAGGAACAGTCAGGGGATTATCTTATTTCAAAGCTTCTTCTCGCTATGCGTGAGATATGCACGACGGTATCCTATGTGGGCATTAGTCCTATTTCTGTTGGTATCGCTGCCAAGGGGATTTATTGATCTTAATTCAGGAATTGTTAAGGGTGCAGGTTAGGGGATCAAAAAATGGATTAATAACGTACATTTGAAAAAGATCATTAACACAAGAATAGATGTCAGCAGTTTGGTCGTCGATGATGTACATATGATGACATTTGCAGATCACCTGTCTTGTACTGCGAAGGGGTTATGAAATAAAGTATTTCTTGCCCTTCGTGCTTGTTTCAGTGGTGCTTTATATATTTGGATTTATCTGGCATGAAAAGCGTTTTAAAATAAGTATAAATTTAAATTAATGAGATTTACACAGTTATTTATTATCATCATTGCGGTATTAACCATTGCAGGATTTAAAGTATATTCTGAAAAGCCTGTAAAAGTTAAACCTGAAGAACTGAAGAAATGGATAAAATATTTATCGTCAGATGAAATGAGAGGCCGTGCAAATGGGTCACCCGAAATGGGAACAGCTGCTGACTGGCTTGTTGGAAAGTTTAAAGAGTATGGTCTTGATCCTCTTTTGCAGAACAGAGAGTATGTTCAGAATTATACGTTTACGACAAGGCAAAAATCTGTAAATGAGAGAAATGTATTGGGTATGATAGAGGGGACGGATCCTCAGTTAAAAAATCAGTATATCATTTTAAGCGCTCATTTTGATCACATTGGAATAAGGAGAGGAAATAGCGCGGACTCTATTTATAATGGAGCGGATGACAATGCGGCAGGTACATGTACACTATTGGGAATAGCAAAAACAATAAGGGATATGGGACTCAAACCGGGTAGAACATTGATTTTTGCTGCATTCAGCGGTGAAGAAAGTGGTATGAAGGGTTCGCGTTATTTTGTCGCAAATTCTCCGGTTGCTCTAAATAAAGTATTGGCCGATATTAATTTTGAAATGACCGGACATTCTGAATTTCTTGGAAAGAAGAGATATTATATGACAGGAACAAGGATTTCAAATCTCGATGATATAGTAAGTGAGTATAATAAAAATTCTGATTGGGAACTTGTTGATTCCGTTTCGATTTCCAATAATCTCTTTTTTTCCTCAGATAATATTTCATTCTCCCGTATTTCAACTAATGATGGCATTAATAAGGGAATCCCCAGCGGCACATTTGCTACCACTGCCCTTGCTGATTATATTCATAGTCCAGGCGATGAAGAGGAATTGTTTGACTATCAAAATATGTCGGACCTGGTGAATTACTTCAGCGGTCTTATTATGTGGCTGTCATACAGTAAGACAGAGCCGGTATTTACAGATCCATTATTCACACGGTTACAATAAGCACGAAGAAAATTTAGTTAATATCTATACCTGTTTATTCACGGAAAAACCTTTGACAGGAACAGTATAATCAGGTATCACTCAGTCGGTTGCATTTCAGGAATCTCGCTAAAGAGTGAAAGAATATCATATATCTGAGACTGAGTTTTAATATTGTATCTTGCTTTAGTTGGCTTGCAGCCAACTTTTATGGTAATTCCGGATTTGGGTAAAACCTTAAAAAGATCTTCATCTGTTTTATCATCTCCAAGTGCCATTATGAAATCATATTTTTCTTTGTTTATAAGCTCTGATGCAGCAGTCCCTTTATCGTAGATCAGACTTTTAATCTCAAGAACTTTATTTCCTTCAAGCATCTGAAGTTTTGATTCACTATTAATGATTTCAGTAAGGTCGTCTTTTAATTCATTGATCCTCAGTGAAGCAATCTCTTCATCAGCATTTCGGTAATGCCATACGATAGAAGCATACTTTTCTTCTACCATCGAACCATTACATCTGTCGACATATTCATTCAATATAGGCATGATTTTATTCTTCCATGACAGATCTATATCGACAGTATTGATCCAATCATGATCGGGATATTTAATAAAATATCCATGCTCCGCAATAAGAATTACAGGAAGATTCCTGAACTGATTCTCAATGAACTTTCTTTCTCTTCCGCTAATGATTGCAACAGTGTTGCACTTATCTGATATAATACGTCTAAGCATACCTTCGGTATTCTCATTAAGCAAAGCCATTTCCGGGAGTTTGGCTATTGGGGTTAATGTCCCGTCATAATCTATAAGAAAAAGTCGTTTTACGGTTTTTTGGTATTTTGTTTTAATACTTTTTAATATACTGTCATTCATATACCTTACGCTCATAAGTTCTTTCTCTTTTTTTACATCATTTACCTGGCTCAGAAAGTCTGAAGCCCATGTAAAAACATTATATAATTTTAATCTGTTTTGCATTTTAAGGAGCTTTCTTTCCTTTTCTTCTGCCGGCATACTAAGTGCTTTATCGATAGCATCTGATGTTTCCTCAACATCAGATGGATTAATGATTATAGCCTCATTAAGTTCAACTGCTGCACCAGCCATTTCACTAAGAATCAGCATTCCTTTCTTTTCACTCTGACATGCAATATATTCTTTTGCTACAAGATTCATTCCGTCGCGGAGAGGAGTAATTAAGCCAACATCACTGATATCATACAGAGCAACAAGTTCGTTGAAAGGGATTGATTTGTACTGATAGATAATCGGACGCCAGGAGAGATTGCCGTATTTACCGTTAATGCGCCCTACATTTGCCTCAATCTCTTTCTTAATCTGTCGATATCCCTCAATATTGTCTCTTGAAGGTACTACGACCATATTAAAAATTACCTTGTAATGCCAGACAGGGTATTTCTCAAGAAAACGTTCGTAAGCTTTCAATCTGTTCAGAAATCCTTTTGAATAATCAAGTCTGTCGACAGAAAATATCAATTTATTTGTTGACAGGAATTTTCGCAGTTTCTTTTTTTGAACATTGGTTTTTGGCGAGGAACATGCGTTATTGAACTTATCAAAATCGATGCCTATTGGAAAGGCATCAGCTTTACATATTCTGTTTTTTACAGAGATGAGGTTTTGATTCACCTTATATCCTAAAGTTCGCTTGACGGATTTTATAAAATGCTGGGTATAATCATTAGTATGGAATCCAATAACATCTGCACCTGTCATGCCTGAAAGAATAGACTTCCTCCAAGACCGTGGCAATAAACGAAATAGTTCAAATGAGGGAAATGGTGTATGGAGAAAAAATCCGATATTAGCTTTAGGAAAAGACTTTCTTACAATATCTGGTAAAGGGAACAGATGGTAATCATGAATCCAAACAAAATCGTCTGGTCTGATAAGTTTTTTTAATCTGTCAAAGAAAATATTATTTGCAGATAAATAAGCCTCAAAAAAACTGCTGTCATATGCAGTATGTGACGGGAAATAATGAAAAAGGGGCCAGATTGTGTTATTGCAGAAGCCTCCATAAAACTTTTCATCAATCTTTCGCGGTATCTCCACCGGGTAAAGCTCGAATTTCTGATTGACCTTTTGATTCCCAAGCTGAGAATCACCTGTTCCAACCCAAAGTATCTTGGTCGCTGAACCACCATCAGGGTTCATTTTTTCAGATAGCGAGAGAATTGCTGAAACCAAACCCCCGGAATTTTGAACAGTATTATAAACACCTTTCTTTTTAACCAGTTTGAATGGCAACCTGTAAGCAACAATTATTATACGTTTAAATCCAATCAGATCGACAGTTTTCATACTTTACAGGAATATTGGTTTGTTGAGCTTGGTTGATAAGCGATATACTGCATTAACAAGCCCGACATGGCTATAAGTCTGAGGGAAGTTACCCCACTGGCCATAGTTCTTATCGGAATCTTCGCTGAATAGTCCCAGATGATTGGAACATTTATTTAGAGTTTCAATTACCTCAACAGCTTTATCGATCAACCCAATAGAAGCTAGTGCTTCGGCATACCAGAATCCACATATTATAAACGAATTGTTCACCACACCGAGATCATCCTGCAGGTACCTGTAAAACATGCCATCAAGTTTAAAGAGCTGCTTTTCATGAGCTATAAGATGTTGTTTCGCTCTGTTTTCTTCCGGATTCAGATAGTTCATTGTTATCAGTTGCAGGTTGCTTGCATCAAGATAGGAACTTCCTACTGATTGCATATAAGCTTTACTTTCTTTATTATAACACTTCTCAATGTACTTTCTTGATTTAATCTCCAAAGTTTTTGCTTTTTTAACAATGTCATTTCTATTAATAAATGTTCCGATTTTTATTGCGGCCATACAACCTGCCCAATTGAAAAGATAGGTATAACAGTGGAATTGATTTGTTGTTCCGAATTCCCATGGCCCTGAATCAGGTACATCCATATATTTTGCAATACGGTTAAGGAGCCATTCTGTTATATGTTCAGATTTTAATTTGTCTATATAATTTAATCTTTCATCAATAAACAAAGGCAGAAGGCTCACTAGAATTTGTCCATATACATCGTTCTGCGTCTGATAATTAGCATTATTACCTATTCTGACCGGTTTATTATTGAGATAACCGTCGAGCATCAAAATTTTTTCATCCGGGACCTGGTCACCTGAAAGGGTATACAATGGTTTAATATTTTCTTTTTCATTAAGAATTATATTCTGGATAAAGTCAAAGTATCTCTCAAGTTCTTCAAAATGCCCGATATTGTTAAATGCATTAAGGGTATAGTATGTATCTCTCATCCAGCAATACCTGTAATCCCAGGTACGATGCGACTGGTCAGACTCCGGAAGACTTGTTGTACCAGCAGCAATTACAGCCCCCGTATCTTCGTATTGGTGCAGTTTTAAAACAAGTGCAGACCTGATAACTTTATCCTGATATATATATGGGATAGAGGTGGATTTTACCCAGTTTATCCAATAGGCTTTGGTTTTATTAAGGAACAGCTCAGAGGTCTCTGCAAGGGGAGCTTCAAGAGGGGCGCCATAGCTAAAAACCAGGTAATGAGTCTCATTAAGTACAAATGCCTTTTCTCTCAGGATATAATTCAGTGGTATATCTGTCGTAAGGCGTACCATACTGCTTAAATTAAGATACCGGATATGATTACTTCCTGATACTGTTTCCGGCAATATTTTGCCATAGTTATCAACCGGATGACATCTGACTTTAATGAAAGGATTTCCCCTAATGACTTCAATTTTTCTAAATAGCATCAAAGGTTTGAAATATCTGTCATATTGATTGAATCGAGGAGCAAAATCAACTACTCTGAAGCTTCCTTCACTCATTTCGAATTCAGTAGCCAAAATGTTGGTGTTTTTCAGATAGTACTGCGTTGATTTATATTTATCATTATCTGGCCTGATACTGAATTCGCCTCCCTTCTTCTTGTCGAGGAGGGAACCAAAAATAAAGCTGCTGTCAAACCTTGGAAGACAAAGCCAGTTTACATTGGCATTAGTATCAATAATCGCCAGATATGAACAATTCCCAATTACACCAAAATTATATCTGTTCATTTTGTCCATTTAATTCTCTGCAATATTGGCCTGATGAATAACCCTTTGAGGGAAGGGGATTTCAATCCCTTCTTTGTCAAAAGCAATTTTTATCCGTTTACGAAATTCACCACTGATTTCCCATTGCTTGAGAGGCAGGGTATCTCCCAGAATTTTTACAATAATTGCAGAATCAGCAAATTCATCCACCCGTAAAAACTTTGGAGGACTAATTATGGACACTTTGAAATCAGGATCTTCGGCAAGTTCATTTCCGGTTCTGTTGATTACATCAATAACATGCTCAAGATCAGAGGCATATGCGATCCCGATATTGAGGTTAACACGTGCAAAATTCTTTGAAAGATTAGATACTTTTTTAATTTCGCCATGAGGTATGTGGTGTACAGTACCATCCAGATCTCTAAGTGTTGTCATCCTTATGCTGATATCCTCTACCAGTCCTCCGGTATTGTCAATATTGACAACATCTCCTATACGGTATTGATTTTCAAGTATAATAAACAGTCCTGAAATGATATCCCTTATAAGGTATTGTCCTCCAAAAC
The DNA here is from genome assembly GCA_963760915.1 of uncultured Bacteroidales bacterium. Lineage (GTDB taxonomy): Bacteria > Bacteroidota > Bacteroidia > Bacteroidales > VadinHA17 > LD21. Next base: position 1,752,351 of record CAVXEU010000002.1, on the reverse strand, counting down.
CAAAAGCAAGACCTACAATGCCAGCACCTGCAAGAATCGGTGCAATTGCAATTCCTACCTCCTCAAGGATCATAAGGACTGCAACAACCAGCATAATGATCTTAAGGGCTCCGTTAAAAATGCTTATAAGTGTGTCTTCCCGTTTTTTTTCAGAATCTTCCGACATCGAACTGTCCCGGACAACTGCAATTCTAACAGCTTTAATTATAATACGACTGGCAATTCTGTGTAGTAAAAATGCTCCTACAGCAATAATGACTATTTTAATTCCATGCGACAGAAGCCATGGGATAATCAGATCAATCCATTTTTGAAGAGATTCTTTCATAAAATAATTGTTTAAAGTATAACACAGAAAACCTGAAATGTTCAGTTGTCCGGCATTTTTGATTAATAGATAATGTTCATATATTGAATGATACACATCATTATACTAGTCAGGACCTTCGGTAGCTCTTTTGGAATTTAAAAACATCAACTGTCTGTTTTTATTGCTTTTATTGCAATATAGTAAAAAAAAACGTGGATCATATTAAATACCATGTTGTTTGCATTAAAAACTTAAGAGGTTTTTGTTGCTTACTGTTCGGTTTGAATAATAGATCAGCAGGTTAGAGTTAGTTAAGTAACTTTAGATTATTTAATCAATAATTATTTGCTCATTGGCTTATTGTTAACAGTTGATACACATTAAGTGAATTTCGAAACCATTATTTTGCAATTCCGATTACACCACAAGCGACTCTTGCACCGGCATTTCCGGTTGGCTGGGTTACAAGGTCATCCTCTCCGGCATGAACTATAATTCCTCTTCCTATAATATCATGTTTACCGCTAAAGGATATTAATTTATCAACCATCTCAAGATGAGCTTTACCATCTTCACCGGCAACAATATTGCCCAGATCGCCAACATGTCTCTGCATGCTGTTTGGACCTCCGTGAGGCATATTATCCGGATTAAAATGACCTCCTTCGGAGGTTCCGTCAGGACTGGAACAATCGCCATATTCATGAACATGAAATCCATGTTTCCCCGGCGTAAGTCCTTCAACATCAGCTACTACTAAAATGCCTGAGTCTGTCTTGGTAAATGTTACAAGTCCGGTTACGTTGTTGCCAGTAGTAGGATGAAGTACACAGACAGCCCTTGTCACTACGGCAGCTTCATCGGAAGCAGCCGGGACCGGCTCTGTGTTTTTTACCCTGTTACCGCATGAGCTGGCAATTAACATTATGCCAGTTGCAACTAAAAATCTGATTGTTAATTTCTTCTTGATCATAATTGTCAAATTTTAAATTATTAAAAGAAATATCATTCCATGTAACTCTGAAAAATTTCTAATTGTTTGAATATTACATTTTTACATTAAGTTTTTCAGCCAATTATTAACCTGCTTCATTCCCTGGTATTACTGATCCGTTTTACAATGGTTATTTTATGAATAGTACAGGAATGGAGCTTTCATCGTATCAAGCAATTGTCTTTCCATGCTTTTGTAGAACAGATTAGCTAAAAAGTTTTGTTCTTTCGGTAGAAAGAAAATCAGGTCTGTATCAATCCCGTTAATATGGCTTATAAGAGTTTCAGCGTACTCATTACCAATCAGTATGCTGATGCTTATTACTGACGGTACAAATATTTCAGTTGCAAGTTCCTGCCATTGTCTTGCTTTTTCTTCAAAATCTGTATTGTGTGGATTTTTATCAAGATCAATTGCATTAATAAGAGGATTAAAGTGCTGAAGGAAAAATGAAGCCTGCCTGTACTTATCTAAATCATGGTTAGTCAAATCGCATGGTATTGTAACGCTTTTGAATTCACTGAACAGATGACCCGGAGGTACAAAAATGCACATTGCTCCCGCATCCTTAATTGTATCGATCATATCCTGATGTGTTTTGAACATATGACCATCAGGTTGTGAGTTGATTAAAACCAGGGAACCGGATTCATTTTCTGCGTATTCCCTTAATTTATTTTCGATGGTGTCTTCTTCGATTATGCTTTTAATTTTAAGGGGATAATTGAGCTTTGAAGCCTCTTTGCTTAGTAGTTGATCCAGTGCAAGGGAAGCATTCCTTTTTTCGCGATGCATTGTATCTTCATAATTGAACTTGTTTCCGTCGAGTGCAAAAGTCTGAGAATCTGCATAAGAACTGGGAAGAACAGGTTCTGTCCTGGGATCAACGACATGAATTATGTCAACTTCTGATTCAAGGTATCTTGCAAGCTTCAAACCATATGGAATTATGCTTTCCGCTTTACCTCTGATATCACTCACAATAACTATTTTCATTGCTTACTCTTTTAGCTTCTGCTATTCTCCTTATAAATGTTAATAAAACCATTACATTTTATTAAACACACTTTATCATTCTTTAGTTCAAACTCCTTCGCATTATATTACCTGGATAAGGATAAGTGACTAATATTGCGAATTTTTAATATACAGATGTATATAAAATTCATATGAGTTTTTTAAACTTATATCGGATCTATATGTTAAGATTTCTGGAACACTTATAAAATATGTCATAAATAAAAATTGTATGTATAAAATTGTTTTATTGAGGCATGGAGAAAGTGAATGGAATAAAAAAAATCTATTCACAGGATGGACAGATGTACCATTATCAAAAGGAGGCATTACTGAGGCAAAAAAAGCGGGAATTATACTGAAATCACACAATTTCCAATTTGATTGTGCCTATGTATCAGTTCTGAAAAGATCACTACAGACTCTATGGTTTTCTTTAGAAATATCAGATCAGCTATGGATACCATGGGAAAAATCCTGGAGACTCAATGAACGACATTATGGTGCACTGCAAGGGCTTAATAAAAAACAGACAGCAGAGATTTATGGGGAAGAACAGGTTCATCAATGGAGGCGGGGATATAAAATAAAACCACCTCAACTCAAAAAAAGTGATAAAAGATTTCCGGGCAGGCAGCGTATGTACGAAAATTTGTCAGATGATGAACTGCCTCTGGGAGAAAGTCTTGAAGACACGGTCAACAGGTTTTTGCCATACTGGAATGATACTATTATTCCTGTTGTCAAAAGTGGCAAGAGAATAATTATTGTTGCCCATGGCAACAGTCTGCGGGCTTTGGTAAAACATCTGGATAATATTTCTGATGATGATATTACTTCACTTGAAATTGGTACCGGTAAACCAATTGTCTATGAGTTAAATGAAAATCTTCAGCCAATAACACATTATTACCTCTGAACACTCTGAACTTTTAAATATTTTGCATCAGAGCACTGTACAATTGATTTTTACTTATTAAACCTGTATGACGCCAGAGTAGCTTGTCATTCTTGAATATCATGAGTGTAGGAACACTATTGATATTGTACTTGCTGGCTATCTCATAGTTTTTATCAACATCTATTTTGACAACTCTTATCCTGTCACCCAGTTCGTCTGCAACTTCCTTTAGAATAGGAGATTGTATTTTACAGGGATTGCACCATATTGCATGAAAATCAATAATGACGGGTCGTATATCGCTGATCAGAGAATCAAATTTGGCTTTCATTTTTCTGATTTTAAAAATTTACAGCTTGTTTATGTAACTAATCCGGAACAAGGATTTATTTTATCAGTGGTTCAGTTAAATCATGATTTTGTTTCCTTAAGAAAGTTTCTTAACACATATTGCAGAATACCGCCGTTCATGTAATAGGTTAATTCAACGATTGAATCAAGCCTGACAATAACATTAAAATCCAGAATCGCCCCTGACAGTTTTGTTGCTTTCACTTTAATTTCACCTCCCGGAACAATAGTCTCAAGATCAGAAATGTCGAATATTTCATCACCTGTCAATTTCAGCGATGACATATTTTCCCCTGTCCTGAATTGAAGAGGCAGAACGCCCATTCCAACTAAATTACTCCTGTGAATCCTTTCGAAGCTCTCTGCGATTATTGCTCGAACCCCTAACAGGGAGACCCCTTTAGCTGCCCAATCGCGGGAAGAACCACTTCCATACTCCTTACCGGCAATGATAATAAGAGGAGTCTTATCAGCTTTATATTTTTCAGCAGCATCATATATCGTCATTAACTTTTCACTTGGAAAATGAATAGTAAATCCGCCCTCCCTGTCAACTAATTTATTTTTTAATCGAACGTTGGCAAACGTTCCTCTCATCATTACTTCATGATTTCCTCTGCGCGAGCCGTATGAATTGAAATTTTTCTTTTCGACACCATTGGCTTTGAGATAATTACCAGCTGGTGACTCCTCCGCGATAGATCCTGCTGGTGAAATATGATCAGTAGTAACCGAATCACCAAGTGCAAGCAACACTCTGGCATATTTAATATCGATAATTGTATCAGTCTCAGTGGAGATGTTTTTAAAAAATGGAGCTTCTTTAATATATGATGATTTTTCATCCCATTGAAATACCTCGCTTGCCGGTACATCTAACATTTTCCATTTTTCATCACCCAGAAAAATATTCCTGTAATTCGACAGGTAATCTTTTGAATCCAATACAGTATTCATAACTGTCTGGATTTCATCCAGAGTTGGCCAGATATCTTTTAAATATATTGGTTCAAGATTAGGATCGAAACCTAAAGGTTCACTTTGAAAATCAATATCAATCCGTCCTGGAATGGCATAGGCAACGACAAGCAGGGGAGAGGCTAAAAAATTCATTTTTATCAGAGGATGAATTCTTGCTTCGAAATTTCTGTTTCCGGAAAGAACGGATGCAACAACCAGATCATTTTCTATAATTGCCTTAGTAATATATACCGGTAATGGGCCGCTGTTTCCGATACAAGTAGTACAACCGTACCCAACCACATGAAAGCCAAGAGCCTCCAGATATGGAAGTAAATTGGCCTTTTCCAGATATGTGGTCACTACTTTTGAACCGGGAGCCAGACTGGTTTTGACCCATGGTTTTGTAATAAGCCCTCTTTCAACAGCTTTCTTAGCCAGGAGGCCAGCTCCAACCATCACACTGGGATTGGAAGTATTTGTACAACTGGTAATTGCTGCTATTACCAGCGATCCATCACTGATAAGGTATTCAGAGTTTCCTGTTTTTATTTTTACACTTTTAAGCCCGTTCTTTCTCACAGGTTTTGGTTCTATCTCAATCCCTATCTTCTCAAGAGGTTTGGTATCTGTAACTGTTTCCGATGCATACTCTTCAAGATGTCCTCCTTCATTTGACCACAATCCCACAGACCTGTCGTCCAGAGAAACATACTCTCTTTCAAAATTTCCTTTCAGTAAATCAATAAAACTCCTTTTTACTCTTCCCAAGGCAATTTTATCCTGGGGTCGTTTTGGTCCCGCAATGGAAGGTTCTATATCATTTAGACTCAATTCGATAATCTCGGTAAATTTTATTTTGTTTTCATTTTCACGCCAAAGCAAATTAGTCTTTAAGTATTGTTCCGTAGTTTCTATCTGCTTTTCATCTCTTCCTGTAATTCGCAGATATTCAAGAGTTTTATGATCAGGAGGGAAAAAAGTTACGGTGCATCCGAATTCAGGCGACATGTTTGATATTGTAGCCCTGTCAGGTACTGAGAGACCATTTAAACCCAGGCCAAACACCTCTACAAATTTGCCTACGACACCTTTTTTTCTTAATAACTCGGCAACTGCCAGTACCAGGTCGGTTGATGTAGTGCCCTCCTTCAAATTTCCTGTCAATTTCAATCCTATAACTTCCGGAAGCATAATATAAACAGGCTGACCGAGTATTACGGCTTCAGCCTCTATTCCTCCGACTCCCCATCCAATAACACCAATTCCGTTTACCATTGGGGTATGTGAATCTGTCCCTACCAGAGTGTCAGGGAATATAAATTCGCCTCTGGTTGTCACTACCTTAGACAGGTATTCAAGGTTCACCTGATGGCATATACCCATACCCGGGGGAAGTACATTAAAATTTTCGAATGATGATTTAGCCCACTTTAACAGTGAGTATCGCTCATTATTGCGCTGGTATTCCAGGTCAACATTTCGTTGATAAGCATAATTTGTTCCAAAATAATCCACCTGAACAGAATGATCTATTATCAGATCAACAGGTACCTGAGGATTAATCAGTTGTGGGTTTTTCTTTTTACGTAATACTTCTGATCGTATTGATGCTATATCAACAATTGAAGGAACTCCGGTAAAATCCTGCATCAGTACCCTTGCCGGCAGGTAGGGAATTTCGTTCTTTGCCGGCTCAGGATTCCAGTTTTTGATATGGTCCAGATGCTCCTTATTGAAAGTTGTGCCATTAAAATTCCTTAGGACATTTTCAATAAGAATCCGGATCGAAAAAGGAAATTCTTCAATATCATAGCCCTCTTTTTCTAATTGCTTCAGACTATAGTAATTAAATTTGCCGAGAGGAGTAGTTAATTGTTTTCTGAATTCAGCTATTCCATCCATGATTTGCATTTTTCTATTATTAATACAAACATAATTAGAGGCAATTATGTTTTAATAACATCCGAACTTATTGCAGACTTTTTAATAATTTCAGTTAAGCTAAAGGTATGATTACTTAAATATCAGGTTTCTGTCATTTAAGCAGGCATGAAAAAAGGCGCCGGAAGCGCCATATTTGTGAACCTGGAGGGACTCGAACCCCCAACCTTCTGGTCCGTAGCCAGATGCTCTATCCAATTAAGCTACAGGTCCTTTTTATTAATTCTTCTGGTTCGTTGCTATCTCTATAAATCATGATAATTACGATACAGATCCTGCTTTTTTGAGACCGCAAATATAGTAATATTTACAAATATTTGGTATTTATTGTGACTAAAAAAGGTTGAACACTAGACTGAACGCAGAGGGTGTCTTATTGGGAGTGGTGCAGGGCGTCAAGCCATTAATTTTTTTATTATCGCTAAAATTATATACATTTATTGGGTGTAAAGTGAAAAAAATACATTTTGTATATCATTGATAACCAATCATAAACATTTTAGTAATGAAAAAGTCAGCAGGCATTATCCTAAAAATATTCTTTGGCATCATTTTATTGATACTGATCCTGATGTTTATAATTCCGGTTGTATTTAAGGAACAAATAAGAACAAAGGTTGAACAGGTTATAAACGAGTCAGTTAATGCCAATGTCAGGTTTGATGATTATAAACTCGGTTTTTTCAGGAATTTCCCCAACCTCTCTTTTTCACTTGAAGGAATGTCGGTAGTAGGGAAAGATAAGTTTGAAAATGATACTCTTGCCGGATTCCAGTCTTTTGATCTGGTATTTAACTTATCAAGTCTGTTAAAGAAATCTGGGTATGAAGTGAAATCCATCATTATGAACAGGGCTGTTTTAAATGCCATAGTCCTGAAAGATGGTAGTGCCAACTGGGACATTATGAAAGACACTACTGAAACTGCTGCTCCTGTTGAAGCAGAAACAACCCCGTCTGCAATGAAGATCGTGCTTGAGAAAGTTGCACTGCTGAACAGCTCAATATCATATTTCGATGAGAGTTCTGCAATGAAAACATACCTTAAGAACTTAAATTTTAATCTTACAGGTGACATGACAGCGAGTGAAACCGATTTGCAGATCTCCTTGAATTCAGGCGACTTTACATTTATCCTGGATGGCATAAAGTACCTGAACAGGGCCATACTGGATGCTAAGATTGATCTGCTCGCAAATCTTGATAACATGAAGTTTACCTTCCGTGAAAATTATTTCTCGGTAAACGACCTGAAAGTGAATTTCACAGGTATGGTTTCTATGCCCGGCGATGATATAGAGACTAATATTGAGTTTGGAACAGCACAGACATCATTCAAAACACTCCTGTCGTTGATACCTGCTGTTTATATGACAGATTACAAGGATCTTCAAACGACCGGTGAGTTTTCCCTTAAAGGATCAGCCAAAGGTATTTATAGTGATGCTGACAGCACAATGCCTGATATAACGCTTGCCCTTACGGTGAGCAATGGATTGATAAGCTATCCGGAATTGCCGGAAAAAATCAGTAACATAAATCTCAAATCGGATGTATTTGTTGACGGGAAAGATATGGATAAGACCGTTGTCAATGTAGATCGATTTCATATGGAACTTGCTGGTTCTCCGTTCGACATGACCTTCGCACTTAAGACTCCCATGAGTGACCCGGATTTTAAAGGCTCAATGGTTGGAAGGATTGATCTTGCTGCTCTCTCAAAAGCCGTTCCCATGGATAGTATAACCCTGTCGGGTATAATAGATATGTCTGTTCAGATGGCTGGTCGCATGTCGATGATTGAGAAAGGGAAATATGAGAGTTTTAAGGCATCCGGTACAATGGGAATTAAAAATATGCTGGTTGCAATGACAGGCTACCCGGAGGTGAATATTAAAGAGGCAGGTTTTGAGTTTACCCCTGCCTATGCTTCCATGACCAACACACGGCTTTCAGTAGGAGGGAAGAGTGATTTTGACCTGAGCGGACGTCTTGAAAATTATATTCCATATGTTTTCAGCAATCAGACAATTAAAGGAAATCTGTCTCTTAGGTCAAATTTGACAGATTTGTCCGAAATGATGTCAAAAATTGCCTCAGATACTACAGCTGTTGAGGATACAACCTCTCTAAGCCTGATTCAGATTCCAAAGAATATCGATTTTGATTTTGATGCACTAATTGATGAACTCATTTATGATAATATAAGGGCACAGAAATTAAAAGGACATCTTATTGTTCATGACGGGATTATGAGTATCAGGGAAGCAGGTATGAATATCCTGAACGGAACAATTTCAATGAATGCTGATTATGATACCCGTGATACACTTAAACCGCTGATGAAAGCTGATTTTGATATGCAGAATATAGGGGTCAGAGATGCTTTCAACACATTCAATACTGTAAAGAAATTGGTTCCTGCTGCAAAAGGTATCGATGGCAAGATAAATGGAAAGCTGACCTATGAAAGCTTACTTGGAAGTGACATGATGCCGGTAATAAGCACAATTAACGGATCAGGAAAAATTCAATCAAATGAGATTACCCTTGTTGAATCGGGTACATTCGACAAATTGAAGGAGACCCTTAAGCTGGGTGACAAATACAGCAACACATTTAAGGATATTAATATCAGTTTCAAAATTAGCGATGGAAGGATATATGTAAGTCCGTTTAATATCAAAACGGGTAACCTTAAAATGAATATCAGCGGAGATCAGGGAATAGATCAGACGCTTAACTATATTGTCAAAACGGAGATTCCCAGATCAGATCTTGGCAGTTCGGTTAATTCATTTATTGATAACCTCTCATCCAAAGCTTCTTCCTTTGGTATAGCATTTAAACCTTCAGATATAATTAAAGTAAATGTTAAGGTAACAGGCACTTTCAGTAAGCCTCTCATAGCTCCCTTTTTCGGAAGCGATTCAGGTGAAAGCAGTGGAGGTGGAGTGAAAGAGACCGCAAAAGAAGCAGTTAAACAGACAATTGATAACACCGTTGATGCGGCAAGGGAGAAAGCCAGAGCTGAGGCTGAAATACAGGGTGCCAGACTTGTTAAGGAAGCAGAAGAGAGGGGACAACAATTAAGGGACGAGGCTGCAAAGGCAGCTGAGAAGATCCGTAATGAGGCAGATGTTCAGGCTAAGAATCTGACAGACGGTACAGCATCAAAGGGGACAATCGCAAAAATAGCAGCTCAGAAAAGTGCTGAATCGATAAGGAAAACTGCGGATAATAAAGCTGATCAGGTTATCCGGGAAGCGGATGTGCAGGCTAAAAAGCTTGTCGAGGAGGCTAAAGTTCAAAGCGATGAACTGATCAAAAAGTTTTAAATGCTTGACGGGATATGGGTTATCCTGTTTTCAGCGCTACAACACCCAAATTCTAATCCTAAGTGGATATCATTTGTTATTCCAGAAATTTGTTTGAGATTGAATTAAATTTTATTCACTTAATATAATATTCCGGTGCGCTGCACCTTTGTCCTCTGCAACAACCATTTATCTACAGATATTGTGGAACTCCGCACCTTTTGAACTGCACCATAAAACTCCATTGCAGATATAATTATACTCCGTATTTTTTGATCTGCACTATAAATTATACCGCCAAAAATATAACTATTCTACTCACATTTTGGGTCTGATATAACGCGGCAGAGCCGCATAATATTTGTAGAAATACATTTGAAATATATAACCATAGGTACAGAACACCGCAATAATTAATCCCAATTCATAAATCAATCCCTATTAGTTGAGGGTTTCAGAAGCTATGTTTAAAAGTGCATGAAACAGAAGTATTCTCATGCTCAGCTGGGTTCATTTTCTCTCTGTGAATATTTGTGTAAAAAATCCGTATAACGAAAAAAGGCCATCATTTACGATAGCCTTTTTTCTGTTAATGAATTATTTAAAATTTCTTTTCCTTGATTCTTGCTTTTTTACCGGTAAGGTCGCGAAGGTAGAATATCCTTGCCCTGCGCACTTTTCCATGCTTATTGACCTCTATTTTGTCAATAAAAGGAGATGCAATGGGAAATATTCTTTCGACGCCGATATTTCCTGACATCTTTCTTACAGTAAATGTCTCAGTATGCAAACTTCCGCTTCTTTGAATAACAACACCACGGTATTGCTGGATTCTCTCCTTGTTACCTTCTTTTATTTTATAATGTACTGTAACAGTATCTCCAGCTCCGAATTTAGGAAATTCATTTTTTACTGCAAATTCCTTCTCAACAATATTCATTAAGTTCATCTCGCAAAGTATTTTGTATTCCAGTTTTGTTTTAAAAATCCGGTCGCAAACTTACGAAATAATTTTCATAAACTGCAATTATGGTAAAAAGTTTTTTCTCTGTGGTACTCTGTGTCTTTCCTGTGTATCTCTGTGTAACATTAAACAAAGAACCATCACATAGTGGCACGGAGAAACATACGAGTTATACAGAGCTTAAAATCGATGTTATTTCTCCCTGAACTTATCCCCGGTATTTTTTACAACGATACGGTTCCATTCATCTCCGTAACCCGGCTGCGAAAGTGAAGGATTTACAAACTTATACCCCTTTGGCACCGGCTGTTTCTCCTTAACATTTCCATCGAGATATTTTGTAAACAGGAATCTGTAAAGTTCCTTCCATTGTTTGACAGTATTGTCACCTGATTTTATAGAATAATCTGTTAAATATTTCACAGCATCGGAGGGACTTTTCCTGTATAGCGCATCAGCAGTTTTGTCAACATTGATTGTTTCGTTGAAATAGCTGTTTTCCAGTTCACTCTGTTTCTTCTGAAGATCACCGATAAGAAGACGGGTGCGGGTATATGCAAAGTTGCTTACCTGATTAAAAACCCAAAAAGCAGCATTGTCGCTGAAAGTCATGATATCTCCGTTTCCAACAGCAAATGTTTCCGGAACACTTGAAATTCCACAATACATCGGGGAATAAACTGTATAATATGTGTCATCAACACCAAACCAATTAAGCCCACCAACAGGATCAGGAAGCCATGAGCGACTTTGTGCAACAAAAGAAAAACCTGTTTGCTGAGTCGAAATTGCTCTTTCGTTGAAATATGAAACGCCATCAACCTTCCATTCCATTGGTCTCCATCGAACTGTGTTTCCATAGGGACCTGCACCTATATCTTTTGTCATGTCCATAGGCGTACCCTGATAATAGTTGCGCATCATACTCATAACATCCTTAACTGAAAGCTTGTTATCCGGTTTGACCCACAAAGGCATACGGTTCTTAAGGTTTTCTCCCATGGCATAATCGAGATATTTACCCATCTGGCTGTTTACCATATTAAAACCTGACCATACTCTTGCTTCACAGAACCTTGCGGCTGAGAAATCAAGAGGAGCATATGTATCGCTGAAACTGAAGTCTTTATCCTCGCCACTGAACCAGCCAAAGCTGCGGGCAACATCAATAACATCATAAGCATACACTGTTTCAACTTCCGGGTTATTGATCTTGTCAAGTTCCTTTGATGTAATGGATTTTACGCCATCGGAAAGAGGAAATGTTGTGATCCTCGGTTGATTGGCATGTCCTGATATATAACCGTCAGGAATACGTCGTGCTACCCATACTGCCCCTCTTTTTCCCGGACCCTTGCCGATTAATTCAAGTATCCATGCTTCGTTTGCGTCACCAATTGAGAAAGATTCCCCTTCACTTGCATATCCGTAGTCAGAAACAAGCTGTGAGAATGTAGCAATAGCCTCTCTTGCATTTTTTGCTCTCTGAAGTGTCATATATATCAATGATCCATAATCTACTATTGCAGTTGAATCGGCCAGTTCCGGACGACCACCAAAAGTAGTTTCACCTATGGATAACTGGTGCTGGTTCATATTGCCAACTACCGAATAGGTATGCGGTTTCTGTGGGATCCTTCCAAGAAATTTACCCGTATCCCATTCGTACACATCGACCATTGTACCTGCAGGCCAGTTTTTTGCAGGCCAGAAATATAATTCTCCATACAATACATGTGAATCAGCTGAATAAGTAATCATAACTGATCCATCTTTTGTGGCACCTTTGGTAATTAAAAAATTTGTACAGGCATTAATGCTCTGTTGTGTTAACATAAAAGATAATGTTAAAACCAATATCAATACAGATAATCTCTTCATAAGAATCCTATTTAATAATAATAACTAGTAAAGAAACAGAAGTCAACAGTCCGAAACATGGAAAATATATTTATTAATCCCGTCCCATTACTTCTTCCTTCTGATTTTGAGAATCACAAAGGTAACAAGCCCGGTAAAATTTCAAAGAATATTTCAGATCAAATTGAGAATATTGGAAATAATGCTTTTCCTGACAATTTCAGCTCCAGTCATTGGAAACTCAGAAACGTCTTGGATCCGGCCTATCGAAATGGAATTTTTTCGAAGATCATTTCTGTGTAATAATTTTAAGTCAATAAGATGAAATTCATTTGTCACTGTAACACGCGCAATAGTTTAAATGATTGATTCATTATTCAGCTTGCAGGCATAATAATTATCTGTTCACCTGCATATTTTACCGGCTGACTTCTCAGTACAACGCCCCGATGTGCCTTATCTTTAATGCCTGATTCCAGCTTGTAACCCAATATCCGGATTATCCCTTGCTATAAAAGTGGTCCGGAATGACAGGTTAGTACCGGCTAGCTGAAATGCTAACTATGGGTTATATTTGGTTTCTTGCGCCCGGATGCCATGCATTGATCTATAGTCACAGGAAACGTACTGCAAGAATTAGAAGCCGTCAAACCATGATCGTTCTAAAATCCATCTTTATTACGATTGATATTAAAAATTAATGATTTTTTCTGTATAATTGTGATTAATAAAAATCTATCTGTTATGAAACCAACTCTATTAGTTCTTGCTGCAGGTATGGGTACCCGTTATGGCGGTAATAAACAACTTGATGAAGTAGGCCCGTCGGGTGAAACAATAATTGATTATTCAATCTATGATGCCATCAGAGCCGGATTTGGTAAAATTGTATTCGTTATTAGACGAGATATAGAGGAACAGGTAAAAGAACGGTTTGTAAAAAAACTTAAAGGGAAGATAGATATTGATTATGTTTTCCAGGAGATTACCAATCTTCCTGAAGGCATTAAGGTTTCGCCTGAAAGGCAAAAACCCTGGGGTACGAGTCATGCAATTCTTGTAACTGAGCAAAAGATAAAAGAACCATTCGGGGTAATTAATGCAGATGATTACTATGGAGTTGAATCATTTAAGATTCTTCACGACTTTCTCCTTAATGACAAGGATCCGAATTGTTATTGTATTGTTGGATACAAAATGGGAAACACATTATCTGATCATGGTCACGTGAACAGGGGAGTCTGCGGGGTAGGGCCGGATGGACTGCTGAAAAACATAGTTGAAACTCGGCAGATCGAAAAAACTCCTGAAGGTGCAAAAGCGCCGGGTACTGACGGTGGCACACTGAAATTTACGGGTAATGAGGTCGTTTCGATGAATCTGTGGGGATTTAAGCCTTCCTGCTTCAGTTTTCTGGGGGAAGAATTCAGAAACTTTATCAATAAAAACAGGACAGACCTAAAAGCTGAACTTGATATTCCTACTTCAATTGATAAATTTGTCAAGAATGGCGAAATTACCATAAAGATATTAATGAGCAACGAAAGATGGTTTGGAGTTACTTACCGTGAAGACAAGCCATTTGTTGTTGAGAGTATCAATACTATGATAAGTAAGGGTGTGTACCCTTCTACAATATATTAACAGTTATTTTTTGATATCGGTCCCGGTCAGGTAAGAGCCGGCTTTTTGCCCATAATCAAAACTTTTCCTTTTGCATCCTGCCTTGCCCAGTAGCGGCTTCTGGCTTCTTCCGGATCAGCTCCGACTGCAATATATATCTTTGTTCTGTGATTGATTACTACTTCCTGCATTTTTGTAATGTCAGGTGTTTTAAAAGTGTTTTGTTTTTTGTCTTGCATTTTACTACTCCATCAATTAATTAATTTTTCATTTATCCTTTTTCTTGTCATTTTTATTATTTAAAATGAAAAAAACATCAAATTTTAACCATCTTATGACGATCGTACAAGAATAATCTATTTTAAAGTATTGTCAGCGTAAAGAGATATTCCCAGATATATAACGCCTTATTACCGCGAATGTTTTATGACATGCTGCAAATATAGTCAAATTTATTGGTCTTTACAATTTTTCGGTAATACAGTAATTCCAACTAGATCAATCTGGTCAGCTTAATAAATCAATCAGGACAAATTAAATAGTTCAAAGGCGAATATTATTGCCGGGACGGCCTGAAAAGCTTTCGAGAGGCTTTCATAATCTGTTCCGATGAACTCGCAAAGCCTCAGTTGAAAGCATCTGTTTATTGAAACCAGTGTAACTGACAGCAAAGAAAGTGCAACTGATGCAGTAGGCAGGGTGCCGGAGAGATGTTGCATCAACGTATTAAAAAACGTATATTAATACGTTGAATAACTTGAGCAAATAGCAGCGAAATCAATAACGGGATTTATGAATCAGAAGCAAAAGCGTAATAATCCATAACTGGAAATCCGGTGACTTTGACTCTTTCGTTAAAAAGCTTTATGTTTATATAGTATAATTTGTATCTTGATGGCAATTTAGTTCATTAAACATACTCGTAAACTGATCGCTGTGTTGTTGAGTACGATCAGAACAAAGACAAATTATATTTGGCATGAGTCGACGCAGTTAAGTTAATTTAAAGGCTTTTAAAAAAAAGTCTAAATCTGATCTGACCTACGTTTAAAGATATTTTACAAATGTTGGAGTTACACATTTCAAAACAACGAATAGTTAAATTTAAAATAACTTAAATTGATGAACCGCAGAGATTTTTCAAAGAAAAGCAGTCTGATAGGATTTGGACTAATGTCCGTATCGAATTTTAAAACCTCTCCTTCAGAAGAATTTGATGATCCTGATTTTTATCTGGAGCAGGCAAAAAAACTTCCTGTGCGCCATTTCGATGTGGTGGTTGCAGGTGCCGGAACTGCCGGTGTGGTTGCTGCTATTGCATCGGCACGACAAGGTGCTAAAACTTTACTGGTTGAGTCAAAGGGCTATCCTGGTGGTACAGTTGTGGAGGGAGGAACTGCCATTCACAGCTTTTATAACTTATGGAAAGCCTTTCCTGGAGTTGCCAAGCGACAATTGGTTAAAGGAATACCTTCTGAAATAATCGACCGTCTTACATTAAGAGGTGGTGCAACCGGTTATGCTGAAATGGAACGTGGATTTGATTACGATTCTGTTTGTACGGCAATAGATACTGAAATGTACAAATTGAATGCCTTTGAAATGCTTAACGAATCCGGCGTAAATGTCTGTGTTAATACTTTTCTGGCAGGAGTCGTCAAAACCGATAAATTGATACATGGGGTGATTCTAGAAAGTCATGCCGGCCGCGAAGTGGTTTATGCCAAATCGTTTGTTGATTGCACAGGATATGCCGATTTAGCTGGAAAAGCTGGTGCGGAATATTCAGAACCTAATGATTATGATGTTGTTAACAGCATGGGATTAGGTAATGTGGATATCGAAAAATACTACGAATTTCTGAAATCCCGTAATGCAGTCGGACAACTGGCTTATGGGGTCAGGAGTGGGAGACCGGGACAAATCATCCGAATCGGGGCAGAAGGTTCAAACGGTTATCCTGAAGCATTTGTAAAATGGGCTCGCGAAATTGGCATGTCGGCTATATCTACTACAGTACATGATAATTATCTTATGTTTATAAAAATCAACCTGAAGCTTTCGCAAAGTCCGACAAACAGGGATGTGGTTTCAGCAGCAGAGCTTGAAATACGTAAACGTATGCAAAAAGGGGTAGAGCTTTTCAGGGAGTACATTCCAGGCTTCGAAAAAGCATTTATCACACGTACCAGTCCTTCTTTATGTATCCGTCGCGGACGATTGATCACCTGCGATTACGATATCACTCATGAAAATGTACTCAATGGCGTTCATTTTCCTGACGATGTCTTCGTTTACGGTTTTCACGATATGGCCCCCAGATATAAAATAAAAGACGGCGGAAGCTATGGAATTCCTTATCGTGCTTTATGTGTGAAAAATTTCGATAATCTTTATGTATCCGGCATGATGATTACCTCCGATCATAATGCTCACATGTCCACCAGAAATACGGTAAGCTGCATGGGACAAGGGCAGGCAAGTGGAACAGCTGCTGCCTTATGTGCCTTACGGAACTATAGTTCCAGACAATTGCCATTTAATTACCTTCATGAGGAGCTTGAAAAAGGGAATGTTTATTTCGAATAATTTTAAGAAGTCTAATATTTAAACTATAAAGTATAATTATGGCTATTTTCAGAATGATATTAAACAAATTGTTGCCACTCCTGGCTTCTTCCTTAGTAATTTTTGCCTGCTCAGACACCAGACAGTCAGTTTCACTAATGTTTACCCAAAATCCTGAAATTCAATTTGCTGTTGACGAAATTAAGGTTGCTCTGAATGAAAAAGGTATTGAAGTCCGGATCGTGAATGATAAAAATGCCGATATCGTTTTGACTTTGGATCAGAATAACCAGGGTATTAATCACGAAGGCTTTATCCTGAAAAAAAACGGAAAAAACATAACTGTGACGGGGTGTGATGCCGCTGGTGTTATGTATGGTGGTCTGGAGCTGGCAGAACAAATCAGATTGTATGGGCCCGACGGTGTAAACGAAACGACTCAGAACCCATACATGGAGTTACGTGGAACCAAGTTTAATATCCCGCTGGATGTTCGTACGCCCAGTTATACTGATCTTTGCGATGCAGCCCAGAAGAATATTCCTGAGATGTGGAATTTTGATTTCTGGAAGGAATATATCGATAATCTTGCAAGATATCGTTATAACTACATTTCATTATGGAGCCTGCATCCGTTTCCTTCGATGGTGAGAGTTCCGGGTTACGAAGATGTTGCATTGGATGATGTTCAGCGGTCAACCGTTGCCTTTAAAGAAAATTACGATCTCAATGGAACTGGTTTTGACTCACCTGAAATAATAAACAATGTGGAAGTTTTAAAAAAAATGACTATCGACGAAAAAATTGAATTCTGGCAGAATGTTATGAAGTATGCAAAGAACCGGAATATAGATTTTTACGTGGTCACATGGAATATCTTCGTGAACGGTACAAACGGGAAATATGGGATTACAGATAAAATCGACAACCCGGTAACCCGCGATTATTTTCGCAAAAGCATAAAGCAAATGTTCGTGACCTATCCTGATTTGGCAGGCATTGGGTTAACAACAGGCGAAAATATGCCGGCGTCTAATACGCCAGAAAAAGAAGATTGGGCATTTGACACTTATGCTCAGGGAATTTTGGATGCTGCTGCTGATATGCCCGACAGAAAGTTTACCCTTATTCACCGTCAGCATCAGACAGGAGCAAGGGAAATTGCAGAAAAATTCAAACCGCTTATCGAAAATAAGAATATTAAATTTCTGTTTAGTTTTAAATATGCACAGGCTCATGTAATGAGTGCTGTAACGCAGCCTTTTCATGAAAATTTTGTTAAGGAAATAGACGGGATGAAAACCCTCTGGACCTTGCGGAATGACGACAACTATTATTTCAGGTGGGGTGCGCCTGATTTTGTGCGGGAATTTATTAAAAATATTCCCGGAGAAGTTTCAGAAGGTTTTTATTATGGTTCAGACCAGTGGATATGGGGGCGTGAATTTACTATGAAGGAAGCAGGTTCTCCTCGCCAGATTGAAATTGTGAAGCATTGGTACCATTGGATGATGTGGGGCCGTCTGGGATACAATCCTGAAATTACAGATGAGCGATTTGTTCAAATCCTACAAAATCATTTCCCCGAAGTTGATGCGCAAAAGCTTTTTACTGCCTGGCAGGAAGCATCAATGATTTATCCGACGACAACCGGTTTTCACTGGGGAGCGCTCGATTTTCAATGGTATATTGAGGCGTGCAAAAGCCGTTCTGACTATGCCCAAAATAATACAGGTTTTCACGATGTAAATCGCTTTATCAATCTTCCTCCGCACCCAGCATCAGGTTTTCAATCTATTCCTGATTATGTTAAAATGTTTACCACAGGAGGTACTTCCGATCTGGAAAGTCCATTCCAGGTTGCCCGGAAATTACATGACTACTCGGATAAATCAATGGAATTGCTTGAATCTATGGATGCCGGTGATGATAATGAATTGAAAGCCACTATAAACGATATACGTACCATGGCCTGTTTGGGGAAATACTATGCGTACAAAATTTCAGGTTCAACACAACTTGCTCTATATAGGGAGACTAAAGACAAAAAATATCAGGAAGCTGCTGTTGAGGAGCTTGTCAGTGCATTGGATTACTGGAGCAAATATACGGAGACAGCTTTGCACCAAAATATAAATCCATTGTGGACGAACCGGGTTGGTTTAGTTGATTGGGTTAAAATAACGGAATGGGTTAAACATGATATTGATATTGCCAAAGAAGATTAATGGTGAAAAATCAGTACTGATTTATTAAGTATTGACTGAATGCTCCGGTAGTTTCTACCATGTAAAGGTGCAGTTATAAATACTGTTATTATCCTTGTTATCAGTTACTTTTAGTATAAGATTATGCTTTGATCCCCTGTTAATCCTTTTATCATCAAACCGGTAAATGAGCAGGTTGTTTTTTTGATCATATTCAAACAAAGCCCATTTTCCGTCAACTGAAGGCTCATAAGTTTTTATTCCGGAAAAATCGTCAGAGATCCTGATTTTCAGTTCTTTCCTGCCTGTGAGATCTGCTCCGGAAATAAATCCGATTGCTGAGATTACAGGAGCAACTGTGTCAATCCCGATAAAAAAATTGCCAAATGATAATGGTTCAGCGGTAAGATATCCATCCTGCCAGCTGCTGTTTAGTGCACTAATTTTATGATTGTCGCCCAGCTCTGCAATAAGCATTTTTGACTCCTTCCCTGCCGGAATGATAACTGGTTTTATTGAAAGAGTATAGGCTTTGTGAACCGGTGTGTATTTGTTATGGACAGAGTGCAGCTCAGATAACATCTCTTTGCTTCCCGGGCTCTTCTTATATGAGAAATACAAAGTATCATACAGAGCTCCTGAGGGAATGTTAACCATAATATTTTCTGAGGAAAATCTATTGCTTCTGTTAAATGTCATCATTTTCAGATTATTATCAACTGATGCTGGTAATTCATTTGAATTTCCTGATTGCGATCTGATCAGAAATGATAATACTGATTTATTGTTTTGAGCATCACTTACAATAATTATTGCACGATGAGTTTTGTCATCGTTGAAGTTGTATATACCTCTGTTAATAACATCTTTATAGACGCTCAGTTTATCGTTTGGAAGTACAAAAGCCCTTTCAATGTAAATGTTTTCTTTTTGATAAGTCTCATAATCTATATGACTGTTAACATATCTTGATTCATTAAAAGAGAATCCATCCATAATATATTTAAATATCGGCACACTATCTATACTGAGTTCTATTGAGTAAAGGGCACATTTGTTGCTGCTGCCATTAAGCATATCGAAAGCTTTAATTCCAAAGCCGGCACGACCGCTTATAATGATTTCGTTATCATCCGGGATATAATATTTCCCATGTCCTCCTGAAACATTGATTTTCCTGGTGAGGTGCTTGTTATTTATGATTGAATGTCTGTCAGCGGGGTAAATTGCAAGCTTTTCAATTACAGGATTAATATTATCTACTGATCCAAATTCAAACAGCAGTGGATTAAGTGGAACCTCGTTATCTGATTTTCTTATTTCGAAATGTAGATGTGGACCGCCTGAACTACCGGAATTACCTGAATATGCTATAAGTTCACCTTGTTTAACCGGGAATTTTTCTTTTGAAGGAAACAATGTAACCAGGAAGCTTTTTCTGTCATATTGTTGTGATCTTACATACTCTTCCACCTCTGGAGTGAATCTGTCAAGGTGGCCATATACTGTTGAATACCCTGAAGAATGTCTGATATAAAGCGCGTTTCCAAATCCTCCCGGAGAAACGCTTATCCTGTAAATATATCCATCAGCTGCTGCAACGACCTCTTTACCGATAGTCCCCTGAGTTTTTATATCTACTCCCGAGTGGAAGTGATCTACCCTCAGTTCACCAAAATTTGCTGAAAAGAGCAACGGGATTTTTACAGGGGATATAAAATCCGGATTATTGCCAGGGTTGTAGTTTAATGTATTGATGAAAAGAAGACTGATGATATAAAATCTGGTCAAAAGCATATCACTGGATTTATTAAGCTTACAGAGGTGCAAAGCTATACTTCTGGTACAACCGACCAAACTATTTCGCTCAATTTTTTGAAAATATCATTAACAATGTTAATTTTGTAGTAAAGATTTTACTATGTCCGGTCAGGGTTACGAGGAATTAATAGTATTGAACAGAAAACTGGATGAATTGTTAAATCGGTATAATGAGTTGAAGAATGAACTGGAAGCCGTCAAAAACGTGAATGAAGAGTTAAAAGTAAGTATTCATGAGCGGGATGTAAGAATAAATGAACTGGAACTAAATTACGATAGAGTTAAATTATCAGGAGCATTGTTGGGAGAAGGCGAAAATGCCTTTGAAGCAAAGAGGAAGATTACAGAACTTGTGCGGGAAATTGACAGATGTGTTGCTCTTTTAAACAGATAAAATATAACAATGGATGATAAGCTTTCGATCAGAGTTAATGTAGCTGACAGATATTATCCATTGAAGGTGGAAAGGGAAAATGAGGAGAAGATCAGGAAAGCTGCCAGGATGATTAATGAGAAGGTGCTGCAATACAAGCAGCGGTACACAGATAAGGATGTCCAGGATTTTCTGGCAATGGCTTCCCTGCAATATGTGATAAAACTCACAGAAGAAGAGGAAAAACTTGAAAAAGACTACCTCCCTGATGCCTTAAAAGAACTGATACAGAAAATTGATTCGGTTCTTGATATAAAAGAGTAACTGCGTTCTTTAAAATAGATAACTTAAATTGCCCGCATTGTTTCTTCATTCATTTTTGAAACTCAACAGTTAAAACTTTGGAGCAACCTTAATTCAACTAGAACAGGCCTCATCCCGATTCGTCGGGCTTCCGCCGAAAGGCGGAACAGTGGAAGTTCAAACTGTGTTAGTAGCTCCAGCCATTCAGACATGGGGTTTTATAAAAGCTGGAGGAACTTTGCGGGTTTTTTATTATATATATACTAAAAATTGGATAAATAATGACTTTAATAATAGGACCATTAACTAACGGATTGCTGATCGTTTCTTGTTTATCAGCGCTCGTTATTGGTTTCGGTGCTTCATACCTTGTATGGCAGATTGCACTGAAAAACAGACGGCTGAAGATTGTAAGTGAAGCTGAAGCTGAAGCTGAAGTGATCAGAAAGGAAAAGATTCTACAGGCAAAAGAAAGATTTCTTCAACTGAAAACTGAACATGAAAAGGTAATAAATGAGAAGAATAGCAGGATTGGACAGGCAGAGAGCAGGATTAAACAGAAAGAACTCTCTCTCTCTCAAAAACTAGAGGAGACACAGCGCAAGAAGAATGAAGCTGAAGCCATAAAGGAAAACCTTACTTCACAGCTTGAACTTGTTGAGAAAAAATCTGAAGAAGTTGCCCGGCTGCATAAGCAGCAGGTCGACCAGCTTGAATCTATTTCAGGCTTTTCTGCAGAAGAAGCTAAGAACCATCTGATAGAATCTTTGAAAGAGGAGGCAAAAACAGATGCTATGTCATATATTAACGAAATTCTCGATGAAGCCAAGATGACGGCAAACAAAGAGGCGAAAAGGATTGTGGTTCAAACGATTCAAAGAGTGGCAGCTGAAAACGCAATTGAAAATGCAGTAACAGTATTCCATATAGAATCTGATGAAATGAAAGGACGGATAATTGGTAGGGAAGGCCGTAATATCAGGGCTTTGGAAGCAGCGACCGGTGTAGAAATTATTGTGGATGATACACCTGAAGCTATCGTTCTGTCAGCATTTGATCCGGTCAGAAGGGAGGTTGCCAGACTTGCTCTGCATCAGCTTGTTACTGACGGCAGAATCCATCCTGCAAGGATTGAAGAGATGGTTGAAAAGACAAGGAAGCAGGTAGAAGAGGAAATACTCGAGGTAGGAAAAAGAACTACAATAGATCTTGGTATTCATGGTTTGCACCCTGAGCTTATAAGGTTAATCGGTAAAATGAAATATAGATCATCATATGGTCAAAACCTTCTGATGCACTCGAGAGAAGTAGCAAATCTTTGTGCTATTATGGCGGCAGAGCTTGGTCTGAATCCAAAACTTGCAAAAAGAGCCGGACTTCTTCATGACATAGGCAAAGTACCCGACGATGAGCCGGAATTGCCACATGCAATACTTGGAATGAAACTGGCTGAAAAATTCAAAGAGAAACCAGAAATTTGCAATGCAATAGGTTCTCATCATGATGAAACTGAAATGACAACTCTGATAGCACCCATTGTTCAGGTATGCGATGCTATTTCAGGTGCCAGGCCAGGTGCAAGACGTGAAGTGGTGGAATCTTATATTAAAAGACTGAAGGAACTGGAATCGTTAGCGCTTCAGTACCCCGGTGTAATGAAGACTTATGCAATTCAGGCAGGGAGGGAACTCCGCGTGATTGTGGGTGCTGAAAAAGTTACAGATAAGGAAGCAGAGGGTCTTTCATTTGAAATTGCAAGAAAGATCCAGAACGAGATGACCTATCCAGGACAAATAAAAATTACCGTTATCCGTGAGACACGGGCAGTCAATTTCGCGAAATAAAAATTATCAGAAGTTAAGAAGGCACCTTTATTTCAGGTGCCTTTTCTGTTTAAAAACACATAGAGAAACTAATATTTTTTCTATATTTGGAGCCTGATAAATTTCAACCTTCAATGTCTTTGATCAAACTACTAAATATTGTGGGTGCCAGACCACAAATCATTAAGGCTTCTGCAATAAGCAGGTCTATTCGTAATCATTTTGCAAAGGATATCTCTGAAATAATTGTTCATACAGGACAGCATTATGATAAAGAGCTCTCCGGAGTGTTTTTTGACGAACTTGAAATTCATAAGCCACATTATAATCTCGGTGTGGGATCATCCGGTCATGGCCGGCAAACATCCATGATGATTACAGGTATTGAAGAGATTCTTCTTAAAGAAAAGCCTGATTGTGTTTTGCTTTATGGTGACACAAATTCAACTCTTGCAGGAGCTCTGGCTGCTGCAAAACTTCATTTCCCGGTAATCCATATTGAAGCCGGCATGAGGTCATTCAATAAAGCAATGCCTGAAGAACTTAACAGGATCATTAGTGATCATTCTTCAACTTTGCTTTTTGCACCTACAAATGCTGCCTTTAAGAACCTTATTAACGAAGGGTTCAGACCTGAGAACAGTCCGCCATATACCATCAATAATCCAAAGATCTATTTCACTGGGGATATAATGTATGACAATACTCTGTTCTTTGCGGAACTTGCCGAAAAAACTAAGACTGATTTTCTTCAAAAGCTTTCTCTGGAAAGAAATAACTATATACTTGTCACAATTCACAGAGATACAAATACCGATAACATTGAAAGGCTTAAGGAGATACTTATTACTCTGAAAAATCTGGCGGAAGAGAATGGCATTGTATTTGTTATGCCTTTTCATCCGAGAACTATCAGATCTCTGAAAACCAGTCTTCAGGGGCTATTTCGAGAACTTTCATATTCTGAGCGCATTAAAATTATTCCACCTGTATCATTTCTTGAAATGATACTTCTTGAGAAGAATTGCCGTTTAATCATTACTGACTCTGGGGGAGTTCAGAAAGAATCGCATTTTTTTAATAAGCCATGTATCGTCCTGAGGAAGGAGACTGAGTGGGTCGAACTGGTAAAAAATGGTACGGCAAGGCTTGTAGATGCGGATCCGGAACTTATACGAAATGAGTTTTTATATTATCTCGATTCAACGAAATTGTTGAGATATCCCCGGTTCTATGGTGATGGAAAAACTGCCGAATTCATTCTGAATGAAATATTACGGATGTTTGAAAAAGTGTAATTTTAATGATGTTAAATTGTGTTAATATTTGTAATATTGAGGTTTTAATTGCTGATGGAAAGAAAGTTAAGGGATAAAAGAGTACTGGTTACTGGTGGAGCGGGGTTTATAGGATCGAATCTGGTAGAGTCACTTTTACTTACAGGAAATTCTGTCGTTTGTCTGGATAATTTTTCAACAGGAAAAAGAGAGAATCTGAAAGAGTTTATAACCAATCCTGCATTTAAATTAATAGAAGGTGATATTCGGGATTACAGTGATTGCACAAATGCTGTCCGGAATATTGAAGTTGTTTTTCACCAGGCTGCACTGGGGTCGGTGCCACGATCAATAAAAGATCCGATATCATCAACAGATGTAAATATCGGAGGGTTTGTTAAAATGCTTTTTGCAGCAAAAGAATACGGTGTCAGAAGGTTTATTTACGCAGCCAGCTCTTCAACTTATGGTGATCACCCTGATCTTCCGAAAGTCGAAGATCAAATAGGTTCGCCCTTATCTCCTTATGCCATTACCAAATATGTTGATGAACTGTTTGCTGAAAATTTTGCGAAAGGATATGGGATTGATGTGATCGGGTTACGTTATTTTAATGTTTTTGGCAAAAGACAGGATCCTGACGGGGCATATGCAGCGGTTATTCCGAAATTTGTAAAAATGCTTATGAATCATGAGATACCCCTGATAAATGGAGATGGTAGTGTATCACGCGATTTTACATATATTGACAATGTGGTTCAGGCTAATCACCTTGCTGCCGTTATTGAGAACAGAGAAGCTCTTAACCAGGTTTACAATGTTGCGCATGGAGAAAGGACAACTCTTAACCAGCTTTTTTACATTATTCGTGATTTGGCTGGTGAGTCCGATAGGGATATCTTATCAATTGAACCTGCTTATGGACCGCCCAGGGCAGGTGATATAGCTCATTCACTGGCCTCAATTGAAAAAGCCAAAAGACTTCTGGGTTATTCTCCTGTTAAGAATGTTGCCGGTGGTCTTAAAGAAGCAGTTCAGTGGTACCTGAATAATTTGTAACATTTGTTACAATACTTATCGTATTTATCACATAGCCAGACATATATGTATGCATATAATGTGACTGACGTGGCGAAAGCATCTCTGCATCAGGCTAAAAAAAAATGTCAGGTTTGTTATAATTCCTTGAATCGTTAACAAAACCATTAATCCAAATGCAACCTTTCAATCTAATATACGTAAACCAACTGATTTATCTTAACAAAATTTAACTAAATTTACAAACATGATCTTGTCTTATGATCAATTCGCTTAAATATCTGACAATACAAATTTTCAGGAAACACTCATTGCCCAGATGGTTTGTTCTGTTGATTGATATTTCAGCAGTTTTCTTTACTTTTTTACTGGCTTACCTTTTAAGATTTAACCTTGAACCTGAATCATTCAGTATTTCCCTTGCAATGAAACAGGCATTTCTGGTGTGTTCAGGCTACATCGTTTTTATGCTCATTTTTAAATCATATTCCGGACTGCTGCGCCAGACAACAATTAAAGATACATTCATTATTGCAGTTACCAATACTGTAGCATTTGCATTATTATTTATAGTTACGATTATCAGCAGGAAATTTGAATTTAATCCACTCTTTAATGTCCCATTGTCCATTTTAATGATCCACTATGGAACCGTCACTGTTGCTCTTGTCTTTTTCAGAGTATTTATCAAAATGTTTTATGTTTTTGTTACCATCCCTTCCAGCCGCAAGAAAAAGGTATTAATCTATGGTTCAGGGGATACAGGTATCATAGTAAAAAGAGTTCTTGAAAGCGATCCAAAGAGCAGTTATCAGCTCAAGGGTTTTATAGATGATAATAGCAAGCTTCAGGGTAAAAAGCTTGATGGATTTCCTGTGTACTCGAAGAATGTTCTGTCAAAAGATTTTGTTGAAGAAGAGGGCATAGAGGTATTTATTTTTGCTATTAAAGATATTTCACCTGCAAGAAAAAAAGAAGTACTGGAATCAGTTATTAATCTTGGACTTGAGATACTCGATACACCATCATTTGACAAATGGCTTAATGGCCAGTTGCAGGTAAATCAATTAAAGAAGGTACAATTTGAAGCTCTTCTGGGTCGCGAACCAATAACCCTTGACCTCAGAAAAATTAAAGAAGGTCTCAATGGTAAAACAATTCTGGTGACTGGCGCTGCAGGATCAATCGGATCTGAAATAGTACGGCAACTCACTAAGTATAATTGTAAGAAACTTATTCTTGTTGATCAGGCTGAGACGCCATCATTTTATCTGATTAATGAATTGAAAGAAAAGTATCCTGAATGCAATTACAAATTTATTATTGGCGACATTACCAATGAACTTAAGATGGATTTTGTTTTCAGAAGGTATCGCCCTGAAATAGTATTTCACGCGGCTGCATACAAGCATGTTCCGGTTATGGAATCAAATCCTCATGAGGCTTTCAGGGTTAACGTGGGAGGAACTAAAATAGTTTCTGAGTTTGCATTAAGATATAAGGCTGAGAAATTTGTCATGGTATCTTCCGACAAGGCTGTAAATCCCACCAATATAATGGGTGCGACAAAAAAGATATGTGAATTGATTGTTCAGGCACAATCCAGGAGAACCGGTACCAGAACAAAGTTTGTTACTACGCGCTTTGGAAATGTACTTGGTTCAAACGGATCCGTTATTCCAATATTTAAAAAACAGATTGCAGAAGGTGGTCCGGTTACCATTACAGATCCTGAAATAACACGTTTCTTTATGACAATCCCGGAAGCATGCCAGCTGGTTCTTGAAGCAGGTTTTATGGGGAACGGTGGTGAAATTTTTATTTTTGATATGGGTAAACCAATAAAAATTCTGGATATTGCCACTAAACTTATCCGCTTATCAGGTCTTGAACCATATAAAGATATTGAGATAGTCTTTACAGGGTTACGTCCCGGTGAGAAGCTTTATGAAGAGCTGTTCTCTGACTATGAGCAACAACTGGCGACTCACAATCCCAAAATCAGTATCGCCAGAGTCGCAGATGCTGACAATGAATGTATTCTGCCTAAGATTAATGAAACTCTTGTTAATATTTACGATAAGACCGGTCCTCAGGTTGTTGAAGCAATGAAAGATATCGTACCCGGTTATACAAGTAAGTATGCTGCAACAACCCACGAATAAAGGTTAAAAATTTCTTAGACAAAATATTAAAGTAGAAAGATAAAAGTTTGTCTTGTGACTTTTGTCTTTTATCTTTATCCTTCATCAAGTTATTAAAATCTTATTATATGCGATCCAGGTCTCCAAAGAAAGTCTTTGTCAGTGGTTGTTTTGACATACTCCATTCCGGTCATATTGCTTTTTTGAAAGAAGCTTCGCAGTATGGCGATTTGCACGTCGGACTGGGATCTGACAAGACAGTGTTTGATCTGAAAGGACGCAAAACCATTAATTCTGAAGACGAACGACTTTATATGATCGAAGCCCTTTCATGTGTTAATAATGTTAAAATTAACAGAGGAAGCGGGATCCTTGATTTTCTGGATGATATGAAGGACCTGGGACCTGATGTTTTCATTGTTAATGAGGATGGGCATACACCTGAGAAAGAAAAAATTTGTAAAGATCTTGGTATTGACTACAAAGTTTTAAAAAGGATACCTCATGCAAATTTACCTGTTCGCTCCACAACTTCTTTGCGAAAAGAGACACCGATTCCCTACCGTATAGATCTTGCAGGTACCTGGATTGATCAGCCTTATGTATCGAAGTATTGTGGTGGATGGGCAATTACAACATCAATTGAGCCTACAATTGAATTCAATGAACGTTCCGGAATGGCTACATCAACCCGCAAGAAAGCAATTGAGCTTTGGAATGACCATCTTCCGATGGATAATCCGGAAAAACTTGCAAAGGTGCTTTTCAGATATGATAACGATCCGGGAACTAAAGATGTAAGCGGTTCGCAGGATTCGATAGGTATAACGATGCCGGGAATAAACCGTTTTTATTACGATAGCGAAAAATACTGGCCATCAAGGTTTGAGACAATATCGGATCTGTCAACTATTAAATGGCTTGAAGAACGACTTTATATGGTCACATTATGGCCCAGACCTTCTGATTTTGTTGTGCTTAAGCATACTGATATTTCTGCTGAGAAGGTCCATAGGCTGACTGGTGCTTCTGAACTGGCCTGGGATGGGTTGAAGAGGCAGGACATAAAAGATTTTTCGAAAGGATTCCTGGCTTCGTTCAATGCCCAGGTGGCAATGTTTCCGAAGATGATGAATGAAAAAATCGGAGGTGTAATTGATATGCATAAGGATAAGGCTGTTGCATGGAAACTTTCAGGAGCAGGAGGTGGTGGATATCTTATACTTATAAGTGAAGAGGAAATTCAAAATGCAATAAGGGTAAAAATCAGGCTTAAGGATTATTGGATCTAGATATTTAAGTTAAATTAATAAGAATATGAGAAATATTGCACTAATATCAGGGATAACCGGGCAGGATGGATCATACCTTACGGAACTTCTTCTGGATAAAGGGTATGAGGTACATGGCATCATGAGGCGTTCAAGCTCATTTAATACTTTCCGGATAGATCATATTTATAACAATCCCGATTATCTGAATAAAAGGTTTTTTCTTCATTACGGAGATCTGACCGATTCGAGTAATCTGAACAGGCTGGTCGAAAAAGTTAAACCAACCGAAATTTACAATCTTGGTGCTCAGTCACATGTACAGGTATCCTTTGAAGTCCCTGAGTACACAGCTGAGGTCGACGGAGTGGGGACTCTCCGTTTTTTAGATGCAATCAAAGAAACCGGGATTAAAACCCGTTTCTACCAGGCTTCAACATCCGAGCTTTATGGAAAGGTTCAGGAGATCCCCCAAACGGAAAAAACTCCTTTTTACCCGAGAAGTCCTTATGCTGCAGCCAAACTGTATGCTTACTGGGTGGTTGTGAATTACAGGGAAGCATATAATGTTTTTGCAAGTAACGGGATCCTTTTTAATCATGAAAGCGAGCGAAGGGGTAAGACATTTGTTACACGCAAGATAACTGTTGCTGCATCAAAAATTATACTGGGACAGCAGGAGAAACTTATGCTGGGGAATATAGATTCGAAAAGAGACTGGGGATATGCCCCGGAATATGTTGAAGGAATGTGGCGCATCCTTCAGGCAGATAAGCCTGATGATTTTGTACTGGCAACGAACGAAACACATACTATACGTGAATTTGTTGAAGAGACATTTAAAGTTTTGGGAGATGAAATCAGATGGACAGGAAAAGGAATTGCGGAGAAAGGAATATTGAAGTCAACCGGAAAAGAGGTAGTGGGTATTGAACCACGCCATTTCCGGCCGACTGAAGTCGATATTCTGATTGGCAATCCTGCAAAGGCAAAGGAAATACTTGGCTGGCAGCCAAAAACCACTTTCCGGGACCTGGTGAAAATCATGGTTATGTCCGATTTTAAGAAAGCTAAGAAGCGTATTATATAAGAAACTCAGGTGCATATCTTTGCGACCTTTGCGCATTCTTTGTGTGCTTTGCGGTTAATGGATTTAATAAAATCATTGCAACTTAACATTTCATGATGGAAAAAGACTCTAAAATATACGTGGCCGGTCATAAAGGCATGGTTGGCAGCGCAATTACCAGGAATTTGCTGGATCATGGCTATTCTAACCTCGTTTTTACTCCATATCCTCCGTATGACCTTACAAATCAGCAAATTGTTGCTAATTTTTTTGAAAAGGAGAAACCGGAATTTGTAATTCTGGCTGCTGCAAAAGTGGGAGGGATCATGGCCAATAATACTTTCCGGGGACAGTTTCTTTATGAGAACCTGATGATCCAGAATAACATTATCCATCAGAGTTATAAGAATGGAGTCAAGAAATTGCTGTTCCTTGGGAGTTCATGTATATATCCGAAGAATTGCCCTCAACCTATCAAAGAAGAGTATTTATTAACTGATGAGCTTGAATATACAAATGAACCTTATGCCATAGCAAAGATTGCAGGAATAAAGATGTGTGAATCGTATAATATTCAATATGGAACAAACTTTATTTCAGTCATGCCGACAAACCTGTACGGGCCGAATGATAATTACAACCTGGAAACGTCGCATGTTCTTCCTGCATTGATCAGAAAAATGCACCTCGGTAAATGTCTGGAAAGCAATGATTGGGCCGGCATCAGAAGCGATCTGAAAAAGTACCCGATTGAAGGGATTGACGAAACTGCTTCTGAGGCACTAATAATAGAGAAACTAGCTAAATATGGTATTAAATATTCATCAGATAATGCCTCACACCTTTTAGCCTTCGAAGCTTTAGCGAAGGAGGCTCGCACCCTGCAACCCGTTTCGATTACCCTCTGGGGTACCGGAACGCCTTTTCGTGAGTTCCTGTATGTAGATGATATGGCAGAAGCTTGCGTTTTTGTCATGAATCATGTTGATTTTAGCGATCTTAAGGTAAGTAATCCTGAGCCACATGCTCTTAGCTCCTTGCCCCACGCCCCACGCCCCACGCCCCATGCCGACATAAAGAATACACATATCAATATTGGCACCGGGAAGGATCTGACAATTAAGGAACTTGCAGAGATGATAAAAAGTATTGTTGGATTTAAGGGTG
This sequence comes from uncultured Bacteroidales bacterium, assembly GCA_963760915.1. Lineage (GTDB taxonomy): Bacteria > Bacteroidota > Bacteroidia > Bacteroidales > VadinHA17 > LD21. Next base: position 1,721,050 of record CAVXEU010000002.1, on the reverse strand, counting down.
AGCTGAAATGGGATTCTTCCAAACCAGACGGAACTCCACGTAAACTGCTGGATGTTTCAAAGATAAACGGGCTAGGATGGAAGGAGGAAGTTAGTCTGGAAGAAGGATTAAATATGGTTTATAAAAATAGGCTTGAAATAACTAAGCAGAACAAATAATCTAGAATTAATTCACAGGCGGTTTTTATGAGGAGGTGCAGAAATCTTGAATATAATTGAAAAGAATGTGAGTTAGGACAGTTAACTATATGAGAAGTATTACCCAAAAGTTAAAGACAATTTATAAGCATCAAGGTTTTAAAAAATATGCAAAAAATACTGCATGGATGTTTTCAGAGACCATCCTTCGATTGATAGCAGGTTTTATTGTAGGTCTTTGGGTGGCAAGATATCTAGGACCCGAAAAATTTGGGACTTTTAGTTATGCTATTGCATTTGCAGCCATATTTGGTGGACTTGCAAAACTTGGTTTGGATGGCATTATAATAAGAGATCTAGTAAACTTTCCTGAGAAGCGTGATATCTATTTAGGTACAGCATTTTGGCTGAAATTTGTAGGTGGGATTATAACATTGTTTATAATAGGTATAGCTACACTTTTTACTTCAAATGATGCCACTACAAACGTTTATATTTTTATAATAGCTGCTGGAATAATATTTCAGAGTTTTGAAGTAGTTGATTTTTATTTTCAAAGCAAAGTTTTATCAAAATTTGTTTCAATATGTAAGATGACACAACTTTTTTTATCGTCACTATTGAAAATTTATTTTGTATTAAAACATGCTGATTTATTCTGGTTTGTGCTTATAATTTTGTTTGATTCAATTACACTTTCTATATCATTCCTTATTGCTTACAAATATCAAAAAATCGGCAATTTTTTTAAACACTTTGATTGGACAATAGGCAAAAGATTTTTATCAGATAGTTGGGCCTTGATTTTGAGTAATATTGCTATAATGATTTATATGCGAATAGATCAAATAATGATAAAAGAGATGCTAGATGACCGTTCTGTTGGGCTTTATTCCGCAGCTGTGAGAATTAGCGAGATCTGGTATTTTGTGCCTTTGATTATTACTAACTCACTTTTTACTGCTATCCTAAATGCAAAAAAGATAAATGAAGATTTTTTTAATAAAAGATTACAAAGACTTTATACATTGATGGTTTGGATGGCTATAGGTATCGCACTCCCCATTACTTTTTTCAGTAATTGGATCGTTTCATTCCTGTATGGAAATGCATATTTAGAAGCAAGCAAAGTTTTGATGATACATATTTGGACTGCAGTATTCGTGTTCTTAGGATATGCATTCAGTCAATACTTGCTGACTGAAAATTTAACAAAAATATCATTCTACAGAACAATTGCTGGGGCAACTTTAAATATTATTCTAAATCTAATTTGGATACCAAAATATGGTATTGTTGGATCTGCAATGGCCACACTTATTGCCCAATTTTCAACAAATTATCTATATGATATTTTCGATAAACGCCTTCATAAACAATTAAAGCTAAAAACTTTAGCAATTATTTGGCCATTCGATATTTATAAATCGTAAAGAGTAAAAATTTGATAGACATCATACTGCCAATTTAGAAAAAAGTAATATTTTAACTCCCAATTTTATATTAGAGTTTAAATGCATTTACTCATTTTAATGAGTTTTCTGAGATTTACATCAAATATGAATAGATTTCGATATATATTAATAATTTCTTTAAAATTATAAAGCTGTGAAAATAGTCATTCTTTGTGGGGGTCAAGGCACCAGAATCAGGGATGTAGCAGATAATATACCGAAACCAATGATTCCCGTTGGTGGTTATCCAATATTATGGCATATTATGAAGTATTATTCAATATTTGGCCATAATGAATTTATATTATGCTTAGGCCATCAAGGGCAAGTGATTAAAGAATATTTTCTTAATTATAGAGCATATATTTCTGATTTTACACTTAATTTAGGAAACAAAGAATCGGTATATTTTCACAATAAAATTGATGAGAATGACTGGAAAATTACTTTTGTAGAGACAGGTGAAAAAACCATGACAGGAGCTCGAGTCAAAAAAATTGAGAAATATATTGGAGAGGATAAGACTTTTTTGCTTACATATGGCGACGGTTTAAGCGATATTGATCTTGAAAAGCTAATCACCTATCACAACAACCATGAACGAATTCTCACCCTTACTGGGGTACGTCCATCCGGAAGATTTGGTGAAATTAAATGTACCGATGAAGGAGTCATTTCAGAATTCAATGAAAAACCCCAGGCAGCCGAAGGTCGCATAAATGGTGGATTTTTTGTTTGTAATCGCCGCTTATTTGAGTATCTAGATGGAGATGATGATCTGATATTTGAAAAAGCTCCAATGATGAAACTGGTTAATGATAAACAATTAATGCAATTCAATCATGATGGTTTTTGGCAACCCATGGATACATACCGTGAATATATATTATTAAATTCTCTTTATGAAGATAATAAGGCCCCATGGAAAAAGTGGTAATATCTGACTTCTTCAAAAATAAACGTATCTTAATTACCGGAGATACAGGATTTAAGGGTTCCTGGCTAGCATTGTGGCTTAAAACATTGGGGGCCAGCGTGTATGGTTATTCCCTTCCGCCTGAATATGAACACGATCATTATAATCTGATAAAACTTCATAAAGAAATACATCATATTGATGGTAACTTATTAGATTTTAACTGGCTAAAAAAACAATTCGATGAAATTAAACCAGAGATTGTATTTCATTTAGCAGCTCAGGCACTTGTGAGATATTCCTATGATGAGCCAAAGCTTACTTTTGATACAAATGTTTTAGGATCAGCAAATATTCTTGAATCTATCCGAAAATCTAAGTCTGTAAAGTCTCTTATATATGTTACCAGCGATAAATGTTACAAAAATAAGGAATGGATTTGGGGATATAGGGAAAATGATGAATTGGGAGGTCATGATCCATACAGCGCTTCGAAGGCAGCTGCAGAAATAGTTTTCTCATCTTATTTTGATTCTTATTTTAGCCTTAATTCGAATAAAGGCGTTGCTAGCGTTAGGGCTGGTAATGTAATTGGCGGTGGTGATTGGGCTAACGATCGCATTATCCCTGATTGTATTCGATCTCTAATGGAACACAAGGAGCTTGAAATTCGGAACCCTAATTCAACCAGACCCTGGCAACATGTATTAGAACCTCTATCTGGTTATATGCTCTTAGCTCAAAAATTATACAATAATCCTAAAAAGTATTCTGGATCTTGGAATTTTGGGCCATCTGTAAAATCAATTAAAACTGTTTATGAACTTGCAGAAAAAGTTATCTCTATATTTGGTGAAGGCACTTTAAAAGTTGGCCAAAAAGATAGCTTAAAACATGAAGCAGGATTATTACATCTAAATTGCGATAAAGCAATTCATCATCTAGGATGGAATCCTACCTGGGATTTTGAACAGACAATAATAAATACCATATTATGGTACAAAAAGTATCTAAAGGAGGGCATTGATCCTAGAATTTTATCATTAAATGATATAACCCAATTTATGGAGGCATATAACTTATGATTCAAGATGTACAAATTACTCCTCGTAAGATTATCCCGGATGATCGAGGAAAAATAATGCATATACTGAAATGCTCTGATACACAATTTAATACATTTGGAGAAGTCTATTGTTCCACTGTATTTCCGGGAGTAGTTAAAGCTTGGCATATGCATAAAAAGATGACACTTAATTATGTGGTCCTTAAAGGAAATATTAAATTTGTACTATTCGATGCAAGACGCGATTCACCTACTTATAAACAATTACAAGAAATTTATATCGGAGAAAATCAGTACGTTATGGTGACCGTACCTCCTTTAGTTTGGAATGGTTTTAAAGGCATTGGTACTGAGGAAGCTTTCGTAATTAATTTTACAGATATACCTCACGATCAGGAAGAAATTGTTAGAATGGATCCTCATCAAAACGAAACAATCGATTATGACTGGGCTGTTAAAGACAGATGAACTTGTGAGATTATGAAAATTGTTATCACCGGTGGTAATGGATATATTGGAGCGCGTTTATCGCAGTATCTGGCTGATGCAGGGAACCTAATTATTCCGGTATGCTTTCCTTATGCGCCTAAAAATGAAGATTGGAAAAGTAAAATGTATGCCATTATCGAAGGAGATATACGGCATCATGAAACTATTTTAAAAATTTCTGAGTTTAAACCTGACATCATTATTCACCTCGTGTCACTTGATCATTTTGATTCTGACAAGGAGCCTGGTTTTGTTAATGATGTTAATGTTTTACCTACATGGAGATTATTAGATCAATGTTCTAAGCAAAATTTGAAAAAGTTTATATATATTTCTACAATTCACGTATATGGTAAACTTGAAAACAATATTATTGAGGAAAGCCAGCCTGTTAAAACTAATAGTGTCTATGGGTTAACACATTATTTAAGTGAAAATATATGTGACTATTATAACAGAAAAACATCGACGGATGCTATCATCGTCAGACTTTCAAACAGTTATGGGGCCCCAGTTTTTTCTGATAATAACTGTTGGTGGCTGGTAGTTAACGATCTTTGTAAAGGTGCCTATTTAAATAAAAAAATACAACTACAGTCTGATGGATCCCCGCAACGGGATTTTATACACGGTAATGATGTTTGTCAAGCAATAAAAAAGATCATCGAAAATGATTCTAAGAGGATTGAAAATAATATTTACCATATTAGTTCAGGAGAAACTCTGACAATTATGGAAATTGCTAAATTAGTTAAAGAAGTATATCAAAATCGTTATAATCAGGATCTTCCCATAATTACACCCCAAAAAATAATTTTAGATAATGATGTTTTCCCTGAAATCAAGAGATACAAGATTAGCAATGCAAATATCAGGGGAATTGGATTTCTACCGCTTTTTGATCTTAAATCAGGAATAAATGATTTGTTTGGTTATTTAGAAAAAAATCATGACAAAATCAGATAAGAAATATCATCTCTTTCTTCCGAACTCTGATTGTTCGATTTAATTTAACTGATGTTTAGATTTAATTATATCTAAAACTTATTCTCTCTAGGAGGTAATCTGGGTAAAAAAAAATTCGGAAGATGATTCCATTGAATTTAAGGAATCAGAAAAGTACATTTAATGTCAGTGGGTTTATTGATCCATTCAAAACTATTTGAAAAAAATCATCTGTGGATTCAATATGCATTCTAGCCTAAGATAATTGTTGGTATTTAATAAACCGAAATTAGACTGAAACGATCAATGACCAATTATATAAATTAATTATGAAGGAATTATTTAATACTCCTATCTTATTTATTATCTTCAAACGACTGGAGACTACTCAACTAGTTTTTGAAGCTATTCGTAAAGTAAAACCATCAAGGCTTTTTGTTGCAGCAAATGCTCCACGAGCTCAAGTCGGAGGCGAAGCTGAAAGATGCCAAGAGACCAGGAATATTTTACAACTGGTCGATTGGAACTGCGATGTGCAGACACTTTTCCGTGAGGAGTATTTGGAGGTCAAGCTATCCATAAGCTCAGCTATAAGCTGGTTTTTTGAGAATGTAGAAGAAGGAATCATTCTTGAAGATGATTGTTTACCCAGCCAAAGTTTCTTTAGTTTTTGCCAAAATCTTTTAAAAAAATATAAGGATGATAATCGAATATGGCAAATTGGAGGATGTAATTTTCAAAATGGAATTAAAAGAGGTGATGCAAGTTATTATTTTTCTGGATTAAATCATGTTTGGGGTTGGGCATGTTGGGCTAATAGATGGAAATTTTATGATGTAGAGTTAAATAGCATTCCAAATGATTCATTTATAAAAAATTATTGGTCTGGTAATGCTTTTAAATATTGGAGTGATATATTCTGGAAAATGAAAAATAGAGAAATCGATACCTGGGATTACCAATGCAACTTTACTATGTGGTTTAATAAGGGATTAGCGATCCTTCCAAACGTCAATTTAATTTCAAACATTGGATTTGGTAAGGAAGCAACGCACACAAAAAATGCAGATAATAAAGATGCGAATAAACCGACATACGAAATTGATAACATCAAACATCCCCAAATAATAGAAAGATTTGAAAAGGCAGATTACTACACCTTTAAAAACCATTATTCCCCACCACCATTAATTATTCGAGTGGGTAAGAAGATCATGAGGCTATTTGAATAAATGTAAAATGATTTGTAAAATTTGTAATGAAGAGTCAGTCTATATCTTTAATGCTAAGGTATTGAATAAGTATGATGTGAAATATTTTCATTGCCCTACTTGCGGTTTCCTTCAAACTGAAGAACCTTACTGGCTAAGTGAGGCATATTCAGAATCTATTAATTTGTCTGACACCGGATATCTGCATAGAAATATAGTTCTATCAAAATCCGCTTCTGTAATATTAACTCTATTATTTGATCCTAAAGGAAAGTTTCTAGATTATGCAGGAGGCTATGGTGTATTCGTCAGACTTATGAGAGATGTCGGATTCGACTTCTATTGGCAGGATAAATATACTCAAAATCTTTTTTCAAGAGTATTTGAATGGAATGGTGAAAAGGTGGAAGCAATAACCACCTTTGAAAGTTTCGAACATTTTGAAAATCCAATTGGGGAAATAGAAAAAATGCTCTCTATTTCAAAAAACATAATTTTCACGACTGAGATATTAACTGAACCAGTCCCCCAACCTAATGAATGGTGGTATTTTGGACTTGACCACGGGCAACATATTTCTATATATTCGGAAAAGACTCTTAATTATATTGCAAACTCTTTTGATTTAAAATATATACACCATGGCTCCTTTCATATATTTACAGACAAAAGAATTTCTGAGAGAAAGTTGAAATTTTTACTCAGACTAAATAAGTTTGGACTTCATAAATTTTTGGCTAAACTTTTTTTGACAAGTTTAACATGGCAAGATTATTTTCAGATATCAGGTAGTAAAAAATGAAAATAATATACGACGCTCAAATCTTTTCACTTCAAAAATATGGAGGCGTATCGCGCTATTTTTCTGAGTTAATTTTCCAATTTAGAAAAGACCCGAACATTGAGATCATGCTTCCCAGAATGTTAGATCAGAATTACTATTTAGGGAATAATAATAGGCTATACGAATTATTAAATAAATATAATTTTCGTGGTAAAAAAAGATTAATAAATTTTATAAATATAAATCTATCAAAACATTTTCTCAGGAATAATGATTTTGACATTTTTCATCCAACATATTATGATCCTTATTTTTTAAAGAGCTTAAAAGGCAAACCTTTTATTCTTACAGTTCACGATATGATTCATGAGAAGTTTACCGATCTTTTTCCAGAGAAGGACATTAATATTAAAAACAAGAAAGAATTAATACTTAGAGCCGAAAAGATAATTGCTATAAGCAATCAAACAAAACAAGATATAATAGATATTATTGGTGCAGATGCTGAAAAAATTGAGGTAATTTATCAGGGCTATCGTTTGAATAATGGGAAAATATCGCCTTTATTTCAGACTCCCAGAAATTACATATTATTTGTTGGAGATAGACGTCATTATAAAAATTTCGTTCGTTTTGTGAATGCTTTTGCACAAGTGCATAAAAAAAAGTCCAATTTGAAACTAGTCTGTGTTGGAGATCCGTTCTCAAAATCAGAAGAAATATTGATAATGAACCTTGGAATTTATGGAGTAACAACTGTTCTTTCAGTAAATGACTCAGAATTGGCTTCATTATATAAAAATGCTGAGTTGTTTGTTTTTCCTTCACTTTATGAAGGTTTTGGAATTCCAATATTAGAGGCAATGGCATCAGGCTGCCCTATTGCGATTAGTAATTCAAGTTGTTTTCCTGAAATTGCTGAAGATGCCGCTGAGTATTTTGATCCCTATGATGAAGGGTCAATAGCAAAAGCAATTGAAACATTACTTAATAATACTAAAAGAAGAATAGAATTGATAAGTAGGGGACTTGAACATGTAAAGAAATTTTCATGGGAAAAAACAGTCCTCCAAACGAAGCAATTATACAAAACCCTTTAATTATTTCGTTGGAAATTGTTACAATTTATGAAGTTTATAATTAAAATGTTTTTCTGCCAGGCTCTCCGCGTTTGTAGAAATTGTAAAAGAGTATGTATTTAAGTACTAATTGATTAGTTGGTTTTGAATAATTATTAATAATCAGATTGTTGGTAACATATGTTCTTTTAAGTCTTGTTTTTTGGTTTGGGTTTGATTAAATTTGGTCAGAACCCTGAAAATCATGTTTATGAAATTGCCTAAGCCATCACATTTCCAACAGACCGGAAGCTTACTGAAAAAGTGATAGAACATTGCATACGATAGACATACTTTAGAACCCCAACTGGAACAGGTAAAGGAACCTGCTGGAGGCAAAATCAAGAAGGCGATCGTCGAGAAGATCAACACATTATTGGCAGCTATAGCATATAATATGTTGAAGTGGATGAGGTTCAGGGAGAAAGAAATTCTTAACTTAATTTTTCGTAGGATTTATAAGGTATTTATTTTGCCACAAGTAAATATCCAATGCTGACGAATGAAACAAAAAACACCTATTAATAAGAATCAACTATTTAAGATATTGTGGCCTGAAATTAATGGGTTTCCTTGCATACAACGCAATCCCTCTCACGCTATCATGTTTGTCTTTAGCTAATCACATTTTTAGTTTCAGGCAAATAGTAAATTAGATATGTTAACATATCTAATTAAACTGTAAATAATATAATTCTAATGCGTAATATATTTAGAATTTCAATAGGTATTTTTTTATTTTTCATATTCTATTCATGTAAAGAAAAAACAAGTCCTGCTACAGTGACTACATCTGCTATAGCTGATTTTCTTATACTACTGCCGTTTCTGGAGGTACAGTTACAAATGAAGGCGGGTCCCCAGTTGTTTCTAGAGGTGTTTGTTGGAATACATCTGCTGAACCTACCGTTATGAATAGCACGACTATTGAGATTGGTAGATTAGGACATTTTATCAGTAATATTACCCAGCTAACACCAAATACGAGCTATTGCTTAAGAGCCTATGTTACGAATAATGATGGCACAAGTTATGGTAATGAGATATCATTTACTACAAGCCAGATTAAGGTTCCTATTTTGACTACTGCAGAAACTTCTTCAATTACTCAAACATCAGCTACTTCAGGTGGAAATATTGCAGATGACAATGGAGATACAATTACTGCAAGGGGAATATGTTGGAGTGCATCACTAAATCCTACAATTGCCTTAACTACCAAAACTTCTGAAACTGGTACCACTGGTACATTTATAAGTAGTATAACAGGTCTGTCAGCAAACACAATATATTATGTTAAAGCATATGCCACCAACAGTGCAGGAACAGCTTATGGAAATGAAATAAGCTTTACTACTTCTTATGCAGTTACGTCTATAACCGATTTAGACCTCAATGTTTACAACACTATAACCATTGGCACTCAAACATGGATGATGGAGAACCTTAAAACCACAAAATTCAACGATAATACATCAATACCTTTGGTTACGGCGCCAAATACATGGGCAGAATTAACCACATCTGCATATTGTTATTATAATAACGATGTACCAACATTTCCTTCAATTAAAGTTACTTATGGTGCTTTATATAATTGGTTCACAGTAAACTCAGGAAAGCTATGTCCCACAGGCTGGCATGTTCCTACTGATGCAGAATGGACAACACTAACAACATATCTTGGGGGTGAAAATGTTGCAGGAGGTAAACTAAAAGAAACAGGCATTTCACTTTGGCAAAGTCCCAATACAGGAGCAACTAATGAAACAGGCTTCTCATCTCGTCCGGGTGGCCTCCGTGATCAAAGTGGATCGTTTGGCGGCATAGGTGGTAGCTGTTACCTGTGGTCGGCTACAGAGATAAATACTTCTTACGTTTGGGCTCGTTACTTATACTACAGTTCTAGTGTTGTAAACAGGGGAGGCTCTATTGATAAGCAGTTTGGCTTTTCTGTTCGTTGTTTGCAAAATAAATAGTTGGTTCTTAATAATTATAACAATCCGATTGTTAATGACATATGTTCATTGTGGTCTTGTTTTTTGCTTTGGTTTTGATTAAATTTGATCAGAACCCTGAAAATCATGTTAAAGAAATTACCTCAGTGGCATTGTAGGAGACAGGATCTCTATATTATTGGCAGTTACAGCATATAATATGTTGAAGTGGATGAGGTTCAGGAAGGAAGAAATACTTAACTTAATTTTTATCAGGATTTATCAGGTACTTATTTTGCCTCCAGTAAATATCCAATGCTGATGAATGAAAGAAAAACACGTATTATTATGGATCGACTATTTAATTTATGATAGGAATTATCCTCCTTTTCTATAATTAAGATTATCACTTATTTGCGGTATCTGGCCTTGAATTTCGAAATACATTGTTGAATTCTTTGGTGTAAATTTATATTTTCCAATAACTGTTATTCTAAATATTCAAATTATAGACATACTGCCTTTGTAATTTAATTTTTAGCATGATCTCTGTATGACCCATTATGAATTCTACATTTTTGTTTATAAAAACTGGCAGACGTACTTGCTTGCACTTGCTTTTTGTTCAATTTTATATATATATATTGGGAAAAAATATACTCATACCTGGTTTGATCCGTTAAGGATTCAATTAGTTGCCTCAGCATTTGCTACGACTGTATTTGTTTTCCTGTTCATGAAAGGCTCTATAAAAGCAGATATTTTTCTGTATTTCTGCCTTGCTGAATTAATTTTTTGGCTGGCCTTCATGTTACCTGCAAAAAAAAATATCCGTTTTTCCAGTAAAGTCCTTTCTAATGAAAGAAATATTTCGTTTATCCTGTATTTGATCTTTATTGTATTGTTTATTATTTTTACGAGTGCTACATATATTCTTTTAGGTATACCGATCTTTATGGGAAGCAGACTAGATACTTATGTAGGCTCTGGTTTAGGCGTACTTGGAAGAATGATTCCATTTTTAAAGATATACTGTATCTTTTATTCATTTTATTTGTGGGAAAGTGGTAGTAAGTTAAACGTTAAAAGATTATTAGTATTCTTTATATTTCTTATTTTTATAATAACAGGGATTCTCTCGGGAAGCAGATCTAGCTTTTTCATTTTCTTGTACGTCTACTGGGGTTATTGTTTTTTTTTTCAAAGAGATATCATTCGGATTACAAAGTATTATAAAATATTTATTCTTGGTATTTTTGTAACAATAGTTACATTTGCGATTCAGTCTGGATCGAACAACCTTATCGGAAGTTTCCGTCCGTTTATGGAAAGGATAATTTCTTCAGGAGATGCCTATTTCATGGCATTACCTAAGGATACCTGGATGCATATTGACATTGGAGAATGGTATAAACACCTTTTTTATGGATTAATAGGTCCTACAAGGTTGATGAGCGGAGACAATGTAATGCTTCCGATAGGATATCAATTGACAGGATTAGTTTATCCGGCAAGTGCAGGAGTGTCAACGGGCCCATTAAGCCTTCCAGCCTTACTTGGGTTTATTTATTTTGGCTGGGGAGGTTTGATCTTCTCTTTTATACTGGGATTTATGATTTCCATGATAATATTCAATTTACCTTCTTTGATGCCTAATGGTATCATTTCTTCAATTTTAAGTCTTTATATTGTAATTCAATTTATAACTTTTATAGTCGATCCATGTCTTGGTATGGGTTATCTTTTTGATACTATTCTAAATGTAGCATTTATGGTAATTGTAATTTTAGTTATTCAATTAATGTATAACAAAGTATTAGCTAAAGCTGTTTTACCTTATGACTCTTAGAGATAAAGGATTCTGTATTTCCATTGTCACAGTAGTGTTAAACTCAAAAGATCTTATCAGTAAAACGATAGAGTCTATTATTAAACAGACCTACAAAAATATAGAATATCTCGTTATTGATGGAGGATCGTCTGACGGAACCGTTGATATTATAAACAAATATTCTTCACAGATTACTAAAATACTTATCGAAGCCGATAAGGGAATTTATGACGCAATGAATAAATCGCTGAAACTTGCGAGTGGAGATTTTCTTCTTTTTATGAATGCCGGAGATATATTTTGCTCAAGCCAAACTGTGGCAGATGCGATTCAATATTTTGCAGATAATAGTTCTGTATATTACGGAAATGCTTTATCAATAAACAAAGAAGGAATTATCTCAGTATATAAGGGTGAGGCGATTTCTAAACTTAAATTAGCCAAAACAAATATTTGTCATCAGACAATATTTTATCCAAGAAAAATATACACAAAAAATGAATTTAATTTAAAATATCGACTTTATTCTGATTGGGAATATAATATGAAGATTTTTAGAAAAAACAAATTCATTTATCTTAATCAAAATATTGCAATTTATGATATGGCTGGACTAACATCATTAAGTCGTGATATAAATTTTAAAAACGATCAGATAAAACTGATTATCAATCATCTTGGATACGCTGTTTTTGCAACCATGGCGATTTCAAAACTTATGAAGTCGGTATTGAATCTTTTACAAATTTTTAAAAGTAGGGTCAAAGTATAATGAAATTAATAGCTTACTATTTGCCTCAATATCATACTATTCCAGAAAATGATGAATGGTGGGGAGATGGATTTACTGAATGGACAAACGTGAAGAATGCAAAGCCCTTATTTAAGGGACATTATCAACCAATTGTTCCTGCCGATTTAGGATATTATAATATTATGGAAGATGAAGTTCGCGCTAAACAGGCACAAATGGCAAAAGATGCTGGTATTGATGCATTCTGTTATTGGCACTATTGGTTTGGCAACGGGGAACAACTTTTAGAGAAACCATTTAAGGCAGTCATGGCTTCCAGAAAGCCTGATTTCCCTTTTTGTTTAGGATGGGCAAATGAAACATGGAAAGCAAAAGTTTGGAGCAAGGAAAGTAATAAAAATGACAGAACTCTTATTGAGCAATTTTATCCAGGAGAAAAGGATATTATCGATCACTTTTACTCTGTATTGCCATCTTTCAGGGATAAACGATACGTAAGGATTAAAGACAGACCTGTGTTCGTGATTTATAAGCCATTTATGTTACCAGAATCTAAGAAGTTCATTGAAATCTGGAACGATCTGGCTATAAAAGAAGGTATTTCATCAGGGATTTTTTTTGTTGGACATAGTAATGTATCAAATGGGATGATGAAAATTCTGGATTTAGGATTTGATGCTATAAATATAGTTCGTATTGGGGATTGTTTGAGGGAAAAAGGTTTTTTAACCAGAAATATATTTAGAGTTGTTGAGCACAGATTATTTAATAAACCACTTAAAATTGATTATGAAACTTCAATTAATATTTTCAGCAAAAGTATCGATAGAACTAATAATGTATTTCCATCATTAATCCCTAATTGGGATCATACTCCAAGAAGTGGGAATAAGGGACTGGTTCTTCATAGGTCATCTCCTGAATTATTTGGAAAACATATAATCAGTGTATTTGAAACTGTAAAAAATAAACCGGATGATATGCAAGTAGTATTTATTAAATCCTGGAATGAATGGGGCGAAGGAAATTATTTAGAACCAGATACATTATTCGGGAAAGGATATTTAAATAAGATAAAAGAAATAAAGATGCGATATTGACATCGGTTTTTTTAATGCAATATAATATCCAGATAAGCATATAAAATCAATCGGATGAAGGTAGTTTTTGATAATATTATTTTTTATTTACAACGATCAGGAGGAGGTACAATATATTGGATTGAATTAATCAAACAGGCCATAGAAGATAATTCCATCGAGGTATATTTCTCTGAGCCAAGAAAGAAATTGGAAAATAATTTTAGGCAGAATCTTGCACTTCAGGTCACATTCTTTGAAAAATTACCATTACTATATCTGAGAATAGCTAATTTTACTATCCCTGTTACAGGAAAGTTTATTTTCCATTCCAGCTATTATAGAATTTCAAAGTCAAAGGATGCAATTAACGTTGTTACTATTCATGATTTTACTTCAGAGTTCTTCTTAACAGGGATTAGAAGATATATACACATGATACGAAAAAGAAAAGCAATTCTAAATTCCGATGGAATAATATGCATTTCCAACAATACAAAAAAAGATCTGTTGAAGTTATATCCCGCTATTGATCAAAGCAAAATAAAAGTAATTTATAACGGAGTTAGTAGTGATTATTTTAAAATAGATAACTCGTTAGTCTCAGCGGATTTTAAATATAAAAATATTCTGGATCAAAAATATATCTTATATGTTGGGCATAGGACAAGTTATAAAAACTTCTTTATAGCTGCAGAAGCTATTAGCAGGCTCGGGTCAGATTTCAAATTTATAGTTATTGGCGAAAAACTTACAAATGTTGAATCAAAAAGCCTCACATTAATATTACAAGATAGGTATATATGTTATTCAGGAATCAGTAATGATGAACTGAACATATTTTACAATTATGCTTTTTGCCTGATATATCCTTCAAGTTATGAGGGATTTGGGATACCAGTTTTGGAAGCTATGAGAGCAGGCTGTCCGGTAGTAACTACTGATAGGTCTTCAATACCTGAGGTAGCAGGAGATGCGACTATTCAAGTGAGCAACCTTGATCCTGATTCATTTGCTGCTGCAATACTTGAATATTCAGATCAAAATATTAGGTTTGAAAAAATTGAAAAGGGATTTATTCAATCCTCAAAATTTTCATGGACTAAATCTTTTGAAGAAGTTAAGGATTTTTATCAGATTCTATTCAATACAAAAAAATGAAAAAATACTTAAGACTTTATACTTTTAGTGGATTGTTTAGGCTAATTATAAATACAATACGGACGCGTATTTATTACCATGATGCTAAAATTATAAGGTTTCCTTTTGATATCAGGGGGCTTAAGTACATAAAGTTCGGAAAAGGATTTACCACCGGAGTTGGTTGTAGATTGGAAGCTTATCCCCAAGATAATAAGTCAAAGTCAATAATAATTGGAGAAAATGTTCAGATTAATGATTATGTACATATAACGGGTATAAATAAAGTACTAATTGGGAATAACGTTCTTATAGCAAGTAAGGTTTATATATCTGATTCATCTCATGGAAGTTATTCAGGTGATGAAAATGACAGTAACCCATTAAGTATCCCTAAAGATAGACCTCTTTTTAGTAAAACAGTAATTATTGAAAATAATGTATGGATAGGAGAGTCAGTTACGGTACTGCCTGGAGTAAAAATAGGAACTGGATCAATTATTGGTGCAAATAGTGTAGTAACAAAAAGTATTTCATCAAATGTAATTGCTGTTGGAAATCCGGCAATGGAAATAAAAAAATTCAATTTGGAAACGTCAAGGTGGGAGAAAATAAATAACCGTGCAAATGAAAATTAGAAATGTATTGATTACTGGCGGAGCTGGCTTTATTGGAAGCAATTTATCACTTAAACTTATTAATGAGGGATTTAATGTTACAGTTTTAGATAATCTTTCAAATCAAATTCACGGCTTTGACCCTGATAAATCTCCACTATTTATAAATATTAAGGATAAAGTAAACTTCATACGTGGTGATGTTACAATAAGGGAAAATTGGGAAAAATCTATTCAGGGACAGGATGCCATTGTGCATCTTGCTGCTGAAACAGGTACTGGGCAGTCAATGTACTCAATTGAGCAGTATACAAAATCTAATATTTCAGGAACAGCTTTGCTTTGGGATATAATTGGTAGTAAGAACAACTCAATTAAGAAGGTGGTTATTGCCTCATCTCGAGCAATTTATGGAGAAGGGCGATATAATTGTAAAATTGATGGCATCGTATATCCTGAATCACGGATTGAATCTGATATGAGAAATGGTGATTTTAATGTTAAATGTCCCATTTGTGGTGAGAATGTTGAATTAATGTCGACTACTGAGGATTCATTAATTCACCCTACTTCAATTTATGGATTTACAAAGTATGCTCAAGAGGAATTAAGCCTTATCGCGGGCAAGTCGTTAAAAGTACCGGTAGTGGCATTTCGATATCAGAACGTTTATGGTCCTGGTCAGTCACTTTCAAATCCATACACAGGAATATTATCAATATTTTCTACAAGGATAAAGAATGGTAATGATATCCAGATTTTTGAAGATGGTAATGAAAGTCGTGACTTTGTATATATTGATGACGTAGTTGAAGCTACAAAACTTGGCCTTGACATGCAAGAAGCAGATTATCAACGTATTAATGTAGGTACTGGCGTAAGTACAAATGTTTTAACTGTCGCTGAAACTTTAAAAGAAAGATTTAAGTACCCCGTATCTATTAAAATAACAGGAAATTATAGATTGGGAGATATTCGGAGTAATTATGCAGATATCTCAAAAATTCAAAATGTTTTAAAATTCAGTCCAAGAGTTGAATTTTCCACTGGTATCGAAGAATTTGTGAAGTGGGTTAACAAACAAGAAGTTAGAGTGGATAATTATGATTCCTCAATTGAGGAAATGAAACAAAAGGGACTCTTCAAATGATTGACCTTTCAGGCAAATCAATACTTCTGTTCGCACCAAATTTTTTTGGATATGATATAGAAGTAAAAAATAAACTTTTAGAGTATGGCGCAAATGTTGATTTGTATGACGAAAGGCCTTCAAAAAATTTCTTAATTAAGGTCATTATTCGATTGGACAAGAGATTTATTCAAAAATATGCTAATAAATATTTTGAAAGAATTATTTTGTCAAATAAAGATAGTAATTATGACTATATATTTATTATAAAGGGGGAAGTATTTACTCCTCATATAGTTAGAAACCTAAAAGTAGCATTTCCTGCAGCCAAGCTCATTTTGTATTTATGGGATTCCATTCATAATTACAAGGATATAAGAAACTCTTTAAATCTATTTGACAGAAAATTGACTTTTGATTATGATGATTCTATCGCAGTAGATTCTTTAATTTTCAGACCATTATTTTATCTTGATGATTTTGTTAACTGCAAAGATTCTGCTACATCAAATTTTAAATATGATTTATTATTTGTAGGGACTGTACATAGTGATCGTTGGCAATTCCTAGAAGAGGTCAAAAAACAAGCAATAAAAAATAACCTTAATTATTGTTATTATTTGTATATTCAGAGTCCATTAATCTTCATCGTTCGAAAAATATTTGATAGAAAATTCAGAACCATTCCCCTGAAGGATGTACGATTTAGGCCTATTCATAAAAGCAAGATTATTAAATTGATTCTTGTGTCAAGTACGATTCTGGATATTCAACATCCTAAACAGACTGGATTAACAATCAGAACTTTAGAAGCGTTAGGTGCTGGACGCAAACTTATAACTACTAATAGTTCTATCAAAAAATATGATCTTTATTCATCTCAAAATATCATGATTCTGGATCGTTTAAGACCTTCTATTTCTACTTCCTTTTTTAAAAACAATTACGATAGGATTTCAGAGGTTACTTATAGAAAGTATTCAATAGGAGGATGGATTGAAGATGTTTTTGACCTATAAAAATGACTTGTTTCGTGTGTGTTTTTGAACGAATTAGTCATTATTGAAATTTGGTAATAATCTTAGTAGCATGTCCAATAAAAGGCATAAGGTATTAATATAGGTTTTAAAACTTTTAATTTGAATTCTTGTGATTGAAAGTTATAAAGTTAAAGCAAATTCTCAGAATATTAATTATATAGTCGAAATAGTAAATGTTTAAGAAATTTTTACAAATTGATCCATTGTTATTTTTATCATTAATTATACTCTTATGCATTTTGAGAATGGTAATCCCATACATAAATTTTGTCTTTTTTATAATTCTTGTACCATTCATATTCTTCACATTTTTTCATGTTTTTAAGACAGATATATCTGAATTTAGATCATTAACTTTTAAGATTGTTTTTATAATTGTTAGTATCCCAGCCTTTGTGTTTATTGGTTTCATAATTTCTAAAACATATTCTTTTACCTATTTAAAGGAATTGTTATATGTACTTTTAATCATATTCCTTTTTTGTGCACTTTTCTTTCTAATCAGAACCCGTCAAGATTTTACCAGGTTCACAGATATATTTATAAACCAAATTCTGAAGATTTCGATAATTATTAGTCTAATAGGATTAGCCAAGTTCTGCTTACAACTTCTCGGCTTTAACATTATATTTATGAAATCTCTGGGAACTTCCTTAGTGACTGATTATAATTTCTTTAGTCTTTTTAGTTTGGTTGGTTTGTTAATTCTATGTTTTAGTAGGGCTAAGTTTCGAAAAAGTACTTTTATTATTTTTCTAACACTTCTAAGTTTAAATATTTTATTTTCAGGATCTCGCAGAGGGTTACTCCTGCTTATATTTTTTTTACTATTGCTTTTCATTTTCGGTTTTAATTTTAAGTTTGAAAAAAAAAGACTCAAACTTAAATTATTGTTTATAGTCTCAGCAATCACGACAGTTTTAGCTGTAATAATCTATTTAAAATTGTCAATGTTTAGAGATTACGAACGTAAGTCGTTAGAATTTGATCAAAGTAAGATAGTCCATTTTCAGGAAATACTTACATCATTGGTTTCCAGATATTTAACCATTATTAGTAACAATGACTCATGGGATGATGTCTATATTAGGTTGTGGGGGCAAGAAAATAATAATTTAAAGGCAGTTGATTACGATAAATTAAAAGATATCTCAACTGAATCTAATCTAATGTATAATGGCAATTTCAATTGGGGACTGCTTTTTTGGCACCCGAATGCTAAAGCTACCACTCTCAAAATAATAAAGACCCCTTATGGCAATGGAGTTAGAGTCAAGCGGGATTTTGGGGATCAAAAGGGATGGCCTCTCCAGTATTATGGCAGAAACATTATATTTTATTCTAATCATATTTATTCTTTGGAATTTAAGTTTAAAGTTCAAAAAGGAGAGGAGTTACCTTTCAGGATTGGATTTACTACTGATTCAGAATATCTTACTTTAGATGATTCTGAAAACCTAAGAATAATGCGTTCGGATTTGGGAGATGGCTGGGAAAAAGGCCAGTGTATTTATATACCTCTAAAGAGTCGGACTAATGCGCATTTTTTTATGAATTCCCAATTAGATTCAACAATAATTGATTTTGCGGATATAAAATTGATAGATGAAAACTATAATGAAAATCTGGCTAAATATACTGATCAAATATCCTCTAATAATCAAGTTGTAAAGGATCTTTTGCAAGATTTTGATTTTAAAAATTTTGTTAAAACGAATGCAAACAGTTTGATCTATAACGGGAAATTCACTGCAGGTAATTTATTTTGGAGCAAATATGCCGATTCAACAAATCTTAGATTAATTGAAACCCCTTTTGGTCATGGAGTTGAAGTTTCTCGTACAGATGGAAATGGGGGAGATTGGTCATTGAGATACATGGGGCGTCCTATAATATATTATTCAGGTCATAAATATGAGTTCAGTTTTTATTACAAAGTTGTTAAAGGAAACGAATTGCCTTTTAATATTGGGTGGTGGGTAAATGAAGGTAATGGCTATTGGGAAGTAGCAGCACTTCCACTTACAACTAAAATTAAGTATTCTGGCTGGAAAGAAGCCAAATGTTCATATAGATTCAGATCAACTCAGAAAGATTTACCAGCCTTCTTAAATTCTCTTCAGGATTATTCTACAGTAGATATAGCTGATATAGCCTTAATTGATTTAGATCGGAACGATTCCCTTCCCTTCTTCGTAGATCAGATAAAAAATGACTCATTAATAAACAATGGACTCAGTAATAATAGTGATACTTCAGATAATGCAGTGTTATTAAAAAATAATAAACTATTTAGTGATAGGACAAATCTCTGGATATATTCCTGGACGGTGTTTTCTGATAGTCTGAGTTTTGCACAGAAAATTTATGGTGGCGGTTTTGATTATATGAAAATGTTTGGCACTAAGTTCGGCGTCGGTGAATATGAATATCCCCATAATCCCTTCATTTCTGCTTTTTTATATTCAGGTATTATTGGCGGCATGGCATATATATGGTACATGTTCCTTGTCTTCTACTATTACATTAAATTTTACAAATATCATGCTTTTTATTTTATATGCTTCCTTGTTATATTCTATTTTAGTTTTTTTAGCGGTAATACCCATTTTTCGATTCCAATATATGCTATCTTCAGCATAATACCATTTCTTACAAAATATTTAGTCGAAAAAGAAGAGAAAGAGGAAACGGAAAAACAAATCAAAATAAACAGCTGAAATTTAATAAATTGACTTTACTGTTATTCTTAATCCTAATAACTTCATTTGCCAGCACTTTTTTAATTTTAAAAATTGCCGTCAGGAAGAATATAATGGATATTCCTAATATTCGAAGTTCACATACTCACCCAACTCCCAGAGGAGGTGGACTTGCTATCGTAATCTCGTGGTACATTGGTCTGGCAGCGCTCAGGTATATGGGTCTGATTGAATCAGATCTTTTTTTTGCTTTATTATCCGGAGTTTTTCTTGCAACTATCAGTTTCCTTGATGACTTATTTGATATCAAGCCGGGGATAAGGATTTTTTTTCAGGTAGTTACAGTAATGTCAGGCTTGTTTTTTATTGGAGGATTTAAAGTAATTTACTTGTCCGATGCTATATTGAATTATCCGTTTATCTTAACCTTTTTGGCTGTTTTAGGTAGCATTTGGTTTATAAATCTGTTCAACTTTCTGGATGGAATTGATGCTTATGCATCCGCTGAAACAATACTTGTGGCGCTTGGTATGTTTCTGATCCTTTATAATCCGGTTTTACTGATTTTAATTTTTTCAGTTTCTGGCTTTCTGGTCTGGAACTGGCCGAAAGCAAAAATATTTATGGGTGATATTGGAAGCACTCAGCTTGGCTATATCCTGTTGATTCTGGCAATATATTTTAATAATCAATTCAAATTTAATTTTTTGGGTTGGTTAATACTTACCTCACTTTTCTGGATTGATGCTTCGTTAACACTGTTTAAACGTTGGAGAAATAATGAAAAACTTAGTCAGGCACATCGAAAACATTATTACCAGAGAATTGTACAATATGGTTTCAGTCATAAAAAGGCGGTTATATTTTCAATATTAATTAACATTTTTTTTGTTATCCTGGTATTCCTTTCTGAAAAAGGGGTTTTATCGTATCTTATTTCATTTCCTTTATGTTTAATTATTAACGCTATTCTGGTAAAAGTTATTGATAAAAAGATCCCATTTAATTCGGTGTAATCTGAATTAAAAGTTTATCAAGAAGTTTAAGTCAATTTCGAGCGAGATTTGATTTCTAAAGATGATTATTAAATATTTAAATGCTTTTTAACACCAAGGATAAGTTTTCGAGGAATGTTATTATATTATTTGTGGGGACCGTTGTTTCCCAGGCAATTCCTCTTGCCATTTCCCCAGTATTAACGCGTCTATTTACACCTGAAGATTTTGGATTATTTGCTCTTTATTTTGGAATAGCTCAAATTATTTCAGTATTTGTGGCAGGCCGTTATGAAATGGCAATAATCCTTCCGGAGAAGGACGAAGATGCTGCCAATGTTGTTGCTCTGTCAGTTGCAATAACTTTTCTTGTTAGCATTCTTTGTTTAATTGTTGTTCTTACTATAAGGTTTTTTGTTCCAGTTCAGTTTTCCAATCCTGGCATTAATAATTATCTTTTTCTTTTGCCTGTAACTATCTTGGGATTGGGATTCTCGTCAATTTTTAGTTTCTGGCTTAACCGGAAAGAGCATTATAAAAGTATTTCAGGAGGAAAAATAACGAGATCAGTTTTTTCAAGCTTTTTCAGTATAGGCTTTGGACTAACTGTGCTTAAAACAGGAGGATTAATAATTGCTGATACGATAGGACAGGCACTTTCTGGATTATACCTCCTTTTTCGATCGTTGAAATACGATAGAAAGATAATCTCATCGATCTCAAAGAAAAACATTCTTACGCAGGCAAAAAGGTATGATAAGTTTCCAAAATTTAACTTATTGTCTGGATTGCTGGAGAAGGGTTCGGGTCAGGTTCCCGTTATATTTCTGACTTCATTTTTTGGAACAGCCATAACAGGATTTTTCTCTCTTTCTCAGCGATTAATTGCTGCCCCTGAAATTCTTGTTGCCGTATCAATAGGCAATGTATTCAGACAACAGGCAAATGTCGAATACCTTGAAAATGGAAATTGCGTTGACATTTTTTTGAAACTATTCAGACTGCTATTTAAAATTGCCATTATCCCGTTTGCCTTACTATTTTTTCTGGCACCTTTCCTTTTCTCATTTATTTTTGGAGCAGAATGGAGAATTGCCGGCGAATACACTCAAATAATGACAGTTATGTTTTTTATTAAATTCATTGTCAGTCCACTGTCAAACATGTTCTTCATCGCCGAAAAACAAAAAGTAGACTTAATTATACAAATAATACTTTTTTCTTTTGTGTGTCTTTCATTTGTTGCCGGGTATAAAATATTCAATCAGCCAAAGGCAGCTATCTTATTATATACAATAGTTTATAGCATTAAGTATTGTATCGAATTTTATTTGTCTTATTCTTTTAGCAAGGGAGTAAAACATGCATTTTGAATAGTCAATTTCAAAATCCTGAAATTTGAGAGTATGAAAAGTTTTCAATTCTACTCATATTAAAGACTAATGGTAAATTCTTGTTTGAATATAACAATCCCTAAAGGGTTTAAAAGTGAAAGAATTTATCTGCTGGATACTGTTTTTAAAGGATTCCTGGGCCTGGAATTTAGTATTAATATTAATACAATTCAACAATATGAAATAGTATTACCAAACAAAAATTCATTAGTAATAGAAGATCACTTCTTTTCTGCTTTTCCAGACGGATTAGATTATCTAAAAAGGGAGCACATCCCGAATAATATTTCATACTCTAATAACCCTTTCACAGTTGAAAAAAATATTCCTGTGATTTTTGGTCTGCCTGAAGTGGTGGTTGATAATGGAATAAGAAAGAACATTCAAAGTAAAATTGATATTTTCAGTAGTATATTTTTTATGCTTACCAGATGGGAAGAGTATGTAATAAAAGATAAAGATAAGTACGGTAGATTCCCTGAGAAATATGCATTAGCAATTAAGTATGGGATTAATCAGAGGCCAGTTGTAGATGAATATATTGAGATGCTTTGGAAAATGCTAATATTTTTAGGTTATGAAGGCGAACGTAAAATAAATAATTTTGAAGCTGTTTTATCACATGATGTAGATCAGGTTATCAGATTCAAAAACTTTCTGAAGCTCCTCCGAATAATTGGAGGAGATATATTTCTCCGCAAGCAACCTTCTCTTATTCCGGATTCAATTAAAAACTATCGTGACATAAAAAACCGAAAGAAGAAGGATAGCTTCGATACTTTCGATTATCTGATGGATCAGTCTGAAAGGATAAGGGTAAAATCACATTTCTACTTCATTTCACAATCCAGATCAGATAGCTCTGGTTCATCATTGGCAAACTTCGATTTCAGATACGATATAAGGAGCGAATATTTAAATTCAGTAATTGAGCTAATAAAGTCCCGGGGGCATTTTCTAGGGATTCATGGAAGCTATAATAGTTTTAATAATATTGATCTTTTTAACAAAGAACTTTCAAGATTAAGATCTATTGCTGGTGATATAAATGAAAGCAGACAGCACTATTTACGCTTCTCCCCACCAACAAGCTGGACAATTATGGATAAAGTCAAAATAGAGTTAGACAGCACATTAGGATTTGTTCATAATATCGGTTTCCGCTGCGGAACTTCATTTCCATATCATGTTTACGACTTTCTTGAAAGAAAGCAATTGGATCTCGTTGAATTACCTATAACAGTTATGGATGGAGCGGCCATAACTGTTTCTGAAAATACTGAGGATTATTTTAAAAAAATATGCTTCCTTATTGATGTAGTGAAAAAGTATAAAGGAAAATTCGTCTTGCTATGGCATACAAATTCTTTTAACGTCTCTGAATGGTATCCTTACCAGAAATATTATTCTAAAATTATTGATTATTTGGGTTCAATGACTAATGATTTATAATTAATTGAAACTGAAGTATTAATCCGGAAATTTCGTTGTGGGCTTATTAAAAACTCTTCTTTTTATTTCAAAACATCCTCTGAACAGAAAACGGAAGACTAAGGCTATTCTTAATTTTTTTAAGTGGCAGATTGGGTCAAGATTAGTTCCAGAGGAAGTTATCTTTAACTGGATAAATGGTTCAAAAATTATTGCAAGGAAAGGCGAAACTAGTGTTACCGGACAGATTTATTGCGGATTATATACTTTTTCGGAAATGGCTTTTGTTCTTCATGTCCTGACTCCTGAAGATTTATTCATTGATGTTGGTTCAAATATAGGCTGTTTTACAATTCTGGCATGCGCAGTTAAAGGTGCAAAAGGTTATTGTTTTGAACCGATCCCTGATACATATGACCGACTCGTTGAAAATATTCGAATAAATAACTTGAATGATCGTGTTAAGGCATTAAATATTGGCATTTCCGATAAGGATGAATCGCTATATTTCACAACTAACAGGAATGCAACAAACCTTGTAATAAGAGAAATATCAGAGAATTTAAATGTTCAATCAGTAAAAGTTTCTTCTCTAGATGCTATCCTCTCTGATGAATCACCGACAATGCTTAAAATTGATGTTGAAGGTTATGAAACTCCTGTTTTAAATGGTGCTTTGAAAATATTGCATAACAAATCAGTTAATTCACTCATAATTAGACTAAAAGGACACGGCTCAAGATTTGGATACGATGAGCGTGAAATTTTTACACTAATGAAATCTTATGGCTTTGGCTCTTATGTTTATGATCCTTTTACCAGAAAATTGAAAGAGGATGATGCTGCTGATTCTTTTACTGGCAATGCAATATTTATTCGGGACCTGGAGATGATTAAAAATAAAATTGATCATTCTCCGAAAATAAAAGTAGCAGGAATAGAAATCTGAATTTTATGACATTACAGAACGTTTGTCAGATCACTACAGTACATCCCAGGAACGATGTCAGGATATTCAGGAAAATTTGTCAGAGTCTCAGTGAAGCATATAACGTAAGCTTAATTGTTGCAGATGGGAAAGGGGATGCAATATTAAATAATATAAAAATTTATGATATTGGGCTAAGGCACTCTTCCAGAATCAGAAGGATGATTTTTACCAGTCGAATGGCTTATAGGAAAGCTTTAGAATTAGATTGTAAGGTTTACCATTTTCATGACCCGGAATTTCTTTTTCACGCCTGGAAACTTGCAAAAAATGGCAGAAAAATCATTTATGATGTGCACGAAGATTTGCCTAAACAAATTCTCAGTAAGGATTATATCCATTTTCTATTCAGAAAATTGCTGGCAAAAACAATAAGAATAATTGAAAACCATGTTTCTTCACAATTAGACGCAGTAATAACTGTTACTCCCACTATCAATAAAAGGTTTTGTAAGCTAAACAAACATAGCATTATCATAAATAACTATCCATTTTTATTAGACGTAACTCCGGTTCAATATAATGACCGGCAGGGACTTTGTTACGTCGGCGTAATAAACCGTATCAGGGGAATAAAAGAAATTTTATCTTCGTTGAAAAATATTGAAACAACTTTAAACCTGGCAGGAGATTTTGAATCAGATGAAATTAAAGAAGAATTAATGAAGGATAAAAGCTGGGGAAAAGTGGATTATTTTGGAAATGTAAGCTCAGATAAGGTGATTGATATTCTTAGAAAATCTGAAATTGGAATAGTCACATTTTTACCTGTCCCTAATCATATTGAAGCACAACCAAATAAGATGTTTGAATATATGGCTGCATCATTGCCCTTAATCGCTTCTGATTTTCCCTTATGGAAAGAGATTGTTGAGGGCAATAATTGTGGTATATGCGTCAATCCTGATAGCCCTGAAGATATTTCAGAAGCTATTGAATTCTTACTGCTTAATAAAGAAAAAGCTGCGATTATGGGCAATAACGGGGCTGAAGCAGTTCGCAATAAATATAATTGGAATTCTGAAAAGAAAAAGTTATTGACTTTATATTCTACTTTTTTTAAATAGAATGACATACCCACTTGTTTCGTTAATAATTCCTTGCCGAAATGAAGAGTCGTTTATTTCAGCATGTCTTAACAGCATTCTTGAAAATGACTTTCCAAAGGATAAGATTGAGATAGTTGTATCTGATGGATTAAGTACTGACGAGACTTTGAATATCGTCAGGAATTTTATTTATTGAAAATTGAATCTAAAATAAAATATTCCAGTGAAATGTAAACTCTATATTTTATTTATTTCAATCTATTTATTTATCAGTTGCACAAAGGACAGTTATTTAATTACTTATGATAGTGTTAGGACTATCAAAGTATCAGATGATATCATTATAGATAATGGCGTACTTGTTCATGATGAGATTTTTAATTATAATACCTATGAGCAATTTATAAAGTATTTAGTTGAGTCAAACAGGTTTTTAATAGTACCACAAAAAGATTTCGACTCAACCAATTCAACTGATAAGGTAGTACTTTCAATAAGGCACGATGTTGATGATAATATTAATTCGGCAATAAAAATGGCGTATCGTGAGTCAAAATATGGAATCACAGCTACATATTTTATTTTACATACTGCATCTTATTATGGCAAAACAAAAGAAAAATATTTTAAAAGGAATGACAACCTAATTTATTATTTGATCTATTTACAAAATACGTTTCACCAGGAGATTGGTTTTCACAATGATCTTGTCACTCTTCAGGTAGTTTATAATATAGACTCCAGAAAATTCTTAAAAGATGAACTTGAGTTTTGGCGTAATAATGGGATATATATGACTGGTAGTGTTGCCCATGGATCTCCATATTGTTACATCTATCATTATCTGAATTCCTACTTTTGGGAAGGAGCTGAAGAAGATCCGGAATTTTATGAATACAATACTGTTTTTAAAAAAAATAATTTGATTCCGCTTGAGAAAGATATAATGTCAAATTATGCTCTGGATTATGAAGGTTACAATTTGAAGTGGGATTACTATTTCACTGATGGAGGCAGTGTTAATGGAAAGCGATGGAATATGGGGATGGTTAATTGGGATACAATTGAGCCGGGTAAAAAAGTGGTAATACTTCTGCATCCTCAACATTGGGATTAGTGAATTATTGTAAAAAGCAGAAGTATAGCTATCAAAATGTAGATGCATTTTTTAATCGATTCAAATGAATAGGTCGATATCTATAGTTATTCCATGTTTCAATGAAGAAAAATACATTGAAAACTGCATACAGTCATTCCTGCAACAGGACTACCCATCAGAATTATTAGAGATTCTAATTATTGATGGGGGATGCACTGATAATACCATCTCTATAATTAATAAGATCCAAAAAAAGTTTTCTAATATTAAAGTACTTTCTAATCCTGAGAGAATTACTCCGGTTTCTTTAAATATTGGAATTAAGAATGCAACGGGAAAATATGTACTTATAGCAAGTGCCCACTCAAAATTTCCTTCTGATTATATTTCAATTCTTATTGATAAACTATTAGAAATGAATTGTGATGGGATAGGAGGAGGAATAGACACGGAGGTAATAAAGTCAACCCCAACATCCGAGGCAATAATAAAAGTGCTTAGTTCTGCTTATGGCGTAGGCAATTCTCATTTTAGGATTAAAAAAAATGAAATTCTTTATGTCGACACTGTTCCGTTTGGAATCTATAAAAAATCTCTATTCGAAGAATTAGGTTATTACAATGAGAAATTGGTAAGAAATCATGATATTGAATTTTCTAAGAGGCTACTCAGGAAAGGTAAAAAAATTGTTTTAGTCTCATATATCCGATGTACTTATTATGCTCGTGAAACCTATAGCAAATTTGCACAAAATGCATATAAAAATGGAGTCTGGAATATACTTACATTCTATATTACCAGACGATTCAATTCATTAAGTATAAGGCATTTTGTACCTTTAATATTTGTATCGTCATTATTTTTTCCATTAATTTTAAGCTTATTTCTTACCAAGTATTTTGTTTCTATATCTATTGTTTCACTCCTTGCATATTTAAGTTTTATAATATATGTTTCGATGGGTCTTAAGGATAAATGCACAGGAGTCTTTTATGTATTCTGGGGGTTTATTGTTTTACATTTTTCTTATGGTTTTGGTTCACTTGTTGGTTTGTTTAGAATAGATAAGCATTAAGAAAGACAGTTATCATATTAGTAATGACTAAATTTTGAAAGAGCATCTTTTAAATCGGTATAGTGAGTTATTCAGCAGAAGGGGAGCAATAATTGAAATTGTTGATAGCACACTTTACTATAATTATAATGGAATAATAGTGCCTTTCTCTCCAGCCAATGAAGGAGTAAAAATCACAGATGTTCAGGCTAAAGGAATCTTAAACCGGTTGAATGGAAAACTTTTAAGATATACAGATGGAGTTTTTTTATTTAGTGAAGTTCCGGAATGGTATGCAATAATATGCAAGAAATTCACAAATATTGATCAGGTTAAGTCTAAATTAAGAAATGAATTAAATAAAGGACTTTCAAATTGCCATGTTCAACAAATTGATGCAAAGTCTGTTGCCAGATTTGGATATGAAATTTATTTAAGTGCACTAAGCAGGTATAAGAATTATAAGATAAATGCCACAAATAAAAATCTCTTTGTCAATAATATATTATCAAGTGTGGATTTTGATGATATTGTTAATTATTGGGGAGTTTTTTATCAGAATAAACTAATAGGTTTCAGCTCTATCTATGCATTTGATACAACAGAAGCATTATACAGCTCTTTAAAGATAGACCCTTCATTTTTAAACTACTACCCTTCTTATGCACTTATTTATAAAATGAATGAACATTACCTGGAGGAAATGAAGTTTGATTATGTCAATGATGGATATAGATCACTATTACACGATACAAATATTCAGAATTTTCTTATAAAGAAATTTAATTTTATTGAAGCAGGATTATCACTAAGAGTTTATTATAAACCACTCTATAATTGTATTGTAAAGAGCTTATACCCTTTTCGGGAAATAGTGAATAAATTAGAACCCAGGTTATCAGCAATACTGGAAATGGAGAGAATTAGAAGATATTATGTCCAACATTCATCTGAAATATAAGCAAGCCATTTCATCAGTTCTGTCAGTGAATCCAGATAATGTTTATTTATATTGGAAGGGAAGGGTCGCTCTGTACGCATTACTTAAGGCTGCAGGTATCGGAAATGGAGATGAAGTATTATTATCAGGATTAACTTGTGTTGTTGTGCCAAATGCGATTATTTATCTAGGGGCTAAACCTGTATATATAGATGTCTCAGCTAATACTTATAATCCTGAATTTGGTAGTTATATTGAAAAAATATCTGATAAAGTAAAGGTACTGATTATTCAAAATACATTCGGATTATCGTCAGATGTAGAAGAACTTGTAAATTATGCTAAACAACATAATATTTTAACAATTGAAGATTGTACTCATGGTTTTGGCGGATTATATAATAATAAACCAAATGGAAGCTATTGTGATGCAGCAATTTTTTCAACACAATGGAATAAACCCTATTCAACAGGTATTGGAGGATTTTGTGTTGTTCAGAACCCTGATTTAATTATTGGATTAGAGGAAGTTAACAAAAAACTGATTAAACCCAGGGTTGTGGATGAACTGATGCTCTGGATTTTAATTTGGGCTAAGAAAATATTAATCAATGATAAAAGCTTCTGGACACTTCGTAATCTCTATAGAGTTCTAAGCAAAGCCAATATAGTTATTGGTTCATCCCAGGGAGAAGAAATCAAGGGGAATGAAATTCCGGATAACTTTTTTAAATCTGCTTCTGTAATTCAGTCAAGAATTGGCATTAAGAATATTAAATCACTTAACAGTAATCTACTTAAAAGACGAGAAAACTCAAAGCTTTATTCCGGTTTTTTGAGTGAAAATAAAAAAAAATATATATCTAAAGATTTTTGGGATAACCACTCTTTTCTTGTATATCCTTTATTAGTTGAAGACAGGCAGAGCTTTATGTTTAAGGCTGAAAAAAATCATATTAAACTTGGCGATTGGTTTATTTCACCGCTTCACCCTGTTAAAGAGAATTTTAATAGATGGGGGTTGGAAGTTGAAAGTTTGCCAAATGCATCGTATTTGTCAAAACATCTGGTAAATTTGCCAACATTGAATAATAATATTGAAAATGTACTTAGTTTTTTAAAAAATAATATCAATGATATCTTATGATTATAATCTGTGTTTCCAGAATCATTGATTCAGCCATAAGTTTTTTCCATTAGATTTTAACTAATTCACTATATATGATACCATTCTCGCCTCCAAGAATTGACGAAAAAATAATTAATGAAGTAGTTGATACTCTTCGTTCAGGGTGGATTACAACTGGCCCGAAGACTAAATTATTTGAAAAGAAGATTACTGATTTCTGCGGATGCAAAAAAACATTATGTGTGAATTCTGCCACATCCGGATTGGAATTAATTTTAAGATGGTTCGGTGTTAAGGAGGGAGACGAGGTTATATTACCAGTTTATACATATTGCGCTACTGCCAATGTTGTTATACATACCGGGGCTAAACCAGTTTTTGTTGATATTAATGCAGATGATTTTACAATATCAATTAAAGAAATTGAAAAGGCGATAACCTCCCGAACAAAAGTTATTATTCCGGTTGATTTAGGTGGAATGCCTTGTGATTATAACGGGATAAACGATTTAGTTACACGGGATGATGTGAACAACTTGTTTGTTCCTGGTAATGAAATTCAGGAAAAACTTGGACGGATACTGATATTATCCGATTCTGCTCATTCAATGGGCGCTATCTACTATAATAAAAAAGCGGGCAGCCTTACAGATGTTTCAGTTTTTTCATTTCATGCTGTAAAGAATCTTACTACCGGCGAGGGTGGTGCCATTGCTTTTAATTTGCCAAAACCATTTAGCAATGAGGAATTATACGACTATTTTAGTATTTTCTCCTTACATGGCCAGAATAAAGACGCATATACAAAAACAGTTGGTGGAAAGTGGCGATACGATGTATTGGATGCCGGGTACAAAGCCAACATGACTGATGTTTTGGCCTCTATTGGTCTTGTGGAAATTGAAAGGTATGAGAAGGATACACTTGTCAGATTTAAGGAGATATTTGATAAATATAGTTCTAAACTTAAGAAATATAAATGGGCTGAAATACCTGTCTATGAGAAGAATAAAAGAATTTCGTCATATCATCTGTATATGTTACGTATTTACGGTGTGAGTGAAGAAATCCGCGATCAGATTATTCAAAGCATTCTTGAAAAGGGTGTTTCAGTCAATGTACATTATATTCCATTATCGGAACTGACCTTCTACAAAAACCTTGGATATAATACATTAAATTATCCTGTTGCATTTAATGCTTACGCATGTGAAATAACTTTGCCAACTTTTTATGATATTACAGATGATCAAATTGAGGAGGTACTTACAGCTGTTATAAGTTCAGTTGAAGCTATCATTAAAAAATGATTAGATTCTTTGACTTATTTCTTTCAATAATTGCTGTAACTCTTACATTACCTGTTTCTTTGGCAATAATTTTAGTTAACTTTTTTGTAACTAAAGGGAGACCCTTTTATACTCAAGATAGAGTGGGGCGAAATGGAGTGCTTTTTTGCCTTATCAAATTCAGAACTATGTATCAGGATTCTGATTTAAATGGACTTATTACTATTGGATATCATGACAGCAGAGTGACCAGGTTTGGATGCTTCCTGCGGAAATATAAGTTGGATGAAATTCCCCAGTTTTGTAATGTGATACTTGGTGATATGAGTTTAGTCGGGCCACGACCGGAAGTTTTGGAATATGTTAAATATTATTCTTCAGAACAGATGAAAATTCTTAAAGTAAAGCCGGGCATTACGGATTATGCTTCAATTGAATTCTATAATGAAAATGAGATACTTGCGGCGGCTATAAATCCTGAAAAAATCTATGTTGAAGATATAATGCCTAAGAAGATTGAATTAAATCAGAAGTTTATTTATGACAATTCTATTAAAAACTATTTTTCGATTTTATTTAAGACAATTTGGCGAATTTTCATTTCTTAGGTGAACTTTTAAGAGTAAAGCAAAACTACTACATATTTTAATGGACTGTAAAAGACATAAGACGTATATATGAAATGACAATATCTTTTGCATCAAAACAATACAAGGAATTGGAGGAAAAAGGCTTTTTCCCATTCTGTTGTGCTGTCCTTTCTGTAATAACTATATCCTTATACAGCTGGTATTTCCCCCCGGTAATGGTTATTTGGTGTATTGTCTGGATTGTCAGCAAGAACAAAAGGATTCTTAAATTATTGAAAAACGATTTGGATTACAGTGTGTTACTAACTCTATTTATCACTTTTTATATTTGGCAGATGGTAGGGTTGCTTTATTCAAGCAACTTAAAGAATGGATTTGAGAATATTTTTATGAGATTGCCTTTTTTAATTATTCCTTTTCTTTTGCAAAACCCGGGTGAAATGATAAAGAAAAATGGAAAACAACTACTTCAGATTTTTGCCCTTGGTGTCGTTTTGTATATTCTAATCTGTCTGATGCATGCTCTCTTGCAATCATTGCAGCATGTCAACGGAGCATGGATATTCAAACCTTATCCTGAAAACAGATATTGGAATAATTATTTCTTTTCTTCGGGTGGATTTACCATGGGAGTTCACCCTTCATATTTTGCAATGTATACAATTATGGCTATTTTCATTGCTTTTGAAGCAATTCTTAATAAATCAGTTAATTGGATTTCGCGGTGGGGATGGCGTGTTGCCGTAATACTTATGATCATCTCTCTTGACCTTTTATCTTCAAGGGCAGCATTGCTGGCAATAGTACTGACAGTTCCAATTTATTTTATAAATAGAGTCAAAAATAATATCAATTTCATTGTTTCGTTTTTTGGTATCTTAATGCTTTTTGTAGTTTTTTTTTCAGTTTTGAATGGCAATGCCAGATTCAACTATTATTCACAAAAACTGAGAGGCTCTTCCTTGAAAGAGTTTCTTATGCTAGACGAAAGGGGTAATCTTTGGAAATCAGCGATTCATGTAATTGATAAAAATATCATATTAGGAGTTGGAACAGGAGACTTAAAAGAAGAATTATTAAAAGAATATAATAAAAATGCAAATGTACAAAGGCTGAGCTTTAGTTATAATGCGCATAATGAATATCTGGAGATATTATTAGAAAATGGGATTATTGGATTAATTCTTTTCTTGAGTATAATGGCTTGGATATTCTTTATATCTCTGAAAAAGAAAAATATTTTATATACAATATTTATAATAACCTGCCTTATTTTCTTCCTTTTTGAATCCATGTTAAGTAGATTAGCAGGGATATCATACTTTACAGTCTTTTCTTTTTTATTTTTATTTATTCCATATGAAAAGAATGGATATATTTCATCGAGTTAAATTGTCTATATAGTTTGGAAAAATAACTGTTTTTAGTATTTGTTAAATATATCTGTTAGCTTCTTTTTATTAGCCAAAATTATCAATATTAGAAGAGTCAGTCCAAATAAGATCGGAACAACCCTTTTAGCATAATACATGCCCCCATTTGTTCTTTTTGCAGGTATCGAAAACTCACTCAGAACAGTCACAAGATCAGGGTACAAGTCCCGTTCTGATTCCAGGGCTTGTTTCTTTGCATACAGTTCATAAATGTCACTATAAAGCAACTGTGTCTTCTGCTCCTGAAGAAATATCATTTGACCACCAGCCTTTGGCTGCATGTTTCTGGTTTCTTCAAAATATTTTACTTTCTGCAAACTGTCTAGCTGGAGTATATCATAATCAAGCCTTGTCAGCATTTCCTGGTTTTGCCTTAACCTCACAGCATTGCGTTGCTGGAATAATTGATCAGATTTTATAAATTTAATTATACCGTCGCGAACAGCATAAAGTTCCTGCGGTGATTTGGTACTTGCTCTGATATCAAGACGGTCCAGCATCCTGACATTTACTGTGTCATAAACATTGTGGTTATTGTTGTAATCAACATAATCAGGAATACCGTCCCTCCCGTTATCAATTATCCAGTAAGCGCTGATATCACTGATATTATCTACCTGATCTGGTTTAATGGATAAAGCTTCGGATAATGCTTGTTTATTCTGTTCTCTGCAAAATGTATGCAGCCTGTTCAGATAAGAGATCATTTCAGCTGTAGTTGGTGCGTTTGTCCTCAGAACAAGATCGGAAGTAAAGGAGGAGTCAGATGTTGCCTTGAATAGGTAAGCTGCACCAACTCCAATCGCAATGCTGAGTCCCAGCGGCAACCAGCGTTTTAACAGAAATATTACAGAAATAAGAAATGCCCTGCCTAATGCATTGCCCCAGTGTGACAGTGTTCTGCCCATCCTCCTGAATAGATCCAAAAGATCAATTTCGTCATCCCTGACGTTCTTATTATTAGTTGTGTTCTCAGACATTGTTTGTAAATTGACTTGTTAGTTTTACAAATATATTCAAATTTGCACTAAATCCAAGAGACAGATTTCAGGTCATATAATATTAAACACCTTAAGAGCCAGATCACTCATTAGAGGCTTGTAATCCTGAACAAATTCTCCTGTTACACGGTTTCCGATAACCAGGCATATGGTGAGTGCTTTGTGACCGAGTAATGCTGACAATCCATAAATAGCAGAACTTTCCATCTCATAGTTGCTTATTGTCCTTCTTCCGTATGAGAATTCCGACAGCTTCTGGTTGATCTCATTATCAAAGGTTTCGAGTCTTAATCTCCTTCCCTGAGGAGCATAAAAACCGGGGGCAGAGATAGTAATGCCTTTGGTGAAATTCTCACTGCCGAATAGTTCCAGAAGCTCCTTGTCGGCATTTACCGCATAAGGGTAGGAGAGTGTGTCTGGCCACTCAAGATAATCAGCTAATGCATCAGCGAGACCTGTATCAAGGATCCAGTCATACCCTTCATAAAAATGAAGAAGACCATCAAATCCGATGGCGGTTTCAGCCATCACACACGATCCTGCTGGTATATCCTCCCTGAGACCTCCTGAAGTGCCAAGCCTGATTAATGTAAGTGAAACAGGTTCTTCCTTAATTATACCAGTAGCCAGATCTATGTTCACAAGCGCATCAAGCTCATTGATGAGGATATCGATATTGTCAGGACCTATACCCGAAGAGATCACCGTAATTTCTTGTAAATCAAAGGTACCGGTGACGGTATGAAACTCCCTGTTCTCCTTCCTCACTCTTACTTCCTGCATGAGCGACGCAAACATTTCCACGCGTCCAGGATCACCAACAATTATTATTTTATGAGCTATATCTCCAGGCAGGAGATTAAGATGGAATATACTTCCGTCTTTATTGGTTATTAATTCAGTCTTCTTTTCCATAAAAAAAATTAAGCACCAAATTTACGATAATCTGATGATTACACGAAATGCTTAACACGAAACTTTTCTATTGAAAATATGTCATTATTTTACCGGAGACAAGCTGGAGTGATATCTCTGCAAGTTTAGTCTGATAGTTCGCCGATATTAATCTTTCTCTGGCATCCAGCAGACTTTTCTGCACCTCACGAAGATCTATCCCGGAAAGACTACCCAGTTTATATCTCTCCAGAGCAATATCAAGGTTTTCTGTTGCAGTCTGGAAGTTCTGTTTTTCAAGGGATATGAGCCTAAGATTGTTATTATATGCACTGTAAATCGTCAGCAGATCTGCTCTTATTCCCTGTTCGATCTCACGATACAAAAGGTCCTTGTTGTCTCTGTCAATTGCAGAATTTCGAATGCTGCGTCTCTGATTGTTTCCGTCGAAGAGGTTAAAGCCAAGTGTCAGTCCGTAGTTCATCCCGTTAGTAATCAGATTCTTGTTTACGCTCTTTGAATAGGTATTCAGATTATAACTGTAACCACCGGAAAAATTAAGATAAGGATAAGACCTTGAGACTATTAACTTATAATCATAATCAGAAATAATTTTGTTTTTGGAAGCAATAAGAAGACTTGTATTGCTTAAAAGAGTTTCCTCCAGAAGCTTTTCATAAAGCAGGTTGGGATTTACATCAATGGAAGTGTCCCTTGTTGAGAATTCGTTACCCAGATTTTCCACGGCCATCATTTCATTCAACCTGATCTGTGCAGATATCACTACTTCATTTTGTCTTGAAAGATTTGAACTGTCAGAGTTGACGTAAACCTGTGACTGCAAAACTTCCAGTTTAGATCCTGAGCCAAGAAGATATCGGGTTTCATCAATCCTTAGTCTTTCCCTTGACAGGGTTAATGCATATTTCAGATTGTTCATAAGCTGGACCTGCAGGATATAGTTGTAATAACCTGAAACTATGTTGGAAATAAGGTTTTCAATGGTAAGTTGGGTATTCAATATTCCTATCTGATTCAGTTCGCCAAGTTTTTTATATGATGTAACGGCGTTAAATCCATTAAAAATAGTCATGCCCAGCACAACTGAGCCATTTGTTGTTGTATTGAATACTCCGTTGGAAACATTTTGCGTCCCGTCTGTGAGATTTAATGTGCTATTATTAAGTGTTCCGCTTTGCCGGCCATTGAGATCTAATGTTGGTAAGAAACCGGCATTGCCCAGAGTATAATTATTTTTTGATATTGTCTCGCTGTTCCTGGCGATAAGTATTGAGAAATTTCTTTCCAATCCGACTGATATACAATCTTTTAGTCCGTAAACATTTTGACCTTGTACCGGGATGACTGACAATATTAAAAAAGTAAGTAAGCTAGGATAATGAAGCCTCATTTTCAGATATTTTTGTTTCACTTGAAATAAATGTATAGAAAGCCGGAACTACAAAGAGTGTAAGTAACGTTGAAAATAACATTCCTCCGACAACTGCAACCCCCATCGATATACGGCTCTGTGCCCCTTCACCTAAACCAAGAGCCAGAGGCATAATACCAAGTATTGTTGCAAGGCTGGTCATCAGAATAGGCCTGAATCGCGATGCTGCTGCAAATTTAATAGCTTCAATTTTCGACATACCTGCATTC
This sequence comes from uncultured Bacteroidales bacterium, assembly GCA_963760915.1. GTDB lineage: Bacteria > Bacteroidota > Bacteroidia > Bacteroidales > VadinHA17 > LD21. Next base: position 1,683,753 of record CAVXEU010000002.1, on the reverse strand, counting down.
TTTCTCTGGTTAGCAAATTCCACTATCAAAATGCCGTTTTTAGTTACCAGTCCAACCAGCATGATAATTCCAATCTGGCTGAATATATTCATTGTTACATTAAAATACCACATGAATAAAAGTGCTCCGGTAAGCGCAAGCGGGACTGTCATCATAACAATAAAAGGATCTTTGAAGCTCTCAAACTGTGCAGACAAAACAAGGAAGATCAACACAAGCGCCAGCATAAAAGCAAACATAAGGCTCGATGAACTCTCTTTGAAATCTTTTGAGTCCCCTGCCAGTGCTGTTCTGAATGTATCATCAAGTACTTCTTTGGCTATCTTATCCATTTCGTCAAGCCCCTGACTTATTGATTTCCCTTTCTCCAGCCCTGCAGAAACTGTAGCTGCTACAAATCTGTTATAACGATAAAGTTGCGGGGGTGCAGTTTCCTCTGACAGGGTTACCAGATTATCAAACTGGATCATATCACCTGCATTATTTCTTACATATAATGATTTAAGATCCAATGGTTTATTACGATCGCTACGTGCAAGATCCCCTAATATCTGGTACTGTTTTCCATTCATAAAGAAGTACCCGAACCGCTGTCCGCTCAAAGCAAGCTGAAGGGTCTGTCCTATATTCTGCGTAGTTACACCCAGTGCGCTTGCCTTATCTCTGTCTATATGAATTCTGAGTTCAGGCTTGGTAAACTTCAGGTTGACATCAGCCATCTGGAAAGTCGGATTTTCCATCACTTTCGACATAAAAACAGGAAGAATTTCTCTAAGCTTATCAATGGTTGTTGCCTGTAAAACATACTGAATAGGCATACCGGCACGCCTTCCGCCGAAGGTTGACTGTTGCATAACCATAGCTCTGGCTTTGGTTTTTTTCCTCAAGGCTAAACTCAACTGATCTGCAATTTCCTGTTGTGTACGTTTTCTTTTATCAGGGTTCAGAAGAGTTATCCGTACATTACCACTCCCGCTTCTTATCATCGAAATGACCCCATCACGCTCAGGAACAAGGTCATTTACAGTTTTTGCCAGATCGTCAACATAGTTTAGCACATATTCGTATGTTGCCCCCTCCTGTGCCGAAGTATTGATGTTTATCTGCGACCTGTCCTCAAGCGGCGCCATTTCAGCCGGAATAGCTTTCCAAAATAATATTATGAGTCCGAAAGAAAAAGCTATGATAACGAATGTAAGATTCCGTCGTCTAAGAAAAGTTTCGAGCAGTTGACGATAACTGTTGTTCAGATTATTAAAGAATTTTTCTGTTTTCCTGTAAAACCAGCTATGTCTGGTTTCCTGTTTTAACAGTTTTGTTGAAACCATTGGTGTTAATGATAACGCAAGAAATGCTGATATACCAACGGTACCAGCCATCACAACCGCAAATTCCCGGAAGAGCCTCCCGGTTATTCCCTGAAGAAATACAATTGGAAAGAATACAGATATAAGAGTGATAGTTGTTGAAATAATAGCAAAATATATCTCTTTGGATCCTTCAAGTCCTGCCTTGACAGGTGGCATTCCGTTTTCTACCTTAACATAAATATTCTCCATTACGACAATCGCGTCATCAACAACAATACCGATTGCAAGTACTATTGCCAGCAGCGTTAGTACATTAATTGAATAATTTGCCAGGTACATTATAAAGAAAGCTCCGATAAGTGAGACAGGTATTACCATTATTGGTATTAGTGTTGCCCGCCAGCTTCTCAGAAAGAAATAGATAATCAGTACCACAAGGAGGAAAGCAATATATATAGTGTTTTTAACCTCTTTTATGGAGGAACGTATATATTGAGTATTATCAAAACCAACCTTAATAACGACATCTTCAGGAAGATCCTTCTTAATATATTCAAGACGCCGGTAAACCTCATCCACAATATCAATCTGGTTAGCGCCTGGCTGTGGAACAATTGCATTACCTACCATCGGAACACCATCTCTTTTTAAAATTCCCCTTATATCTTCAGGACCAAGTTCTGCACGCCCGATATCCTGAAAACGGACAATCTGATCTCCCGACTGCTTAATAATCAGATCATTAAACTCTTTTGGCGTGGTCATTAATCCTAATGTTCTGATAGTCAGCTGAGTATTATCACCTTCGATTGACCCTGACGGCAATTCAATATTTTCACGTGAAATAGCGTTCCTGACGTCCATCGGGGTCAGTTTATAACCGGCCAGTTTGACAGGATCAAGCCATAAGCGCATTGCATAACGTTTCTCTCCCCATACCATAATTGCACTTACCCCTGAAATAGTCTGCAATTGTTCCTTAATGGTCAGTTCTGCAATTTCCGAAATTTCAAGAAGTGATCTTTTCTTGCTCTCGATAGTAAGAAACATTATGGGACTGGCATCAGCGTCAGCTTTTGCTACGGTAGGAGGATCGCAATCACGGGGAAGCATTCTCATTGCCTGAGATACTTTATCCCGGGTATCATTGGCAGCAGTTTCCATGTCGACGGAAAGCTCAAATTCTACAGTAATATTACTTCCACCTGTACGACTGACGCTGGTAAGGGACCGTATACCAGGAATCCCGTTTATTGATTGCTCAAGAGGCTCAGTAATCTGTGTTTCAATAACATCTGAATTTGCCCCGGGGTATGAGGTGCTAACTGATATAATTGGTGGATCTACGCTCGGAAATTCCCGGATCCCGAGATAAGTGAGTCCTACTACTCCGAATAACAGTATCAAAATAGCAAATACGGTTGCTAATACCGGTCTGTTTATACTTACTGAAGATAAACTCATATATTATTATTTCCGGTTATTTATTTATAATAACAGTGTCAAGCACAACTGAAAGATTCTGTCTTAACTGCATAATTCCAGATGTGATCAGCGTATCTCCGAACTGAAGTCCGTTTAAGATCTGAATTTTTGATTCAGTTCTTAAGCCTGTGGTTACTTTTACCGATTGAGCTTTTCCATTTTTGTACACGAATACTTTTTCCCCGTCCATTTCCGGAATAAGAGCCTCTGATGGAATGGCGATAGCATCTTTTATTTGAGACATCTGTAAAGTAATTCCTGCATATCGGCCCGATTTGAGTTCTTCATTTTTATTAGGATATAATGCACGAAGTACTATTGTTCTGGTTTCGATATCAATCTTAGGATCAACGGCATAAACTGAAGCATTAAATACTTTTGGATTACCATCAATAGCAAATGTTATAGGATAGCCGATCTCAATCTCCTGAGCGTATTTTTCGGGTATTGAGAATTCAATTTTGAGCGGGCTTGTTTTAATAAGCCTGGCAATTTTTGTTGCAGGTGTGGCAAAAAATCCTTCACTGAGATTGCGAAGACCAATAATTCCATCAAATGGTGCTCTGAGTTCAGTTTCAGATATCCGTGCTTTAATTAGATTGATATCAGCATTAATACTTTGTACGTCAGTAACAATCTGATCATAGCTCTCCTGACTGATTGCATCCTTGTCTAACAAACTCCTCTGCCTGAATTCTTTCGCATCTGCCATTTTTAACTGTGCCTCAAGCTTTTCGAGCTGTGCCTGCAGTGGCCGGTCATTTATTTTTGCGAGTAAATCTCCTTTTTTTACATGAGTCCCTTCAGTAAAATTGATGCCTACAATTTTTCCGGAAGTTTCAAAAGACAGATCCGTCTCTTCATCTGGCTTGAGTGTACCCGTTGAATTGACATACTCACTCAGAAATGTAGGTACTATAATATATCCAATGGCATTTAACTTCTGCTGATCCTGTCTTATAAACGGCCGGTCTGTATTCTGACCTTTCATCTTATTGGCAAGCAGTGGTTTATATTTAGGATAGAAGATAATACCGGCAAGAAAAATTATTATAATTACGGTAATACTTAATCTCAGTCTTTTATTCATTTTTTCAGATAAATAGTTTACACAAACAATCCATTGGTAATCTTAAACTTAATATGACTAACTATTGATTCTATATCTTATATTTTGCCTGATCACATTAATAATTTACCAAACCGCAAATGTAGAAAATTTATATGTCTGCCGATAGTAGGTTAATCTAAATTAATGTTAAATAATCATAAATAGATTCTTTTGTTTAATAGTCTTCTTTATTTAAAAGAAAGCAGGTAAATTTAGCGGTCTAAAAATTAATTACAATGATTCAGCGCATTCAGTCAGTATATCTTTTTTTGACAACTATCCTGTCACTATTATTCCTCAGGGGAAGTTTTTTACAGTTTATTAACAATTCAGGTTTTGTGATAAAAGTCACATTTAGAGGTATAATAGATTCAGCATCACAGGGATCTGAAATCACGGAAAAACTCTTACCTCTCACCTTATTGATGATAATCATTCCGGTTTTATCACTTATTACTATATTCCTCTTCAGAAACAGGAAGGTTCAGATGCTTCTGACCAGGTTTTTAATTTTGCTTTGCTCGGCATTTTTGCTCCTCTCTGGCTATTATTCATATAGTATTATTACCAGATATGAAGCAACACTGGTTCCGGTATTCAGAATGATTATCCCTGTGTTACTTCTGACCTTCTCCATCCTGGCTCTCAGGGGAATAAAAAAAGATGACAACCTTGTCAGGTCATACGACAGACTTCGATAAATTATTGTTAAATCCTCAAGGTTATTGGTTTTCTCTTTATTTTTTAATGTGCTTTTTTCGCTGGTTCTTTCTGCCAGGATGTCACCAGTGATTTTCTTTTTGGACATCTTAAGGAATAATACGGCTAAATCTGAAGAGAGCTTCTGGTTCTCCTGATACTTTCACTATCTCATGCAACAATGAGATTCTTCTAAAAAATATAATAAAAATTTATCTGGGAAAAGTGTCTAAATAATCTGCAGGTTTTCCTGATTCGTTATTTTTTCACAGTAATGACACTTAAGGCTCACATTTTTCTTTGATACAACATCGAACCTGGTTGTAACTGGTTCAAAGTTGGTAATACATTTAGGATTCATGCATCTGGCAATGCCAACAATAGTATCAGGCACCTCAACAACCTTTTTCTCCACAACTTCATAGTCTCGTATTATATTAAGTTTGGCATCGGGGGCTACCAGGGCAATTCTGTTGATATCCTTATCTTCAAAAAAGACTTCAGAAATTTTAATAATTGCTTTCCGTCCAAGTTTTTTACTCTCAAGGTTAGTCCCGAAGGTTATCTGGTTATCAATCCTGTCAAGACCAAGAATCTGGATAACCTTAAATAGGTTTTTTGCCGGTACATGATCAATGACTGTCCCATTCTGAATTGCGCTTACGCTCATCTGTTTTGGTTCCTTCATATCTATGCCATTTATTATTTAATTCCTAATAATGAACATAATATAGCCTGGCGTGTATATACCCCGTTAAGTGCCTGATCAAAATAATAAGCTTTCGGGTTTCTGTCAACATCAGGATGAATCTCATTAACCCTGGGAAGAGGATGCAGTATCTTCATGTTGGGTTTTGTATTTTTAAGCATTGAATTCCTGAGAACATATACATTTTTGACCTTTTCATATTCCATAGGATCTGAAAATCTCTCCTTTTGAACCCTTGTCATATAAATTATATCTGCCCTTGAAATAATATCAGTGAAATCACTGTGTTCATAATATTTAAGTCCCAGGTTGTCGAGGTATAATTTAAATTCATCAGGCATTTTAAGCTCCTCCGGAGATATAAAATTAAACGTTGCATTCCATCTTGACATTGCCATCATAAGTGAATGTACAGTCCTGCCGTATTTCAGATCACCTACCATGAATATATTAAGATCTTCCAGCTTACCCTGAGTCTTACGTATTGAATAAAGATCAAGTAAAGTCTGCGATGGATGCTGATTTGCACCATCTCCTGCATTAATAACCGGAACAGAAGCAATCTCACTTGCAAACCTTGCACTGCCCTCTATCGGATGCCGCATAACAATCAGATCGCAATAGCTGGTAACCATTCTGATAGTATCGTTAAGCGTTTCGCCTTTTGATACGCTGGAGTTTGAGGAATCGGAAAATCCGATTATTTTACCACCCAGCCTGTTTATGGCGCTTTCAAAACTTAATCTTGTACGTGTAGATGGCTCAAAAAATAATGTTGCTATCACTTTACCCTCCAGTAACCTGCTGGTTGGTTCCTTCTCGAATTCTTCAGAAAGATCAAGTATTCTCAGGATCTCCTCAGTTGTAAAATCATCAATAGATACTAAGCTTCTGTTTTTCATTGGTTTGGTATATTATTGGAATATTACCGCACTACTATCAAAAGTACTTAAGAAATGTCTCAAATTCGATGACTGTTAATAATTATTTAAAAACTTTTAGATAGAATAAAATTTCATTGAGTACCAATATACTTATATTTTAATCCGTCAATTCTGGATAACCTTTGCAGAATCTTACTTCTCAAAGATTCCCTGAAATTTACTTTAATACGACATTCAAGATCAAACAGCTGATCAGATTGCCCGACATTTTCCTCCTTTAAGATCCTCATGACATCATTCATCGATCGGTATGGAAAAGTAATTTCATAATACTCCCGGAGTGTACATTCAATAATCTCTGCATTTTGAATAGCAGAAGCTGCTGCTGACCTGTAGGCATTGATTAAGCCGCTTACGCCAAGCAATGTACCTCCAAAATATCTGCTGACAACTATTAAAATATTTGTAAGGCTGAAGGCGTTTATCTGCCCAAGAATTGGCCTTCCGGCTGTACCTGATGGCTCTCCGTCATCATTCATTCTCCGGATCTTCCTTTCACGACCGATCATATAGGCAAAACAATGATGCCTGGCTTCATGATGCTCCTTTCTGATTTTATCAATAATGGATTTGATTTCTTCTGGTGCGGAAACCGGGAAGGCAAATGATATGAACCTGCTTCCCTTTTCCTTGTATATCCCCTGAGAGGATGATCTGATTGTTTTGTAACTGTCCGATTCCATAATAATGTCGCCCCTGAATCTGATGACGGGGACTTAATAATTTGCAACTCTTAAATGAACCCTCATTCTGGAGGTTGTGGGTTGTAAGATATCTGCAATATTAATTAATTCTATTTGTCCGGTTTCTGATTCTTGTAAAAATTGGTACTTTTGTTTTATTAAAAGCTGTATATGGGTGTATTATTAGATGAGAAGGATTTGCAGAAGCTGATTGTAATCGGTGATAGAATTCTTATTAAGCCGAAAGTTCCTCAGTCAAAAACCAAAAGTGGTCTGATTCTTCCTCCCGGCGTAAATGAAAATGAAAAGGTGCAGATTGGTTATGTAGTTAAGGTCGGCCCGGGATATCCGATTCCTTCGGTTAATGATGTTGACGAACCATGGAAGAACAGATCTGATGAACCCAAATATGTTCCTCTTCAGCCAAAAGAAGGTGATCAGGCCGTATATATGCAGAACAGTGCTATCGAAATAGAATTTAATACGGAAAAATATATTGTTGTACCTCATTCGGCAATATTGCTTCTACTTAGGGATGATGGACTCTTCCAATAATAACAATAAATATGGAAAATGAATTTCTGAAAGGCAAGAAAATACTAATCGTTGAAGATGATATGTCTAGCAGACTATATCTTAATAAGATACTTGAAAGAACCGGTCTGCTTTTGCTTAATGCCGGTGACGGACAGGAAGCTGTTGATATTGCCTTTAATAACCCTGATATTGATATTATCCTTATGGATATTCAGCTCCCGGTTATGGATGGATACCAGTCGGCGGAAAAAATTCGGGAGTTCAGAAAAGATATAATCATTATCGCACAAACTGCCTATGGCCTGATGGGTGATAAAGAAAAACTTATGGATTCAGGGTTTAACGATTATATTATTAAACCAATTTTATCTCAGAACCTTATTGATAAGCTGGTTAACAGCATGTCCTCCCGAAAGTAGATATGATTTTACTCCAACCTGTTTATTCAGGGTAGGCTGAAATCTGGCGGAACTCTTCCAGAAACTTTTTCGTTTCCGCAGCCCACCTGTCTTTCTCATCAGATAGATTTTTCCTTCCCTGCAATGTTTGACGCATTCCTGAATCACCCGATAAAATATCAAAAGGCATCAGGCTATTCTCATATTCATAAGGTGGTGAATTGAATGTTAATGAATCAGGCGGTGAGGTCTCAATTATTGCATCTAATATTTCCAGGGCAGTTCCTACGGGCCTGAATCTCCTGATGTCGGTCACATGTATCTGCAGGCCATTACAATTCTCCCCCTGGAACTTGTGGAAAGTTGGTATGAAATCATGGGTTCTGAATGCACACCCTTCAATATTACGGTCATCCAGATTCATCTTTAGTTTTTCCGCATTAATGAACGGTGCACCGAAAAGCTCAAACGGAATTGTTGTACCCCTTCCTTCTGACAGGTTGAGAGCTTCTATAAGTACAGTTCCCGGATATACAATGGCTGTTTGCGGTGTTGGCATATTTGGTGAAGGCAATACCCATGGAAGACCTGTATCAGAGTACATTGAGGATCTTTTCCAGTTTTTCATCCATACAATGTTAAGATCACACTTCGAATAATATTTTTCCTTTATCCAGAGTGCCATTTCACCTATTGTCATCCTGTGACATAAGGGAATTGATGCACCACCTACAAATGTGAAATATTCTTCCTTAAGAACCGGTCCGTCGCACGAAAGACCCGCTATAGGATTCGGTCTGTCAAGCAACCATATCGGGATTCCTGATTCGGAACAGGCCTCAATACAGAGCTTAACTGTCCATATATAGGTATATAATCTTGCTCCGACATCCTGCAAATCGATTATTAATGCATCAATATCCGAAAGCATGTCGGCTGTGGGTTTACGATGCTCCCCGTAAAGACTGAAGAGAGGAATATTGTAATACGGATGTTGCCGGCTTCCCCACTCAATCATGTTATCCTGTGTCTGTCCGTGGATTCCATGTTGCGGGCCAAATAATGCAGCCAGTCTGCAATCATTTCTACTGAAAAATAATTCCGCGATATGTGTAAAATCTCTTGTGACACTTGGCGCATGGCATAAAATACCAATCTTTTTACCTTTTAAAGAAGAAGGAAAGTTATCGGATATTGTCTCCAGACCTGTAATGACCATAAATATAGATTTAACGCAAATATATAATTTACAGATATAAATGATCTAAAACATATTTCATATTCTTTGAAAATGATTATTCTTTCATAAGTTTGGACATTAAAATAAAACATGACATGAAAAGAATTAAAATCTTTCTTCCGGTATTATTACTTATTCCTTTTATTTTATCAGGACAAAAGCCCCCTCTTGACAATAATGTATACGATGCGTGGAAAAGTTTAAGATCCTCTGCGATTTCAGAGGATGGGAAATGGGTTACTTATGAAATCAATCCTCAGCAGGGCGATGGGTGGTTGTATATTTATAATGTCAATTCTCATAGTAAAGATTCTGTTTCAAGAGGAAACCGTGCAGTTTTTTCTCCTGACTGCAGATATCTTGCATATCATATAATCCCGACATTTGATGAAATGCGCCAGGCAAAAAAGAAAAAACTGAAGGATGATAAATTGCCAAAAAACAGTCTGGGGATAAGGTTATTACCTGGCAAAGAAGTTACCATTGTTTCTCGTGTTAAATCTTTTTCACTTCCTGAAAAAAACTCATACTGGATGGCTTACCTTATGGAAAAGAAAGCTGCTGAAACCGGTAATAAGAAATCAAACGCTGACACTGCAAAGATAGCCGACTCTCAGGTTTCTAAGAAACCCAGGATCCCTGAATCAAAAGGATCTGAACTGGTAATTTTTAACCCTGTTCTTAATAAGGAATACAAATATCCGGATGTTACTGATTATGTTGTTTCGACTGACGGACATACGATCAGTTTTATCCAAAGCATTCCGGATACCTCCAAAACAGAAAATTTCAAGGTTAATGTATTTGATACCGGAAAAGAAACAGGCAACATTATTTTCGAAGGTAAGGGAAGTGTTAAAAAATTGAGCAACGACAGGGTTGGTAATTTAGTTTCATTTATCTATTCATCTGATACTGCAAAGATTAAAGTATATGATCTCTGGCTTTCAGGTAACCTTGGAAAAGCAATTAAAATAATTGATGCTGAAAACCCTGCTATGCCGGCAGGTTGGTCTGTCAGCGAAAACGGGAATATAACATTTTCTGATGATGGTAAAAGAGTTTTTTTCGGAACTGCAAAAAAGCCGGTTAAGGAACCCGCAGATACTCTGCTGGATGATGAAAAGTACAAACTCGATATTTGGTCATGGGATGATGCTGTTCTGCAACCAATGCAGAAAAAGCAGCTTGAACAGGAGAAAAAAAGGACGTGGATGGCTGTATACCTATTGGAGAATGGTAAAATGGTTCAGCTTGCAGATACAGTTATTCCATCAGTCCGGATATACCAGAAAGGTAACAACTCACTGGCACTTGGTTCTTCAGATCTGAAATACAGAAAATCTTCGTCGTGGACAGGTGGGACTTCTTCTGATTATTATACTATTAATATTAAAACCGGTACAAAAACGCTTGTTATTGAAGATTGTCCCACACGTGCCTTTATGTCTCCCACTTGTAAATATATTGTGTACTGGGATAATGATTCTAAGGGTTGGATGTCAATACCTGTTACCGGAGGGAACAAAAAAAACCTCACATCCTCAATAAAAGTTCCGCTTTACGACGAACTTAATGATGTTCCCGATGATCCTTCCCCTCACGGGATAGCCGGCTGGCTGGACGATGAAAAACATGTTCTTGTATATGACAGGTATGATATCTGGTCACTTGACATTAACGGAATTGAAAGCCCTGTCAATATCACTGATAATTTCGGAAGAAACAATAACCTTAGGTTCAGATATAATAAACTGGACCCTGAAGCCGAATTTATTGGCAGGAAAGAAACAATGTACCTTTCAGCTTTTAATTACAGCACTAAGGAATCAGGATTTTATTCCATGAATCCCGGGAAAGTATCTGAACCTGTCAGCCTGATAATGGCTGAAGCTTCATTTCCGGGTGATCTTGCCAAGGCAACCAAAACTGATGTTTTTCTCTGGCAGAAAGGGACATTTACAAGTTCGCCGGAGTTGTACCTGAGTAATATGAGCTTCAGAGATGTAAACAGAATATCCATAACCAATCCTCAGCAGAAAAATTATAATTGGGGTACCGCGGAATTGGTAGAATGGACTTCATTCGACAAACAGGTGCTTCAGGGTATCCTGTATAAACCCGAGAATTTTGACCCGTCAAAGAAATATCCGATGATAGTCTATTTTTATGAAAGAAGCTCTGACGGATTATACAATTATATGCCTCCGGCTCCGAGTGCATCGATTATTAACAGAATATTTGCAGTAAGTAATGGATATCTTGTTTTTGTACCCGATATTACTTATGTGACAGGTTATCCGGGACAAAGCTGTTATAACGCGGTAGTAAGTGGCACAACTACACTTCTCGACAGGTATAGCTTTATCGACAGAAACAGGCTTGGACTTGATGGACAGAGCTGGGGTGGCTACCAGATCGCCTGGCTGGTTACGCAGACCGATATGTTTGCATGTGCATATGCAGGTGCCGTTGTAAGCGATATGATAAGCGCATATGGAGGCATAAGATGGGGAACAGGTATGTCAAGGATGTTCCAGTATGAAAAAACACAGAGCAGAATTGGAGGAACATTGTGGGATAAACCACTCCTGTATATTGAAAATTCACCTATATTCTGGGTTCCAAAGATAAAAACACCCTTACTTCTGATGCATAACGATGCTGACGGTGCCGTTCCATGGTACCAGGGTATTGAGTTTATTACTGCTCTGCGCCGTCTTGAGAAACCAGCCTGGCTTCTCTCATATAATGATGAAGATCATAACCTGATGAAAAGACCCAACAGAAAAGATATTTCCATCAGAAAAATGCAGTTCTTTGATCATTATCTCAAGGGTGCTCCTATGCCTTATTGGATGAAATATGGAATTTCCCAGCTTGAAAAAGGTAAAACAGACGGATATAGCCTTGTAAATGAATAAAATAGAATGCAGTTATGAAAATGAGAAAGATTAGTCTAGTTACCATCAGGTTATTATTGATATTTCTGCTTGTTTCCTGTACAGGAACAGGGGAAAAGAGTATTAGTATACTTGAAACGACTGATGTTCATGGAGTTATTCTTCCATATGACTTTATTGAGAAAGAAAAGCTGGATGCTTCTTTGGCATCCGCATTTACATCGATAAAACAAATCAGAAATGAAAAAGATGCCACCATTCTCCTCGACAATGGTGATAATCTTCAGGGACAGCCTGAAGTGTATTATTACAATTTTATCGATACGGTTTCACCGCATTTATCATCGGAGGTGATGAATTATATGGGATATGATGCAGGAACTGTTGGGAATCATGATATTGAAGCCGGGCATGCTGTATATGACAGGCTGGTCAAAGAATATAATTTCCCCTTACTGGCAGCAAATGCTGTTGACATAAAAACCGGAGAACCCTATTTTAAGCCCTACGTTATTTTGCATAAAGATGGAATTAAAATCGCTGTTTTTGGACTCGTAACACCTGCAATTCCAACATGGCTTCCACCTGAACTCTATTCCGGAATTGAATTTAAGGATATGGTTGAAACAGCTAAGCGATGGATGCCCGTTATAAAAAATGAAAAACCTGACCTTATTGTGGGTTTGTTTCATTCAGGGTGGGACAGATCGGATGTAAAGATCGGAAAGAACGGACAGTTAAATGAAAATGGTTCTGCAGCAGTCGCTTACAATGTTCCTGGTTTCGATATAATTTTTAATGGCCATGACCATAAACTGGCAAATGAAAAATTCGTCAACATTGATGGAGATACTTTACTGATACTTGATGGAGGCAGCAGAGCCGAAAAGATTGCTCGGGCTGATATTTCCTTTACTTCACGTAAAGTTAAGGGTAAAAAGCAGCGAATTATTAAAGGACAACTGATTAACGTTGCTGATTATAAACCGGATTCAGGGTTTATTGCAAAGTTTACCCCGCAGTATAAAGTGATTGAAGAATATGTTAACAGGGTAATTGGCTATTCCTCGGTGATGATTACTTCTCGTGATGCTTATTTCGGACCATCAGCATTTGTTGATATGATTCATACCATTCAACTTGAAATAACCGGAGCCGACATTTCCTTTGCCGCACCGCTTTCATTTGATGTCAGTATACCTAAAGGCCCGATAACAGTCGGAGATATGTTCAAATTATACAGATTTGAAAATATGCTGTACACAATGGAATTATCAGGAGAAGAAATCCGTAAATACCTTGAATATTCTTATTCGGAGTGGTTTAATACAATGAAGGGTCCCGGAGATATTCTGCTTAATCTTCGTACCGGTAAAAATGGAAAACCTCTTTTAACCGATGGGAGAGCAAGGTTGAAGTACCAGCCTTATAATTTTGATTCTGCTGCAGGAATTAACTATACTGTAGATGTTAGCAAACCCGCCGGAGATAGGATTGAAATAAGCGGGTTTACTGACGGCCGGCCATTTGAGAAAAATAAAACCTATAAAGTCGCCGTTAACTCATATCGCGGTAATGGTGGCGGAGGTCATTTTACTGAAGGGATAGGCTTAAATACGGATGAACTCAGATCAAGGCTTATTTCTTCAACTGAAAAGGATTTAAGGTATTATATATTAAAATCAATTGAAGCTAAAAAAACAATAAACCCTGAACCAATAAATAACTGGAAAGTGATTCCTGAAAAATGGGTAAAAGCAGCTATTCCTGTGGAATACAAACTTCTGTTCGGAACAGAAAAATAATGACATGTCGAAGTAATTATTCAATATCTTACTGTTAATACCTGACATATGAGGAAAAACTTAAATAAGCTAATATTTTTTATTGCAGTACTGATATTAACAGGTTGCAACTGGCAGAATCCATTTGAATCAGGTAAAAGAGGCAGGGCTAAGAATATAATACTTTTTATTGGAGATGGAATGGGCGTTGCACAATTATATGCAGGAATGACTGTAAGTCATAATGTTTTTTCTCTCGAGGAATTCCCCTATTCTGGCTTATGTAAAACATATTCAGCAGATAATTATATCACTGATTCTGCAGCGGGAGGTACGGCTATTGCCTGCGGAACCAAAACAAATAACGGTATGATTGGTGTAAATCCGGATAGCCTGCCGGTGATGTCTGTAATGGAAATAGCTCATAAAAATGGCTTCGCTACTGGTGTTGTAAGTACAAGTGCAATCACGCATGCTACACCCGCTTCATTTGTTGCACATAATGCCGGAAGAGGAAATTATGAAGATATTGCAAAGGATTTTCTTAGTGGGACTCTGGATTTATTTATAGGCGGAGGGGCCGATCACTTCCGGTCAAGAAAAGACGGAACTGACCTTACTTTAAATTTAAGGGAACAGGGATATAGTGTAGTTTATACACTTAAAGATTTAATGACTGTTAAATCTCAAAAAATTGCGGGACTCCTTGCTAATGTGCATATGAATAAAGAATCGGAGGGTAGGGACGGGGCTTTGGAGGAAATGACAAAAAAAGCAATAGAAACATTGAGCAAAAACAAAAACGGATTTGTACTGATGGTTGAAGGATCAATGATTGATTTTGGCGGACATGAACAAAACCTTGACTATGTGGTTTCAGAAATGATAGATTTTGATAATGCTATTGGTGTAGCAAAGGATTATGCTTCTGAAAATCATAATACACTCGTAGTTGTAACGGCTGATCATGAAACAGGAGGCTTGACTTTGAACGGTGGAAGCATCGGTGACCATACAGTATCAGGGAAATTTTCAGAAGGTGATCATACAGCTGTTATGGTTCCTGTATTTTCATATGGCCCCGGAGCAGAAAAATTCTCAGGTATACACGAAAATACCTTTTTTCTGGAGGCGTTCCTCAATACGTTGAGAATAAAAAGATAAAATGAAATCATTTATCACAAGGGATAACAACCCGGGAAAAAATACCGAAACTGAAAAACTTCCATTGGTTGAAGAATTCTTCTCTTTACAGGGTGAAGGCTATCAGACAGGGAAGGCTGCTTATTTCATAAGACTGGGCGGATGCGATGTAGGATGCAGTTGGTGCGATTCCCGTTTTTCATGGAACCCCGGCATTCATCCAATGGTTGACACGGATGATATAATTGAACATGTTTTAAAATCTGGCACAGATTCTGTTGTTGTAACCGGAGGAGAACCTCTGACATGGAATCTTGATTATCTTTGCAGTGGTTTAAAGAAGAATAAAATTAATACTTATATTGAAACATCCGGTGCGTATCCTTTAAGCGGTAACTGGGACTGGATTTGTTTGTCACCAAAAAGAAATATGCCTCCCGTAACTGAAATTTGTAATATTGCTGACGAATTGAAGGTAATTATTCAGGATAAGAGTGATTTCGAATGGGCTGAAAAATACAGAAGAATGGTTAATGCAAGCTGCAGATTGTTCCTGCAGCCTGAATGGAGCAGATTCGATTCCATTGTTTCTGAAATAGTTCAATATATCAAGAAAAATCCTGCATGGAGAATCTCTTTGCAGGTGCATAAATATATGCATATACCCTAAATTATTATGAAGTATACCCTGATAATATTTCTTTCTCTTATTTCTTTAAGTCTATCGCTCACGGGTTATTCCCAGGGTATTCATACAGCTTCAAACAAAGCCCTGAAGGCTTATAATGAAGGGAATTCAGCGAATGATTTTATTCGTTTTGACCAGGCAGAAATCTACTTTAAGGAGGCCATATCGTTAGATAACAGATTTTATGAAGCATATGTTATGCTTGGAGACTTATTGGCAAAGCAAAAGAGGTATATCGAAGCATCTGCGAATTATAAGAAGGCTGTAAAGATCGATTCACTCTTCTTCAAACCTCTCTTTTTTAACCTTGCTACTGCTGAAATGCTGTCAGGTGAATACAGTAATGCATTGATTCATTTCAATGTTTATCTTGCTCAGAAGGATATGAACAAGAGGAACAGGATTGTAGCTGCAAAAAATGTAAAAAACTGTGAATTCGCTTTAAAAGCTGTAAAAATCCCGGTTCCGTTTAATCCGATAAGTGTTGGAAGCGGAATTAATACAAGCAATGATGAATACTGGCCATCAATTACAGCAGATGGCCAGACAATGATGTTTACCAGGCAACCAAATCTTGTTAATAATCCCGGTCTTTATGGCGTCGTTCAGGAGGATTTTTATATAAGCTACTTTGCGGATAGCGTCTGGCAGGTTGCTTTAAATGCAGGTACTCCTCTCAATACAAGGCAGAATGAAGGAGCCCAGTCTCTTGCCTCTAACGGAAGCTATATGTTTTTCGCAGCTTGCGACAGACCTGGAGGTATGGGAAGTTGCGACATTTACTATTCTAACTTCAGTGACGGCAAATGGATGGACCCTGTTAACCTCCGGGCCCCTGTAAATACTTCCCACTGGGAATCTCAGCCATCAATCAGTGCAGATGGCAAAACCCTGTTCTTTTCAAGCAGCCGTCCCGGCGGTATAGGTGGCAAAGACATTTGGTATTCCCGGCTGAATGAGAACAATTTCTGGACAGAACCGGTGAATATGGGAAATATCATAAACACTGAAGGGGATGAAATGTCACCTTTTATTCATTTCGACGGTAAAACTTTATATTTTGCTTCAGACGGTAGGGTTGGAATGGGTGGATTTGATATTTATATGACCAGACTTAAGGACAATGGCTCATGGACAGAACCTAAGAATCTTGGTTATCCGATAAACACATACAATGACGAAATGGGACTTATCATTGAGTCAGGAGGGCAAAAAGCCTATTTTTCATCAGTCAGAAATTTGGCAAATGGTAAGGACATATTCTATTTTAATCTCTATGAATCTGCACGTCCAAATCCTGTTTCATATCTTAAGGGTAAAGTTTTCGACAGAGAAACCGGGAAATTATTAAAGGCAGATTATGAGTTGATTAATCTGTCCACAGGTAAAATAATAGTTAAAAACACAACTGATGGTACGGGAAATTTTCTTGTTTGTCTGCCATCCGGAGTTAATTATGGGATCAGTGTTAGTAGAACAGGTTATCTTTTTTATTCTGAAAATTTCATGTTAGAAGGACAACACCCTGTAGCTGAGCCATATATAAAAAACATTATTCTTAATCCTATTAAAATAGGTGAAAAGATGCAGCTTTCAAATGTATTTTATGAAATCGATTCCTGGCAACTAAAAAAAGAATCAATATCAGAATTGAATAAACTGACAGATCTGCTAACTGAAAACAAGGACCTGATAATTGAAATTGGCGGCTATACCGATTCCACCGGTTCAGACCAATATAATCAAACTCTGTCAGAAAAAAGAGCCTTCTCGGTTGGAAGATACCTTATCGATAAAGGCATTTCTGCCGACAGACTAAAATATAAAGGTTATGGTAATACATCACCTATCGGGGATAACGTGACAGCTGAAGGAAGAAAGTTAAACAGAAGGACTGAAGTGAAGGTGATCGGCCGTAAAAAATAAAAAATGGCCGTCCATTGGCGAGACAGCCATTTATTCTCATGCTGATTGAATTCAGACACTGATCATAATAACATTTGCTTTATCAGATTGCGATCATGGTATTAACATATTTATTGATATTAATGTCGGGATTAATTACCATTCTGGCTGGAACAGAAAAATAAATTCCTGTGCCGGTCAGCCCGTTGCATTCAATCCAGACAGTTCCCCCTAGCATTTGAATCAGTTTCTTTGCCAGGGTAATATTGATCGCTGTAAAAGTATCATTGTCGATAGCAAGCGATTCATTCAGATTCTCTGTAAGAAGAAATTCTTTGCACTTGAAATAACCCTGGCCGGAATCAAGAACATAGAAGGTTACGTTATCATCACTGAAATTGTACCCGATTTTGATATACCCTGATTTTGTGTTTTTTATTGCATTATGGAACAGACTGCGAATTACCCTGAAAAGCTTGTTCTTATCAATAAAAACTTCAACCGAATTGGAAAACCGGATATCTGTAATAAGTTCCAGATTCCTGTGACCTTCATTATCTAAAGTTTCCCTGAATTCCGTAAGAAGGTCATTAAATAGATTATCAACTTTATATATTCTTGAATCGATACTTGAATTACCCGCATCAACTATCGCTGAATCAAGAAAACTATCAAAAAGAGTTATTAGCTGTTGGCATGAACTTAAGATCTGATCACTAAACTCATCCCGGTCTGAATCGCTGCAAGAGTTGTCTTTCATCAGAAATGAAAAAGCAACGATTGCATTCATATGGGTTCTCATTTCGTGTGACATCCCTGCCAGAATTGGCGGGCAACTGCTCATACTGTTCTTCAATGAATTCATATCATCCCCTTTATTCCTGTTATTCAAAATTGAATTCTCCTCTGCACCTGTATCATTTACCTGAAGATCAAACATATAATGTAAAATTAGATGTGCTTATTTTAATTTTCGGATAATCTTTTTTGCATCTTTTGCATAAAATTTTCCTTCATTACTAATTGTCCGTAACTGTGTAATGGCTTTTACTTTTTCATCAGTCTTCAGATAGCAAAGTGCCAGATACCACTCGGCTGTTTCTATATAAAGGTTATCGTTATCCTTCATGACTTTATTAAAGGAACGTTCTGCTTCAGGATATTTCTGATCCTCAAAATTTGATACACCGCTTAACAGAACAGTCTGCATGTCTTTTGGATTGCTTTCCAGCACTTTGTTGAAATAAACTGCAGCATTCTTGTAGTCATGGATATCGTAAAACTCCAGAGCGAGAGCGAAATCTGTATTTGGTACAGACTTTACAGACCTTTCGACACTTGGAGGCTGATAGGCTTTATAGTATTGATTAATAATCTCATCGCTACTCATTTTACCTCCGGAAAATATCGCAAGACTTCCAATAAGGATCATCACTGATATTGCAGCAGCATATTTCAGTCCGACTGATCTGCCAGGTTTTCTGGCTGGAATATTCGTTTCTTTTCTGTTTTTCTCAATTTGAGACAACTTATTTCTTAATGTTATCACATCATCTTTTTTGAGAATTTCATCGGTACGCCTGCGTAGGTTAACCTCGTTCCTGAGTTTTTCATTACCTTCCAGTTCCTTTTGGAACCATACTTTTTCGGTATCACTCATCTCTCCGGCATTATACCTTTCGATGAAATATGAAAAATCAATAGTTTTCATAATATTTATATATTTTACATTATTTGAATTTCTATTCAAACATATAAGTGCCTGACTGAATTACAGTCATTTCACCATTTGTAAGCTGTCAATAGTCTTTTAACCATTTATAAGCTGTCAATAGTCTTTTAACCATTTATAAGCTTTCAATAGTCTTTTAACCATTTGTAAGCCGTCAATTGTCATTTAACCATTGTAAGCCGTCAATATTCATTCATTGACAAACAGCCTCAAAGTTGATAAATGCCAGGGACTTTAAAAATAAGTATCAACTTATTTTACATCCACCCAATGTTAATACGCAAAAAACCTGTTTTCGTTAAAACAGGAATATATTCTTTAATCAGATCTTGATAGGAGGTATGGAAGGTAATGATGCCGGTTCACCTTCTCCGCCACGAACACAAATCATCTCGTCATTTGTTAATGCAAACTCATTTAAGAGGTCTTCTGTAAATTCGAAATTCAGGGTTTTCATAGTTTCCTTTTTTTAAGTGATAATTATTCAGGGTAATTCGTTTTTAAGTAACTCTTCTACCTATACATGTCAGAATATGCCATTTTGTGACACGAAAAAATCAACTATTTTTAAATTATTTTTTAATACGCACTTTTTCAGGCAATTACAAAACGACATTTTTTCTATATATAAGGTTTGATTTGGTTTTATTATCTTTAGCCGGGGTTACTATATGAATTACCATGAAAAGATTTTAAGTTATTCATGAATCGGATACATCATAATGCCAAAAAATTAATACGCATATGCTTTTTTGCATTATTTATGCATTTATCAGGAGTATGTTCCGGTCACACGCCGGCTTTTCCGTCATGGCATGGTCAGACAGATACAAAATCTGAGCAGGTTACTGTCAGTGGTTCATCCGATGACCTGAGAAAGTTGAACGAGACCCTTAAGAGATTTCTTACAAGTGGCGACAATTTAGGAAGCAAGATTCTGGTTGACAGAATTTTTACTTTATTAAAAGAGAGTGACATTGATGAAAAGACCAGGTCCGAGTCATACTACTTTGCCGGGATCTTTTATTTAATGACAGATTCGGTGAATGAAGCCATTCAATTTTTAAATCTTTGTCTCTCCCTGAAGGAGAAGAACCAGGAATTTGATGAACATTATGCCACAGCACTTTATAATCTTGGCGGACTGTATGGAAGGCTTGGTGATTATAAAAGACTTGAGGAATATTCAATCAGATCTCTTGACGTGCAGAAAAAATTATATGGCGACTCAAGCCCGTCACTGATAAGCGCGTATTCAAATCTGATCATAGCATATCTTGAACTTCAGGAATATGAAAGGTCCTTAAGTTTTGCTTCTATAGCTCTTGGCATTGCTGATAATAACCAGGATATGGCAAACTCATCCGATCTGGCCAACCTCTATAATAACCTGGGAGTTCTGTATAACCGTCTTGCTGATTATTCAAAGGCTAAAATATTTCTTGGTAAATCGGAATCAATTTTTAAAAACAGCCATCTTCCTCAGAATGCAAATTATATTAATTTGATGAATAATTCTGCAATTGCATATAGTGAACTTGGCTTGACAGAAAAATCGACAGAGTATTATGAAAAAGGCATCGCTCTGGCTCAGTCAAATAATTCTCCGCTGGCCTTTAATACTATAAACAGCTATGCGATAGTTCTCGGTAATATAGGGAAAGCTTCCAAAGGTGAAGCTCTACTGAGAAGTGCCCTTGAAAGAGCCAAATCCAACTACGGAGAGGATTCACGCAGCTATTATGAAGTACTTTGTAAATATGCTGACTATTTGTATGATTATGGTATTGATAATAATAAAGCGATTAAATGTTATGTCAGATGCCTGGATTATCTGGACAATCATCAGGAAGATATATTATTAAAAACAAATGTTTTAACTGGCTATTCAAGATCTCTTTCAAAGTCGGGTGAACATATCATGGCACTTGAGGCAATTCAGCCTCTTTTATTCTCAGATTATGGCAAAAATCCCCGGGCAGGAATTTATGATAATCCTGCTATTGATATGATTAAACCTGACAGAATGAATTTAAGAATCCTCAGAATCAAATATAATATACTCTGGGATATTTATAAGAAAACACAGAATCTTAAAACTCTAAAAGCAGCTTCAAATACAGCAGAATTAATTGTGTCATTGCTGGATAAGGTCAGGATTAATATCAGCGAGGAAGACAGCAGGCTGATACTGGGTGACAGATACCGGGATACTTATCTTGATGCAATTCGTGATTTTGATATTCTGTATAAAAAAACAGCTGAACCTGAATATCTGGAAAAAGCATTTGCTTATGCTGAAAAAAGCAAGGTAGCAGGATTACTGACATCAACAAGGGAATTAAGGGCTTCCCAGTTTCATATCCCGGCAAATGTGGCAGAATTTGAAAGAAACCTGCAGCGGCAAATCAGTCTGTTTAATGCACGCATTTCTGAAGAATCGGTCAGGGACAGGACTGATACGATGCTTGTGAACAATTTGAACGAGAGCCTTCTTGAACTTACCAGAAGCCGGGATTCTCTCATTTTGGTATTCGAAAATAAATATCCGGGCTATTATTCAATTAAGTATAATACCCATGTTGCCGGCTTTAAAGACATCCCTGGTATAGCCGGACGTAATGGAAATTATATTAACTATGTTTTATCCGACACAATTCTGTATATTTTCATTGTAAACCGGAAACATCAACAATTGATTACCAGTCATATTGATTCGTCTTTATATAATAACATCAGGCAATTCCGGAGTTTGCTATTACGGCCTTTGGCAACCGATAATGCCAGAATTGCGTTTATTAATTACCAGTCAATTGGATATGAATTATATAAAACACTTATTGAACCTGTCAGCATGTATCTTATTTCCAATAAAATATTGATCTCGCCTGATAATTTTCTGTCATATATTCCATTTGAAGCACTGCCAGTTTTAAAAGGTTCAGAAAATAAAATTCTATATCGTGACCTCTCTTATCTTATGGATAAATATGATATTTCATATACTTATTCTGCAACCTTTCTGACAGAATCTATAAAAAAGAACTACATTATTGGGAATAAGCTAATAGCCTTTGCTCCCGATTATCCCGACCCTATCGATACCAGGTCGGTACTTCTTAACAGACAGTCTGATACCGGTATACTATTCGATCTGCCATATGCCAGGCAGGAAGCCGAATATGTATCTGGTATTACCGGAGGTAAACTTTATGAGTATGGAGATGCAAAAGAATCAGTATTTAAAGCAGAATCCAAAAACTATGATATCATTCATCTGGCAATGCATACCTTGTTAAATGAGAAGGATCCAATGTACTCCACACTGATTTTCAGTCCTGAAAATGACACAATTGAGGACCGTTATCTTAAAACTTATGAAGTATATGGAATTCCTCTTAAAGCAAAAATGGTTGTTTTAAGTTCCTGCAACACAGGTTCAGGCATGTTTTATTCCGGCGAGGGAATTTTAAGTCTTGCACGCGGATTTATCTATTCAGGCAGTCAGTCAGTGGTAATGTCGATGTGGGAAATAGAAGACAGGTCAGGCACGGAGATTGTGAAAATGTTTTATAAAAACCTAAAAAAGGGATACCCGAAAAGTGTTGCTTTACGCAAAGCACGAATGGCTTATCTTAAAGATGCCGATCAGTTAAGATCACATCCATATTTCTGGTCGGCATTGATCATTTATGGTAATAATACCCCGTTGTACTATCCGGTATATATTATTATTGCTTCTCTTCTTCTCTTTTTGATCCTGATATTTTTAATTTTATCTTATTTGAAGAAACCTAAATTGTCCTGATACTCAGGATCTTCTCTCATTATCACCAGTAAAGCTTCTTTACTCAGGTATTTTTTTCTCCTTGCATAACTTTCATTTTTGAGGTTCATTTTCAGAGCTATTTCA
This sequence comes from uncultured Bacteroidales bacterium, assembly GCA_963760915.1. GTDB lineage: Bacteria > Bacteroidota > Bacteroidia > Bacteroidales > VadinHA17 > LD21. The sequence goes on along the minus strand of CAVXEU010000002.1, from coordinate 1,660,569 downwards.
TCATAGGTAAGACCTTCGGCGTATAACCTGAGCACCATTTGCTGATCTGGCTTTAGCATCTCAAATGCCCTGCTTACAACCCTTTCTGAAAGATGATCATTTAAAAGATCCTCTGTATCCTCTTCATCCGAAAGATCGATTTCCAATTCTGTAGTTATTTGCATTTTTCGAAGCTGCGTATTCCATACATTCCGGGCAATACCGAAAAAATATCCTTTAAGATCCGAAGTAAGGTTCAGGGTATTTTCCTTTATCTGATTATAAAGAACAATTATTGAATCCTGAAATACATCGGAAACATCATCATCTGAGCCGCTGTTCTTAACCACATAACGCTTAACAGCTTTAAGGTAATTGTCATATATCCAGTTCAGGATCTTGTCATCCTGATTGCGTACACCATTAATTATATCTATATCTGAATATTTATTAAACAATCCGTTCTGTTTTGTATGTTGAATGGCAAATATACTATTTCCATAAACCAAAATTGTTGTTATCCCATTGCAGGTTATGAATTTATCTGAAACATAAGGTAATCATTACCAAAATATAAATATCTTTACTTATATTAAAAAATTAATTTCCACTGATCACAAATGTCTTTTCCCTTCGTAAAACAACCCGACGCAATGGACTGCGGACCAGCATGTCTCAAGATGGTTGCAGGGTTTTACAAGATGAATTTTTCTCTGGAATCCTTAAGAAAAAAATGTTACATAACAAGAGAGGGTGTATCTTTTCTTGGACTTTCAGAAGCTGCGGATTCACTTGGATTCAGAACATTAGGAGTCAAGATAAACTTTGAAATGTTAAGAGAAAATGTGCCATTGCCCTGCATTGTTCACTGGAGGCAGAAACATTTCATAGTTGTTTATAAGATCCGGAAAAATCACATCTGGGTAGCTGATCCGGCAGTGGGACTCTTGAAATATACTCTTGATGAATTTATAAAATCGTGGGCTTCCACAATTTCTGAAGGAAAACCTGCCGGGCTTGTTTTAATCATTGAACCCACTCCTTCACTATATGAGAATGAAAATGATCATGAGAAGGCTGAGGGTTTCAGATTCCTTCTGAAATATTTCAGATTGTACAGAAAGTATGTTTTTCAGCTTGTTCTGGGATTAATTCTCGGAAGTTGTATCCAGCTGGTCATACCGTTTCTTACTCAATCAATTGTTGATATTGGCCTGAATAATAACGATCTGGGTTTTATATACCTCATTCTTTTTGCACAACTTGCCCTGGTGTTTGGAAGAATGTCGGTTGAATTTATCAGAGGATGGCTGTTACTTCATATAGGATCAAGAGTAAACGTAGCTGTAATTTCAGGATTTCTTCAGAAACTCATGTCATTGCCGGTGGCATTCTTTGATTCTAAACTTACAGGTGATATCCTCCAGCGGATTGAGGATAATAACAGGATTGAGGAGTTCCTTACTTCTGCCAGCCTGAATATATTGTTTTCATTTTTCAACCTTATCGTTTTCGGTATTGTACTGGCCATTTTCAGTACTAAAATATTACTTCTATTTCTCACAGGTTCAGCTTTGTATGTAATATGGGTCTCCTTATTTATGAAGTCAAGAGCCAGACTTGACCATCAACGGTTCAAACAGATGTCAGTTTCGGGAAGCAAGCTGATTAACATGGTTAACGGTATGCAGGAGATAAAGCTTACCCAGAGCGAATTAAGCATGAGATGGGATTGGGAAAAGCTTCAGGCAGTTCTTTTCGGATTAAAAGTAAAAGGATTAAGTATTATACAATATCAGTCTGCGGGTGCCACATTCATTAATGAGGTAACAAATGTTCTGATTACTGTGACTGCTGCAACGGCAGTACTTAAAGGAAACATAACACTTGGTATGATGCTTGCAGTACAGTTTATCATAGGGCAGATGAATGTGCCCGTAAGCCAGATAATCGGATTTTTCCGGATGTCACAGGATGCAAGAATGAGCCTTGACAGGCTGTCTGAAGTACACAATCTGGAAGAGGAAGAACCGAATCCGGAAATGAAAGTAAGAAAACTACCCGATAAAAAAGACATATATATAAACAACCTGTCATATCAATATGAAGGACCTCGTTCTCCTTTCGCTTTAAAGGATATTGATCTTTTTATAGAAGAGAATAAAATAACAGCTATAGTAGGAACAAGCGGAAGCGGCAAAACAACCCTGCTTAAAATGCTCCTCGGGTTTTACCAGCCGGTAAATGGTGAAATACTTATCGGTGATACCCGTCTGGTAAACCTCAGCCTTAAAGTCTGGAGGGAAAAAGTAGGTGCAGTAATGCAGGACGGTTTTCTGTTTCCTGATACTATTGCTGCAAATATAGCACCTGGTTCTGAAGAAATTAATGAGGAAAGACTGGTAAAAGCAGTTGAGATTGCCAGTATGAAAGGATTCATTGAGTCTCTTCCGCTTAGCTATAATACAAAAGTAGGTGTAAACGGACACGGACTGAGTGAGGGACAAAAACAGCGGCTTCTTATTGCTCGTGTAATTTATAAGGATCCCGATATTATTATTTTCGATGAAGCAACCAATTCTCTGGATGCAAACAATGAAAAAGTAATTGTCGAAAATCTTACTGAATTTTTCGAAGGAAAGACAGTTATAGTTGTAGCCCACAGGCTTAGCACTGTTAGAAATGCAGATAAAATAGTAGTACTTGACAGTGGCAGGATAATTGAAAGTGGTACCCATAATTCACTTATCAGAAACAGGGGAGCATATTTTAATCTTGTGAAAAATCAACTTGAGCTTGGGAACTGATATTAATTATGAAAGAGCCAAAACCAGAAATATTATACTCTGACCCTGTTAAGGAAATCATGGGAAATCCCCCCCGCAGAATCCTGAGATGGGGTACAACCGTTATGTTTACTTTATTTGTTCTGTTTATTTTTTTCGCCTGGCTTATAAGATATCCCGATACAATCCCGTCTCCTGTTGAAATTACAACTACAAATCCGCCGGTAACCCTTGTAACAAAGATTACCGGACGTATAAAATATTTGTATGTAGAAGACAGAGAGAAGGTTAAAGCCGGACAACTCGTAGCAGTAATGGAGACAACTGCTTCAATAAATGAGATAGAATTACTTAAACAGACAATTGATACAATTCGAACACCGGCATTGCTTTCCTCCGGACTACTACCTGGATTTTCAAAACTTGGAGAATTACAGATTTATTATGCCTCATTCCTTAAAAACCTTTCTGATCTGAATAATTATAACATGAATGATTTTTACGGGAATAAAATTGAATCGCTTACTGAAGAGATAAACGGAATACAGGAATATATCGCGCGTCTGATTGTAAAGGAAAAACTCTTTTCTGAAAACCTCAAACTTGAGGCAAAAAAGTTCAGGAGAGATTCTATGCTGTTTGTTCAGAAAGTTATTCCTGAAAGCGAACTTGAGATTTCTCAGCAATCACTTATCGGTATTAATATTGATCTTCAGCAGGTAAGGCTTGAGCGTGCCGGGAAATCCATCGAAATCTCAGAAAAACGACAGCTTCTTCAGGACTACAGGATTAACCGGCTTGACGAGAAACAAAAGCTTATTTCAGTACTGGATGAATCATTTCTGAATCTGAAAGCTCAATTGAATATTTGGGAAAACAATTATCTTCTTATTTCACCGATTGACGGCATAGCAACTTTTACAAAGTTCTGGAGTGCAAACCAGTCAGTTACAAAAGATGAACCCGTTGTTGTAATTGTCCCGCTTAAAACCGGAAATTTCCTGGGAAGAATAAATCTCAGGATGCAACGATCGGGAAAAGTAAAAGTCGGACAACTGGTCAATATCAAACTTAGCGGATATCCTTACCTGGAATATGGAATGGTAAGAGGTATAGTAAAATCAAAATCGCTTGTCCCGGCAGGGGATACCTATGTTATTGAGATTGAACTGCCTGCCGGCCTTACAACTTTATATGGGATCCCTCTTGAGTTTACTCAGAATATGCAGGGCACAGCTGAAATAATTACCGAAAATGTAAGCCTTCTTCAAAAGATCATAAATCCATTCCGTCACCTGATCTCAAAAAACAAAAAATAAATTCCTGTCACCTTTTTGAGTAAGGTTCATAGTCATCATCTTTTGAAGATGACGGAAATCCTGAACCGGTATTTGTATTAGCTGCAGTATCCGTATTCTGGTTTTTCTTTTTTGTATATCGCTGATACAAACGAAAAGCTAAAAATATCGCTACAGCTACAAAAACTATAATATCTTTCTTTTGCATAACACAACTTCTGAATTAATTGCTTTAAATTAACTTTTCGGAATTCCGGAAATGTTTTCCAAATATATAATTTATCTTCCATTTATAATATTGCTGTAGTACTGAAAAAAGAATTTTTAAACTAATTGTTTAACTTTAGTTCGGAGACAATTCTCCGTAATCGCTCATTATCCCATTTATTTATGCTAAAACTTTGAGTATTAATAAATATTTCAATATTTTCGTACTCTGAAAAATCCATGAATTGACATGGCTGAAATTAGAGCTAAAGAGCTGAAATATAAAAGGATTGATTATGACCAAGAAAAATCCGGATGACTCTGTTCGTAAAGAACAATTCGGGGCTGATGAAAATGCTTCTGAAACTGAGGATGCCAACCAGGCGGATAATGCACAGGAATATGCTGAACCCGACGATAATGAAAGACAAGGTAATGAACCCGTAAATGACACTGATAATGAGGGCTCTGAGACGTCAGAAGCCGGTCCGGTTATCAATGAAGTTACACAGGATGAAGCCAATCCGGTTATCGATGAAGTTATACATGATGAAACCAATCCGGTTGTCAATGAAGTTATACATGATGAAGCTAATCCGGTCCCTGATGAAGTTAATCATGATGAAGCCAATCCGGTTGTCAATGAAGTTATACATGATGAAGCTAATCCGGTCCCTGATGAAATTAATCATGATGAAACCAATCCGGTTATAGATGAAGTTATACATGATGATGCCAAACAAGTCCCTGATGAAGTTAAACAGGATGAAGCCGGTTCAGTAAGCGGGGAAGTTGAACAGAAGGAAACGTCTTCAGTGACTGAGAAAGTCGGGCAGGAAGAAGGTACATCAGAAACTGAGACAATAATAAAAGAAGAAATTTCTCCTGAAATTGAGGATACCAAAGCAGATGTCCTTCATTCAGAGGAGCTTGAGCATATGGAGACTGAGGATGAAGATTCCCATAAATTTGATAATATAGAACTACCCCCGGTTGACTATTCGGGATATACGAAGCACGAACTTGTTGAAACACTTGGGTTGATTATTGAAAATCGTCCTCCTGCGGAAATACGGGACGACGTGGAGAGAATTAAAATACTCTTCTATAAAAAAATGAAACTCGAATCTGATGAAAGAAAAGCCAGATTTCTTGAAGAAGGAGGTAAAATTGAAGATTATAAGATATGGGTTGATCCTGATGATGCACGCGTAAAACACCTTTTCGAAATTTACAAAGAAAAAAAGACTGATTTCAATAAGATTCAGGAAACAGAAAAATATGAGAATCTAAAGAAAAAGTATGATATTATTGATAAGATTAAGGACCTTGTTAACAGGGAAGAATCAATAAATAAAACCTTTCATGACTTCCGGTCGCTTCAGAATGAATGGCATTCTATTGGTGTTGTTCCTCAGTCATCATTAAAGGAACTATGGGAGAATTATCATCACTGTGTAGAGATATTCTATGATTATATTAAAATCAACAAAGAACTTAGAGACCTTGATCTTAAAAAGAATCTCGAAGCAAAGATCCTGATATGTGAAAAAGCAGAGGAACTTCTTCTGGAACCTAATCCGGTAAATGCTTTCAGATCCTTACAGGATTTTCATAATCAATGGCGTGAGATAGGACCTGTTCCCCAGGAATCAAAAAATGAAATCTGGGAAAGATTCAAAGAAGCCACTTCACAGATAAACAAGAGGCATCATGAATATTTTGAAAAGCAGAAGGATGATCAAAGAAAAAACCTTGAAGCAAAAATAGCTCTTTGTGAAGAGGTTGAAGCAATCAATTTACTTGAAATGAAAAACTTCAAGGATTTTGATGAAAAAGCTGATAAAGTTGTTGAGTTGCAGAAAATCTGGCGCACAATTGGATTCGCTCCGAAAAAACAAAATAACAGAGTATATCAACGATTCAGAGATGCCTGTGATGCCTTTTTCGAAAAGAAAAGGGGGTTTTATGCGGACAATAAAGAGATCCAGCTTAATAATCTTCAGTTGAAGAATGAATTGTGTTTACAGGCCGAAGCACTTCAGGATAGTACTGATTGGAAATCAACTTCCGATGCTCTGATTAAATTGCAGAAAGAGTGGAAGGATATTGGCCCTGTTCCTCGTAAACAGTCGGAAAGATGCTGGAAACGTTTCCGGAAAGCCTGTGATCACTTTTTCAACAGAAAGACTGAATTTTTTGCTCAGCTTGACACATCATATGAGGATAATTTAAAAGCAAAACTCGCAATAATTGAAGAACTTGAGAAATTCGAGCCGGGGAATGATGTGCAGGCTGCATTCGAAAGGCTTAAAGAGCTTCAGAGAAAATGGACTGATATAGGATTTGTTCCTTTCAGCATGAAGGATGAAATCATTAATAAATACAGAAATGCTCTTAATAATGAGTTTGATAAGCTGAAAATCGGTGACGAGGATAAGAGTATTCTTAAATATAAGACCAAACTTGATAATCTCAAAGCAAATCCTAAAGCTTCAAGAAAAGTAAGAAATGAACGTGATAAATTTTTTACTAAAATCAAACAGCTGGAGAGTGATATCGTCCTTTGGGAAAATAATATCGGCTTTTTTGCCAAATCCACAAATGCCGATACAATGATCAGAGAAGTTGAAGAAAAAATTGAAAACGCTAAAAAATTGATCAAGACACTGGAAGAGAAAGTCAAAATGATAGACCAGTCCGGTCTTGATGATTAATAAAATGAAATCAGAAATTTACAATTATAAACTTTCTTGCATTGACAGACGTTAAATACGTATTTGTAACAGGAGGAGTTACCTCCTCATTGGGTAAAGGCATTATTTCCGCCTCACTTGCCAAATTATTGCAATCCAGGGGTTATTCGGTCACAATTCAGAAACTTGATCCTTACATCAATGTTGACCCGGGAACACTAAACCCGTATGAACATGGCGAATGCTATGTCACTCTTGACGGAGCTGAGACAGACCTGGATCTCGGCCATTATGAAAGATTCTTAAATGTCCCTACCAGTCAGGCTAATAATGTCACGACCGGAAGGATATATCAGTCAGTAATTAATAAGGAAAGAAAGGGTGATTACCTAGGCAAAACCGTACAGGTTATCCCACATATTACCGATGAAATTAAAAGAAGGATCAAGCTTGTAAGCTCAGGGAATAAGTTTGATATTGTTATTACGGAAATAGGCGGAACTGTCGGCGACATTGAATCACTGCCGTATATTGAATCTGTCCGTCAGTTAAAATGGGAGCTTGGCACACAAAATTGTATTGTCATACATCTTACCCTGGTACCTTATCTTTCGTCTACCGGTGAATCGAAAACAAAACCTACACAACATTCTGTAAAAGAGCTTCTTGAGACGGGGATTCAGCCTGATATACTGGTACTCAGGACAGAAAGACCTCTTAATGAAGACATTAGAAAAAAAGTTGCGCTTTTCTGTAACGTTGAAGAAATTGCTGTAATTGAATCAGTTGATGTTTCGACAATATATGAGGTTCCGATAAAAATGCTTGATCAGGGCCTTGACAAAACAGTTCTCAGGAAACTGGCCCTTCCGGTTGAGTCAGAACCGCCTCTTACCGAGTGGCGTGAGTTTCTTAAAAAACTGAAAAACCCAAAGCATTTTATTAAGGTCGGACTGGTTGGTAAGTATGTTGAACTGCCCGACGCATATAAATCTATTGCAGAATCGTTTATCCACAGTGGTGCAATGAATGAATGTGACATTGATGTTGAATACATTCATTCAGAAGATATTACCGAAAATAATGTTAATGAAAAATTAGGGCACCTGAATGGAATACTCGTTGCACCCGGATTTGGCTCAAGAGGTATTGAAGGCAAAATACTGACTGCACAGTATGCAAGAGAAAACAATATTCCTTTTTTTGGAATATGCCTGGGTATGCAATGTGCTGTAATTGAATTTGCCAGAAATGTATTGAATCTTGCCGGTGCTCATTCCACGGAAATTAATCATAAAACCAAATTTCCTGTCATAGACCTCATGGAGGAACAGAAAAGTATCATTGATAAAGGAGGAACAATGAGACTTGGGGGATATAAATGCATTATCAGTAAAAATTCAAAAGTATTCGAATCATACAGGAAAACGGAGATTATTGAGAGGCACAGACACAGGTATGAATTTAACGACAAATATTTTGAAGATTTTAAGAATAATGGGATGGTGCCTGTCGGAATAAATCCGGAATCCAACCTGGTTGAAATTATAGAAATAACTGATCATAAATGGTTTATAGGGGTACAGTTTCACCCTGAGTATAGCAGTACCGTTATCAATCCTCATCCTCTTTTTGTAAATTTCATTAAGGCATGCATTGAATAAGATTTATACAAAATGCATCACATACCGGATATAATCATTAATACAAAAAACAAATTAATAACCAAATAATATTAATTACTCTTTTAGAATGGATAAAAATACAATAACAGGACTTATTCTGATTTTTGCGATCTTCATTGGTTTCAGCATATATAATAATGGCAGGGTAAATAAAGAATATGAGAAAGCTCTTACTGTTGCGGAAGCCAGTTATGCAAAGGGAGACCTTGAGAATGCAAGGAAAGAATATGTTGATGCCCTTAGATTAAAACCAAATCAACCTGAAGTTATTGCTAAAATAAATGAACTGAATATTAAACTTGGAATTGGTTCTGTTCCTCAGAAAGCTGATACGATAATTCCTTCACAGACAAAACCTGAAATAGCTTCGCCAGTCTCTCCGGTTACACCGCCAGAAGCAGGTCAGCTGGGAGTGTTTGCCCAGGATGCAACAGGTGAAAATGAGTTTATCACTTTGGAGAATAGTAAAGTGGAACTTAAAATTTCAACAAAAGGAGGGAGGGTTTATTCAGCACGATTAAAAGACTACAAAACGTTCGATGCGAAACCACTAATCTTATTCTCAGGTGACTCAACAGTTTTCGGCTTTGACTTTTTTACTGCTGATAATAAGGCTGTTCAGACAAATAACCTCTTTTTTAAGCCTGTTTCCGATCAAAAGTCATTTAATGCTTCCACAGAGCCGCAAAGCGTATATCTGCGACTGATGGCCGGTGATGATAAATATATCGAGTATAAATATACTCTTACTCCTGACCAGTATATGATTGACTTTGATGTAACCTTCAAATCAATGGAAGGAATTATTGCCGCTAATCAGAACAGCCTTACTCTGAGTTGGAAAATGTACATTCCTCAGCAGGAAAAGGGACGTAATAATGAAGAAAACTATTCGACTATAAAATATAAATATTACCAGGATGATGTTGACGGGTTCCGGTTACGGCAAACAAAGGAATTAGAGGAAAAGGATATAACCACTAAACTCAGATGGGTTGCATTTGAAGATCAGTTCTTCTCATCTGTGCTCCTTTCAACAGATTATTTTCTTAATGGATCTCTTGCCTCAGAAAGGACTTTAACATCAACGAAATATATCAGATATTATACCTCGGAGGTCGGCGTACCTTTTAATCCGGGTTCTTCCTCAGCAATAAATATGAAGCTTTATTACGGCCCAAATCATATAACCACCTTAAAAAAAGAAGGTTATCAGCTTGATCAGCTTGTGTTTCTTGGGAAGAACATAATAGGATGGATAAACAGGTTTGTTATTATTCCGATTTTCAACTGGCTCGATAATTATATCGGCAGCTATGGCATCATTATTCTGATACTGACAGTAATTATCAAGCTTGTGCTGTTTCCTCTGACATTTAAATCAATTCAGTCTCAGGCAAAGATGCAGATACTCAAGCCAATGGTTGAGGAATTGGGGAAGAAATTTCCTAAAAAGGAAGATGCCATGAAAAAGCAGCAGGCTACCATGGATCTGTACAAGAGGGCCGGAGTGAATCCGATGGGTGGCTGTCTTCCTATGCTGCTTCAGATGCCTATTCTCTTTGCCATGTTCCGGTTTTTCCCGGTTTCAATTGAATTGAGGCAGGAGCATTTCCTTTGGGCAACTGACCTGTCTACTTACGATTCAATTATGAAGCTTCCGTTCGTAATTCCCATGTACGGAGACCATGTCAGCCTCTTTACACTTCTTATGACCGCTTCAACACTGCTTACTATGAAGATGACCGGTTCTTCTCCTGGTTCTGATCAGCCGGGAATGAAGGTCATGATGTATATGATGCCGGTTATGTTTATGGTAATCCTGAACAATTTTTCTTCAGGCCTTACATATTATTATTTCCTGGCAAATATGATAACCTTTGGCCAGAACATTATCTCTAAACGATTTATCAATGCCGATGAGGTTCTCGCTAAGCTTGAGGAGAATAAAAAGAAGCCGTTGAAGAAGTCAAAATGGCAGCAGAGGCTTGAAGCTGCAGCGAAACAAAGGGGAATTAATCCTCCTAAGAAATAATCAGACAAATATCCAGATTTTATTAGGTATTGCTCCGGCAATACCTTTTTTTTTTAAAAGAAAAGTTAAAAAATACTAATTTCCTGTTTTCAGCGTTGCAACACCCGAATTTTAATTCTAAATGATTATTATTTGTTATTTCTAAATAACTGTTTACTAATGAATTAAAAATATATTATTTAATAATTATATTCCGGTGCGATGCACCTTTGTCTTCTATAATAATAATTTATCTACAAATATTATGGTGCTCCGCACCTTCTTTGGCTATTCAATGCAGCTATTCATCTATTGATAGTTGATGCGCTGCACATTCCGGGCTAATATTAAGCGGCAGAGCCGCATAATATTTGTAGAAATGCATTTGAAAAACATTACAGAAGGTGCAGAGCACCGCGATATTTAATCCCAACCATGAACGTCATCAAAGAATTCAAAAACATATTCATCTTTAAATTGCACGTTATTCTTCTCCAGGATTTCAAAATACTCTTCACTGAATGGCTTTTTTTCATGATGCTCTTCCTGAGACAAGATATATTTTGCCACAAGGTCTATTTGGGAATGAGAATGTGTGAAAGCTCCATAACCTTTCTGCCATTCAAACTTAAATTTTGATAACTTTTTTCCTTTAATGAATTTATTAGATAATGTTTTAATTTCTTCAATAATATCTGGTATCAGCTGATTTACATTATAACCTATCAAAATATGAACATGGTCAGGCATTGTTCCTATTGCCAGCATTTTATGCCTATGGTTTTGGACAATTCCTGTGACATACATTTCCAATTCATCTTTCCATTCTCTTTTTATCAGCGCATCGCGATTCTTTACTGAAAAGACCATATGGAAATAACATTGAGTATAAGTGTTTGCCATGGTGTTGTAAATTAAAAATTCAAATAAAATACATCATAAATATATGATGCAACACCCAAATAAAAAAATCATTCCCCATTACTTGAGAGTCTCAGAAGCTTTTTTAAAAAGTGCGTAAAACAGGAGAAGCCATTGAAGAAGTCAAAATGGCAGCAGAGGCTTGAAGCTGCAGCGAAACAAAGGGGAATTAATCCTCCTAATAAATAATCAGACAAATATCCAGATTTTATTAGGTATTACTCCGGCAATACCTTTTTTTTTAAAAGAAAAGTTAAAAAATACTAATTTTTTAAAATGATTCGAAAAATACACTAAATTTATTTCTTCCAATATATCAGGGGAAATGGGGAAAAAATTTAAGAATAAAGATTTAGCCGCAAGGCTGGGGGTGTCAGGTACATTAGTATCTCTGGTACTTAATAATAAAGCTGACCAGCAGGGTATCAGGAAAGACACCCAGGAAAGGGTTCTTTCACTGGCACGACAAATGGGTTATTTTGAAACTCTTCGTGAGAAAAATGAGCCTTCTCCGGTCGAGGACAAACCGGGAGTACTTGGAATGATAGTACCATCAATGAATGATCCGTTCGTGATTCAGATCACTCCCTTCCTTCAAAAAGCTTTTTCAAGCATTGGGGTCGGATTCTCGATAGTTACAAAGGATCCTGGTGATCAGAGATATGACAGGCTTTTGGGGGCGTTTAAAAAGTTCTACAGCGGTCTAATTCTGTTTGGTGAAGCTGCCGATGAAAATACTATAAGAGCACTGAGAACAACAGATTATCCATTTGTAATTCTTGAAAAATCAGTAAAAACATTGCGCCTCAATACTATCAGTACTGATACTTCGGCAGGTGCCCTCCTGGTTGCTAACCATGTCGAAAAACTTGGATATAAAAATCTTGTCATAGTTGCAGATCAAAAATCTGTAAGGGCAGATTCTAATGCAATTCAGGATATTATTGAAACACTGAAGCTGAAACCAGGTATAAACAGACCTGTACTAATTGAGCTTGAAAAACCTCTGTTTGATAATGAAATCAATTCTATCCAGTTCGATGAATTTATTCGTCCGCCTTACCGGGCCGATGCAATAATCGTAATGACTGCCAGTCTTGTTTATCCAATCATGGCTTTCCTGCGCAAAAAGAAGTTGAGAGTGCCGCAGGATATTGCGGTTATATCTATGGAAGAGGGACCTGGCTTTGATCTTATGTTTTCACCTGTCACCTGCCTGAGAAAACCTCTTTCCGGCATGTCTACCAAGGTTGCAAATATGATCTGGTCTGAAGTCAAAAACTCCGGCAAAGGAAAATTCAAGCGACAGGTTAATCTTTCGCCTGAACTGATTATAAGAAGCTCCTGTGGTACAATCTAACTATTGACCATATTAAATAATCAATAAACATTTTACTTTTAATGATAAAGGCACCGCTTCCAGTCTTTCTTTTGTCCTCTAAACACTTAAAAACTCATATTTATATTGTTGATTAATCTGCTTGAATTAAATAATAAGTGTTCAATTTACACTTAAACCGGAATAGACAATTCTGTGTTCACGGTTCAGATATAATCATATACATACTTATCAGGGAAATACTACTCTCGCTCCATCACGGCTGATATTTATCCTTTTCTCAACTAATTAGAAGAGTTCAATCAACTATTAACACATATGTTCAGATAATTTCAGGGTACTTTTTTGCGAATTGAGGATTCATCGACAATATATCATCAAGATGATGGATAAAGTAAACATAATATCTTAATTTTGAATGATATAAATTCGGTAGTTAGAAAATGCAGAGATATGAATTACCAGGAAAAAACAAAAGATGAATTGAAACGGGAGTTACTTGAACTGCAGAAAAAATTTGATTCATTAAATAATTCTTTTTCAGAAGGACTGACCGGATCCAATTATTCTGAAGAAGTTCTGAGAGAAAGCGAACAAAAGTATAAGCTTCTCTATGATAACAGCCTGGAAGCGATTCTTCTGACCAGTCCGGATGGTTCAATATTTTCAGCCAATCCTGCTGCCTGCACAATGTTTGATATGAGCGAAGAAGAAATATGTAAATTGGGAAGAACCGGGATTATCGATTCAAATAGTCCAAATAAGGAATTCGCCTTTAATGAAAGAAAAAAAACCGGGAAAGTGAAGGTTGAGCTCAGCCTTCTAAGAAAAGACAGGACAACATTTCCGGCCGAAGTTTCCAGTATTATATTCAGGGATAGTTCCGGAAATGAAAGAACAAGCATGATCATAATTGACATCACTGAAAGAAAGCTGATAGAAAATGTACTTACACTGCAGAATAAAGCTTTGAAAAGGCTTAATTACTTTTCAATGGAATTATCAAAGTTATCATTGAAAGATGATCTGGAAGGATTCATTACCAGACAGCTTAAAGAAATTACCGGCGCCGGGATGACATTATTCTCCGAATACAGCCATACAAAAAGGATTCTGACTTTAAAACATATTGAAATTGAGCCGGGGCTCCTTAAAAATGTCATTAGTCTGCTTGGCCGGCATCTAGCCGGTATCCAATCGGAGGTAAGTGATGAGATGTACAGTGAGATTACCAAAGAAATTATTGGGATGAGGAAAACCTTATTCGAGGCGACCTTTGGAGCTATCCCGATAGAAACGAGTGCTACTATTCAGGCATTACTCCAGGCAAACCGCTTCATCGGTATTGCTTATCTTATTGAGGGAGAACTGTATGGCACATCCCTGATCGCAATGAGTAAGGATCAACCCGATCCGTCCAGGGAAATTTTAGTGAATTTTTCTAATCTGGCAGCAGTATCATTAAGACGCAAGCAGGCTGAAAAGGCTAAGCAAGAAGAGGATGAGTTGTTTCAAAAAGTGATTTCCAATGCGCCAATTTCAATATTTGTAACAAATGAAAAAGGTGTTTTCATATTACATGAGGGGAAAGCGCTGGAGAAAGTCGGCATGAGACCCGGAGAAAATGTCGGAGTTTCTGCTTTTGAACTTTTCTCTGAACTTAAAATCGCTAAATATAATGGTGAAGTTATTAACGGTGAATCAGTTTTAAAACGGGTTCTTAAGGGGGAGAGTCTTTCAGGATTTACAGAACTAAACGGAGTGCACTTCGATAATCAGTTCGTCCCCATAATTGATATTAATAAAAAGGTTAGTGGAATAATTGGAGTAGCAACCGATATTACTGAATACAAACAGGCAGAAGCAAATCTCAGGGAAAGTGAAGCCAGATACCGCAGTCTCTTTGAGAGTTCACTTATCGGAATCTCAATTGCAAGTCCCGATGGTATACTTTTACAGGCGAATCCAGCATATGCCCGGATATATGGTTATGAAAATCCGGAAACGATGTTAGCTGAAGTTAAAAATGTCGGAAGGTTATATGCGAATCCGGAGGACAGAAAAGAAGTTCTTCGGATATTAGAAAGAAAAGGCTTCATGGAAGCAAAAGAGTTTGAGGTGATCCGACGTAGATGGATCACGAATCTTTGTCCTCGTGTCAGCCTGTGAAATCAGGGATCAGACGGGGAAGCTGCTTTATCACCCAGGCTACTCATATTGACCTTACCGAACGTAAAAAAGCTGATGAAGAAATCAAAAATTCAAAGAAATTATTAGTGGATCTCTATAAGCATCTTGATGAGATACGAGAGAATGAAAGAGCTTCAATTTCAAGAGAGATCCATGATCAGATTGGTCAGTCACTTACTGCTCTAAAACTCGATTTGAACCAGATGTATAAGTATATAAATTCCAATCCGGAAGCTGAGACAAAGCTCGAGAGAATGGTCGGACTTATCTCAGAGACAATTAAAGATGTGCAACGCATCTCATCAGACCTGCGTCCTGGTATTCTTGATGATCTTGGATTAGCCGCTGCCATTGAATGGTTTACCGACGAATTTGAGAAGAGAACCGGAATAAAATGCCGGCTGAAACTTGACGATTCAATAGTTGGTGATCCTAAAAAAAATCTGATATTTTTCCGTGTCCTTCAGGAGGCTCTCACAAATGTAATCCGGCATGCCAATGCCTCAGCTGTCAGTATTGGATTGAATCAGACCAAAAAAGGTATGACGCTGGCTATCAGGGATAACGGAATCGGGATAGCAATAGAAAAAATTGAATCAACTAAATCTTTGGGATTGATTGGCATGCGCGAACGCGTCAGACAATTCGGAGGTAAAATCGATATCTCATCAAAAGAAGGTCATGGGACAAAATTGACTATTTCTGTTCCTGATAAGCAATTTTAATGCATTATGAAAATACTTATAGCAGACGACCATTCGATAGTCCGTGAGGGACTTAAACAATATGTAAAGACTCTGGATGAAGTTAAACTGATTGATGAAGTTGCTGAAGGGAATGAAGCCTGGACAAAGATCAAGGATGGAGATTATGATCTTGTAATTCTCGATGTTTCAATGCCCGGGATGAGCGGATTGGACGTGCTACAGAAAATTAAGGAGAAGAATTTGCCGACCCGGGTTCTGATACTGAGCGTTCACCCGCAGGAACAATATGCCTTTCATGCATTTAAATTGGGCGCTTCGGGATATATTACAAAGGATAGCGCCTCCGAGGAACTGACTCTCGCGATAAAAAAAATTATATCGGGAGGAAGATATATATCATCTGCTTTTGCTGAAAAACTGGCTTTTAACGGGTTTGATCCGGGGGAAAAGCTGCCTCATGAAAAACTCTCTGTCAGGGAATTCCAGGTGATGGTTATGCTGGCAAAAGGGAAATCGGTAATTGAAATAGCCAGGGAAATTTTTATTTCTGATAAGACTGTCAGCACATACCGTTCCCGAATACTTGAAAAAATGGGTTTGAGGAAGAATGCTGAGCTGACAATGTATGCAATAAAGAATGATCTGATAGAATAATAATGGAATACGGCACAAGGCGCACGGCACAGGGTGGCCCGAATATGACTCATGGTTCAGTTAAGATAGTGCTTTAATCCGAATATCTTGATTTAATAAGGTTCATTAACATTCCTGAGATGCCCTTGCATTCATTTGCAAAATAATCCTTTTCAGCTTCTTGAATATAATCGATTTTATATGCTATTATGATTTGGGTGTATAATTCAGCTGATGATCCTTTTGCAATATAGAATTGTCTTATCGCCTGTTTATCACTGCCCAGTTCATCTCCTTCTGATATATTACTGGAAATACTTACTGATGCTCTTCTAAGCTGATCTTTTAGTCCAAAGTCTTTTTGGAGAAACTTGTTTTCGTCAGTCAATTTGTAAATAGAAACTGCAAGGTCTATGGCTCTGTGCCATACCTTTAAATCCTCAAAATTACTCATAGCAGCAAGATTTTAAGATTAGTAATAATTTATTCCACCCCAAATTTAAAAATCATAAACAAGTAAAACAAAATTTCAACTTTTGCCGATCACAAAGCGCCGTGAGCCTTTAGTCGTGTGTCGTGTACCTTATGTCGTCTTTCCCCTACACTAACATCATCAATCCCCCTACACACTAATAGGCTATATCCTTATAATTTAGTGTGTCTGCATAATCTATATTTACTTTTTTGGGAAATATC
Source organism: uncultured Bacteroidales bacterium (assembly GCA_963760915.1). Classification (GTDB taxonomy): domain Bacteria; phylum Bacteroidota; class Bacteroidia; order Bacteroidales; family VadinHA17; genus LD21. The sequence continues at coordinate 1,643,418 of CAVXEU010000002.1, read as the reverse complement.
AGAATAAATGACCATAAAGTATTAAAAAACGTATTAATGAAAGTAGTTATTGCAGATGATTCTCCTCTGTGGAGAGACAGGATTAGAGAACTATTAAATAATTGTGATAACATATCCGAGATATATGAAGCTGAAAATGGAATGGGTGCATTACAAATTATAAAGATAAAGGAACCTGATCTGGCAATTCTTGATATCAGAATGCCGGGAATGAATGGCATAGAAGTGTTGAAGAAAATAAGGGGGTTGAAACTGAAAGTCATTGTTTGTATGCTTACAAATTTCCCTTATCCTCAATATAAAAAGAATTGTCTTGAAGCAGGAGCAGATTATTTTCTAAATAAAACTGAGGAGTTCTACGATATTAATAACGTCATTTCCGGATTAACAAATTATAAAGAGAAAGGATAAAATGAGTGAATCAATTAATACAATGACAGGTCAAATTGTAGTTTTCACTCTGGATGAACTTTCTTATGCCTTTCCTTTGAATACAGTATTAAGGGTTATACATGCAATAGAAATAAAGCATTTACCACAGGCTCCGGCAATAATATCCGGAATAATAAATGTGCAGGGCCGTATCATCCCGGTTGCTGATATCCGAAAACGTCTTAACCTGGCTGAACGGGAAGTTGACCCCGATGACAGGCTGATTATTGCGGATACTGGAAAAAGAGAAGTCGCAATAGTTGTAGATTCTGTTTCCGGAATAAGAGATATTGATCCCCTGCAACTGTCCGCGGCCGGTGAGACATTACCATTTGCAAAACATCTCAGGGGTGTAGCGAAACTCGAAAATGAACTTGTCCTTATTTATAATCTTGAAGAGTTCATGAGTCTGGAAGAGGAGGAAGTACTGGAGCAGGCGTTGAAAACTATAAATAAATGAACCGCAGACTCACAGATGAAGAACTATCAATGGTTTGCGAAGTGATCGTCGCGTGCATGGGATTACATTTTCCCAGGGAAAGGTGGCCTATGCTCAGTCGTAACCTGACATCAGCTGCGAAGGAGTTCGGTTTTCAGAGTATGAACGGGTTCATCAAATGGCTTTTGTCCTCAGAACTGAACAAAGAGCAAATAATGATACTGGCATCACACCTTACAATCTCAGAAACTTATTTCTGGCGGGAACCACAGGTTTTTTCTGCACTCACGGATTATATTCTGCCTGAATTGATAAAACTAAAAGAAAGAGGAGAAAGGAGCATCCGGATATGGAGTGCAGGATGTTCAACAGGAGAAGAACCTTACTCTATTGCAATAGCTCTCCGGAAAACGATTCAAAAAATTGAAGATTGGGATATTACGATACTGGCCACAGATATAAATCCAAAGGCTCTCAGTAAAGCTGTTTCCGGGATTTATGGTACCTGGTCATTCCGTAATACTCCGGCATGGTTGAAAAGCAGATATTTTCATAATAAAGAAGATCGTCAGTATGAGATCATTCCTGAAATAAAAAAGATGGTGACATTTACGTCTCTCAGTCTTGTTGAAATGTCTGCTATCCGCAATACAAATACAATGGACATTATCTTTTGCCGTAATGTCCTGATGTATTTTACCAGCGAATGGGTAACCAAAATATCTCAGAACCTTTTCAATTCCCTGTCAGAAGATGGCTGGTTTGTTGTCTCTTCCAGCGAACTCTCATCATATGTATTTCCTCAATTTACACCGGTTAATTTCCCGGGAGCAGTTTTGTATCGAAAGGGTAAAAATGGATCTGCACATTCACTCTCCACCGAACTTATGGCAAGAGTAGATTATGACACTTCAACATTTAAATTTCTTCAACCCGTTCAACCAGTTCAACCCACCTCGCTTGTTGAAAAGTTGAATAGTTTAAAAGTTGAAATAGATGAGTTTAACCCATCAACCCTTCAACCCCTTGAGCTGAGTGCAGCCTACGCTCAAACAATTCCTGAAGAGACTTCAGATGAGAAGATATTTGCCATTCGTCTATTAGCCAACCAGGGATTTCTTTCCAAAGCACTAGCTCTTTGCAATGAAGCTATTGCATCTGAAAAACTTGCCCCCGGATTATATTTCCTTCAGGCATCTATTCTACAGGAGCTTGATAAATGTTCTGAGGCTATCGCTTCGCTTAAAAAAGCAATTTATATCGACCCGGATTACATAATGGGACATTTTGCAATGGGAAACTTATTCATACTACAGGGAAACGCTAAGAATGCAGAACGATATTTTAACAATGTGCTCGATTTATTAAGTAAGTGTGCAAATGATGACATACTGCCAGCTGAGTCAGAAGGATTATCAGTAAAGTACATCAGGGAAATCATCATTGCCAATATGCAAACTCAACTGACAAAATGAAGAAAGAAATCCTCACCATACTTAAAAATCGTGCCATTGCCATGGCACAGGTGCCTGTTCAGAAAAAAGAAGCATCTGCTATTATCGAAATTATAGTATTCAACCTTGCGACCGAAACCTATGGTATTGAATCTGTTTTTATAAAAGAAGTATATGCATTGACAGATTTCACTCCATTACCGGGAGTCCCCTCTTATATATTTGGGATCATAAATGTTCGCGGGCAAATCCTTCCCGTAATTGATCTTAAAAAGTTCTTCAACCTTCCTGAAAAGGGTTTAGGTGAGCTGAATAAAGTAATAATCCTTAGCAACGGGCAAATGGAATTTGGCATTCTTGCCGATATGGTTCTTGGAACACAATCAATAGAACTCGAAGATATCCAGGTAATTCCACCTACAGTTACATGTATAGGTGAGAACTATTTGAAAGGGATCACAAAAGAACAAATTGTTCTGCTTGACGCAGAAAGGTTATTAAACGATGAGAAAATAATGGTCAATGAGCAGGTAATTTAATAAACAATTTATATAAGGCAAACCGATGAAAAGATTATTTAATCTAAACGGAAGAAAAAAAATGAATACTGAACAGGAGCTTCAAAAAAACCAAAAGTTACTAGATGAAGCAGGCAGGCTTGCAAAGGTAGGTGGCTGGGAGATAGATCTTAAAGCCGACACTCTGAACTGGTCGGCGACGACTTTTAGAATACATGAGGTTGAACCCGGCTTTGTTCCTGACCTGGAAACAGCAATTAATTTCTATGCACCTGGGTCAATCCCTATAATTTCAGCATGTATAGACAGAGCAGTTAAGGCAGGTGAACCTTTCGATGTTGAGATTGAGCTGATTACAGCGAAGAAGAACAGGTTATGGGTAAGGGCTGTAGGAGAAGCTTATCGGGAAAGAGGTGAAATTGTAAGGATTGGCGGAATGTTCCAGGATATTAACGAGCGGAAATTGGCAGAAATAGAATCACGCAAGAAATCTGAGCAGTTCAAGTTGCTATCCAATGAACTGGAACTTATAATCGATAGTATCCCGGGATTGGTTTTTTACAAGGACACAAAAAACAGATATCTGCGGGTAAATAAATATATATGCGAAGCACACAATATGTCCAAAAAGCAATTAGAAGGGACTCATCTTAATGACCTGTATCCCAAAGAACAGGCACAGGTCTATTGGGAAGATGACCTGCAGGTTATTAATAGTCGCCAGCCGAAGATCAACATTGACGAACCATGGGAGACCAGGGATGGCATTCGGTGGGTAAGTACTTCTAAAATTCCATATATTAACGAAAAAGACGAGGTCGTTGGTGTTATAGGTGTTTCGATGGATGTCACTGAGCGTAAGGTGGCTGAAGAAGAATTAAAAAAGTATCGCAACCAGTTGGAAGATATGGTAAAAAAACGTACAGCAGATCTGTCGAAAGTACTCATTGAAGTTGCGGAAACTGTTAATATCCTTGTTTCATCTTCCAATCAGATTCTGGCAGCAACAACCCAGGTGGCATCAGGAACAGCTGAAACCGCATCTGCCATCACCGAAACCTCCACTACTGTTGAGGAAGTCCAGCAGGCCGCCAGACTATCTTCTGAAAAAGCAAAAAATGTAGCCAATAGTGCACAACAGGTGGCTCAGGTATCTCAGAATGGGCAAAAAGCAGTTGATGAAACTGTTAACGGTATAAATAGCATACGAGATCAAATGGATGCTATCGCACAGACAGTTGTCCGGTTAAGTGAACAGACCCAGTCAATAGGCGGTATCATAGCCTCTGTTACCGAAATTGCCGACCAGTCCAACTTACTTGCGGTCAATGCAGCAATAGAAGCTGCTAAAGCAGGAGAACAAGGCAGGGGATTTGCTGTTGTTGCACAGGAGATAAAGAATCTAGCAAGCCAGTCAAAGCAGGCCACCCTGCAGGTTAGAAACATACTGAATGACGTGCAAAAAGCAACCAGCGCTGCGGTAATGGCAACAGAACAAGGCAGTAAAGCTGTGGAGGCAGGTGTAAAACAGTCGGCAAAAGCTGGCGAAGCCATTCGTATTCTCAGCGAAAGCAGTAAAGAGGCTGTTCAGGCTGCAACACAAATAGTATCATCGAGCCAGCAGCAGGTTGTAGGAATGGATCAGATAGGTGTGGCCATGCACAACATCAATCAGGCAGGAGCAGAAACTGCTGTAAGCATGGCGCAGTCAGAAAAAGCAGCTAAAAATCTGAATGACCTTGGTCTGAAACTTAAAGATATGGTGGAAAGGTTTAAGGAATAGCTTCATCTGGTGACCAGCATGCAGCATTCAGCAGTATATATTACATTGATTGTCAAACACCTCACACCACACACCGATTAGAAAAAATAGAATTGAAAAGTTTAAAAATACTATAAGAATTAATTGCAGGAGGAACACATCATGTTTAAAAATATGAAAATCGGATTGCGCCTGGCATTGAGTTACTTCATAATCCTTGTTTTTATGATTGCCATAATCTTGGTAAGCCTAAACCAGATTAAAGTAACTCATGCAATGGTAGACCGGATAGTGCAGACTAATAATTTTCGTCTTCAACTAGCTAATAATATGATTAATGATACAAGAGAGGTATCTATTTCCTTACGCGATATTTTGCTGCTAAAAGATAACGCAAAGACTCCGAAGATTATAAATAAGATTGATTCTCTCAGGAATCTTTATGATGGAGATTTTGAGAAGGTGGAACGATTAACCTTAAATGATGACACAGTGTCACTTGCAATAATTGCTAACATCAAGAGTTCCCAGGAATCATCCAGGCAGTTAAACAATAAGGTAGTTGAACTGTCATTGGCAGGAAAACATGATGAAGCTGTGACATTAATGAATAAACAGGCAGCCCCGGCGGTGCAGGCTTGGATAAATGATATTGATGATATTGTAAATCATAATGAAGATCGCACTGATATGCGTTTTCATGAGGCAGAAAAGGCACAAGCAACTGCGACTACTGCCATGTTTATACTTATAGCAGTGGCCATAGCGTTGGCCGCTGTAATATCTGTCTTTCTGACTCTGAGTATCACCAGACCTTTAAAAATATGCGTAAAAACAGCAAATATGATTGCATCAAACGATCTTTCTGTCACTATTTCACCTACTGATAGAAAAGATGAACTGGGGGTCCTGTCTCAGGCATTTAGCCAGATGACGGCCAATTTACGGCAATCTGTAACAGAACTTAATAAAGGAGTCAGTATGCTGGGATCTTCTGCCAGTGAAATACTGGCTGCCACTTCCCAGGTGGCAACAGGAACAGCTGAGACTGCCTCTGCCATCAGCGAAACTACCACTACGGTGGAAGAGGTACAGCAGGCTGCCAAACTTTCAGCACAGAAAGCAAAAAATGTTGCCGATAGTGCACAGAAACTGGCACTGGTCTCCCAGGAGGGACAACTAGCCGTTGATGAGACTGTGAAAGGTATGAATCGTATTCGCGAACAGATGGACTCAATTGCACAGATTGTCGTCCGGCTGAGTGAACAGAGCCAGTCAATAGGGGGTATAATCGCCTCAGTTACCGACATTGCTGATCAGTCGAATTTGCTTGCTGTCAATGCTGCAATCGAAGCAGCCAAGGCCGGTGAACAGGGTAAAGGTTTTGCTGTTGTAGCACGTGAGATTAAGAATCTGGCAGAACAATCAAAGCAGTCCACTTCTCAGGTCAGGAACATCCTTAATGATATACAGAAAGTGACAAGCGCCGCCGTAATGGCAACCGAGCAGGGCAGCAACGCTGTTGATGCAGGTGTAAAACAATCCTCACTGTCCGGCAACGCAATCAGGATACTTAGCCAAAGCAGCAAGGAAGCTGTACAGGCAGCCACACAAATAGTAGCATCGAGCCAGCAACAGGTTATTGGTATGGACCAGATAGGAGTAGCAATGCAAAACATTAACCAGGCAGGAACCGAAACTGCCGTAAGTATGGTACAGTCGGAAACGGCTGCCAAGAATCTGCATGAACTGGGACGGAAACTTAAGGAGCTTGTGGATAGGTTTAAGGTTTGAGGGCACATAATGGCACATAATCGCCCCCACCCCCCTAAAGGGGGGCCAATGCGCGTTCTTAAAGAAAGTTTGTAATATCATGATAATATAGCATATATAAATTTAATGAATAAAATGATTAATAACTCAAAACCCTGGTGTCATTCCTGAATTTACCCCCCTTTAGGGGGCAGGGGGGCAAAAAATAGCAGAAGGCAAAAACATAAATACAATGGATAAAAAAGATCAGGAATTTCAGAAACGGATCCAGGCAACTTTCAGGATTGAAGCGGAAGAACATCTTCAGGCAATTTCGGCGGGATTGGGTGAATTAGAGAAAACACAATCAAAGAAAAAGGAAGCTGAGATCATTGAAGTCCTGTTCAGGGAAGTCCATAGCCTGAAAGGGGCAGCCCGATCTGTTGATCAGAAGGATATTGAATACGTCTGTCAACCAATGGAAAGTATATTTTCAGCTCTTAAAAGCCGGGAAATTAGTCTGACTCCCATGTCAATTGATCTTTTCTACAAAACAGTAAAATGGCTCTCAAAATATGTTGCCACCTCTGGAGTTGGACAAACGGCTCTCTTTCAGCAAACCAGGATAGAATTAACACAACAGCTGAAGGAAATAGCTTCAGGCGAAGCCTTAACCTCTGATCTGTTGCAAACATCGTTACCGGATATTGAAAAACCCCATCCGGCTAATCATGACACAACGGAAGAAAATGAGTCAGAGACTGATATTCAGCCTAATAGTCTGCCAGTACAAATTGGGATGGTCCGTATACCGATATCAAAACTTGATCCGTTGCTAATGCAGGCAGAGGAGATGATCCAGTCAAAAATAGCGATCGATCAGCGGACCTGTGATCTTAAGGATTTATACTCTGAGCTGATTGAATGGAAAAATGAAGAACAAAAATGGAGAAACCGAAGGTCTTCTGCTACACTGGATTTATTGAATGAATGGTGCGATATCAGCGAAATGCGCCTGAACAAACTGGAAAGCAGGATGTTGGAAATTCTCAGATTAATGGAACGTAATCAGCACACTCTTGACCTCCTTGTCGACAATCACCTTGAGGCAATGAAGAAGGTGCTGATGATTCCTGTAAGTTATATTGTCGAAACATTTCCCGGAATGGTTAGGGAAATCTCACGTGAACAAAAAAAAGAGATCGATCTTACTATCATTGGAACCGAACTCGAAATTGATAAGCGTATACTGGAAGAGCTTAAGGATCCTCTTATCCACCTTATCCGTAACAGCATTGATCATGGCATTGGCAAACCACAGGAACGCATATCACAAAATAAACAGGTTCGTGGAACCATAACCCTTGCCTTTGTTCCAAAAGAGAGCGGACAGGTTGAAATAGTCCTGTCTGACGATGGAAAGGGTATTGACAGTACAAAGGTGCTGAAAGCAGCCAGAAAATCAGGAATCCTTCCTGATGAAGCTGGCAGCACTCCTGAGCCAAAGGATGCTCTGGATCTAATATATAAATCAGGAATTTCTACAAGTGCAATTATTACGGATATCTCCGGACGCGGACTGGGATTGACAATCGTATCCGAAAAAGTTTTACAATTGAATGGAAAAATATCTGTGGAATCAGAAACAGGGAGGGGCACTACCTTTCGTATTCTCCTTCCTATGACGCTTGCAACATTCAGAGGAATACTGGTAAAAGTGAAAGAATACATGTTCCTGGTTCCTACCATGAATGTCGAACGTGTTATGAAGGTGGAACTGAAAGAAATCAAAACAGTTGAAAACCATGAAACCCTCCTTGTTGATAACCAGATCATTTCAGTGGTAGATCTTGGTGAAGCGCTCGGATTACGCGAAAATAAGTACAAAGTTCAGAATATTTCTGAACCCGGATCGGTGAATTCAAATCAGATTCGTATCGTAATAATAGTTTCGGGAGATGAGCGTATTGCCTTCAGGGTCGATGATATGGTTGAAGAGCAGCAGGTAATGGTAAAAGGACTGGGGAAATTGCTGAAACGGGTCAGAAATATTTCAGGAGCAACTATCATGGGTTCAGGCAAAGTTGTGCCGGTACTTAATATTATAGACCTTATGAAATCTGCGGTAAGGATAAAAGGAACGAAAAGCAAATCATCTGGTGATCTTTTCGTACCAAAATCTGATAAAATACTGGTCGTGGAGGATTCAATAACATCGAGAACACTGATAAAAAATATTCTTGAAACAGCAGGTTACAGGGTAACCACTGCGGTTGACGGGGCTGATGCATTTACGAAAGCACGAACAAATGATTTTGATATTGTTGTTTCTGATGTGGATATGCCTAAGATGAATGGGTTTGAACTTACAGCAAAGATCAGGGGTGATAAAAAGCTTAGTGAAATTCCTGTAGTACTTGTTACAGCACTTGAGTCGCGTGAGGATCGAGAACACGGCATTGAGGTCGGGGCTGATGCTTATATTGTTAAAAGCAGCTTTGACCAGGGTAATCTTCTGGAAGTAATAAAGAAATTGATATGATAAACCGCCCACGGCCTGAGATTTTAGCCCCGATTAGGGGGGATAGGGGGCAAACAAATAACAAATATGATCAAAGTTCTGATTGTGGATGATTCAAAGGTGGTACAGGAATTTCTTGTACACCTGCTTTCTTCAGATCCTGATATTCAGGTAGTTGGAATAGCCAACTCTGGCTATGAGGCAATAAAACTGGTTAAGACAAAAAAGCCGGATATAATAACTATGGATATTCACATGCCGGGAATGGATGGTTATGAAGCTACACGGACAATAATGGAAGCTGTTCCGACTCCCATTGTTATTGTGAGCGGAAGTTCAAATAATAAAGAAGTGACAAATACTTTCAAACTTCTGGAAGCTGGAGCCCTTGCTGTTCTTATTCGTCCACCCGGTTTCGAACATCCGCATTTCGCAGAATCACGTAACGAGCTGATTCAGACTGTAAAACTCATGTCGGAGGTAAAGGTTGTAAGACTTTTCCCAAGGAGAAGAAAAGAGCAAACAAAACCAATTCGATTTGTACAATTATTTGAAAATGATCTGAAACGAATTAAAATCATTGCGATAGGAGCGTCCACTGGTGGCCCTATGGCTTTACAGATAATCCTTTCAAGCTTACCTCATGATTTACATGTACCTGTTCTTATTGTTCAACACATTGCCAAGGGATTTGTGAATGGATTTAAAGAATGGTTATCTGCAACGTCTGTCATTAAACTGAAGATCGCCGAAGACGGTGAAACCATATCAGAAGGTATTGGTTATATCGCTCCCGATAACTTTCACATGGGAATTAGTCAGGTGAATAAAATCATTTTAAACGATCAGCCTCCTGAAAATGGCTTAAAACCTTCTGTGGGTTTCCTTTTCCGCTCCGTAGCACAAGCTTTTGGACCAAATGCTTGTGGAGTACTGCTTACCGGAATGGGCAAAGATGGTGCTGAAGAACTGAAAGTCATGAAAGATAAGGGCGCTTTCACTCTAGTTCAGAATAAAGAAAGTTGTATTGTATTTGGTATGCCGGGTGAAGCGCTAAGTATCGGGGCAGCCGATCAGGCATTATCTCCGGAGAAAATTGCTGAAATTCTTGCAAAAACAGGCTCTAAGAAATAAAACATGAGCAATAAAATAAAAATATCAGATAACATAACAGATATCCTAATTGTTGAAGACAGCGCCACACAAGCTGCCCAGATAAAATATCTGATCGAGAGTCATCACTACAGTGCTGAAATAGCCCGCGATGGAAAGCAAGCTTTAGACTGGCTGACAAAACATAAACCATCACTTGTAATTTCAGATATAGTTATGCCTGAGATGAACGGATTTGAACTCTGTGAAAAAATAAAATCAAACGAACATACGGAAAATATTCCGGTAATCCTGTTGACATCGCTTTCAGATCCTAACGAGGTTATTGAGGGACTTTCAAGCGGTGCTGATAGTTTTATAACCAAACCATACGATAAAGAATATCTTATAACAAATATTAAAAAGATACTTACTGAAAAAAAATCTTCGGATCCAAAGAGAGATTCAGAAAGCATAGAAATCAATTACGATGGTAAGAAAAGACTGATCAGGACCGGACAGAAAAATGTGGTAAAACTTCTGTTAAATATTTATGAGGGAGCCATACATAAAAATAATGAGCTTATTCGGACCCGTGATGATTTGAGACTGTTGAATGAAAGACTTGAAGACCTGGTAGGGGAGAGAACAAAAGAGCTCAGAAAAAATGAAGAAAAACTTCTTGCCTTCAATGCAGAACTTGAGCAAAGAATAGATGAACGAACGTTGCAGCTTGAGTCAGCTAATAAAGCGAAAAGCGAATTTCTTGCCAATATGAGTCATGAGATCCGGACCCCCATGAATGCAGTATTAGGCTATGCCGAACTGTTGGGTTTTATGCTTGAGGATAAAATCCAGCGGGAGTATATTGAATCAATCAAATCGAGCGGAAGAAGTCTTCTTATTCTGATTAATGATATTCTGGATCTCTCAAAAATTGAAGCAGGAAAACTGGAATTGCAGTTTGAGTATGTTAATTCACAATCATTCTTTTCTGAGTTTGAACGGATCTTTTCATTAAGGCTGTCTGAAAAAGGGCTGAAATTTATTCTTGAAATTTCTTCAGGCACACCGGCTGGTATTTATATCGATGATGCACGGGTACGCCAGATCATTCTTAATCTTATCGGCAATGCAATAAAATTTACAGATAAAGGAAGCATCAAACTGAAGGTGTTTACTGAAAATTCCCAGATCATCAACTATCCCGGAGGTAAAACCGATGAATTTATAGACCTCATAATTGAGGTTACAGATACCGGAATCGGGATTTCAGTAAAGATGCAGAAAGAGATATTTAATCCGTTCATACAAGGGCAGGGGCAAAACGTAAAAAAATTCGGGGGAACAGGTCTGGGTCTCTCTATATCGCACAGACTTGTACAGTTAATGAATGGAACAATTAAACTTGATTCCCAACTGAACAGGGGAAGCTCTTTTAAAATCAGGATTCCGGGAGTTTCTTATCTGCAGAACTTTGATAAGACTGTGGAAGAAATGCAACTCGACACAGCAGATATCATATTTGAAAATGCAACAATCGTTGTTGCAGATGATGTGGAACAAAACCGAAAATATCTTATAGACGTACTTAATAAAACAAATATTAAAATAGTTGAAGCTGAAGATGGGAAGAAAGCTTATATCCTGGCTAAAAAGATAAAACCCGATCTTGTTATTACCGATATCAGAATGCCAATTCTTGATGGCTTTTCTTTACTGAAAAAACTGAAAAGTAATAACGCTCTTAAACACATTCCCGTAATTGCCTATTCTGCATCTGTAATGAAAGCTCAGAAAGAACGGATCAGGGAGAGTGATTTCTCAGGCTTACTTATAAAACCTGTTAAGATATCTGAATTATTCCTTGAACTGATGAATAATTTGCCCTATAAATCGATCAAAGCTTCGGGATCAGTGAAAACTGTATCAGATACAGATTTAATTAACGGGATATCTGACCTCCCCGGGTTAATTAACTCCCTTGAAACCAATTTCAAAGATACATTAGAGACATTTGAAACAAGACAGCCAATCAGCGAGATCAAAGATTTTGGTAATAAACTGTCAGAGCTTGGGAAAGCCCATAATGCCGTTTTTATAACTGAGTATGGAATGGATTTAATAAGTGCAGCAACAAGTTTTAATATTGAAGGAATACTGAATCTGATAAAGAAATATCCGGGTAAGGTTGAGTTATTGAAAGGGCACTATATGATAAAAGCGTAAAACATGGATAAGTTGCAAAAACCAGGTCAGGTCATACTGATCGTGGATGATAATGCCCAGAACCTTCAGGTTTTAGCCAACCTGTTGCTGGGTGAAAAATATGAGATCGAATTTGCATTAAATGGTGAGGCCACTCTTGATTGGCTAAAAACCAGGCAATTCGACCTGATCCTGCTCGATATTAATATGCCTGGCATGAATGGCTTTGAAGTATGTAAAGAAATTCGCTCAAATAAAGTTACGCAGGAGATACCTGTAATTTTCCTTTCTGCAGAATCAGAGAGGGATAGTATACTAAAGGGTTTTGAGGTAGGAGCGCAGGATTATGTAATTAAACCTTTCGACAGCAGAGAGCTTATGGCAAGGGTGAAAACTCAGCTTGACCTTAAATCGAAAACTGAAAAGCTTGAAAAGATCAATGATTGGCTGGGAAAGAAAATTGAAACCTGGTTGAAAGTAAGCATCAATAATTCTGTTAGTAAGGAGAAAAACGATCTAGGTGATAAAATGATTGAGTTTGACAAAAATCAAAGTTTTGTTCTAAGAGAAATTTGTTTTGAGTTTAGTACCTCAATTAAGGAGATTAAAGACCTGATTAACAAGAGACCCGATGCTGTTACAAGCGACAAATATTTAAAAATAGCTAAACGGCTGACAGACTCAGTAGTGAAGCTTGAAAAATTGTAATTGAGAGAGTAAATAAGATGTCTGATGGAATACAAAACAATTGGGATACCCTTGATATTAATAGTGGATGATAACCCGAAAAACCTTCAGGTCCTTGGAAACTATTTGCAGCTTGAAGGATATCTCGTTGAGTTCGCCATAAACGGAGAGTCAGCCCTTGACTGGACAGACAGAAAAAAATTTGACCTGATACTTCTTGATATAATGATGCCGGTAATGGATGGTTTTGTTGTTTGTGAACAGATCAAAAAGAACCTTTTAAATCATGAAACCCCTGTTATATTCCTTACTGCCAAAGTGGATACGGAGAGCATAGTAAAAGCTTTCGATCTTGGTGCCGTTGATTATATTATTAAACCGTTTAACCAGAAAGAGCTGATTGCCAGGGTTAAAACTCAAATTGAAATTAAAAGGGGAAGAGATGAAATTGCCGGAAATATGCAGGAGATTGAATTTAAAAATAAACTTATTGAACACAGTATTAATTATGCGCATACCATACAAACCGCTGTTTTGAAAGCATCCCAGAATGGGGCAGAATATTTTCGGGAGCAGTTTTGCCTCATCCTTCCTAAAGATATTGTAAGCGGTGACTTCTATTGGTTTAATAAGATCGGTGAAAAATTATACGCCGGAGTTTTTGATTGCACAGGTCATGGGATACCCGGAGCTTTTATGAGTATTCTCGGAGTTACACTTCTGAACGAAATAGTGACCAGAGAAAAAATCACTGAACCCAATTTAATACTTAATCGTTTGAGGCATAAAATAATTGATGCTCTGGGGCAAAAAGGCGCTGTTATGGAGGTCAAAGATGGAATGGATGGTTCAATAATCAGTTATGATCTCACGACAAAAATACTTCTCTATTCCGGTGCATTTAATCCAATGTATCTTGTCCGCGACAACAATATAATTGAATTTAAGGGCGACAGAATGCCTATATCTTTTCATGATAATATATCTGAGTTTACATATCAGGAAATTAACACCAGACCAAATGACCTTGTTTATCTGTTTACTGATGGATTTATTGATCAGTTTGGTGGAGAGAATGAGAAAAAGTTCCTCAGGAAGCAATTCAAACAGGAACTTTTAAAAATTCATAAGAATCCAATGGCTGTTCAGAAAGAAATGCTCCTGATTACTTATAATAACTGGAGAGGAAATGGAGACCAGATTGATGACATAACTGTAATAGGCTTGAAACTTTAGTTTGTAACATAATACATAAAAATCGTACCCTGCAATTATCAAAATACCGGTACAAACGATAACAGAAAGGAATCTGAAATGAAAACGAAAATCGATATGCCAGCCAGGATGATAATTGAAATTCTTATAGTTGAGGATAGCATAACCCAGGCAACTCAAATTAAACATTTACTGGAAAGTCACCATTACAAGGTGTCCGTTTCACAAAATGGCATAAAGGCGTTGGAAAGGCTTTCTAAACACAGACCCTCCCTGGTCATATCGGATATCTTAATGCCGGAGATGAATGGCTATGAACTCTGTAAAAGGATCAAATCAAATGAGAATACTGGGGATATTCCTGTAATATTGCTTACCAGACTATTCGATCCGGAAGAAATCATCGAAGGACTGGCCTGCGGAGCAGATAGTTTTATTACCAAACCCTACAATGAAAAATATATTCTATCCCATATTGAAAAAATTCTTTTCGATGACCAAGGTGCAAGCCAGGAAAAAGTTCCATTTGCCACACAAATTCTATTTAAAGGGAAAAAACGCTATATACAGGCTGAACAGCAAAATGTCATTAAACTGATGCTCAATATTTATGAAGGAGCCATTCAACAGAATGAAAAGCTGATCCAGACTCAGGAAGATTTGAAATCCTTGAATGACAGGTTGGAATCACTTGTTGAAGAAAGAACCGCAGATCTTTCCAAAGAGATACATTTAAGTAACAAAATTACAGCTGAACTTAAGGAAAGTGAAGAAAAATTCCGGAGAATATTTGAGAATGTGCAGGATTTATACTACGAAACATCAATCGAAGGAACGATCATCGATATTAGTCCTTCAATCGGGATACTGTCAAAAGGTCAATATCACCGCGATGATCTTATAGGAAAGTCTATGAATGATTTCTATTCCGATACTGATGAACGAACCACACTCATATCACAGTTAAAGGAAAAAGGAGCAGTTTGCGATTATGAGATCATACTTAAGAACAAAGATGGTTCACCTGTCCCGTGTTCCGTTTCGTCGAAAATCTGTTTTGATGTAAAGGGGAGTCCTGAAAAAGTAATCGGGAGCATGCGCGACATTACGGACAGAAAACAAACACAAATAGAATTACAGGAAAGCGAAGAAAAATTCCGGTCATTAATGGAAAATTCTGCTGATGCTATTTTTATTACCGATCAACAGGGTAAGTATGTGTATACTAATAAAGCAGTAACTGTTTTGCTGGGTTTTACATCGGAAGAGATGCAGCGCAAGACAATCATTGATCTTGCACCACCAGAAAAAAAAGATGAATATTTTGAGGTTTTTACAAAAGTAATGAGTGAAGGTAAAATCTTTGCTGAAATTGAGCTTCTGAAAAAGGACGGCAGCTTTATTTCGACCGACTTAAACTCGGTTTTATTACCCGGAGGACTGATTTATGGGAGCTGCAGGGATATTACCAAACGCAAACTAGATGAAGAAGCTCTCCAGCAAAGTTTTGCCTTCAGCAAGACGTTGCTTAATACCATTCCATTCGGTATGGAGATAGTTGACGAAAAAGGAAATATATTATTTATGAGTGATAATTTAAAAAAACTATTTGATGATGACATTGTCGGGAAAAAGTGCTGGGAGTTGTATAAGGATGATAAAAAGCAATGCAGTAATTGCCCTCTGAATAAAGATATTGCTATTGGTGAAACAAACTCTTATGAATCTCACGGTGTTTTAGGTAATAAAATATTTGAGATTAGTCATACTGGCATGATTTACAATGGTGAAAGAGCAATGCTTGAAATATTCCAGGATATAACGGACAGAAAAAAGAATGAAGAGGAACTTGTAATGGCAAAAGAAAAAGCCGAAGCAAGCGACCGCCTTAAATCAGCCTTTCTTACTAACATGAGCCATGAGATACGTACTCCTATGAACGGTATACTTGGTTTTGCCGAACTCTTAAAAGAACCACACCTATCTAGTGATGACCAAAAAGATTTTATTCAAACCATCCAGATAAGTGGTACACGCATGCTTAATACTATCAATAATATTGTTGATGTTTCGAAAATTGAATCGGGACTTATGAAAGTTGATATTAAGGAAACAGATATTAATGAGAAAATTGAGTTTACTTATAAGTTCTTTAAACCGGAAGCTGATCTAAAAGGTTTGCAGCTAACATTTAAACCCGGTTTACCCGCAAAAAAATCCATTACTTACACCGACAATGAAAAAGTCTACGGAATTCTGACTAATCTTATTAAAAATGCCATTAAGTTTACATATGACGGCTCAATTGAATTTGGATATAAGGAAAAAGGGGAATATCTTGAATTCTTTGTGAAAGATACAGGTGTTGGCATTCCACAGAGCCAGCAGCAGATTATTTTTGAAAGATTCAGACAGGGTAGTGAATCGCCTAACCGGGGTTATGAAGGAAGTGGTTTGGGTTTATCCATAGCAAAATCTTATGTGGAAATGCTTGGAGGTAAAATATGGGTGGAAAGCGAAGAGGGCATAGGTTCATCATTCTATTTTACAATTCCAAACAATGCTGTTTCGAAAGAAAAAGCAGAAATAATAAATGCAGCTTTTGAAGACTTTAATGAAGTTGAAATAAAAAAACTTAAAATATTGATTGTCGAAGATGATGAAATATCACATTCACTCCTGTCAAAAACGATCCGGAAAATCAGCAAAGAAGTTTTACATTCAATAAACGGAGTTGATGCAGTTGAGATATGTCGTAATAATCCTGATATCGATTTGATATTAATGGATATCAGAATGCCAGGAATGGATGGCAATGAAGCCACCATTAAAATCCGTCAGTTTAATAAGGATGTAATCATTATTGCACAAACAGCTTATGCATTTCCTGGTGACAGAGAAAAATCAATAGATGCAGGATGTAACGATTACATTTCCAAACCCATTAATAAGACGTTATTATTTGGGTTAATCAAAAAACATTGTAATAATAGAAAATAGAAGATGACCTTAAGTTCAAAAAAACTCATACAAGAGTTTCATAAATTTCGTATTGAATTATTTTAAATTTGAGGCAGGTACCGGATCCGTATCTGAACAGGTTGATTGTTAACAACTGTTGATATCTAGATCGTAGCATCATTATCACCGCATTAAAAAAATAATTTATCTTTACAGTGTTTTGGTGTTGCAATGAAATAAAATCATTGTGATGAAAAGGGAATGCGGTAAGAATCCGCAACAGTACCCGCTGCTGTGATGCCCGATCGTAATAACGATGATGGTTTTATGAACTACCTGCCACTGTGGCGCCTGAGGGCCATGGGAAGGCTTCAGAAAACCGGGATAAGTCAGAAGACCTGCCAGATCAGACCATATTCAAAGCTTTCGGGGAAAAAAGCGCCGGATCATTGCATGATTCATTACTTGACTTCCTGTCAGCCTGATAATGGTTATCATATAAAATGATAAGTATTATTATGGAGAAAACATTTACTCAAAAAAAATTGAAATCCGTTTCAGGTCGATGCTTACTTTGCCTTGCTAGCTTTGTCTCCTTACAATTAAACGGACAATTATCGTTTCAAAATGATACCCTGAAAATCCCGGAAGTTATAATCACAAGGAAGCAGATAAGTTCAGATCAACCCGGTTTCAAATTTTACAGGATTGATTCATCGAGGTTAAATGATTACCCTCTTTCTTCAATAACAGAAGTACTTAATGAATCAACACCGCTATTTATAAAAAATTATGGATCGGGCGGAACTGCAACATCTTCCTTCAGGGGAACCTCTGCCGGTCATACACAGGTTCTTTGGAATGGCATTAATATAAATGACCCAATGCTGGGTCAGACCGACTTTTCCCTTTTACCATCTGGCATGGCTGACAATATTATGATCAGTTTCGGTGGGGCATCAATGGATCTGGGTACTGGTGCCATTGGCGGAATCATAAACCTCGAAAATATGCCTTCTTGGAAAAAGCATACCCTTATTGATGCCATTGTTGGAGCAGGGAGTTTAGGGAGGTATTCCGGATTGATAAAAGTTAGTACGGGAAGTGATCATTTCCAATCCGTTACAAGGGGTTATCTGAATATTTCACAAAATAATTTCCCATATCTGGATACCGAGGTTATTCCTGATCCTGTCTGGAAAAAAAGAGAGAATAATCAAGTTCTCCAAAAAGGTTTTATGCAGGAACTCTATCTAAGGAAGGCTGAAAATGTTCTATCGGCCCGTGTCTGGTACCAGTCTGCTTCACGCGATCTTCCCGGTTCAATTCAATACGGATATTCGGGTGAAAAACAATACGACGAATCTTTCAGGAGCCTTGTAAATTATGATATCGTAAAAGGAAGAAAAGAATTCTTCGCAACAACTGCCTGGCTGTTCACAAATCTTAACTATACCAGCCAGCTCTACGCCATCGATTCAAAAAACAAAGCCAACACTCTGGTTCTCAAGGGAGGAATGACAACTCCCCTCGGAGCATACTCGCTTCTTAAAATTGTCCTGAGTAATGAATTAAATAAAATTGCCTCAAATAATTATAATAAGAATGTAACACACAACAATGCCTCAGTAACTTTATCAGCTGAAAGAAAAATAGGCAAAAGGTTCGGTGCTGTAATCCTGCTAAGAGATATTCTTGATGATAAGTCCTTCCTGGTACCTGATTTTTCCGCTGGTTTTGAATTCAGGACCATCAGAGAAGAAGAGCATTTCCTAAAATTTAATTTATCCAGAAATTCAAAGATCCCATCCCTGAATGACCGTTTCTGGAATCCTGGTGGTAATCCCGATCTGAAAAACGAATATGCTTACTCGTATGAAATCGGATACAAACTTGACCATCAGATAGCTGCGTCACTTTCTTTGGGAACTGAGGTGAACTTTTTTAATAATTTCATACGGGATATGATACAATGGCGTCCAGGCGAATTTTCTTTTTGGGTCGCAGATAATATAGGGAGAGTAAACACATCAGGATTTGAATCATCATTGTCAGTGAAATATCGGCATAATTACCTGTCTGTTAATCTGAATTCCGGATATTCTTACACAAGAGCTGTGAACATAAATAGTGCATCAGCTGAAACCACAGGTAAACAACTGATTTATATTCCCGAAAATCAGGCCAATTGCTCTCTTCATATAGCATATAAAAACTTTTATACTATATGGCTAACGAATGTCTCAGGCCGTACTTATACAACGCCTGATAATTCAGATTACCTTAACGGTTATTCCATTAATAGTTTAACCAGTGGTCTGAAATTCAATATTAAAGATAACATAGCTGACTTCAGGTTTAAAATAGACAATATTTTTAATACTACTTACCAGACAATTGCGTATTATCCTCAGCCGGGCAGAACTTATTTTCTTATGCTTTCCTTACATCTTAAAAAGTAAGAAATGAAATATTGCTTAATTTCTGTAATTGCCATATTTATTATTCTTTTTGAATCCTGTGGGGGTAAAAATGTGAACATTGCCTTTCCCTGTATTAAAAGCAGTGAAGCTTTAGTTTCACGGGCAGACAGATTTGAAATCGAAGTAAAAAAAGGCTACACTGACGTTACCATAATCGATGCCTGGCAGGGGGTAAATAATGCAGATCAGGTCTATCATCTTGTAAAAAAAGGTTCAACATTGCCTGCAGGATTTGATTCTTCATCCGTGATATTTGTCCCTCTGAAGAAAATAATATGTATGTCTGATACCTATATTGGAATGATATCGGCATTAGGTGAAGAAAATTCTATAGTCGGAGTATCTGGTTACGGATTCATTTATTCGCCTTTTCTGATAAAGAGGGTGGAAAAGGGCCTGATTCAGGATGTGGGCTATGAAGCAAATCTTAATAAGGAGTTGATCCTCAAGATTAAACCCGATCTGGTCATGATGTATGGCATAGGAAGTGAATCAGCAGGTTATGTTGGCAAACTCAGAGAATTGGGGATAAAAGTCATTTTTAATGCAGATTACCTCGAAAAGGACCCATTAAGCAAAACTGAATGGATAAAATTATTCGGGGCTCTATACTCTAAAGAGTCTCTGGCAGACAGCATTTACCGGTCAGAAGTTGAGAAATATGACAGTATCAAATCGTTTGTCAATATGAATGTTACTTCCAGACCTAAGGTATTACTGGGTCTCCCGTTTAAGGACACATGGTATATTTCGCCCGGCAATTCCTATATAAGCAAGTTAATAGAGGATGCTGGTGGTGAGTATCTTTGGCACGACACAAAATCTTCAATATCAATGCCTTTTGGAATTGAAAATGTATATTTACGTGCACTGACTGCTGACTACTGGCTTAATATCGGTAGTGTGACCAATAAAAATGAAATTTCACTGGTCGATCAGCGATTAAAGGCACTTCCCTGCTTTAAAAATGACAATCTGTATAATAATAATAAACGTATAAAAACTAATGGAGGCAATGATTACTGGGAAAGCGGTAGTATCTATCCTCATCTGATTCTTCAGGACATTGTGACAATATTACATCCTGGTTTGTTCAGTGAAGACACACTCTTCTATTACAGAAAAATTTATTAAAAGACTGCTTCTTGAAAACCACAACAAAAATTAAATCAACTGCTGTTATCATCAGAGGTGGACAGAATAAATTTATTTTCGCAGCTCTTGTAATCCTTTTAGTAAGTTTCCTCATACTCGATATTTTCATGGGGTCAGTAAGTTTTAAGGCCTCTGAAGTTTTTAAGGCAATTTTTTCAACAACAGGCAGTAATCTTGAGACAATCATCCTGAAATTCAGATTGCCCAAGGCAATTACCGCATTAGCTGTTGGTATGGCATTATCATTGAGCGGATTGCAGATGCAGACCGTCTTCAGAAATCCAATGGCAGGTCCATATGTGCTGGGTATAAGTTCAGGTTCGAGCCTTGGTGTAGCATTTGTCCTGCTGGGCTTTTCAGCAGGCATCTCGCCCGACAGCATAAGCGGATTTGGTAACTGGATTCTGGTTGCTGCCTCCTGGACCGGAGCTGGATTGGTATTGTTGCTGATTCTGGTTTTATCGTCCAGGGTAAAGGACATTATGACCATACTAATCCTTGGTATAATGCTTTCAAGCGGCATTTCTGCCATTGTTACAATCATGCAGTATTTCAGTAATGAGACTATGCTGAAAGCTTATGTTATATGGACAATGGGAAGTTTGGGGAACCTCACATCAGGCCAGCTCAATGTGCTGCTTATTTCCGTATCAGCTGGTGTTATTCTTAGTCTGACTTCCACCAAGATGCTTAATGCCCTGTTACTGGGGGAAAACTATGCAGGCAGTATCGGACTGAATGTAAGAACCGCAAGGATTATGATCTTTGCCTGTACAAGTATTCTTGCCGGAAGCGTCACAGCTTTCTGCGGACCCATAGGCTTTATAGGGATAGCTGTTCCTCACATCACAAGGATAATATTCAAAACTTCTGATCACAGGATTTTAATACCGGGAACACTTCTTTGCGGGGGAGCTATAATGCTTATAAGTGATATTATATCCCAGCTGCCCGGTTCAGACAGCGTACTGCCTGTTAACTCTGTTACAGCATTAATAGGTATACCTGTTGTTATCTGGGTGATCTTCAGAAATCGTAAATACTCAGGAATTTTCTGATGGAAATGAATTCAGACAACATATTATTTCTCGATTCACTGAAGGTAGGATATGGTTCAGGAAAAAATGAAAATGTACTGCTTCCTTCAGTCAGAGCAACAGCAAAAAAAGGCGAACTTATAGCAGTAATAGGCAGGAACGGAATTGGAAAGAGCACCCTTTTGAGGACAATTACCGGACTGCAACCATCCCAGGGTGGCGAAATTATTTATAATGGCATAAATATCAGGAAGTATTCTCGGATGGATCTTGCGCATACAATAGGATATATTTCAACGGAATCTGTAAAGGTCAGTAATATGAGTGTATACGATCTGGTATCGCTTGGCAGGTTTCCGCATACGAACTGGATTGGAAGGATTGATCTGAAAGATCATGATATTATAATGGATGCATTAGAGAAGACCTCAATATCAGCATATTGTACTAAATTTATTGCGGAGCTTTCAGACGGGGAACGTCAAAAAGCAATGATTGCCAGAATCTTAGCCCAGGATACACCTATTATGGTAATGGATGAACCAACTGCATTTCTGGATGTAGGGAGCAAATACGAAATACTTCAGCTTATGCATCAGCTGTCTCAAGAAAGTGAAAAAACGATAGTATTCTCTACTCATGATCTTGATATGGCAGTAAGTCAATCTGATAAAATCTGGCTGATATCGGATAAACAGGTGAGGGAAGGAGCACCGGAAGACCTGATGATTGAGGGAGCATTTGATCATCTGTTTGATTCTTCATCAGTTGAATATAATCCTGAACATGGTACTTTTTCATTCATAAGTGAGGAAAAAGGGACAATATACATTGAAGGTGCAGGAATACTGAGGCACTGGACGGAAAAGGCTGTCAACAGGGCCGGATTTTCAGTTTCAGCGGAAAAGACCATACCATATATTATACTGCCATCAGGAAGTAACAGGCACTGGCGTCTGCGGACACACGATTCATTGTCGGAGTATAACTCAATTTACGAACTGATAAGCTGGCTGAAAAGGGGAAAAATCATGCCTATTTAAAATACTTCCTGTAATTATCTATAAATGAGCCAATATCCTCTACAGCGAGCTTTTTGGCAATAATCTTTTTATTCCTGTCCAGGATATATACCAGTGGGGTTGATTGAACATTATAATAGAAGTCAAAATGAGTTTTTCTGTCAGGATCCCATCCATTGATCCATGTCAGCTTATTATCCTCTATATATTTAGTCCACTTGGCTTTATCAGCTGTGGTACAAACTGCAAATACCTCGAGGCTGTAATCCTTTGGCTTATCATAAAAAGTCTTTAGCTTTGGGGTAGCTTCCTGGCAATGTCCGCAGTCAGGTTCCCAGAAATATAAAACTGTAAAATCTTTATCCACATCATATAATGAAACGAAAACGCCTTTATATGAGTCCATTACAAGATCCTCTGCTTTTTTGCCTATCAGGTTTGGTCTGATAAGATCAACCTGTTTTTTTAGATCATCTATAAACTCTTTTGATACCCAGTCGGCTTTTCCGGACAAATAAATATCGTCAGCAATCTTGACCATTACAGCATCATGACCCATTATATCACTTTCCCTGAAATGGTTAAAAAGATAGACTGAAACGAACTGGAACATTTTATAATCTTTCTCACATTTTTTAATCAGTTTATCAATTTCCTTGTTTATTGAATCGGGAGATTGAATTACAACATTTGTGAAAAAGGCCTCAAGCCTGGCGTATAATATGGGAGTACGGAGTAACCTCTCGTCGTTCAGATCAATATTGTCAAAAAAATGATCCTTATTATAGTTGTAATTCCAAATCCATCTTAATGAATCCGGATTTGATACTCCTGCAGGAACTTTGAATTCGGGAACATCAAGTGGGAGTAAAGCTTTTACTAATGTTGCCAGAAGATTTCCATTATTAGCCTTAATCACACTTTTAAGGTAGGACTTCATATATTCCTCTTCTGCCTTCTGCATTGGAGACAGAATTTTCAATGAATCGGCATTCTGTCTGTTATTCTGCACTCTTCTGGAAATAGCAGATGCTTTCTGCTGCATTACCATCCACTTTTTCTGATATTCTAAAAATGCAGAATTTTCATCTGACCCGGTAAATTTAAGGGTATTGAAATAGTCTTTAAAGTTACAGCTAAGTGTAAAGTACTGATCATCAGATATCAAAATTTCGAAGTAGACTTTTCCCGGCAGCACAATCATATATATACCCTGTGGAAGGGCTTCTGTTCCGGCTACTTTTCCGCTTCCAGTATTATCGAGCTTTATTGTATCCTTAATATACTGCTTATCGCCATAGTGGTAAGCCAGATAAATTGATGAATCGGGCAATCCGTGAATTGTAATATCAATCTCATAACCGCTTTTAACCTGTCCGAAAATAAATGCCGGAATAATCAAGAGTAAAAAAGCAGTAAATAACTTTCTCATTTATAAGTCTGATTATTAAATTTCCCTGCAAAATTAGCGAATGCAATTTCTTTGCCAAAGATTGTTGAGTAAATATTAAGAAAATATATCGTACATTTGAGTAAGCAAGCCTTTAACGATACATGAATATCTCATTACTCATTCCCGTTTTCGATTACGATATTGTTGAATTGGTTTACAGTATGAAAAATGCTTTAAGCCTTGTTCCTGAGTTATGTGAAATAATTATCGGTGATGACGGATCATCTCCTGATTTCAGGGAAAAATATCAGACCCTCGAAGGAGGTGGTGTCAGATTGATAGTTTCCGATAAAAATATTGGGCGGGCTTCCATAAGAAATAAACTGGCCCTTGAAGCAAAAGGCGATATGTTACTATTCATTGACGCAGACACAATGTTACCTGGAACTGCAGAAGCTTATTTATCAAAATGGATTCCTATGATTACTTCTTCAAGGGTGCTGTGCGGAGGAACATTATACCACGATAGTCCTCCGGGAGATCCGGATAAACTTCTCCGGTGGAAATATGGTAAAAACAGGGAGCAGCTTACTGCAGCGGAGCGAAATAAGCACCCCCATGCCAGCTTTTCCACATTCAATGTAATGATTGAAAAATCTGTTTTTTCAATCATTCGTTTCAATGAAGAACTGAAACAATATGGTCATGAAGATACTCTTATGGGCTATCAGTTGAAAAAGGCGGGTATAAATATTCTGCATATTGATAATCCTTTGATACACGTTGGAATTGAATCGAACAAGGATTATCTCGCTAAAACCAAACTGGGGATAGAAAATCTAAGTAAGCTTTATGACAGTGTAACGGACAAGAAAGAATTTTCTGAGACGGTAAGAATGCTCAGGTTTTATAATAAACTAAGATTTTTCAGGCTAACCAGAGTATTGGCCGGAATATTTATCAGATACCGTGACAGGATGGAAATAAGACTTGACTCAAGTAATATTTCGCTTATGTTATTTGCCTTTTACAAGATAAGTATGTTCTGTACATATCGTGAAATCCATCGCAGAAAAGTCAGGCTGCCTGTGTTTTAGCCATATTCATTTTGAATATAATGCTTCTGCGAAGTTTGTGGATATGCTTTTTTTGACACCCCCATTCGTCCTGGAGTTTCACAAAAACAGTTGCAATTATATAAAGGTCAGATATCGATTTTCATCAGATCAATATTCCCATCGGGACGTGTCAGCGCTTTTAAAACAAAATTGAATTTGTTGATAATGGTACAGAGAAAAAAATCAGTGGGAGGAGAAAAGTCTATATTTTCCGGATTGAAGAATCTTTTACCTGAAGTATTCTTAAGATCTGAAATTCTTGTTTCCGGATCAAACTTTTTACCTTTCAGAGATGCCGCTATAAACTCTGCACATAAAAGATCCTCATCGGCAGACTGAGTAGCCCTGTAGCCCATCGCAACAAGAGAGACTATTCCGGGATTTATTTCTTTAATATACCTGATGATGGCTAAAGCATTGACAAAACTTCCGGTAATTACAAGATCAGAATTTATCGCTTTAATGAGCCCCTGCGTTCCTGCTGTGGTAGTATGAATTACTGTTTTACCCTTAAGATCAGCCTTTATAATTTCGGTAGGACTGTTTCCAAAATCAAATCCTTCAATCTTTTTCTCATCCCTTTCTCCTACAAGAACAGAATTTTTATATTTCTCTTTCAACAATAGTGCATCTTTCACCTCTGCTGTTGCGATCATTCGCACCGCACCGGCATCATATGCATAACAACCCACTGAGAATGCTCTGAATACATCAATAATAACAGCAACCCCTTTAGCTTTTTGAGCGCCTTCAACAAATTCAAGAATCTCAATCTTCATCTTAATCGGAATATTTTATGTGAAATTAATACTATTTTTTGTTTCACGGGAGATTCCATTGTTATGGCACAAACTTTAGAACAATCAGTGAAGGAGTGGACGGCTTAAAAAACTATACCCTTATTATTACACACCATCAGGTATTTCGTATATTTGATCCGGAGAGTTGTTTCACTCCATACGGTATTGATATTTAAAGTAATAAAGTGTTATGGAAAATCCTGTTTCATGGGCTCTTGAAAAAATAAAACATTTGAATTATCTTATCTGGCATACTCCATTGTCAGAAATTTCCAAATGGAAGATATTTATCTTTAAACAATTGAGAATCATGGTTCTGGCTGCCAGGGGATTTTCAAATGATAAAGTCCAGCTAAGGGCGTCAGCATTAACCTTTTATTCACTTTTATCAATTATCCCTGTTGCAGCCATCGCTTTTGCCATTGCAAAAGGTTTTGGTCTCGATGAAACACTTACCCAGATAATAACAAATAAATTTCAGTCACATGAGGAAGTACTAAACTGGTTATTATCTAACGCCAGGAATGCGCTGGAGGAAACAAGGGGCGGATATATAGCCGGAGTTGGGATGATAATTCTGTTCTGGTCTGTAATGTCGCTGCTCGATCATATCGAAAGCTCATTTAATCATATATGGGAGATAAGGTCATCACGGCCATGGTATAGAAAATTTACTGATTATCTGACTATTATGATTATTGCTCCGGTATTTATTATACTTTCAAGCAGTATAACCGTATTTATTGGTACCGATCTTACAAATTTTATAGCCAGGGCGCCAATTCTGGATTTTTTTAAACCTCTTATATCGTTTCTTTTTAAGTTTGCACCTTATTTCCTGAGCTGGATAACTCTTACAATATTGTTTATTGTGATGCCTAATGCCAAGGTAAAATTTGTACCTGCTCTGATATCAGGAATAATTACAGGTACCATAATTCAGATCTTGCAATGGCTATATATCGATCTGCAATTCGGAATAACAAAACTAAGCGCTATCTATGGAAGTTTTGCTGCTGTACCGTTATTCATAATCTGGCTACAGAGTACCTGGATTGTAGTATTGTTAGGAGCAGAACTTACTTTTGCCAATCAGAATGTGTCGCGTTATGAATTTGAATATGAAGCCCTGAACGTCAGTAATTATCAGAAACGTGCACTGGTGCTTATGATTATGCATATGATAATCCGTAATTTTGCAAAAGGAGACAGGCCCGTAAGTGCAGAGAATATTGCCACAACATTGAAAATTCCAGTAAGGCTTGCACGGGATATTCTGCAGGATCTGAGCACTGTAAAACTTGTATCCGAAATTCATGAAAATGAGGAGAAGGAGAGGTTGTACCAGCCTGCTTTGGATATAAACAAATTAACTGTCAGTTTTGTACTTTCATCTTTGGATAAGAGTGGTGTTGAGCAGGTTATGGTCAGCAAGAATAAGGATTATCTTAAGATTATTTCTATGCTGGAAAAATTTGACAAACTTATTGCTAAGTCTGATTCCAATATTTTGATCAATGATCTTTAATCTTTTTGATAGATTCCCGCCTCTGTCTGGGGCTTTTGGAATCATAGCTCTCAACGAATTTTATAAAATCAGTAAATGATTCCCATTTATGAAAAAAGTAATGAGGTAATGGAAGTATAATGTGTTTTGTCTCCTTTTCTTTTCCCCAGTATTTTTCAAGATTCTTTGAGGGAAATACACGGTCTTTTTCACTGGTTACGGCATAGTCCCACCTGAAACCTGATTCTTTTTGTTCCATAATCCGGTTGTACAGCCACCGGAGTTCATCGTGCAGTGATTTTAGTGTTCTGTGAGGAACCCTGTCAATATTCTTAAGATATGTTTTCTTGTCCCCAAACATTCTGAAATAAAATTTCTCAATATTTTCTTCAGTGATATTATTCAATGTACCTTCAAATACATTCAGGGGTATTCCATACATATCATCGGCAGGGACGGGAGTTCCATTTACTGCAATTGATACATCGGGTTTTATTCCTGTTTTTGCAGAAAGATACTCTGCCGCCCAGACGCCCAGTGACCATCCAATCATTGTTATTTTTTCATAAGTTTTCATTTCCGGAAGCACAAGGGCTTCATCGGCTGAATAGTTATAAAAAAGAATAAAATCAAATTCATCATTGCAGAGAGGAGCAAAGACATTTTCATCGGTTCCCCATGCTCCGTAGAAAACAACAAGATGATTATTCTTTTCCCTTCGTCTGATATAGGTCTTCATTATATCTCTGTAAAGGTTATTTATTATAATTCAGGAGTCCCCGGCTGCTGAATGATCTCAAAGATAATTTATTTTTTTAAGGCAAATGATTAAATCCAGGTTGATTTGAAACAGGCAGGTGACGTAAGGGAAAAAAAAATAAGAGGAGGAAGGGAGGTTGTGAGAATCAGGAGCGGGCGTTATTAATGAGATAATTCCCGTGTCTACTGTCTGATAAAAGGATGAAACCATGGTTAGCTGGCGCTATTCCTAAGGTTCCTGATGTGAAAGTCAATGTCTGCAATACAATCCTGTTGATTTTCACTTCCTTCCCTTGCTCATCTCCTCTTAATACCAATAGCATGAGCTTGGTAACAAATTTATGTAAAAAATTCAATAAATCAAATTAATCTTATAGAATTTTGTAAAAAGTTATTATCAATAGTTGCAAAAAAATTGTTTAAATTTGATTGCAACCGATCGAAATATAAAGATTTACTATGATTGCTGAGTTGGAAAAAATCCAATATGATGACAGTGCTGGTTTCAGAGCCTCTTATTTAAGCGACTCAGAAGGTTTTTGGCATTTTCATCCCGAGTATGAAGTAGTGCTTAATATTAAAAGCAATGGCACCCGCATAATCGGTGACAGTGTTGAATTATTTGATAAGTATGACATGGTTCTTATAGCCGGGAACATCCCTCATTGCTGGAACTATTACCGGCAAAACAGTAATCTCCCTGAAAATCATGGTATAATAGTTCAATTCAGAGCCTCTTCCCTTGGTGATGCCTTTTTATCACAACATGAAATGCGCGGATTTAAAGAGCTGTTGGCTGATGCGGAGAGAGGCATTGCCTTTTCAGTTGAAGATTCCAGAAAAGCTGAGAAGTATCTGGTGGATATGATCAATAATAAAGGAATAGAAAAAATAATTGCTTTTTTTAATGTAGTTAAAATAATGTGTTCATCACAGAAAAAAGGTTACCTCTGTTCTGAAAATTATAAACTGGTGTTTGATGAAAGGGGGAATAAGAAGATGACAGATGTTTATTCCTATATACGAGAGAATTATTTCAAACAAATTTCCGTTAATAAAATCTCTGAAGTTGCCGGAATGAGTCCCTTTACTTTTAGCAGATTTTTTAAAAAAAACTGTGGTGCAGGATTTGTTGAATATCTTAACCGGGTAAGGACAAATAAAGCGTGTTACCTTCTGAGGGAAACGGAATACCAGGTGCATGATATTGCATTGGAGTGCGGTTTTACCAGTATTTCCAATTTTAATAAGCAATTCCGGAATACTCATGGAATCTCACCCAGGGATTACAGGGCACAATTCAAATAATGTGCTGAAAAATTATTATTGTAATAGAATTTAAAAAATATATTTGGCAATGACATTGCTTGAAAAAATACTTGCTGCCCATTCAGGAAATGAGGCTCTGCATCCCGGAGAGATTGTCGATATAGAAATTGACTCCAGAGTAGCCAGAGATTTCGGAGGTGCAAACGTTGTAAAAAAAATCAAAGACTTTGGATTATCCGTTCATAATGCTGACAAAACCCTTTTTACATTTGACTGCAATCCAACCGGTTCTGATCAAAAATATGCTGTAAACCAGCATATCTGCAGGCTTTTCGCCCGGGAACAGGGGATCAGGGTATATGATATTAATGCCGGCATCGGGACTCACCTTCTTATCGACGAGGGCTATGTTTATCCCGGAGCCACAGCCGTCTCAACAGACTCTCATGCAAATATTCTTGGAGCTGTGGGGGCATTTGGACAGGGAATGGGTGACATGGATATTGCTGCAGCATGGCATAACGGCAAAGTCTGGTTCAAAATCCCGCCATCTGCAAAAATAAATTTTCTGGGAGAATTACCGGTTGATGTAAGTGCCAAAGACGTTATACTTAATCTGCTGCATATATTCGGTGCTAACTCCTTATTAGGATATTCCATTGAAATTCATGGTAAGTCGGCAGACAAGCTGCACCTTGATGACAGGATCACAATCTCCTCAATGGCCACTGAAATGGGTGCTATAATAATTCTTTTTCAACCAACAAATGAAATAATCGATTATTGCTCAAAAAGGTCACATGTCAGGTTTGAGCCTTTTTTTGCAGACAACGACGCACAGTATGATAAGACCTTCAATATTGATGTGACTAAATTCCGGCCAATGGTCTCACTTCCTGGTGAACCTCATAATACAGTAAATGTTACTGAAGTGAGCGGAAGAAAAATAGATTCAGCTTTTATTGGCAGCTGTACAAACGGAAGAATGCAGGATATGCGAAAAGCCGGTGATATCCTTAAAAACCGGAAGACAGCTCCCGGAGTGGTATTGAAGATCGTTCCTGCTACGGATGAAATCTGGATGCAATGCCTGAAAGAGGGATTGATCGATACTTTTAAAAAGGCAGGAGCCCTGGTCTCAAATGCAGGTTGTGCAGGTTGTGCTGCCGGACAGGTTGGACAGAATGGTCCCGGGGAAATATCAATAAGTACGGGTAATCGCAATTTCCCGGGAAAACAGGGAAAAGGAAGCGTGTATCTCGCCTCTCCTGAAATAGTTGCAGCATCAGCTATTGCCGGATATATAACAACACCTGACCAGATTCCCGAAAAACCTTCCATCTTTATAGTTCCTGAAAAACCTTCTGCTGCTCAGAAGCAGGGGCAGCAGCAGGAACCCATTAGAGAAACTGAGAAGAAAGGACCTGAAATTGAAGGAAGAATATGGCTTGTGCAAATTGACAATATTGATACTGATATGATTTTTCATAACAGGTATCTTTCTATCACCGACTCTAAAGAAATGGGCCAGTATACATTCGATAATCTGAAAGGCTTTGAGGATTTTTCAAAAAAAGCAAAAACAGGTGATATCATTATTACAGGCAAAAACTTTGGCTGCGGAAGTTCACGGCAACAGGCTGTTGATTGTTTTTCAGCCCTGGGAATTCAGGCCATTATTGCTGAATCTTTTGGTGCTATATACGAGCGAAATGCAATTAATGCTGCTTTTCCCATCATTACGTGCAGGTTTTTAACTGATATGGATCTGAAAAATGGAGACCGGATAAAAGTAAATCTGCTGACAGGTAAAATTGATAACCTGCGCACCAACAAAAGTTTCAATGCTGAGCCTTTCTCTGATGTTCAGTTCGAAGTATACCAGAAAGGAGGATTACTAGGCAAATAGCATTTTTGAATATTGTTTTTATTTGTTAAGCCTGAGTACCTTTGCAACAATTTTTATTTATACTTATTTACTCTGTTTTTAAAAATCGTTTATATGAATCCACAAACTTTTGCTGAAAAAATATTCAACGCACCTGCAGGTTCAATAGTTTTCGCAAAGCCGGATATTATTATGACACACGACAATACATCAAGTATCTATAAGACATTTCAGAAAATGGGAGGAAAATGCGTTGCTGATCCTGCCCAGATGCTTGTGGTATTGGATCATAATGCACCTCCTGCCGATGCAAAGCTGGCGACCCAATACCAGGAGATAAGAGACATTGTAACTGAGCAGGGGATTAATAAATTCTATGATGCAGGAAAGGGCATATGTCATCAGATAATGTCGTATCATGCCCGGCCGGGTATGCTAATCGTCGGAAGTGACAGCCATACTTCAACAGCAGGCGCTTTCAATGCTCTGGCTGCAGGAATTGATCGTACCGAATCAGCCGGCATCTGGAAAAGGGGAGAAACCTGGTTCAGGGTACCGGAATCAATTAAAATATCTCTTTCAGGGCATCTGAAGGAAGGTGTTTCTGCAAAGGATCTTGCACTGTGGATTATTGGAATGATCGGATCTGATGGTGCAAACTATATGTCAGTTGAGTACCATGGTGATGGTGTCAGGTCTTTAAATATTTCCGATCGCATGACAATCGCTAATCTAGCTTCTGAAATGGGTGCAAAGAATGCTGTTTTTCCGGCAGATGAAGTTCTTGATACATTTTTCAATGAAAAAACAATCGGAATATGGGCGGATAAAGGTGCAGAATATATTCGTGAAATAGATATTGACCTTAATGATATTTTTCCTGTTGTAGCTGCACCTCATAATGTTGATAACGTCAGGTCAGTTGCTGAGGTTGCAGGAACTGTTGTGCATGAAGGCCTGATAGGTACCTGTACAAATGGAAGGATAGAAGACCTCAGAATTGCAGCCGGTATATTAAAAGGGAAAATTATCAAAGACGGTTTTCAGCTTAATGTTATACCTGCCTCGCGAAAAATATACCTTCAGGCTATTGAGGAAGGTATTATTGCTTCACTTATTGAATCCGGTGCTAATGTTTTGACTCCTTCTTGCGGTCCCTGTCTCGGAACAGGTCAGGGAATTCCTGCAAACGGACATACGGTCATCTCAACTGCGAACCGTAACTTTTTAGGAAGAATGGGCAATAAAGAGGCAAAAATTTACCTGGCTTCGCCTGCAACGGTTGCCGTTTCATCTCTGACTGGAACCGTCACTGATCCCAGAAAAGTCCAAGACAAAGAAAAATACCCATATCATGTTTCACAGAGTAAAACATATGAGATAAAGCCCGGTGATAACAGAAGGGTCAACTCGGTATGGAATTATGCAGATGTTGATAACCTTAACACTGATCAGATGTTTGCCGGCAAATATACGTATAGTACATTGAGCACTGATCCTGAAGCGATTATTCCACATCTCTTCGAGGATTTCGATCCGGGATTCAGTAAAAATGTAAAAAAAGATGATATAATAATTGCAGGTGATAATTTTGGATGCGGAAGTTCAAGGGAACATCCGTCTGTAGGCCTTGCATATGCAGGAATAAAGGCAATAATCGTCAAATCTGTGAACAGGATCTTTTACCGGTCTTCAATTAATCAGGGACTGGCACTTATCGTTCATAAAACGGCCGTTGAAGCATATAAATCTGGTGATCAGGTAAATATTAATTTCAATCTGGGGGAAATAGAGATAGGATCGAAAAAGTTTTATTTTAATCCCCTTCCTGAAAAACTTAAGCAGATCATCGATAAAAAAGGGCTGGTTAATTATATGAAGAGTTTATAAAATGATGATTATTTGTATAAGTCAGACTGATTTGAAAATACAGGTTGCAAAAACTGAAAAAAAATGTATTTTTGCAGCGATTATTGAATAGAAAGTTTCGGTTCCGTAGCTCATCCCGATAACTATCGGGAGGATAGAGCAACAGAAAGAATGATTTAGTTTTTTTGAAATTTTGGTTCCGTAGCTCAGTTGGATAGAGCAACAGCCTTCTAAGCTGTGGGTCGAGCGTTCGAGTCGCTCCGGAATCACAACCGGGTAAGAGATCAGATTTAATACCTGATCTCTTTTTTTATGATTGGTCTGAGAGTGTTTTAACCTGTCATCTGGATGTTTCTAAACCATCTGAAAGTAATTGCGTAACTTTATAATGAATTTCGTCCTGCAGGTGGCCTTTGGTACAAGTGATACAAAATTCATTATGGATATACAAAAACAAAAAATAGTGTCTGGTGTAGATTATGAAAATGGCTTCAATGCGATACTTAAAAACTGCAGAGATGGTATTCCGATAACTGCACGTGATGGTTTAATTTTGTCTGCAAATTCTGCCTCATGTAAAAATCTTGACCGTTCGGAGTCAGAAATAATCAGAGTGGTTGCATCGGAATATCTGAATTTCGATGGAGAACTTTGTTCAATATTTATAATAAGTGATAAATCAAATGAAAAGAAGCCGGAAACCCCTTTGTATATAAATGAAAATAAAAATAGGGCAATTGTAGTCACTGCAATACCGAACGATATTACTGAAAGGAAGAAGATTGAAGTACCGACAGAAAAGTACAGGAAACTCATTTCAGATGAAACCTTTGTATAGTTTATAAACGAAATAGATAATTTAGGCTTTAAACTAATTAACTATAAAAAATCAATCGGCACAAAATCAACAACCAAAATGACGGAAAGTGAGTGACGTCCGAATGGCAAATGACAAAAGAATAATAAAATAATTTATTATCAATTGACGATGATAAACTTGCTTATAACAGACGACCATCCGATAGTCCGGAGCGGATTGAAGCAACTCCTTGAAGACGACAAAGACGAAAGATTCGGTATTCTGGAAGAAGCCGGAAGCGGAAAAGAAATGTTTGAAAAACTTGCTTCCCTGGACTTTGATGTTGTACTGCTCGATATTTCTCTGCCAGGACGGAACGGACTTGAATTGCTTGAAGATATCAAAAGGCTTAAACCATCTTTGCCCGTTATTATGTTAAGTATACATTCTGAAGAGCAATATGCTATTCGGGCTATGAAACTCGGAGCCTCAGGCTATCTAAATAAAGCCAGCGCTCCTGACGAACTTATTACTGCGATTTTCAAAGTTTCTCAGGGTGGCAGATATGTTTCCTCTTCACTTGCTGAACTAATAACAGATAATTTTCTGAATGAGAAGGAAGATCATACTCATAAACTATCAGTCCGTGAAATGGAAGTTGTTACCCTTATCGCATCAGGAATGACTATCAGCAGCATAGCAAAAGAATTAACATTGAGTCCCAAAACTATTAGTACATACAGGACAAGGATATTGTCGAAGCTGGAACTTAAAACTACCTCTGATATCATTAAATTCGCTATCAGTGAAGGATTTGAGAATGAGTTTATGTAAACTCTGATGTTGGTAGGCAGCCTTCCGGTTATAATTAAAGCTTATCTGGCTGCAGCTCTTTGCAGTCAGCTACTAAGAGCCGTAACGAAGTGGAGAACAACGCAGCTAATCTTTAAGCCCCTAAACTAATTGCTTAATGATTGCTGACTTCGCAGCAAATCCTCTGCGAGTTCAGTCGTTTCGCAACGGAAAAAGTGCTATCCCGTTCTCACCTGTCGGGAATCCCCTACATCATATTGGGACTAAATCCTACAATCTAATTGCTTATTTATCAATATAATTGCAGTGATTAGTTGATGCTTGAATTCGCAAATAAAATTGCTTTTAGCTTGTAAGGATCCAGAATCATATTTCTGATAATTTATACTTAGTTTATACCGGTTGCGGAAAGAAAAATATGAAATTTAATAAAATTTCCCTGATCTTTTCATGTGTGCTGTTAGTAATGACTTACATTTCAGCTAAAGCCCAGGTTAAAATAACCGACGGATCCAACCTAACCGTAAATGCAAACTCCATTCTTGAGCTTGAAAGTCTAAACAAGGGCTTGCTTATACCCAGAATAGCTATCGACGATCTTAATTTACCTGCTCCTCTTACAGCACCTGTTCCGGAAGGAATGATGGTTTATAGCTTTGGAGGGTTGGTTACGAATGGATTATACTACTGGAACGGAACATCATGGATGCCATTTACATCAGGTATTGGCACCCAATGGACAACAAATGGTACAAATATTTATTACAATACAGGGAATGTTGGCATTGGAACTACTGTACCTGTAGAAAAGCTGGACATAAACGGTAACATAAAGATCGGTGACTCCGAAACCGGTACATTAAGAGCAACAAAAGAATTAGTGTTGCAGCAGGATGGGGATAAATATGGCCCATCAATTCTAAGACTTCGCAATAGAGATACCGAGAACGGAGCAATCTTTGAAACTACTGACCCAACATATATCCTCGTCGATTTTATTTTCAGGAATCATTTGAATCAAAGAAATATCCGGTTCGAATCCAGAACTGCATTTGCTAAGACAGGCGTGCCATCTTTTCATATTGGTGGTTTGAGTCCAGACAGTCCGACTCTTTCCATTGGAGATAATTATGCAGCTTTTAACAAAAGTGTAAGAATAGGAGATTACACTACTCCACTGACAGCGCTAGATGTAAACGGTA
Source organism: uncultured Bacteroidales bacterium (assembly GCA_963760915.1). GTDB lineage: Bacteria > Bacteroidota > Bacteroidia > Bacteroidales > VadinHA17 > LD21. Next base: position 1,607,263 of record CAVXEU010000002.1, on the reverse strand, counting down.
AGATAACTCTTAGAACAGGAGCATCAGAAGGAGCACTTCTTGTATCGGATGCCAGCGGTACCGGTTCATGGACAAAACTGAGTACGGTTACAGGAGTTCCCGTCTCCAAATCAGCTTCTGTTACCTTATTAAAAACCGAAACATACATAGTTGCAAGTAATGATATAACCCTTACTCTGCCTGTTATAACAAGTGCTGACGATGGTTTGTCAATCAATATTAATAATGTGGGCAGATATACAGATTTGATTACAATAGTTAACGGTGCTGGTTCAACTACTGATGGGTTGGATGCTACCTATCTTACCCGGTGGATGGGATATAATTATATAGCAAGTGGCGGCAACTGGATAATAGCCAACAATGTAAGCCACTCGTCCGACGTGTATGAGGTGTCGTTTTCAAGTAGCTGGCAAACAATACCTGAAATTCTGGAATTTCTGGCTTTACACATGACAGAACCTTCTCTTATAAAACTTGACGGGGATAATTACTTTCTGACATCAACTCAAATAATAAATTTACCTTATCAGGTTACTTTTGAAGGCTTATCCTCCGGAATAACTACAATTTCAGCAACTTCGGGTTTCACCGGCGGCTTATTTTCATGTGCATCAGCATGTTCTTTTAAAATGATAACATTTACCAGCGCTTTCGGAACAATAAGCGGTCATGATGCAGTTCGTCTAACTGGCTCATATCCTGTCCACTATGCCATTAAGGATTGCAGTTTTACCGGGTTTAACAAAGGTATAATGATTAATGGGAACAGTAATACTTGGTTTTTTGAGAATACTTTTGTAAATGTTGTTAATTCAGCTTTAGAAATGGCAGCAGGGGCTTCAAGCGGTAGTGTTTTGTCTGCATCTACACAGGTATTCATAAATTGTGGAATTGCAGTAAATCTGGTATCAGGAATAAATAGTACACTTTCAATTCAGAACTGCCACTTATTCTGCTTTTCACCCTCCCAGATCGGAATGAACTATATCCCAGCCACATTTTCTATTTCAGCTATGGGAATTTCAAATAACTCCTGGAACTTTGTGGGTACAATGATGGCTGGCTTTGATTTTTCGAGATCCGATGGCCGGGATGCAAACATATTTGTCGAGAACAACCCGGGGCTGAATGGCAATAAACCGCATGCCAAGATAAATGTGATAAATAATAATACAACTACAACCTGTATTTCAAATAGTTCCTGGTACAAAGCAAAATGGACAAATACATCCGTTATTACCACGAAATTCGCTATAAATGATAATAAAATTGTCTATCTCCCTAAAACCAGGAGAGATTTAATATTATATATTTCAGGCAATGTTATGGTAGCAAATAATAACAGGGTGATAACTATTGGAATAGCCAAGAATGGATCAATTGCAACACTATACGGAGAAACTACTTTAAGAATAACAGTAGCCAATCAGCCATTTCAGTTTTCGACAGTTATCTATCTTGAAGACGCAACCCTGAACGATTATTTTGAGTTATTCTGTTCCTCTCTAAATTCCGGAGATGTCCTGACATTTCAGGACATCCACTGGTATACTGATTCTGAATAAAAAATAATAAAATAAGTTGAATCAATCAAAACACATATCAGCCGGAAAAAAGATCGCAAAAGCATTGAGCGTATGGGTCATCCTTTCATATTTTTTGCTTCAGAATATTACATATTTAAGTGCACAGAGTATTGTGATATTCCCCGGTACAACTTCCATTGGAACAAACAGTACAATTTTAATTACCAGCGATTTGATTAATAATGGTTCCTTTAAAAACATAAATGACAAAATTGTTTTTGCAGGATCAGCACAGACCATTGGAGGTACAGCACCCGTGAGTTTTTACAACCTGACAGTGTCCGAAGGAAGTTCAACAACTGTAAGTACTGCCGGACAGACTATAAGCGGAATATTGTTATGCAACGGTACATTAAATGCAGGCGGAAATGCGACATTGCTTTCATCTGCGACAAGGACAGCTTTAATTGACGGAAGTGGCGCAGGCCAGGTGCTTGGAAATGTAATCATGCAACGGTATCTGCCTTCAGGGTTTGGATACAAATATTTCAGTTCCCCTTTTCAGGATGCGACAGTAAATGAATTTGCCGACGATATAAACATACTGGCATCATTCCCTTCATTATATAAATATGATGAAAGCCTGAACTCATCGGGATGGGTCAGCTATATAAACCCAGCCGGTCCGCTGACCCAACTTCAGGGGTATTCCCTCAATTTTGGCTCCTCTCCGGTACCGTTTACTGCCGATGCAACAGGTGTTGTTACAAATGGGGGTCTTTCAGTAACTCTTTACAATCATAATAATACTTATACAAAAGGATTTAATCTTATTGGGAATCCTTATCCTTCGCCAATTGACTGGAATGCTTCATCCGGGTGGACAAAGACAAATATTTACAATTCCCTGTACTTTTTTAAGGCATCAGATACGGATCAGTACGGAGGAGCGTACAGTACTTATATTAGTGGGGTTTCAAGCGATGGGATCGCAAATAATATAATACCCTCCATGCAGGGCTTCTTTGTTCATGTATTGGACGGTCCACCGACTATAACCGGAACATTAGCCCTGGATAACAGTGTCAGGGTTACTGATTTTGCACATCCGTTTGCCAGGTCCGTCATGACCTCCTCTTCAATCAGGCCATATATAAGACTTGTCGCAGGATATTCTGATGATCCTCTTTCCTATGATCCGTTTTGTGTCTATTTTGATATTAATGCTACTTATGATTTTGATGGTCAGTACGATGCGTACAAACTATTCAATACCGACATGAATGTAACAAATTATTATTCATTCGGGAATGATGGCTCACGACTTTCAATTAATGCTCTGCCATTGAATGATGACAGCTTTTGTAACATTCGTCTCGGATTAAAAACAGAGAGAAGCGGGGATGTTATTTTCAGACTAAAAGATATTATAGGAATCTTTAATTATAATTATATCTCTATTACTGATGCAGTTACGGGCATTACTAAGGATTTGCTTTACAATAATCAATACAAGGTAACCCTTGCTTCAGGTGATTATCAGAACAGATTTTTTCTTAATCTCTCAAACATCCTAACAGATATTCCCGATATTGTCCCGGCAACTGATTGGATCAATATTTACTCCTCATATGGAATACTTAAAGCAGAAATCAATCTTCCCACATGTGAGGACGGAATATTGAAAATTTTCAATCTCTCAGGTCAAGTTCTCTTTATTCGCAGGATTTATGAACCTGGCTATCATGAGTTTAGTACTGGCATTAAAGGTGGTGTATACATAGTAACATTTGCTTCCGGCGATAGAAGGATATCAAAGAAAGTGTTACTCCAGTGACAGTGAATGTGAAGAAGCTGTTTATCAGGTATATAATACTATTAACACTAAGAACCAGCTCCTGTATTGCAACTGATTGGCTAATTAAAGCCAATGATTGAGAAAAATCCCTTATAAAAAAATTCGATTACAGGTACGATCGGTAAAAAATTCTTCTTTGTAAGGAATGTTGCAATTATCAATCCGAACAATAAAAATGAACTGTATTTATACAATGTATCATACACCGAGGGGAATCTCCTTAGCTGAGAGAATAAAAGATGAGAACCATCAAGAGGAGGAAGAGGAATCAGATTAAAAACAAAAAGGCCCCAGTTAATGAAAATTGCATAATGAAAAACTTCAGTAACTAACTGCATTCCTGAGCTATAATTATTATTTACGATCAATGAAAGGAAAGAAAGGACAACAGACAGGATCATTGCAAGAACCGCATTTGACAGAGGTCCGGCTAATGCAATTTTGATTATATCCGTTTTGGGATTGTGAAGGTTTTGTTCATTGAACTGAACCGGTTTCGCCCATCCGAATCCTACTGCAATCAGCATTATAAAACCTAGGGCATCAATGTGTTTTAAAGGATTCAGTGTGACCCTTCCCTGGTCTTTTGATGTAGAATCTCCGCACAAATGAGCGACCCATGCATGACAGAATTCATGCACTGTCAAACCCAGAATCACTCCCGGTAGAAACTTAAGAATTCTTACAAGGTCAAAATTTTCCAATTTGCTTATTTATTATTTATATGTTCGGTAAGATGTTTTTTTTCCTGCAGAAGAACTCATTATGCGCCAGATGTGCCTCATTCAATTTTACATAGCATATTCAACTTCTGAATGATCGTAATAATTAACTTTCCTTTCTGATGAATATGAAGATCCCTTGTAGTATGAGTATCATTAATCTGGCAGCTGATGGATTTCACCGCTCAGAGAATTATAATTACTGCTGAAATTCTATTCATCCGGAATTGTTTTTTCAGAAATACTTCTGTACAAATTGAAGCATTAATTCTGGCTGGGCATAAAACTAACAAAAAGGCAGGTATCAGCAAAAAAACAACTTTTATTTAACACCTGTAATTTCTTTTAAAAGGTTGAAAAATTGAATTTTTCGTTTTGAGTTGATTCCCCAATCTACAGGAACACTCTGATATCCATCTGTAAATGGTTCGTCTTTCATCCTGTAATCAAAAAAGCCCCATGAAGCATATTTATTTATGGCTGCTGAAAAATTGTTTGGCTCTTTATCAAAACCGAAGTGATCATCCTCATTAAATAATATTGGTTTTGATGAATAACCCTTTACCATCCTGGTCTTATCAATCATTTCGGTAATTTTATCCGGATTACTGACTCCGTTTCCATGCAGAAGAATAAAATCAGAACTCTCAACAACATTTGGCAATGGGATAAAACCCCCACCGTAACTTGTTCCTGTATAAAATCTGGATCCGTTCTCCTCTTTGTTTTTTACCATATCAATTAATTCATGAACCCTTAGTGGTTTAAGAATTTCATGGTCATACTGATTAATGTTGCACTCATTATCGATCTCAATTAAGATGTTTTTATAATTTTTATCTGAGAGCCAGTCTATTACATTATTGACAGCATTAATAATTGCCTTTTCATCATTAAGCCTTTCATCCTGTCCAAAGTAAAATAATCCCAGTATTGGTACCATTCCTAATTCATCTGCTTTGTCCAGGATTCTTTCAAGACGGGATAAATAGTCAGAGCGCAGTGATCCATCCGATGTATAGGCAGAATTATTCCATGGTTGTGAGGATGAATAACCCTGAGGGCTGCCTCCCTGCATATTAACAGTAAATGAAAGAAGTCCGTAACTATGCCATTTTTCCATATTTTGCACAAATTCATTTGTATTCCTGTCAGGGTCCCATTTTTTTGTATCCGGATATATCCAATTATTCACTGTTTCAGGATTCATATCATCAAAAATACCCTGTACCATTCGGGAATTAAGGAGCAGTCCTTCTATTTTATGACCATTCCAGTACCTGTTCTCGTAGGTTGGTTTCCCATTTATAAGAAACTGATCGTTTCTGATAGTGACTATGGTATGCCTGTTGTATTGTGCATGCAGTTTTGGAACAGCACTCAAAAAAACAATATAAAAAATAAAAATTAATCGTTTCATTACCTGTACTTTAATAATGATAAAATATAATCCTGCTGTTTGGTATATCTGACATTTAATTTGCGCAATATAGCAAAATCCATTTAATTAACGCTGACCCTGGAAGGTCTGATTTCCTTTTATACTGTCAGATCAATCCTTGGTTTCCTGCCTTTTATTTCTGATAAAAATCTCTTACGTTTACATAAACAGAATTATTATGAAAAAAATACTTTTCCTCAGCTCACTATTTTCAATGTTCTATGTATCTGGAGTATTATCTCAGCCATCACCGGATACACTCTGCTACCTGATTACTTGTGGTCCGGGTACCGAAACTTACTCTATATACGGTCATAGTGCTTTGAGGGTAGTTATTTCAGACAAGAAATCTGATACAATATATAACTGGGGCGTTTTCGATTTCAACACTAAGAATTTTGCCTGGAAATTTGCTAAAGGCAGACTTGATTATACTCTTCAGGCAGAGACTTTAAAAGGATTTTTACAGGACTATTTCTATGAAGAGAGATATGTTTACTCACAGAGAATAAACCTTGATGCTGGTGAAACAAAACAATTAATCGCCATGATAAATGAAAATCTTAAGCCTGAAAACAGAAACTACAGGTATGATTTTTTTTATGATGATTGTTCAACCCGGATCAGAGATCTACTTGAAAAAGCCGTTGGAAAAAAACTTTTATATCCTCCGGTTGACAAAGCTAAATTACCCACTTTCAGAGACATGGTCGGTAAGTATCAGAATCCATTTCCCTGGTTAAAATTTGGTATTGATCTCATAATGGGTTCTCCGGGTGATAAGAAAGCAAAATTCAGGGACAGGATGTTTCTTCCTCTAGATCTTAAGAATGAGCTTTCCGAAGCGGTTGTAAACAGATCAGGTAAGATGATACCTCTCCTACAGAATCCTTTGATTCTTCTGGATTTCACTACCCCGGTTGTTAGGCAGCATTTTTTTACCGGTCCTGTATTTATATTTACCATGCTATTTATAATTATTGTTATACTGTCAGCTTTGATTAAAAGCAGGAAGATCAACAAAATTCTTGATATTATTATTTTTTTAATATTTTCGATTCTGGCTGTTCTGATGATCTTTTTTAATTTTTTCACAGATCATCAGCAGATGAAATGGAATTTTAACATTATTTGGCTTAATCCATTTATTCTGGTTTGTCTCGGTATGATTCTATTAAATAAATCAGGACAGGTTTGGTTCAGAATTGTTTTTTATATCTCTGCAGCATTTCTGGTTCTTCATTTTTTGTTACCCCAGGAATTCAATGTTGCTATTCTTCCACTCGTGATTATTTTGCTTGTCAGGAGTTTTGTAAGAGCAGGGTTTGAGTGGAATCCTGTATCAATTAAATAATTATCAGACGGTTAGACTTCTATCCTGTCAAGGTTTTACCAAATTAAATCGTAATTTATTATAATCTGATTCTCCTTCCAGTTCTTTAATTATAATACAGAAATGTATTCGTCTGTTCTTAAAAAACCTTTAACAAAAGTTTAACACTTCTTAACACCAAATTAGAATTAGGCTGGCTTCTTTTGTAACAAATTTTTAGAAGGAATTCAGAGATAATTATTGAGACACGATTTATTATATTTGCTACTTAAATTTTTAAACCATGGAGCAAACTGCTGACATCAGAATTTTAAATGAAAAAATTGAAAAAGAGAGTGCGTTCGTCGACATAATAAGAATGGAGATGAATAAGGTTATTATCGGGCAGAAGCATCTGACCGACAGTCTTATGATAGGTCTTCTGGCCAATGGGCATGTACTGCTGGAAGGAGTTCCCGGTCTTGCTAAAACTCTTGCAATAAAATCGCTGGCATCAATAATAGATGCAAAATTCAGCAGAATTCAATTTACACCTGACCTTCTGCCTGCAGACCTGATAGGTACAATGATCTATAGTCAGAAAAAAGAAGAGTTCATTGTTAAAAAAGGACCTGTATTCGCGAATTTTATTCTGGCAGACGAAATTAACAGGTCGCCGGCTAAAGTCCAGAGTGCATTACTTGAAGCTATGCAGGAAAGACAGATCACGATTGGGGAAACAACTTTTAAACTGGATGAACCTTTCCTGGTTCTTGCTACCCAAAACCCTATAGAACAAGAAGGTACGTATCCTCTTCCAGAAGCACAGGTCGACAGGTTCATGATGAAAGTCCTTATTGATTATCCCTCAATGGAAGAAGAAAAAATGATTATAAGGGAGAATATGGCAAAAGATTTCCCAAAAGCAAATACTGTTCTGAAAACCGTTGACATTCTTAGAGCCCGGAATACGGTTAGGGAGGTCTATATGGATGAAAAAATAGAAAACTATATTTTGAATATTGTCTTTGCAAGCCGTAATCCTGAAAAGTTTGGTTTGCCAAAATTCACAAATATGATTTCATACGGGGCATCACCCAGAGCATCCATAAACCTTTCTCTTGCAGCAAAAGCGTTTGCATTTATCAAAAGAAGGGGTTATGTTATTCCTGAAGATATCAGATCTGTTTGTCCTGATGTTATGCGCCACAGAATAGGTTTGACATATGAAGCTGAAGCTGAAAATATTAACCAGGATCATATTATCTCCGAGATACTTAATGTTGTTGAAGTTCCCTAGTTCAATCCCTATGAGATTAATCACAATTTTCACGGTATTAATTCTGACCGGAGCAGGGTCCTTTAGTCAGAACCTTATTGGATATAATGATACTGAGATCCGAAAGTATATGAAGGAGAACCACAAAAATTTGAATTTTAACTCTGTCACTAACAGTAAATTCAAATATCTGAAATACTCCGACAATCTGGATAATCAGACTTTATTATTCTTTTTAAATCCTGAATCAGTTTGTAAAAGTGTGAGAATAATTTGTGATAGAAGCATTATAAATGAGAAGCTGAAGGAGTTTAATTCCATCTATAAAAAGAGCGGAGAAAACAAATGGACAGACAGCAGGGGAGGGTATAGTTATCATATAGAGATTAAGGACGAGAAATGGTCATATGTTGTTACTATTGATCAGGATAAATAATTTGTTGTAAAAGTGGAAGCAACTGAATTATTAAAAAAAGTACGAAGAATAGAGATAAAGACAAGAGGTCTTAGCAGACATATCTTTGCCGGTGAATATCATAGTGCCTTTAAGGGCAGGGGTATTGCATTCAGCGAGGTCAGGGAATATCAGTATGGCGATGATATAAGAAGCATCGACTGGAATGTAACTGCCCGTTTTAATCATCCTTATGTAAAAATATTCGAAGAAGAGAGGGAATTAACAGTGATGCTCCTCATTGATGTGAGCGGTTCCGGCAATTTCGGTACTGTTGTCAGTTATAAAAAGGACATTATGACAGAAGTCGCTGCAGTTCTTTCATTCTCAGCAATTTTTAACAATGACAAAATCGGGGTAATATTTTTTTCAGATAAAGTTGAGAAATTTGTTCCTCCTCAGAAAGGAAAGAAACATATCCTAAGAATTATAAGGGAACTTCTTGACTTCAAATCAGAAAGCAGAAGGACTAATCTCGATGAACCATTGCGCTTCCTGACCAATGCAATTAAAAAGAGATGCACAGCATTTATAATTTCTGATTTTATTGTTCCTGATTTTGAAGAGGCTCTCAGAATTGCTTCAAATAAACATGATATTGTTGCGTTGAAGGTATTTGATCCTGTAGAACAGGCGATCCCCGATATTGGTCTGATAAAGGTTTCCGACTCGGAAACAGGTATAGAGGAATGGATTGATACAAGTTCAGGTAGTACCAGACGTGCCTATGAAAAATGGTGGCAAAATCATATTGAATTTATCAGAAATATATTTAAAAGATGTGGCGTTGATTCAGCAGAATTAAGGACTGATCTGGATTATGTTAAACCGCTAATTAAGTTGTTTAAGAACAGATGATGACAATGAAGAGATTAATTTTATATATAACCCTTATATTTACTGTACTTGCTGCTGCAAATGGGCAGGTAGTAAATGTCACATCAGCGTTTGATTCAGCCCGGATTTATATCGGTGACCAGATAAAATTTACCATTACCATTGATAAGCCTTCCAATCTGAAGTTAACATATCCTGTCCTTAAGGATACATTATGCAAAAATATCGATATTCTCTCAGGACCTGTGGTTGATAGCTCTGCTGTTCAGAACGGGAGAATTAAAGTTATTGAAAAGTATCTGATAACATCTTTTGATTCAGGTTTTTATCAGGTACCTCCTGTTTTTGCGGAGTTAAAAAACGAAAGTGGTATTAAAAGATTTTATTCTGATTATTCCAAGCTTGAAGTAATGAGGGTAAATATTGCACCTGCCGATACCACTTCTAAGATTTTTGATATTGTTTCTCCATATAAGGCTCCAATAACAATAGGAGAGATACTTCCATGGGTGCTCATTATTGCCCTTCTTGGATTCATTGCGTGGGCCGGAATCAGATATTTACGCAAAATAAGGAAGACCAAAGAGGGAATTGTCCAACTTGAATACCCTGACCCTGCTCATGTTATTGCTTTCCGTAGCCTTGAAAAGCTCAGGGATGAAGAATTATGGCAAAAGGGTGAAATAAAAAATTACTATACCAGACTGACAGAGATATTACGCCAATATCTGGAAAACAGATTCAGGGTCTATTCTCTCGAAATGACAACATCTGAGACGCTTGAGGAGCTTGTTAAAACCGGATTCAGGAAGGATGGCTCATATAACAAGCTTAAGGCTATACTTACAGGTGCTGATCTGGTAAAATTTGCGAAATATAATCCGGAACCTTCTGAGAATGAATCTCATTTTCAGGAATCATGGGATTTTGTCCAGGCTACAAAAATCATTGAAGAGGCTTCAGAGGAAAATGGTAATAAAGTGGAGGAGGAAAGTCAATGAATGGAATAACATACGCTAACCCACTTTTTCTTTACCTGCTTGCAGTGATAACTGTAATGGTTGCCTTCTATGTGCTTAAGCAGCAAAAGGCGACCGCTTCTCTACGAATGCCGGGACTGGGGCCCTTTAAAGAGGCCCGGAAAACATTTCGTCATTATCTGCGACATGTTCTTTTTGCCTTTCGGACCATTGCAGTAATGCTTCTGATAATAGTGCTTGCCCGTCCGCAGGCGACTGATAAATTCCAGAATGTTTCAACCGAGGGAATTGATATTGTACTGGCTCTTGATATATCTGGAAGTATGCTTGCCCGCGATTTCAAACCCGACAGATTGGAAGCTGCCAAAGATGTTGCGACGGAGTTTATTTCAGGAAGGCCCTATGACAGAATCGGATTGGTCGTTTTCAGTGGGGAAAGCTTTACTCAATGTCCTTTGACAACAGACCACGCAGTTCTGATCAATCTTCTCAGGGAAGTTCAGAGCGGAATGATTGAAGATGGCACTGCAATCGGAATGGGTCTTGCAACTGCTGTAAACAGAATTAAGGATTCCCAGGCTAAAAGCAAGGTTATCATCCTGCTTACCGACGGAGTGAACAACAGGGGTGAAATCTCTCCGGAAACTGCTGCCCAGATAGCAAAGACTTATGGTATAAGGGTTTATACAATAGGAATTGGCACCCAGGGTATGGCTCCGTATCCGGTTCAGACGCCATACGGAATTCAATACCAGGATATGCCGGTGGAGATTGATGAAGGGATTCTGCAGCAGATAGCACAGACTACCGGTGGTAAATATTTCAGGGCAACAGATAATGAAAAGCTGGTTGAGGTATACAAAGAGATTGACAAGCTCGAAAAGTCAAAGATCGATGTCAGGCAGTTCAGCAGAAAGGAAGAAAAATATCTGATTCCGGCAATTTTTGCTTTCTGTCTGCTGTTACTTGAAATACTTGTTAGAAACACTATATTCAGAAACCTTACTTAAACGCAGGAGAAATATGCAACTGTTCAGATTTGCAAATCCCGATTTTTTATACTTGCTGCTTCTGCTTCCGGTTTTGATAATACTATATATTATCAATGCTATCAGAAAGAAAAGAGCACTGAAGAGATTAGGTAATGTAGAAATCGTTGGCACTCTGGTTCCTGAATTGTCAAAAACACGGCCCCTTGTTAAATTCATTTTGCAGCTGCTTGCCCTGTCAGCTGGAATTATAATGCTTTCACGTCCTCAGTTCGGATCTAAAATTGAAGATGTGAAAAAACAGGGAGTGGAAGTTATTATAGCACTCGATGTAAGCAATTCGATGCTTGCTCAGGACATTCAACCCGACAGACTTACAAGGGCAAAACAGGCGATCTCCCGACTGGTTGATAAGCTTGAAAATGATAAAATAGGTTTAATTGTTTTTGCCGGCGATGCTTATACGCAAATTCCAATTACCACAGATTATGTGTCCGCTAAAATGTTTCTTTCTACAATAAGTCCTCAGATGGTTCCAAGACAGGGAACTGCTATCGGTGCAGCAATCGACCTGGGAATAAAATCATTCAGTCCGGGTGAGGGAATAAGCAAGGCAATGATTATAATTACAGATGGGGAAAACCACGATGATGACCCTGTTAAGAGTGCAGAGGAAGCTGCAAAAGCAGGTATTGTGATCTATACAATAGGGATTGGGTCTACAGATGGTGTACCAATTCCGGTTACTGTTAACGGGACAACCGATTATCTCAAAGATGCAGACGGAAACACAGTAATAACCAAACTGGATGAAGATATTCTCAGGAAAATTGCACTGACAACCAATGGCATTTATGTAAGAGCCAGTAACTCTAACATAGGTTTGGATGAAATTTTCAACGAGATCAAAAAGATGAAAAAACAGGAGCTTGAAAGCACAATGTATACTGAATATAATGATCAATTCCAGATATTTGCAGCTATATGTCTTATACTGATATTTATTGACTTTATTGTTATGGAGAGAAGAAACAGGCGATTGGCCAATATCAGGTTATTTAAGTATAAAGTTTAAGTTGTCAGACAAAAAGATGTTCAACACGATTAAAATATCAAAGCTTGAGATAGTCAATATCCTCATAATAATTGCGGTATTGATGTTTTCAGGTACCGTAAATGCTCAGTCGGATAAAAAATATATAAGGCAGGGTAACAGGGAATACGGGAAAAATGATTTTTCAGATTCTGAAATTTCTTATCGCAAAGCAATGGATAAGAATAAACAATCACCCAGTGCCGTTTTTAATATCGGAGATGCGCTCTATAAACAGAAAAAATTTGAAGATGCAGGAAAACAGTTTATTGAAAGTGCTAGTATGAATGAGGACAAAAATAAAAAGTCAGACGGTTTGTATAACCTTGGAAATTCCCTGCTGAAATCAAATAAGATTAAAGAAAGTATTGATGCCTATGAGGAGTCACTGAAACTGAGGCCGGATAATGATGAAGCAAAATATAATCTGGCATATGCACAGGACTTGCTAAGGCAACAGGAACAACAGCAAAAGCAGCAGCAACAGAATAAGAACAATCAGGATCAGAACAAAAACAATAAAAAGGAAGATCAGAAGGATCAAAATGATAAGAATAAAGATCAGCAAAATGATCAGAATAAAAATCAGGATCAGCAAAAACAGCAGCAGCAGCAACAGCAGGGAATTTCAAAGGATGATGCACAGAGATTGCTGAATGCTCTTGCAAACGATGAAAAGAAGGTTCAGGAAAAGGTTAAACTGGCTGAGGCCGCTAAAGACAGAGTAAAGTCAGTAAAAAACTGGTAAACCGGATGAAGGTAGAATGAAAAAAATATTTATATATCAGGTATTACTCTTAATTTCTCTGTCCATTTCAGGACAGGATATAGTTTTAAATGTAGATTACCCGTCAGTTGTTACGGCAGGGCAGCAGTTCAGTTTAACATGGTCAGTCAATTCGGGAGGGGGAAATTTCATTGCCCCGGCTTTCAATGGATTCTATAAACTAATGGGCCCGCAGACATCATACAGTTCCAGTACCCAGATAATAAACGGGAAAATGTCAAGCCAGACATCCTATTCCTATGTATATTATCTTCAGGCTATTAAAGAAGGGAAATATGTGATTCCACCGGCAACCATTACAATAAAAGGCAAAGAATACTCTTCAGATTCGTTACATATTGAAGTGATTGGCAGTACATCGCGAAACCAAAATGTATCTTCAGGCGGTAATGCTTCAAATGACGGGTCAGTTGCGGAATCTGCCGGTAGTGATATATTCGTAAACCTTTCACTTAACCGGAAAGAGGTCTATCTAGGAGAGTATATTGTAGCTACTGTTAAACTATTTACACGAGTCAATCTTTCCGGTATTAATGAAATAAAGTATCCTTCATTCAACGGTTTCCTGAAATCAGATATTGCTACTCCTCCTCTTAATTCACTGAAACAGGAAAACATAAATGGAACAATTTACGGGACAGGTGTGGTTCAGCAATTTCTTCTGTACCCGCAGGTTACTGGTGAGATAAGTATCGATCCTGTTCAGCTTTCAGTTCTTATTCAACAAAAATCAGCACAGTCAGATCCTTTTTTTGGTGACTTCTTTAATACATACCAGACAATACCAAGAGTTGTTGCAAGCAAGCCCATCAGGATAAAAGTCAAACCCTTGCCTGGAACACAACCTGTTGATTTTTCCGGTGTTGTTGGAACACTCGATCTAAAAGCTTCCCTGGATAAGGATTCCGTCAATGTAAATGATGCAATAAATTTAAGGGTAACAATTTCCGGCAACGGAAATCTTAAAATAGCTTCATCACCTGTAGTAAAACTTTCTCCCGATATTGAGGTATATGATCCGAAGATTTCTGATAATATCAAGAATGGAATAAACGGAACAACCGGACAGAAAAATTTTGATTTTCTTATGATTCCTCGTCATTATGGAGAATTTACAATACCCCCCATAACATATAATTATTTTAATATTGCATCCGGCAGGTATGAAAAGCTTACTACTAAGGAATTCCATTTTTATGCAAAGAAAGGGAATGAGCAAAATGCCGGTATCACTGTATATGGTGGTGTTTCTAAAGAGGATATCAAATATCTTGGAAAAGATATAAGATTCATTAAGTCAGATCCTGGAAAGCTTACAAAGGCCGGAAACATTATATCATCAAAAAAATCATTTTATAGTATTTATGGTTTTGCACTTTTTGCATTCTTTATAATATTGTTTCTGAGAAGAGAACATATTAGACGGAACTCAGATCTGTCACTTGTAAAAAACCGAAAAGCAGGCAAGGTTGCCACAAAAAGATTACACTCTGCATCTATGTGTCTGAAAAATGGACAGATAGATGAGTTCTATGAAGAGATTCTTAAGGCATTATGGGGTTATCTGAGCGATAAACTGAACATCCCGGTTTCCGACCTTACACGGACTAATACTATTGCTTCTTTAATTGAAAAAGGTATTGACAATGAAAAAATTAATAATCTCAGCGAAATCCTGGATTCCTGTGAATTTGCCCGTTTTGCTCCATCTTCATCCGGAACAGAGGCAGCTACTATTTATGAGGGGGCATCACATTTTATAAAGTCAGTCGAAAACTCAAAAGGGTAGGAAATGAAACTAATATTTCGCTGTTTAGCAACAATTCTTTTTGTTTTCATATTTGCGCATAACGCAATTTCTCAGGAATCAGGTTCTGGTAAATTCAACCAGGGTGTAACTTATTTTACATCAGGAAATTATACCGAGGCTCTGAAGGAATGGATGGATATTTATAATACCGGCTACCGGTCATCAGATCTCGATTATAATATAGGAAATGCATATTTTAAACTCAATAATATTCCTGATGCAATACTTTTCTATGAACGTGCATATCTTCTCAATCCGGCTGATGAAGATATAAATTATAACCTGCAGATCGCAAGATCCATGACTGTTGACCGTTTTCAGGAAATTCCGAAACTCTTCTTTGTAAAATGGTACAATTTCATATCCCTTTTCTTATCGACCAATACCTGGGCAAGAGTAAGTATTACCTCTTTTATACTTTGTCTGATATTGTTATCTATATACATATATTCGTCAAGGTATCGGATGAAAGTACTCGGATTCTGGCTGGCAGTTTTCTTTTTCGCCCTTACTATTGCCTCTTTATCATTTACCCTGAGAAATAGATCAATGGTTTATAACAGCCATGAGGCAATAATATCCACCCCTGTGGTAAACGGGAAAAGTGCTCCCGATAGCAGCGGAACGGATCTTTTTGTCCTCCATGAAGGTACCAAAGTGGCCATTGATGACGAAGTAGGAGGCTGGTACGAAATTAGGCTTTCAGACGGCAATAAGGGATGGGTTCCTGTAAATACTCTCAATATAATTTGACCCTTCTGCAACTTATTTGCTATATTTCAGGTCAGATATTTATTGGGATAATTAATTTTGACCTCCGATGAAAAAGCTTCTTATTTTCTCCTTTATTATTCTTGCAGCGATTGCATGCAAAAAAACTAAATTTTCTCCGGAAGGACCAACAGATATAAGAGTAAGAAACCTGTCAGATCTTACTTTTTCTGAAGTAATCGTAAATACCTCAGGAGGGATAGGTACATTTGGAATAATTGGGCCGGGCACAGAATCTGATTATCACCGTTTTGAAAAGGCATATCCAAAGGCAGAAATAACGGCAAAAATCAATGGAGTCACATTTTCTACCGGTAATGAAGATTATACATACATGCAATACCTGGGACAGGATAAGATAACATATGAGGTGGATATTTTAGGAGATCTGAACAACAGGGAAATTAAGATAATTAATGTTATTCATGAGGAACCAATAGATTTAAAATAATCTCTTCTCCCAACTGAAACCTGGATTCCCTTTTCTTTTTACCAGTTTTTTGATACAATTTTTTTATTATTGGATACATAATGGATGAGTTTATAACAGCGTGCCCCAGAAACTGCTATAGCACCTGTTCTTTCAGGGTACAAGTCGAGAGCAACAGAATAAGAAGGATACTTCCGTACTCTGAAAATCTTGCAACTCCTGAAGGTCCATGTATAAAGGGTTTGGCCTATGTTGAAAGAACTAATTCACCTGACAGGATCATTCATCCGCTGATTAAAACTGCTGAGGGAAAGTTTCACCCCATATCATTGGCAGAAGCTCTCGACATTGTCAGTCATAAACTCGATTACCTTCGGTTAAATTTTGGCCCGTCGAGTATTTTATGGTACAAGGGAAGCGGGATGTCGGGTCTGATCAATGAAACAGGGTACTCATTCTGGAAGGCATACGGCGGTCCAACAATTACCTATGGCAATCTTTGCTGGCCGGCAGGCCTCGAAGCTGTAAGACTCACTTTAGGAAGTGTGAAGCATAATGTTCCATGGGATATTGAAAATGCGAAATCAATCATTATCTGGGGTAAGAATCCTGCGGAGACAAATATCCAGGAAATTGCATTTATTGCTGGAGCAAGGAAGAAAGGATGTAAAGTTGTTGTAATTGATCCTATAAGAACTCCGACTGCCGATAAAGCGGACATCCTTTTTAGTCCAAAGCCAGGTACAGATGCTGCTTTGGCACTTGCCGTTGCATGGATTCTTATTAAAGAACAAATGATCGATAAATCCTTTATTTCGCGTCATGTGAAGGGATTTGAGGAATTTAAAGATTCATTACATATTACTCCTGATTTAGCGGAAGGAATTACCGGCATTCCGGCTAAAGACATTACTGATCTTGCAGTTATGATCGGACGTCAGGGCCCGGTTACCTTTCTTCCGGGTTATGGCCTTCAGCGACATTTAAATGGTGGACAAACAATAAGGTCAATTCTTTCACTTGCAATAATTACAGGAAATATAGGTAAACCAGGTTCGGGATTCAATTTTGCTAACCTTCAGAGCTACATATTTGATGATCTTAAAGAGCCTTTGAGTTATTATCCTGATCCCGAAAAAGATATGCCGTTCAGAAGAACAATCTCAATGGCGAAACTCGGAACTGATATGCTTAAAACCTCTGCTCCTGAACTTAAGGGTGCATGGATAGAAAGAGGTAATCCTGTATTACAATCACCAGATACAGCAAATGTGATTAAGGCACTTTCAAAACTTGAATTTAAGGTTGTTGTTGAACAGTTCATGACTGATACAGCTGAATTAGCTGATATTATTCTGCCTGCCAAAGATTTGTTCGAACAATCTGATATAATAGGCTCCTACTGGTCACCATATGTTCAGTTAAAACCAAAAGTTATTGAGTCTCCCGAAGAAGTATTGCCGGAAAGTGATATTTACTATCATCTGGCCAAACGACTTAACCTGAATATAAGTAAGAGCCTGATTCCTGAACCGGGTAATGAAAATACCGAGGCCTGGCTGAGCAACAGGATCAGCGGATATTCGGAACTTACTCTGAATGATCTCAGGAGAGGTCCTGTAATTGCCCCAGGCCTGCAGCAAATAGCCTGGGAGGATCAGAAATTTGATACAGCTTCAGGCAAAATTGAACTTTATTGTTCTGAAGCTCAGACTAAATGGGGAACTTCACCATTACCTGAATATGTGCCGGTTAACCTTGATAAATCGCTGGAAATGTATCCTCTGACATTCATTACACCGAACACCGGAAGCCGTATCCACTCACAATTTGGAAATCTGAAAACTATTAGAGACTCAGTACCTGAGCCAGCAACCGTAATTTCACCTTCTGATGCCCGTTACCGAAATATTTCCACAGGAGATAAAATATACGTTTTCAATCAGGCCGGCAAATTAACAACTACCGCAAAAGTATCAAACAGGATCCCTGCAGGTTGTGTCGTTCTTTCTAATGGGATATGGTTAAATGAAGGGGGAGGTGGAAACAACCTGACTGAAGGCCGGGAAACTGACATGGGTTTTGGTGCAGCTTTTCATGATAACAGGGTCGAAGTTGAAAAAGCCGGGTAGATATGCAAAATGGATTCATTTATAACTTTGGTAAGTGTGTAAACTGTGGCGCCTGCAGTGCTGCCTGTGTTCTTGAGAACGGTTGGAGTATTCGCCCCAGGAAGGTATTTACTTACAATTCCAACGCATTAACTTCACTGCCCATTATTAATCTTTCATTAGCTTGCAATCACTGCGAAAAAGCTGTTTGCCTCGAAGGTTGTCCTGTTTCTGCTTATTACCGGGACCCGGAAACAGGTGCTGTAATAATAGACGAAAATAAGTGCATAGGTTGCAAATACTGTCAATGGAATTGTCCTTATGATGCTCCAAAATTTAATGATGAAAATAAGACAGTCGGCAAATGCAATCTTTGTTATGCAGGCTTAAAAGAGGGCCGGTTACCTGCATGCTCAACTTCCTGTCCTACTGGTGCTCTTAGCTTTGGTGCACTTTCTGAACCGGTACCTGCAGATGCACCTGAATGGTTTCCCGACAAAAATCTTAATCCGGCAATTGAGCTGACAGACATTCAGAATATAAATACACTCAAGGTTATACCGCAGGAGTTATTTGGCCCGGAAGCTCCCATAGTGCCTGGGAATGTGCAAACCATTTCAGACAAATGGAGCCTTATATTATTCAGTTTTTTAACAACATTGTCAGTCTCATGGTTAATAGCTTCACTGATAAAAGGAAAATATCCGGATTTGTTCTATTTTATTTCAGCAATATTCCTTTCCGGTCTTATATCGTTGTTTCATCTTGGAGCCCCACTTAGAGCATGGCGTTCATTATCTAACATAAAAACATCTCCTTTAAGCCGGGAAATTGCATTATTCTCTGCTTATGCTTTAGGTTCAATCACATCGGTGAGTTTCCGGCTTCCGTTACTACTTGTGATCTCCTCAATACTTGGCCTGATTCTGCTACTGGCAGTTGATGGCGTATATGTGTATTCTGATAATCGAAAATCTGTCGTTCTTCACAGTGGCCAGACATTCCTGAGTGCTCTGCTCATGATTTCTTTCTTTACCGGCAATATTATTCCTTTTCTGTTTATTGCAATAATCAAATTAGCCGCAACAGGTTTTAGTTTATATGTGAATAAAGACGATAGAGTAAATTTTGGAATCAGATTTCTCAGAATGGCTCTTCTGGTTGTAACGGGAACAAGTCTTATTGCAGGAATTTCAAATACAGATCCGGCAATATATTATATTTTTTTAACAGGTGAAGTTATTGACAGAATAATGTTTTATATTGATTTTGAACCGGTTAATATTAATAATTTGATAAACAAATAATTCTTACCAGAGATGAAAAAAAAGGAGGTTAACAGTTCACGCATACCAATTTACCGCGATGCTGGATTTGAACTTTATGATGCTGAAACTACTGCAGCAGCATTCAGGAAGGAGACAGAACATGAAAGAGAGCCTGAAAATTATATATACTCAAGGTACCGGAATCCAACAGTAGTATCTGCCGAAGAAGAGATCATGAGAATAGAAGGATGTGAATGGGCTTTGCTGACACAGTCTGGGATGTCTGCCATAGATACTGCAATCTCAGTTTTTCAAATAGGAAAATCGACCAGACCTTGGCTGTTTTTTGCTGAAATTTATGGTGGAACTATTTCATTCATTGAAACGGTGCTGAAAATGAGAAGAGGATTGGATATTCACTACTTTACTCCTGAAAACGGGAATTATGATCTTAACCACTTTGAAAAAACAATCTCAGCACTGAAACCTGAGTTTGTATATATTGAGTCAATTTCGAACCCGATGCTTATAGTAGCCGATGTATCAGAAATTGCCAGGATAGCAAAAAAGCATGGTTCTAAAATAATAATTGATAATACATTTGCCACACCATGGCTGTATAAGCCGCTTAACGATAATGCAGATATTGTTATTCACAGTGCAACTAAATATTTTTCCGGTCATGGGAATATTACTGCCGGGGTTATATGCGGTAATGATAAAAAATTAATGAAATCTGCAATCGAATACAGAAAATTTGTAGGACACATGCTTTCTCCTGATGATGCTTACAGGCTGCAGACTCAGATACAATCGTTTGAACTCAGGTTTTCCAGGCAATGCTCTAATGCAACTCGTCTTGCGGAATACTTTAGCCATGCACCCGGAATAAGGAAAGTCTGGTTCCCGGGACTGAAAAGCCACATTACCAATCCGATAGCCGCTAAGCTGTTTGCAGATAAAGGCTATGGTGCAATGATTACATTTGATTTTGAAGGAAATAGTGACAATGAAAAGAGAAACATGAGAGATAAGTTTATTAATCTTGTATCGGATAAAATCAGGCTTATTCCCACGCTGGGTGATCCCCATACGATACTTATGCCTGTGGAGTCTGTTTGGGGAACAAAATATCCTGAACCCGGAATGGTCAGAATGTCTGTCGGATTTGAAGAGTATAGTGAATTGGAAACAACGGTTAAAAGTGCTCTGAAGGCTCTTTAGGTTAATGAGAATGGGTGGATTTTCTATTGCCAGTTTATAGGATCAATACCGTTCTGCTTAAGGTATTCATTGCATCTGCTGAAATGTTTATTTCCGAAAAAACCTCTTGAAGCTGAAAGAGGAGAGGGGTGAACTGATTCCAGTACAAGGTGTTTCTCTCTATCGATGGATTCTCCTTTCTTTTGTGCGTATGCACCCCAAAGGAAGAAAACAATATTACGTTTTTCTCTGTTAATGAGGCTTATAACACTGTCAGTAAATTGTTCCCATCCCTTTTTCTGATGAGAACCGGCCTGATGTGCTCTTACCGTAAGGGTTGCATTAAGCAGTAACACACCTTGTGAAGCCCACCTTTCAAGATTTCCTGAGGTTGGCCTGCGAATACCCAGATCAGAATAAATCTCTTTGAATATATTCACCAGACTCGGAGGAAAGTCTATTCCATCCCTTACTGAAAAGCATAGTCCATGTGCCTGACCAGGTCCGTGATAAGGGTCCTGTCCAATAATAACTGCTTTAACATCCGGGAAAGGACAGAGGTTGAATGCATTGAAAATAAGGCTGCCAGGAGGATAGATTATTGCCGAGTTATGTTCATGTTTAATAAATTCTGTAAGCTTTATAAAGTATTCCTTTTCAAACTCTTCATAAAGTTTAGACTTCCAGGTTGTATCAATCTTAACTTCCATGGTTTTTAACATTTTTACTATCAGCTAAAAATAGTAAAATAAACAATGTCAAATAAAGAAGATGGGCTGTCGTTTGCTCCCGACAGCCCATAACCGCATCTTCACCCTCACTACCTAAACTATTATTACTTCCGACAATTACGACAATCATAATCTCGCGCATATTTAAAAATAAAAGAGAATGTCGAATTATCATATCAAATTTACTAATAATTTTAATATATGTCTAATATTTTATATCTGTTCGGATAAATTCTTTAGAGATGTTAATAAATAACTTAAATCAAAAAATCCTCCTTAATAAGAACTATTATAAATATTATCTTTATCGTAAAAATGGGTATTGAAACAGAACGAAAGTTTCTTGTAAATGGTGAATTTAAAAACCATGCAGTTAAAGAATTAAATATCATTCAATCTTATCTTTCAAATGATCCTGATAAAACTATAAGATTGAGACTTTCTGAAAACAGGGCTTTCTTAACAGTCAAAAGCCGGATTCCTGGAAAATCAATTGCAAAAAATGAATGGGAAATTGAAATTCCATATAATTATGCAAGTGAGATGATGTATCTGTGCCTGCCTGGTAAAATTGTTAAAACAAGATATCTGGTTCCATATGGCAACCATACATTTGAAGTCGATGTCTTTCATGACAAAAATGAAGGACTGATAATCGCAGAAATTGAGCTTTCAGCAGAAGATGAGAAATTTGACAGGCCCGATTGGCTTGGACTAGAGGTTACAGGCAGACCTGAATATTATAATGCAAACCTGATAAAATGATGTCTATTTTTTAAATATAAAATAAACTGCGAGAATAAGAAAAACAAATCCGATAAGGTGGTTTAATCTGAAATGTTCATTTTTAAAAATCAGAAGGGTAAATCCTGTAAATACCATAATTGATATTACTTCCTGGATTACCTTTAGCTCAATAAGTGAAAAAGGCCCTCCTGTTTCTCTGAACCCCAGTCTGTTGGCAGGCACCTGCAGTGAGTATTCAAAAAAGGCAATACCCCAGCTTAACAATATTACGCTTAACAGACTTATGTGCTCAAAACGGGTCATGGTTTTAAGTTTCAGATGTCCGTACCACGCAACTGTCATAAATGTATTTGACATCACAAGAAGTATAACCGTTGACAGACCTTTCATACAGTACTTTTCATTAACAGCAACTCCTTCCTGAAACAACAATAATATAGTCAGCTGTTCAGATCATTAATAATTCTTTGTATCACTTCTGTAAACTGATAACCGGCTTCAGTTGTGGCTGCAACAAATCCGCTATCGGGCGATATGCATGGATTAGCATTTATTTCAATTACAAAAACATTATCATTGTTATCGGTTCGCACATCCACCCTGGCATAGCCCTTCAGCCCAAACAGATGCCAGCATGAATGTGCAGTATCCATAAGCCTTTTTTTTAGTTGCGTATCGAGATAATTGCCTGGAAACTGTCTGACAGTGTTTATATATTCAAAACTGTCAGTTTCCCATTTAGCTTTGAAATCAACAATTCTGGGTTTGTCCTCTGCATAATTCACAAAAACGATTTCAGCAGGGGGTAAAACTTCAGGACCATTAATTCCTGCAATAACACTGATATTGAACTCTCTGCCGTCGATAAAATCCTCAACAAACCAGTGCGAATCATCAAGTCCCATCAATTTTTCCTCAAAGCCCCTTTTACACTCAAAAACTGAATCACCGGTTATTCCCAACGATCCGTCTTCCCATATTGGCTTGACAATATATTTTCTTCCAGGTATAAGCCTGCTCCACTGTGAAGGGGAGTAGGATACAGGATTATTGATACCAGCTTCTCTCAATGCTTTGCTGGTAAGTGTTTTATTACTAGTCAGAAACATGGCTTCCAGTGGATTTCCGGAATAAGGAACTGAATACATATTAAGAAGAGCAGGGATAAAATAATTTAGCTCTCCTTTGTTATTGATCGATTCAACAAGATTAAATACAAAATCAAATTTTCCAGCTGCAACAGATGCTATTTCATCCATAAACCCGGTTGTAATCCCTTTCCTTGAGACATCTATACCCAGATCATTCATATGTTTCCCGATGTAATCGACCTGATCAAGAACATCAAGCTCATCAGCAAGAGCACTTAACCCTGGTTCATTATAAATAATGCAACATCTTTTCATATTCTGAACCTTAAACCGAGACTAAACCTTAATTCTGCTTATGGCAGCCTCCATGATCATTTCCATTAACGTCTGATATTCAATACCATACATCCGCGACAGGATCGGAAGATCTGAATGCACAGGATTCAGTCCGGCAAGAGGATTTGCTTCAATAAAACAGATCTTTCCGTTTCGGTCGGCTTTCAGATCAATCCTCCCGGCATCTACTGCGTTTAATGCTTTCCATGCCAGAAGTGCAACTGATTTACATTCTTCAATAACGTCAGGAGGCAGAGCTGTATACTTGCAGTAATTCTGATAATTCTCCTTAACTTCAACTGAATACGGCAGATTATTGGCACAGAAAATCTCCATTCCACCAATTGCAACTGCACTTGCTCCTGATCCGACTAAACCGACCGTAAATTCCCTGCCTGGTAAATATTCTTCCACCAGAGCCGGCTGACTAAACTCGGAAAGAATCCATTCCACCATTTTCCTTAGTTCCCTTGCTGTATGCACAAGACTTTTTGATGTAATACCCTTCCCTGTACCTTCTGACACTGGTTTTACGAAAAGAGGATAATTCAGGTTACAGGAATCAATATCCTTTATTGAGTTAATCAGACAACCCGGACTTACCGGAACACCTGCTGCGCTTACAACAAGCTTTGCCAGATGTTTGTTAAGCGAAAGTCCCATAATTACTGGACCGCTGAACACATAAGGAATTTTATACTGATCAAGAATAGCAGGGACAACTGATTCCCTTCCATCACCATATAGTCCTTCAGCAATGTTAAAAACCAAATCCCATTTTCTTCCTGAAGCCAGAGCTTCAATCAGCTGAAAAGCATTTCCAACCGGATCTGTGTCATACCCCATTAATTTCAGGGAATTTTCCAGAGCGTCAACGGTTTCCTGTTTATCAAATTCGGCAGTTTCATCCATGGTATATCCACGGTCAATATACCATGACCGTAGATCATACGTAATGCCTATTTTCATCTGTAGGTGCTATTTTTCAGGATATTCGCATAATTCACCCTTGTAATTACGCAACACAATCCGTTCATGGTTATGTTCCACTACGTAATTTGGCAGTAAAGGAATTTTTCCACCGCCACCAGGAGCATCAACAACAAAAGTAGGCACAGCATATCCGCTTGTGAAACCACGCAATCCCCTGATAATTTCAAGACCCTTTTTAACTGTAGTCCTGAAATGTCCTGAACCCGGGATCAGGTCGCACTGATAAAGATAATATGGTCGTACTCTTATCTTCAGCAACTTATGCATCAACTCTTTCATTGTAGGTACATTATCATTTATACCTTTAAGAAGTACAGTCTGACTGCCAAGAGGAAAGCCGCCATCAGCCAGTTTATTACAGGCGACCGAGCATTCCTCAGTTATCTCAGAAGGATGAGAAAAGTGCAGACTGATGAACAGAGGATGATATTTCCTTAGTATTTTTATCAGATTGTCAGTAATTCGCTGTGGCAGAACCACCGGTATTCTGGTTCCTATTCTTATTATTTCAATATGTTCGATGCTCCGGATATTTGAGAGTATATAATCGAGAGTTTCATCGTTTAACGTAAGAGGGTCTCCTCCGCTGATAAGAACATCTCTGACCTCCTTATGTGCAGAAATATAATTAAAAGCCTTTTCAAAATCCTGTCTTCCAAGTTTATCCAGCCTTCCTACAGAATGTGACCTCGTACAATACCTGCAATAATTAGAACAAACCTGAGTTACAGTAAAAAGAACTCTGTCGGGATACCTGTGAACAATTCCCTTTACAGGTGAAAATGATTTTTCATGAAGCGGATCAGACTGCTCACTACTCGTCTCAATTAGCTCCTCAACAACAGGTATCACATTACGTCGCAAAGGATTAGACGTTTTAGTGTTGTAGATCAGTGAAGCAAAATAAGGAGTGATCCTTAGCGGAAGGCGACCCTTAAGATTATTAATAGCCAAAATCTCCTTTTCGGATAATTTCATGATTTTCTTTAGATCGTCGATGCTGGTAATTGCATTTCGGAGCTGCCATTTCCAATCATTCCAGGAGGTTGTAGTTGTTAGGGGGAAGTAACGGTGCAGGAACTCCGAACTTCGGTTGCTAACTAACTGATTTGGGATTTCGTTTTGCGAAAAAATCTTGGTTTTCGCGCCAGGTTCTTCGTCAGAAGAACAACCCACGAGGCGACTCTCACGGTGGAGTGTCGTAGCCTCATTACTGTTAGCATTCATAGCAAATGATGAAATTTTTCACCTTTTCTTTTTAAGTTTGTTTGTTTTAAATTAATACCAGTTTTCTAAAAATATTTAGTGACGAAAGTATGCATTCTATAAATACATTGTATCACCCGACAGCCATAAATATTAACACATATGTCATTTTATTAACATCAAAAGCTTGTGGCATCTGAATATTTAGTTTAACTTACTGTATTTAAGATTAATAGCAAATTCACGTTTCAATGATATTGTTGCCCTTTTTTGCCAGTGTAAGGGTCGGTTTCAAAGCTATTTTCTAATTAAATCTGGTAAAGAACTAAATCAGGAATCATTTTTCTTCATGAAATGTAAAAAAATCATGAATTGAAGCTAAACCTGCTTCGTTATTTTTGGTATCATTAGCATGAAATAGTAAAATTGAAATATTTTTGCATTCATTTTTAAAACAAACATTTACTGCTACAAAATGTTCGTTTTTTTAACTGTTTAAACAATCTTTTTAATGGAGATAAAAAATAACAATAACCGCATTCTGGCTTTGCTCTTTGTAGGCGTACTTATGGGTGCGCTTGATATTTCAATTGTAGGACCTGCAATTCCTGCAATTGAGAATTCAATTAAAGTTGATAAACAACTGATGTCTTGGATATTTTCCATATATGTTCTTGCTAATCTTGTGGGGATCTCTCTTTTTGCGAAGCTTTCTGATATATATGGAAGAAGAAAAATCTATATGCTGGCAATTGGATTTTTTGCAACAGGTTCTCTTGTTGTGGCTCTGTCACACAATTTTAATGTATTACTGGCCGGTCGCGCTGTTCAGGGTTTTGGTGCCTCTGGTATATTTCCTGTAGCTTCAGCAGTAGTTGGTGATATTTTTCCTCCTGAAAAGAGGGGACGTGCACTTGGGATGATTGGAGCAGTTTTCGGACTGGCATTCATCATGGGTCCGATAATAGCTGGCATCATATTGAAGTACTTTGTATGGAATGATCTTTTTCTTATAAATCTCCCCGTTGCTGTCACACTTCTATATTTCAGCAATAAATTATTACCATCGGAAAGAATTGAGAAGACATCCTCAATAGATTATAAAGGTATAATATTGCTGGGGCTTTTTCTTTCAACCTTTGCATATGGAATTAACGGTATCGATGCAAACTCCTTCCTGAAAAGCCTGATTTCTTTACATGTCCTTCCGTTCCTAATGGTATCAATTGTATCATTTGTTACATTAGTCCTCATTGAGAAAAAAGCATCATCCCCGGTATTCAATACAAAACTCTTTAAGATTCGACAGATACGCCTTACAGGATTAATTGCTATTGGTACAGGTGTTTTCCAGGCGTCATTTGTTTTTATGCCTTCGATGGCAATTGCAGCATATGGCGTAAGTACTGCTTCTGCGAGCTTTATGCTTCTGCCTGTTGTAACTGCCACTGCATTGGGATCACCTGTATCCGGCAGATTACTGGACAAATTCGGCTCAAGAACACTGATAATTATCGGATTAATTCTTGCAGCAGCCGGTTTTATTGTCTTAAGTTATTCTCTTGGAGATAAAATTTTCTTCTATACAGGCGGAGTGCTGCTTGGCTTTGGGTTCTCTGTATTGTCCGGTTCTGCATTAAGATATATAATGCTAAATGAGGTGTCAGCTTCTGAAAGAGCGACAACCCAGGGTGTAATTACAATTTTTGTCAGCATCGGGCAGATGTCAGGTGCTGCTGTAATCGGGACTATTCTTGCTTCAAACAATTTATCTTCAAATGGCTACAAGGAGGCATTTCTTCTTATTTCAATGTTGGCATTTTTCCTTGCTGCATCCGGAATTTTTCTAAAGAGCAGATCCAGAGAAATTGCGACTCTTCCGGATTCTGATAAATAAAAAGCTGCAAATGAAGGATTATATTTTATTAACCAACAAGAGGAAAAGATTTAAATCCTTCTTAAAGGATGTGGCCGATGCCGTTTCAGGAACAGAACAGGATTATACGGCAGGAAAACTAAGTCGTGCAATTCTTCTGCTTTCTATACCTTCAGTTCTTGAAATGGTAATGGAGTCTGTTTTTGTTGTTGTTGATATTTACTTCGTTTCAAGGCTTGGTGCTGATGCCGTAGCAACGGTGGGGATAACCGAATCGATAGTAACCATTATATATGCAATTGCTATTGGTCTGGGCGTGGCCACAACTTCCCTGGTTTCGCGAAGGATCGGTGAAAAAAATCCTGATTCTGCATCCGTCACAGCATTTCAGGCTATCCTTACCGGATTTACCGTATCTGTGTTAATAGGAATACCTGGTGCATTATACGCTGAAAGACTTCTTGATATGATGGGAGCATCAAAGCCAATTATTGAGAGTATGTCTGGATATACAAAGATCATGCTGGGTGGTAATATTGTTATAATGATGCTTTTTATCATTAATGCAATATTCAGAAGCTCAGGTGACGCAGCTGTGGCGATGAAAATGCTATGGATCGGCAATATAATTAATATTTTTCTCGACCCGTGTTTTATATTCGGTCTCGGACCTTTTCCGGAGATGGGAGTAACAGGTGCTGCAATAGCCACTACAATAGGAAGGGGAACTGCCGTAATGGTACAGTTCTATCTTCTTTTTTTCGGAAAAAAACGTATTCAGTTATCCATTAAGCACCTTGGCGTAGATTTAAAAATAATGGTTAAGCTGATCAGGCTGTCATTTGGAAGTATCGGACAAAATCTAATTGGTACAACAAGCTGGATAGCTCTTGTCAGAATAATTTCAATATTTGGCAGTGAAGTGGTTGCAGGCTATACCATTGCCATCAGGATAATTGGGTTTACATTAATGCCATCATGGGGTATAAGTAACGCTGCATCAACTCTCGTAGGACAAAATCTTGGAGCAAAAAAACCGGAAAGAGCAGAAAGATCAGTGTGGATAACCGGATGGGTTAATATGATATTACTTGGTGTCATTGGCTTATTCCTTTTTCTGTTTCCGGAACCGATCATTCGTCTGTTTATTGATAATGAAAATGTTATAAAATCGGGTATACTTGGTCTCAGGATAATAAGTATCGGTTTTATAGCCTATGGTCTTGGTATGGTGCTCGTAAATTCCTTCAACGGTGCAGGCGATACATCAACTCCTCTTAAGATAAATATATTTGCGTTCTGGATTGTTGAAATACCACTGGCATGGTTACTTGCCATAAAAGCCGGTTTTAACGAAGGTGGTGTTTTCATTGCGATCCTTGTAGCTGAATCATTAATGACTCTGATCGCATGGCTTGTATTCCGGAGGGGCAAATGGAAGCTTAAAGTGGTGTAGAAAGAAACTCAACTCCGGAAAATAATGTTAATCATCATCTTCAGGTCTGCCGCCATCTTTCCGGAGTTTTTTAACAAAACCTCTGTTTCGTTTCATTTCCAGTCTTTTAATCTTAGAAGAAAAGGATGGTCGTGTTGATCTTCGTTTGACAGGAATAGTAAGGGCTTTAGAAATCAAATCATAGAATTTTTCAGTTACAATCTTTTTATTCATCAGCTGAGTTCTCTCCGACTGTGAGACAAGAATGATTTCCCCTTCTTTATTTATTTTGTTTTTTAACTTTATAAAGAGTATCTCTTTTTCCGGATCGGTGAAAAGTGTGGTCAAAAGCAAACTGAACCTCAATTCCACTTTTGTACTCACTTTATTGACATTCTGGCCCCCCGGGCCGCCGCTCCTTGACGTTGAAAAAATGAATTCTTTATCAAAATTCCTATGTTTTAATTCATCATGATTCATGCCAGGATGACTTTAGTTAGATGAAAAACAGTGCTACACCACCAACGCTCACAACAGCACCTAAAAGTTCAGGAAGAGTAACCTTTTGCTTGTAGAGTACAACAGCAGGAAGGATGATGAATACAGGAACCAGAGCCATAATAGTAGAAGCTATACCGGCTTCGGTATATTTAACGGCTACCAGCGAAAAAGAGACTCCCAGAAACGGACCAAAAAATGCCCCTATACTTGTATAAAGCATTCCACTTTTATTAACAGTTGCTTTTGCCACACCTCCCCATCGTGCGAGTCCGGTCACCAGCAGTGTATACCCAAAAATGCCTGCAATAATCCTGATCTGAGTGGCAGCAAAAGGATCATAATCTTTAAGCCCAAACTTGCTTAGAACAAGTCCTAATGCCTGTCCCACTGCACCTCCGAAAGCATAAAGAATTCCTCTTGGCGAAAGCTTCAGCGAAAGTTTTTCACCTTTTCCTGCCCGGCTGAAAATTGCCATTGCAATACCTGTAAACGTTAAAGTCATTCCGATATAATGGAAAAATGTGAGTCGTTCGCCAATAATAATAAAGCTAAAAAGTGCAGTAATAGGAGGGACCAGGGTCATTATCAGCATCGAGAATCTCGAACCTATCATAGTATAGGATTTAAAAAGAAAAAGATCACCAAATACAAACCCAACCAACCCCGACAATGAAAGCCATACCCAATTCTCATAACTTGCATCGACAGGAAGGATTAAGCCTCTTCTTATTAAATTGAATACACTGAGAAATGCAAATCCGATTACCAGTCTGATTATATTGACAGCTACGGATCCTATTTTATGACTTGCCGACTCAAATGATAAGGATGTGACTGTCCAGAAGAATGCAGTAAGCAATGCAGCGAATTCACCGAGGTGGCTCTCAAAAAAATTCATTCAGAAATCTTTATAATAATAAAAAACCGGCCTGAATAAAATTTCAGGCCAGCAAAAATAATCTTTATTATTTTTCAATAATCAAAATCAGTTAACATTCTTCCCTTCTCTTAGATTGCATCAAAGAAAATGCCACAACCTGAATCTGTTGATATTGTGAATAAAGTTGTTTTTGATGGAGAAAATACTGGCAGGAATGGATACACGGTGGATCAGAATCTTCGGCACCTTATTTTATGAAGCATCAATATAATCTTTCACCAATAGAAGCCTTTAGCTTGTAAACGCTTGCTGCGTAGTCAATTCTGGATTTAAGCAACATTAATTCGCTTTCAGACACAGCTGTATTGGCATCCAGCAGATCAAGATTGGTTATTGTTCCGGATTTAAAACTTGTCTCGGCAAGAGAATAAGCCCGAACAGCCTGGGAAAGCTGAAGTGCAAACTGACTCACCTTGTTCTTAGCTGCAAACATATAAGCTTCTGCTTCAAATATTTCATTTGTGATACTTCTTTTTTGCGATTCGGTCTCAAATGAAATTGAGTTAATCGCTGACTGAGCTTGTGAAAGATTAAATTTGTTTCTTATCCCATCGAAAAGCGGGATTCTTATCCCTATTCCGATAACATAATTGGGAAGAATCTTATTGAGATCCGGGATAAACCCGTTCTTTACCCCTCCTGAAGCCTGAAGACTTATAACTGGCTTATTATGAAGCTGAGCAATATCGTATCGCAACTGAGCCATCGATGTTTTTTTCTTATCCAAAAGCACTTCATCCCTGTTGAGGTATGCATAGGATAAAATTGAATCTGCCGGTAAAACGGGAGACTCTGCAATAACTTCATTTTTTACGATAGGATTGGTACTCTGGTCGTTACCAAGAAGAGAATTCAATGAAGCACGTTGAGCGATCAATGCAGCAGCCAGATCAACTTTCTGACTTTCAACTGTTGAAATTTTAACCTGAGTTGATAATACCTGATATTCAGTGACTGATCCCGTTGCTGCCATTTTTTGGACATAAGCCAGATGCTCATTTAATGTAGCAAGTTGTTCATCTTTTATCCTGATAGCTGCCTGAAGATAAACAAGAGTATAAAAATTATTAACGGTCAGCATTGACAATTTTTGTTTTACCGCTTCAATCGTCTGTTCCCCAAGTGCCTTGTTCTCATTTTCCAGTTCAATATTCTGGCGGGTACGGCCAAAATCATAAACCATCTGCCTGAAATTAATTGACGCAGAATAATTGTTCTCCGGAAAAAGCTGAAAAGTACCAAGTGATGGTATAGTGAGCTTTGTTACCGGGCCAATGTTAGAATAATTGGCAGTAATGTCCGCTTCAGGTAAATAACCTGTTTTTGCCAGCCCGATTCTTGCATTTGCATTCATTATAGCCTCTTCAGAACTTTTTACAGTTGGATGGCTTGTAACAACCTTTTGAATAATATATTTTAAGGTTAGCGAATCATTAGCCTGTTTTAAATCAGCATTGACTGAAGACTGACCTCCGATGGTATTTATACAGACTGACAGAATTAAACCTGATAAGATTGATATTCTATATTTGTGATTATTCATTTTCCGGTACTTTTAGAATTTTTGGTTTTTTTGTGTGAAGAAAAATTATTGGGATCCCTCCGATAAGAGTTATAATTCCCGCAAGCAGGAAATCATCATCAATACCTTGAATATAAGCTTGATTTCGAAGGTTGGAAAGCAGTAATCCCTGACTCAGTCTTGCAGCATTTGACGGGGAACTGCCGGCTTCATTCTGAAGATAATAATTCATTTTTGCCATCGTCTGATGATAGGCAACAGAACCTGATTTGACTGCTTCACCATATACTTGTCCGTAATATCCTACTCTCGCAGTTAGCATGGTCGCCAGAATAGCAACACCCAGACTTCCTCCGAGTTGTCTTATAGAATTGGTTATAGCCGAAGCCTGAGCCATTTTCTCACGGGAAATTTCCAGGAGAGATACGGTTGTAAGAGCGGTAAACATTAGCCCCATCGCCACACCACGTAGATATAACGAAAGCATAATATAACTTCTCTCTGTAAGCCACGAAAGGTTTGAGTTCAGATAAAAGCTAAGGGCAAAAAGTATGACTCCGACAAAAAGAGGTAGTTTGGGGTTCATTTTGTCTGAAATCCTTCCTGAAATAGGTGCAATTATTCCCTGTATCATACCAACAGGAAGAAAAACGGCGCCGGACTGAAGGGCAGTGTAGCCTAAAGAATTCTGAAGATACATGGGAAGAAGGAATGTACTTCCGAACATGCCAAGACTGAAAATCAGCAGAATAATGTTTGCTATGCCAAAATTATGATTCATCAGTAGCCTGAGATCAAGCAATGGCTCTTTAACTGTCAGTTCTGCGGTAATGAAAACCGTTAATGCAATAAGAGCAATGGCAGCACAGGCCAGAATATAAGGCGCATGCCAGCCTTCAGAGTTTGTTGCAGCATTCCCTTCAGAAAGTGCATAGAGCGACAGAGGAAGAAAAATTGTAACCGAAATAAAACCGGTTATATCGAACTTTCTTGTCTTCTTGTTTTTATATTCACCCTGAATTATGATAGTGAATAACATAGCCAGTATACCAATAGGAACATTAACATCAAAAATCAGTTGCCAGTTAAAACTGTCAATCAGAAATCCGCCAATAAGTGGTCCGAATGATACGGATGCTGCTGCTGCAATACCCCAGAATCCAAGCGCAATACCTCTCTGGTTAGGTGGAAATTCCCTGGTAATGATAGCCATTCCGAGAGGCTGTATTGTCCCGGCTCCAAATCCCTGAATAACCCTCGATATTATCAGCATGTTTTCATCTGAAGACCTGCCGCATAACATCGATCCCAATGTGAAGAGGAATAATCCGATGAAATATAGCCGCTTGTAACCGAATTTATCTGCCAGCCATCCGGAAGTGGGAAGTGACACTGCCATTGCAAGCATATATGCCGTCACTACCCACTCAATTTTGGCCAGTCCGACACCAAATGATGCCATAATTCTTGGCAATCCTACATTCACTATTGTAGCATCCAGAACGGCCATGAAGGTACCGAGCATAACATTTGCCAGTAAGAACCATTTATAGGACTGGTGCTTAGGATGAAAAGTTGAATTACTATTCCTTAAAAAGTTCCGGATAATGTGAGATGGTGTTCTCCGTCTTTTCATTTTAATTACTTGATGATCTTTACTACAACTGACATTCCTGACAGTATGTTTAAAGATGATATATTAATATTATTTTCTGCACTATCTATAGAAATCCTTACCGGGATCCGCTGAGTAACCTTTGTGAAGTTTCCTGAAGCATTGTTTGCAGGTATAAGTGAAAAAACCGATGCTGTACTCGAGCCCACCAGGAATATTTTACCATGGAATTTTACTCCGGGGAATGCATCGATAGTAAATATTACGTTTTGTCCCGGATGAACACTTGCAATATTTGTTTCTTCAAGATAGGTAACAACCCAAAGATTATTATTCAACATAATAGTAAAAACTGCCTGACTTGGCTGTAACACATCCCCGGGTAGCAGCCATCTTTTAGCTACTATCCCGTCAGAGGGAGCATAAAGTCTGGTGTTACCAAGCTGGGAATCAATCACCCTGACCTGGGCATTCGCAGTCTCAACCGCTGCTGATGCAGTTGAAATCATTGATTTTGAAACCAATAATTGTGCTTTGGCAGCATCCAGCTGAGCTTGTGCAGCTTCATAAGCTTTCTTTATATGATCAAACTGTTCGGGGGGAATAACACCTCCTTCGGCCTGACTCTTTGCCCTTACCAGATCATCATTGGCACGTTCAAGATTAATCTCGAGCACCTTCAGGCTCTTCTGATCGGAGCTGTATTTTAGCTGCGACTGGGTTAAGTTAGCCAGAGCCTGAGTACGTAAGGCAGCAGACTGTGTTCTCTGAGCATATAAATCGGTACTGTCAAGAACAGCCAGAAGCGTACCTGTTTTGACAATATCCCCCTCATTGGCGTAGAGAACAGAAATCCTGCCCATAATTTTCGAGCCAATGTTAACATTGTCGGCGTCTATATGTGCATCATCATTTGTTATATATCTGGAATAATCTCTATACCAATACCATACCCCTGCTAATACTAATAAAATAACAATAGTGAGTGGAACATAAACTCTTAGTTTGCTTTTCTTTGAATCTGATTTCATAAAGTTGATATCTTTTACTTATTTACTAAATTAAAAATATGTGCATTAAATTATTTAACCGTCAACGCTTTAATGAATATGTTTGTAAAAGCTTCTGTTTTTTCAAGAAGTCGTTCGTATTCTTCCTGTTCAATAAAAAGAGTCGTTTTGTCACTTACAACAGAGACTCTTAAACCTCTCAGAAGATCAAGAAATAGGGAAGCGGTCTGATCAGTATCCTTTATATGGAATTTTCCCATATCTATACCTCTCCTGAAAACCTCAATAACAATTTCCTTTTCCCTTTCTTTAAATATATTTATTGCTTCCCGGAATACCGGTTTAAGATTATAGTATGCTTCATTCCTTAACCTGCTTAAATTTAACAATGTCCGGAAATAGGAGAGACGTGCCCTGGAGTATTCATGAAGCAATTGCTCAGGATCCTTTATGCTTTCTGTTGTCTCTGATATCTTTGATAGAAATTCATTCTGCTCTTTTTCCACTACTGCACTATACATACTTTCCTTGTCAGGAAAATAGTAATATAGAGATGCTTTTGAAATCTTAAGGTCCTCAGCAATTTCCCTCATCGAAGTCTTCTCAAGACCGTATCGGCCGAACCTAATCTGCGCAAATTCAAGTATTTGACTTACCTTTTTTCTTTTATCAGAAACTGAACCTGTATTTCTCATCTGTTTAAAAAGCTGTAAATATAATAATCAGTCTGACCATTTTGTTTAAATAGTCAGGTATTATGCACAAATATTTATTAACAAAAAATTTCCTGTGACTGAAAATCGTTTGTGTAACAAATGCCAGGCCTGACAAAACACATAGGGATAACAACGGCCATACGAATGTAGATTGCAGGCAGCGACACCAATCTGTTCCGAATATGAAATGATACTTACTTAAGCAAGGAATCAGGCAAAGTTGAACTGTTATGAATGGCAATAGCAATTTTCAGAGATAGTAAAATAAAAGTTACAAAGTCTGTTCCCTTCAAATTCTTGAAACAGTTATCCACTTTTAAATGCGAGGCTTAAGATTATATAACAAATATTCCAAAATATAAATATATTTGTTTAAAGCATTTTGCTGGTTAATTTGTGGAAGTATTAAAGTCTTTTCATTGATTTACAGATTGTTTCATAACTCGTAAGTATTGAAAAACATGCATAAAATATGAAATTTAACCTAATTGCCTTGATAGTCGTAATTACCTCATTATTCTTCGGCCAGAAAACGATCGGACAATTGATACCGGAACGACAGTGGCCGGGTTATCGGGGATATTTGTCCTCAGGTGTTCTTGATAATGCAAATTTGCCTGAGTCATTTGACTTAAAAAAAATGATAAACATCAGATGGAAGACAATTATACCGGGACTGGGTCTTTCAAGCCCTGTAATCTGGGGCGATAAATTATTTATCACCTCTGCTGTAAGCAAGTCAGACAATCAGGGTATTAAAACCGGAATTTATGGCGATGGAATGCCGGTACCTGACAGCTCAGCACATGACTGGAAGGTTTTTTGTATAGATAAAAATTCCGGGAAAATTACTTGGGAACGAACATCATACAGCGGCATTCCGAAGATCAGGCGTCATCCTAAGTCTACTCATGCAAACTCTTCTGTTGCTACTGATGGAAATTATGTTGTTGCATTTTTTGGATCGGAAGGTTTGTATTGCTATGATATTAATGGAAAGCTGGTCTGGAAAAAGAATTTCGGTGTGCTTAAATCAGTTGCTTTCGATTACGTTTCAGCAGAATGGGAATTTGCAAGCTCCCCGATAATCTATAATGGAGTAGTTGTGATTCAGTGCGATGTTCTCGAAAATTCATTTCTTGCTGCATACGATGTCAAAACGGGAAAAGAACTCTGGAAGACCGATCGGGATGAATATCCCGGCTGGTGCACTCCTAATATCTATACTGACGGGGGAAATATCAGAATTGCAGTTAATGGCTATAAACATCGCGGTGGTTATGATTTTGAAACCGGAGAGGAAGTATGGAGAATGTCAGGTGGAGGAGATGTTCCCATTCCAACACCTCTGACAGGTAAAGGGCTTTTGTATTTTAACAGTGCTCACGGATCAAGTTCTCCGATACTTGCGATCAGTACCAGTGCCAGTGGCGATATTACTCTGAAGCCTGGGGAGAATACAAATAAATATGTCAGATGGAGTATTCCGAGGGGAGGTTCCTACATACATACAATGCTTCTTTACAGGGATCATCTTTATAATGTTAACTGGAACGGTACGTTCGCGTGCCTTGATGCTGCCTCAGGTAGAGAGATCTATAATGCAAAGCTTGGCAAGACAAAAAGCTTTGTTGCCTCACCTGTTGCCTCTGACGGGAAAATATATATTGCTGATGAACAGGGAACTGTATATATAATCAGGGATGGCTCAGTTTTCAGTCAGGTTGGAGAATTTCCGTTAAACGACATCTGTCTTACTGCACCGGCTATTTCTGATGGTTTAATATTTTTCAGAACGCAGAAATATCTCGTTGCTGCCGGGAAAAACTAAATATTTTTTTTATTTTTCAACTTTAATCAAACTTTACTCCATGAGACAACTTTTATTATGTATATCATTGACATGCTATCTGATATTATTTTCCACTCCTGGATCCGGTCAGATTAAACCTGAGCGGCAATGGCCTGTGTACAGAGGTTACATGTCCTCCGGCGTTCTTGATAACGCAAATCTTCCTGAATCTTTCGATCCTGCAAAGATGTCAAACATCAGATGGAAGGTAGAAATACCCGGACTTGGCCTCTCCAGTCCCGTTATCTGGGACAACAAAGTGTTTATCACAACTGCAATCAGTAAAGCAGATAAGGAGGGATTCAAACCAGGAATATATGGTGACATCGCGCCAGTAAAAGACTCTTCAGTTCATGATTGGAAGGTTTATTGCTTCGATAAGAATACAGGCAAAACTATCTGGGAAAGAACATCTTATACCGGAGTACCAAAAATGAAACGTCATCCCAAGTCAACACATGCAAATACATCGTTAGCCACCGATGGAAAATATGTCGTTGCCTTTTTCGGCTCGGAAGGACTTTATTGTTATGATATTAATGGCAATCTTATCTGGAAAAAAAACTTCGGATTACTGAAGTCGGTTTTTTTCATGGCAAAATCTGCCGAATGGGAATTTGCCAGTTCTCCGGTCATTTATAACGGGGTATTGATAATACAGTGCGATGTACTCGATAACTCTTTTGTTGCCGCATATGACCTGAAAACGGGCAAAGAGCTATGGAAAACACAGCGGGATGAATATCCCGGCTGGTGCACTCCGAATATTTACACAAATGCCGGTAAAACATACATTGCATTAAACGGATTCAAAAACCGTGGCGGATATGATTTTGAGACTGGAAAAGAGGTATGGAGGATGGCAGGGGGAGGAGATATCCAGATTCCAACACCTGTAATTGGCAATAACATGATCTACTTCAACAGTGCTCATGGTCGAAGCTCACCAATTATTGCTGTAAAAACTAGCGCTGTTGGTGATCTTACTCTTCAGGATAACCAGACCTCAAATGAGTATGTGAGCTGGAGTCTGCCAAGGGGAGGATCTTACATGCATACCCTGCTTCTATACAGGAATCATCTGTATAATGTTAACTGGAATGGTGCTGTAATATGTCTTGATCCTCTGACAGGAAAGGAGATTTATAATGCAAAACTTGGAAAAACAAAGAGCTTTATTGCATCTCCTGTAGCATCTGATGGCAAAATCTATATCGTTGACGAAGAGGGAACAGTATATATCATTGAAGATGGCGATAGTTTCAAACAGATCGCAGAAATACCCTTGAATGATATCTGCATGACAGCACCTGCAATAACAGACGGGATGATCCTGTTCAGGACACAAAAGTATCTTATTGCTGCCGGCAAAAAGTAATCCTGTTGTTATTCTTTTTTCAGACTTGCAGTCAGGGCATCAGCGCTTATTGCCCAGACAGATACAACCAGTGTAACCAGTCCTGTAAGAGTGATTGATAAAACCATTAATATTAGGTATAGCCATGGAATATCGGGACTTTCTTTTATTGATGGAAGGGTTGCAATTATCGCTGAAATTGCGCCTGCAGATACACCTGCACAAAGTATAAGTACTTGTTCTGAAAAAATTATCTTCCTGATTGCTTTGAAAGAAAAACCGGTTGCAAGCAATAGTGCAAACTCCCTTTTCCGCTGGTTATAATTCCTCAGAAGAACAAATCCCAGTCCTGCAATCCCTATTATCATGCCGAATGCTCCCAGCACTCCAAATACTGACAGATATGTATTTGTTACTTGGTAAAAGGCAGCAAGCCTGTCAGTTGTTTTTTCAATATTTATACCATAGTTTGCGAGTCGTTCATTCAAAGTACTCTCGTAAATATCGGTCAGTTCAGGGTCTCCGTCAACAAGTAAAACCGAGCTTCCTGAAACAGAAGGAAAATACTTCATGAAATTATCCATTCCAATAACCACATATCCCTGAAATACGGATGATTTTAAGCCTGCAGCTAATATTATTTTTAACGGCTGCCCGTTTTCAGCTCTCATAATCAATGTGTCTCCCAGTTTCAGCTTCAATCCCCATTCAAGAACTGTCTGATCTGCAATGCCATATATTATATTGGGAGAGGAATGAATTTCTAAAAACTGCCATGGATTCTTCAAATCCATTAAATTTAAGGACTTTGCGAAGGAAAAAGATCCTTTGGATATAAAATCAGCCGGATTTATACCGAGAAGAGGAGGAGAGGTTATATGGTTAAGGTTCAAGCAACTGGCATCATTTCCTGAAGACCTTTTAGCCTGAACAAAAGTCATTTTAGCAAGTTGATTATCTGCTATTCCCAGTTTTTTTCGTCCGGCAACTGTATTAAGGTCTTCTTTTACAGGGATTGTGTTTTCGCACCATAATAAATATCCGCCGGTTCCGCCGGATCGTTTCAGATGATTTTCATTAAATGTCATCTTGTTTGCACCTGTTATGAAGACTGCAAAAATACCTGCAGCAATGAACAGGATTGGCGTTACAGCATGCGACGGATAAAAAGAGTAATACAGACGTGAAAGGTTCTTTCTGAGTTTTATCCGACCTTCATTTCGCCCTATCCTGCCAATATAGTATTGTCTCCAGAATAATATAAATGTAATCAGTAAAAGCGTTCCGGCAGCAAAACTGAATGATAATTCCTGATCTTTATAGATAATGGAAAGTACAAATAATGAAACCGTAACAGTTGCGGATATAAGCAGTAATAAAAAATTTCTACCCGGCACAGGAGTTGAATGAATCTCTTTTTCCTTCCTGTTCAGCATTTTCAGGTAGTTTCTTATTTTTATCATCATAAAAGCTATAATTATCAGGATAGTTGTGACGAATCCGGTAATTATCGGAACAAAGCTGAAGAATGAGCTAAGAGTATCTGTCTGTACTGCTCCTCTCCAGACGGAGTTAAGAGCACCGGTAATGATTACATTCACAAAATAACCTGCAAATGCTCCTGTTAAGCACCCAATAAAAGAGATTAATCCCGATTCCAGAAAAAGCAGTTTTCTGACCCATCTGTTATTAAATCCCAGTGCAAACAATGTCTTTAACTGATCTCTTTTTGAGTCAAAATATGATGATACTGCAAATGATAGTAACACCACTGAAGCCAGAATAAGGAAGAAACCCAGACTCAGGAAAAGAGTTCCGAAATCCACACTCTCATTTGCTGCTTTAACTGCTTCATCCTCTAGATCAACTACGGTGAAACCACTTCTACCAGGATCAAGTGATCCTTTCAACATGGCATCAATTTCATTTTCAGAAAGTGTTACCGGAAAACGAACAGCCGTTGCGGGGCCAAAATTATTGCCCCATAACTCTGCTCCTTTTTCATAGTTGATAAAAGCTTTGGGAGTTCCCCTGTATTTATTCCAGTAATCCTCATCCTTCCTGCGGATTTCATTCATTTTGATAGGTACACCAGCATCCCAGTCAGAACACGATTCACTCCCTGCGATCCCGGGAAAATCAGGCATCAGCAGGGAGTCTGACCATATCCCCTGCATATCAACAATCCTTTTTATGATAAATTTGCTGCTACTTTCAATAAGTTTATTCAGGGAATCGGGCGAATACCAGTAAATTTGTAAAGTGTCTCCGACTCCTGTAACCAGGTCATCAGCCATCCATCTGTCTATTATAATGCCATTCCCTTGCGGAATTTCAGGATACAGGGCCGGGGGCAGTGCTGAAATAAAGGAATAGGGTGTGAATCTGGTACCTGTTGTAAATCTGTTCCCCAGGTAAGTTATGAGAGGAGCGGAGGAAGGAATTAAATTCTTAATTTGCCTTAGTATTGTGCCGTCAATGAAAATCCGGTCGGAAGTAAGTTCAACTTCTCCGGTTTTCTTTACCTTCCTCAGTTTTAGTCCTATGTCGATGGGTTTTAATATTTTCTTTAAACTTTCAGAAACTTTATTTATTAAATTATTATTATCGATAAGTAATCTGTTCATTTTTAATACATTGCCTGAGTTGCCATTCAGATCTGACAAATTCATAAAAACATTCATTGGCATTATCTGGCTTATCGAAAGCGAGAAATTTCCAAGGTGAGCAGGATTCAGAATGGTACCAACCTTCATTACAACAGACTTTCCGGCATCTTTTTCAGAAGCAAATGGTGCATCAGCAGGGATATCACTGATCTCCCTGAAGCGAATTATAAGATCATCACCTTGTTTCAATCCAAGATAATCTGCAAGACGTTTATTTACAGCTACATATCCAGGTTTAATGCTTAATGTATCTTTGTCGTGAAACGTAAAAAAATCGCTGGTTATTCCATATACATGTGTATTGAAAGCTCCTTTCTGTGAATTCAGGCTCTGGCAATAACCGTTGATTTCGAGTATCCCTGTGCAGCTAATTTCAGCACTATCCTTCATTCTATCCACAAGGCCGGCATCAAAGTACCTGATTCCAGAGCTTATCAGTATCCCTGTATTTCCAAGACGTTCGGTTGCTGATCGCTTAAGACTGGTTCGTACAGATTTCCCGGTTAACAGTGAACCTGTAATCACAGCTGAAAGTAAAGCTATAATAAGAACCTGGTACAGGACCGGTTTCTTATAAAACTTTACAGACCTTAGAACCATCTGCATAATTCCTGGTACCATATATTAACTATTTTGTTTTTCTTCAAACAATTAGTTTACCCTCTTCGAGTCTCAATAACTTTGACATTTTTTTAGCAAGATCAGATGAATGAGTGGCCAGTATAATTGTAATACCTGATTCTTTATTCATCTTCAGAATAAGTTCGCCCAGATTATCGGCATTCCTGGCATCCAGCGATCCTGTAGGTTCATCTGCAAGTAATATCGAAGGATTATTGGATAGAGCCCGAACCAGGGCAACGCGTTGTGCCTCTCCCCCTGATATGTGAGATGGATATTTATCTCTCAGTCCTGAAATGCCGGTTTTCTCCATAAGGTCATTCAGATTTTGTTCCTTCACTTTTAATTCGGCAAGCGTATACTTTGCTGCAAGCAGGGGAAGGTATATATTCTCTGCAACAGTCAAATGTGGTAATAAAAGGTGGTCCTGAAAAACAAAACCGACATTCCTGTTTCTGTATACCGCCGATTCATCATCAGAAAAATCTGCAATTGAGGCACCCCTGAAGGTAATTTCGCCGCTATCAGGTTTATCAAGCAGACCTATTATGTTCATGAGGGTTGTTTTTCCTGATCCTGAAGGACCCATTATTGCAATTGCGTCACCTTCATTCACATCAAGACAGAGATTGTCAAGAACTAAACCTCTCTGATTAAAAGATTTCGAAATATTTTTAATTTTTAGCATATTATTCAGAGAATAAAAGATTTATCAATCACAATTTAGCTTTAAATATTCTTAAATCAGTCTGCAAAGCTTAATTCTTTCACGTCATATTCGGTGTAAAGAGTGAATTATAGACATCTGCCAGACCGTCTGACATTTTTTCAAGAGAAAGCTCCTCCAAAACTTTTTCCTTTCCGCTTTCACTCATTTTGAGGCGCAGTTCATTATCCAGAAGCAGCTTAAATATGCTTTCCGATAGTTCTGAAACGCTGTCGGGGGAATATACGACCCCTCCAAGTGTTTTCCCGATAATTTCAGGAAATGCGCCGGTAGCCGGTTGGACAACCGGAATACCAGCTGAATTTGCTTCAAGCAGATACAGACCATATCCATCGTGCTTCCTTACAGGAACACTCATTAAATCGATATTAC
This sequence comes from uncultured Bacteroidales bacterium, assembly GCA_963760915.1. Classification (GTDB taxonomy): domain Bacteria; phylum Bacteroidota; class Bacteroidia; order Bacteroidales; family VadinHA17; genus LD21. Next base: position 1,564,072 of record CAVXEU010000002.1, on the reverse strand, counting down.
TGAAAAATTGCTGCTTACTGTCGCCGTGAAATTCAGGATAGATCCTGACGAACCCTTTTAATCCATGTGTTTTGATTTTTTTTATCTGTTCTGCAATAAACGGCTTATCATCGCCGGTATAACCACCTGATACATGAAGTGTAAGTCCTGGTAATCTATTATCAGATTTTAGCAGAATAAATGCATCAACAAGCTTATCAAAGCCATTCTGATAGCTGATCCGGCAAAAATATCCAATTGATGGATAATTTCCCTGCTTTTGGATACTGGTCAGCAAACCAGGTTCGAATCCAAGTGGAATAACGAAAATGTTCTTTCCAGAAATTCCCGTTTTTGATATAAAAAAATTTTTATAGTACTTACTGGGAGTTACGAAAGCATCCACATTGACAGCTTCACTTGAAATTAATCTCCAGGCTTTTGACTGATATGGTTCGACCATTTCATCAATCCAGTCATCTTCATTCAGTAGTGAACAGACAATTTTCACATCCATCTTTTTCTTTAACTGCCTTGCCAGTCCGATTATAAGTGCATTGGAAAGGTGTATTATATCCGGCTTTCCGTCCTTTGTCAGGTATCTCACAAGTCGTTGAAGTTCTTTTTCAGGAAAAGCATTTTCTCCATTTATCATATCAAGAGTCATATCCTCAAGCCCTTCAGTCCGGGTTGTCCCGGCTCTGCGGGCAGCCATTTTCAGCAGAGGTGTTGAATCAAACAGTTTATCAAGAAATGCAGGCATATTTTTCAGGAAAGGAACCTTCTCTCTGAGATACATCGATATAGCACCGAAAAATACGTTTTTATCAAGACCTGATACATCCGTATCTTCATCTGGTGGAAGATATAGCGGTATAGCTGTAGCAGTTATACCCCTTACCTTACGGATTGCTTTCAGGTAAATCATGTCGCGGTAACAATTACCACAATAAAACGATCCCCCGGAACCTGTTATCAAATAAACAATTTTCATATTTTTTCCCTATGTGCTTCTCTGTGTCCCCTCTGTGTCTCTCCGTGTAAAAAAAGAACTACCACAGAGTTTCACAGAGAATCGCAGAGTTCTACAGAGCAAATTTATTACTTATCTCCAAATGCTAACAATCTTCCATCCTCAGTAAGAATGTAAAATCCGCCTTTTATTACAGCAGGTGAGCTGCTAATCGGAGTTCCTGCATTAAAACTCCATAGTTTTTTACCGTCAGACAGCCTGAGTATATATATATTGCCATCTGTACCTGTAAAGAGAACTTTTGTTGATGTTATTACTGCAGAACCGGTTATACGACCATTTGTCCTGTACTTCCATATGAGTTTTCCATCTGTAGCGTTGTAACAATAAAGATTCTGATCTTCACTTCCGACCACAACAAGGTTACCACCTACAGCGGGAATGGCCATAATAGCACCGGATTCGTCACCTCCAGATATTTTCCATACAATTTTTTTAGAAATGAAATTTAAGCAATAAATTGTACCGTCGTAATCTCCGAAATAAGCCATATCGCGTGAAAGGGCAGGAGAGGCTGCTATATAAACCCCGATTTCAATAGTGTCTTTTTGTCTGCCGGAAAGCGGATCGACTACCCTTATCATCCCATCACATCCCCCAAACACCACTCTTCCGTTTAATATTGCAGGTGTTCCATTGACATAATTTTCAGTCTCCACTTTCCAGAGTGGTTTGCCCGTTACCGGATCAACACAATGGAGGTAATAATCATAGCTGCCTACCACAATTCCGGATTTTTTCCCGACATTCCAGACATTTGCCGAACCTGCAATCTGATTCCCTGTAGGGTATGACCAAACGAGCTTTCCTGATAATTTATCAATGGCTCTCAGCAAGCCGTCGCCTGTGCCAAATATAACGTTTCCTCCAAAAACCATAGGGGCTGCATCAATGGAACTGGCTGCAAAATATTTCCATTTAATCTTTCCATCAGTACTCACGGCATTCAGTGTTCCCTTGTCATTTCCGAAGTACACAGTTCCTGCACTTATTACCGGGGATGACTTTGTCCTGGTACCGGTCGAAACACTCCAGAGAAGCTTTGGAGAATCGGAGATTTCAAAAACAGAATTGCCAGCCAGATTTGCCTGTCCTCTGAATAAGGGCCATTCAGTTTCACTGTTCTGACCTGAAGAAGGTAAAATAAATAGCGTTAAAATTACTACGACTAAAGAGTGTTTCATTTAATATGAATTATTTAAACTGACTTAAGGCACCTGTGGGACATATTTCAATCACCTTTTCGCTATTTTTTTTCTGAATATTATCAAATTCTTCAGTGAGAGGCTCAGAAATTAGACTAACAAATCCCCTGTGTATGAAGCATAGCGAAGGATCATCATCTGAATCCTCACAAACCCTGACACAAAGACCACATTTTATACATTTTGCATTCTCAAATATCAGGCCGGTATTAATATTGATTTTTTTCAGGATAGGTGAATTTACCAGTTTCCCTCTTGGATCGGTAATTGAAAATTCAACTGCAAGATCTCTGAGTCTGCAATTATCCATGGCACGGCAATCGCAATGCATACAGTTTTCTGACTCACCCGCAGAAGAATCGAGGTCAGATATTTCTCTGTATCGCTTTGTTTCTGTTTTACACTCTTTAAGCCATTCGTTCAATTCAGCAGCTTCCAGCTTGCCGATCCTGGAACTGAAACGCCTTGCGATTTTTACCGGTTTTTCCCTTACCAAAGGAATATCAGCATTTTCAGGTATGAGGGTCACTTCTTCACTGAGATCGGATTCATTAATTCGATTTGAAATAAACAGTTGAATATTTCTTATTGAAACAGGCAGATCAATTTTTTTTCGTCTGCATGCATTTTCGCAATATCCCGGACAATCAGTACACATTATTGCAGTTGATTTATGTTCCGATACCGCGAGTTCAATTGCTGCTTCAAAATCCCGGGCAGCGATCAGTCTGTTCATTCGGGGTATATTATATCCGGCAGGGCATACAACCTGACAGGGAGCTTCACATTCTGCACGATGTTCCGATAATAAAAGTTCAATTGCTTTTTTTCTGAGTGAAATGACCTCTTCACCGGAAATATCAATGTCCATTCCTTCCTGTACCAAAGCTGAACATGAAGGCATATAACTATTTGTTTTATTGTCTTTTACCATACATACCATACAGGATGAGTAATGAGGCAGCCCATCTTCATGGCATAAAGTGGGAATGTTGAAGCCGGCATTACGTGCAACTTCCAGTATGGTTTGTCCATCCGGAGCATGATATTCAGTATTATTTATCTTAAGCTTAACCATTGATGTTAACAATTTCAATTGCCTCTTCAGGACACACAATTCTGCAATTATCACATTTAGTGCAGATTAACTGGTCTATTTCATGTTTCTCATAAGGATTAAAAGGGATAGCGTTCACAGGACAATCCTGAGAACACTTTGTACAACCTGTACATTTGTCATTTATATTATATCTTATAAGATCCCGGCACTTGTTGGCTCTGCATATTCCTTTTGTGTGTTCTTCATACTCTTCCCTGAAATATCTCAGACCTGTGAGAACAGGATTTGGAGCAGTCTTTCCAAGTCCGCATAAGCTGCCATCCTTAACTGACTTACAAAGATTTTCCAGTAAATCTATTTCAGAAAGATCAGCTTTCCCTTCGCTCAGCCTTGTAATTATATTAAGCATCTGTTTGGTACCAACCCTGCAAAAGGTACATTTACCACATGACTGTTTATGTGTGAATGTCAGAAAATATTTTGCCATATCAACCATACAGTCGGTGTCGTCAAGTACCACCATACCGCCTGAACCCATCATTGCGCCCATCTTTGTAAGCTCCTCATAATCAACAGGAGTATCAGCTTCACCTGAAGGGATACATCCACCAGAAGGACCTCCGATCTGTACAGCCTTGAATGTTCTGCCTTCCATTACACCTTCCCCGATCTCCTCAACTATCTGGCGAATTGTTATACCCATAGGAACTTCGATCAGACCACCTTTGGATACCTTTCCTGCAAGGGCAAACACTTTGGTTCCCTTGCTTTTTTCTGTACCTATAGAACTGAAAGCATCCTGACCATTATCAATAATCCACGGGATTAGGGATAGGGTTTCCACATTATTTACAAGTGTAGGTTGTTCTCTGAAACCTTTGACAACAGGATAGGGTGGTCTTAAATGAGGAGTCCCTCTTTTGCCTTCAAGCGATGATATTAGTGCAGTTTCCTCTCCGCAAACAAAAGCCCCGGCACCTTCAAAGATCTCAATTTCAAATGAAAAGCCGGAACTATAAATATCCCTTCCAAGTATCCCGTTATCATAGCACATTTTTAGAGCCATTCTGACCCTGGCTACTGCCAGGGGGTATTCAGCTCGTATATAGAATATCCCATGATCAGAACCTGTAGCAAAACCGGCGATTATCATGCCTTCAATAACCCTGAAAGGAAAAGATTCAAGAAGCATCCTGTCCATAAATGCGCCGGGATCTCCTTCATCACCATTACATACAACATACTTCGGATTTCCTTCTGTCAACATGGAAATTTTCCATTTTTTACCGGTAGGGAATCCGGCTCCCCCTCGTCCTCTTAATCCACTTCGGGTGATAATATCAATTATTATGCTTTTATCAAGATGTTTAACGCACTTATTAAGTGCTTCAAATCCACCTGAAAGACAATATTCTTCATAGGATTCAGGAGAAAGAGTTCCGCTGTTCCTGGTTGCAATATGGACCTGATAGTTCAGGAAATTATTAAGATATTTCTCCCTGAGCTCATCTGGCATATTAATCTGACTTGTCAGCTTGTCCTCGGATAGAAAAGTGTCGATAAGATCATTGATACTGTGCTTTATTCTTTTGTTTAAAGATCTTGGTCTGATATGTTTAAGTAATATCTCCTCAACCTGATGTTTACTTACATTTGTGTATCTTGAATGAGTATTTCCATCTGTAACTATTTCCATCAATGGTGTCTGGTTGCATACTCCCACACATCCGACCGGCTTCAACCTGACATTGAGATCATACTTTTCCTTTACTTCAATTATTTCAGATAGGATCTCCTTACTTCCTCCGGCGACACAGCAGGAACCGATACCAATACGGATTTCAGCATCAGAAGTATTATTATTTTCCGGATCATTTATATCAATTTCCTTACCAACCGACTTCAGAAAATCGATCAGGATATTATCAACCTGGGTTGGTTTAACATGACCATAGGTTTTACTGTCGATCTGTACAACAGGTGCCAGTGTGCAACAACCCAGACAGGCTACCTCTTCAATTGAAAACAGGTTATCCGGTGAAGCATTTCTTTCCTCATCAATTTTTAGAACTCTTTTGAACGCATCCGAAATCAGTGGTGCTCCCTTTACGTGGCATGCAGTACCTGCGCAGATTTTTATAATATGCTCACCAACCGGAATATGCCTGAATTGTGAATAAAAGGTGGATACGCCCGATATCTGTCCGGGAGTTATATCAGTTGTCCTGCATATATGCTTAAGCGCCTCGGAAGGAAGCCAGTTGAGTATTTTCTGAACCTCCTGCAGTATCAGAATTACCTTTTCCTTCTCCCTTCCTGTACGGGCAATAACAGAATCTACCACGGAAATAATATCTTCCGGAGGAGTTGTACTGCAGGTGCAGTCGGCAGACAATATTTTCTTATCTTCTGAAGTCAATTATTTGAAATACAATAAAGGTTTTTCTTTCCGCGAATAAAAATTTTCCTGTCCGAAAATGCCGGAGTGCAATCGGTAGCCTCACCTAATGGAGATTCCCCAACAAGCTGGTAGGATGAATTTGCTTTCACGATATGCATAACACCACTTCTGTCCATCAGATAAACCATGTTGTCAGCGATAATTGGCGAAGCGTAGAACTGATCCATAAAATAGTGTGTCCAGAGCGTATCTCCTTTCTCGGGGTTATAGCAGGCAACATCTCCATTACCCGTTGAAACGAAAAGGAACTGATCCGTGGCAACCGGACTGGAGACATCCGGTGTATATGTGTTATCTTCCCAGACAATTGAAGCTCCGATACCCGGCTTAATTGCCGTTAGTTTAGCATAATCGGTTACTGCATAAGTCATTGTACTGTTTACTGCAACTGATGGTGCAACATCTCCGCTCATGCATTCTACTGCCCATAACTCTGTTCCTGTTACCGGATCATAACTGCTGACCATCGGGTTCCCGTTTATTATCAACTGCGCCTTTCCTCCGAAATATGCCATAACAGGAGAGGACCAGACCGGACGTCCTTTCCTTATAGTTTCCCACTTCTGGTCACCCGTTTCAAGATCAAATCCTATAAGGGATATTTTAGTATTACTATCATACTGAAGCAGAAGGAGATTATCATAGATTATCAGGGAAGACGAGTAACCATAGCTGCTTTCAGGTACCCCAATATTTTTTGCCCATTTCAGTTTTCCTTTCATATCGAAACACACAAGATTTCCATTGGCAAAGACCGCACACACCTCCCTGCCATTGGTGGCAACCGTAGAAACTGCAAGTCCTGCTTCCTCATCCATATCAGGCAATTCATCAGGCTGACCTGAAATATCCGAAGCAGAACCAGTCCACAATAATTCTCCGTTTTTCTTATTAATGCAGTATACTTCACACTCCTTATCCTGTGCACCGGTAATAAAAATCTTATCATCCCAGATTACCGGCGAACTTTTTCCATTTTTTGGTACTACAATCTTCCATTCAATATTCTTTCCGACAGCAGCATCCCATTCAGTCGGATAACCACTTCCTCCCGCAATTCCTCGACTATCCTGTCCGCGGAAAAAAGGGAAATTGGTTTTATCGGGTTTAGGAGCCGTCTCTTTACCCCGCTTTTGTTCCTGTCCTGCACCTGCTGATTGCCCTGAGAGATCAGGAAGATCATTTCGAAGAATAAATGAAGCTGCAATAGCTGTTACTGAAACAAATGCAGCTGCTGAAATCAGATATTTCCTGTTCTCTCTTCGTTTAAGCACCGGATCAGGTTTTGTACCAGGAAGTACAGGTATGGGTTTTTCATTGTCGGTAATTAGTCTCTGACACAAAATAAAAATAATTGCGCCCGCAAGAAGCAGATATGAACCGGTTTCAACCTGCCATCTCGATGAGAAGTATGCTTTCCTGGCCATAAGGTCCATGGCTCTTATCTGCTCAGCCTTTTCTGCATTTGCAGGATCCTTGTCGTATTGTTCCTTTACTGAGAGAAGTACGGGATTGTCCAGAGGGTTGATAGTTTTTAACTGAACCAGACTGAGTATCATCGTCAGAGCAACAATAAGCGTAAACACTCCTGCAACCTGGCTGATGACTTTAAGAATTCTGATATCTTTATCTGTAAGTTTAAGCTTCATTTTATGCCTTTACTTTAATAGGACAATATTTAAAACATCTGCCGCAGCTATAGCACTTTCCCTGGTTTGGTTTGTATTCAGTTCTCCTGGGTCTTACTGTAAGTGAAACCATACCTATTCCAAGCGAAATTCCCAAAAATACTCCTGCCCAGGGAGAAGCTTTTCTGAATTGCCTGATAATTGTCTCTTCAGCAGAAAACAAGTCAGCTTCTGTTTTACCTGATTCCTTAAAGGCAACAACGGCCTTCGAAACAGATTCAATTCCGGTCTCCTTTTCTGTTCTTATCTCACGTGCCAGTCTTACATTACTGTTTGCTCCGGCCAGAACAGGAGCAAGGTTATAGAGAAAGAAGCCACCCAGAACCGCAAAAACCGGAATAAAAAGAAAGTATTGAAGAAACCGCTTTCTGGATTTTTCTGGCTCTTCACGGATTTCTTCAAGGTTAGATGGAATTATGGCATCGTAAGGACAGGATTCCTCGCAGAGTCTGCAATTTGTACATTCTGCCGGAGTAATTGTAAGATGTTTACCTGCAAATCTTGAAAAGACATTCAGCAGAACGCCGTATGGACACAGGAACCTGCAATAAGGCCTGTTGACAAATATTCCTGCCAGGAGCAGCAAAACCCCGAAGATTATCATAGTAAAGGGTGCATCAAGCCTGAATATTCCTATGAAAGGATCATACCTGCATATAAGGAACTGGCTGTTTGTCGAGGCAAAAAGGACAGCAAGTCCCAGATAAATGAAAGGCACTGAAGCAATGATAACCTGCACTGGTTTTGGCAGTTTTACCGGGTAAAAACCGGTAAGTTCCTGTATTGCCCCTAACGGACAAACACCTGCGCAAAAAACCCTGCCGTAAGCCAGCGCAAATACCAGAGGTATCAGAAAGAAAAGGAGTGCAGACAGCGGAATTGTATATCCGGTGTTAAAAAGGGCAAGGGATACGTTCTGAACCGAACCAACTGAACAAATACATCCCTGCCTGTAAAAGCCGAAATAGGCCAGGGAAAACACTGACATCCAGATCAGTCCCTGTCTTGATCGTTTTTTCAGGGCCAGCCATGTTGTCATTATCAAAGCACCAATTAACACTGCAATATCGAGATATTCCCAGACTGGAGCTCTCTGGAGCGGCAATTGATTCGTAGGATAAACATATCCTGATTCAAACTCCGGCCTCGGAAATCTGTCCTGTGCAAATAATACCACATGCCACGTTAATAACAGAACAACAATAATATATGGTGACCACTTCTTCATCAAAACTCCTGCTTCTAGTTTCTTAATTTATTTGTTCTTCACCAGTTTGTTTTTTCTTTTGGCCTAGTAAAATTCACCCACTTTGGCCACACCTTCAGTCAGGCATTTACCTGATTATTTATTCTTTACTTTAGCCTTTTGGCTTTAGCCTTTTATCTTTTTGTAAATATGATTCATTTGCCGGTATCCTTGAAATAGCATCCGACGGACAAGTTCGGGCTATAGAACAATCGTTGCAGTTAACGCAAAGATCATGCTGGATCTGCATATAAAGCGAACCATTGCCAAAATCAGCGCATCCCTTTACACACTTCGCACAGCCATCGCACAGATCCTCATTGATGGTATATTCAAAATATGGCTCTTCAACAAATTTCCTGGTAATTGCACCTGTAGGACATAATTGATTTTCAGCACCTGTGCTGATGGTTTTCACTCCCTGACGCAGATAACCTCCGCACAGGTCACAGTATCCGCACATCTGAAAAGCATGCACGCATTTTGATGCCGACGGGGTCAGCACACAATTAGTCTTGCACTGACCGCACTGCGTGCATTTTAAAGGATCTATCTGCCACACATATCCTGATGCTGTGGTTTTTTTTGCGAGGGCGACCGGGATTAGTACAAGGGGAAATACAATTGCAAGTTTTCCGGCTTTCTTTACAAAATCCCTCCTTGATTGATATTTATTCTTTCCGTCCTTCATTTCTGCCATTGTCAATAGTTACTACAGTCTGATTTTCCGCTGCAAATACCCTTCCCGGGGCAGACTGAACAATCCTGCGCTGTTACAACCTTGCTTCCAATGGCGAATACAATAACAGCCATCAACAATAAAAGCAAGTACCTTCCTAACCTTTTGAAAAACTCTGATCTGTTCATATGCTGTTGTTAATAAGATAATTTCTATTTAATCGGTATACATTATGTTCCAACCTTTTGTCTTTTATATTTTGTCTCTTTCCTGAAGTCTTTTAAAAATATATAGTTTGGAGTCAGCAGGATTTGCTGCAAAAATAGTTTTTCCATCCGAAGTGGCAAGATCAAGTGGAATTGAAGCTGCAAACTTATTTTTTGATGATACAAATTCAACGAATTCACCCTTACTGTTAAGAATTTTGATCCTGTTCAGTCCTTTTTCCGCTGTAACGAATCCATCAGGTATGACAACAAAATGAGCAGGATTACAGCATCCACAAAAGGCCTCAGGAGCAAGGCCCGGTTCACCGAAATAACTTTTCAATTTTCCTTCTGTATCTCTTGTTTCTATCCTTCTGTGGCCTGTGTTTGCAATATAAAGAGTATTGTCAGCAGACAGGGCAATATCGAAATACGGACTTGGTATAATAAATTGTCCGTCATTCTGACCAATCAGCTTTTTCACTTCACCTCCTTTATCAAGAATAAATATCATTTTATTTCCTGCATCAGAAAAAGCAACAGATGAAGCGTTTGAGGCTACAGATGTTATGATGCTGTTATCTTCGTAGGGTCCCCATTCATTTTTTATAATACCCTCAGGACTGAAAACAAGAATCTGACTGATTGTAGATGCATAAAGAGTATCACCATAATACGAAAGCGAAGTGACAGGAGTTTCAGTCTTGTGGTTCCATGATAGCCTGAGGTCTTTATCATAACATGAAATAAATGAATCACCACCGACAAAGATGGTTCCTGAGGGTGAAACAGCAACGGCCTTTAATGATCCCTCCTTAATCGTCAATTCGCGTGATACTCTCCATGAATCAGCTATTTCCTTATTGTCCGCGGTTTTGGTTGTATTCTCAGAAAAACCTTCGGGCATAATTGAATCAATGATCATATAAGCTATAAAAACCAAAATGACCAATACTGAAAAAACCGCAGCTAACTTTTTATTCATATCATTGATCTTTACCAATGTTGAGACATAATAAATTCCTTGCATCCCTCATAATGAGGTATTTACCTGCAATAGCCATCGGTCCCCATGCTTCTATTCCATTAAGCACCTTATGACTGGCCTGCAAAGTCGCACCATTATTTGTTATCTTAAAAAGATATAATTTGCCATCATCATCAAGAAGATACATTTTATCCCCGCTAACGATATAAGGTCCGAGACCGCGTCCATACCTGTTTTCTTTTCCGCTTGACCAGACCGGGGTCAACAGATCTGCTTTCCTGTAGCAAACAAGTTGTTTCTTAAGCGGACCGGCATTTTCCGGCAAAACACTCCATATAAAATCCCCCAAAATTATCGGTGTCTGCTGGTCGCTCGCAAGACCATTCATCGCTTTATGCTGTTCACTGACAACGGCAGAAAACTTTGATCCGTCATAATTGATAATAATTCTTGCACCGCCTGCACCATAACTCCCGAAGACAGCAATTTCATTATTGCCCAGAAAAACCGGAGATGCTGCAGTCGTAGCAGGGCTCCATTCAGTAGTCTTCCACATCAGTTTACCAGTATCATTACCTTCAGCTGATACTCCGCATACTCCGCCAACGGCGTTATATACATACATGCGCTTTCCATAAAATACCATGGGAATAATTGATCCGTGAGACATCCGCAGAGAATCCTGATTTGGTGTTTTCCATATAACCTTTCCGGTTGCACAATCCACGCCAATCATAAGAGCTTTACCTCCCGGAGCTATAACAGCCACATCGTTATCAATCAAAGGGCATTGTCCTGAATAAAAATCAGGCGTAATTCTTCCGTTATCAGTGCCGGGTATGCCATATTCCCTTTCAAGGTCAATAGTCCATAACAGATTACCTGTCTGAGGCTCTACACACATAACATGTGACCGGGGGCCAATAGTTACAATATACTTATCAGTTACAGCCGGTATTGTCCTTGAGTAGCCGTGATTCCGTTTCAACTCCACATAATACCAGCGTCGCCATAACTCCTTACCTGAAGAAAGAGAAAAACATCTGAGCACATCTGCCTTTTTCCTTTCATTATAATCGAGTATGTAAACCCTTCCGTTATGAACAGCCGGACCGGCATAGCCCTCGCCGAGCGTGGTTCTCCAGACAATGGCTGGTCCTGAAGTATCCCATACATCAGCCAGCGGAGTGGTATCTTTACTGACATTGTCCAGATCAAAGCCTCTGAATCTTGGCCAGTCGCCCGGTACAATATCATCCGGTTCAGCAATTGAATCAAAAAACTGACCTATAATAACAGAATCGGTTCTTGCTTCCATTTTCGGCCGGTTATCCATTCCAGGCACTCTTTCAGTTAAATCAAATGGTTGAGCCTCAAGTATCCACCACAGCAAAGATGAGGTAAATACTAGAATTACTATCCAGATTAATAAATTATTGCTCTTTTTAAATATAGCCATTGACTAAATAAACTTAACTGACAGACAATTATTATCAGATTCCAAAGGTAATATTAGATAACTGAACGAATACATGTATTGAAACCCGGGAACAAAATATTTTTCAGCTATTTTTCCACTATAGAGTTCCCCATATTTTTAAGACTAAATCCTGAAACAATATCTCTGAAACCAGTAAATCTATTCTCTTTTCAATTATTCTCATGATGATTATTCTGAATGAAAGTGCAATATAAAAAAATCAGGCTTTATTTAAGACTTAATCTGACAAACGGTATATATATCATATAATAATTAATAAAATGATTACAGGCTATGAATAATAATCAAATTATACAGTGGAGACACCTCGCTTGACCCTTACTTCGCCCTGGACTTCGGCCCGGGATGATAAGGCTTCTGGGGTCACCATGGTGGAGAGAGATCGGACTTAACGTTGCATCTGATGCCTGACTTTAATTATTATCAGAGCAGAAAATTGACCAACTACCGAAAAAATAACACTATTTAGTAAAAGTGTATTTATTACACTTAATATATTACACTAATTCATAGATTGTTAAGATTAACGGACACCTGAGATAACTGTAGATCAGAATTATGATTCCCTGAGAGAGATCTTCGGCAAAAGTGCAAAACAGGGATTGACCTCTTTTCGAATCTGAAACCTCAGCATATAACTGGAAGATTTTCAGGTGAGTAAATATTTTACATATTATATACCTCTCTATTATCTGAAAAATAGATAACTGACCGTACACTCTGCAATCCAGCTAATTTTATTGTCAACACAAAACTTTATGATTCTGACAAACACTATTATGCACCTGAGAGTCTGATGCTGGCATTTTAGAAAAATTTTCATTATATTGCATGGATAGGGGGAAAATGTTGTTCAGTTATCAATGGTTAATTGCTTACAAATACAAAAGAAAATAAAAATGTATCCATGACCTTTGTCCCGCGGTATAAGCAATAAGATTCCACCCGATAGAACAGTAAAGATTATAAACTGCTAAATGAGAATCAATAAAAAATCGGGATCGCTTATACTTAAATAAATATTTCTCTGTTAATTAAATGGAACCTTTTTAATGCCATTAATCAATTTTAAAGCATGAAGCCAAATATCAAAATTGCATCAGCCGCTGGATATCAGCAATTAATGCTTTCAATTTAATGACATACCGGCTTGAAACGAGGAAATGTATTTGCATCTGATAAAAGTGAGCAGTACAAACGACTTTCACAACTGAATATAAAATTTAAGGATAATGCTAAATTTGCAAAATCATTTTTAAAAATGGGAAAGAATTAATAATCTGAAAATTAACCTGCTGCAGGGAAGAAGAGGTATTTGAATTTAATATAACTGCATACCTGATATACATTATATTTAATATTTAACTGCCAAATGTATGATTGCGACAGGATTAAAAGGAAAAATATAATCATGAATAATAAAAATAAAATATTTTATCTACCAAGAAAGTTTAATACAATAAAACTATGGGAAAATGTTACCGAGGATCAATGGAATGATCCAAACTGGCAGAAAGTAAACTCAATCAGAAATGTTAAACAGCTTAAAAAGGTTATAAAGCTAAATGAATTCCAGGAAAAGGAGATTGAAAGAACACTGAGAACGTTAAAGAGACAGGGCAAAGAACCTTTGCGCATAACTCCTTACTATGCTTCTCTGATTCAAGAAGATCCTTTTAATCCGACACTATTACCCGGTGAAAAACAACATAAGAGGCTAGACCCTATATTCTGGCAGTCTGTCCCTACTCCGGCAAACCTTCTATTTCCTGATACAGGAGTGGAAGGAGCAATGTGCGAAGGATCAAGAAGTTATGGGGCTGTTTATCAACGCTATCCAAACCGAGTTGCACTTTTCGTAGCTGAAAACACATCATGTGCCTCTTATTGCGTTCATTGTCAGAGAGCAAAATCATTAGATGGAACTGTTGATATCAATAAAACGGAAATGAACAGGGGACTGTTCTACATAGGATATAATAAAAACATCAATGAGGTACTTGTTACTGGTGGTGATGCATTAATGATCAGCAGGAACTATCTTCAGTATATTCTTGAGGAGTTGAGCAGAATACCTCATCTTCGTGCGATACGTATAGCCTCCAGGGTACCTGTGGTTTTGCCAATGGCAATCACCGATGAGCTGCTCAACCTGATAAATGTCTCTTCTAATAAATACAATTCAGGTCCTGAAAAGTATGTGTATTTTATGACCCATATTAATCATTATCATGAAATCACTGAAGATCTGGCGATTGCTGTTAAGAAAATCAGGCAACACGGATTTACCATCAGAAACCAGACAGTACTATTAAACCATATAAATGACTATTATATGACATTGGCTGAAACCTTCAGAAGAATGTTCTGGATCGGTGTTCATCCTTATTACCTTCTGCAATGTCATAAAGAAAAAGGTATTGTTCATTTCATTACACCAGTTCAGGTAGGTAAGATCTACATAAAACATTTACAGGGATGGCTTTCCGGAATTACAATTCCAAGATATGCCGCAAATATTGAAGGAGGAGGAGGCAAAGTTCTGCTAATGCCTTCAGGTCATGATACTCTGAATATCGGGAACAACATAGAAAATAATATTTCAGAAAGTTTTGCAACTGTGTCTACGTGGGATGGCAAAGAACTATTCAAATATGAAGCCCTGGGACGGGCCACACGTGAAGAATTTCAGGATTCTGTGAAAATTATGGATAAGTTCATCGGGAGAAAGGGAGTTTTTCTGCCCAGGGTCATCATTGTAGACAATGAAGGGAATCATATCGAAACCACCAACAGGATGAATCTGCCTGTACTTAAGAAATTTAAAAAATCTGAACGACTGGGATATGAATTATTTGAAAATGATATGCCTCTGACAAATCCGGCAGATATTTCTGATGAACTGGAAAGAAAATTCCTCTTATCTGATTACTCAAAATAGACTTTCTGGCAGACTTTGTACTTCAAATGTCTGAGCTGAAGTATTTATACCTTCAAATATTCCGGGTGTATTTCTCATCCTCTTGTCTTAATTGAATATCTACCGGCTTTTAAAGCTTCATCACGACTGAATTCTGATCGCAAGTTTTTATAAGTCTATTTTAGTTTATTTTTTTCAATTCCGGAATAGAATTAAATCATACAATTTATGTCAACTGCATTTGCAGACTGACAGAACAAATTTTCATACAAATTGTTAATTTGTTAAAAAAAGCGGAATTGTTATTTTAATAACAAAATAATAATTCCTGATAGTGAGAACATTCGGTGAAATTATTCTGAAGTAAGGTAGAGGGCCATGAAAAAAATCCTGAATAAGAAATCCTGAAGACAAATGATATTTAAAATTTAATAAAACAGAAAATGAAAACAACAGATACAGAAAAAATGATAAAATGGGTAATTGACCCTGCACATACAGAAATCGGATTTAGGGTAAAACACCTTGTAGTAGCTAATGTCAGGGGTACATTCAAGGAATTTGATGCAAGTATCTACACAACAGGTGAAGATTTTTTAAGTGCAGAAATTGATTTCTGGATGAATCCGGCTTCTGTCTTTACCGGTGATGAAAAGAGGGATGCACATTTAAGAAGTGCAGATTTCTTTGATGTGGAAAAATTCAAGGAAATTAATTTTACACCTAATACAATTGAAAGTGTTGATAATGATGGCAGTTATGAAATGTATGGTGACCTTACCATAAAAGATATCAAGAAGAGAATAAAACTGGATGTTGAATTCGGAGGAGTAATGAAAGATCCCTGGGGAAGTCAGAAAGCAGTTTTCAGTATTAATGGTAAAATTAACCGGAAGGACTGGGGCCTGAACTGGAATGCAGCATTAGAATCCGGTGGTGTACTGGTAAGTGATGATGTTTGGATAAACTGTGAAGTGCAGCTGATAAAACAGGCTGAATGAAATATGCCACATATATCAATAATATCTTCAAGTGTCAGAGCAGGAAGAATCAGCCACAGGGTTGCATTGTATTTTAGAAACTATCTTCAAAACAACAATCTGGCAACTGCTGAAATACTTGATCTTAATAAATATAATTTCCCGTTGTTTGAAGAAAGGTTACGTCTTCAAAAAAACCCATCGGCGGCAGCGCTTGATTTTGCTGATAAAATAAAAGCTTCCGATGGCGTTCTGATAATTACACCTGAATATAACGGAGGCTATCCGGCGAGTTTAAAGAATGTGACTGACCTTTTGTACAACGAATGGCACCGCAAACCGGTTGCAATATCTACCGTCTCGGATGGAATTTTTGGCGGAACACAGGTAATAACCTCGCTGCAATTCTCACTGTGGAAGATGCGTGCGTGGACAGTGCCTGCAATGTTCCCGAATCCAAAAGCGAATGAGACATTTGATGAAAACGGAAATCCTGCCGATAAGACTGCAACGGATAAGAGAGCTTCAACCTTTATCAATGAATTACTTTGGTGCATTGAAGCCGGGAGGAGAATGAAAATTGATAATTAAAAAAAACCGTTATGGCAAACACAATTCTACATAAATCAGCGACCCGGGGTGATGCAAACCATGGCTGGCTTCACAGCAGGCACACTTTCAGCTTCGCCGATTACTATGATCCGGAAAGGATGCATTTTGGAGCGCTTCGTGTTCTGAATGATGATCGGGTTGAAGCAGGTATGGGTTTTGGGACTCATCCCCACAACAATATGGAGATCATTTCAATTCCGCTTGAGGGTGATCTGGAACACAAAGACAATATGGGCAATACATCGGTTATCAGAAAAGGTGACGTACAGGTAATGAGTGCCGGTACAGGTATAACTCATAGTGAATATAATTTGAATAAAGACAAACCGGTGAAATTCCTTCAGATCTGGGTAATTCCGGATAAAAGAGACGTTGAGCCACGTTATGACCAGATAACACTTAAGAACAGCGACCGTCGTAATAAACTACAGCAGATACTTTCGCCGAATGCTCATGATGCCGGGGTATGGATACACCAGAATGCATGGTTCCATCTGGGACAGTTTGATAAAGGTGTTTCAGCACCTTATACAATCAGGAAAAAAGGGAATGGAGTGTATGTTTTCGTTATTCAGGGAGATGTGACAATTGATTTGACAAAACTCAACGAACGCGACGGACTAGGAATATGGGATACAGATAAGATTTTTGTTACGGCAGATTCGCAGGATGCTGAAGTACTGATTATGGATGTACCTATGAATCTTTAATCTATTTGTATAAAGATAATACTGTAAGTTTAGATGCCATGAACCAGGATGAAGTTGCTGTTAAATATGATCCTTTCAGAAGTACAGAATTAATGCCTGTGCTTTTTATAGGTCACGGCAGTCCGATGAACGCTATTGAAGACAATGAATTTTCAAATAAATGGAAAGAGATGGGAGAAGTAATTCCCAAACCGGTAGCAATCTTATGTATATCTGCACACTGGGAAACAAGAGGGACTTTTGTAACAGCAATGGAATACCCCAGGACCATTCATGACTTCGGTGGTTTTCCCGATGAATTGTTTGCCGTTAAATATCCTGCTCCCGGAAGTCCCGAGCTTGCTAAAGATTTAATGAATACCATCAGAAACATCGAAGTCAGACCTGATGAGAGCTGGGGACTTGATCATGGCTGCTGGAGCGTTCTCAGGCATTTGTATCCTGAAGCCAACGTTCCTGTAATTCAGATGAGTATTGATTATTCGCAATCAGCTTTATATCATTATGAGTTGGCAAAGGAGCTCTCTTTCCTGCGCACACGGGGAGTGTTAATTGTCGGAAGCGGCAACATGGTTCACAACCTGCGGAAGGCAGCCTGGGACAGGCTGGATACAAACGAATATGGGTACGACTGGGCCATTGAAGCTAATAAAAAGCTGAAAAAATTCATCCTCGGGGGAGATCATCAGTCACTGATAAATTATAACCTGCAGGGACCCGTATTTGACCTGGCAATTCCGACTCCGGAACACTATTTACCATTGATCTATACCCTTGGAGTAAAAATGGAAGATGAAAAAATAATATTCTTTAATGATAAAGTCATTGCCGGATCATTATCAATGACCTCGTTTAAGATTATATGATTCATCTTTCACTTAGCTTTCCGGAATGTTTTTAAGCTATTCAGTTCAAAAAATAAAATAGAGTCCCGTCAATTGAATTAGATATCTGAATGCTGGTAGGGGCAAAGCTGTGGCTTTCCGCAAATGAAAATTCAGGTGTCCTTTTCTCATGGTTCTGTTCATTAATGCAGAACCTGCAGCTCATTGAGCGGGTAAATAGTTTTTGTCCCTCACTGAGAGCATCCTGTCCTGAACCGAACATTCCAAGATAGATCCTCTTCTCATCATCGGGCATAAAGGGGCAATCCTCTTTATGAACTGAGTGAAGGTCATTTGTCTGCGACCTTTTTGCCACATAGTATTTTGAAAGCATTTTAGTAAAGTTTAGCATGGTATAAACAAAGTATATTATTTAATTTCACTTTTTCGGTAACAGCTGATTTTCATATTTTAAGGCAAAACATTAGTTTTATTAGTTTTCTGCCTGATTTGTTACCCTGAGCTACCTTTTATGCCTGAAAACCCTTTATTTTCTGATTGATTCATTGTATATTTTTATATGTTTTAAGCTTTTTCTGTTTTTTTTGTGTTTATTTTATTTTTTTTATAAGCTCTAAATATTTCTGTATTAGTATTATGTCATAACCGTTGAAGAAAAAGTCGCAATACATTGGGTAACATTTCAGGACATATTTCTATATAACAGCGAAATTTAACTTAAACCATATAATCATGAAAAAAGCAGACAAATCCGCAAAAACAGACAGAGACCTTGAAATGTTAGTTTCCAAACTATCTGAAAATGATATATTAAACCCGCAGGCAATGAGTAATGTTAAGGGAGGAGATGGAGAAGGGAACGGAGGAGAAGTTGTAATAACAATTCCAAAACAACTATAAGTCAATAAAAATTTTTGTGAAAAAAAGAGCATTGCCCATATAAGCTGTGCTCTTTTTTTTTCTAAGAAAGTCTTTTTTCGTTAATTTGCTGAAAATATACTCATTTAAATCAGGTATTGATTTATAATGGCAGGACTGAAAAAGTGCTTTCTTTTAATAATTATATTTTTCTCATTTGCCTTAGTGGATTCCATAAAAGCACAGAATGAGGATATTAATATTCTTTTTAAGAAATTTATTGATTCATATAGTACGGGAGATCTCGTAAAGGCAGAAGATATTTTACAGTCAATCCTGAAATCAAAGATACCTGTCACGGAAAAATACAAAGGTGCAATTTATAACAACCTTTGTGCAATTAACACCATGATGGGAAGATATCAAATTGCAATTGATTACAATAATAAAGCTGAGAATCTGATGAAAGGCATAAATCAGGAGTCTCAGGAATATGGTGATATATGCATTAACAAAGCGTCAATTTACAATATTGAGAAATCATACGATCTTGCAATTGAATATTTGGAAAAAGGAATTCGTATATATAAGAAGCTGAATTACAGCAATAATAAACAACTATTGCAAAATCTTTCTGCCGCTTACCTCAATTTGGGAATCGCTTTTTATGAAATTAAGAATTTAGAATCCGCTTCAGAGTATTTCGACCGTAGTGTTGAACTTAAGCAGAATTACGAACTGACAGGCTTATCCCTTGTATATCTGAATATTGCCAAAACTTATGCAAAGACAAAAGACACAATTAAAGCAGAAGAATTTTACTTAAAAAGTATTTCTGATTTTGAAAAGGAATTTGGTAATGATTATTACAGAATGGCTGAGGTATATTTCGATTATGGCCTTTTCTTAAAATCAACTGGAAAGGGAAAGGAGGCATTGGACGCTCACAAGAAATCTCTATTAATATGTCTGAAAAACTATGGAGAAAAGCACACATTAGTTTCTTTATCATATAAGCATATAGGAGATGATTACATAAATCTGAATGAATTCGATTCTGCTCTTTATTATTACCAGAAATCGCTGATTGCTGTAGTAAATGATTTCAACAATACTGATATTTATTCAAATCCTTCAGTTGATTCTGCAATTTTCAATATCCGACTTCTTGATAATCTGAAAAGCAAGGCCAGGGCTTTGGGTATGCTGGCCGGTCAGACTCCGGACAGGGAATTAAAACTTAAAATATCTCGCAAAAGCCTTGAAACAATTGAACTTGCGATGCAGCTGATTGACAGGATCAGGGATAATTATCCTTCTGAAGAAAGTCGTATCTATCTTTCTGAAAATGAAAAAGAAACATACCTCTTTGCAGCTCAACAGGCAAACAATGTATTTAATCTGACCAAAGAATACCCGGTTGCACTTCTTATGTACAACATCGCCCAGAAGGCCAAATCGGCTAACCTGCGTAATGAAATAGGCGAAAATGAATTGCTCTATATGTCAGGGGTACCTGATTCCATCAGGAACAGAGAGAATATTTTATCGGGAAATATTTCTGCATATAATAACCTGATCCTGGAAGAGTTGAGGAATAAAGAACCGGATAATGGAAAAATATCCCTGTGGAAAGATGCCATTTTTGATATGAACCGTGAAAATGAAAAGACAGTAGAGCTTATCAATTCTGAGTATCCTCAATATCATGAACTTACGCTGAAGGCAGAACCTGCAACCCTGAATGAAATACAAAATAACCTTAGTAAAGACGAAACTATTGTTGATTACCTGCTCTCCACCCAGGTCACGGAAGGGAAAAGAAAAATGTATATCTTTCTTATAACAAAAAACTCACTGAAGTTTCTGGCAACCGGACTGGATTCACTATTTGAAACAAATGTAAAAGTTATTCGGGAATACCCTCTTCTGAAACAGCATTCTGTTGAGCAGGCTGGCCTGTTCGGAAAATATACAACAGCTCTGTTTTATATGTATGAAAATCTGATCAGACCTGTTGAGGATCAACTGGACGGGAAGAAGAAGATTATAATTATACCCGACGAAGAGATCGCATGGCTGCCTTTTGATGCATTCCTGAAAAGCAAACCATCTCCTGATCAGACTGATTTTGAAGGGCTTCACTACCTTATTAATGATTATACCTTCTCTTACCGGTACTTTTCCTCACTGAACGCAGGAAAAGAACAGAAATATGGCAGAGGAGTCAGTGTATATGCCTTTGCTCCAGGTTATGCGGAGGGTACTTCTAACGGAAAGAGGCAGGAGTATCTTCAGGGGGCGGAAAGTGAAATTGAAGCCATCTTCAAATTATTCAATGGTAAAAAATTCACCGGTCCAACAGCAACTGAAGCAAATTTCAGGGAATCACTTAAGAGTCCGGCAATATTTCATCTTGCCATGCACTCATTGTCCGACAGCAGCGATTCGAGATACTCCTATATGTTGTTTGATACCGGTACTGACAGCTCTGATGACAGCAGGCTGTATAATTATGAGATAAGTATCAGCAGGATCAGCTCACCAATGGTTGTTCTGAGTGCCTGCAACTCCGGTTCAGGCACATTATATCATGGTGAGGGATTAATGAGTATGGCACGCGGGTTTATTCTAGCGGGTGCATCATCGGTGATTAAAACATCGTGGGAAGTGAATGATGAAACTAGTGCCGCCATAATTTCACGTTTTTATTTTCACCTGTCAAAAGGAAAGCCAAAGGATGAAGCAATGCGACTCGCAAAAATCGAATATATCAAAGATAATCCGCCCGTTTATAAAGATCCGTATTATTGGGCAGCTTATGAAGTACTGGGAGATAATTCACCCGTTAAGTATAACATTGTCACACCGTTAAGAGTTTCTGTATTATTGATATTGTTTTGTGCAGCAGGTGGGTTATTATATTATTTTAAACGCCGCAGGATCTTTTCTGCCGGATCACTGTAATAGCCTGGCGATTGTGCAAGTAATTCAAAATATTTTATAGCCCTTGCTGTCTCTCCGGTTTTAAGACAGGCAAGTCCAAGATACCAGCTTGCCTCTTTATGATAATCACCTTTGCGTGCTGCAACAATTTTGAGCTCATTGATGGCCTGGGTATAATTTTCAAGAGCCATCATGGTCATGCCCAGAAAAAAACGAGAATCAATGGCAGATGTGTCAGAGTTTACAGCATTTCTGAATCCTATTGCTGCAGCCTGGTAATCATGAAGATTATATTTAACAACAGCAGAAGAATAACCTGAATTTTCATTAACGTTGATGCTGCGCGTTACTGCAGATACTATCTTAAACGGCTCGTAGTTGGAAGCGAAAATTCCATCAGGATCAGAAGCGGGGAAAAGCATTCTTATAAGAATAAAAACACCCAGAATTGCTGCCGCAGAATATGATAAATATAGGAATATAAGATGCCGGGCGGTTGTTTCTTTGTCAATCTTAGGATTTTTTATTTCAGGTTCAATTATTACTTCCTCCAGCGAATTTGTGACAAAATCTCTTAATACATCTGAATTTGCCTCTTTACCTCCATTTTTCTGTCTTTTTTCGTGCCATTCACTAACCCATTCCGAGGTCAGTTCATTTATCAGTTTGTGATCAATCTCAAGCTTAATATTTCTGATCTCATCTACAATTTTTTTGTCGACAGTAATACCGGAGAAGGCATCGTTAATAAATTTCTCGTCATCTGAATGACTGACAGAGTTTTTATGATAATCCGAAATCATTTTTTTAACTGCACTTTCCGCAGAGGGTAACAGCGGATCGTTTTTAACATCCTCAAGATCATTGAGACCCTGCATATACTCACCAAATGTTTCAAAAAGTTCTGAATCTTCACTGTTAAGCAACAGATCACCATAGAATCCATTATCAGATTCTTTTCCGGCAGGTGAATCAAAATGATTATTTAAATTTCTGTTGTGCCTGGTCATTTATTTAATATTTTCTAATATTCCACTCATGTCTAATACACTACATTTTTAATAACGCTTTCTGAATTCATCAAGCGTTTATATTCCGGGTGATTTTTTACTTTTAATATGAGTTCAGCCTGTCCTTCGCATTTTTTCTTCCTCACATAACCATAAGTAAACCCAAGGGCATCAGCTATCTCTTTAGGTGATAATTCCTGCCAGTATAACTTAAGAATCTTCTGTGAAGAGGGATCAAGTGTCTCAAAAACATCATAAAATATGGTCTCATATAATTTATTATCCTGGAGTTCCGTAAAATCCTTATCATAGTCATCATCGATCCTCCTTGTAAGATAGTTGGTTGCTGCCTGCCTTTTTACAATAACCGATTTCCATAGATTTTCACAGACACAGTAAAGAAATGTCTTGAATTTACAGGTAAGTACAAAGTCACCATTATCAATTTTCTCAAGCATGATTATAAGTCCGTCCTGAAATATATCCTTAGCGTCCTCACTTGTACCACCCATCTGGTGAACCATAAGTCTTATCATCGGCATATACCTGTCTGACAGATATCGTACTACGTAGCTCTTACGATTTTTCAGGCATTCTATAATTTCATTATCGGTATATTCTTTCACAGCAATTGACCTATATGCAGTATTTTCAATGCGCATTTCAAATATAACATTTTTTTATGTATAACTACAAAAATTAAATATTACAGGGTAACAATTTAATACCTATCTCTATTAATTAAATATTTTGGTTCTGAATATAGAGTATTTATCTATAAAGAACTGATTATGTTTGTTTTGTTGATTCCACTTTCAGGAAGCGGCGGAACAGATGCATATTTATTGAACCGGTGAAAGAAAAAAAAAATAAAAATTATCTGAATAATATGAGAGCTGCAAAATCTCCTGAGAATATCATTCGTCGGTTGAACAAAGGGGTTGACGAATTATCATTCAGTTCAGGTGCACTTTATTCAAAGGCAATTGAGAATGCCGATGGAGTACCCTTTCAACTTATATTCGGTCCAAAGATCGGGGACGGGTATTATCTCACCGCAGGATCGGGAATCAAGCAGCTATTGGGAATCTCTTCAGAAGAGTTCACAGAAAAGTTATTTCATGATATGATAGAAGAAATAATTCCTCTATCCAATGAAATTCCGCTAGACTTACCGGAATCACGTAAAAAATTTGTTAGTGGTGACATAAAGAGTTACAAAGCTGAAGTTCTGATACGCCTGCCTGGTGGTGAAAGTAAATGGATACTTGACTCTTCTCTTCCATTAGTTGACGCTGATACAGATAAAGTTATTGGTGCGTTTGGAATTCTCTTTGATATAGATGAACAAAAAAAGATACTCTACAATCTGGAAAAAGCAAAAGAGAGAGCTGAACAGGGCGACCGCCTGAAAAGTGCGTTTCTTCGCAACATCTCTCACGAGATCAGGACACCTCTGAATGCTATTGTAGGCTTCTCCGCTCTCCTCACCGAACCTGAAAACAATCAGAGCAGGTTACAGGAATACACGGATATTATTCTTCGAAGTTCCGATCATCTGCTTGAAATTCTTAACGATATTGTTGAAATATCCAATATCGAAGCTGATACTATTGAGATCAGAAAAGAAATTATAAATATTTATTCAAACTTCAGACGGGTTTACGAAAGGTTCGTAACAAAAGCGACTGAAAAGAAAATTGCATTCAGCTTTGAACCGCCTCTTACTGAGAGTGCAGTCAACATTTATACCGATGGTTATAAGCTCACCCAGATTCTCACTTATCTGGTTGATAACGCAGTGAAGTTCACCAGGGAAGGAGAAATTAAGTTTGGATACTCACTAATAGGAAACAGTATTGAGTTTTATGTTTCTGATTCAGGTATCGGCATTAAAAAGGAACATCAGTCGATGATATTCAACAGATTCTTTCAGGTAGAAAGCAGTACCATCAGGAGTTATGGAGGCACAGGTCTGGGTTTGTCAATTGCCAGGGCTTATGTTGAGATGCTTGGAGGGAAGATATGGTTTACTTCGCAACCAGGTGAAGGATCGGTTTTCTATTTTACTCTTCCTCTCAATTTTGCTAAATTATAAATACAATATGCTGATTAGCAACTGAAACACATTTCTTCTCTTAATCCTTACCTGTCAGTGATGAGTGAAATTATTAAAATTTAGTAAATTTGGCAGGACGATATTTGTACACCGGCATTAAGATTGTTTGAAATAACGGCTTAGCGGCAAACACCTTGCGTATCACACTCCGGTTGGTGACAATGTATTGATATTATGCGTGTTTAAGATTACTGTATGATGAAGAACATTAAAGTGAGTAATGCAATCAGCACTTTCAGATCTGGATTGAACTGTGCACAGGCTGTATTAACGGCATATTCAGACGATTTCGGACTGGATAATAATCTTGCCTTGAGTATATCGTGCGGATTTGGGGGAGGAATGGGACGGCTGCAGGAAACATGCGGTGCTGTAACGGGTGCATATATGGTGCTCAGCATTTACAGCTCCGGAAAGTACCATGAGAATAATGCCAGGAAGGAAGAGTCATATGCCTTAATACATAAATTCAGTGATAAGTTTAAATCAATACATGGTACTACCAATTGCAGAAAGCTTCTGAATTGTGATATAAGTACAGCAGAAGGAAGGCAATCTGCTATTGATCATGGACTCTTTGAAACCATTTGTGAAAAATGTATTTCGGACTCGATCCTGATTCTTAAAGAATTAGCAGTATAATGAAATTCTGAACATTCAATGATACTCCAACAATATTAAACAGGCGACAAGGGATATTTCTGATAAACGGGCTAAAATAAAATTATTCATCATTTACCGGTAGTATAATAACACGGGCCGGAATTGTACCAGCCATTTAAACTTATATCAGAGTTGACAAAAGCTCTCATTTTATTAGCGACGCACTAATGAATTTTGTGTTTTGCCAGGATATATGTTTTAAATTCATGAAATTAAAAAACTATTGCATATTCATTAAACAAATATATTGTTTAACTTGTTATAAATTATGTATAACTGAACAATTCAGAAGATACCTAAAAATTCCAGGCCATGAAAAAAATTATCTTAACAGTAATTATCACTATTGCGGTTTTTATTGGATCATTTTTAATTTTCATCTACTCCGGATCGTATAATATAAGCCAGCTTGTACCGCATAATTCTTTGACTTTGTGGATCATAAGGACAACAACTCATCATTCTATAAACAAAAGGCTGAAAAATATTCAGGTTCCTCAGCTAAATGACACCTCACTTTTTGTGGAAGGATTTGTTCATTATAATGAAATGTGTGTTGGCTGTCATGGAGCACCTGGCATTGATCAAATGGAGATAGTCAGCGGACTTTATCCCAGACCTCCCAAATTCTATAAATCAAATGACATGCCTGACCCTGATGAGGCATTCTGGATAATAAAAAATGGGATTAAGATGACAAGTATGCCAGCATTTGGCCCTACACATGATGACCAGAAGATATGGGCAATCACAGCGTTTCTTCTCGATAAAATGAACACAATGTCACCCGAAGAATACCGGGAGTGGACAAAAAAATATACAGACAGAAATATTGAATCCGGCATGTGATAATTGAATGTAATGAATCCGGCAAATTTTTTATTTAGCCGCATTGCTTTGCATAAGTTAAAATCTTCTTTATCTCGCCTGAAGTTTGTAGGAACCGATTTTTTTCCGATTTCTTCTTAGCGATAGAATAGATATTATTACCAGTGATTTTAATTTTTCTATCATGTAAGAATGTGACAAATTTATATCCGTAGTTATCATAAGTCATTGGCGCATAATTGATATTAACATTTTGTAATTCATTTATAATAATAAACAGCATTATGAAAAAGCATTTAATTCTGGCATTTATCTGTCTTTTTATTGTCCTGGCAGCAACAGCTCAGGAGGGGATGTGGATGCTGACCCAGATGGGTCAGCTGGATCTTGCTAAAAAAGGGTTAAAGATCCCTGTTGGAGAAATATTCAGTCCTGGAAAACCCTGCCTTGCCAATGCTGTTCTTCAACTCGAAGGAGGCTCTGCATCGTTCGTATCACCTGAAGGACTTGTTGTTACGAATCATCACGTTGCTTATACAGCTCTTCAAAGAGCTTCATCCGTAAACAGCGATTACCTTACGAATGGTTTTCTGGCAAAGGATCGTTCAACTGAGATACAGGCTCCTGGTTATCAGGCACGTCTTATGCTGGAGATGAAAGATGTCACAGGTGACGTACTTGCAGCAGGTAATGGAATTACCGATCCTGTAGAAAGAGACAAAAGGATAAATGCCCGTATAGATGAAATGACAGAAGTAATAAGCCCGGAAGGGGGTGACAAGGAATCTGTTATAGCTTCAATGTATAACGGGAAACAGTACATTATGTATACATATAAGGTGTTCAGGGATATTCGGATTGTATACTCACCTCCGCTGTCAATTGGCAACTACGGAGGAGAAACAGACAACTGGATGTGGCCGAGACATACCGGTGATTTTTCCTTTATGAGAATATATGTCACTCCCGACGGTAAAGGAAGCGAATATAGCCCCGGTAATGTACCATACAAACCTATAGTATGGCTTAAAGTAGCACAGGATGACCTGAAAGATGGAGATTTCAATTTCATCATCGGTTATCCGGGTTATACGACACGATACAGATCATCAAATTCGGTACGTTGGAACCTGAACTACAACTATCCATTCTCAGTAAGCAACTACAAAGATATTATCTCCCTGGCTGACGAACTCACAGAAGACGATCCTGCAGGAAAATTAAAAGTAGCAAGTCTGGTTAAGGGTCTGGCTAACGCAATGAAGAACTACCAGGGAAATATTGATGGCATGAAAAAGACTCACTTTTTGCAGAAAAAGCTTGATTTTGAAAAAGGATTCATGGCCTGGGCAAACAGTTCACCGGTGCTGAAAGCAAAATATGCGGATATCCTGCCTGAGGAGAAGAAAGAATATGATGTTATAGAAAAAACAAAGGACAGGGATCAGGTATTCGGGATACTGCAGGGGCTTTCCGGCACGCTGACCGGTGTTGCAACCCAGATCTATGATTTAGCCAGGGAGATGCAGAAACCTGCAGGTGAGCGGCAACCCGGTCTCACTGACGAAGCAGTAAAAGAGTTTGCTGAAGGACTGACATATACATACAACGACTATTACGAACCCCTTGACAAGGCAATGCTTGTGCGCACTCTAAAG
This sequence comes from uncultured Bacteroidales bacterium, assembly GCA_963760915.1. GTDB lineage: Bacteria > Bacteroidota > Bacteroidia > Bacteroidales > VadinHA17 > LD21. Next base: position 1,535,877 of record CAVXEU010000002.1, on the reverse strand, counting down.
ATGGCAGCTGCACTTCCTGAAGGACAACGGATAACTGGGCTTGATTATATCCTTAAAAATCCTGGCAAGACTCCGGAACAATGGGTAGATGATGCCTACAAAACGTCAAAGCTGAAGGATATATCATATGCTAAAAGCCTTATTGGCAAACCAGTAGCAGAAATTGAAAAATCCGGAGACCCGTTTATAGGTCTTGCTATGAGCATTTATCCAATGTCACAGGAGATCGCAAAAACCAGTGAGATTTTTGCCGCAAAAGTGACAGCACTGAGGAAAGACTATTTAGATGCATTATTCGAATGGAAAGGAACAACAATGTATCCCGATGCCAACGGCACAATACGTTTTACCTGGGGACCGATAAGAGGATACAAGCCTGCAGATGCTATATGGTACCTGCCATTTACAACCCTGCAGGGAGTTCTTGATCTGAACACGGGAGAGGAGCCTTTCAATGCTCCTGAGGCACTGGTGAACCTGGAAGAAAAAAAAGATTTTGGCAGATGGTCTGATCCTGAACTAAACGATGTTTCAGTTGATTTTCTGAACCAGTGTGATATTACCGGTGGCAACAGCGGAAGCCCGGTTATGAATGATAAAGGAGAGATCACAGGAATTGCATTCGACGGCAATTATGAGGCAATGATAAGCGACTGGCAATATGACTATGCTCTTCAGAGATGTATCGCAGTAGATATGCGATATGTTCTCTTTATAACGGAGAAGTTTGGAAATGCCGTGTTCCTACTTGATGAAATGGGAGTGAAGAGATGATACACAGGATATTTCCATAGATACACTCATATATACGGAAATTGCCGCAGTAAATCCGGCACTTATTCAAATATATATCAGGTTTTCCAGAAAGTGTTAACAATTGCAGCAATTAAATTTTTGATATCATATTTTAAACCAATATGAGAACTTAAGCAGGAATACATTATGTGGTACGATCTGAAACAGATCCTTCATATCGCTGCCATAAGAAAAATGACCGTCATTGCCGGAGCTTGTTCTTCCCTGCGACCATACCAGATAGAGTGTCGAACCAGGAGAGTATTCCCACCTTATAATCATGTTTGATCTGAACTGATGAAAATTAAAATCCGGGTTATTGAATGAATAATTCGCTGCCGGATCACTTGTGTCATCAACGAGATAAACATTATCAACAGAATTATAACTGATTTCATCAGGTGTGAAAATATAATACCTGTCACATAACCTTTCCGCCATTGGAGAAGTTATTTTCTTAAATTCAGAATAACTTCCGGCTGAAATAAAAGGCTGACCATAATATTCGATTGACAGTACGGGATTGATTGTATAATTTATTCTGAAAGTGAGACTGAGCGTTTTCTGATGAAGTTCTCCAAACAGATATACAGGATCATCTATATTTGTAATGGTTGTTACATATTGAAGTTTGTCATTCTGAACATTGAAGTTTGGTTCGACTGAGATCGACATTGAATTCATTGGCCTTACTGAGATTCCGCTCCAGAATTCCTTATCAATGGCACTTGCAATATCTCTGGATCCAAAATATCCTCCGGCAGAAAGAGAGAGCCGTTTTGAAGGATCAGTCCTCAGATTAAGATTAAATCCCTGGTCACCGGGAGAGATAAATGATGGTCCGCCTCTTAACATTGTTGTAGAAATATTTTCACTTCGCCTGGAAAAGGATCCATTCATGCGCCAACGATTCCTGAACTGCGAATTAAAGTTAATATTGGTATTGGTTGATAAAAGTTTCCCTGAGAAATTCCAATACATCCAGTAATTGGTATTTAGATAGAAATTATTAAAGATTGCAAAAGGATTCCTGATATAATAGGCTACCCAGATACCATGATGAATGACATCAGAATATCTCATGAAGCCTATATCATTGAACTCAAGCCCTGGTGATCGCAAAGTAACACTAGTTTCAAACTGTAACCGCTTCTTACTCATTTTACCTAACTTCACTGTACCACCGTACCCTCCGAGAGAAGTCAAGCCAGAATCTACTGACAGGTATCTGGCATCGGGACGTTGATAATAACGGGCAGAGGAGGTTTGGGTAGCAACAATAGCTTCAGGTTTTCCCCTGACATTACTGAACTCAGCATTGCCTGCCAGATACCAGGTACGTTCTTTCCAGTTATGCCTAAAATCTATACCTGCGGTATATGCTGCGGAATGAAGATAATTAAGATCAGGATTTTTAATATCTACGGTTTACTGCTGTAACTATTCCCCCAAGGACTGTTTCACCTTTATTGAAATCCTGCTGAACACGTCCGACAAAATAATTTGTCAAAGGTTCGACAGTCTCTTTCCGTCTTACACCTTCACTATCAATCACTGCATTTTCCTTAGAAGTAATACTTTCCAGTATCCCTATGGAGAGTCCCTTTTTTGTTTTTCCTGATAATCTTAAATGCGCCAAGAATGGTCGAGGATTCAGGCATTCTGACATATTCATTTTCAGCAGTTGAGGATAGTAATGCGGATATCTTCCAATCCTGCGGGAATAGAACAGATTATCTGAATGACATATTCTGAATGACAATAGTCTGGTTAGGCTGAAACTGGAAAATATTTTTACCTTCAACGAAAAACGGACGCCTCTCTGAAAAATATGTTTCAAAAGCTGTCAGATTCACTTCTGAAGGATCAGCTTCAACCTGACCGAAATCAGGATTTATTGTAAAGTCAAGGGTAAAATCATTTGTCAGGCCAATTTTCCCATCCAGTCCGGCCGAATACCTGCCCGATTTTCCATTTAAAAAAGGATTGCCTTCTACTTTCTCAAAACGATCAATTCTGGCAACTGAATATGGAAGAAGCTCAATCTGATGTTTAGGTTCATATTTTAGATATCCCTTGCAATTCTCCGAAAAGATGAACACTCCCGGGAGAACCTTTTGGAATATATTGCCAAGTTGATCTTTCTTCCAGACGATAAATATGCCTCATAAGCTGTAACCCCCAGATATGTTCATCTTTTTTACCGAAACGGATCTGGCTGAAAGGAATTCTCATTTCAGCACACCATCCCATATTATCTCTTGAAGTCTTCAGATACCAGATTGGATTCCAACTGTCATCCCAATTATTTCCGTTCTGTGTTACAGCTTCGTCACCCTTAACACCGGCTGCGGTAGCTGTAAAAGAGAAAGCTGTTTGTTTATCAAAGTAACTGTCAATATTTATTTCAACCAAATCTCCGTCAAAATTGTCCCTCCGCGACATTATCCTGCTTATTTTATCAGATTCATTGTCGAAGGCCCGGATGAATACATACAGATTATTATCATCATAAAGGATTTTAAACGAAGTTTCCTGAGAGGGTGGTTTATTCTCTTCAGGTTGGGTCTGTGTAAATCCGCTTCCCCATTCAACCAGGTTCCAGCAATCATCGCTTCCCAATCCGTCTATCTGAGGGGGTGTTTTGGTAAATGCAGTTTCATAACTTTTCTTTTCAATTTCCTGAGATATACAGGTTCCGGATAAAAGGATTATTGTCAGACTTAGAAAAACTGATTTGATCGGAATAAATTTCATCAGGTCAGAATATTTCAGGGTGATCGTTAGTATATATTTTCAAGTACTTCTAATTGAGGCCTGGGTTACAAAATACTTCTAAAAGACATGGAATATTTCAAAAAGATGCAATTGACCGGATTTTTCCGACAAAGCCCCTTAAGTATAAAGCAAAACATTTTCACTTTGACTTTCTGAAGAATATATCACCGCTGATTGTTTCAAGACGAATTAAGGATCCTCCGTTATTTAGTCTTTCAGTGATTTTAGTAGGAACACCCCCGTGCATTTTTGTCAATGCCAGAACATGATTCGAATAGATAGTACCTGAAATTGTCGAAAAATCAATATCCGCAGGTTTGCCGACCGGCTCAGTCAGATCAATATATCCACTAATGGTTTTCACTTTCATCTTATCTGTTTCACCATCAATGGTAATATTGCCATTAATGGTCTCAATCCTGAACTCTGTATTATCAGGGATATATATGTCCCAGAAAATATCTGCCTCATTACAGCAGTTATTTCTTCCTTTGAAATAATCATCCCTGAATCGGGCATTAACAGCTACTGAACCAGATGTTTCGTTATAAGTAGTCAGGTATGCATCATTGTCTCTATTCTCATTAATGTTTACTGATGATAAAATAAATACTTCATTCCTGTTCCATGTATGAAGAATAATGGAATCTGCAATCTGGATGTTTAATTCGATGAATTTTTTTCCGGAGAAATCTATATGTTTCTCTGTTTTCTCCTGAGCCTGAATTGTGCCAATACACATCCAGACCACAATAAATATAGTACCTGTTTTCATACTATGTATTTTAACTTATTTAAAATTAAGGAAGAGGATCAGTTACCCTTCCTGAGATAAATATTTCCGCTTACTGATACAATTCTGAAGTTAAAACCGCCGCCGTTAAGTGGATAGTTCATTGTGTTCCCGCCTACTCTTTTAAGGTCTTTCTGAGTATCATTAAAGTCGAAATCTGAATATAATCCACCATTTAATGTACGCATTTCCAGGCTGGTAGCTGTTTTTACAGGAAGCGTGATATCTATATCACCGCTTATTGAATTGACTGAAAATGGTTTATCCGTATTTATTGTACCGAATGTAATATCTATATTTCCGGAGATAGTTGAAAGGACAAGGGGACCGGAAACGTTTTTAAGATCAATATCATGACAGTTTTTAATATCTATTTCGTTTTTAGTTCCGGAAACAGATATCTTATTAGATCTTTCGCAACCACTTTGGATCTCCAGAGCAATGTTATCAGGCACTTTTATTTTATATTCCCCTCCCCGGGTGAAGGGAAGCAGACAGGTTAAAGTAACCTGATTACCGTCCTTCTGCATATCAAGCCCAATCCCCGTGTTATCCGTACCCCCCGGATAAATCGCTTTCAGACCTTTAGCCTTATCCGGAGGCGACATCTTTTCAGAGGTGGAGGTAATAATGATTTCATTGCCGCTATACCCTTCAACCGGCAATTGTCCATTGAAATCTTTCAGAACCAATCTGCCATCTTTATTGTTCTGAACTGTGATTTTATATTCCTGAGCATTAATAATCCCAGCAATACAAGACAGGAGTAGAGTTATTAAGGTGATTTTAACAGTTTTCATAATAGTAGTTTAAATTGATTAAAGATTCGAAGGCAGACCCGGAATCTACCTAGATTTATTGTTAATTGAATTCAATACGTTTAAGTCAGATAAGCAGTTTAATCCCGTTTTCAGCAACAGCCCTCACTTCCTTTAAGGTGTTCTTATTTTCAATAATATGTTGAATCGGAGCTATGGCACTTTTCTCTTTTCTTTCTACCAGTATATTTATAAGCGTTACCTGAAGAATCGGATCATCCTGAAGAGACAATGATTTTACAAGTGAATCGCATACCGAATGTCTGTCTGCAAATTTTGACAGGGCATATGCAGCGGCCATTCTTACATTTACATTTTTGTCGTGGTTAAGTGTTTTTACCAGTACCTCAATTACCGGTTCGTCAGGATTATTAAACTCATCAGCATAATTTACTGCCTGTATCCTGTCGCTTGAGGATTCCTGGTTTAACATTGTAAAAAGGGCAGTTTTCTTCAACGCAGTAATTTCCGACTTCAATTGTGCAAGTTCAGCCTTATTTTCAGATCCAGACATTTCTGACCGGAAGATATATCCAATGAAGGTACCGCACACAAGTATTGCTAAACCTGCAGCTATTCTGAAGCGACTACTTATATACCATGGAACTGATGGTATCGCTGACGAAGAGGAATGATTTCCTTCGCTTTTTTTAATTTCGCTGTGAAGCATGTTGTAAAATCTGATCCTCATTGAATAATCAGGCTTTTCCAACTCATTTTTTGAAATTAGCTGTAATATCTCCTGACTGTCTTTCAACTCATCAAGACATCTCTCGCATACCTCAACATGTTTCTCAATTTCCTTACGAAGGTTCTCCTCAAGTTTGTTTTCAAGGTAATCGATTAATAGTTCATCTACTTCCTCACACTTCATACTATTCATTTTAGATTTGTTTGAAATATATTCCCCGAAGCTGTTTAATAGCTCTGTGCACAGCTACTTTAATGGCCGCAACAGATTGATCAGTTATAACTGATATTTCTTCATATTTCAATCCCTGATACCTGCTGAGGATGATTATTTCCTTCTGTTCCTTACTTAGAGCCGACATTGCGTTTTCAAGTCTTAAATAATCATCCTCATGGTAACTGCTACTATCGTCGGCAATATCGGTGGGATAAGATTTTGTTTTTACGAACATATCATCGGATCTCTTTTCCTGCTTGCAGTAATCAGCATGGAGATTCCGTGCCATCTGGTAGATCCACGACTTTACTGAGTATTCATTTTTATATGACAGCCGGTATTTTATCATCCTGTAGAACAGATTCTGAGTAAGGTCCTGACTCATATCTTTTTTCATTGTCAGTTTAAGAAAAAAGTTATACAATCTCAGATGGTACCGTTCAAACAGGACAGACATCTCTGCCAGATTTCCTTCCTTTATACGCTGCATGATTATTTCGTCAGTTATGTCTGCCACAGTCTGATCTTTTGGTTCTCATTATTGAATACCTGTAAATGTACAAATGGTTACACAAAAAATCCATATTATTTGTCTGACACAATTTTTCCAGCAATTCCTGAAATGAATCAGGGATGCTTAATTTGATAAAACCTGAATAAATAATCGATTACAGGTATTTGCTGCGTTATTATCCGGAATGTGAAATAAAATGAACAAAATGCTCATTTTGTGGGACTTTACTATTGTTGAACCACGTATACTGATCTAATGTTACTTTCTGCTTCAAACTTTTACAGCAAACAATTGTTAAGGATATAGAATCAGTTATTTAAAATCAATGAAAAGTCGTCAAATTGTATTAGCATCCAGACCTGTTGGTTTACCTGTATATGAAAATTTCAGATTTCAAAACGTTCAGCTTGATGAACCCGGAGAAAATGAAGTACTTCTCAGAGCGTGGTATTTATCAGTCGACCCGTATATGCGTGGTCGTATGAATAATGTAAAGTCATATACTGAGCCATTCCAGATTGATCAGCCAATAATGGGAGCAGTGGTTTCCAGAGTAATTGAAAGCAGAAGTAAATCTTTTAAGGAGGGCGATATTGCTTTTGGTATGCTTCCCTGGGCCACATATTGTATTGAAAAAACAGAAAACCTGCGGAGAATAGAAACTTCTGATATTCCACCCAGCTATAGTCTTGGAATTCTTGGTATGCCGGGACTTACAGCATATTTTGGCATAATACATATAGGTAAACCAAAAAAAGGGGATACAGTAGTCATATCCGGTGCTGCAGGTGCAGTGGGCTTAGTGGCAGGACAGATTGCGAAAATTCAGGGAGCCAGAGTAGTCGGAATTGCCGGGTCTGATGAGAAATGCAAGATGTTAACAGAACAGTTCGGCTTTGATGACACTGTGAATTATAAAACATCGAAGAATATGAAGAGATCGATTGCTGCAGTTTGTCCCAATGGGGTAGATGTGTATTTTGACAATGTAGGAGGAGGTATTACAGATGCAGTTATTAATAATCTGAATTTTCATTCAAAGATTGTTTTATGTGGGCAGATCTCACTCTATAATAATACGGATAAACCTGTTGGCCCCGACATATTACCAAGACTTCTTACGCGCAGTGTTACGCTTCAGGGTTTTATAGTAAGAAATTACAGTGACCTGTTTGGGGAAGGATTCGAACATTTGGGCAGGTGGTTTAAAGAAGGAAAACTTAAATATTCAGAGACTATAATACATGGTTTTGATAATTTGCCTGATGCATTCCTTGGTCTTTTTAGTGGAAAAAATATAGGTAAAATGATTGTAGAGGCTGATTGCAATTCAATTCAATTCAATTCATATCTTTGTTATACAATAATTTAAATATATATAAATTAATTATTTCCTAACATTAATTGCCCGGTTAAAGGTCCGATTTTTGTTGGTACTGACCAGTAAAAAAGCTGGTTGATTACCGCATTCCTCTCTTCATTGGTTATACCATACTTCAATACAGTTCCATCAAAATAGTACCTGATAAATCCGTCCACACCCGCATTAGCATTAAACAGAACACTGCCGATCTCCTTCACTTTCAAAAATTTCCATTTGAGCATATCCTTATCATCAATTTTCAATGATCTGTTTCGGGCCAGTATCTTTTCCATTACAGATATATATTGCTGCTTATTGTATCCTTTTGTTTTATTCAAAAAGTTGAAGAGATTATTATTTTCAATCAGGGCCCGACCCTTGTATGATGGTGATCTTATATCCAGAGCTACAAAATAACTGCTTGAATCGAAGTCGTTAAGAACAATATTATAAAAAGATATATTACCTTTTGAGCAGGATATCAGAATAAACAGTACAAATAAAACAATAATCTCTCCAATCCTGATGTAATAGCGTGGATAACCCGGGTTATGATTCTTTCCTGAGATTGATGGCATGGTTGGCATATTTTATGAATTTATTAGGTTCATTAATCAAGCACTTTTTAAATTATTCACTTGTTAAGGATAAATCTCCATTTAGGTGATTTTAAAATCGGTTCTATTTAGGTTTTCAAAAAGATTTGGCTAAAATCGTTATTAATATAACAAATAAATCCGAGATTATCCTATTCTGAAATAGCATTAGTAAAAGATTTAACGCCAAAATTCTGTGTGGTACTTATTAAACTGACCAAAAGATATCGGTCTTAATCTTTTCTTAATATACTCCTAATCCCGTCTTAACCAGAATAATATCCACAGAAATTAACTTTGAATCAAAAATCATTGAATTTAAAGTAAAACTATTAAATGTTTACCTCTGGAACCTGATAAAAAATTCATTTAATGTGAGTTATGGCATTTAAATCTTATATGGGAAAAAGAAGATATACAAACAAACAATTGTATAGAAGAAAAGACCATTTACCGTTATTCAGATTACACTATCTTAAAGGAATTTTTCTGATTGTCTTTTTATCATTTACAGCCAGGGCAGCAGCACCGGAGCTGAAAGTTAACTATTTACTGGCACCTGCGCCTATAAATCCATATGACAAACTTATTGAAGCAATTATACAGGTTGAAAGTGAAGGGGATAATCTTGCCTATAACTCTGAAGAAGGGGCAATTGGTGCGTTTCAGATCAGGCCAATAAGACTCAGGGATTATAACATGAGAACCGGAAAAAACTATCTTCCTGAAGATCTGTTCAGGTTTGATGTTTCAAGAGAAATATTTCTTCATTATGCTATAAAAATAGGTTATCCAAATTTTGAATCAATAGCACGTAAATGGAACGGGTCAGGTAAGACCACTCTGGAATACTGGAAAAAAGTACAAAATTATCTGCAGTAAATATTTCGGGCGCATTGACAAGAATGATCCGAACCTGCTTTCCTGATTTAGGTTATGCAAGTTATCCAATAAAGAATTTCATGTGCAGCAATGAAATTTGCCCTATTAAGATTTTATTAACTTTAACTTAATCTATTCTTAATTCTAACTTAATCCATTACTTTTTCTTACCTTTTACCTTTACATATCTTGTTCGCTTTTTGATAGAATTAGTGAGGTTTTCACCATGTAGACAGTTGGAAAAATCAGTCGGACGCAGCAGAAGCAAAGAGAATTCTAAAAGACATGAAAAAATGTGAAATTCATTAATTATAAAAATTGAATTAACATAAATATGGAAGAACATATTGTCAGGATCCTTGATACTGATTACGTCACACACGATGTAAAATATCTGAGAGTAGAAAGACCGGAAAATTATACATTTATTCCGGGTCAGGCAACAGATGTCACAATAAATACTCCTGAACTAAAGGATGAAAAGAGACCCTTTACTTTCACCAATCTTGTATCATCCCCATTTCTTGAATTCATTATTAAAAGATATCCGGAACGCAAAGGTATAACAGATAGAATTCATCAGTTAAAAATATACGATGAACTTATCCTGCATGAAGTATTTGGTGAGATAAGTTATAAAGGTAAAGGTGTTTTTATTGCAGGCGGAGCAGGTATTACACCGTTCATTTCAATATTCAGGGATCTTAAATCCAGGGATGATCTGGCCGGAAATACATTAATTTTTGCCAATAAAACCCCAAAAGATATTATTCTTGAAAAGGAGCTTAAAGAAATGTTAGGGGATGCTTTTATAAATATCCTTTCGGAAGTCGGGACTGAAGAATATAATTCAGGATTTATCAGCGTTGATTTTTTAAAATCCAAAATAGCATCTTATGACCAGAAATTTTATGTGTGCGGACCTCCTGCCATGATGGAAAGTGTGTTGGGACAACTGGCGGATCTGGGCGTATCTAAAGACTCAGTTTTTATTGAACCTATGTGATTTGCCAACCTGCTTATTTAATTAAAGTGATTTATAACTCAGAAAATAACGCAATCAAATATATGCAACACATTAACAGGATCTAAAGTTCTCCTTAATAAGTTTAAAAAAATTACCTGAACTTATCAATAAATATTATATCTGAATATAAAATAAAAATTACAGCTATGATAACTCTCAAAACAAAGTATATGGGGATCGATATTGATAATCCAATAATCATAGGAGCTTCAAATTTAGTAACTGATCTGGATAAGCTTAAAAAGGCCGAAGAACTTGGGGCAGCGGCAATTGTATATAAATCGTTATTTGAAGAACAAATACAACTGGAGAGATTTCAGCTTGATGAGCGACTCAATGAATTCAATGATCTCTATGCAGAAATGGTCACAATGCATCCCAATATTGAACATGCCGGACCCGATGAACATTTGGAGAAAATAAGGAAAGCCACCGAAAGCCTTTCTATTCCATTGATAGCCAGCCTTAACGCAGTTAATCATGAAACATGGATCAAATATGCAGGTTTGTTTGGCGAAACAGGGGTTGCAGGATTAGAGCTGAATTTTTATCAGATCCCTTCTGATTTTGATAAGGATGCAAAAACAGTCGAAGACGAACAGCTGAATATAGTAAAAGAGATAAGAAAAAACTTATCAATACCAATAAGCATAAAATTAAGTCCTGATTATTCAAATATCCTGAATTTTGTAAAAAAACTTGATGAGGCTGGTGCGGATGCTGTAGTAATGTTTAATTCCTTTTTCCAGCCCGATATTGATATAAGCGGTGAAAGACATATCAAATCATTTAATCTCAGCAATAAAGGAGATTATAAAAAATCACTGAGATATGCCGGTTTATTATTTGAAAATATAAAAGCTGACATATGCAGCAGCCATGGAATATTTACAGGTGAAGATGTAATCAGATTACTATTATCAGGTGCGTCCTGCGTTCAGGTGGTGAGCACGTTGTATAAAAACGGATTAATTCAGATTAATAATATCAAAAAAGAACTGGTTGAATGGATGGATGACAAAAATTATAAGAGTATTGACGAGTTCCGAGGCAAATTGTCAAAAAACAAGTTAAGTGGAAATCCTTTTGTCTATAAAAGAGCTCAGTATGTAGACTTGCTTTTAAACTCAGAGGAGCTCTTTGGAATATCAAGATAACAGCTTAAAAATCAATTAAAATTACCTGCCGATTATTAATTTTCTCCTCTTATTGATCCGGAAAACTTTTTAGCTACCTTCTCTGTTATATTAAGTAGAACCGGATTCTTACTTATTTTTCTTAACTTCAGGTAATAAAAAATAATCTCAATCGATCCGGATAAAGCATAAAATGATTATGAAAACAAAAAAGATGAAAACTGTATTGATTGCCCTGGATTACGATCAAACAGCACAAAAAGTAGCTGAGACAGGTTTTTCACTGGCTAAAAACATGGATGCTGAAATTGTTTTGCTGCATGTTGTAATGGATCCTATCTACTATTATTCAACAGAATATTCACCGGTAATGGGATTTACAGGTTATATGGAAACAGAACAGGCTCAATTGAACAGCATAGAAGGTTTGAAAAAGGCATCATTACACTTCCTTGAAAAATCAAAACAACACCTTGGAGATAAAACTATTAAAACATTGGTTAAAGAAGGTGATTTTGCAGGTTCAATATTAGAGGCAGCAAAGGAGCTGCATGCTGATCTTATTGTAATGGGTTCACACAGCCGGAAATGGTTGGAAAAAATCTTACTGGGAAGTGTTACTGAAAAAGTATTGCACCACACTTCTGTTCCATTATTGATTATTCCGACACGTAAGCAAAATTAGTCCGGCAAATGAAAATTTTCCGCCATAGGCAGGATACAGTGCAAAATGGAATATTCCTGATGAGCTCAGGGTTTATATTTTGAAGAAGATCATATTCAGAGCTGATTAACGCAATCAATAGAATAAATGTCATTCATAGATTACTATAAGATATTGGGTATTGACAAGTCGGCAACACCCAAGGAGATAAAAAGCGCTTACAGGAAACTGGCCAGAAAATATCACCCTGATCTGAATCCCGATGACAGGGATGCCAAAAAAAAATTTCAGCAGATAAATGAGGCTAACGAAGTGTTAAGCGATCCTGAAAAACGGAAGAAGTATGATCAGTATGGAAAAGACTGGCAGCATGCTGAAGAATTTGAAAAAGCAAATCAGTATCATAAACAATCCTCAGATACACAAGGTCAAAAGTTTTCAGGAGGGCAATTTGAAGGAGATTTTTCTGATTTTTTCGAATCAATGTTTGGCCGTGGTGCAGCATCAGGAAGAAGCAGCCGTTTAAAATACAGGGGAGAGGATTATACGGCTGAGCTGCATCTCGGACTGGCTGATGCATATAAAACCCATCAACAAACCCTGACTGTAAACGGGAAAAAGATCAGAATTACTATCCCAGCCGGTATTGAGAACGGGCAAACGATAAAGATTTCAGGACATGGTGGGCAGGGAATTAACGGAGGCCCGAACGGTGATTTATTCATTACATTTTTGATCGAAAATCACCCAGCTATTAAACGATTGGGAAACAACTTATATGTCACAGTCGATCTTGATTTGTACACTGCCGTACTGGGAGGAGAAATCACTATCGATACTTTAAGCGGAAAAGTAAAACTAAAGGTAAAACCCGAAACTCAAAATGGAAGTAAGGTAAAGTTGAAAGGTAAAGGATTTCCGGTATATAAAAATGAAGGTTACTTTGGAGATCTGTTTGTAAGCTACTCAGTAAAAATTCCTGTAAATCTAACTAGCAGGCAAAAAGCGTTATTTGCCGAACTGGCGAAATCGTAAGTAATAATATAAGTTCAATGCAGACTGAAAACTTAATACCGGTAAATGAATTCTGTATAAGTCACGATATTGAAATATCATTCATCACTTCCTTGCAGCAATACGGAATGATTGAAATCACCACTATTAATAAAGTGGGATTTATAGATATGGAACAACTCAGGCAACTTGAGAAATTTATTAACTTGTATTACGAACTGGACATTAATCTGGAAGGTATTGAAACAATCGACTATTTATTACAGAAAATAAGTTCTATGCAAAGTGAAATTGTTGAGCTGAGAAACAGACTCCGGTTATATGAAGCAGATGAATAAGAAATAGAATCTGATTAATGATCAGGTTGTTCTTACAGAAAATTCCTTTACACAACTCAATACCTTACTGAATCGGGAAGTTATAAAATCACATACCTCGAAAGAATATCTATTAGCCAACCCGGATAAATACCTAATATTAATATGCTCAGAGCAATTACGGCAAGTACAACATTCCCGGCTAAAGTTAGAACCGGAAGCTTTGCCTCTCCCGGAGAAGAGAATAGTGTAGTAATAACACGCAGATAGTAGTATAAGCCTATTACGCTATTTATGATCATAGAAAATACAAGAATCATAAGTCCGGCTTTCATACCCTCAAAAATGATATAGAATTTAGCTATAAATCCAGCAGTAATTGGTATTCCTGCCAATGACAATAAGGATAGTGTGAACACAATTGCGATACCTGGACGCCTCCAGAACAGGCCCCTGTAATCCTCAATCATTTCAGCTTCATATTTGCAGGAAGAAAGGAGCGATACCACTCCAAAGGCACCAATAGTGGTTATAAAATAGGATATAAGATAAAATAAGGAAGCCTGTATCCCTTTATTACTGCCTGTCAACAATATAATGATTAGGTATCCCATATTGGCAATTGAGGAATAAGCTAAAAGTCTCTTAATATTTTGCTGCCTTAGTGCCAGTAGATTGCCGGCAAACATTGAAAGAATGGCTATAGCTGATATTATGATGTAAATATACTGATTATCAAAGCCTTTCAGATTATAAAACAGTCTGATAAGAACTGCCATAACAGATCCTTTCGAGACAGTGGCAATATAAGCTGAAACAGGGGCCGGTGCTCCCTGGTAAACATCAGGTGTCCACATATGAAATGGGACCAAAGCCAGCTTAAAGCCAATTCCTACCAGCATCATACCGAATCCGGCAAAAACCAGGGGAGATAAAGTACTACTACTACCCGAAATTGCCGAAGCTATCCCGGTAAATAACATGGTGCCGGTTGCCATATAAATCAGTGCCATACCAAACAGTAAAAAAGCTGAAGAGACCGAAGCAAGAATTAGATATTTTATTCCTGCTTCAATTGAATTGTCTTTCGATTTCTGGTAAGCTATCAGAATATACAGTGATATACTCAGTGTTTCTATACCAAGGAAGAAAAGTACAAAATGATTTGCAACAGCTAAAAGGGATGCGCCAAGAGTTGAGGTCAAAAGGATTATATAATATTCCTCCCTTACACCATCCAACTTTTTTACATATTCATATGAAAGTAAGGCAACAATCAAAGCCGAAAGAAAAATGATCCCAAGGAAAAACAAACTATAAATGTCAACTATAAAAAGCGGTGCAACTGAATGAGGAATAACTGGAACAATAAAAAAGAGTGATGCAAAAGAAGCAAGGAGAGCCAGTATGGTAAATCCAAAAACAACTGCATAATGACGAAGAATGGAAATTACTATCATAATCATAACCGGCGCGGCAGCTATGATCAGAAAGGGAATTAAACAAATTAGGTCTGTCCGGGTCATATATTAATACTTAATACCTTGTTTTGTCAACTGAAAAAAGATGCAGGTTTTTTCCGGCTGGATCACCTCTGAAAGTTACAGGATAATCAGGCGTTATAACTCTCTGTGAATCAAGCGTCTTTAAGAGAGCGGGTCTGGCAGTATTAAAGACAGGATTCGGAAAAAGACCAAGGATCACTATTACAATAACCATTGAAGCAGAAACAATTTTTTCGCGAATGGAAAGATCATTAATATGCCAATCGCCCCTTTTGTCACCAAGAAACACCTTCTGAATGATCCTCAGAGAGTAGATAGTTGCTGCTATAAGTCCCAGACATGCGATGCTTGTGATCAACATGCTTGATTTAAAAGCACCCATAAGGATAAGGAGTTCGGCAATAAAATTGGCTAATCCGGGCAATCCTAATGAAGCCATTGAGAATATAAGTCCTATAGCACCCATAACAGGGACCTGTTCCCATAATCCGCCCATTTTGTTAATATCCCTGGTGTGAATTCGTTCATATAGCTGACCAACAAGTATAAATAATGCTCCTGTACTGATCCCATGGGCTATCATCTGCATTACAACACCCTGGTAGGCTATTTCATTGAAGCTGAATACTCCCAGGATAACAAATCCCATATGACTCACACTTGTATATGCAACAAGCCGTTTCAGATCAGTCTGGGCAAAAGCAAGCTTTGCACCATAAAGAATACCAATTACCCCCAGTATCATTCCAACAGGAGCAAATGAAATTGATGCTGAAGGGAATAAGGGCACAATAAACCTCAATAATCCATATGCTCCTGTTTTAAGCAGCAGTGCGGCAAGAATAAGACTTCCGGCTGTTGGAGCTTCGGTATGCGCATCCGGCAGCCAGTTATGCAAAGGAACTACAGGCAGTTTAACCAGAAATGCTGCAAGGAAACCAAGCATGATCAGCATCGCTGTTGAGGAAGACATTTCAGTGCCAAGTAATTCGTTATAATCAAATGAATACAATCCTGTAGAATGTCCGTGTACAAAATATAGAGATAGTATTGCAATAAACATAAGAAGACCACTTGCCTGTGTATAAAGAAAGAATTTATACGAAGCAGCCGTTCTCTTTTCATGCCCCCATATGCCAATTAAAAAATACATCGGTACCAGCATAAGCTCCCAAAAGAAATAGAACAGGAAGAGATCAAGTGATAAGAAGACACCAGTTATTCCGGCAAGTATCAGGAGCAGGTTAAAGTGAAAGAATCCAACCCTGCTGTTTATCTCCTTCCAGGATATGATTACAGAAATTATGCCCAGAAAAAATGTAAGAATAATCAGCAGCATACTCAAACCGTCAAGAGCAAAATGGAGGCCGATGCCAAATTCACTGATCCATTTAATATTAATGTCAATCAGCCATTTATCATCAGGTAGGATCGGTCTGAAAAAACACGAAAGGATCAGGATCAGGTCAATGGTTAAAGTAACCAGGGATATTACCCGGGACCAGAGAGGTTTACGAGTACCTGCAATCCAGGACAAAAAGGCTCCTGTTAATAAAATAACAATAAGATAAACAAGTATCATTTAATAATAAAATAAGTTAATATCAAAGTAATACCTATGGCTAATGACATCAGATACCACCTTATCCTCCCGCTTTGAGTCATGCTGAACAACCGGTTCAGCAGAAGAACAAGCCTTGACAATCCAATGTTAAACCAGTCAAAAAAGTCTTTTTTGTCAATTTCTGAAAGCCAGACAACAGGTTTCACAAATACTGTATCGTACAATTTATCAAAGCCAAATCCTTTTTCAAAGTAATCGTGCAGCCTGCTTTTTTCGAACGGTTCAGCAAGTGCCGGCTTTTTACGGTAAACTATATATGCAAGATATATTCCGGCAAGCGCAATCAGTGCTGATAACAGCTGAAACAGCAATTCCTGTTTGCCGGAATCAACAACAACAACCTTTGGTAAAGAATTATCTACCAGATCTGAGAAGAGGTGTATGTTTCCCATTGTTCCGGGTAATTCCACAAATCCTCCCACCAGAGATAAAGCGGCTAGTATTACTACCGGAATTATCATTGTTTTGCCTGGTAAAAATGCCGGCTCCGTTTTAGCTTTACCGTAAAATGTTATAAATACCATTCTGAATGAATACAGTGCTGTAAGGAAGGCTCCTGTGATTCCGGCAATCCATAACAATAGACTTCCGCTCTGTGAGGAATAAGCATACCATAATATCTGATCCTTGCTGTAAAATCCTGCTGTTATCAACGGCAGAGCAGCCAGTGAGGCTGAGCCAATAAGGAATGTAATAAAGACAGCAGGCATTTTTTTCCTGAGTCCTCCCATTTTGAAAATATTGTGCTCTTCATTCAGTACTAATATTACTATCCCTGCACCAAGAAATAGAAGGGCTTTAAAAAATGCATGTATCATGAAATGAAACACTGCAGCAGACCATGCACCCACACCCAGGGCTAGAAACATATATCCTATCTGACTTATTGTTGAATAGGCAAGAATCCGCTTCAGATCGTGTTGTCCCAAAGCACTGAATCCGGCCAGGAGCAATGTCAAAGCTCCGATAATTGCTATTGCGGACTGTACAATGGGAGCGAGGCTGAATAAAACATGAGTACGGGCAATAAGATATACACCGGCTGTCACCATTGTTGCAGCATGTATCAATGCACTAACGGGTGAAGGACCTGCCATTGCATCGGGAAGCCATGTCTGTAATGGCATCTGGGCAGACTTTCCCAGTGCTCCACCTAGCAAAAGAGCTGCAGTTACAACAGCGATAGGTGCACCTGCTGCCCAATTCCTGGAAGCAAGCTGCATAAGTTCATTTATATTGACCGTACCGAAGCTTAGGAAGAGAATAAATATACCTATTATCATTGCAGTATCTCCTACACGGGTTATAATAAAAGCTTTCCTCGCCGCAGTTCCGTTTGCAGGTACCTTGTACCAGAAGCCAATTAACAGATAACTGCACAAGCCAACACCTTCCCATCCAAGGTACATCAGTAAAATATTGTCAGCCAGAACCAGGATAAGCATTGACCCGACAAAGAGATTCATATACGCAAAAAACCTTGAGAAGCCCTCATCCTTTGACATAAACTCTATTGAGTAGACATGTATCAGAAATCCAACAAAAGTAATGACAAAACAAAAAACCAGTGACAATGCATCAAGTCTGAATGAAATGTCGGCTTTGAGATTGGCCGTATTTATCCATTGCCAGACAACTACGGAATATGATTTAACCTGAGGCAATGATGCATAAAACTTTATCGCAACTACAAAAGTGAGTAGTGCAGCAATACCGACCGAACCTGCGCCGATAATCCCGGAGACATTACGGGCCAGCTTATTCCCGAATAGAGCCAGGATCAGGAAGCTCAGCAATGGGATGGCAGGTATAAGCGCTAAATAAGTGGTCATTGCTTTAATTACTTAATATTAGTCTTTCAATTTATTAACTGCATCAGCATCAAGTGTCTTATAATGGTGATAAACCTGCAGTATCAACGCCAGCCCGATTGAAACTTCAACCGCGGCAACTGCCAGTATAAAAATAAACATAACCTGACCGTCAGGTTGTTTCCAATGTGTACCGGCAATGATAAACACAAGCCCTGCACTATTCAGCATGACCTCAACCGACATAAGCATAAAAATTATATTTCTGCGAACAAGCAAACCGATCAGTCCGAGAAAGAAAAGTATTCCGGCAAATATGATCTGGGTTTCGACTGGTACTGACAGCATATCCTATTTTTTTACAAGAAAACGATGAATTACTTTTTTCTTCTGACTACCCAGATGAAATGCTCCGATAACTCCTGCCATCAGAAGAATGGCGGCAATCTCAACCGCAATCATATATGTGGAGAATAATGAAATACCTACCTGTTTTGGCCTGATTACCTCATTATTAATCGCCGGGACATTTATGCTATTCATCGCAACAATCAGGTCGGCCAGCAGAATAGCTGCCAATATTGCCGGGACTATCCACATTTGCGGATTCAGCCATTTTCTTTCCATTTTTCGTTCAAGTCCGATATTAAGCATCATGGTTACAAAAATGAAAAGAACCATAATAGCTCCGGCATAGATTATTACCTCGAGAGCCGCAATAAATGGCGCATCCAGTAAATAAAAAACAACAGAAATGGCTAGCAGTGAAAGTATCAGGAAAAGCAGAGAATGAATAGCATTCCTTCCTGATATTGCCATTATTGTTGAAATTATTGCAACTGCTGCTGCTATGTAAAAGAATACATTCATAAGATACTTTTATATTATCAAGGCATTAGATCCTTAACATCTACAGGTTTTTCTTCGGTTGTACCCTCACCTTTACCTTTAACTCCCATATCCACGCCGGCATGTTGATAAAAGTTGTAATCAGGGTATTTTCCTTCACCGCTTATCAGCAAATGTTCCTTTTCATAAACCAAATTCTGTCTGTCATATTCTGCCAGTTCAAAATCAGGTATCAGTTGAATTGCATAAGTAGGGCATGCTTCTTCGCAAAACCCGCAGAAAATACACCTTGAGAAATTAATCCTGAAAAACTCAGGGTATCTTCTCCCTGATTCACCTTCTGCAGCCTGAAGTGATATACAATCTACAGGACATGCGGCAGCACACAGATAGCATGCAACACATCTTTCGTTCCTGTCTCCGTCACGTGTAAGTACAATTCTTCCTCTGTACCTGGGCGGCAAATACGGCTTAACTTCAGGATACCTAACGGTTTCCGTTTTGTGAAAAATATGCAGAAAGGTCAACCATATGGTGCGAAGAATACTTATCATTTTCTATAGTTAAGTTTATTCGTTGAGTTCATTTTAAAAATAACAGAACAGCACCGGTTACAAGCAGATTAAGTAAAGCCAGCGGCAATAAGACTTTCCATCCGAGTTTCATCAGCTGGTCATATCTGGGACGTGGCAAAGATGCCCGGAGCAGAATGAAAATGCCGATGAAAAAGAATGTTTTGAATAGGAACCAGAAAAACGGCGGAAGAAAAGAAGGTCCCAGCCAGCCGCCAAAAAACAGGGTTGCGATCATGGCAGAAATCAGAGTTATACCCAGGTATTCGCCAACAAAGAACATTCCGAATTTCATACCAGAATACTCCGAATGATAACCTGCAATAAGCTCACCTTCAGCTTCAGGAATATCGAAAGGGAGTCTGTGGGTCTCAGCAATACCGGCAATAAAAAAAACAACAAAACCAAAAAATTGCGGTATGATGAACCACCCGCCTTTCTGGGCCTCGACTATGGTATGAAAACTAAAACTGTCAGCCATCATTACAACTCCCATCAATGAAAGTCCCATGAATACCTCATATGTCAGCATCTGTGCCGAGGCTCTCATTGCCCCGATAAGCGAGTATTTATTATTGGATGCCCAGCCTCCCAGAACAATACTGTAAACTCCCAGTGATGAGTTGCCAAGGAAAAAAAGTATACCGATGTTGGAATCAAACACATAAAAATCCGGTCCGAACGGTATAACAGCGAATGTAAGAAGTATTGTGATCATAAGAATTCCGGGAGCCATAACAAAAACAGGTCTGTCGGCAAATGTTGGTGTCCAGTCCTCCTTAAAAAAGAGCTTGATTGTATCAGCAATAACCTGGAATAGTCCAAAAGGGCCTACCCTGTTTGGTCCAAGCCTGTCCTGCCATACCGACAAAAGCCTTCTCTCTACCCATATCAGACCAGCTGCTATTGACAATGGTATTAGAAGAATTCCTGCTATGATAAATATATATTTCATAAACAGTCAGTTATATTTTTGTAAATTTACCATATCCGGGTAGTCCGAAGAACTGCTGACCAGGCAATTTCACAGACAGCCCGGCAATTCCCTGTTTAAGACTTTCTTCAAATTTCACGTTAATATTCAGGCTGATTCCTGCCATATCCAGTTGAACCAAATCACCATCCCTGATACCTGATATTTCACCATCTTTCTGATTAATAAACATATATGGTTTTTGAATTCTTTGAGTAAGAGGGTAACTGAAAGAGCTCAGCTCATCACTTCCAAAAATATGATAGACAGGTATTATCTGCCACTCACCCTTTTCCTGATCAGGTTTTTGATCTGGGACTTTGAAATAAGGATAACCAGGTCCATTTTCGGGCTCAATCAGTCTGACCCCGGGATCTCCGCCTTTCATCATTCCATTAGGCTCATCGAGATAACTGAATGTTGCCTGAACAGAGTTCCATCCCGGCGTCCAGTAAAAAGGAATAAGTGAGGAGGGAGGCTGTTCCTGCTGACCTTCCATGGTAAATGCCATCGGGGAATCCGGATCCTGTGGAGGTTTTGATTCACTGACTGCAATTTGTGAATCCACTGCTGTTCTTCCGCTGAAACGCATGGTTTGCCTGGGTATTTTTGTGTTGAGCATTCTGAAGTCAGCACCAGGCATATATTCCTTTAGCCCTGAGAATACAGGCAATTCCTTAACCAGCGATGTGACAATGTTGTCAAATTGTTCTTCAGGAACAACCTTTTTCCTTTTCCTGATATTTAAAATTTCACTGATCCACCTCCAGCTTTCCCGAACCTGGTCTTTATTTACCATTGCCTTATAATAGCGTTGCGCCCGACCTTCATTGTTCACCAGCGTACCCTGTGATTCAGCAAATGTTGCTGCAGGCAATACTATATCCGCACGTATTGATGTTTTATTCTGAAGATGGTCCAGAACGACTATCTGGCTGCATCTGTCAAAAAGATGAACAACAGATTCTTCATCTGTTCTTCTGTAAAGATCATTTTCCAGAATGACAAGTGTATCGATCTCTTCATTATCTGCGTATAAAACAGCATCATCCAATGGTTTTCCCGGAAGAAATGCGAGGCCCATACTGTTGCATTCAGGTAAAACGAAACTGATCATGACTTTCAGAAAAGATGATGACAGAGCATTGGCAATATTAATGGCTGAATGCAATATATTTTCATCACCAGATGTAATACCAGAAATTATAAGTGGATTGGCAGCATCTTTAAGTGTGAGTGCGATCTTTTCTGCAAGCTCCTGCTGTTCTTTGATCTTTATTTTTGAAACCGGTGCTTTATCATTTATTGATGATGCTATAGCATACCCTAAGTTCGCAATATCAGAATAAGAGCCTCTGAAGGCAGTATCTGATATTTCGTCAAGACTGTCTTTAAACGGGGTAGCGATAAAAACCGGGCTTTTGGTATCCTGTGCCAGTTCTCTTACAGGAGCATCATTCCATAAGGGAATGCCTCTCTTCTGAGCATCTTTATCTGCTTTATTTCTAATAGCCTGGCGCAATGCAAGTGCAATCATCGGAGCCGTATTTGTCAGGTCTTCACCCAGAACAAGTACTGCATCTGCTTTTTCAATCTGTTTTAATGAAGGAGTCCTAATATTGCTTTTTTGCAGGAAATCGGTAACTTTTTTAGTCAGCAGATATTCCTTCTTTGAAATACCATGATAAAAGTTCTCTTTTCCTACCAGTTCTGATAATGTATAATTCGATTCAAGTGAAGCCCGGGGAGAACCAATACCAATAATTTTTTTATTACCGGAAAATGCTTCTTCAAGATGTCTGACAAGTGTTTCTTCTTTAGCATCTTCAGTTTCGCCGTTCTTCTCAACGCGGATTTTTGCAGTTCTTATACGGTTATCGTCATTAACAAATCCGTATCCGAAACGTCCCCGGTCGCAGATAAAATAACCGTTAACAGCTCCGTTATACCTGTTCATGATCCGTCTCAGTGATCCGTATCTTTCACTTGCAATTGTGTTACATCCTACACTGCAATGTACACATACAGAAGGGGAATTGGTCAGATCCCATTTTCTGGTGAAATGGTTTTTAAGTGTTTTGTCGGTAAAAACCCCTGTAGGGCATACTTCCACAAGGTTACCACTGAATTCATTTACAAGGGTCCCATCTTCATGACGTCCGAAATAAACATTATTATGAGCTGAAAAAACATTCAGATCTTTACCTCCTGCATAATCCCGGTAGAACCTTACACACCTGTAGCACTGAATACAGCGGTTCATCTCATGCGCTATAAATGGTCCGAGATCCTGATTATTATATGTTCTTTTCCTGAAATCAAATTGCCTGTAATTATGGCCGGTCATAACAGTCATATCCTGCAGGTGACATTCTCCTCCTTCGTCGCACACCGGACAATCGTGCGGATGGTTAGTCATCAGGCTCTCAATAACGGCAGCTCTGAAAGCTCTTGCTTCAGGATCTTCAATTGAAACAATAAGTCCTTCTGTAACAGGTTCCATGCACGACATAACTATTTTACCTTTCCTGTCATCCTGATCCTTAAACTTTTTTACGGCACAAAGTCTGCATGCACCTACAGAACCAAGGGCAGGATGAAAACAGAAATGAGGTATATCCAATCCAATTGCTAGACAGGTTTCAAGAAGATTCCTTTCAGCCTTCACTTCGTAATATTTCCCGTCTATCCGGATTTTAGTCATACTTACCTCCAGGGACATTTTTTATCATTAATATGCTTTACAAAATCATCATGAAAATAGATCAGGCCGCTTTGCAGAGGCTCTGCAGCACCTGGTGCATGTGCACAAAACGTATTACCCGGACCCATGTATTTTGCCTGAAACTTAAGTAATTCTAGATACTCCATTTTCCCCTTTCCTTCTTCAATTGAGGAAAGCATCTTTTCAACCCAGGGCAGTCCTTCACGGCAGGGAGTACACCAGCCGCAGCTTTCAAGAGCAAAGAATTTTTCAACATTGTGTATAAATGCAACAGGACAGGTTTTGTCATCAAGAATTATCATTGTTCCGGTTCCCAATCTGCTTCCGGCAGCTGCAACTGTGGAGAAATCCATTTTTACATCCAGGTGTTCTTCAATCAGGAAATCAGTCGAAGCACCGCCTGGCAACACACCTCTGAACCTGTAGCCGTCTGCCATACCACCAGCATGGTCCTCGATCAATTCCCTGACTGTTACTCCAAGTGGTAATTCCCATGTACCAGGTTGTTTTACCCTGCCACTTACTCCAAATAGCTTCGTACCACCGGTGTCGGTCAGACTTAATCCCCTGAACCAGTCTGCTCCATTTATCACCAGATGTGATAACCAGGAGAGTGTTTCAACATTATTTACAACTGTTGGTCTTCCAAACAAGCCGCTTATTGCGGGAAAAGGCGGTTTGGCTCTCGGGGTGGCTCTTTTACCTTCAAGGGCATTAAGCAATGCAGTTTCCTCACCACACATATACCTGCCTGCACTGGAATGAATATAAATATCCAGATCAAAGCCGGTGCCCAGAATATTCTTCCCCAGATAACCTGCTTCATAAGCCTCTGCCAGTGCCTTCCGAAGCACAGCTTCAGCATGTTTATATGCCCATCTCAGGAAAATATACGCCTTCCCGGCCTGTATGGCATATGAAGAGATGATCATGCCGGCTACAAGCTGATGCGGATTGCCTTCAAGCAGATACCTGTCCTTGAATGTACCCGGTTCCATTTCGTCGGCATTACAAACCAGGTATTTCAGTTTTGACTTTTCCTCATCCATAGGAACAAGACTCCATTTAATTCCGGTAGGGAACCCTGCACCACCTCTTCCCAGAAGATTTGAAGCCTTTACCAGTGCGGTCACATCAGCAGGCACCATCTCTTTCAAAGCCTTGTGAACGCCTTCATAACCGCCTTCCCTGCTATATTCTTTCAGGTTAAGTGGGGGAGATCCCGGTCTTATATGTCTGGTTAATGGCCTTTCCATCAGAAGCTATTTGTAATTTTCAAGAAGTTCTTCTGCCTTTTCGATTGTCAGGTTATTAAAATGATCGTCATTTATCATCATCGCCGGGGCATGATCACAATCACCGAGACATGAGATTGGAAGAAGAGTGAACCTCCCGTCATCCGTTGTCTCGCCAAAAGCTATACCCAGCTTTTCAGACAATTGATTATACAATGATCTGTATCCCATTATCATGCAACTTACTCCATCACAAATGAGAATAACATTTCTTCCGACAGGTTGCCGGTAGATTCGGCTATAGAATGTAGCAACACCGTCTAACTCTTCATTCGATATATTAAGCAATTGCGCAACAGCTTTTACTGATTCATCCGACACCCACCCCCTGTGTTTCTGAATTATCTTAAGCGCATCTATTGATGCCACGGCCGGATATGGATATTGCCTGATTTCTTCCAGTATCTCGTTTTTTTCCTGCTCGGTTAGCATTACATTATCAGTATTGTTGATATTTTAATAATTCATCTGTCAAGATCTGCCAGAACAAAATCCATGGCACCAAGAATTGCAAGCAGATCGGGAATGGTATATCCCTTGCTGATATATGGCAGCATCTGTAAATGAGGGAATGACGGGGTCCTTATCCGCGAACGGTATGAGGATGTACTTCCGTCACTTATGAGATAATAGCCATTGCACCCCTTTGCCGCTTCTACCGGAACCATTGCTTCACCAGGAGGAATGACCGGGCCCCACGAAACTCCTACAAAATGCGTAATAAGTGTTTCAATATCCGTCATGGTCTTTTCCTTGCGGGGAGGTATTGCCAGAGGATGATCCGATTTGTAATTCCCTGAAGGCATATTATCAATACACTGCTGAATGATCCTGAGGCTCTGTCGCATCTCTTCCATGCGCACTACGGCACGGTCATAACAATCACCGTTCCTGCCAAGAGGAATATCAAATTCAAATCTTTCGATCCCCGAGTAGGGACGTTTTTTCCGGTAATCCCAGTCATACCCGGTAGCCCTCAGGCCGGCGCCCGTAACGCCCCATTCAATAGCTTCTTCCGTTGTAAATACACCAATCCCAACAGTCCTGGCTTTGAAGATCCGGTTTTTGATAACCATATTTTCAAATTCCCGGAGGCGTTTTGGAAGGTAAGTGACAAAATCCTGCATCAATTTATCCCAGCCGTCAGGCAGATCATGAGCCACTCCGCCAATCCTGAACCACGACGGGTGCATTCTTCCTCCGGTTATTGCAGATACCACATCAAATAATCTTTCCCTGTCATTGAAAGCATAAAATACCGGTGACATCTGGCCCATATCCTGGGCAAATGTTCCGAACCATACCAAATGACTTGAGATGCGAAAGAGCTCGCTCATCATTACACGTATTACACTGGCCCTGTCGGGAATTTCCATATTTGCCAGTTTTTCAACTGAAAGGAGATAAGCAAGGTTATTCATTACACCTCCCAGATAATCTATACGATCTGTATAAGGTATAAATGTATGCCATGACTGCCTTTCCCCCATCTTTTCAGCGCCCCTGTGGTGGAATCCGATATCAGGGACAATATCGACAATATCTTCTCCGTGCAACTGGACTATAAGCCTTAAAAGTCCGTGTGTTCCGGGGTGCTGGGGACCAATATTCAAAAACATGAAGTCACTGTCTTCACTTTTTCTTGACAAACCATATTCTTCAGGACTGAATTTAAGGTTGGCATCTTCCTCTTCCCTCAGTAAGTCGGTCAATTCAAAGGGATCCATATCAGTTGCCCTTGCATGGTGTTCCTTTCTTAAAGGATGTCCTTTCCATGACTTAGGCATAAGTATCCTTGTGAGTCGAGGATGACCCGGGAAATTTATACCGAACATATCAAACACCTCACGTTCGTACCAGTTAGCTGATTCCCAGACACTTGTTATGCTGTCTATGTGGAGATCCTTATCTTTCAGGGGTACCTTTACACGAATATCTTCATTTCTTTCAAAGGAAGTAAGGTGGTAAACTACTGTGAAATCGCCTGAAGGCTGACCATTGGGAATGGTCCTGGTTCTTTCATCAATACCTGTAAGGTCAAACAACATTCTGAACGGAAGGTCTATTTCATTTTTGAGGTATTTAAGAATCGGTATAATGAACTTCCTGTCTGTCCAAATAGTAGGAGTGCCGTCTTTGGAAAGCTGCTGATATAATATTACCTGATCACCGAATTCTGACTTCAGTTCCGTGACCGGATTATTTATACTGACACTCATATAATAAATAACTATTTAAAAGTATTTAAACCTCATTCATTGGGCGAATGGAATCCATCCCTGATCTTTCTTTCTGTTTAAAATCTCTCAGGCTGATCTTTTCACTCTGGTGAATTCCCCCGGACCCGATTACCCAGCTCAGCGGACGCTTTTCCTTACCGATAGATTCCCTGAGTAATAATAATCCTTCAAGAAATGCATCAGGACGGGGAGGGCAGCCGGAGACATATACATCAACAGGCAGGAATTTATCAACTCCCTGTACAACACTGTATATATCATACATTCCACCTGAATTTGCACATGAACCCATTGATATAACCCATTTTGGTGCCATCATCTGTTCATACAGCCTTAGTATTACAGGTGCCATTTTAATGAACACTGTTCCGGCAATTACCATCATGTCAGCTTCACGTGGTGTGTTCCTTATTACCTCACCTCCAAACCTTGCAATATCGTAACGGCTTGTAATCGAAGTGGCCATTTCCACAAAACAACATGACAGACCAAATCCGAAAGGCCAGATAGAATTTTTCCTGCCCCACGCAACCATATCATCGAGCCTTGCAAATAATACAGACTTATAAATTTCTTCATCAGTCAGTTCTTTTCCTGAATCGATAATTCTGCCGGCTGATTTTATAAAGGAAGATTTCATTTCATCTTGTTTTTATACTTCAATATCTTTCTGCCGTCAGGTCCGAAATCCAGGGCCCCTATGCTGAGTTCATATATCAGTAATATGAGAAGAAGACCAATAAATATTAATATCCCTATGTATCCGGTAAGTCCTGATTCACGAAAGGAGACTGCCCACAGTAAAATAAAAGCAGCATCAAGATCAAAAATGACAAAGAACATTGCTATGAGATAAAAACCTGAAGAAAAACGCAGCCTCGCATCACCCGTGGGAGGAATCCCTGATTCATATGGTTCGTCAGTGGTTTTTTCCTTATGCCGTTCTCCCAGAAAATAGGAGAGTCCAACCATAAGTGCAATAAGCATTATCACTATGAAAGCGAAGACTATAAATGGCCAGAAGCTAATATTTTGTTCCGACAACATGCTTTAATAAATGTTGTATTTTATTATTAACCACGTTTTGTTTAACCGAAAACTTATATTGTATATATGATACGTGTATTACAAATATAAAAATAAATAATCTTTGTCAATCGGCCACAGCATGAATAATCCTTATTCTGAAAGATTTAAATAATCAGTATAAATAAGCTCCCGGTTATCCTCAAACTTAAATCCGGTTCTCAAAAATCAGTATTATATAGAATTCAAGGATTTAATAACCTATGTTAATTTATAAACAGTGATTGTATTGCAATTGTTCTGCAGTTTTTAAGAGAAATCGGAATAATGCTGAATTTAAAACTCTGTTTTTAATGGAAAGTTAAGAGGACTAGCATTTTAGTCCCCAGACTTTCCGATGGTTTATTTCTTAAATATACTTTTTAAAAACACAATCAATTCATTCCATGAATCTTTATCTGCAGCCGGATTATATTCTATTGGCATATTAAATTCCTTGCCCAGTTTTGTAGCATCCGGATTGGTAAATGCGTGTGTGGCTTTTGGATAAAATTTAAATGTATTATTTACACTTATTGAATCCAACTGTCTTTTAAATTTATCAACATCGCTGACCGAAACGAATTTATCCTCTCCGCCATAACATACCAGTACTTTTGCTTTTAGAAGATTTTTGACCACAGGTGCTCCGCCCATGCCGCCATGAAAGCTTGCCACCCCTTTAAGATCAGCTCCTAACTTTGCAGCATTCAGTACAATGTAACCTCCAAAGCAATATCCGATAGCAGCAATATTGTTGGGATCGGTTTCCGGAAATTCCTTTATTTTTTCTATGGCAGCATCAAGCCTGCTTTTAGCCAGCTGCGGATCTTTATAGAATGGCGTTGTAAGTTCCTGAGCTTCTTTTGGATTTGCTGCGGTTTTACCCATTCCGAACATATCTACTGCCATTGCAATATAACCCGATTCAGCAAGCATTCGTGCCCTCATTTTTGGATAGTCGGTCAGTCCCCACCATTCATGAACAACCAAAACTGCAGGTCTTTTTCCTTTTTGTGCAGCATTATATGCTACATAACCATGTAACATTACACCTCCGGCATTGTACATCACCGATTCCACCTTAATATCTGAAGGTGCTTTGGAAAATGCAAAAGCGGAGATTGTCATTACTGGAATAGCCATTATTATCCTTTTGTACAGAGAAAATATTTTCATTGTCTGTCAGTTATTTAATTAAGTATTCAAATAACTATTTTAACAAAAGGGATCCTGAAAAGTTCAGTGAGAAAAAAGCCAGATAATAACTTTTGTAAACCTTCCGCTATACAGAACAGGTGAGGATTCCGTATTCATAATTCAGGGTAATCAAATCGC
Organism: uncultured Bacteroidales bacterium; assembly: GCA_963760915.1. Classification (GTDB taxonomy): domain Bacteria; phylum Bacteroidota; class Bacteroidia; order Bacteroidales; family VadinHA17; genus LD21. The sequence goes on along the minus strand of CAVXEU010000002.1, from coordinate 1,506,276 downwards.
TTATTCTCGTACTACTTTATGTTCCTGTTTTCAAAGTCAGTAATTTTTTGTACCCTTCTTCGGTGAGGTTCCTCATTACTATACTTTGCTTTAAGAAAGGTGTTCACGAGATCTGCTGCAAGTGCTTGTCCAATAACACGGCCACCAAGGCACATAAGGTTCATATTATCATGTTCAACACCCTGATGAGCAGAATATGTCTCGTTGATAAGGCTTGCTCTTACACCCGATATCTTATTGGCTATTATGTTGGCCCCAACCCCGCTACCACATACAGCAATGCCCCTGTCAACATTACCTGATCCTACGGCCAGGCCCAAAGGAATGACATAATCAGGAAAATCATCACCCGGGATAAGAACCTGGTTCCCAAAATCCGTTACCTCGAAGCCTTCCTTCCTTAGCTCCGAAACAAGATATTCTTTCAGTTCAAAACCGCCATGGTCTGCCGCCACGCCAATGTGCAACGGGTATGATTTCTCTTCTTCATCTGGTCTGTTTGTCATATATGTATCAGTCATAGTTTTATCCGGAAAGTATTTCTATACAATTTTCCAATGTTTAAATTTATACAGTTTTTTATAAACTCTATTCCAGTTTAGTCAACGGAGGCCAGCTGTGACCCAGTTGAGCAAGTAACCCATGCATTGCCTGGGGACCCCACGAGCCCGCAGCATAGTTTGGAAAGTCATAAGGCTTCTTTTCGTCCCATACTTCCAGAACAGGCATAAGCAGCCTCCAGGCTGCCTCGACCTGATCGGCACGCATAAACAATGTGGCATCATTTTCCATTATGTCCCATAATAATGTCTCATACGAATCGGGCAGCGGTCCTGAAAAGCTTTCCTCATAACTGAACCTCATGTCGACTGCCTGAAGAAGTAACCTGGGACCCGGTTGTTTGGCCTGAAAATGCAGCACTATGCCTTCATAGGGGTGGATTGACATGATAAGCCTGGAAGGCTGCCAGTCGAGAGAAGCTTCAGCAGGGAACGACCTGTGCGGAACTGAACGGAACTGAATGACAATTTCCGATGCCTGTCTTGCAAGACTTTTCCCGGTGCGTAAATAAAAAGGTACGTCTTGCCACCGCCAGTTATCTACAAACAACCTTAAAGCCGCAAAAGTTTCGGTTTCCGATTGTGGAGAAACATCATTTTCTTCACGATATCCGATCACCTCTGTTCCTCCTATATTGCCTTTTCCATATTGCCCCCTTACAACACATTGAAGTACTTCATCATGAGAGATAGGTCGTATAGCATGAAGGACATCGACCTTTTTATTTCGGATTTCATCAGCATCGAAAGAGACCATTGGTTCCATTGCAACCAGGCAGAAAAGCTGCATCAGGTGATTCTGAACCATATCCCTCAGAGCGCCGGCTTTTTCATAATAGCTTCCCCTGTGTTCAACACCAACCTCTTCAGCAACAGTTATACTTACAAAATCAACATATCTGCGGTCCCAGATAGGTTCAAAAAGAGGATTTGCGAACCGGAATGCAAGAATATTCTGAACAGTTTCTTTGCCCAGATAATGATCAATACGCATTATCTGTGATTCATTGAAACTTTTGTTTAATGTACGGTTCAGATTCAGGGCGGATTTCAGATCTGATCCAATCGGCTTCTCAATCACCAGCCGTGATCTTTCCCTGTCATCTGCCAGACCTGCTTCACCAAGAAATCTGGGGATCTCTCCAAACAGTGAAGGAGGAGTAGCCATGTAGTAGATTATTAAAGGTTTGGAGTGCCATTCCTCTTCAAATTTCGCGTACTGTTCCTTTAATGAGGAATAGGTTTGAGGATCTTTAAAATCACCCTGATGATAAGAAATATGTTTTGCAAACTTTTTCCAGCCAGCATCGTCAGGCTTACCTCTACGGGAAAACTTTTCTACACCTTCGTGAAGCCGGTTTCTTAAATCATCATCTACAGTAACGGCACGGTCCACAGCTATAATTGCAAAATGAAAAGGAAGACTACGGTCAAGTGAGAGGTCATAAAGCGCAGGTACAAGTTTCCTCCATGCAAGATCTCCCGCGCCACCGAAGATTGTAAAAACAGTTGGTTCACATTTGATTACCGGTTTCATTGATATTCCTCCTTATTTCTTGATATTTAATGTCACCCTGTTCAGGAAAATATATTTCATAAGTTTGTAACGGGCAATAGTCTCTATCTCAATTGATTTGAATGAACAATCACTAAGTTAAACAAAATTTCTCAAACAGACAATCATGATAATTATAACAATTTGAATCAGAAGTAGTTCATTTTAACATAATTATGTGTCTATTCAAGAATAAAGAAATCACAGGAATAGCGAAATGAACGGTAAGGTGTGATCCTGACTCAGCATGATACAGTTTTCCTCCACTGAACAAGGTCAGTTATAAAGCAAAAAAAAACGGTGCATAATGCGCCGTTTTTTTTTTGGTAAAATTATCCACACTATTTCATATGTGATGACTTGTTCATCGGTGATTTCATTTCTTTTTTCCCGGATGAAGCTGTTTTCTGAGCCATCTTCTTAACAAAATTACCCTCTTTATCATAAATGAGAGTCTCAGATGTGGTACCTTTTGTAACTACCACATCGTAAGTAATACTGTTATTGTCATCGATTTTTGTTGCTTCCTTGATCATGAAACCTGCATAATCCTTGGCAATATTGGCAGTAATTGCCTTATTTAGGTCATTTACCTTAACAGGAGTACGAGTAACTTCCGCATTGGCAACCATTACTGCCATCATAAATACTATTACAAATAATAACTTCTTCATGATTTATAAATTATTTGGTTAAACAATCCAAAAATATCCTGCGATTCTGAAGAGGATCTGAAGTTCTGAAAATTTAACAAATAATTAAGAATCGGATTACAACTTAACTGAAGAATATCCCTTCCGGTAATTTAATCTCACCTCATGAATATTTCCGGTGCAGGTATATGTGATGGTCATTTTGTAATATTCTGCGATCTTCCTGACTATTGACAATCCTAGGCCAACTGATTGGGGATTATCACTCCCTTTATGAAACCTGTGAAATAGAATTTCCGGGTCACTATTCAATGGTAATCCGCTGTTTTTAACTGATAAACCGGTATAATCAATCTTACAGATTATGAATCCCTTATCAATATTGTACCGTACAGCATTGCTTAGGAGATTCGAAATCAGCACATCGGCAAGTACTTCATTTATTTCAATAAATGCCGGATCATTAAATTCTTTTTCAACTCTGATTCCTTTTAGCTCAAGTATCTCACTGTAGTTTTCAAGACATTTTTCAGTTACCTGTTTCAGGGATACTACTTTTTTTTCATGAAAATATTGATTTTCAATCTTTGAAATAAGCAATAATCCCTGATTCAGCTTAAGAAGCCTGGTTGTTGCATCATTAATGGATTTAATCAGGTTTAAACTTTCTTTTTTAAGATTGTGTGTTTGCGCCAGCAATTCAGTTTTGGATCTTATAACTGCCAGAGGAGTCTGGAATTCATGAGCAGCATTTTCATTATACTCTTTAAGATTTAGATAGTCACTTCTCATTTTTTGAGTCATATTGCTTACAACCCTGTTCAGTTGTTGAAATTCAATTATATCAGTTTCAGGCAGAACCAAAGGATTCCCAGACAGAATATCAAAACTATCGGCCATATCAACCGATTTATAAAACGGTCTCCATAAGTTTCTGGCAATAAGGTAGTTTAAAAACAATGAAATGATAAAGAGGGAGAGTAATAATCCAAACAAGTAAAGACTTATAGCTTCAAGCAATTCCTGCTTTTCGCTTAATACCTGAAAAATTTTTATTGTAAATCCGGTTTTTTTTGAAGTTTGCCCGGAATAGTATAGATATCTGTAAGGCAAATCAATACCTGAAGAATCCTCAGATAAAACTGTATCCTTTATTTGCTGAATCTGTAATGCATTATAACTCAACAGGTTTACTTCAATCTGGTGGCCAAATTCAGATGAAAAATCAGGTATTTTATTCGTTTGCTCTATCTGGTCCTGAATAATATTCTTTTCAGTAATCAGGCTTTCATCTATTTGTTTATAGATATCTGTCCTGATAGCAGAGTAGAGAAACGCTCCTCCGGCAATTATGACAGGAATAAAAAATATGAAAAAATAATAAGTGCTTTTTGTTATTAGCTTCAACTTTCAATGAATTTATATCCAAAACCATATATACATTTAATATAATTCTTACCATCAGCTGCCATAATCTTTTTACGAAGGTTTTTTACATGAGTATACACGAAATCAAATGAGTCTGTAAGAATGACATTATCGCCCCACAAATGCTCAACAATTGATTCCTTTGTAATTATCCTGTTTGAATTGCTCATAAAAAATATAAGTAAATCATACTCCTTTTTTGTAAGATTCAGTAGTTTATTATTTACATAAGCCTGATTATCATTTGTGTTAGCTCTGATTTCCCTGAAAGCGATCTCGTTCATGCCCAAAAAATTATTACGCCTGTAAATTGAATTTATCCGTGCACTTAATTCTGCAAGATGAAAAGGTTTAGTCAGATAATCATCTCCTCCTGTCCTTAAGCCTGTTATCTTATCCTCGAGGGAATTTTTTGCCGACAAAATCAGGATTCCATCAGATACCTTATTCTCTTTAAGTTCCTTAATAATGTCCAGCCCATTTCCATCAGGCAGTCCTATATCAAGAATAATGCAATCATACCTGTTGTCAGCCGTTTTGATAACTGCCTGTTTAAAGTCCAGAGCAATTTCACAGATATGGCCTTCCATCTTCAGATAATCGTTAATCGCTACTGAAAGCGATCTGTCATCTTCAATGATTAGAATCTTCACAACAGTTAACTAAAAAGTAAAATTACTGTCCTTCAATAATACCGAACCCGAATTAATATAAAAAACAAAATGAACCGGAAGAGGTTCATTTTGATATTTTCGCAGGAATAAAAATTATTGTAACTGATGAGGCAACTTAACCATACCACTTACGATTCCTGGTATTCAGCTTACTGAGAGTTTCGATGCAGATATTCACATCATTCACAATCTGGAAGTCAAACATCCCTACGCAGATAAAATCTGCTCCATTTTCAAAAGCCCAGTTGAATCCATCATTTGGCTGAATGGCACCTGCAGCCAAAACTTTGAATCCCATTACCGGGACCTTTGTCCGGTTTACAAAATCAGCTGTACGGTCAGGAAACAGACAAAAGATGTTGTCATGAAATTTATTATGGTCAATAAACTTCTTCCCGTCAACCTCAAACGGGATTCTGTATTCCCTTGGATGAGCCGACCAATAGTTATCATGATGCATTGTTTTCATGTAATAATCAGGAATAATTCCTTTTTCCTCACAAAATATCAATGAATCTACTGTGTGGGAAGCCAGTCCGGCTGTTATTTTATGACTCCTGATTTTTTCAAGCATTTGTTCAATTACATCTGTTTTTTTATCTCGAACAAGCCAGTCGCACCAGTTACCCTGAACCTGAAGTATATCAGCCCCGTAATCAATAGCCTGGTTGATTTGCTCAAAATAATCTCCTTTTTCCATATTAGGGGCAACCTGTGAAACTACCTTGATTTTACTGCCTGTCATTCTTTTGTACTTGGAAATAAGGCCGTTAGTCGGGAAACCTATATTAATCGTGTTTATCCCTGCATTTTCTGCCAGAATCAAAGTTTCATATATTTTTTTTTCAGTGTTATATGCTTTAAACAACGAAGGCACGTAGATAAGATCGCGTGAATGAGCCCAACCCCCGATCAGATTACCACCCAGAACCAGCCTGCTGATCTCATGACCACCTATTTTCCCTTTTGGCAATGTCCCCTTTAATTCACCCAGTGCAACACGGTCAAGTTGTATCGTGGCACCTGACATCACATCTACATTATACTTCCTGTTATTTTGTCCGGCCCAGATTCCCATCAATCCAAGAAAAGGTAAAGTTGCCAGGTTCTTAAGAGCTTTGCGACGTGAATCTGAATAAATGACCGTTTCAGTATTTTCAGCAGGAGATTTTATAGCTGGTTTCCTGATCATTTCGAAGAAAAGTTCAATGCCAAATCCCTTCTCATTATTGAAAATTAAGAACAAAAGAACCAGACCTTCAATAAAAATTTTATCTATAATGAAAAGATGGCCTTCCCCTATAGCAAATAAGGAGTCGCCGAAAGGCGGATATGCAAAGTAGTACAGTGTCAGTAAAATGGTACCCGCAATAGCTGCAATACGTGAAAACAGTCCGATAAACAATGCAATCCCGATAAATATCAAACCATAAATGTTTAGAATATCGATTATTTTTATCACACCAGCCAAATTTGACAGCCAGTGGTAGGCAACAGAAAGAGGTCCGGTAGAATTTGCAAGATATGAATAGGAGCTCCAATTCTCAATTAAAAGCTTGGCTGCTCCTTCGTAAAGGAAATGCCAGCCTACAGCCATCCTCAGAAAAGTAAAGAATAATCTCTTCCAGTCGGTTTGAAACGTATTTTTCATATTTTACCAGATATGTAATTGATTAATAGAATATTAGAATATTAGACTATTTGAGTATCGGGAATCATGAATAAACAATAATTTTGGGCTAAAGCCCGATTATCAGGACGACTTTTTTAACTCCTGACTTAAGTCCGGGATTATTGAAAATAAGGAGATTATGGACTTTAGTCCATAACTTTTACAAATTGTTAATGTCTCCGATACAGCCATTATCATAATTATCAAAGTTTTATTAACCAAAACCGATACTCATATTATATTATATTATATTATATTAGATGAGTATCGGCAATTATGAATATATACTTATTGATTTTCTTCGTTTACCCCGACCCCATGGGGTGCGAAGAAAATCAATTTACTCCCCGTGGGGCTGGGGTAAATAAATTGATTTTCAAGCAAATTACCATATCTCATGCATGATTCCCGATACTCATATTATATTATATTAAAGTAATTAAGCAGAGGAAGTATTTCCACCCACCGCATCCATAAATAATTCGAAAAATAGAGATATTCATGGGATTTGATGACCTTCATCTGAATATTTATATAAAGAATGCTGATTATTAGGATCACAAAGTGATATCTTTATCAATATATAAGTTAAATTCTTATTTTTATATTCTGATTATTGCAGTTGAAATAATTTTTATCTAACTATCATGAAACGAAGGAAATTCATTAAAGTAACTTCTCTGAGTTCAGCAGCGCTCGCTTCCTCATTCTATATTCCGTCTGTTACTGATAAGCGTAAAATCAAAATCGGACTTATAGGTGCAGGATGGTATGGTATGGTTGATGTAAAAGCTGCTCTGAAAGTTGGTGGTGTAGAGGTGATTGCAATTTGCGATGTTGATTCTGATCATCTTAAAACCGGAGCCGATGAGCTTGAAAAACTTCAGGGCAGCAGACCCAAAACATTAAAATATTTCCAGGATCTTCTGGATATAAAAGGACTTGATGCTGTTTTTATTGGAACAATGCCTCACTGGCACGCCTTACAGTTCATTTCTGCTTGCAAGAAAGGCCTGGATATATATTGTGAGAAACCTGTTGCATATGACATACAGGAGGGGCTTGCAATGGTTGATGCAGCAAACAGGACAGGGAATATTGTGCAGTTCGGCTTTCAGCGACGCAATAGTGAGGCATTCAAGAAGACAAAAGAACTTATTGAGGATGGAAAGATCGGAAACATATACCAGATAAAAGCCCAGATTCATTATGATCCTGGTCCTCAGGACAATACCATTCAGCCGCCACCCGCTTCACTTGACTGGGAAGAATGGTGCGGACCAGCTCCAAAACTTGAGTATCGTCCAAATATAGGACACAAAGCCTGGAGACTTGAAAAAGAATATGGAAATGGTCACCTTGTTGACTGGGGTATTCACAATATTGATATTATCCGCAAGATAATGGGAGAGGGGATGCCTGATGAATTTTATACAACAGGAAATATTAATGAGTTTAAAAATAAGATAACTACTCCGGATACATTAACTTCAAACATGGCCTTCAGTAAGGCTCCCGTACTGTGGCAGCATCGCCTGTGGGGGACCGGAGACGTTATGAGAGAATTTAACAATGGCATATTCTTTTACGGAGATAAAGGCACTTTGTTTGCCGAGGATTCAAAAATTACAATATTCCCTTCAGAAAGAACCGGGACCAAGGAGGAATTATCCTATCCGGCACCATTGATGCAGGAAAATCATGTTGAAAATTTTCTACAAGCAGTCAGAAGCAAAAACAGGGATATAATTATCTGTACACCGGAAGATGCTTTCAAGTCTACTGCAACGGTACAATTAGCCATGATCTCCTACTACACAGGATCTGTTGTGAAGTGGGATCAGGTTAATAACATGATAATTGGAAATACCGAAGCATCAAAATTGATGAAGAGAGAATACCGGGGAAAATATGTTCACCCCTGACAATAGTATTGGGTATTTAATATGAGTTGATATTTTCCTGTTTTCAGCGTTGCAACACCCGAATTTTAATTCTAAATGGTTATTATTTGTTATTTCTAAATAACTGTTTACTAATGAATTAAAAATATATTATTTAATAATTATATTCCGGTGCGATGCACCTTTGTCTTCTATAATAATAATTTATCTACAAATATTATGGTGCTCCGCACCTTCTTTGGCTATTCAATGCAGCTATTCATCTATTGATAGTTGATGCGCTGCACATTCCGGGCTAATATTAAGCGGCAGAGCCGCATAATATTTGTAGAAATGCATTTGAAAAACATTACAGAAGGTGCAGAGCACCGCGATATTTAATCCCAACAATGAACGTCATCAAAGAATTCAAAAACATATTCATCTTTAAATTGCACGTTATTCTTCTCCAGGATTTCAAAATACTCTTCACTGAATGGCTTTTTTTTCATGATGCTCTTCCTGAGACAAGATATATTTTGCCACAAGGTCTATTTGGGAATGAGAATGTGTGAAAGCTCCATAACCTTTCTGCCATTCAAACTTAAATTTTGATAACTTTTTTCCTTTAATGAATTTATTAGATGATGTTTTAATTTCTTCAATAATATCTGGTATCAGCTGATTTACATTATAACCTATCAAAATATGAACATGGTCAGGCATTGTTCCTATTGCCAGCATTTTATGCCTATGGTTTTGGACAATTCCTGTGACATACATTTCCAATTCATCTTTCCATTCTCTTTTTATCAGCGCATCGCGATTTTTTACTGAAAAGACCATATGGAAATAACATTGAGTATAAGTGTTTGCCATGGTGTTGTAAATTAAAAATTCAAATAAAATACATCATAAATATATGATGCAACACCCAAATAAAAAAATCATTCCCCATTACTTGAGAGTCTCAGAAGCTTTTTTAAAAAGTGCGTAAAACAGGAGAGAATACCGGGGAAAATATGTTCACCCCTGACAATAGTATTGGGTATTTAATGTGAGTCGAAATCTTCACTTGCATTGCCTGCCGAATCAGTCAAATGCTGGCAAAAATAATGAGTACTTAAAGTTCAGCATAATAAGTTTAATCAATGCTAACTCTAAGTACTCCTGATACTTAAAGCACTCTAGTCACTTTAGTCACTCTAGTCACTTTAGTCACTCCGCCACTTTTTATATGTTCTCTGTCTCAACCACCTTAGCCAGTATATCCGCGTAAGGCAGAATAAGATACTTGCCGTCTCCAAACTCTATTTCAGTACCACTGAAGGGTTTGAAAAGCACAGTATCACCCTGCTGAAACTCCGGTTTATCTACAGGGCTGGTCCAGGCTACCTTTGCCTGTTTTGGTTTTTCCGATGCACTTCCGGGTATAATTATTCCGGATGCTGTTCTTTTTTCTGTATTATCTTCAGTGATATCGAGTATCACTTGCTGATTAACTGGTTGTAATTCTTTCATTTAAATCAATAATTAATAGTTTATAGTTTATAGTTTAAAGTTTATATTTTATATTTCAGACTTCCGTTAGGACATGCTGTAACACATTTCAGACATTTAGAACATGTATAACTGGAACCAGGTTTAATTTTAGAAGATTTATAAAGACTGTATTCGGAAGGCTTCACTGCTACAATATAACACTGTTTATCACAGATTCCGCAGCTTGTACAATTTTCACTATTAATTGTTATCCTGAAAAGTGAATACCTGTTCAACCATCCTGATATCCAGGCCACAGGACAACCAAGTTTATGATACTGGTACATCTGCCTTATCTTCCCATCAGTACTGGCACTCATGATAAGTTCCATTACAAGGCCAACAGGGCAGACCCATCTGCAAAATACCTTACCGAATATTAAACCTGTTAAGGTACCAGCAAGAATAATATACCATAATGATACCTGAAAATACGAAATGGCAAAATATACTGCAATGCCTGATATGGCAAGAATAATTATACGCTTGTCGACTAAAAACTTCAGGAGCTTATTCATCTTTGATTCAATCAGTTTGGTCAATACACTTTTTCAACTGGCACATTTTGTCATATTACAGGATATCAAGAAGTTCCTTCAGTCTAGGCTGGTCAAATCCCACAATTATTCTGCCGTCAATTTCAGTCTGCGGAACACCCTGCTGACCTGAACGTCGTACAAGTTCTTCAGCTGCACGCTGATCAGCAGAGACATCAATATCAGTATACCTTATATTATTTTTGTTAAGCCATGTCTTAAGAGTATTGCACCACGAACAAGTAGGAGTTGAGTAGACTACCACTCTTTTTGCTTTTTTTTCATTGCCGGTACCTGGCTTAATGCCCATTGCCTCACCTGAAATCAGACTTTTATAATAAACCGGTTCATGACATCCCTTTATAACACCGGCTATATTGTTTTCTTCAAAGAGGAGCAGAGCAGGAACGCTGGTTATACCGTACTGGCCATGAACATCTCTTACATTAGTTACATCAACTGCAAAAATTGAAACATTCGGATTATCCTGAACAGCGTTTCTTAGGTTGTCATATGCACATATACACTTATCATTATCTGTTTTGTAGAGAAGGGCATATGATTTCTTCGCTTTTGCAATTTTTTGCTTCAATTCAATAAATGACTTAATATTTTCTATCATGTAAGTTTATTTTATCTGTTGTATCTGTTTAATAAGAAAATCTTTACTTTTTGCTCCAACAAAACGGTTTATCTCTCGGCCGTTGTTGAAAAGTAACATTGTCGGAATGTTCCTGATGTTATATTTTGATGCAACTGATTGATAATGTTCAACATCGAGTTTACCTACGAATGCGTTTCCATTAAGCTCCTCAGCAACCTCATTAATAACCGGAGCCATCATTTTACAGGGCAGGCACCATGATGCCCAGAAATCTACCAGTACTATACCACTTTTTATCTGGTTCTGAAAGTTTTTATCTGTAAGTACCCTGATTTTTGGGCTGTTACTGACATCTGGAGTATTTTTCATTTTCCTGTAGCTGTATGAAAGGTAAAAACCTGCCAGAACTACCAGGGCAACAACTATAATTAGTGCAGTACTCATTTTTTAATCTGTTAATTCGTATTGAAACTTGCTTTTCAACTGATATGTGAAATCGATCGCTGCCAATGCGGCAACAGTTCCGTCTCCTACAGCGGTGGATATCTGACGGTACCTTTTTTCAGTTGAGTCTCCAGCAGCAAATACCCCTTTTAAGCTGGTCTCCATATTGCTATTCACGATAATTTCACCCCTGGCGTTAATATCCGGTTTACCTTTAAGAAACGAAGTATTTGGGATGTATCCGATAAAGACAAAAAGACCGTCCGTTCTGAAATTGGTGACCTTGCCAGATGTCAGATCTGTTATATCAATGCTTTCAAGCTTTTCCCCACCATGGATCTCAGTTACTTTTGACTTCATCATGAAGTTGATCTTAGGATTCTGTCTGGCCTCTTCAACAGCATAGGTGAACGCCTGGAACTGATCAAACTGATGTACTATTGTCACTTTTGAGGCATATCTGGTTAATGATACAGCTTCCTCCAGAGCGGAATTACCACCTCCTACAACCACAATCTCCTTATCTGCAAAAAAATCGCCATCACAGGTGGCACAATAAGATACACCCCGGCCTTTAAAATTATCTTCACCGGGGACACCCAGAGTTCTTGATCTTCCTCCTGGCGCAAGAATCACTGAATTAGCCGTATAAGAGATCCCATCTGATAGTGCGATCCGTTTATCTTCATTTTCCAGATCCATCTCAGCAATGGTAATATTGGATCTTATATCACATCCGAACTCCCTGGCTTGTTTCCTCATGATATTTGCCAACTGGTAACCCGATGTTTTTTCAACTCCGGGATAGTTTGCTATTTCATGTGTAAGGATCATCTGACCGCCCGCTGTTCCTTCATTAAGGATAAGAGTCTTCAGTCTGGCTCTTGAAAGATAAATGCCGGCTGTCAGTCCTGCAGGACCACCACCAATAACAATCACATCATATTTGTTATCAGGAATCATATTTTTATGCATTTACAGGTGAAGCAAATTCCTTGTCAAGTATTGCTTTTACCTGGTTCATAGACTGGATACTTGAGGTAGCCTTTACAATCTTCCCGTTTTTATAATACACTACATATGGCAATCCCATAAATCCGCTGCATTCAGGTGCATTACGGATAACGTGCGCCTCAGGATTATCAAACTCCATATCGAAGAACTTTACATTCTTATACTCATTTTCCAGTTCCTCCATAACTCCGTAAACAGGGATACACATAGGTCCCATTCTTCCGCAGCAGACCATTACGTTTTCATTTTCATTAATAACTTTCTGATGCTCAGCAGCAGATTCAATGTGTTTAAGATTTGTGTATAACATAACTCTAAGATTTTATAATTTGACAATGCAAAAATATTACACAGAATCAACCTTTTGAAGAGAATTGCCTTCGGCTGTTCCAATAACCAAATTGAGATAACTCAACTTATTAATTGATTTTGTTCTAAATTTGTCGGCAGAGAATTAAGAAAATGAAAACAATTACCGAAGCAGACAAAGAATTTATTTGCGATATACAGGCTCCCTGCTTTCAACTTCTTTCCAGGGAGGAGATTGAACAAATACAAGCCAGCAAAACACAGGTGTATTTCAGAAAAGGTGAAAACCTTACCAAACAGGGTGCATTTGCCTCCTATGTTCTGTTTATTGTAACAGGCTTTGTAAAGCAATTTATTGAAGGCGACGGGACCAGAGGATACAATTTACGAATTGTCCGACCGGGTGAATTTCTTGGATTATCATCAGTTTTTGGGAGAAATACCTTCGACTATTCAGCTGTTGCAATTACTGATACCCAGGCCTTTCTGGTTGAAAAAGATGCTATTTCAAGACTTATTAACAATGATGGCAAATTTGCGTTCAGCATAATAACAAGATATTGTGAGCAAAACTCTCTTTTATTCGATACTGTTCATAAACTTGTTTACAAACAGATGAACGGAAGACTTGCAGATGCTCTTCTTTACCTGTCACCTGAAGATAATTCAGGCGAAAATTTATTTTCAGCACTTTCAAGGAAAGATGTAGCTGAATTTGCCGGTATTTCAACAGAAAGTACTGTAAAGCTTTTAAAGACATTCGAAAAAGACGGCCTTATAAGGCTAAAAGAAAAAGATATTATCCTGTTGAACAGGGCTGCGCTTAAAGAAATATCCAGACGGGGATAAACCGGATTATAGAATTTTTTCAGGAGATCTTCTATCTGATGTAGTGAAGTGCAGCGCCTCAGTAATTACAACTCTGATAAATTACCGTGCTGTTTCAGACAAATTTACATTGTATTGTCTGAAGTGGTCATAACCAAACCCAGAATTAGCATCCAGACATTAAAGGTGAATTTTATCACAGCTGGTCTTGAACGTTTTAAATCCAACTTTGTTCAACAATAAGTAAATACAAAGTATAACAAATGGCTTATTTCAGGCAAAAAATTGATGACTTTTCGAACAGGATCAGTCTTATGTTTCGTGCAATGAAATACCGGAATTACAGACTGTTTGTCGGAGGACAGAGTTTATCACTGATAGGTACATGGATACAGATGGTTGCCGTTACATGGCTGGTCTATAAGATCAGCAACTCAGCATTCATTCTGGGTGTTGTCGGTTTTTCCGGACAGATTCCGCTTTTAATAATAGCTCCTTTTGCCGGGGTCATTGCAGATCGCCGGGATAAGAAAAAAATATTGCTGATAACACAATCACTTGCATTGGTTCAGGCTCTGATACTTTCTGTTATTGTGTTTACAAAAGTTGTCCTCATATGGCATCTGGTGGCTCTGAGTATATTTCTTGGAATTATCAATGCATTTGACATGCCTATCCGTCAGGCATTTGTTGTTGATATGCTCGATAATAAGAAGCAGGACTTAAACAATGCCATTGCCTTGAATTCGTCAATGGTAAATGGTGCCAGGCTAATCGGTCCCTCCATTGCCGGTATATTGATTGCTACTGTAGGAGATGGCTGGTGCTTTGCACTTAACTGCCTTAGTTATTCAGCAGTAATCATTTCGTTGCTGAGAATGAAGATCAGATATATTCCTGAAACAAAAAATCACGTAAAAGTTCTGACTCAGCTCAGGCAAGGTTTTTCCTATACATTTGGCTTTGTGCCAATTAAGTATCTTCTTTTGCTATTGGCTATTGTGAGCCTTTTAGGGACACCATTAACCCTTCTTGCGCCGGTATTTGCAAAGGATTTTCTGCACGGTAATGCTAGTACATTCGGTTTTCTTATGAGTGCCTATGGCACTGGTGCTTTGGTAGGTGCCATCTATCTGTTAAATAAAAAAAATGTACTGGGTCTTGGAAAACTGATTGCTTTTTCAGTTCTTATTTTTGGATCCGGGCTGATCGCATTCTCCATTTCAAGGGTTTTGTGGCTCTCCATCATTGCAATGATGATGGCAGGAATGGGAATGATGCTGCATGTTGCCTCTACCAACACCTTACTTCAGACCATTTCCGAAGAGAATAAAAGAGGACGTGTAATGAGTTTCTACGCTATGGCGTTCAGGGGAATGGCGCCATTCGGAAGCCTTATTGGTGGTAGTCTTGCAGGTCTGATAGGAGCTCCGGGAACATTAATCATAGGAGGAGCAGGCTGCTTAATTGCTGTTTCATTCTATTTCAGAAAACTGCCTTCGCTACGTCCTTTTGTAAGGCCCATTTATGAAAAGATGGGTATTCTGCCTGAGGTAGCAACTTCTGTTGACAGGGCTTCTGAAATTCGTATTTAGGTCAGATTCATAACCGAATCATCAGGCCTTAGATTTTCCTTGTAGCGGATCATTTTCTGACACAGAGAGTGATATTGTCTGTTTTACAACTAATAAGCAGAGTGAAAAGAACAAATAATGCACTGTTTTTAGCCATTTCGACTATTCAGTCAATCTTATAATCTCAGTTGGCATATTACGATTCAGAACCGATATTCGCATTTGACCGTTCAGATCAATACCTCTCTCTGAAAATATCTGCTGCAGTTTTTGAAGCGCTTTTTCGGGGGTATTATTGTTTTTACTAAGGTGGGCAAGACAGATATGGCTGAGATCATCGTTAATAATATCAGCCAGAAAATCCGAGGTCTGATGATTCCCTAAATGTCCATGGTCTGATTGTATCCTTTTTTTTAAAAAATAAGGGTATCTTCCGTTCTTCAGCATCTCCTCATCGTAATTCGACTCTATTACAAGCAAATTAGCCTCTCTGATGTATGGGGCCGATGTCTGACAAATATGTCCGAGGTCGGTTACTATTGTTATCTTTTTCCCTCCTGCACAGATATGAAAGCCAACAGTTTCAGGAGCATCATGAGAAACAGGAAATACTTCTATCTCAAAGCCTGCAAGATGGAATTTTTGCTGTAAAGGAATTTCACGAATGCAGTCCTGCGATATTTTCCTTTGGGAAGTGAGAATACTTTTCCATATCTTTTGAGTGGTAAATGCAGGAAGTGTGTGTTTTCTGGTAAGTACTTCCAATCCTCTTATATGATCAATATGATTATGAGAAATAAGCACGCCCATAATGGTCTGCATTGAGATATCAATTTCTTTCAGAAACTTGCGTATCATGGAAGCTGAAATTCCGGCATCGATCAAAATACCATGGAACTCATTACCGATATAATAACAATTACCACTGCTTCCGCTGCTCAGGCTGTAAAAATTCAATTCCATTTTGACGATTTGGCGGGTTAAAGTTAAATCTATCCCTGAGTAAACCTATATCGCAAAACATAAAAAAAATTAAAAAATATAAGCTGTTCATTAAACATTTCTGATTGAAAATACTTATACTGTCAGGCATCCGGTTTAATAATCCTCTGTTGACGCCAGGTGGAACAGGTACCTGTCAGGAAACTCCCGGACAGAAAAGGAATACAATTCATGAAGTCCTAGGAGACAAACGTTAGAATAAACTAAATATAACTGAAAAAAATGGATGAAGAGAATAAATTACAGGACCACGGACTGGTACTTGTAAGCGAAGTATATCCGGATAACATTGTGGTTTTACCGCTCGAAAACCGGCCTGTTTTCCCTGGGCTGGCACTTCCTTTGATGTTTGGCAATGAGGAACTTGTAAGACGTATTGAGTATGCCGTCGAAAATGACAAGAGTTTCATCGGAGTCTCCCTCATTAAGGAAAACAATGGCGAAGATATTCTTCAATCTGACCTGTTTGCAACCGGAACATTGCTCAAGGTCTTCAGGGTACTTGACCGGAATGTAAACACTATCAATGTATTTGCCCAGGCTGTCTCCAGATTTCATTTCATAAAGGAGACCTCAAAAGGAGATGTACCCCACTGGCATGTCAGATATGAATATGAGGATGCTCATCAGGTCAGGAATGAGATCAAGGCTTTTACAATGGCTATAATCAATTCAGTAAAGGAACTCATAAAGTATAACCCGATGTTCCAGGAGCAGATGCGTCTGGCGCTTATGCAGGTAGGACTTGAGAAACCGGGGTTGCTTATGGACCTGGTGGCATCATTCCTGTCGGCCGACGGGAAAAAGCTTCAGGATCTTCTTGAAGCCGTTGACCTCTTTGAAAGAAGCGAAAAGATTCTTATTCTTTTAAGGGAAGAAATTGAGCTCAGCAAGCTGCAACAGGATATTCAGAAGCAGATAGAGGAGAAGGTATCACAGCACCAGAAGGAATTCTTCCTTAGAGAGCAGTTGAAGGTCATCAAAAAAGAACTGGGTCTTGAAAAAGATGATAAAACGTCGGAAATTGAAGCTTTTGAAAAGAAGATTAAAAACCTGAAACTCACTGAAGAAGCATCCCGGGTTGTAAAGGAGGAACTCGATAAAATGAAATCACTTGAAACCGGATCAGCTGAGTACAATGTCACGCGTACTTATCTCAACTGGATAACCGATCTTCCATGGGGCATATTTTCAAAAGACAACAGCGACCTTGGCAATGCCAGGAAGATTCTTGATGAACAGCACTACGGACTTGATGATGTAAAACAAAGGATACTTGAATTTATCAGCACAATTGTCAAAAGAGGAAAAGTATCCGGCTCAATAATTTGCCTGGTGGGTCCTCCAGGTGTAGGCAAGACCTCAGTTGGCAAGTCTATTTCAGACGCTATGGGTCGTCAGTTTTACCGGTTCTCCGTAGGAGGTATGCGTGATGAAGCTGAGATAAAAGGACACAGGAGAACATATATCGGTGCTATGCCGGGAAAAATCATTCAGAGTCTTAAGAGGACAGGCGTTGCAAATCCGGTTATAATGATAGATGAGATTGACAAGGTTGGAGCCAGCTATCAGGGTGACCCGGCTTCAGCTCTTCTCGAGGTTCTCGATCCTGAGCAAAATGTAGAATTCCTTGATCATTACCTCGATATAAGGTTCGACCTTTCAAATATTCTTTTTGTCACCACTGCCAATCAGCTGGATACAATCCCCCGGCCTCTTCTTGACAGGATGGAGGTTATAAAGCTTTCAGGATACATCATGGAGGAAAAGATAGAGATAGCTAAAAGGTTCCTGGTCCCGAAACAAAGAAAAGAACACGGACTGAAAGCAAGCGAGATTTCAATTTCTGAGCCTGCCCTGAAGCTGATGATCGATGGCTATGCAAGGGAAGCAGGGATAAGAGGGCTGGAAAACCAGATCAAAAAAATAATGAGGAAAGCTACACTGAAACAAAATGAAAATGTAAACAGCAAGATAAGCATAACACCAAAAAACCTTGTTGAGTACCTGGGTCATCCGATATTCACAACAGAAGAATTATACGAAAAATCAATTCCCGGTGTTGTTCTTGGACTTGCATGGACACCAATGGGAGGAGTGACACTTTATATCGAAGCCAGTGCAATAAAGGCAAGCGGGAGCGGGTTGAAACAAACCGGCCAGCTGGGCAGTGTCATGCAGGAATCTTCAGAGATCGCTTATTCTTATATCAGGTCAATATTATCTGACGATAAAGACTTTAAAGATTTTTTCAACGATCATCTCATCCATCTTCACGTACCTGCAGGAGCTACTCCAAAAGACGGTCCGTCTGCGGGCATCACAATGGCCCTGGCACTCTATTCACTCGCCACAGGCAAGGCTGTAAGGAAAGGACTTGCTATGACCGGGGAGCTGACTCTTACAGGCAAGGTTCTGCCAATAGGAGGCGTTCGTGAAAAGACAATTGCGGCCAGAAGGGTAAAGGTATTCGAACTTATCTTTCCTGCTGATAACAAGACGGATTTTGAGGATCTTCCGGATTATATCAGGAAAGGAGTAAAGGCCCACTTCGTGAGCTATTTCAGCGATGTGCTGAGGATTGCTTTCAAATCATAAAGTCTGTAGCCTGATTATATTCTCAGAACCTGAGCCCTTTTGTTTATTGGTTCTACACTGTCTGAAATTTCATCCAGAAGCTGAATAACGGAAGCCTGACTGTTTTTCTCATGTGTCTTTTACCCATCGCTTAAATAATAACCAACCGGTTTTCCTCCTCAGCCCAAGGCATAAAATCAGTAAGTTCGGCTATTCCGTCATTGGTAAGATAACGAGTGAGCAATAGGGCGGTGTCAGGCAAATACAACTGTTTATGATTCACTTCAACATCTTTTACTGCAATAGAGAAAAATCTACCTTTTTCTTTGTCGAGTATTGCTCCAAATAGCGTTGGCGAATCAAACCGGGTAAATGGCATAAAGTCAATTGTCCCTTGTTTCGACACCAGCGCTGTAGTACTCAGATTACCAATTAATCCGTAATCCTCAATTGGAGAATATTTTTTTGTATTGCTTACCATGAATAAATTTAATGATTATCGTATACTTTACTAATCAGGGCCTGGAGTTTGGAGTGCCTAAAATGCCTAAGGTAGATTGACTGAATAAGTTTGTTTTATAACCCGCGATTATACCAAAGCTAAAATCGCACCAACCTGCTTTTTCTTTATCACTCAGAGCTTTTAAATGCGTAATAGCTTAACTTTTAATAAATTAAATCAAACTTGTCCATTTTCAGCTAAATATAAACGTATCACATTATATGAAACAATTCTAAAATGACTTTGTTGTTAAAGCTTATAAATTAACAATTTAAATGAAATTATGAGGATCGGGAATGAGTAATAATTCAGACCTGATAGTAGGAAATTACCTTCAATGAGCTCATCCTTCAACCGGCAGATTCGAATTGACACGTCGTTTCTGGACAATGGAGGGAAATGGTACTGCAATTCATTCTATTAACAAGTTCAAGGTACAGATAGTACAATTCAGTATCCTGAAAATAAAGAACCATACATTTGTTTACTATCATACGAACAACCGGTTTGTGAAAAAGAATATACTGCCTTTTCCTTCTGTTGATTCAACATTGATTGTTCCTCCATGCTTCTCTACAAACTCTTTACATAATTTTAATCCCAGACCTGTTCCCTGTTCATTCTGTGTGCCTGGCATAGAATTTTTCATATCTAGTTTGAAAAGTTTACCAAGCCTTTCACCCGGGATGCCTACTCCATTATCTTTTATAAAAATGGTGACATGATCCGGATTAAATTCTGTACTTACTACTACCTTTCCATTTTTGTTTGTATATTTTAAAGCATTACTCAGCAGGTTCCGGAGTATGGTATTTAGCATATTTTTGTCGGCAGTAAGAATAATATCTTCTGCTGATTCATAATTAATACTTATTTCTTTTATGGTTGCCGGCAACTGAAGATTTGAGATATTTTCATTTATAATATCCTTTAAATTAATTGTTTGCGGAGATACATTAAGTTGTCCTGTCTGTGATCTAGACCAATCGAGCAGGTTGAGCAGAATTGAATAACCACCCTTCGCAGAATCATTTAGTATAAGAGCAAGATCTTTAATATTCTTTGGTGTCATTGCATCTATATTATCGTATAATAATTCTGAAGACCCCAGCATACTTGTAAAAGGATTTTTCAGATCATGTGCTACTATATTAAAGAACTTATCTTTTGTGACAATGAGTTCCTTTAATTTAGCTTCATTTTCTTTTATCAGATTTATAGCAGACTTTTCAGATTCTTCAAGTCGCAGAAATGAGATTCCATAAGCAAGATCATTCACCAGGTCAGATAAAAGTTCTATTTCACTTTCGGAGAATGGATCGGGTTCCTTTGAATATATTGTGACAGCACCGAACGTCTGCCCCTCCAAGACAAGGGGCAACACCAGTGAGGAGGCATATCCTCTTTCAATGGCAGCCTCTCTCCAGGGTTCGAAGACAGGATCAGTTTGCATATTTTTGCACATTGAAGGTTTGCCTGTTCTGATAGCTGTTCCGGTAGGGCCTCTGCCACGTTCATTATTGGCCCATGTATATATTGAGATTTTCAATATACCCCATGTCAAATCCGCAATGCGCCATAGGTTTAACACTTTTTTGCCTGTCATTTTGAGCATATCCGATCCAAACCATTCTATGTCCGCAATCATGGGTAATAATATTGCAGACCTGATTAAGGTAATCGATCTCATTTTTGGAATGCATCATTACTTTACTGCTCTTACTGTGTGCGTTTAGAGTACGGTTCATCTGTAAAAGCTGTTCCTGGGTTTTCTTTGTTTCAGTTATATCAACAAAAGCGTTCAGATATGAAGGCTCCCCTTCAAATATTATTGTACTGATTGACATTAAGATCCAGAATGGTGATCCGTCTGATCTTTTAACCCTCACTTCCATATCATTAATCCACCCGTCTTTTCTTAACTTTTCAATCACCTTAATTGGATCAGCAGGATCAAAAAAGAGGTCCCTGACACTAAAGCCAATTAAACTCCCTTTTTCATAGCCGAATGTTTTATCGTAAGCCTCGTTGGTAAATGTTAAAGTATAATCGCTGATTCGGGCAATTGAGATATGAACCGGGAGTGACTCAGCAATTGTTCTGAATCTTTCCTCACTTCTTTTTAAGGCATCTTCTGCCTGTTTTCGATTGGAAATGTCATTATAAGTTACTAAAACTCCGTAACCTTTAAGAGGAATTGGAGTAGCACTCACATTCAACCATGAGATTGTGTTATCAGATCTGACGACACCCATTTCCACATTCTCAACCGGATGTTTTTCCTTTAAAGCCTTTACGCTTGGAAATTCACTTTGTGCAAATGGCAAGCCCTCAGAGTTTATTATTCGCCATTCTGCACCACTAATTTCGCGTGCCGTCTGTTCGTCAGGAGTCAGGCCGAGAAGAACCTGTGAAAGATCATTACTCTCAAGGATCTTTCCACTTTCATCAGCGACGGTAATACCCACAGGTAAGCAGTCAAAAAGTGTTTTATACTTGACAAGGGCAATTTGTAAAGCCTCATGTGCACGACGTTTTTCTGTTACATCGTGAAAAACCAGAATTACGCCAGTTAATTTACCGGACTGATCTCTTATAGGGGCGGCGCTGTCTTCAATCGGAACATGGAGACCGTCCTTAGTGATCAGGGCAGTATGATTCGCCAGTCCAATAGTATTTCCATCCAACAATACTTTTTTTATAATGTCATCAGAGGGAAGTTGTGTTTTTTCGTTTATAATATTGAAAACTTTATTGAAAGGTTGTCCGATAGCCTCACTGAGTTTCCAACCGGTAAGAGCGACAGCAACCGGATTCATGAATTCTATTTGGCCATTTATATTGACGGTAAGTACTGCATCACCAATGCTCGTCAGAGTTACTCTTAACCGCTCTTCACTTCTATGGAACGCTTATTCCGCAAGCTTGTGCTCTGTGATGTTTCTGTTTATTGTTACATAGCCGATGGTTTCTCCTGAAGAATCGATTAGTGGCATTGAGTTGCATTCAACATTTATCAGCCAACCGTCTTTAGTTTTTTGAACATGTTCGGAAATTCTTGTCTGTCCTTCCTGTATAGTTTTATAAATTTGGTTAAGCTTTTCAGCATCTGTTTGAGTTTGAACTATCTCTCTGATGAACCGGCCGGATACTTCAGCTGCAGACCATCCGTACATCCGTTCTGCTGGTTTATTCCAGGAGGTAATTTTATAGTCAAGGTCAACTACAATAACCGCATCTGTTATACTCTGAAAAATATCGGCCTGGTAACTTAATTGATTCTCCAGATTCTTGCGTTCAGTTATGTCCTGAAAAATTGTTCCAAATTTTCCTTTTCCGTGAGAAAATACTGAAATATTGAAATGTTTCTTAAGTGGAGGAAAGTAAGTCTCGAACGAGACAGGCTTTCCTGTTGATGCTACTTTAGAATAAATATTGATGTAAGGAGCCTCATCAACAGAAAAAGCTTCGGTCGCTTTTCTTCCAACTATTGTTTTCTTGTCTAAACCGGTGATCTTTTCAAACGCCGGGTTAACAGAAGTAATAAAATAGTCAATACTTTTGCCTGACTTATCATTAATTATTTCATGAAGTGCCAGGCCCTCTGACATAGAGTTGTAGATTGAAGAAAAGCCTATTTCGCTTTCCTGCCAGGTTAATGCTGAGCTGACCTGATCTTCTGACTCATTTACAGGTTTTTTTGCCATACGCATTCTTCTAACACTATTTCATAGATTCAAAAATACAGAATTATAAATCTAATCAAAAAAATAAAAATAGTTGTTTATAAGAATATCCTTAATTTTCAACATATTCCGGATATACCTGACCGTATTTGCAGGTAACAGTTTTGAAGTAATTAGCATTATTGAGGATGGAAGTATTACTTATTGAGGACGATCCTAAGATATCATCGTTTGTAAAAATAGTCAGGGAAATAGTTATTGTGTTGTACGGGTTACTTTCCGATACAGAAATTCTTAAAAATATTACCCAGAATCTCATCTGAAGTAATCGCACCAGTTATTTCACCAAGATAATGAATTGCCTGTCTGATATCTATGGCAATAAGATCTTCCGGAATCCTATTTTCTATTCCGGATATGACTCTGCCAAGACTTTCAGACACTCTGGTTAATGCTTCATAATGTCTTATATTGGTTACAATTACACTATCCGATGTTAACTTTTCCTTCTCAACTATATCACCCAGTTTGAATCTTAAATTTTCAAGTCCTGTTTTTTCCTTTGCTGAGATAAAAAGGAGTGTTTCATTTTCTTCAAGTGCAATTTCATCAGCAAGTTCAGATTGCCTTCCTGATGTGTCCTGATCGGTTTTATTGATAATAATGAACAAGCGTTTTTCTGTCCCTCTTATCATATCTCGCAGAACCATAGCTCTTTTGTTAATCGATTCTGCAGTGTCTTTTATTTCATCAATAAGCAGTACAACGGATGCCTGACTGATTTTCTCATGAGTCTTTTTAATACCCATGGCTTCTATAGTATCCGAGGTGTCCCTCAGACCTGCTGTATCGATAAAACGGTACTCAATACCATCAATAATTATGGTGTCTTCAATTGAATCACGGGTTGTGCCGGGGATCTCCGAAACAATTGCTTTTTCCTCTTTCAGAAGCGCATTCAGTAATGTTGATTTGCCTGAATTTGGTTTGCCTACAATTACAACAGGAATCCCGTTTTTTACGGCATTTCCCAGCATAAATGAATCAGCCAGCCTGTCAGCAAGTTGTTTTACACCGGAGATTGTGATATTAAGCTTATTCCTGTCTGCAAATTCAACATCTTCTTCACCAAAATCCAGTTCGAGCTCAATAAGAGATGCAAAATCAAGCAATTCCGATCTTAATCTTCCAATCTCTTCAGAGAATCCTCCACGCATCTGATTCATGGCAACTTTATGTGAAGATCTTGTTGTCGAAGCAATAATATCAGCAACTGCTTCTGCCTGAGAAAGATCTATCCTCCCATTTAAAAATGCCCGCTGTGTGAACTCTCCTGGTTTTGCTGACACAGCTCCGTTAAGCAGCAATAATTCAATTATCTTCTTAATAATGTATGTAGAGGCGTGGCACGATATTTCAACAGAGTTTTCACCCGTATAGGAGAGTGGAGCTCTGAAAACACTTACCAGAACCTCATCAATAATTTCATTACCTGACCTGATTTCTCCAAAAATAATTGTAAAGCCCTTTTGATCAATTAGTTTTAAGCTTTTATCTAAAGGAAAAAATATGCTGTCGCAGATATTCAGACTCTGCGAACCGCTGACTCTTATTACTGCGATTGCACCACCAACAGCCGAAGCCGGGGCACAGATAGTTTCTTCTGATCTGATCATTTAATAAAACTGATGTGCAGCAAATGTATGAAACTTAATTGAGGTGATAAAACCTGAAATCAGAAGCCGCATCAGGGTTAAATTGCATTATTTTAATAAACCGTTCCGTGTGTGACTTTTGTCACAGAACAATTACAGGTAAATGATAATTATTAGCAGCTTTATAAAAAAGCAACAATAATTAAGTATTTTTGGCTTGCAGTTTTGAATGATTTGTCGGACCAGATCAAAGTTTTATTTTATATACTTCTAATTATAAAAGACTTATGAGCATCCTTTTAAATAAAAAATCAAAAGTCATCGTTCAGGGATTCACAGGAACAGAAGGAACTTTCCATGCTACTCAGATGATAGAATATGGTACAAACATAGTTGGAGGTGTAACCCCGGGAAAAGGGGGGCAGGTGCATCTCAATCTGCCGGTATTTAACACTGTAAGGGAAGCTGTTGAAAGGACTTCTGCTGATGTCTCTGTTATATTTGTTCCTCCCGCAGTAGCAGCTGATGCAATAATGGAGTCTGCAAATGCCGGAATTAAGCTTATTGTTACAATCACGGAAGGGATTCCGGTATCCGATATGGTCGTTGTGAAAGAATATCTTAAATCATTTTCCTGCATGCTGATCGGACCTAACTGCCCCGGGATAATTACACCGGGCGAAGCAAAAGTTGGCATCATGCCCGGCTTTATCCATAAAAAAGGATCCGTCGGTATCATTTCACGATCAGGCACTTTAACTTATGAGGCAGTAGATCAGGTGACCAAAATGGGTCTTGGTCAGTCCACCTGTATCGGAATTGGTGGAGATCCCATAGTTGGTACTACAACTCTTGATGCTGTAAGATTGATGATGGCTGACAAAGATACCGAAGCAATTGTAGTAATCGGAGAGATTGGAGGAAATATGGAAACTGAGGCCGCTGAATGGATTAAAGAAAACAGCACCAAGCCTGTTATCGGTTTTATTGCAGGCCAGACAGCGCCGAAAGGCCGTAAGATGGGACATGCAGGAGCTATTATCGGGGGGAAAAATGATACCGCTGCAGCAAAAATGCAAATTATGAAAGAATGTGGTATACATGTTGTGGAATCACCTGCAGATATCGGAACAACTGTATTTAATGTTCTCAAAAAATAGTAACTCAGTCTCAGATTCAGGACAGGCCGGTAGTTGTTAATTCTGCAGGATTTACATCTGTTAGAATTTTAAATTCTTATATATTTGCATCAATTTAAATTTAATCAGGTATGAAATTACTGGAAGGAAAAACGGCACTCATTACAGGAGCGTCAAGAGGAATAGGAAAAGCTATAGCTCAAAGATTTGCGTTGGAGGGTGCAGATATTGCAATCACAAATATCGTTGATGATGAAGAATTTAAAACTACCATCAAAGAAATTGAAAATCTAGGAGTTAAGGCAAAAGGATACGTATCTAATGCTGCAAATTTTGATGATTCACAACGCGTCATAAATGAAGTGGTTAAAGATTTCGCAAGGATCGATATTCTGGTAAATAATGCCGGGATCACCAGGGATACATTGCTTATGCGCATGACTGAAGATCAATGGGATTCTGTAATTGCTGTAAACCTCAAGTCAGTCTTTAATCTTACAAAAGCTGTTCTTCAGACAATGCTTAAACAAAAAAGCGGATCAATAATAAACATGAGTTCTGTTGTGGGTGTTTCCGGAAACGGAGGACAGAGTAATTATTCTGCATCAAAAGCCGGAATAATAGGATTTACAAAAAGTGTTGCAAAGGAAGTCGGATCGAGAAATATCAGATGCAATGCCATTGCACCGGGATTTATTCTTACTGAAATGACTGAAAAATTACCTGAAGAAGTAAAAAATGAATGGGCAAATAAAATACCTCTCAGGCGAGGCGGAACGCCTGAGGATGTGGCAAATACAGCTTTATTCCTTGCTTCCGGACTATCTTCTTATGTTACCGGACAAACAATTCATGTTTGCGGAGGTATGTTAACTTAAAAATATTTATTATCTTTACAGAACCGCAGGGCACCCATCCTTTTAGCACGAGGAAATGCAGCGAGACATATTTATTCCACACTTATTTTAAAAGGGTGCCCTGCTTCTTTTTTAACAGCCTGCTGATCAATGAATAATATCATCTTTCTTTTGATAATAATAATTCCGGTGACGGGATTTTTAATTGAAAGATACCTTGAATATCTTAATGCCTCAATGTGGACAGATACTCTTCCCTCAAAGCTAAAAGGGATCTGTGACGAAGAGGAATACAGAAAATCCCAGCTCTATCAAAAAGATAATAACAAGCTGACATTATGGTCTTCATCTTTTAATCTGGCAATTATACTCTTAATGATAATTGCCGGTGGATTCGCAATGACTGACAGACTTGCCAGATTATTCACCATGAACAAGGTTATTATTTCACTGATATTTTTCGGAATGATCGGATTTGCTTCTGATATAATCAATTTGCCTTTCAGTATTTATGACACATTTGTAATTGAGAAGAAATATGGCTTTAACAAAATGACTATCAGGACATTTATAACTGATCATATTAAGTCATGGTTCATTGCACTTCTTGTCGGAATTCCTGTACTGGGTCTGATAACGTGGTTTTACTATAAGACCGGGAAGAATTTCTGGCTCTATGCCTGGGGACTAATAACACTCTTTTCCATATTTATGAACCTTTTCTATTCTGAACTTATAGTACCTCTTTTTAACAAACAGACACCTCTTCCGGAGGGTTCATTAAGGACCGGGATCGAAACGTTTGCGGAGAAAACCGGATTTAAGCTCAAAAACATATATATTATTGACGGTTCAAAAAGGAGCACCAAGGCAAATGCATATTTTTCAGGATTCGGACCAAGGAAAAGAATTGTGCTTTATGATACTTTGCAAAAAGAACTGACTGAAGAGGAGATAGTTGCGGTACTGGCACATGAAATAGGGCATTACAGAAAGAAACATGTTTTACTGACATTGATATTTTCGATTATTATAACAGGTCTGATGCTTTTTCTTTTTTCACTTGTTGTAAATAATCCGGAGCTTTCTCAGGCACTCGGAGCAAAAATCCCGAGTTTTCACCTGGGTTTAATAGTTTTCGGGATATTGTACAGCCCTTTATCACTTTTAATCGGGTTATTAACAAATTACATATCAAGGAAAAATGAATTTGCTGCCGACAGGTTTGCAAAGGAAAACTACAAGCCGGAGATCCTTTCGTTAGCTCTTAAAAAGCTTTCTGTAAAGAACCTTTCGAATATGATGCCCCATCCAGCTTATGTATTTTTTCATTATTCTCATCCACCTTTACTCAGCAGACTGGAAAAACTGGAATGAATTTCCTTATATTTGCATGATTTTTTTTGCCTCCTTAGCTCAGTTGGTAGAGCAGCTCATTCGTAATGAGCAGGTCGTGGGTTCGAGTCCCATTGGAGGCTCAGATTTAAAGGCTGCTTTCGCAGCCTCCTCATTTGAGCGGGAAAAGGGATTGCTTCGCCTTTGGCTCAGCGATCCCCGGGGGGATAATATCAAATGAAAAGCCACTGACGTGGCTATTTTTGTAATTTATACATCCCTCCTTCAGGTAAACATGAGTCGGGTTGTTTAAATTACAAAAAGGCTGCTGCCGCAACCTTTTCATTTGAGCGGGAAAAGGGATTCGAACCCTCGACCCTCAGCTTGGGAAGCTGATGCTCTACCCCTGAGCTACTCCCGCAAAATCTATTCCTGTTTTTCCTGTGCAAATTTATCTTAATTTTTCACATTCCTATAAGTCGCAGAAAAATTCTGACAAAATTTATTTCCCAAATTCCCATTGTATATAAAACTGATCAAGAAACAGCTCAAGAATTACATGTCGTTCTTCAGCTATTTTCCTTCCGGTTTCTGTATTCATCATGTCTTTAAGTTTCAGTAGTTTATCATAGAAATGACCTATCGTTGATTTGCTTTTACCAACGATCTTCTCATCAGGTATATAAATCGGGTTATTTCTGAATCCACCATAATTAAATGCTCTTGCAATACCTATTGCACCAATGGCATCAAGCCTGTCTGCATCCTGTAATATAAGCAATACCGGATCATTCATGTTTCCTGAAGGATTTCTTTTGCTGAACGATACATTACTGATAATCTCAATCACACGGTCTTTTATTTCTGACATTCCGGATTCAATCAGAAAATCAGATATCTCTGAATAACTTTCTTCAATTTTTCCGTCAGCAAATTTAGAATCGGCTGTATCATGAAGCAGAGCAGCGATATCAAGGGTAAAAGGATCTGCCAGCAACTCCAGCTCATTAATATACCGGGCCGTCTTCCTTACCCTCTCAATATGCCACCAGTCGTGACCACTGTCATAATTCTCCATTCTGCTTCTGACATATTTTTCAGTTAATTTTAAATAATAATTCATAAACACAAATATTTGAGCTCAATAATAATAGAATTTATATTCTAATTTTGCAGAACTTCAGCAAACAAAGTACAAGATTACTGATCTAAGCAACGGTTTCAGAATAATAGTTACTAAACTACACTAAATCAGCTACAATGAAAAATATAATAAGCCTTACTTTAGTATTGCTGTCAACTTTCGCACCCGGATGTTTTGCGCAGGATGATTCAACAACCAGGCAGCTCCGGGATTTTCAGATACTTCTTCATCAGTTGGAGCAGAATCGGTATGCTGATTCTATCATGAAAGTTGAACTTACGACTCAATTTAGCCGGTTGAAGCCATCCCAAAATATTGAAAAAAAACGTGTTGAAACAGATATCAAGACAATAGATATTAAAGATTCACTCAGGAGGATGGATATGCTTAAGAGGGCTCAGTACCTTAGAGAAAACACTGTTGGCTATCCCGTGATTTTATCTTCTGACACTCTCTTTCTGATTTATACTAAAATCGGATCCTCAACTCCAAAAGAAAGGGCATTTAATATATCTAAAAGAATTAAAACATTGTCTGAAGATGATTTCTTTGAACCTGATTCTCTTATAATCTCAGAATCAGAAAACAACGTAGATATCGATTACGGGGAATTAATAGTTATAAGCATATCCGATCTGGATGCTCTCATTAATACAACTTCAAAGGAACTCCTTGCAACCGAATATGTTAATAAAATAAAGTCTGTGATCCTTAAAGAAAAGGAGAAGAATACATTGGTGAAAATACTCATAAGGATTGGATTAATGATATTGGTGGTTTCAGGAATAGGTTTTTTAATATGGGTGATAATAAAAGGTCATACAAGTACTGAACAGTATATTGTTAAACGAAAGGACAAATGGTTAAAAAGTCTCTCTTACAAAGACTATACCTTTATATCAGCAGAACAGGAGCTTAAATTGGTCCAGTTTTTAATGAAATCAATAAGATGGTTTTTTATAATAGTTCTGCTTTATCTTGTCCTTCCTCTGGTTTTCAGTATTTTCCCATTCACACGCGGATGGGGCAGCTTGCTATTAGGATTAATCTGGGCACCATTTAAAGGAGTATTTATATCTGTATGGAATTATATTCCCAATCTCATCAGTATACTGGTGATCATTTTCGTGATGAAGTATACAATACGTTTTGTTAAGTATATCTTTTCTGAGATTGAAGTTGGAAATCTTAAAATATCAGGTTTTTACCAGGATTGGGCAAAACCAACATTTGGGATTGTGCGGTTTCTTCTCTATGCTTTCATGTTCGTACTGATCTTTCCCAAACTGCCAGGGTCAGATTCCACTATTTTTAAAGGAGTATCGGTATTCATAGGTGTTCTGTTTTCATTGGGATCAACATCAGCCATTTCTAATATGGTTGCCGGTCTTGTAATCACTTTTATGCGTCCTTTCAAGATCGGAGACAGAATAAAAATAGGTGAAATAACAGGGGATGTTATTGAAAAGACTATGCTTGTGACACGGTTAAGAACAATAAAAAATGAAGAAATTACAATCCCAAATTCTGCAATTCTTTCAGGAAATACTATCAATTACTCCTCTATATCAAAGGATCATGGGCTGATTCTTCATACAACTGTTACAATTGGATATGATGTGCCATGGGATTTGATGCATAAGGCATTAATAGAGGCAGCATTAAGAACAGAGTATATTTTGAAAGATCCTCTGCCATTTGTACTGCAACTAAGCCTGGATGATTTTTATGTATCTTATCAGATTAATGCTCACACCAAAGAACCGGGGAAACAGACTCTTATCTATTCGGAATTGCATAAAAATATACAGGATGTATGCAATGAAAAAGGAATTGAAATCATGTCACCTCATTACAGATCAGCCAGGGATGGAAATATGACAACCATTCCCGCAAGCTATCTTGCAAAGGATTACATCACTCCTGGTTTTAATATAAAGATGACAAACGATAATAATAAAGGGTGATTTGTTTTTTCACACACTCCTCTCATCAGGCTATAAACGTTGCTATCTTTCTTACCCTCTCAATATGCCACCAGTCGTGACCACTGTCATAATTCTCCATTTTATTTCTCGCAAATTTCTCCGTAGTGTCAATTAATAAATTTCTGTTCATTTTTCCGATTTAAATTGTCACTTGAACTTACAAAATATATTTTTGTAAATAAACAATTATATTATAATGCATCTGTTTCATCTGCTTTCTATCCTGATCGTAATATCTGCTGTTTTCGCATATATCAATTTCCGTGCGTTTAAACTGCCAAATTCTGTAGGACTGATGTTGGTCTCATTGATATTTTCATTTCTGATCATACTGACCGGGCATTTCTTTCCATCATTTAGAAATATTGTTGCCGTCCAGTTGAAGAGCATAAACTTCAGCGAATTGCTTCTTGAGATAATGTTAAGTTTTATGTTGTTTGCAGGTGCCATTCATATCAAGTATGAAGATTTAAGGAATGAGAAAATTTCCATCATACTTTTTTCTACTATCAGCGTTATTCTGAGCACTTTTATTATTGGGTTTACCACTTTTTATATATTAAACCTTTTTGGACTGAAAGTAAACTTAATCAATGCTCTTCTTTTTGGTGCTTTAATCTCGCCAACAGATCCTATTGCAGTCTTAAGTATTCTTAAGAGTGCCGGAATCTCAAAATCACTGGAAACGAAAATTGCAGGAGAATCACTTTTTAATGATGGAGTTGCAGTAGTTATCTTCATTACAATTCTGCAACTTGCACAACCCGGTTCAGAGACAGATGTTAAAAGCATATTAATGTTATTTGGACAAGAAGCCTTAGGAGGAATTTTTTTAGGTATCATTATCGGATTTGCAGGTTATAAACTGATTGCAAGTATTGATAATTATCAGGTTGAAGTACTCATTACGCTGGCTGTCGTAATGGGGGGTTATACTCTGGCTCACTATGCACATGTATCAGGTCCGCTGGCAATGGTGATTGCAGGATTAATCACCGGTAATAGCGGCAAAGAATACGGCATGTCAGTTATTACCGCAGAATATATTGACAAATTCTGGGAATTGATTGACGAGATTATGAATGCTATTCTTTTCGTTTTGATAGGATTGGAACTGCTGATTATTCAAACCAACACAAAAATCGTATTTATTTCATTTATTCTTATTGTGATCATATTACTGACCCGATATATTTCCGTCCTCCTGCCTTCAATAGCTATAAGGCAAAAAGAGAAAATTACTCACAGAACACTGATGATTTTAACCTGGGGCGGTTTGAGAGGAGGTATCTCAATTGCACTTGCCTTATCAATTCATCCTGTACTTAACAAAGATATCTGGGTAACTGTTACTTATATAATTGTTTGTTTTTCAATACTAATTCAGGGAATGACAATTGGTACATTTGCCAGGAAGATGAAGGAGAAAAATCAAAACAAATCTCCTCATCGGGACATAATTCAATAAATAATGAAAGCAATAATAATTACAATCGGAGATGAGCTTCTCATAGGACAGACTATCGATACAAATTCAGCTTGGATTGGAGCGGAACTAAGCAAGTCAGGGTTTGATGTCATGCGGATTTGCTCCGTTCACGACAGGAGGGAAGATATAATACAGGCATTAAACGAAGCCTGTGGCAATGCTGATGTGGCTCTGATTACCGGCGGCCTGGGCCCCACTAGCGATGACATAACAAAACAAACACTATGTGAGTTTTTCGACACCCGGCTGGTTATCAGTACAGAAGTTCTGCGCATGATCGAAGAATTGCTGAGCCGGCGAAATTTTCCTATGAATGAAAATAATCGTCGTCAGGCAGAGGTACCCGAATCAAGCAGAGTACTGACAAACGCCTCAGGAACGGCACCGGGCATGTGGTTCGAAAAGGAGGGAACAATATTTGTTTCCATGCCAGGTGTTCCTTATGAGATGAAACATATAATGACACAACATGTGCTTCCTGAACTGAACAAGCGCTTCACATCACAAGTCATAATACATAGAAATATAATGACTTATGGTACATTTGAAGCCAGACTTGCAGAGATTCTGACAGGATTTGAGGCCGGCTTGCCTGAAAATATAAGGCTTGCTTACCTTCCCGCTTC
The DNA here is from genome assembly GCA_963760915.1 of uncultured Bacteroidales bacterium. Taxonomy (GTDB): domain Bacteria; phylum Bacteroidota; class Bacteroidia; order Bacteroidales; family VadinHA17; genus LD21. Next base: position 1,473,000 of record CAVXEU010000002.1, on the reverse strand, counting down.
AGGAATAATAAAATTAAGACTCACTGCAACAGGAAGTGAACCAGAGTCATTGGAAAAGCTTGTGAATGAGCAGGTGGCTAAACTATATAAGATCATTCCTGAATTTATTTATGGAGAGAACGAGGAATCGCTGGAAATGGTAATCGGGAACCTGCTTAAGGCAAATAAAAAAACTGTATGTACTGCAGAAAGCTGCACTGGTGGCGAAATTGCTCATATGATAACAAGTATTCCGGGAAGCTCAGCTTACTATAAAGGATCCGTTGTTGCATATTCCAATTCTGTTAAAATACAGATGCTTGGTGTTAATGAAGATATGATTGACATGCATGGGGCTGTAAGTGAAGAAGTTGTGAGAGAGCTTGCATCAGGAGCAAGAATCAGATTCAATACGGATTTTGCTGTTGCCACATCAGGAATAGCAGGCCCTGAGGGAGGAACAGATGCAAAGCCAGTTGGAACCCTATGGATAGCTGTTGCCACCCAAAATGGCATTGTCTCTGAAAAACGAGTTTTCGGAAATGACAGAATCATAAACATCAGGAGGTTCACCTTTGCCGCCCTTAACCTGCTAAGAAAACAGATAATCAACTCCTGATATGATACAAATTCTTCTTATCCTATTACATAGTTAAAAAATAAGGTAATTGCAAAGATGACAAAGATTCAGTGACTTACTATTAAAGAACTGAATATAAATATATTATCGATTAGTTTCTGTTATCCACTTTTTGTATTATACAGTAAATTAATCCATTTATAATTTTTCATACTTAGTGTATACGATTGTATTTCAGATAAATACAAGACTCATTAAGCGCGTTTGGCGGGGAAGTGAGGAAAAACGGTAAAAAAAGTACTACGTTTATTTGTTTAATAAGATAAAAATCACGTATTTTGCGCTTCGTTTTAAAGGACAAACGTTAGTTAAGAAGTAAAACAAACAGCAATGTCAAGAATTTGTCAGGTTACAGGGAAAAAGGCGATGGTAGGAAACAACGTTTCGCACTCGAAGAGAAGGACTAAAAGAAAATTCTATCCTAATCTTTTTGTAAAAAAATATTACCTGCCGGAAGAGGAAAGGTGGATATCACTTAAAATTTCAGCTGCAGGCATTCGTCTTATTAGCAAAAACGGACTCACCAAAGTCCTCAGGGAAGCAAAAGTAAAAGGTTACATTTTGAATTATTAAAACAGGATAGAAAATGGCAAAGAAGGCTAAAGGCAACAGGCAACAGGTAATTCTGGAATGTACCGAACATAAAGAGAGCGGCATGCCGGGAACATCCAGGTATATTACAACGAAAAACAGGAAGAATACCCCTGACCGTCTTGAAAGGAAAAAATACAATCCTATTCTTAAAAAACATACACTTCACAGAGAAATCAAGTAAAAAGTTTAAATCATGGCAAAGAAAGTTGTTGCAGCACTTAAGACAGGAGCAGGAAAGGCATTCACCAAATGTATTAAAATGACCAGGTCTGATAAATCCGGTGCTTACCTGTTCAAAGAAGAGATTGTTCATAATGATCATATTAAAGACTTCTTTACAAAGAAGTAACAGTATTCATTATTTTAGATACTCGTGGCTTTCTTCTTAGCAGAAGGAAGCTTTTTTTATAATTAATTTCCAAAATACGATTACCTGATGGCTTTGCTGGGATTTCTTGGAAAAGATAAAAAAGAGAGCCTTAATAAAGGACTTGAAAAAACAAAGGAGAGTGTTTTCCATAAGCTGTCAAGGGCAGTTGCGGGAAAATCGAAAGTCGATGAAGAGGTACTTGATAATCTTGAGGAAGTACTTGTAACCTCGGATGTTGGTGTGACGACCACACTTAATATTATTGAACGGATCGAAGCCAGGGTTGCTAAAGATAAGTATCTGAATACAAGTGAACTTAACAATATACTTAAAGAAGAGATTGTCGCTCTTCTTGAAAAAAATCAGAACATTACGGAAACAGACTTCTCATCTCCGCTGAGATATAAACCATATGTTATAATGGTTGTCGGAGTAAATGGAGCAGGAAAAACAACAACAATAGCAAAGCTTGCTCATCATTTTAAATCAGCCGGAAAAAATGTTCTTATCGGGGCAGCTGACACCTTCAGAGCGGCTGCCATTGACCAGCTCCAGATCTGGGCAGACAGGGCAGGAGTTCCGGTTATAAAGCAGAAAATGGGTTCCGACCCGGCCTCAGTTGCATATGACACACTCGTATCTGCTGTCTCCGATGAGAAAGATGTCGTAATCATTGATACGGCAGGGCGGCTGCACAACAAAATAAACCTTATGAGTGAATTGTCAAAGATCAAAAGGGTAATGGAAAAAGTTATTCCTGAAGCGCCACATGAAGTTCTTCTTGTTCTTGATGGTTCAACCGGGCAAAATGCATTTGAACAGGCTAAACAATTCACAGCTGCAACGGATGTTACCGCAATGGCAATTACAAAACTTGATGGAACGGCAAAAGGAGGAGTAGTAATCGGTATTTCAGATCAGTTTAAAATTCCGGTTAAATATATTGGCATTGGTGAAAAAATTGATGACCTCCTGATATTCAACAGGTTCGATTTTGTGGATTCGCTTTTTAGTTCGAAGTGACTAAATTATAACCCCAATTACCGTCCCGATAACATAGCTTTCGGGAGCTATCGGTACGCAAAGCTCTAAGACACTTAAACTACAGCTGTGAAAAAAGACGCAAGGAGAGCAAAGTCAGTTTCATATAATTCAATTCTTTGCGACCACTGCGGTTGATGACTTTAACATAAGATTTTTTTATGAATTCCAATAAAATCAATATTATCACTCTGGGCTGTTCAAAAAATGTTGTCGATTCGGAAAAACTTCTTAAGCAGATCAGTTCCGGAGGTTATGAAATTATATATAATTCCGATGATACATCGGCCAGAACGGTCATAATCAATACATGCGGTTTCATCAGGGATGCAAAGGAGGAAAGCATTGATACTATACTCAGATTTGTCAGAGCCAGGGAATCAGGTCATATAAAAAACCTTTATGTTATGGGCTGTCTTTCAGAGCGATACATGGACGCCCTTAAACATGAAATTCCTGAAGTAACCAAATACTTTGGCGTAAACAATATGCCTGAAGTTCTGAATGAATTAGGATTGAATTTAAGAAATGATCTCCTGTCTGACAGAACAATTACTGGCCCCGGACATTACGCTTATCTTAAAATTTCAGAAGGCTGCGACAGATCCTGTGCATTTTGTGCGATACCTGCAATCCGTGGAAAATATATTTCACGTCCGGTTGAAGAGCTGGTTAAAGAGGCAACCCGACTGGCAGAAACCGGAGTCAAAGAGCTTATTCTTATAGCACAGGATCTGAGTTATTATGGTCTTGATCTTTACAGGAAGCAATCTCTGCCTTTTCTTGTATCTGAATTATTAAAAATTAAAGGATTTGAATGGATCCGGCTGCATTATCTATATCCTGCGAATTTTCCAATGGAACTTATAAAACTTATGAAGGATAATCCCAGGATTTGCCGTTATATTGATATCCCTATTCAACATATAACTGATAACATGCTTGGCTTGATGAAAAGATCACATAACAGGCAGGAAACGGAATATGTCCTTAACACGATCAGGAGCGAGCTCCCTGATGCTGCGATCAGAACGACCCTGATTGCAGGACATCCGGGAGAGTCGGAGGGGGATTATAACAAGCTTAAGGATTTCGTTTCAGCCTTCCGGTTTGACAGACTTGGAGTCTTCGCCTACTCTCATGAAGAAGACACTTATTCTTTCCGGGAGTATACAGATGAAATTCCGGAAAGTATAAAAGAAGCACGAGTGGCGGAGATAATGGAAATTCAGCAAAACATTTCAGCTGAGCTTAACGAATCCAGGACAGGCAATGTTATTAAGGTATTAATTGACAGGAAAGAAGGTGAGTTTTTTATCGGAAGAACTGAATATGACAGTCCTGATGTTGACCAGGAAGTCCTTATATCCGCTGTATATGACCTGATACCCGGTAATTTTTACAATATCAGAATAACTCAATCCACCGATTTTGATTTATACGGTATTCCGGAATAATTACATCCGGATGTTTCACAACTTTTCCGGACTGTATATAAAAAGGAAGAGGCTGTGTCAAAAGTTGAAATCCATTAACCGCAAATACCGGGAGCTGTCGAAAAAGTTCTCAGTGTGACTCTGTGAAGTCTCTGTGAATCTCTGTGTAACAATATGTTAATAATTTACACAGAGGCCCACAGAGGTTATACTGAGTTCCACAGAGAAAAACAAAGTACTTATTCCGACTGGTATATTACCAGGTCAATTAAGTGGTCTCAGCAGATCATCTGTTTTTTCAGGAAGTTCAGATTTCTTCTTCTGAACTTTAATCTTTATTTCTGATTTTTCACTGTTGAAAGAGACACATATGCAATCTCCTTCGTGAAGTGTGGCTTTAATAAGAAGCTCAGCCATCGGGTCTTCAAGATATTTCTGAATAGCACGCTTCAATGGTCTGGCTCCGAAATTTGCATCAAAACCTCTTTCAGCAATGTAATCCTTGGCAGCAGGTGCAATTTTCAGTTTATAACCAAGTTGTCCAACCCTGTCATAAAGGCCTTTCAATTCAAGGTCAATGATCTTATTTATCTCTTCTTTTCCTAATGAATTAAACATTATGACATCATCGATCCTGTTCAGGAATTCCGGAGCGAATGTTTTCTGAAGAGCTTTCTGAAGAATGCTTTTCGTCTGTTCATCGCGTGTGGTCTTTCTTGTGCTTGTATCGAAACCGACACCATGTCCGAATTCGGCGATTTGCCTTGTTCCTATATTTGATGTCAGAATTACAATGGTATTCCTGAAATCAACGCGTCTACCAAGACTGTCAGTCAGCTGACCTTCATCGAGTACCTGAAGTAATATATGAAATACATCCGGATGAGCTTTCTCTATTTCATCAAGCAGAACTACCGAATATGGTTTTCTTCTGACTTTCTCTGTTAACTGTCCACCTTCCTCATAACCCACGTATCCGGGAGGTGCACCGACAAGTCTTGAAACGGAGAACTTCTCCATGTACTCGCTCATGTCAATCCTGACCAGATTATCGGTTGTATCGAATAGGAATTTAGCAAGAACTTTTGCCAGCTGGGTTTTTCCGACACCAGTTGGTCCGAGAAATATAAATGTACCTATCGGTTTATTGGGATCTTTGAGTCCTGCTCTGTTTCGCTGTATTGATTTCACTACTTTGAAAATGGCTTCATCTTGTCCGATGACACTTCCTTTTAATTCTTCTCCCATTTTCAGAAGTTTGGTACCTTCAGTCTGGGCAATTCTCTGAACAGGCACACCTGTCATCATTGCAACAACTTCAGCAACCTTTTCCGCATCAACTGTTTCCCTGTTAACGGCAAGCTCTTTCTCCCACTTTTTCTTCTCCTGGTCAATCAGATCAAGCAGATCTTTCTCACGATCGCGAAAACTTGCAGCTTTCTCAAAGTTCTGATTCTTAACTGCCATCATTTTCTCTTTCTTGGTATCCTCCAGCTGCTTTTCAAGTGTAAGTATCTTTTCCGGAACCACAATATTTGAGATATGGACCCTTGAACCTGATTCATCAAGAGCATCAATTGCCTTATCGGGAAGATGACGGTCAGAAATGTAACGGTTTGTCAGCTTCACACAAGCTTCAATAGCATCATCGGTATATGTAACATTATGATGTTCCTCGTATCTCTCTTTTATATTATGAAGGATATGAATGGTCTCTTCAATGGAGGTTGGTTCAACAATTATTTTCTGGAACCTTCTTTCGAGAGCACCGTCCTTCTCTATATGCTGACGATATTCATCAAGAGTGGTTGCACCAATACACTGAATTTCACCACGGGCAAGAGCCGGCTTAAGCATGTTAGCCGCATCTAGTGAACCTGTAGCACCACCGGCACCAACTATTGTGTGTATCTCATCAATGAAAAGAATAATATTATCATTCTTTGCAAGCTCATTAAGTATGGCTTTCATTCTTTCCTCAAACTGTCCCCTGTATTTTGTACCTGCAACAATTGAAGCAAGATCAAGAGCTACCACTCTCTTGTTGAAAAGGACTCTCGAGACATTCCTTTTGGCAATCCTGAGAGCCAGTCCTTCAGCAATAGCAGATTTCCCAACCCCGGGATCACCGATAAGAACAGGATTATTCTTTTTTCTTCTTGATAATATCTGAGCCAGACGCTCAATCTCTCTTTCCCTGCCAACAATAGGATCGAGCCTGCCCTCTTCAGCAGCTTTGGTAAGATCTATTCCGAAATTATCCAGAACAGGTGTGTCGGATGATGATTTTGAAGAAGAAGGATTGGAACCGGATCCTTTACCGGGACCGCTAAAACTCTGACCCTCATCATCTTCATCCCTTGGATAGTCAACTTTGGCAGAAGGTGATTCCGCCTCTACCATCCTGCGAACAGACTGATAATCAACATCCAGTTCGGATAGAAACCTGGTTACAAGAGCATTCTCATCCTTGAGAATGGCAAGTAACAAATGTTCTGTATCAATAGTATTGCTTTTAAGTGATTTTGCCTCAAGATAAACAAGCTTGAGTATCCTTTCAGTGCTTCTCAGCAGCGGAATAACCTCATGGTCAGCCACAGGTACCGGACTTTCCACCTTAATGCTTTTCTCCAGTGATCCTTTAAGAACCAGGAGGTCAATACCCTGGTTTATCAGGATCTCTATCGCAGTGCTTTCTCCATCTCTGAGAATGCCAAGAAAGAGATGCTCAGGACTTATATGACTGTTTCCCAACCGTATAGCCTCTTCTTTGGAATAACCCAGAATATCTTTTACCCTTTGCGAAAATTGTGAATCCATATTTTGATCTGTCATTTACTTCATTAATAATTCAAAACCGACATTCTGTCAGATATTATCCGACAAAGGTACGCATAACTGCTTTTCAAAGTTAAATTATGCAGAATATCTATATGTCAATTATCATGCCCATTTATAAACAAAAAATGTTAAAAATTCGCCTGATATAAAAGACAAAATTAGCCAAATTATGACTATTTTCGTAATTCGAAACCCAGAAATGGATGTTAGATTGTAATTATTTAATTAACAGCTTATTATGTCAGAGAGAGAGAGAATTGTCAAGGTAAATATTGAGGAAGAGATGAAATCGGCCTATATCGATTATTCGATGTCGGTTATCGTTTCACGTGCATTGCCTGATGTAAGAGATGGTTTAAAACCTGTTCACAGGAGAGTGTTATATGGAATGTCAGAACTTGGAGTTCTTTCGAACAGGGCATATAAGAAATCTGCCAGGATAGTAGGGGAGGTGCTTGGAAAATTTCACCCGCATGGCGACTCTTCGGTTTATGAAGCAATGGTAAGGATGGCCCAGGAATGGTCATTAAGATATCCTTTGGTCGACGGTCAGGGCAACTTTGGATCTGTCGACGGTGACAGCCCTGCTGCCATGAGATATACTGAGGCCAGGCTCAAGAAGATAGCCGAGGAAACCCTGGCTGATATCGATAAGGATACGGTTGATTTTCAACCCAACTTTGACGATTCACTGACTGAACCTTCAGTTCTGCCAACAAGGATACCGAATCTTCTGGTAAATGGTGCTTCAGGGATTGCCGTAGGGATGGCTACAAATATGCCTCCTCATAATCTTTCTGAAATAATCGACGCAACCATAGCATATATTGATAACAATGATATCACCACGGACGAAATTTTGCAATATGTGAAGGGACCAGATTTTCCGACAGGTGGTATTATCTATGGCGGACAGGGAATAAGAGATGCCTGTGAAACAGGCAGAGGCCGGATTGTAGTCAGGGCAAAAACAGAAATTGAACTTACCCATTCCGGACGGGAAAGTATTATTGTTAATGAAATTCCCTATATGGTCAATAAAGCCGAGATGATCCGGAAGATTGCTGACCTGATAAATGAGAAGAAGCTTGAGGGTATTTCATATATCAATGATGAATCTGACAGAAACGGGATGCGCATTGTGATAATCCTTAAAAAAGATTCAAGTGCTAATGTCGTTCTGAATAACCTTTACAAATTTTCATCGCTGCAGACCTCCTTCAGTGTAAATAATATTGCCCTTGTAAAAGGACGTCCCAAAACATTGAATACGAAGGATTTAATTCATTATTTCGTAAAACACCGTCACGAGGTTATTTTAAGAAGGACAAAATTTGATCTTGATCAGGCGGAAAAAAGGGCACATATACTTGAAGGACTGATTATCGCCAGTGATAATATAGATGAGGTAATTGCAATTATAAAGTCTTCCCAGACTCCGGAGATGGCCCGGGAAAGACTGATGGAACGGTTTGGACTCTCAGATATCCAGTCAAGGGCGATAGTAGAAATGCGTCTTAGACAACTTACAGGTCTTGAGCAGGAAAAGCTCAGAGCTGAATACGAAGAGATAATGGCACTGATCGAATACCTTAAGGGTATTCTGGCAAGTGAGGAACTGCAGATGAAAATCATTAAGGAAGAACTTATTGAAATAAAAGATAAGTATGGTGATAAAAGACGCACTGAGATTATACCTAATGCTGAAGAGTTTAACCCTGAAGATTTCTATTCAGATGATGAAATGGTAATCACCATTTCTCATATGGGATATATAAAAAGAACTCCATTGACTGAGTTCCGCCGTCAGAACAGGGGTGGGACAGGAGCAAAAGGTGGTGCAACCAGAGATGAAGACTTTATTGAACACCTGTACGTTGCTACCATGCATAATACAATGCTCTTTTTTACAAGAAACGGGAAGTGTTACTGGCTGAAAGTTTATGCAATACCCGAAGGATCAAGAACATCTAAGGGAAGGGCAATGCAGAATCTGATAAATATTGAGCCTGATGATAATGTCAGAGCATTTATAAATGTTCAGAATCTGAATGATTCGGATTATATTAATAATAATTTCATAGTACTCTGCACTTCAAAAGGAATTATCAAGAAGACATCCCTTGAAGCATATTCACGCCCACGTATAAACGGGGTAAATGCGATAACCGTAAGAGATGGAGATGAGTTACTTGAGGCAAGAATGACGAATGGACAGCACCACATTATGCTTGCCATAAAATCCGGAAGAGCAATCAGATTTCCTGAGAGTTCTGTCAGACCTATGGGCCGTACAGCTTCCGGTGTAAGGGGAATAAGGCTTGCTGATGAGGTGAGTGATTTTGTTATCGGTATGATAACCGTTGAAAATAAGGAGAAAGATATACTTGTGGTTTCTCAGAGAGGTTATGGCAAGAGATCAGATATTGATGGTTACAGGATAACAAACAGGGGTGGAAAAGGTGTAAAGACTATTAATGTGACCGAAAAAACAGGTTCACTGATTGCATTGAAGGATGTTACCGATAATCACGATCTGATGATAATTACCCAATTCGGTAATATATTAAGAAGCCCGGTATCTGCATTAAGGGTAATGGGAAGAGCAACCCAGGGAGTCAGATTGATTAATCTGAGAGAAAATGATATCATTGCTTCGGTGGCTTGTGTTCTTGTGAATGAGGAAGATGAGGCTGCAGGGAATGAAGATAATAAAGAAAATAATATTATTGCTGAGTAAAGTGGCAAAGAATTTGATGATTAATAATAAAATTATAAATTTGGGAAATTTTTTAAAAACAAATAAACTAAAATAATAATCATGAAAAAGTTTTTTCTGTTGATAGCAGTTGCAAGTATTTCGTTGGTGGCTATGCCCCAGAAGGGCAAGGTTACCAGCGCATTGAGTTTTATTGATCAGGGTAATCTTGATAAAGCAAAGGAAGCAATCGATGAGGCATTAGAAAATCCAAAATCAAAAGACTGGTATAATACCTATTTTGCTTTGGGAAAACTCTGCCAGGCTGTTTTCGAGTCTGATAATCCTAAGTTTAAAGCATTCTATCCTGATCCATTAGCCGAGGCATATGCTTCCTATGAAAAAGCTATGGAACTTGATCCAAAAGGTACGGTTAAGAAGAAAATCATCACCGGGATGGTATATAACACTCTTGCTGCCAATCTGTTCTCACAGGGAAGTACTCAATTTGAAGCCAAAAATTACGAAGGCGCATTAAAGTCATTCGAGGAGCAGATAAAGATTACGGAAGGGGATTACTATGTAGGAGTTGCCGATACTGGAATGTATTATAATGCCGGACTGGCTGCCGTTAATGCAGGCAAATACAATGAAGCTATTAAGTATTTTGACAAATGTGCCGAGATGCAATATCTTGGAGTGACCCCATATTTCCAGCTATCTGAATGCTATCTAAATCTGGGGGATACTGCCAAAGCTGAAAATGTACTAACCGGCCTGACTACTAAATTTCCAGATGATAAAAATGTTACTTTGCAGTTGATCGATTTATATATAAAAGCTAATAAGAATGATGAGGCTTTAAAATACATAAAGATTGCGAAGGAGTCTGATCCGAATAATTACAGCCTTTTCTTTGCGGCAGGTATTATATATTTAAATGAGAACAAGTATGATGAAGCTATAACCGAGCTTACCAAATCAATCGAGCTCAAGCCCGATGTATATGATACTCAGTATGGTCTGGCTGCTGCATATATTAATAAAGCTGCAGAAATGTTCAATAAAGCCAATGATATTATGGATGTAAATAAGTATAATGCTGCAATTGAACAGGTAAATAGTATTTATGCAAAAGCACTTCCTTATATGGAAAAAGCTCATGAATTAAAACCAGACGATATTTATGCAATGCAACAGCTTAAAGAACTGTATTACAGACTTAAGCAGACTGATAAATATAACGAAATCAAGGCAAAACTAGATGCTATTGAGAAAAAATAAAAAAGTGTTCAACATAATAAAAAGGGATGCAAAACATCCCTTTTTTTATTTATCAGACCTGAGGATAGGTAAGAAGCTGTATTAATATGTACCTGAAAATTCATGTTTAATATTTTCTATTTTACATAATATTAATTATAGGCTTTCCTAGGGAATTTGCGGCCAGCTTGCTGGTTGACATAAAATCAGATATAGCGACGAAGCACAGCTGAGTCCTATATCGGTAACGATTTTATGTCAACGCAATTTGCGGATTCATGGAGATGCAGTTTGCTCCAACGCTTTTATCCCTTTTTTGCAGCTATAATTGAATATTATATCAAATAGAAGTCTTGCAGTCATGCAGGTCTTGAAGAAGTTGAAGAGTTGAAAAGTTGAAGTGTTGAAGTGTTTAAACTAAACGAGAATCAATTATTTTGATCCTGGTTGTATGTTGCGTCAAAAAAATGATGTTGAAATGTTGAAATGTTGAAGAGTTGAAAAGAGTTGAAATGTAAAAGATTTAATTACTAAAGAGTTTAAACTCTTATAATCGAAAAATTTTTGTCGGTCAATATATCTGGTCACTAATAAAGCTGTAGAGGCTGTATAGGCTGTATAGGCTTCAGAGGCGAAAAAACATATATAGTTGTAACGTTGTTCTTGGCAATTCTATAAAAAGTAAAAAAAATCCGGCCCCTACCCTTTAATTATAAATAATCCATAATATTATGTCAAATAGAAATCCTCACTAATTTTTATCTTATGTTTCTTTTAGTTATGGAAAGTCTTCTTCAATATAACATCAATATCATGCTTTTAACTAATGTAGCTATATCTACCTGTATATATGTTTGTTACAGCCTTTAACTTAATTATCAACGTAGTTTAATATGTATTTTAATACGTTGTTTCTCAGGTTGCTAACGTTACAGAAAAGACCAGGGTTGATCAACGCAATTTGCGGATTCCAGGTGATGCGAGCTGCTTCAGACTTTGATTATTTTTTTATTTTGCTTAATTTCACTTTACCTGAAAGACAAAATTAAACTGATAAATTTCTGGAAATCAAAAACAAAATGAATAATAAAATGACTTTTAGTGTTTCGGCTGGCTTTTTACCACAGTTGACAGGTTGTTTTGCACAACCTGCTGCTGAAAACCCTACTGTGGTAATGGCTGAAGCTGCCTATCAGCATCACGGATTACATTTCCGATATATCAACTGCGAAGTGAGTCCCGAGAATCTGGAAGCAGCAGTAAATGGTGCAAAGGCAATGGGTTGGACAGGCTTTAACTGTTCTATACCTCATAAAATTGCAATTATTAAATACCTCGATGAACTTGGCGAATCGGCACAATTAATAGGTGCCGTTAACACAGTTGTTAAACGGGGCACCAGATGGATTGGTGAAAATACTGATGGCAAAGGTTTTATGCAGGCAATAAGAGAAGTAATTGTTCCTGTCGCTAAAAATATTACCTTATTCGGAGCAGGCGGTGCCGCCCGGGCAATAGCTGTTGAACTGGCGCTGGCCGGAGCTGCAAAAATAACTATTGTGAACCGCACCGGAGAACGTGCCGGTATTGTTGTTGATTTGTTAAATGCAAACACCTCAGCAAAGGCTGTTTATCACCCATGGACAAAGAATTATGCCATTGAGCCGGCGACGGATATTGTTATCAATGCCACAAGTGTAGGGCTTTTCCCAAATGTGGATGAGAAATTGAACATAGATTTTGACAGCATTAAACATAATATGGTTGTCGCTGATGTTATTCCCAATCCGCCTCAGACACATTTGCTTCAAACTTCAGTCGCCAGGGGCTGTAAAACGATAAACGGGTTACAGATGTTGGTAAATCAGGGTGTTATCGGCATCAAATACTGGACCGGTGCAGATGTCGACGCTGCTATAATGCATGGCGCATTAAATGCCGTATTTATCCGGCCATAGAGAAATAAGCGCCCCTACCCTGTTGAATAAAGATATTCAATAATATTATGTCAAATAGAATTTTTATTGAGTTATAGCCAGAATAAAAAATAATAAATATATTTTGATAGCAACTGCTATTAATACGTATTAAAAGCAGTCGAGGAAGTTGTAAAGGTAAACAGCATTTGGTATCAGGGTTGCGGTGGATGGCCCGCATCAATTTTCTTCTTTGCTAAATATTTAAATGCCAGATATATAACTGTAAGAATCAGGATAAATACCAACATTGCTCTGAGCTCCCTCAAAGGAAGATTCGATAACACCCATATTATTGTCAGAATGCTTATTACAGGAATAACATACCCTCCCGGAACCCTGTAGGTCAGTTGTTCTCCGGACTTTTTCATCCGGTACCGTATCAATGCTAGTATTACACCGAGATAAATTAATAAATATGAGGCACTTGAAAGCATGGCAAGCTGCCTGAATTCTCCAACTGAGGCAAACAGAAAACCAAGTGATGCATATACAATAATGGATACATGAGGTGTCTTAAACCTTATATGTACATTTGCAAGTGCCTGTGGCTTAAGTACTTTATCTCGTGAAGCAGCAAATAGAATTCTTGGCATATTCAGCACCATACCGCTGATATTTCCAAACATTGAGAACAGAGCGCCTGTCAATACAATAGATGCTCCAACTGGTCCGAACATCCTTTTGCCGGCTTCAGCAAGAGGTGCATTGCGAAATTCTGATATTGAGTTTCCAAGAATACCCTGAACTGTTACCTGAATGAGAATATATAAAACCACAACAATTAACATGCTTATCATTATTCCTTTTGGAATGGTTTTCTCAGGTTTTTTTATCTCACCGCTTACATTTAGTGCCGTTTCTGCACCTACAAAGGCAAATAGAAGAATAAGCGAAATCTCGCCAAAATCTTTCGAAGAGTTGACAGCTGAAACAGGAACAGCTGACGGTGCCATAAAAAACCAGCCGAATAGTGCAATCATTAACAAAGGCACAAGTTTGACTATAGTGTTGAACTTGACAATCATAATAGCCATTCTAACTCCCATAATATTAAAAAATGCCAGACCTCCGAACATTGCTGCAAAAAATATAATCCTGATCCAATGGACCTGAAATACAGGTATAATATATGCAAGTGTATCAGCAAGGCCGTTTGCTACTGCTGCATTTGCCATTACAGCGGCACCGAAAATAAAAATATTGGTGGTAAGAAAGCCTGCATACTTTCCGAAAACAGTCTCTATGTAGCTGTAAGCACCGCCTGTCCTGGTAATCATTGTACCGATTTCCGCAAAACAAAGCATAATAAAAATCATAAGGACTCCGCATACCATGTAAGCCCATATACTATAATTTCCAAGTTTTTCGGCAACTATTACGGGAAGGATGAATATTCCTGCTCCGATTATAATATTTATTGAGTTGGAAACCAGGCCCCACACCCCTATTTCCCTCTTTAATCCTTCACTATCTGTCATATTTTTAGCAGAACTGGTATTTTGTGGTTTTATTGCTGTTAATGAAGTACTTACAATGTATTAATAATATCTTTTAGTAGTCTGTCACAATCAATGCCCCCTTTTGATCTGGGAGAATAGCCTAATACTACTACTATTAATTCCTGGTCCGGCAAAATAAAGATATATTGACCGTCATGACCTTCACAGCTATACATATCAGCAGGGGCTGACGGATATTTCTTTGCCCTGTTCAGCCAGAAAAACGCGCCGTATTCTCCATTGCTGGCAGAAGCCGGTGATGTTGTATATTTCACCCATCCTTCGGGCAGGATCCTTTCCCCGTTAAATTCGCCGTCATTCTGATACAATAAAGCAAAGCGTGCATAGTCGCGGGCTGTTGCATAAAGATATGAAGACCCGACAATTGTACCGCTTGGATCGACCTCAAAGACTGCGTCAGGTATACCAATTTTATTGAAGAACTGTCTGTGTAAAAATGAGAAATAACATGAATCATTTGCGAATTGCCTGCGTACCAGATAACTGACTATATTTGCGGTACCTGATGAATAGCTCCAGAATGAACCGGGTTTATGCTCAAGTGGCTGATCATAGGCATAACGGCTCATATCACTTTCACAATGAAGCATTACCGTAACATCAGATCTGTTGCCATAATCCTCATTCCATCTTAACCCACTCTGCATCTGTAACAGATCATTAAGTGTAATTTTATTCCTGTCATCTCCTTTCCATTCGTCAATTCCCGTGGGTTTAGAAACATCCATTTGCCCTTTTTCAACGAGAACTCCGACAAGGGCATTAGTAAAGCTTTTTGCCATTGACCAGCTCAGAAACCTTGTATTCTGAGTGAATTGTGGTTTATATGCCTCTGCAACAGGTACACCTTTATGAAGGACCATAAAGGCAAATACATCACCATTGTAAGCATTATCTGTTATCACCTTTTTCGTTATATCGCCGAGTTTACTGAGATCAATCCCGGTAACCCTGCCTGATAAAACATTCCCTAATGGCCATTGGATAGTGTCCTGCAGATATCCTGGATTAACACCTGAAGGGTATTTAGTCGTACTAAGCTTCTTTTCAGTAAGATCTCTCAAGAGTGTAACTCCGAACCCCCTTCTGTAAACAGCTTTTGAATGTCCCCATAAAAAACGGCTTATAACACTGCTGTCAATTAAGTCCACACTGTTTTTTGTGTATTTAATAAATGAGAAATTCAAGTCAAGAACTTCGACACTATCAGGGTTCCTTGATGATATAAAAACATCTGAGCAGAGATTCTTGGCGGCATAGCCGGTTATAATCGGAAGCAGACTGTTAATATAGAAAGCCACGCTGATAATGACTGCTCCGATTAAGATCAGAACACCGTATAATATCCTTTTTTTGGTCATCTTGAATTATTATAATACATTAATTAAAAATTATTATGAGTCGTTTAAAGATCATAATTAATTTTAAATTATCAGTAGCAATTGGTCAGAAATCAGGAATCAGGGATCAGGGATCAGGGATCAGGGATCAGGGATCAGGGATCAGGGGAATTATGCTTATCACCTGTAGCCCAGTGCAGCATATCCAACCCAGTGACAATCAGTTGCTATCGCAGTACGTCCCATCATGATATCATCTACAGGAATATGGCGGCTTGTAATACTGGTGGAATACCCTATCAGTTCACCTGTTAATGTTTTCGATCCGCTCAGGAAGTAAGAAGTATAAAGTGTAACAGGTACACTATATCTTCCGCACCATGTCCATTTATATTCGCGAAAATTATCATTGTTTAAGGTATACCCGCTGAACAATCTTATCTTTTCAGGCTTTATTTCGCCTCTGAGACAATTTTCAATAATTTCAGATTCATGTTCCATGGCCAAAGAGTTCCCCTTTTCATCGCAGCCATAATAGGCTCTGTCTACACCGCCCCAGTCCTCATTTCCATAATGAACT
Organism: uncultured Bacteroidales bacterium; assembly: GCA_963760915.1. Lineage (GTDB taxonomy): Bacteria > Bacteroidota > Bacteroidia > Bacteroidales > VadinHA17 > LD21. The sequence goes on along the minus strand of CAVXEU010000002.1, from coordinate 1,456,719 downwards.
GCGTCAGTTGTAACGATTATAGCATAATCGGTACCCCACTCCCATTTATGTTTCAGTGCAATTATATTAATGGCATCAGCAAGTGCTTTTCCGCACTCCAGCATCCTGTCGGTACTCATTGCCGGTACAAGGATCGGAACTATCGATATGTTACGGTTGAAATACTGCAGAAAAGGAATCATGGATTCAATAGAATGTTCTGTCTTATGAAGAGTATCATTCACCATTGCAAATTTTCCGGCAAGAAGATTATATACCTCTTCCCTAACCGGAGAAACAGGCACATTTTTCCATGGACCTCTCCAGGAAGAAAAGCTATCAAAAACCATCGTATCCTCAATTCCCATCTGAGCTGATTTATGTGCCACACCAATCAGGAACAGATTAGAAGCCTTTATATTACTTAGTAATTCCGGGTACAAAGATCCGACATATGTATAATCATCATGAGGACAGATTGCAAGTTTCCATGGAATTCCGGAATGGTTTTCCCATCCGGTACGGTCCATTCTTGCCATAAGACTATCCATCTGCCATGGGTACTGAGCGAATCCGACAGTATCCTTAAGAGGTCTTATTTTATCTGATCCGGTTTTAACAGAATCTGCAGACTGGCACGATAGCATAGTGATCGAAAGTATTATTATTGAAGCAAAATAAAAAAAACATTTATTCATAGATCTGTTCATGAACTGATTTTAAAATTTGAATTGAGAATATAACTGCATGGACTTTTAAGTCAGGGAAAAACAAATTTACAATATTTAACGAAAAACTCATATACTAATCAATTTATCAAATATGCATTTCAGGTTTTCATCAATTCGGGAAAACAATTACCTTCAGACCTGTTTTATCCGAACATAATTTTTTATACTACATAAATTTCATAAATTTATTGCCCGACATTTAACATTATTGTAATTTAATACTATTTATTATGAAAAAGATTAGCTTTCTTTTAGCAGCATTCATTCTGCTTTCATCGTTTGTATCAGCCCAGACTGTTAATTTTTCAGGAACCTGGAAACTGAACAGTTCAAAAAGTAAAGTGAACGACCAGTTCAGCATGGCTCCAAAGGAGATTATTCTTGTACAGAATGGAAATGAACTGAATTCGGAAAGACATTCCAGTTTTCAGGATCAGGATTTCATCACCAAGGACAAATTTACTCTTGACGGTAAAGAATGCATCAATACTGGTTGGCAGGATTCTCAAAAAAAATCAACTGCAGTCTGGTCTGATGATAAAAAATCATTAAAAATCATCTCAAAAATTCCTATTAATGATGGTGAAATGGTTACCACCGAAATATATAAAATTGACGGAGCTAACCTGGTTATTGAATCCAGCAGTGCATCTTCCTTTGGCGATATGGCAGAAACAATGGTTTACGATAAGCAATAGGTTCACATCCGGATTTGTATCTTTCAGAATATTATAAATTCAGCCTGCTAATGATCCTGTTGTAATGACTGAAATTCATATGCAAAGTTTATTATATTACTGATCTGCTTATCACCGGTGGTATAATCATGTATCCATAGGATATTAAAGGGAAATTATTGTGTTCCTGATGATTTACCGGCAATTATGCCTCGACACTATCATAATTGCCGGTATTTCTTTTAGCCTGAAATATTAATAAACCTTTTCCGGCATATTAATATGTGCAGTTAAGTATCATCGTTCAGTTTGTCCGGAATTAATCTCACTTAAATTGAATTTTCATTGAGTCCTCTGTCAAGACCTTAATAAACATGAAAATAATGAATAATATCACTATTTATTTTGCCATCTTCTCAATATTGACATCCTCAACTGAAAAAACAAAAATATCTGAATGGCGGGGTCAGGACCGTACAGGAATCTACATGGAATCAAATTTACTGAAAGAATGGCCTGTTAACGGTCCCAAAGAGGTATGGGCAATAGATAATGTAGGAGAAGGATTCGGTTCCCCTGTAATTGCCGGGAAGCAATTATTTATAACCGGTGAAGTTGATTCTATGGCAATTCTTTTTTGTTTTACTTTAGAAGGTAAAAAACTGTGGCAGACTACCTTAGGTAGGGAGTGGATGAAATCAAGCCCGGGATCCAGGTCCACTCCCACTATTACTGATGATCTGATATATGCAGGTTCCGGTATGGGCAACCTTTATTGCTTACGAAGAGATAACGGAAAAATGGTATGGTCGAAAGATCTGGTGGCTGACTTCCAGGGAGTACTGCCGCTGCATGGTCATTCGGAATCGCCACTCATTGAGGGAAACAATATATTCTGGACTCCCGGGGGAAAAACCCATAATGTTGTAGCATTAAATCGTTATACAGGTGAATTAATATGGACGAATAAAGGATTCGGGGAAAGATCAGGTTATAACTCTCCGAAGCTGATTGAACTTCCCGGCAGGAAAATTATTGTCACCTTCTCTGGATATCATTTAATGGGGTTCGATTCTTCAACCGGTAAATTATTATGGTCACATGAACAGGATAACTTTCCGATGGATAAACGAACTCCCGGAAATGGTGATACACACAGCAACACAGTGCTCTATGATAATGGTTCGATATATTATTCAGCCGGAGACGGCAACTGTGGTGTAAGACTTGATCTTTCTGAAAATGGAACTAAGATAACTGAAGTGTGGCGTAATCAGAGGTTTGATAGTTTTATGGGAGGCATAGTTAAGATCGGAAATTATCTCTACGGCGGAGGTACTGCCAAAACAGAAATACAGTCGATGAATGTTATATCAGGTGAGTTGACGGATTCTCTTAGAATTGGCAGTGGTGCATTAATTATGGCAGACAACATGCTGTATTATTATACACAGAAAGGCGATATGGTGCTCTTAAGCTTTAACGAGGGCAAGATGAAAATGATCAGTTCCTTTAAAATTAAAAGGGGAACATTCCAGCATTTTGCACATCCGGTAATCAGTAATGGAATTCTCTACCAACGTCATGGGAATGTTTTAATGGCATTTGATATCCGAAAGAAGAGCTGAGAATACACCCTACTATTTCCTCTATCCGGCAAACTGTAACAAGCTTAAATTCCGATAGATACCACCATCCAGCTGCATTAATTCTTCATGAGTTCCTTTTTCTACAATACTTCCGTCATCAAGTACAAAGATCTGATCAGCTTTTCTAATTGTTGATAATCTGTGTGCTATTACAATTGAAGTACGTCCAACCATCAATTTTTCGAGTGCATCCTGAACAAGACGTTCCGATTCAGAATCGAGGGATGATGTTGCTTCATCAAGTATAAGGATACGCGGATTCTTAAGAACTGCTCTCGCTATGGCAATCCGCTGACGCTGTCCTCCCGAGAGCTGGGTCCCCCGTTCACCGACTATGGTATCAAGTCCTTCCGGAAACCTGTCAATGAATTCAAGCGCATTGGCTTTGCCGGCAGCATCTTTTATCTCATCATCGGAGGCATCCGGTTTACCATAAGAAATATTTTCCCGTACAGATCCACCGAAAAGAAATACATCCTGGGGAACCAGGGCTATCTGGCTACGCAATGAAGTAAGTGAAAAATTGCGGCTGTTCATATCATCGAAAACAATATCACCATCGGTTGGCTCATATAACCTTAGCAGAAGAGCCGCAATTGTCGATTTGCCCGCACCGCTGGACCCAACCAGAGCAACCATCTGGTTTTCAGAAATCGTTAAACTGATATTGTTCAGAACTGTTTCATCCGGTCTTGAAGGATATCTGAAGCTCAGGTTTTTAAAAGTTATCTTACCTCTGAGCATCTCTTCATCCCCGACCATTTTTAACTCTGTCAGGTTCTCCTCGCTTTCGCTGAAAAGTTCAAAAAGTTCCTCCGTTGCACCAATGAACTTCTGTATCTGAGTGAAAACATTTGCAAGCCCGCCTATAGTACCACCAACAAAGCCTGAATAAATAACAAATGAAAACAACTGACCCGCATCTATCACACCTGATGACATCAGAACAGAACCTCTCCATATAACGGCTACCATTGCGCCAAAGAGTCCGAAAATCATAAACGCGGAAAATGCTCCCCTGTATTTTCCCCCTTTCATTCCAATCCTTGCAATCTCAGATGTCCTGTTGCGAAACCGTTTCATCTCAAGGAATTCATTTGTGTAAGTCTTAACAATCTGAATCCCCTGAAGTGTCTCTTCCACAATTGTATTTGATTTTGCCACTTCTCCCTGTACCTGTTTAGAATATTTCCGGATAAACCGTCCGAAAAAAACAGCCAGAAGCATCATTCCCGGCAATATTGCCAACATAAAAAGAGTTAATTTCCAGGAAGTTATGGCAAGCAATGTAATGCCTCCGGTAATTATTATAATTTGTCGCAGAAACTCGGCTAAAGTTGATGTCAGTGTTTCCTGAAGCAAGGAAATATCAGAAGAGATACGACTATTCAGTTCCCCTACCCTGTGTTTTTCAAAAAATCTCAAAGGAAGCTTAATCAGATGATTATATGTTGTTTGTCTTAAAAAGGCGAGTGTTTTTTCAGTTACATTAACAAACAGAACCACCCTGAAATAGGAAAATGTTGCCTGTACCAGCAGTGTTATGATCAGCAAAAAGGCAATTCTGTTCAGGTCGTGCGACAGATTCCCGCTGTTTCCGGAATTAACAAGCTCGCCCAGTAACTTTGGAAAAGCCAGACTGGCAATACTTGAACCCATGAGAAAAAACATACCCCAGGCATATTCTACTCTGTAAGGTTTTATATAACTATAAAGTTTAAATGCGTTTCTTAAACCTTCCAGAGTAATCTTCTTTTTAGGAACTTCAGCCATTAATATCACTAATTAAATTTGAGAGACAAAGATATAAACAATGAGATGGCAGTAGTTGTTGTAATTAAAGCAAAATGGCAGGCGGTTTTAAATACTTTTGTTTTTAATAAACAGAATAACTGTTTTACAGTTGCACATATTGTTTTATGCCGGATTTTCATTAATTTTTGTAATTCAAAATTTAGATAAAATATTGCTTTATGGAACCAATTAAAAAATCGACACTGGATTTCCTGAATTCATTAAAATATAACAACAACCGTGACTGGTTTATCAAAAATAAATCACGATACATTGAAGCTAAAGATAATTTTGAATCATTTGTGCAGGAAATTATTAACAAAATTATTGATTTTGAGCCCATTATGAAAGGTCTTGAAGTTAAGAGCTGTGTATATCGGATAAACCGGGATATACGTTTCTCAAATGATAAATCGCCGTACAAATCACATTTAGGAGCATTTATTGTAAGAGGAGGAAAAAGGAATGGAGATAAATTTGCCGGCTACTATATTCATGTTGAGCCTGCCCAAAGCATCATAGCAGGTGGTGCTTATATGCCCCCTGCAACATGGCTTTCGGCAATCAGGGAAAAGATCAGTGAAGAACCGGAGAAATTTATTAAGATCATTAATTCAAAAGATTTTATTAAATATTTCGGGAAAATTGATGGCGAAAAACTAAAGACCTCTCCAAAGGGTTATTCTTCGGATCATCCCAACATCGATCTATTAAGATATAAAAGTTACCTGGTCGTAAATGAAGTCAGTGATGAGATGGTACTGAGTGACAGGTACTTTGATCATGTAATGAATGTAGTAAAAGCCATGAAACCCCTTAATGATTATCTTAACGACTACATGTAATTATCTATCAGCTTATTTTCTGCGGAGGAGTATTAACTTAGTTTATTTCTCCAAACCTTAAATAATCTGACTGTAACCGGAATCGTCTATAGTGCCTTTCCAAGGTTTTGAAGCATCCATTTTACAGATGCCCTTATATGATAGTCAGGATTAAACTGAACAGCGACAATTATTCCACTTCTGTTAATAATATATGTTGCAGGAACCGGCAGATGTGCTTCATCTCTCCCGTTATTTTTGGCAATGTCGGTAGAAAGGCTGCTGAGAATCTTATCCTGGTAAGCTTTGGTGACATTGAACATAACATCATAATCCTTCATAATTTGTTCCTGACAATCATAAATGACCTTAAATGTCAATTTATGAACTTTTACTGTCTGCTCAACATTTTCAATAGATTCGGGAGTTATTGCGACAACATTAAAACCCTGATCAGTTATAATATTTATTGAATCCTGGTAATCATTCAGATATCTGCTGCACACCGGACACCATTTTCCTCTGTAGAAAAACAGTACAACAGGTCCGGTTTCCAGTATTTTTTTCAGTTCAACCTGCTTGCCGGTCTGATCATACCCGATAAAATCAGGTGCTTTATCCCCTACTTTCAAACCTTGTGGAATGTGGCTGTCTTTTGTCTCGATTCCAAACCTGGAATAATCAATATCCTGTCCGTAAGTTGCTGACATAATTGCAATTGCAATTACTGTCAAAAATAGAATTTTCTTATTCATCCATTCAAATTTAAAATTTATTAACTTTTGCGCTGACCCCTTCTGACCGAAAATAACCCGGCATATATTAAAGTTAATAAAAGATGATTCAGCTGAATTTATATGAAGGTGTTTTTCTGATTCTCAGACTAAGGGGAGTTACCTCAAGATATTCGTCATCCTTGATCTGTTCCATCGATTCCTCAAGAGAGAATTTCAGTTTGGGAGCTATTCTAAGGCTCTCATCTGACCCTGATGCCCTCATATTTGTAAGTTTTTTCCCTTTAACAATATTAACTTCAAGATCACCAAGGCGGGTATATTCTCCTATAACCTGGCCTTTATAGACCTGTTCTCCCGGATCAATGTAGAACCGGCCCCTGTCCTGTAACCTGTCGATTGCATGACCGGTTGCCATTCCCATATCGAGCGAGATCAGTGAACCATTTTGCTTTGGTAAAAGATCATCTCCTTTATACTTATCATATGCCCTGAACCTGTGATGCATCACAGCCTCACCTGATGTAGCTGTCAGCATGTTGTTCCTTAACCCTATCAGTCCCCGTGACGGTATATCGAACTCCAGGTGGATCAGGTCGCCTTTCGGTTCAATAACTATCATTTCACCTTTTCTTTGTGTAACCAGTTCGATAGCTTTTCCAGAAAAGTCGGGAGGCACATCAATTGACAGAGTTTCATAAGGTTCCGATTTAACCCCATCTATATCTTTAAGAATGACCTTTGGTTTTCCCACCTGGAATTCATATCCTTCCCGCCTCATAGTTTCAATAAGAATCGACAGGTGCAAAATACCGCGGCCAAAAACATTGAAAGTATCTTCAGAATTTGTTTCTTCAACCTTCAGTGCAAGATTTTTTTCAGTTTCCCGCATTAACCGTGTTCTGAGGTGACGTGAGGTAACATACTTTCCTTCCTTGCCAAAAAGGGGAGAATTATTAATTGTAAATACCATACTCATCGTAGGTTCATCAACCTCGATCCTTTGTAATGCTTCAGGGGCAAGCAGATCTGCCAGCGTATCTCCTATCTCAAAATCCTCGAGTCCGATAACAGCACACAGATCGCCGCATCTGACGCTATCAGTTTTTACTCTTCCAAGTCCTTCAAAAACATATAACTCTTTGACTCTTACTTTTTTAACTTTACCATCCCTTTTGCATAGGGTATAATCAACACCAGTCTTAATATCGCCACGAAATACCCGACCTATTGCTATTCTCCCCACATAACTTGAAAAATCAAGTGAAGCAACCTGCATCTGAGCTGTTCCTGAGATATAAGGAGGCTCAGGAATTTCTTTTAAAATTGTGTCGAGAAGGTATTTTATATCAGTCGCCGGTTTTTTCCAGTCTCCGCTCATCCATCCAAATTTTGAAGATCCGAATACTGTTGCAAAATCAAGCTGATCGTCAGAAGCGTCAAGGTTAAACATCAGTTCAAAGATATCCTGCTGGACTTCATCAGGTCTGCAGTTATCTTTATCCACTTTATTAACAACTACAATAGGTTTCAATCCCAGGGCAATGGCTTTGCCAAGCACAAACCTTGTCTGTGGCATAGGTCCTTCAAGAGCGTCAACAAGCAACAAAACGCCGTCTGCCATCTTAAGAACTCTTTCGACTTCACCGCCAAAATCAGCGTGACCCGGGGTATCGATAATATTAATTTTAACGCCTTTATAATTCGCCGAGACGTTTTTTGAGAGTATAGTAATCCCTCTTTCCCGCTCAAGATCGTTACTGTCAAGAATAAGATCACCTGCTTCCTTCCTCTGGTCAAGAACCTGGCATTCCTGTATAATGCGGTCAACCAGAGTTGTTTTACCATGATCCACATGTGCAATGATCGCTATATTTCTTATTAATTGCATACATATTATTTAGACCGCAAAAGTAATATGATTGACGGGATATATGATATAAACCTCAAAAATAAATTAATGATAAAAAATTCATATATTTCGCAATAAATTTAAAAAGACGATTTATGAAAAAAATGATCATCACACTCGTTTTCAGTTTATTTGCTCTACCTGTAATTTTCAGTCAGCAGAATGTCAAACTGGCTGTAGGCATGAAAGCTCCCGACTGGATGTTTACCGATGCTGATAAAAAAGAATTTACAATGGATTCATGGGCCGGGAAAGTGATCCAGTTAAACTATGTCGATCCTGATGAATCAGAATTGAATGAACCGTTCAATGAAGCAGTTAACAAAGCAGTTGATGTTGATAAGAGGATAAGCAGGGACAGTTTTAAAGGCTTCGGTATTGTTGACTGTAAATCAACATGGAAACCAAATAGCCTGATTCGTATGATAGCCGGTAAGAAGGCAAAGAAATTCGGAACTACCATACTGTTTGATTATGATGCCAAACTTCAGAATCTGTGGGGCTTGCCTAAGGACAGTTATACTGTTGTAATACTCGATAAGAACCGTATTTGCAGAGCTTTATTTGCCGGAAAGATTCCGGAATCTGAAAACGAGAAGATCATTCAAATGATACTGGCCTTAACAAAAGAATAATTTTTACCAGATTGTAGAATTCTTTTCTTTAACTCTGAGTATCTGAGTCATCCCCGTGTAACTCTAAGTAAGTTTTTAATTAGAGTGAGGTTCACGAAGGATATTCTGAGAAGCTCAGAGTTTTTTTTAATATGATTATCGGTTTTGATTAATAAAACTTCAATAATTATGATGGGGCTGTATTGGAGACATTGATAATTAGTACAAGTTATGGACTAAAGTCCATAATCTACTTATTATCAATAACCCCGGACTTAAGTCCGGGGTTAAGCAAGTCGTCCTGATAATCGGGCTTTAGCCCAAAATGATTGTTTATTAATGATTCCCAGTACTCAAATTATTTAATTAAACTATAGTGTACTTTACAGTTCTATGAAAATACCAAACCTTTTACTCATTGCCGGAACAGGAACAAATGCAGGCAAGACATCAGTTGCCTGCAGGATAATTGAGCAATTTCCGTTACTTAAAATAACTGCAATAAAGATCAGTCCTCATTTTCATGAGACCACTGCCGGACTGATTTCCATATCTGAAAAAAAAGGGTACTCAATATATGAGGAGACCAGCCGGAACACTTCAAAGGATACTGCGCGCATGTTGCTCGCAGGTGCTGAGAAAGTATATTTTGCAAAAGTATGGGATGATCAGCTTCCTGATGTTTTTAATGAAATAATGGAAAAAATTGCTCCGGGGACACCAGTGATATGCGAATCGCCGGCATTAAGAAATTTTATTGAACCTGGAGCATTTATAATAATGACGTCATCTATAGTAAATAAACAAAAGAATTTAAGCCATTTACAATCGTTACATCATCTAATGATTAAGTTAGAAGAGCTTGGAAACATTCGTGAAATTCCTATAGAATTCAGGAATGGAGCATGGCAGGTATTGCCTACTTCTCTTCGCTGATATCAGATATATCATTCCCCAGCTTTGCCTTTATTCTCTCAAGATCATGTTTCATTCCTGCCACTGCCTGTAATAGTTGTTTTTCCGGCAAAACAGGATCAGGCAGTTCACTGCTTATATAATTAACAAATTTCCATATCTCCTTAACCTCATTAACATGTACCTCGTAGGGCTCATAAATAGGATTCAGTGAATAGAGTACCAGCTTACCGTCAGTTCTCAGATTGTTCTCAACAACCTTAAATACAATTCCGTCGTCGAGGGTAAAAACCACATATGCTTTCCCGCTGATAATATTCATCCAGTCCTGCAGGTACTCTCCCGTCACCCATGAACCGTCAGGGATAGGGAGCATGGAATCGCCTTTCAACTGGAAAGTCCTGTATTTTTTCTTGTCGGAAAGAAATGGCAGTGTAAACACGGGAAGTTCACCGATATATTCCGGATCGGCATATCCGGTTGTATAACCTGCTTTCGCCTTCTCGTGTACCAGTTCAATGTTCTCACGGTTTTCTGAATTGACGGTTGTTGTCAATACCCTGAGATTACTTCCTTTTACATATGCATCATATCCTCTCTCTAGTTCTCCAAGCTGACTTTCCGACAACCGGGATATATCAAGCTTAAGGATAGTATCGATAGCTATGTTAAAATAGCCTGAAAAGGAGATCAGTATTTCAATTCCGGGCTGGGCCACACCGTTCTCATAACCGCTGAGGGTCGAACGTTTCAGGTTAAGGGCAAAAGCCACATCATCCTGTGTCCTGCCCCTCCTTTTTCTTAAAAATTTAATGTTTGATGCGAAGTACATAATGAAAATTGGTTATATTGTAATCATAAAATTGATTAGTTTTTAATCAAAAGTAAAACTTAATTGTTATATATGCAAGAGTTATGATATATTTTTTATTATGTACGAAGAATACATTAAGGGTCAAAGCCCTTCATTGCATATGAGCACACTCCCGCTAAAACGGTGGATTACCTGACCGGGGAGCTGTTTTTTGATTGTAATGCCCCCTGTCCCGCTGACGCGGGACATCCCCCTAAAGGGGGAATAATACTCAGGTATTTCCTGAATTACATTATAACCAGAGATTTTACCCCCCTTCAGGGGGGCCGGGGGGCAAAAAAGGCAGTAATATTTGGGGCGATTCAGGGGCAAAAACAAATGAAGAAGGACAAACGATCTAATTAATAATTAACTATTCAATAATCATTCTAATGATTTTATCCGGCAACATAGACAGATCTGTACTGCATCTCGACCTCGATACATTTTTTGTATCGGTAGAGAGGCTTAAGAACAGCCGCCTGAATGGTAAGCCGGTAATAATAGGCGGAATGTCGGACCGCGGAGTGGTATCGAGCTGCAGTTATGAGGCACGGAAGTATGGCGTCAGTTCAGCGATGCCTATGAAACTTGCCAGGAATATGTGTCCCGATGCGATCGTTATCAGAGGCGACATGGAGCTTTACAGCAACTATTCAAACATAGTTACAGGTATAATTTCAGAAAGAGCGCCGCTATATGAGAAAGCATCTGTTGATGAGCACTACATCGACCTTACCGGAATGGACCGTTTCTATGGATGTTACAAATGGTCGCATGAACTGAGGCAGTATATAATTAAAGAGACCGGCCTGCCAATATCAATCGGACTTTCAGTCAATAAAACGGTATCAAAGATTGCAACCGGCGAAGCAAAACCAAACGGGGAAATAGAGGTACCAAAAGGGATAGTGCTTCCATTCCTCGATCCCCTGTCGATAAGAAAAATACCCATGATAGGCCGGAAGACCTACCAGATACTCCGCTCAATGGGTATTGCAACAATTTATACCCTGAGGAATATTCCGGTAGAAATGCTTGAAAAACTGATGGGAAAAAACGGTATTGAAATATGGAAAAGAGCCAACGGAATAGACTCTACTCCCGTCATAAGCTATTCGGAGCAGAAATCCATAAGTACTGAACACACCTTCGAAAAAGATACCACCGACCTGACCAGGCTTAATCAACTGCTGGTAAGCATGGTTGAAAAGATTGCGTTCGAGCTGAGAAAGCAGGAAAAGCTCACTTCATGCGTTACAGTGAAAATAAGATATTCAAACTTCGATACACACACTCTGCAGAAACGGATCCCATATACATCATTTGACCATGTTCTTGCAGATATTACCAAAGAGCTCTTTGGCAGGTTGTATCAGAGGCGCATGCTTATCAGACTCATTGGAGTGAGGTTCAGTCATATGGTGAGAGGTGTTCAGCAACTTGATATGTTCGATGATACTCCCGAAAAGGTAAGCCTCTATCTGGCAATGGACAAGCTACGGAAGCGTTTCGGGCAAAATGCGGTAAGGAGGGCTTCCGGGGTAATGACTATATGCGAGAGAGAAGAAAAAGCCCTTAAACTGCTTGAAAATGCTCTTAAAGAGCATAATATGATGGAGGAACGGCTTAAGAAGTATATGATGTATGGAAGATAGAAGTTTGGAGTGACTAGAGTGCCTAGAGTGCCTAAAGTAAAAGTTAAAAGTTAAGAGTTACCAAATCTAAGAACATATGGATAATAAAGAGTTTAGCAAAAAGCTTGAGGCAAGAACAAAAGCATTTTCGATAAGGATCATCAGATTGTCAGCTACCCTGCCTGATACCGTCGAAGGTAAGATTGTCAGAAATCAGATGACAAAGGCAGGAACCAGTATTGGTGCGAATTACCGTGAGGCAAACAGAGCAAGAAGCAGAGCAGATTTTAAAAACAAAATTAAAATCTGCGAAAGCGAAGCCAGCGAAACGGGTTACTGGTTAGAAATAAGTATAGATATGAAATGGGTTGAAAATGTCGAATCAGAATCAGCGCCCATTGAATCAAATGAATTACTGGCAATTTTCACCTCAATCGGCAAAAATCTAAACCTCTAGTCACTTTAGGCACTTTAGTCACTTTAGGCACTTTAGGCACTTTAGTCACTATGTATTTAAACTGTCACACATATTACAGTCTCCGCTACGGAACAATGTCCGTTGAACAGCTTGTGCAGAAAGCACTGGCTGCCGGAACTGATACAATTGTTCTCACCGATATAAATAACTCAACGGCAATACCTGAATTTGCAGGAGAATGCAGCAAAAACAATATAAGACCGGTTGCCGGAATTGAATTCAGAAATGGCGATGAGCTTCAGTATATCGCAATTGCACGCAATAATAGCGGCTTAAGGGAACTGAATGAATTCCTGTCGGATCAGAATTTCAACAAGACTCCTGTTCCATTCCCTGCGCCTCAGTTCTCCGAATCGTATACAATATATTCCCTTAAAAAAATCCCCAAACGCAAATTATTTGATAATGAACGGATAGGAATAAAAAACCACGAACTGAATAGCCTTCTGACCCTGAGTTCTTCATTGAACAGAAACTCCATGGTCCTGCTTCAGCCTGTAACATTCGCCGGGACAGATGACATTTTTATACACAAGAGCCTGAGGGCCGTTGACAACAATATTCTCCTCAGTCACCTGCAGTCGTGGCAATGTGCCGGAGAAGACGAATTCTTTAAAACGCCTGCTCATAATGAAAAAATCGTCAGAGAATACCCCTGGTTGATCAATAATACACAAAAGCTGCTTAATGACTGCAGCCTGCAGTTTGACCGCGACAGTCTGAAGAATAAAAAGATCTATTCTGCCAGCCGGTACGATGACAAACTGCTTCTGGAGAAACTTGCATGGGACGGAATGGTATACCGGTATGGAAAACAGAACAATGAAGCAAAGAAAAGGGTTAGGCATGAACTTGAGATCATAGACAGACTTGGCTTCTCGGCATATTTTCTTATAACCTGGGACATTGTAAGGTATTCAATGGCCAGGGGTTTTTATCATGTCGGACGTGGCAGCGGTGCAAATTCAGTTGTTGCCTATTGCCTGAAAATCACTAATGTTGACCCCATTGATCTGAACCTTTACTTCGAGAGATTTATCAATCCCAAACGAAGCTCTCCCCCCGACTTCGATATCGACTATTCGTGGAAAGAGAGAGATGAAGTTATTGATTACATTTTTAAAAGATACGGATACAAACACACCGCTCTGCTTGGCACCATGAGCACTTTCAGGGGGAAATCAATAGTCCGCGAGCTTGGAAAGGTTCATGGACTGCCAAAGGAAGATATCGATTCACTTATAGATAATCCTTCAGCTGAGACAAACAGGAATGAGATCACCAGCACCATTTTCTCAACGGGTCTTAAAATCGCCGACTTTCCAAATATGAGGAGTATTCATGCAGGGGGAATTCTTATATCGGAAGAACCCATAACATGTTACACTGCGCTGGATATGCCTCCGAAAGGCTTTCCGACCACCCAGTGGGATATGTATACTGCAGAGGAGATAGGGTTTGAGAAACTCGATATCCTGAGCCAGCGGGGTATAGGCCATATACGTGAAAGTGCCGAGATAATCCTCCGTAATCGTGGCATAGATGTGGATGTTCATGCCGTGCAGAAGTTTAAGACCGATGAGAAGGTCAGGGAGTATCTCAGGATGGGTGAGACAAAAGGATGCTTCTATATTGAAAGTCCTGCCATGCGTGGTCTGTTGAAAAAGCTGAAATGCGACAATTATACAACACTTGTGGCTGCCAGTTCTGTTATCCGGCCGGGAGTAGCGCGTTCAGGAATGATGAAGGAATATATTTACAGGTTCCATAATCCCGGTAAATTCGAATATATACACCCGGTTATGAAGGAACAGCTGGAAGAGACATTTGGTGTTATGGTCTACCAGGAAGATGTACTTAAGGTTTGCCATCATTTTGCAGGACTTGACCTTGCAGATGCAGATACCCTGCGACGTGCAATGAGCGGCAAACACAGATCGAAACAGGAGATGCAGCGGATAGTGGAACGGTTCTTCTCAAACTGCCGCGAAAAGGGTTACAGCGAAGAGGTAACAAAGGAGGTTTGGAGACAGATAGAGTCTTTTGCCGGATATTCATTCTCAAAGGCCCACTCTGCTTCTTATGCCGTTGAGAGTTTTCAGAGCCTCTGGCTGAAAGCCCATTACCCGCTTGAATTCATGGTTGCTGTTATAAATAATTTCGGTGGCTTTTACAGGACGTGGGTTTATGTTCATGAAGCAAGAAGGTTCGGTGCATCCATACAGCTTCCCTGCGTGAATAAAAGCACTTACAAGACAACAATTTATGGGACGGACATCTATCTGGGCTTTATTCATATTATGAGTCTTGAGTATAAGCTGGCGCAGTCAATTGAAGAGATACGCAAAGCGGAAGGACTGTTCTCCGGTCTGAATGATTTTGTTACAAGGGTGAATCCCGGACTGGAGCAGCTTATCCTTCTGATAAGGGCCGGGGCATTCAGATTTACAGGAAAGAAGAAGGCTGTTCTTCTGTGGGAGGCACATATGATGATAAACAAGAGCAAACATGAAGAGACCCGCCCTCTCTTTTCCTCTCCGGTACGCAACTTTTCGCTCCCCGATCTTGTTCAGGGACCAACCGAAGATGTGTATGATGAAATAGAACTTTTTGGTTTTCCTGTCACTATGAGCTGGTTTGATATGCTTGAAACGTCCTTCCGCGGCGAGGTGTCAGCCCGCAGAATGATTGAATACACAGGAAAGAGAATAAGGATGGTCGGACATCTGGTTACCGTGAAGTATATCAAGACAATAAAAAATGACTGGATGAATTTCGGGTGCTTCATCGATGCTGAAGGCAGCTTTTTCGATACTGTCCATTTCTCTCAATCGCTTAAAAACTGGCCCTTCAAAGGGAGCGGAACCTATCTGATACTTGGAAAAGTGGTTGAAGAGTTTGGCTTTCCGTCGCTAGAGGTTGAAAAGATGGCAAAACTTCCTGTAAAACCTGATGTGAGGTACTAGCCAGGGAGCAATGAAAAAGTCTAAATCCATTAACCGCAAATACCGATAGCTATCGGTACGCAAAGAGCTTGAATACAGTGTCTTAACTTAGCATGCTTTGCGAAAACTTTGCGCCCTCAGCGCATGCCTGCCGGTAGTGTAATACTTCAGAATTGTGGTAACAGAAATGGTGAATTTTTATTTTCAAATCTTTTTTCAGGGGTGAAGGAGATTCCTCGTCCCGTAAAGCGGGACTCGGAATGACAGGACTAAAAAGAAGTGTTGGGGTGAAGAAGCGGCGATTCGCAAATACTATATTACTTTTCCCAGCTTACTAGATCGAATCGCCGCTTCTTCACCCACCAGTGTCAGCCAGGTTGACATGTCATTCCGAATGGAGCAAAGCGGAATGAGGAATCTCCTTATCGCTTTCACTGATTACCCTGGCAATATTAGTTATTCGGAATAAGGAATTTGGTATGTCTTCACAAAGACGGGCTCACTGAAGGTAATCTTCTTTTATTCTAAAATATGCATTATTTCTGGAAAGATATGCTTAAATGGAATGCATACAGACAATGAAAAGATTTAATTGAACAACAATTACACAAATCAAGTAATGATAACCTAACTTAAATTTGTTACATGAATTATGAAGAATTATACGGTAGGCAGGGTTAATAAGGTCTTTTTCAACACCTCCATGGAGGATTAAATTAACTATCAAACCGGGTTACCTTCAGTATCCCTTTTATTCCATGTATTTTTCTCATAATTCCATGAAGGACATCGCTGTTAGGCACCATTATATTAAGCATACCTTCAAACATTCCATCAGCCATATTATAATTGAAAGTGCGAACAATCCCCTTATCCTGTTTTCAGCGTTGCAACACCCGAATTTTAATTCTAAATGGTTATTATTTGTTATTTCTAAATAACTGTTTACTAATGAATTAAAAATATATTATTTAATAATTATATTCCGGTGCGATGCACCTTTGTCTTCTATAATAATAATTTATCTACAAATATTATGGTGCTCCGCACCTTCTTTGGCTATTCAATGCAGCTATTCATCTATTGATAGTTGATGCGCTGCACATTCCGGGCTAATATTAAGCGGCAGAGCCGCATAATATTTGTAGAAATGCATTTGAAAGACATTACAGAAGGTGCAGAGCACCGCGATATTTAATCCCAACCATGAACGTCATCAAAGAATTCAAAAACATATTCATCTTTAAATTGCACGTTATTCTTCTCCAGGATTTCAAAATACTCTTCACTGAATGGCTTTTTTTCATGATGCTCTTCCTGAGACAAGATATATTTTGCCACAAGGTCTATTTGGGAATGAGAATGTGTGAAAGCTCCATAACCTTTCTGCCATTCAAACCTAAATTTTGATAACTTTTTTCCTTTAATGAATTTATTAGATGATGTTTTAATTTCTTCAATAATATCTGGTATCAGCTGATTTACATTATAACCTATCAAAATATGAACATGGTCAGGCATTGTTCCTATTGCCAGCATTTTATGCCTATGGTTTTGGACAATTCCTGTGACATACATTTCCAATTCATCTTTCCATTCTCTTTTTATCAGCGCATCGCGATTTTTTACTGAAAAGACCATATGGAAATAACATTGAGTATAAGTGTTTGCCATGGTGTTGTAAATTAAAAATTCAAATAAAATACATCATAAATATATGATGCAACACCCAAATAAAAAAATCATTCCCCATTACTTGAGAGTCTCAGAAGCTTTTTTAAATAGTGCGTAAAACAGGTGGGGGTTAAATTAACTATCATACCGGGTTACCTTCAGTATCCCTTTTATTCCATGTATTTTTCTCATAATTCCATGAAGTACATCGCTGTTAGGCACCATTATATTAAGCATACCTTCAAACATTCCATCAGCCATATTATAATTGAAAGTGCGAACAATCCCCTTATGATCAGCGATTACATCAGCAATTTTATTAACCATTCCAATCTCCTCAATGCCGGTTATTTTAATGGAAGCAATGAACGAAGGACTGCTCCTTGATTTCGACCATCGGGCAGCAATTACCCTGTATGGATATCTCGACATCAAATTATGTGCATTCGGGCAACTTGATCTGTGTATTTTTATTCCTTCCGAAATAGTGACAAAACCAAAGACACTGTCACCGAATACAGGATTGCAGCATTTTGCCAGTTTATAATCCAGTCCCTCTACCCTGTCCTCAATAATCAGGTAATCGGAAAAGACAGAGTCAATTTGTTCCTTTGATTCTTTTTCAATAACAACAGGAGTCTGAATATTCAATCCGGGAGCTTCTTCCTTTAATAAAACCTCCTTGATATCAAGCAGGTCTATTTTTTCCGAGGCAATAAGATAGTAAAGGTCCTGAGCAGTTTTCAGACTGTACGAATTCAGCAGTTTTTGTATCAGAGTGTCGCCATAAGTGATCTTCCAATTCTTAAGACGCCGCAGAAGTATTTCCTTCCCTTCAGCAGCGGCCCTGGTTTTCTCTTCGTTCAGGACCTGCTTTATCTTGGTTTTGGCTTTTGTTGTTATCACAAATGAAAGCCAGTCTTGTTTTGGCTTCTGGTTTTTGGATCTTAGAATAGAAACATGATCTCCATTATGCAGCACATATTTTATTGTCACATTTTTACCATTGACCTTTCCACCAACACATGAGGCACCTACATCAGAATGAATATCGAAAGCAAAATCGAGGACTGTTGCTCCTGCAGGTAGCTGGCGAAGATCGCCTTTTGGAGTAAACACAAAAACTTCATCTGTATATAAACCTGAGCGTACCTGATCAAGAAATGCAGTATCCTCTTTCTCAGAAGATTCCAGTATTTCACGCATTTTCGATAGCCAGGTGTCCAGTCCCCCTTCCCCTTTTATTCCCTTATACTTGAAATGAGCAGCGAGCCCTTTTTCGGCAATCTCATCCATCCTGAACGATCTTATCTGCACTTCAACCCACTTGCCCCTGGGACCTACCACAGTTGTATGCAGGGACTCATAACCGTTTGATTTCGGAACGGATATCCAGTCACGTAATCTGCTGGGATTTGGCTGATAAAGATCAGTTACAATTGAGTATGCCCTCCAGCAGTCAGATTTTTCATTCTCACTGTCGCTGTCAATGATAATCCTGACTGCAAAAAGATCATACACTTCTTCAAATTCCACCCCCTGCTTCTTCATTTTCAGCATTATGGAATGAATTGATTTTGTGCGACTTTTGATGGTAAACTTAAAGCCTTGCTTTTCCAGCTTTTCCTTCAGGGGAGCAGAGAAATCCCGGATCAGCTTATTTCTCGATGCTGTCGTTTGCTTTAACCGGCATTCAACATAATTAAATTGCTCAGGCTCAAGGTATTTGACGGAAAGGTCCTCAAGCTCAGACTTGATATTATAATATCCAAGCCTGTGGGCCAGCGGAGCGTAGAGAAAATATGTCTCAGAAGCCATAGGCAACCTGTCTTTCTCCGGTGCCATATCAAGGTTACGCATATATTCAAGTCTTTCAACAAGACTGATCAGAATAACACGTACATCATCAGCAAGACTCAGAAGCAGTTTGCGAAAATTTTCAGCCTGAAAAGATGATTGCATCGAATCAATGCCTGTAATTCTTGAAAAGCCATTAAGAATTTCAACAACCTTGATCCCGAATTCCTTTTCCAGATCCTTCCGGCTCAGGCTAAGATTATTGTAACAATCATGGAGCAAGGCAGTAACAATAGATGTTAAGCCGAGACCCATTTCACCTGCAATAATCCTGGCCACCGAAAGTGCATGAAGAATTTCAGGTTCCCCGGTAAATATGATTTTATTTCCGCTTG
This sequence comes from uncultured Bacteroidales bacterium, assembly GCA_963760915.1. Taxonomy (GTDB): domain Bacteria; phylum Bacteroidota; class Bacteroidia; order Bacteroidales; family VadinHA17; genus LD21. The sequence goes on along the minus strand of CAVXEU010000002.1, from coordinate 1,437,111 downwards.
CTTCCACAGCAAGATCCAGCGCTCTTCTGATTTTTTGGTTATCCTCAGAAGTAATCGTACTCCTGGCGGCCTTCATCAATGCCCGGTATCCACTGTTAATTTTATTTGATTCGGCTATCATCAATCTTTCCAATAAAATATGCAATTTACTCTAACGATTTCTCAAGACCAGAACAGGTTAACAAAAAAAATCCCCGGAAAGTTTAGGAACCCCGGGGATTTCAGAATATCTTTTCCAATTATCTGAACGAGATTCCCAGTCCTGTTGAAATAACATTATACTGGGCCCTTGTATAATCAGCATGAATTGTAATAACTGCAAGCTTCACCCTGAGCCCGATATTTGCCCTTAATCCGGAGAAATTCTTAATCTCCATAGTCGGAAAATTTTTCAGGACACCGGCATCCTCGTAGACTGCTTCTGTTGTTGAAACAGCCGGATTGATTGTAGGAAGCGGATAATTACCGGTGAGTTTAACCTCGGTACTTGTTTTGGTATAACCTAACCCGCCATATACAGTAAGTACGGGAAGATTAAGAGATCCTATCACACCTATATTCAATGCTTTTACATCTGCTGTCATTTTCTGATCATTGAAAGAGGTTGAGATGTTATATACTGAATAGTTTGTTGGTGATCCAATTCTTGGTTGGAGGCTTAAAGGAACATTACCCTGAAGTTTTGTATATCCTCCGAAAAGTGATACATCAAACGGTAACAGTTTATTCCCCGGCAGATATTGCATAATGCTGTGAACGAGGCCAACGCCCCATAGTGATATATCTCCGTCGCCAATATTGATCTTTGGAATAAATCTGAACTTAAGTTCAGTTCCAAGTGGCAAACCTACTCCCACCTGAGCTGTAGGTACAGGCATTATTTTCCAGTTCGTTCCCGGAGGTGTCTGAAATGAAGCAAGAGTAACACCTCCTGTAGCCGCAGTTAATGTAGGTCCGTCATTCTTCGGTCCGGCAACAGTCGGTGCCATTCCGGATCCCGTTAGTTTAGTAAGACCGACTTTAGATACATCAAAAGTCGTAGCAGAGGAAGGAACAAAACCAAGACTGAATCCTGCTGTTATATCAAAACCTCCAAATTTATGAGGCTTGGCTGTATTGTACCATCCTCCACTCATGCCTGCCCCGAAAGCATTTGCCCATGGAGAGATATATTCCTTAACAATGATCAGGCCGTCAGTAGCACCTGATCTTAAAAAATCCACATTATCAAATTGAGAATATGATACTGTTGAAATTAGTACAAGGGCACCTACAAGTACCCAAAATCTTTTTGAGAGATGTTTAATCATAGCGGTTCAGGTTGGTTCAAAATTCAATTAATTGCAAATATAAAAAAAAATGAATATTACGGTTATACGGTTTTACTCGTAACTCCAACCTTATAACTAATTTCAACCGGGGATGGTTGCATCGGAATTAAACTAATACCGGGATTTTACTATTCAGGTCCTTTTTTATCTATATTATCAAGACTTTTAAGTTCGTCTATTCCCATATTTTTTGATAAATCTGAAATGTTCTTAAGATTGAGATCTCCTTTTATTGATATCAGTGAATTACCTCCCGGGCCTCCCGTTATAACAAGCAATTCCGATATGATATTACCCTTCTGACGGATAAGAAACTTAGTAATATCGTGTCCTTCTTTTACCACCATCAACTCTTCATAAACCGACAGATCAAGCTTTTTACTCAGTTCAGTATAAAAGTTCAGCTTCTGATTCAGTACAGAATCCTCTACTGAAAGTATTTTTATTGATTTCAGGTTTCGCAAGACATTATCTGCATTCTTATTGTCCTTATCCTCACTGGCAAACATGCTGAACATTTTGCCAGAGATAGTTACAACCGTGAAACCTTCTTTTTCTGAGTATTTATCAAACATCTCATCAACCGCATTGGTTTGAGCCTGCATCATTGAGTACATGCATAAGGAAGTGAAAAAAAGAAATAGCTTTTTCATATCATTGTTTTTTAATTATTTTTTCCTTTATCATCAGGAATATTTGTAATTTCAATTGCTTTCTGAAGATACCCGAGGTTTTTCAGGTTCTTTTCAACCAGTTTTGTTGATTTACTGATCGTTTCAAAACTTTTAACACTCATCTCATTAATCCTGCCGACCGGTTCAAGAGCACGTGTTCCCTGATTAAGCTTATAAGAAACATTCATAAGAATTTTCATGGTTTCCTGGTAAGCAATTGCCGGATCAGAAAATGTATCAGAAGATTCGTGTCTTTCGGCAAAGAAGAAATATGAACCTGCCAGTAAGATTAATCCGGCAGCGGTGCTCAGAGAAAAGACAACGTACTTCCTGATACCCGGTGATTTTCGATTTTTTTCAGCCTTATCCAACCGGTCCTGAATTTCCGATTCAAAGCCATCAGATGGTTCAGGAATTTCTGCCTCTGACATATAATAACCAAAAATAACCTTTTCGGCATCAAACCCTTCAGGTATGTTATTGCCTGAAAAGATGATTCTTAATATCTTCTCCTCGGCATCAGTACTTTCTCCCTTATAGTACTTTTCGAGTAACCTGTTTAGTTCTTCTGTCTTCATTCTGAAATTTATTATATTCATTCCTTATAAGTCCTCTTGCCCTGGATAATGTAACTCTTATGGTATTGATATTCTGTTCAGTCTTTTCAGCGATCTCTTCATATGAAAATCCTTCAATATCGCGGAGTTTAATAACTGTTTTATATATGTCAGGCATATTATCAATAATAGTATGAATTATATTGGCAGATTCCTGTTGTTCCATCTTATCATGAGGGGATAGTGCCGGTGAATATATCTGGTCATGAGTGTTGAATTCTTCATATTTATGGAGTTTACTTTTTCGAAGCTGATCAATGCTGTAATTTTTAATCATTGTTGTTGCCAGTGCTTCGATACTTTTATATTCAATTAGTTTTTCTTCCATATTCCAGAGTTTGACGAAAGTTTCCTGAACAGCATCTTCCGCCTCCTCCTGATTACGGAGGATACGGAAGGCGTATCCGAAAAGCCGGCGGTTCAGCTGCTCCACCAATTCATTAAACTCAAACCTTGTCATCAGCAGAAAAGCAATAATTTAAGAGCCTATAAAGATAGTTACATTATGACTTATTTCAGATCTGCAACTATATTCACTCCATGGTTCTTCTTTACTTCAGATGAGATTTTTTTTGCATCTTCAAATGTCATATTCCCTTTTATCTGAATCACCAGATTATCCTCACCACCCGCAACAAGAAGAAATTCCTTGAATCTTCTTCCCTCAGCCCGCACCAGCATTCCCAGGTCCTGATCTGATTCCTTGACTCTCATAAACTCCTCATAATCGCCAACATTAATACCCCTGATTACCTGGTCGTAAAAATTATCCACTTTTATATTATTATCATCCTGGGCCAGAATTCGTATCTCGGTCAGATTTGCAGTCATGGAATTTTTATCATGCTCATCATCAAGGCAATTGAATAATTTAAGCAAATTCCCATTTATGGTAACTGTAGTAAATCCGTCTTTTCCGGCGTATTTATCAAAAAGTGCATCGATAGATTTCTGACTGTAAACAGTTGTTGCTGCAACCGACATTGCGATAAATAATAAAAGTCTTTTCATAACGTATGTATTTAATTTTTTATTGGTTTTAAATACATGACGAATGAGAGGGGATTTCATTACAGGAAATTATTATATTGTAATTAATCCTATTCCGATGAAATACTAACTAATTGCAATTAAGAAGGAAATTAGATTGCGGGATCTGGTTTATTTACTATTAAATACATGGCCGCAGCCATTCGTTTCGCAACAGGCAACTAAGTATTCTTGCGGAAATAGTTCAATTATTTTAACGGTGATTTGGGCTCTTTTGACATTTCATAATAATAGGCCCAGTCAACAAAATCAGGAACAATTCTTTGAAAAAGAGCAGTCAATCGGCCATCCCATGTCAGTAATTTGTTCCTTTTCTTTTTAATGATGCCTTTAAGCACCCATTTTGCAACATATTCAGGCGACATCAGTTTCTGCTCATCCCTGGGTGAATCTCCCTGTTCGACGCCTTCAGCAGTAAGAGCATGTATTCTGATTTCAGTTGCCGTAAATCCTGGAGCGATTATCATTACATGAAGGCCCTTTTTCAAATTTTCAATTCTGATTGTTTCGAGAAAGCCATGAATTGCAAATTTTGATGCTGAATAACCTGTCCGGCCCGGCAATCCATGAAAGCCTGCAACAGAAGATACCCCGATCAGTGAACCTTTCTGTTCAACCAGATACGGTAAAGCATATTTGGTACAATATACAGTACCCCAGAAATTAACATCCATAAGACGATGAAGTACTTTCAGATCAACATCAAGAAATGAAGCCCGCATTGATAATCCTGCATTATTAACCAGTATGTTGATCGTACCATATTGTTCAATAGTCTTTTCGATCAGCCTTTTACAGTCCTCCTCAATACTTACATCAGTTTTAACAAAATAAGCATCACAATTATTAGCTTTAATATCATCGACAATTTCAGCCAGACGAGCCTCAGACCGGGCTGCCAGAACAACCTTACTTCCGTTTAAAGCAAATTCGCGGGCTATTGATTCTCCTATTCCCGAAGAAGCACCGGTGACGATTACAACTTTGTCTTTAAATAGGTTGCTCATTTTATCACTTTTATTTCAGACAATTGTTTATGCTAAAGTAGAGGTTTTAATATGAAAATGAAACTAAATAGCTGGTTATGTTAATTCATAGATTAAATAATTACAGGTTACATATAAGATGATAGAGAAAATCAAAGAAATAACTATCTGCAGGGGTTCAAAGTTCCGGAAAATATCAAAAAAGGTATACTGATTTACCTTCGTTTGCTCTACCTGAACCTGATAAAGCATTAAAAAACCGGCTGGCAGATAAATCTGACGAGGGGGCCAGACTGCTTTGCCGGCGGGTTTGAGAGTATGAAATAAAAAAGCAGCCTGTGGCTGCTTTGTGATCCAGCTGGGGCTCGAACCCAGGACCCCATCCTTAAAAGGGATGTGCTCTACCAGCTGAGCTACTGAATCCTCCTCTGTTTTTGCGAGTGCAAATGTATGATAAATTTATTTTAATACAAAAAAAAGCAAAACTTTTTCCGGGCTATTCCGGCATTTATTGGATCAGAAATGTCATTCTATATTTAAAAGCTTAACTATCAAATATTGCTATCTGGAAAGAACCGGTATCTGTCTGTTAATCGATTCTTCTAGCGATATCAAGGTTTCTGTGCGGGTTATCCCGTCAATATTCTGAATTGTATCGGTAAGTATCATTCTCAGATGCTCATTATCACGTGTATATACTTTGATAAATAAAGAATAATTTCCTGTTGTATAATGACATTCAATAATTTCCGGAATATCTCTGAATTTTGCTATTACTTCCCTGAAATGTCCCGGATGGTCCAGGAATATTCCAATATATGCACAGGTTTTAAAACCAACCATTACAGGATCTACTTTAAATTCAGATCCTCTAATGACTCCAATACGAATAAGCCTCTGTACTCTCTGATGTATTGCAGCTCCTGAAACACCACACTCCCTGGCAACTTCCAGATACGGGATCCTGGCATTCTTGGTAATTATATCGAGAATCTTTTTATCGAGATTATCAATTTGTAAATTATCTGTCATTTCTATATTGATTGATTAAATGATTTAAGATCAAGATTTAAAATTTCTCCAAATTTATACGAAAAAAAAAGATAATATTAATGATTTTTGAAATGTTTTGATATTTCTTCTATGATTATAAATTTACAGGTAAAGATTAACCATGTTTTCGGTTTATATATCCGACAATATCCTTAATATCAGAGAAACCTTTTGTGACAAGGAAATCAGATATGCCATCCAGAATTTTAATAGAAGCCTGCGGATCAATAAATGACGCCGTTCCGACCTGAACAGCACTGGCACCGGCGAGCAGAAATTCAAGAGCATCGGAAACCGTAGCAATGCCTCCAATACCTATTACCGGTATTTTTACTGCATTTGAAACCTGCCATACCATTCTGAGGGCAACCGGTTTAATTGCAGGCCCTGAAAGCCCTCCGGTTATAGTGGATAATGAGGGTTTAATTTTTTCCACATCAACAGACATCCCCAGCAAAGTATTTATAAGTGATACTGAATCTGCCCCCTCCTCTTCAACAACCCTGGCAAATCCAACAATATCAGTAACATTAGGTGATAATTTAACAATAAGTTTTTTCTTATAAACAGCCCTGACCAGCCTGGTTACCTCACGTGCTGAATCAAGATTGGTTCCAAATGCCATTCCTCCCATTTTTACGTTCGGGCAAGAGATATTAAGCTCTATGGCGGAAATCTTTGAGAGGTTATTAATCCTTTCTGACAAAGCAACATAATCTTCAATATAGCTCCCATTTACATTAACAATAATGTTGGTATCATAGCCTATTATTCCCGGGTAAATAACCTTTTCAAAATAATCTATGCCTTTATTCTGCAATCCAACTGCATTTAGCATACCCGAAGGCGTTTCAGCCATACGTGGATATGGATTACCCTGTCTTGGTTCAAGTGTTGTTCCTTTTACAATTATTGCACCAAGTCGTGAAACATCCAGAAAATCATCATATTCAGATCCATAACCAAAAGTCCCTGAAGCAGTTAGTACCGGGTTTTTAAATTTAAGATCACCAATAGAAAAACCAATGTTTACCATTTTAGTTCGTTTGTATTAAATACCGGTCCGTCAATGCAGGTACAAAGGTGACCTTTCACAGTATCAACAACACAGCACAGGCAAGCTCCAATTCCACATGCCATGAGGTTTTCGATTGATACTTCACAAGACATATGTTTCTCCCGGCAGTAATCAGAAATTGCCTTCATCATAGAATGCGGACCACAGCAATATATTCTGTCGTACCTGGCTGCTGATAATACAGAGTGATCTGTTACTTTTCCCTTTTCCCCGCCAGATCCATCTTCGGTCGTAAGGAAAACTTTTCCTATATCAAGATATTCTTCAAATTCTATTGTTCTTTCACTGTTTCTGAAACCAAGAAGTATATCAGGAGTATAACCTTTTGATTTTAAATACTTCCCGAGAAATAACAATGGTGCTATCCCACATCCTCCTCCTACCAGAAGAACCTTTTCATTTATTCCGGGTAAACCAAATGAATTTCCCAGGGGATAAATCAGGTTAAGGATATCACCGTTTCTAAGTTTTGAAAGAGTTTCAGTTCCCTTACCTGCAATCTGAATCAGCAGTTTAATTGTATTTTTCCCGTAATCCACATCATGTATCGATATAGGCCTCCTAAGATAGGTTCCGGGGCTCCCGTCGATCCGAACCTGAGCAAACTGACCGGGTTTTAAATCAGGAAGTTTTTCGTTACCAGATAGTTCAATAACAAAAAAGTCATTATTAAGGCGCTTGTTTTCAATTACTTTTAAATTTTCAATGCGCTTGGCCATTATTTGCTGGTTTATTGCAAAGATAATTTTAATGCCTGAGTTGAGGAAATATTGGAACGAGATTCTTTTTAAAAGCCAGAAGAATTAATTGCCCGTCATAAACGCGGAAAGTATTCTTTAAAACTGTTATCACTGAAAAACCAGACAATACGCTTTACAGATGTAGTTTTGTCACTTTCATACTTTTCACTATCACTACCATCCTGGTTCTTTTCCAAGTCTTTTAATACCTTATCAGATGTACCTGCAGTCTTCTCATTACTCAACATTTCACGATTAAGATCTGTATCATTCATATCATCAAACAGAGTCTTCATCTGCAAATCCTTATACATGGACCCTTTACCGAATAATAACCAGTCTGTTGAAATGTACTGGTATTTTTCAAGCATTTTCAATACAAAATCAAGACTTGGATTATTCCTTCCAGACAGTATGTGGGAGATACCTGAAGGTTGTACTCCAATTTCCTCGGCAAGCTGGGCTGAAGATTTGTTTTCTGCTTTCAGAAATTCAACCAATCGTTCTTTCATATTATCAAAATTTTATATTACAAATGTAAATAATTATAAAATGCCAAAAGTAACTTTATTGCGTTACATCTGTAACTTACATGACTGCCATCATAGTTTCTTTAAAAGACATGAATTTTATTTAATTGATAATCTGCTAGTTAAAAACTACTTTACCTTAAGAATTAGTCAAGATTAGGTAGATATATTACTGGTATATAGGCTATTATGCCTGTATTCTAATTATTCCGACACTGTTTTTTTGAAAACTGCTTTAAATCTATCGATAATAACTTCAATTGAAAATTTTAATATATTGATATTCAATATTATATAATTATGTATTAATCGGATTCAAATTTGATTAACCTTGTAACCATGACCTATATAAATATACGTGACAAATGTAATCCTCAAGATATTTATCCTTGTTTACAAATGTAAATTATACACAACCGATCAATAAATTATGTTTTATGGGGTATTGAATTATCAGGTTCACATAAATAATCTTAAGAATTGAATATTTACATCCGATTTACTTCTCCTCATTAAATATTCAATTCTGAAAAGGTTAGATATTTTTAAAAATCTTGTCTATTTGAATGGATTTATCACTTAGAATATATTTCTTTAGAAATTAAATATTCATCTTATGAAAGGATCAAGGTTTTCAATCCCTTTGCACTATCAGATAATTGTTGCCCTGATCGGCGGCGGGTTTTTCGGTTTTTTTTTCCATAATTCTGTCAATTATACCAATTGGGCTGGTGAGATATTTCTCAGGGCTCTCAATATGATAATTGTTCCACTTATTTTGTGTTCTATTACAACAGGTGTGGCAAGTGTTGGCTCAGGTGGCAACCTGGGTCGCCTTGGAATTAAAACCATGGGATTTTATTTATTGTCAACCCTGATTGCAATAATTACCGGATTCTTTCTTGTAACATTAATTAAACCAGGAATAGGTGCTGATCTTGGATTCAAAATGCCGGTTGAGAATCTGGATGCAGTATCTGACAATTTCGGTGGAACACTTATAAAAATAATCCCCACAAACATATTTGAAGCACTTATGAAAGGTCAGATGCTTTCAATTATTTTCTTTGCTATTCTTTTCGGTTTTTTTCTTACAAAAATAAATGATAAACCACGGATACTTTTAATGGATGTCTTTAATTCTGCACTTGATGTCATAATGAAGATCACTCTTTTCATTATAAAATTCACTGCAATTGGGATATTCAGTATTACGGCAAAGGTTATTGCACAACAGGTTGCAATGGGAAACGATATAAGTGAGGTAATAAGCAGGCTTGGACTTTATGTTGTAACTGTTCTGTCAAGTCTGTTAATTCATGGATTGATCACCCTACCTTTGATGGTACGAGTGCTGGGACGTTCAAATCCGCTGAAGCACTTTAAGAACATGACAACACCTCTTCTTACAGCCTTTTCAACATCGTCATCCAATGCAACTCTGCCTCTCACAATGGAGGCTGTTGAGGATAATGACGGAGTATCAAATAAAATTGCCAGTTTCACACTGCCACTCGGTGCAACTATAAATATGAATGGCACTGCATTATATGAATGCGTTGCTGTCATATTTATTGCTCAGGCGTATGGTATTGATCTGAATTTTGCCCAACAGCTGATTATTATTTTTACTGCCCTTCTGGCAGCTATAGGATCGGCAGGCATACCAATGGCAGGTCTTGTTATGATGGCAGTGGTTTTACGGGCAGTCGGATTACCTCTGGAGGGAATAGGGCTTATACTTGCTGTTGATAGGATCCTGGATATGTTCCGGACTGCAATAAATGTATATGGCGACACATGCTGTGCAGTCATAATTGCTAAATCTGAAGGTGAAACTCTGAAAATATAAATCCAGAGAGGCAGTATATCAGATCCTTTTGGATATTGTAAAAATTATCTGCCGATCAGGAGCACGATCCTCCGCAACCTGAATGCTCATCTCCGCATCCGCATGAAGAACACGAATGATTGTTTCCCGAGAGTTCCTCAGTTGTAGCTTCACGGACATCAATAATTTTTCCGGAAAAAAACAGGTCAAGTCCTGCCATGGGATGATTGAAATCCATTTTAACATGAGTATCTGTGATCTCATTAATTATGCCGTTTAGTGGATTACCTTCTGTATCCATCATCGGGACCTCATTACCAACCTGGCAAATATCTTCATTTATTTTCCCGTCTGTTTCAAAGACTGCAATGGGTACATTTACAATCATCTCTTCTCTTTTTTCTCCATAAGCCATATCAGAATTCAGTTCAAATCTGAATATATCTCCTTTATCCAGGGAATTAATATTTGATTCAAAAACCGGTAGCAATCTGCCTGTACCATAGAGAAATGTAAGAGGTCTGGTTTCATCAAGTGCTTCAATAAGTCTTCCATCCGAATTACTTTCCCTCAGTTCATATATGAGAGAAACCATTTTATTCTTTTCAACTTTCATATCATTCTATTTTTTAAACGGCACAAATATAATTCTATTTATTTTCCGGTAAAAACTTATTAATAATTTTCAGCTGCGGCAAGTGGAATAGGACTTTACTTAAAGCGTAAAGCGTAAAGCTCAAAGTGTAAAGTGTAAAGTCAAATGTCAGAAGTTAAAGCTTACCCGTACTTCAGGATTATTGTAAACTCCATATCCCGAATCATTTAAAGCCCATAAAAACATAAAATTCAACGAAGATCTTCTGCCAATCTGCTGGCTTATACCCGCCCCGGCCAGAACAGTGTTAAGGTAAAAACGATCAGAAGCATACGGGGGAAGTTTCCAGAACGATGACTCAAGACTAAGCAATTCATCTTCAAAATGAAGGAAAATACCAGTATTGACCCCAAGAGGAATAAATGTATTAAGATTTTGAATTACAACAAACTGCAGGTATCCTTTTACACCATATATATTGGTCTGTTCGTACCTGTATTTATAATATCTGTAATCCGGTCCCAGTGCAACTGCCATACGTGGCAATACCCAAAGCCCTACAACGGGTGAGACCTGAATATCAGTAATTGTACCGAATTGAAGTCCGAAATTTCCCCCAAAGAATAGTCTTTCGCGTAAAGGTGGTGGCTCTTCCCTGCTTTTCTGACCAGAAATTATTGATATTGATGTGAATAAAAAGAGAACAATAAATATAATTTTTTGTGACAGTCGTCTTTGCAATACAGCTTTATAAGGGAGGATCATTTTCTTGGATTTGAAATACACATGTGAACTTTACAAATAAACGAAAAAATGCTCTGAATAATATACTATGCCTGGAATCTTTTAATACAATTCATTGGTAAAAGCGTATAAGGCATCAGGCGGCAGGCAGCAGGCATCGGGCATCGGGCATCGGGCAGCAGGCATCAGGGACCAGGAATCAGGGACCAGGAATCAGGAATCAGGAATCAGGAATCAGGAATCTGGAATCAGGAATCTGGGACCGGGATCAGGAATCTGGAATCAGGAATCTGGAATCAGGAATCTTGAAAATGAAATGGCAGAAAATTATTTTTCAATTTTTTCAAATGAAGCAACAATTCCTTTAATCAGTGAGGAACTGAAACCATTGTGTTCCATTTCATTTAATCCTACAATGGTACATCCTTTTGGGGTGGTTACCTTATCAATTTCAAACTCAGGATGCTGATGTCTTTCGATCAGAAGCTCCGCAGCCCCTTTTACTGTCTGGTTTACAATAGCACTTGCAGTTGCAGCATCAAAACCGATCTGGATGCCCCCCTGAATCATAGCCCTGATAAATCTCAGCACATAAGCAATTCCACATGCTCCAAGAATAGTTGCAGATTCCATTAAGTCTTCATCGATAGTCATGGTGGTTCCGATAATGTCAAACAAAAATTTAACATACTCTATCTCTACCGGCGAAGCACCACCATGGCAAATACATGAGACAGATTTGCCTACACTTGCGGATATATTGGGCATGGCGCGGAAAACAGGGATTGTTTTACCAATAACGTCCTGAATCTTACTAATAGGAATCCCGGCTGTTACTGATACTATGATATGTTTTCCCGGATCAAGATGATCCTTTATCTCTTCAAGAATACTTACAATGTTATATGGTTTAACAGCAATAAGGATCAGATTTGATCCTCGCACAGCCACTAAGTTATCAGAAGTCAGAACTACACCCGTTCCGCTAAGATGTTCCAGATCCTGAATATTTCGCTTTGTCACAATAATATTGTTAGCCGGTATAGTCTTTTCTTTAAGTATCCCCTGCAACAATGACAAACCTATGTTTCCGCAACCAATTATTGAAACTTTTTTACTTATCATCATGCTTATTATATAATATTTCTTTCCAAACAACTGTCTTCAAGAATTCAACCTGCCTGATTTTTAACTTTGTAATATTTTCTTCAGTTTAAGTCAGAAATTGTCGCAAATATATAACTATAAGTTTACATTTATTAGATGATATTTACATTTTAATTAATGATTTCTAATTTTAAATAGCACATATAATCTTCATTTCGTGAAAGTGAAAAACACTTATGATTGTTACAAAAAGGTAATAATTGAATATCTTTAGTAAAAATATTAAGCATACCCAGTTATTGAAAAAATGAATATTATTATAAACGGAGGAACCAGGGGGATCGGAAGAGAGGTTGTTCTTTTTCTGGCCAGAGATAAAAGCAATCACATCCTTGTTACAGGAAGGAATGAAAGTGAGCTAGATAAGCTTACCGGCCTGCATCAAAATGTATTTACCATTGTTACAGATCTTTCCGACTTCGACTCTCAGGAAGAATCCTTCAGAAAGACTACTTCAGGTCATTTCAAAAATGTGGACATTCTTATTAATATGGCAGGAGTAATTGTTGTCAAGGAATTTATGGATATGAATAATGAGGAAGCCAGGATGATTATGGAAACCAATTTTTTAGGTCCGGCTTCAGTCATTCGCATAATTAAACCTCTTATGCATGAGGGATCCCATATTGTAAATATATCAAGTATGGGCGGGTTTCAGGGCAGTTCAAAATATGAGGGGCTTTCCTATTACAGTGCTTCCAAAGCTGCTCTGGCATGCCTTTCTGAGTGTCTGTCGACGGAATTCATGAAATCAGGCATAAAAGTAAATTGTCTTGCGCTTGGTTCAGTTCAGACAGAGATGTTTGAAAAGGCTTTTCCCGGATATAAGGCGTCCATAAATGCAATAGAAATGGCTGAATTTATTTCGGACTTTGCCATAAATGGACACAGATTTTTTAATGGGAAGATTTTACCGGTCGCTATAAATAATCCATGATACTCACAGCATGTAACTCACTATCTTTGTGGTGTTTAAGTATATCAGATATAAACCGCAAGGAGATCGGATAAATATCAGAGAAGGCAAAGAATGATTAGTGAAAACCTACGGAGTTGTGAAGGTAAAAAAATTCAGGAATAAATTTTGATATCAATCTTCCCGTCAAGAGCCAGCAGGCCGTTAAATGCAAGGGATTTCAGCTCATCTTCGCCAGGATAGACAACAACTTTTGCAATAAAACCAACCATGGATTTAATTTTTTTTACATGTTCCTGCTGATATGCCATTCCCCCCGTCAGAATTATTGCATCAACCTGTCCGTTTAAAACCGCCGCCATTGCTGCAATCTCCTTTCCAGTCTGGTAAGAAGCAGCATCTCTTATCAGCCTGGCTTGACGGTCACCTTCCTTTGCCCTTCTACATACTTCAATAAAACTGTTAGTTCCGAGATATGCCACCATACCTCCTTTTCCTGTAAGCATTGACTTAAGCTCTGAATGTGAATATATCCCACTGAAGCAGAGATCAACAAGCTGTCCTGAGGGCAATCCGCCTGACCTCTCAGGAGAAAAAGGTCCATCACCGTTAAGGGCATTGTTTACATCAATTACTCTTCCTTTTCTATGTGCCCCGACACTGATACCACCTCCCATATGTGCAATTACCAGGTTAATATCTTCGTATTTTCTGCCAACCGAATCAGCGTAAACTCGAGCCACTGCTTTCTGGTTCAGGGCATGAAAAATAGAGATTCTCTCAATCTCAGGGAGACCAGAAATTCTGGCAACCGGATTGAATTCGTCAACTACAACCGGATCAACAATATAGGCAGCAGCATATGGTAATGAAGAGGCAATGCCGTCTGCAATAAGCCCTCCCAGGTTACTTGCATGCTGACCTAAAAGTCCATTTCTTAAATCGTCTTTCATTTTCTGATTCACAGTGTATATACCTGATTCAATAGGCTTTACAAGCCCACCTCTACCTACAACTGCAATAATAGATGCCAGATCCGTTTTCCTTTCAAGAATTTCATTCATAATCAGGTCTTTCCTGAAATGAAACTGATCAGTAATTTTTTCAAATCTCTTCAGTTCCTGAATAGTGTGCCTCAGGTTTTTTTCAAAAAGCAATATGTCTTCTTCAAATAATGCAAATTTAGTGGATGTTGATCCGGGGTTTATTGCCAGAATGAGTCTTTTTGCCATAAGATAAAAGATATTAAGGTCGCCCTATTCTGATTAAATGAGGTTACACCATGAGACATGAAAGCGCGATACAGAAATATTTTGATTGCACACTTTCGCTCCTCGACATAACTATAACCGGCTTTTCTGTACCTCTTATCAACCCTGCCAGTTCCCCGCCTGCAAAAAGCATTAGTCCCTTATAGAAAGGATTTGAGGATTCCAGGGAAGGGAATAAAAGTATATCGGCATCTCCGTTGACAGGTGTCTCCACACCTTTTAGTTTAACACTTTTCTTATCGCAAGCCAAAAAAAGGTCAAGTGGTCCGTCCATGACACAGTTTTTTATCTGGCCGCGCTCTGCCATCTTACACATAATAGCATAATCGATGGAATTTTCAAAGTGCCTGCTCATTTTTTCGGAAGCTCCGATAAGTGCAATTTTAGGCCTGTCAACGCCAAATTTGATGGCCATTTCAATTGCATATCGTGCCATGGCAATTTTCTGGTCAATATCAGGAAACGGGATAACAGCCGGATCAGTAATAAAGAGCAGCTTATGATAGGCAGGTATTTCCAGTACACCCACAAAGCTTAAGACTGCATCGGGAATCATCAAACCATTTTCCCTGTGCATTACTGATTTAAGGAACTTATCTGTTCCGACCAGTCCTTTCATTACAATATCAGCCTCACCTTCCTTCACTAACCTTACGGCTTCGGAAGATGCAATTGTTTCATTATCAGCATTAATTATTGTGAACTGATTCATGTCTATACCTTCAGCCCGGCAGGTTTTTATGATATCGGATGATTTACCTATAAGAATTGCCTCTATAATTCCATTTCTGACTGCTTTACCAACAGCCCCCAGAGTGTTTGCATCCTGCGCCCATGCAACAGTAATCCGGTGCTTTTTTCTAAGCGCCAAAACCTTTTCCACCATCTGGTCGAGGGTCGTGATCATAATCTTACTGTTTGCATGCAGCCGCAGACAGGAGAATGCTGTCAAATTTTGCCTGTTCTGAATCGGATCTCGATGTAAGCACAATAGGAACCAGAGCACCGAGGATAATGGAAGCCACCTTTGCTTTTGCAAAAAATACAAGAGATTTATACAGGACGTTGCCCACTTCTATGTCGGGCATCAGCAACAGATCGGTGTCGCCGGCAACCTCGCTTCTTATTCCTTTTAACTGAGAACTTTCCAGGCTCACCGCATTATCAAATGCAAGCGGGCCGTCAATTATACAGTTTTTTATCTGATCACGCTGATTCATTTTTGAGAGAAGTGCAGCATCCAGTGTAGCCTGCATATTTTCATTTACCATCTCCACTGCACCAAGAACAGCAACCTTCGGAATTCTAATACCAAGACAGTTCAGACATGCTACCGAATTATTGACAATTGCTATCTTTTCCTGCAAAGTCGGGGCAATATTCATAGCTACGTCTGTTACAGCTATTACTTTATGATATGTTTCAACTTCAAAAAGAGCGAAATGTGAAAGCAGATTACCTGTTCTCAAACCCCAGTCCTTGTTAAGCACGCATTTAAGAAGCGTTGAAGAGCCAACCTTACCCTTCATCAGAATATCAGCCTGCTTACTGCTGGCCATCCTTACAGCCAATTCGACTGACATCTCTGTTTCCGGTTCATGGATTATTCTAAGACCGGTAATATTGTAATTATTGGCATCACAAATTTGTTGTATGCCCTCTTTATCACCGATAAGAATTGGTTCAATAATATTATCTTTCCATGCTCGTATAACCGCACCTAAAGAGTGTTGATCCTGCGCTGCGGCAAGAACAAGCTTTTTCCTGGGTCCTCCTTCAACAATACGTTTAAGGTCATTTAAGGTTTTTAATACCATTGATTATGATTTTATATGTCTAAGCTTTGTGACGTTCAACAATGTCCCGTGTATCTGATGCAATAACAAATTCCTCATTTGTAGGAACAATCATAACTGTGACACGGGATCCATCTTTACTAATAATTGTTTCCTTACCACGAATTCCGTCATTTTTGAGTTTATCGAATTCCAGGCCAAGAAATTCGAAATCCTTGCATATGTTTTCACGTGCTTCACAGGCGTTTTCCCCTATTCCACCTGTAAAAATCAAAAGATCAACACCTCCCATCACAGCAGCATAAGCACCTATATATTTCCGGACGCGATAATTATACATTTTAATAGAGAGGATGGCACGTTCATCTCCTTCAGCGGCAGCTGATTCTACCTCTCTCATATCAGAAGAGATACCAGAGACCCCTAGTACTCCGCTATGTTTATTTAAAAGAGTGTTAAGTGATGAGTAGTCAATTTCCTCTTTTTCCATAATAAGGGTAAGCGCTCCTGCATCAACATCTCCCGATCTGGTACCCATTATAAGACCTTCCACAGGTGTCAGTCCCATTGATGTATCAATTGATTTTCCGTTCATAATAGCAGCAACTGAAGCACCATTTCCCAGATGACAGGTAATCATTCTCTGATTATTGTAATCAACATTCAGAATCTCACATGCTCTTTTAGAAACGTAACCATGACTTGTGCCATGGAATCCATATCGTCTGATCCCGTATTTTTTGTACAGAGAATATGGCAGCGCATACATAAACGAATAATCTGGCATTGTCTGATGAAAAGAGGTATCAAAAACCCCAACCTGGGGAACATCCGGAAGCAACATTTTCATAGCATATATACCCTTCAGGTTTGCCGGATTATGAAGCGGAGCAAGGTCAGAGCAATCTTCAACTCCTTTTATGGTAATATCATCAAGATAGCAACTCCCTTTAAAAGTCTCACCTCCATGAACGAGGCGGTGACCTATTGCGTCAATCTCTTTCAAATCCTTAATCACACCCCTTCTCTTGCTGATCATCAATCCAAGAAGATATTCAATACCGCTTTGATGATCAAGAATCTCACCTTCAAGTTTGACTTTATCACCATCATATCTTTCATTTTTCAGAAATGACCCTTTAAGTCCGATTTTTTCTACAATCCCCTTTGCCAGGACAACTCCGGAGACCATGTCGAAGAGCTGATATTTAATTGATGAGCTACCGCAATTAAGAACTAATATTTTCATTATGGAAGAATTTTTTTTTATGTAAATCGAAGGTTTTTAACTCCGGGAAATGCTTAATCCTCAAGAGATATATTTTTTGTAATTTTCATGCCGTCTTTGTTATACTCATAGAAACCCTTGCCGGTACGTCTACCCCATTGATTGGCCCTTACAAGCTTTTTAAGAAGTGGTGATGATTTGTATTTCAAATCTCCAAATTCATTATAAAGGTTTTCACACCATCTGAGTATTTTATCGAGGCCGATCTTATCAGCCATCTCAAAAGGACCAAGAGGAAGGCCAAATCCTACTTTCATCGTCAGATCAATATCCTCCATTGACCCAACACCTTCCATTAATATTTCGCATGCTTCGTTTATAAAAGGCACAAAAAGTCTTGTACTAATGATCCCCGGAGATTCTTTAACAGGAATGACTTTTTTACCAATCAAATTGGCAAATTTTATAGTATTCTCGTAAGCAATCTGTGAAGTATATAGCCCTTTGACTATTTCCACAACCCTGGCATCAGCTTCAGGAGTAAGAAAATGGAAGCTTACACAACGATCTTTATATGTAAGATCAGCGGTAAGTTCAGTTATAACCTGCGTTGAGGAGTTAGTAGCGATAATCGTATCTCTGTCAACATGAAGTTCAATATTCTTCAATATGACCTCCCGGATGTCGTGGCTATGTTCGCGGGTTGATGATTTGATTGCTTCTATTACTATATCGCACCCTTTGAATTTATTGTAATCTGTCGTTCCCTTTATTCGTGATAAAATTCCAAGTTTCTCGGAATTAGTCATTCCCCATCGCTCAATCATACGATCAAGTTCCTTTGCCAGTTCAACATAAGCCTGATCTATCTTTTGCTGACTAACGTCCAGAAATATAACATCCAACCCTTTAGAGCTTACCATTCTCGCAATATTCTGTCCAACGGTACCGGCGCCAACTATTCCGACACGGGAAAACAATGTCTTAGGCTTTGTATCCTTTGATAATCCATAATCTTCCAGCCGTTCTGTATTTTCTGACATACATGTATTATTAATAATTATAAATTTTTTCTTATTTATGCGGGTCTGAAATGTCTTATATATCACTTTTTCGACCCGGCAGCCTGGTTGGCAGTAATAGCTATCATACTGACAATATCATTAACTGAACATCCTCTTGACAGGTCGTTAATCGGGGCAGCCATTCCCTGCAAAATAGGTCCTATAGCCTCAGCATTTGCAAGCCTTTGTACAAGCTTATAAGCTATATTACCGGAATTAAGATCAGGAAATATAAGTACATTGGCCACTCCTGCAATAGGGCTTCCCGGAGCCTTGCTTTTCCCTATTGCATCTACCAGTGCAGCATCAGCCTGAAGTTCACCATCGATCATAAGGTCAGGAGACATCACCTTAGCTATTCTTGTTGCATTAACCACCTTATCAACCATCTCATGTTTTGCACTCCCTTTTGTTGAAAAACTGAGCATTGCAATCCGGGGTTCAAATCCCCCGATTGATCTGGCGGTGTGGGCTGTAGCAACAGCTATTTCAGCCAGTTCATTTTCATTGGGATTCGGATGAACAGCACCATCCGCAAAAATAATTACACCGTTCTCTCCAAAATTCCTATCGGGAAGGATCATAATAAATGCCCCGGAAACAACCGAAATTCCTGGTGCAGTTTTTACATAATGGAAGGCAGGTCGCAATACGTCACCGGTTGCATGATCAGCTCCTGAAACCTCTCCGTCAGCATCTCCGTTTTTGATCATCAGAACACCAAGATATAAAGGGTCCTCAATCAATCTTGAAGCCTCCTCACGGGTCATCCCCTTGCTTTTCCTGAGTTCAACCATCATGTCAATATAATGATCCTTCTTTTCATGCGCTTTTGGATTGATAATTGTAGCTTTTGAAATATTTTTTAATCCCAGTTTTTCTGCATGTGAATTAATATCAACAGGATCTCCGATTAAAATTATCTGTGCAAGACCTTCCTTAATAGCAATTTCTGCAGCTTTCACTGTTCTTTCTTCATACCCTTCCGGTAGCACAATACGTTTATTATGTTTCCTGGCATTTCGTTTGATGCGATCTAATAATTCCATTGTGTATCAATATATTAATAAGTTCATTTTTTTTGCATAAATGTACGAAAAAAAAGTTCTATTAAACAATTCTGACCCACATGATTAATATCAGTATTCTTTCATTTTAAAAAATCTGTAAACTAAATCACTTTCATTAAAACCATGATCAGATCATTTTCCTAAATTAGCGGTTCACAAATTTACCTGTTGAATGGAGAAGTTTATTAAGAAGCTGGATACTCTCGGAGAAGACCTGGAAGGTGACCTGAAATATGATATAATAACCAGAACCATTTATTCCACGGATGCATCGGTATATAAGGAGCAACCGGTAGCTGTGGCATGGCCAAAATCTACATCTGATATAATTAAAATAGTACAATTTGCAGCTAAAGAAAAATCGAACATAACTCTAAGAGCCGGAGGAACTTCACTTGCAGGACAGGTAGTCAGTTCAGGAATTATAGTTGATATCTCTAAATATATGAACAAGATACTGGAGATCAACAAAGAGCTGAAGTGGGTTCGGGTAGAACCCGGAGTAGTACTGGATGAATTGAACTTAAAGCTTAAAGAATATGGGTTGTTTTTTGGTCCGGAAACGTCAACCTCAAACAGATGCAATCTTGGAGGGATGGTTGGCAATAATGCATGTGGCTCCCATTCTATAGTTTATGGATCGACCCGAGATCATACATTAGAACTAAAAACTATTTTAAGCGACGGAAGCGAAGCTGTTTTTGAACCTGTCGACAGGTCAGCTTTTAACTCTAAATGTGATCTGAATAACCTTGAAGGCGAAATTTACAGAAACATCAGAGGAATTCTCAGTGATAACCTGAATAAAAAGAGTATCAGAGAGGGTTACCCTGATCCGAAAATACACCGAAGAAATACCGGATATGCACTCGACCTGCTTCTCGATTCTGATATTTTTGACGAGAGATCTGACAAAAAATTCAACTTTTGCAAATTGCTTGCCGGGTCTGAAGGAACTCTTGCAGTTACAACTGAAATAAAGTTGAATCTTGTTCCTTTACCGCCTGTATTTAAGGCTCTTGTATGTATTCACCTCAAGGAAAGGAACGATGCTTTCAGGGCAAACCTTATCGCATTGAAATACAAGCCGTCAGCTGTAGAAATGATGGACAACCGTATACTTGAACTTACATATGATAATATCAGCCAGAGGAACAACCGTTTCTTTCTGGTGGGGGATCCGGGAGCAATCCTTATAGTTGAGTTCGTAAGGGAAAGTATGAGTGAAATTGATTCTCTGGCAACTGATATGATAAATGATCTGAAATTATCTGGTTATGGATACTCATATCCGGTAATTAAAGGAAAGGATATATCGAAAGTATGGGAACTAAGAAAAGCCGGACTGGGAATACTGGCAAACATGAAAGGAGATTCAAAACCGGTGGCTCTTATCGAAGACACATCAATTAATGTAGAACAGTTTCCTGCATATATCGAGGACATTGAAAAGATGCTGGCCTCTCATGGAAAGGATGCCGTTTTCCACGCCCATATAGGGTCAGGCGAACTACACCTCCGGCCCATACTTGATCTTAAAAAGTCGGAAGATGTTGAGCTGTTCAGAACCATCGGACTTGAGACTGCACATATTGTAAAGAAATACAATGGCTCGCTAAGCGGAGAACATGGCGATGGAAGGTTAAGAGGTGAATTTATTCCCATAATGCTGGGAGAACAAAACTATAATCTTCTGAAAGACCTTAAAAAATGTTGGGATCCACAAGGAATACTTAATCCTGGCAAGATTATAAATACCCCTCAGATGAATTCATATCTGAGATATGTTCCTGATAATTTAACCCCTGATATTGAAACAATTTTCGATTTTTCATCGACCGATGGAATTATCAGAGCTGCTGAAAAATGCAACGGAACGGCTGATTGCCGCAAATCCTCAAAAATAGGAGGAGTTATGTGTCCCAGTTTTATGGCAACAGATGATGAAGATAAGAGCACCAGGGCCAGAGCAAACCTGGTACGTGAATTTATGGGAAAAGATGGAGATCCATGGGATCACAAAGAAATATATGAGATTCTTGATCTGTGTCTCGGATGTAAAGGATGCAAATCTGAATGCCCATCCGGAGTCGATATAGCCAAAATCAAATCAGAATTCCTCCAGCATTGGTATGACAGACATGGAATACCTCTCCGTACCAGGCTAATTGCTTACATATCAGTGATTAATCGTTTAGGGTCGGTGGCTCCTGCAATATTTAATTTCTTTGTTAAGAACAGGGTCACTGCTGGCATTATCAAAAAAATGACCGGATTTGCTTCTGAACGCTCCATTCCCCTGTTATACAAATTAACTCTTAGAAAATGGATCCGTAAGAACCTGGCTGCAATCAATCCTGTTAATCCCATCGGTTCTGTTTGTCTGTTCATCGATGAATTTACTGACTATAATGATACCGAGATTGGAATTACTGTGATCAGATTACTGACTGCTTTAAACTACCGCGTTGTTACAGCTAATCATAATATTAGTGCCAGAACCTTTTTGTCCAAGGGACTGATCAGGACTGCTCAAAAAACTATAAAGAGCAACGTACTTGCGCTGTCACCAATAATTAATGATGAGCTCCCACTGATTGGCATTGAACCTTCTGCAATTCTAGGATTCAGGGATGAGTATCCCGAGCTTGCCGGAACTGAGCTGAAGGAATCTGCCCGGGGCATTGCATCCAATTCTTTTATGGTTGATGAATTTCTTTCAAGGGAATTCAGAGCCGGAAGGATTAACCGTAGTTTGTTCGTTGATGAAAAGGCAAGCATACTCCTCCATGCCCATTGTCAGCAAAAAGCAATTTCTTCTTCTTCAGGTACTATTGAAATGCTCTCAATACCATTGAACTATTCTGTTACGGAGATCCCATCTGGCTGCTGTGGAATGGCAGGATCATTTGGCTATGAAAAGGAACATTTTGATCTGTCAAACAAGGTCGGAGAGCTTGTTCTGTTTCCGGAAATCAGGAATTCAGATAAAGAAGTAATAATTGCAGCTCCAGGTACCAGTTGCAGACATCATATCAAGGATGGTACAGGAAAGGTTGCTCTGCATCCCGCAGTTGTATTATATAATGCATTGAAGAAATGACTGAGAGACGAAGGGACTGAGAGACTGAGAGACTGAGAGACTGAGGGACGAAGAGTGAATTTCAGACGAAGAAGTAAAATGACAATAAATAAGGGATTTACATTAAGTATTTAATGTAAAATCATCGGCATCATTGAATACAGGAAATTTTTTTCTGAAACGGGATAATTCAGACATTGACAATTCTGAGGTAATAATGCTCTCCTTATCTCTGACAGATGAAGCAATAAGCTCACCTTTAGGATTTATAATCATTGAATCACCACAATATTTAGTTCCGTTTCCATCAGTTCCTATTCTATTGGAACCTGCCACATAGCATTGATTCTCAATGGCCCTTGCCCGAAGCAGGATATTCCATACCTCGCTCCTGTTCCGGGGCCAGTTTGCAGCATAAATAGCAAGATCATAATCGTTGCGATTCCGGCTCCATACCGGGAATCTCAGGTCATAGCAGATATAAGGACTGATCCTTATCCCCCTGAAGTTGAATACCACACGGGATTTCCCGACTGAAAAAAATTTATCCTCATCTCCTATGCCGAACAAGTGACGCTTATCGTAGAAAAAAGAATCACTATCAGGAGACACAAATACCCATCTGTTAAAGAAAGTATTGTTTTCTTTAACAATATAACTTCCACAGATTCCGAAACCTCCAATATGAGCTTTTTCCTTCATCCAGTTGTAGGTTTCTGCAAATGGTGATTCGCATAAATATTCAGGATTCATTGAAAACCCTGTATTAAACATCTCCGGAAGAATAACAATATCAGACTGCTTATTCAATGTGGAGATAAGTGCATCCAGATTTCGGAAATTAACGGCTTTATTTTCCCATTTCAGATCAGGTTGAATAATTGAAATCTTCATCCTCTTAAAAAAGCATTATGAATTATTACGAATTGAATAATAAAAAAGTACAGGTTTGAAACAAGCCTGCACTCAATATTTTAATAAAAACTAAGAATTTTAATTCTTGCTTATCGAATTATAGTAGTCAGTAAATATCCCGGTAATAAGTGGTTTGTAGTACAGCCAGAAGAACCTTCGGGTATCATCAGGCTTATCAGAATAAAGGATCCCTTTAAGTTTTTCAATTCCTTTAATTCTGGATGTACACATCTGAATATCAGCATTTGCGAAGTCGCCTGAAAAATAATAGATTCTTTTATCGACAGGCTCCTGAACAACTGCAGGAAATTCAGCTGACAGGTTATTGGCAAACAAAAGAGTATCTCCAGAGGCAGTTGTTTCTATCTTAAATTTCGAAATTATATTGTTCTGTTTAGGGTCAATAATATCAAACCACTGGTCAAATGCAACCGTTGGAGTAACTCCGTATTTTTCACAATAATCCTGATCAGTTATTACGTGGGGCATTGCATCTTTAAGATGAAGACCCTGTTCAAGTACAACGATGTCCTTCTCCTTAATAATTACAATACCCGGGCTTTTAAATGTCCATGGTTTGCCATACTCCTTTCTGTACATTGAAGTCATCCATACAGGAAAATCCACCGCAGTGGTATCAAGGGTGCTGAAATATCTTCCTGTCCAACCTGAAAAAGAGATTCCAAGTTTTTCCTGTGTCCGTACCGATTCAAATTGTGCAGTCGGATAATCAAAGGAGTTATATTCCATAATGATCAGTTTATTCCTGTCTTTCATCTCCTTTATAAGCAGAAAGTCGTTATTGTTAAGCCCTCCATAAATTTTCCGCGATTTACGGCTCTTGTTAATTCCTCTGAACCAGTCATTAAAAAATACACCGTAAGTGTCAGCAAAATAGACAGCATCATTCTTTTCAGCCAGATTTATAAGATCAGTCAGACGATAATCATTCCTGTCCCATTTTTTATCCCGGACAGGTCGTTGTGGAAAAAAGCCGTAATAGTCCTTTTTGTATGAATAGCTGGTTTTGGTTTCCTTTTTTACAAATCTATCATTGGTCAGAATCCAGTCAATTGACTTGTGGTGGTTACGATCAAGCGTGGGTACGGTCTTGTCAACTAAAATTATATCTAATGGTTTTTTAGGTTGAGCAGCCCAGCGGACCAGATTAATTACCGGCAGCGCCAAAATTACTGCCAGTATGATAATTACAATAAGGAGAGTTTTTTTCATAACTGAATATATCTGAATGTATTCAAATACAATAACAATAAACCTATAATTACCAAAAAGTTAATTTCAATGGTTAAATGTATTAATTTATTTTTTTTAAAGAAAATAAATCTGAGGCAATTTAGTAAAAAATATTGAACCGCAAACATGGTTAGTATCCATGGGATGAATTATTCCCTCTTTTATCACCAACACCTGATTTTTTACCGTACGTAAGGATCATTATTGCATTGACACTGCCTATAGCTGAGCGCTCCCTGAACTTAAGTCCCGTCATGATGAGTTTACTCAAAGTCAGGCTGTCAACAGCATTTTTTTCATAGCTTATATAATCTGATATCCATTGACGGTGAAATCTTCCGGCATCAATAGCATCCTCCAGATTCATGCCAAACTCGATGACATTGTTTATTACCTGAAAAACTGTTGCAGGAATCGTTGATCCGCCCGGTGAACCGACACCCAGAAAAAGTTTTCCCTCTTTTTCAACAATTGAAGGCGTTATTGAGCTTAGTATCTTTTTGCCAGGTTGGATCGAATTTACTTCACCACGGTGATTGGAACAGCATAACCGGTTACAATTTTATCAATAAAGTCATTATTAATCTGAAGTCCATGCAAATTCAGGCAGAACAAAATATGTTTTTATTACTTTTACAAAAAAAAAATGTTGGCAAATCAACCACTCGCTGAAAGGTTAAGACCAAAAACGCTTGAAGATTTTTGTGGACAGGATCATCTGGTAGGTAAGAATGCCGTTCTCAGGAAAGTAATAGAATCGGGAAATATCCCTTCGTTCATTCTGTGGGGACCGCCGGGAGTCGGGAAAACTACTCTGGCCGGAATAATTGCAAATACCCTGAAAAGACCATTCTTTTCACTGAGTGCCGTTCATTCAGGTGTAAAGGATGTCAGGGAGACTATTGAAAAAGCAAAAAAACAGCAGTTCTTTGACCAACCAAACCCGATTCTTTTTATCGATGAGATACACCGCTTCAACAAATCACAGCAGGATTCATTGTTGAGTGCAGTTGAGCAGGGAATTGTAACTCTTATTGGTGCAACAACAGAGAATCCTTCTTTTGAGGTGATATCACCGCTTCTTTCAAGGTGCCAGGTTTACATTTTGAAACCTTTAACCGAAGAGGAACTTGTAATGTTAATGAAAAAAGCATTAAAAAAGGATAGTTACCTGGCCAGATATGATATTGAAATCGAGGAATATGAAGCTTTGATTCGTATCTCAGGGGGTGATGCCAGGAAGCTTTACAATGCACTTGAACTCGTTGTAAGTTCAGAAGCTGACGAAACTACCTCTGTAAAAATCATCATAAATAATGAGAAGGTTCTAATGCATGTTCAGAAGAATCTTGCACTATACGATAAAAACGGAGAACAGCATTACGATATTATTTCTGCCTTTATCAAATCAATGAGAGGCAGCGATCCTAATGCTGCCGTGTACTGGCTGGCACGAATGGTTGAAGGAGGCGAGGATCCTAAATTTATTGCCAGACGGATGCTTATACTTGCAGCTGAGGATATTGGTCTTGCTAATCCCAACGCCCTTCTTCTTGCACAGGCCTGTTTTGAAGCCATAAACGTTATAGGATGGCCTGAATCCAGAATAATCCTTTCAGAAACGGCCATTTACCTGGCAACATCGCAAAAAAGCAATTCCGCTTATGTTGCAATAGACAATGCTATTTCTTCGGTACAAAATGAAGGAGATCTTCCTGTCCCACTGCATATCAGGAATGCTCCCACAAAGCTTATGAAAGATCTGGGATATGGAAAAGAGTATAAATATGCTCATGGCTTTGCCGGAAATTTTGTTTCTGATAATTTTCTGCCTGATGAAATTAAAGGATCGGTCTTCTACGATCCAGGTGTAAATGCAAAAGAGGAAGAGATAAGGAAACGATTATCTGTTATGTGGAAGGAGATATACAATTACAATAAAAAATAACTCCAAAATAAACTATGATACCCTGTTTTTCACGAATATCTCAAATTTGAGATCTCATTTAAGTGACAGAAAGATTCAGGGAAAAATGGAGAATAATAAAACCCTTATTTGTTATATTAATTTTTTATTTAACTTTGTTTTGATAAGTTAAATGCTGCAATGAATATTCCCGGAATAAGTTTTAGTGATTCGCACAATTTTCTTTTAATTGCCGGTCCCTGTGTTATAGAGAGTGAAGAAATCGTATTTGAAACAGCCGGTAATCTTAAGATTCTTTCTGAAAAATATCAGCTACCCTTTGTATTCAAATCATCATACAGAAAAGCAAACAGATCAAGGAGTGACTCATTTTCAGGTATAGGTGATATAAAAGCGCTGAAGATACTTCAAGAGGTCAGCAAAAGATATTCTATACCTGTCATTACCGATATTCACAATCCAGGTGAGGCTGATATTGCAGCAGAATATGTTGATATTCTTCAGATACCTGCCTTTTTGTGCAGGCAGTCTGATTTGCTGGCTGCTGCAGCAAAAACCGGTAAATGGATCAATATAAAAAAGGGTCAGTTTTTATCAGGTGCATCTATGAGGTTTGCGGTTGAGAAAGTTATGGACTGCGGAAATAATAAAGTAATGCTGACTGACAGAGGTAATATGTTTGGTTATCAGGATATTGTTGTTGATTTCAGAAATATTCCAATAATGCAGAAGATCGGTGTTCCTGTAATTATGGATATTACACATTCCCTTCAACAGCCCAATCAGACGGAAGGTATTTCTGGTGGGAGGCCTGAAATGATAGAGTCGATAGGTAAAGCTGCTATAAGTGTCGGAGCCGATGGTATCTTTATTGAGACTCATCCCGATCCCTCCATTGCAAAATCTGATGGAGCAAACATGCTTAAGTTATCTGAAATGGATAACCTGTTGAAAAAACTCGTCTCTTTGCGAAAAACAATAAATTCCTTTTAACTAATTTTAAAATCAAAAACATGAAAAAACTTGTCTTATTAATGGCAGGACTAATTACAGTTGCTGTTATAAATGCCCAATCTCTTGATGAAATTGTAAAAAAATACTCAGAGGCAAATAAGCAGGATAAGCTTAGTGCTTTATCTACAGTAAAAGTCACGGGTAAAATGTCCATGATGGGAATGGAATTGCCGCTCGAGATATGGATGAAGAAACCAAACAAAATCAAGACTGTAGCAAACTTCAACGGACAGGCAATGGTATCTGTATTTGACGGTGTTAAAGGTTATTCCATAAATCCGGGTTCAGCCAGCCCCGTGGAAATGACACCTGACCAGGTTAAACAAACCCAGAACAGTAATGTTTTTCAGAATATCCTGGCTAACTATTTGAAGGATG
The DNA here is from genome assembly GCA_963760915.1 of uncultured Bacteroidales bacterium. Lineage (GTDB taxonomy): Bacteria > Bacteroidota > Bacteroidia > Bacteroidales > VadinHA17 > LD21. The sequence goes on along the minus strand of CAVXEU010000002.1, from coordinate 1,408,800 downwards.
GTAAGCTGACTCTTGAAGGAGAAGAAAGTGTAAACAGCAAACCTGCATATAAGTTGAAAGCTGTGATTGAAGGAGGCAATTCTGTTAATTTGTTTATCGATAAAGGTTCTTATCTTCTGGTAAAAACAAGTACTACTGTCAATCAGGGTGGTACATTAATTACTGCAGATTCCTATATGACAAATTATACCGATAATAATGGCGTTTTTTTGCCAATGAAAACAACAACATCTGCCAGCGGAATGGAAGTTGCTATCACTTTCGACAAGGTGGAGGTGAATCTTCCGATGGATGACAGTGTTTTTAAAGTACAATAAAGGTCCTGATAACTTTTTGTAGATAAGCTGTGAAAATTAAAGGCGGGAATCAACCCGCCTCTTTTTTTTGCAGCCGGCCTGTAAGCCGGGTTCTGTACGGTTTTGGCATCTGCGAAAGAAATTAAAACCGGTTCCCATCATTTATCTGGTCATGGTATCGCTACCATGCTCATACGACCCACCCCCCGGCTTCGGACGAGCAGCCCTTTTAGCCGGTATACATGGTCTTTCAACCCATAAGATGTACGGCTCCTGGTGTTGCCATCAGGACCGGTAAGCTCTTACCTCACCTTTTCACCCTTATCCCAATAAATCGGGACGGTTGTTTTCTGTTACACTACTATACCCTCACGGATATCTTCCCGTTAGGAAGTATGGTGCTCTGTGTTGCCCGGACTTTCCTCTCCTCCTTTAAGGAAAAGCGATGGAACAGCCTGCTGCCATGCAAAGGTAATAAAATGATATCTATTATTGTTTAAACTAAAATAATAGTTATATTTGTACCGGATATGAAAAGTATTAAGTATATAAATCATATAATCCGGAAAGACTCTATGAAAGATATTAACCTGAGAGACTTTGATTACCACCTGCCATCCGACAGAATTGCCCAGTATCCTGTCAGTGAGAGAGATGGTTCCATGCTTCTGATTTACAAAGGCAACAAAATATCTAAAGATACCTTCAGAAGTGTAAGTAAATATCTTCCTTCAGGTTCCCTTCTAGTTTTTAACAATACCCGTGTTATACGGGCTCGCATCCTTTTTCGCAAAGAGTCAGGAGCATCAGTAGAAATCCTGTGCCTTGAACCTCTCTCCCCCTTTGAATATGAATTGTCGTTTGGTTCGAGAGAACCCGTTGAATGGAAATGCATTGTGGGCAATCTGAAAAAATGGAAGAGCGGCATACTATCCACAATCTTTGTTCATAATGGCCAGAAATATGAATTGTCAGCGGAAAAAATTCAATCTGAAGGTGATGCCTGGAGAATCCGGTTTAAATGGAATTCAGATCTTCTGAGTTTTGGACAAGTGTTGGAAGCAACCGGGCATATTCCCCTACCGCCTTATATATGCAGGGAAGATGAGACAGACGATATTACAAGATACCAGACAATATATTCACGTGTAAAAGGATCTGTTGCTGCACCCACTGCCGGATTGCATTTCACAAACAGAGTATTTGAAAAACTTACCGAAAAAGGTATAAATTCAGTCGAAATTACTCTACATGTCGGAGCGGGTACTTTTCAGCCGGTTAAGGCAGATTTTATTTCCGGTCATGAAATGCATTGTGAACATTTCTATCTTACTGCAAAAACAATTGAAGTCCTGTTGGAGAATAGTGGCAAGATAATTCCGGTGGGAACAACATCGGTAAGAACACTTGAAAGCCTTTACTGGCTTGGAGTTAAGTTAAAACATATTCCTTCATCATCCGTAAAAGAGCTTTCTTTGGGGCAATGGGAAGCATACGATCTGGAGGAAGAAATTACAGTAAAAGAATCTTTGGAAATTTTATTGAATTTTCTAAAAGATACCAGTTCATCCTCTATTCATGCATCAACAAGCTTAATGATTATCCCCGGATATAAATTCAGAATGACAGACGGAATAATCACAAACTTTCATCAGCCAAGAAGCACTTTACTCCTATTAATATCTGCCTGGACAGGAAATAGCTGGAAAGATATCTACTCATATGCCCTTGAAAACGGGTTCAGGTTTTTAAGCTATGGTGACAGTTCTCTTTTATTAAGATGAATTAATGATTTGTATGATATAACTAAAATTCTGACGATATTTGCTTATTTTGGTAATAAATTGATTTTTTGTTTATTTGTCATCAAAATATTTTAACATGAAGGAAAACAAAATTATGCAACAGATTAGTGCCATATTCTCTTTATTCATGGTGTTTTTTTATCTGGGAGTTGGCATTTTCTTCATATTCTATTCAAATCTGAGCACTCTTGACAAGGCGGTAAGGAACATAATGGGTTTCACAATGATATTTTATGGTTTATACAGAGCATTCAGGACATACAATCAAATAGTCGAGGTTTTTTTTACACATAATAAAGACAAAGAGTGAATTTATTTAATAGAAATATATTTGAATACAGGATTGATTGGATTATCATCACTTCCTTGGCACATACTTTGCAGTGATTATTTAATAATTATGAACCTTGACAAAATTTTAAGATTATGAACAGTGTACCAGTTATTCAAAATTTTATTATTATTGCGAGCCGGAATAAAATATTCACAACCTGGAATGTAGTGAAGAAACGATTTAAAAATAAATTTTTCCTAAACGCCTGTGTTCCTTTATTAGGGATAATGATTATTATCACATCATGTACAGGTGGTAAAAAATCAGGACTTAGCGAAACACCTACCAGAGGTAATATAAAAATCATGGTAGATGAATCTTTCGAGCCTCTGTTTGAAACAGAAGTTTACACATTCACACATTTGTATAAAAATGCAAAAATTTCTGTTGAATATAAACCTGAATACGATGTAATAAATGATTTCATGCATGATTCTATTCAGGTTATCGCAACAAGTAAAAAACTTACGGACTATCAGATTCAATATCTTCGTGATTCCCAGATCATAGCAAGAACAACAACGTTCGCATATGATGCACTGGCACTTATTACGAACAGGGAGAACAATGATTCTCTGATTAAATATGACTCTGTTAAAGATATTTTCCTCGGTAAAATCAAGAGATGGAACGAGATCAACTCTAAATCTAAGCTTGGTGATATCCGGATAATTTTCGATAATACCAAATCGGGAAATATCAGGTATTTCAAGGAACTTTTCGGAATAAAGGATTCTTTGACAGGAAATTTCTTCGCTGTAAACAACAACTCTGAAGTAGTTGATTTTGTCTCAAAGAATCCTGATGCTCTTGGGATTATCAGTGTAAACTGGATAAGTGATAAAAATGATTCTCTAAGTATGAGTTTTATCAAAAAAATCAATGTGGTTGCTGTATCCCAGCAGTTTGTCAATGACGGATCCTATTACAGGCCACAGCAGGGATTCATATATGATAAGTCATATCCGTTTGTAAGGGAAGTATTTCTGATTTCCAGAGAGACATTCGTTGGTTTAGGTGCCGGATTTATAAACTGGGCATGCGGAGAGCAGGGACAGAGAATTGTTCTTAAATCAGGACTTGTTCCGGCTACTATGCCTATCAGGCTGGTGCAGATAAAGAATTAGGCTGCTTGAATTGTTTAAATTTAAAATTAGTAATTAGTAAATAAAAAAAAACAGAAATTTAGAACCAAAAATTAATACAAAATCTACATCAAATAAAGATAGCTATGGAACGTTTAATTTTAAGACCAGTTTTTTTGCTGGCATTACTGCTAACAGTTTTTTCGATTAACCTTCATGCTCAGGATTTAGCTTCTGCGATACTTCTGACAAGAAGTGAACAGTATGATAAAGCTGAAACTATGTTCAATGAGTTAATCAAAAAAAATCCATCAGACAGCAAAAATTATTTTTATTTAGGAGAGAATTACCTTTCAGATTATTTTGCTGATACCATCTCCAACTCTTTGACTGTTATAGCAAAAGAAGCTAAAGAAATCTATCAGAAAGGTGTAGATGCAAATCCTTCAGATCCCTTAAATTATATTGGGCTGGCTAAAGTTGCTTTCTATCTTGGTGACGACAAGACTGCTGATGAGATGCGTGCAAAAGCAAAGAGTTTCCTTCTCCCCTATAAGAATATCAAAAAGATATCTCCCCCGGCCAAGGATTATGCATATGATTTAGCCAAAATAGCAGAATCGTATATCAAGGATGGATCGGTGGACACATCAAAGGCCTTGCCTCTTATCAGGGAAGCTATTAAAATCGATAATAAAAACAGGGACGTCTATTTAATTGCAGGCGATATTTATATACTTATGAATGATGGATCAAAGGCAATTTCATTCTACAAGCTTGCTCAATATGCTGATCCAACCTCTCCTACTGCAAGCATGAAAATAGGAAGTATCTATTTCAAAGCTCGTGCCTTCCAGGCTGCAATTCCATACTATGAGGAAGCAATACAGTTTAACCCTGATTATGCTCCTGCTTACCGTGAGCTCGGACAATTATATCTGGCTGCTCAACGTTTTGACCAGGCAAAAGAGTATTTTAAAAAATATCTTGATCTCACAGCAGGAAATATTCCTGCAAAGATCCGGTATGTAAATGCCCTTTTCTATGCAAAAGATTATGATGCGGTTATAAAGGAAGTTCAGGATATATTTGCCGTAGATAAATCAAGGACATATCTGAACCGTATTGCAGGATATTCATACTATGAAAAAAATCCGCCTGATTATGATAAAGCTCTTTATTATATGAGGGCACTCTTCAAATCAGTTAAACCGGAGATGATCATTTGGAAAGATTATTACTATATGGCCAGGATTCTTTTAAAGAAGAATCAGAATTATACCAAGACAGTTGATGATCTTACTGGTTTGAAGACTCAGCTTGACAGGGAAAAAGGAAGACTGGCTATTGCATCCACAGCTGCTGAAAAAGCGAAAATCAAAGCTACAGTTACTGATCTGACCAGTAAAGTTGATACACTTAAGGCTGCAGTTGCAAAAGCCGATAAGGAGATTGACGAGGCATTTGACAATTATGGAAAAGTACTTGCGCTAAGACCGGGGGATAAGGCTCTTCTAAATGAAATGGCAACTAATTACTATAACTTCAGAAGATATGAAGGTGCTGCCAGAACATGGGCTAAACTCCTTGATCCTACAAAGGATAATACCGAAGAGCTAATGCGGATAGGAAGGGCATTTTATAGTGCAAATCAATATAAAACAGCTGATTCCGTATTTACTGCGATAACTAAGAAAACTCCGGATTACATTCCTGCATATCTTTGGATTGCCAACACATTTACAAAGATGGAAACCGATCCCAAGACCGGACTGGCAAAACCTAAATTTGAAAAACTGATCGATGTTGCTCAGGCTGACTCTTCAAAAAATGCTCCTGCAATGATGGATGCTTTTACTTACCTTAGCTATTACTATATGATGAATGATAACTACAGCAAGGCTAAAGCATATTACAACAGGATGATCAATCTTGATCCCGGCAATAAAGAGTATAAGCTGAAAGGATATAGTGGATTAGGTTATCTTGAGTCGTCAGCTGTAAGCAAGGAAAAAACAAATGAGGGTAGGCTTGCAGTTCTTGCAAGAGCTGAAGACGCATACAACAAAGTACTATCACTGGATCCGTCAAATTCTTCGGCAAAAAGCAGTATTAAATGGGTACAGGATTACATTGCTTCCGTTAAAAAAGGCATTAATCCCAATGAAATCAAGGGATTAGTCACTGATTCTGCCGGAAAACCTTTAGCTTATGCCTCAATCAGGGTTAAAGACACTGCAGCCGAAAATATGTCAAACAGCAAAGGGGAATTCAAGTTTGAGATCCCTCAGGGTTCTGAAGTACTTATAATCAAACTGAACGGATACCAGACCAAGGAGATCCCAATTACAAAATCAAGAACTTATAATATTGTACTTGAAAAATAAATTAATTATCAAAATAATATAAAAAAAGAAATGGTTAAAGAAATAGGGTATATTGGGGGTTTGACGGTCTTTTTGTTTGGAGAATTGTACTAAACTATGTTAAAAGTTCAACATTATACCTTGCTCTATTGGAAAAAAACATTTCATAATATATATTTGCACTTCGTAAAATCATAAACCTAAACAAATCAATAAAAAATGAGTAAACAAGGAAGTTCGTTTAAAGATGCGTTGCAGAATGTTTTTGCAACAAGTGCTATTTTAATAGCTTTTGTAGTTGCCTATTTGTTATTCGTAAACATAATGGGTAATCCTGTAAACTTCGAAGGTGGTAATCCTGAGGGACAACCGCTTGAGGGTAACTATCTTGGAATTATTTACAAAGGTGGTTACATTGTTCCAATTCTGATGACATGCGTATTAACACTTATCATTTTCATTTTTGAAAGATCCATTACGCTTGCAAGAGCAAAAGGAAGAGGAAGATTAAATACATTTGTCAGCCATCTTCAGACTCTTCTGACAGCAGATAAGATTGAAGAAGCAATGGATGCCTGTGACAAACAAAGAGGTTCACTTGCCAATGTTATGAAAGCCGGTCTGACTCGTTACCGCGACCTGCAGAAAGATAAAGAACTGGAAAAAGACCAGAAGATCCTTTCAATTCAGAAATCTTTTGAAGAAGCTACAGCTCTTGAATTGCCGATGTTGTCAAAGAACATGGTTATATTCTCAACACTTGCTTCTATTTCAGTGCTTATAGGTCTTATTGGTACAGTACTCGGCATGATCCGTGCTTTTGCTGCTCTTGCTCAGTCAGGTGCTCCGGATGCTCTGGCTCTAGCAACCGGTATATCTGAAGCTCTTGTTAATACAGCATTCGGTATATCTGGATCAACATTAGCAATCATAGCTTTCAACTATTTCTCATCAACAATTGACTCTTATACATTTAAAATTGATGAAGCAGGCTTCAGTCTGACCCAGAATTTCGCCGCTTCTTTGAAGAACTAATTTTAAATTTATCTGTTGGTTAAATCAATTAATAAAAAAGAAAAATGCCAAAGATTAAATTACCAACGAAATCGCCAAGGATCGACATGACGCCGATGGTTGACCTGTTTGCTGTTATTCTTATATTTCTTATGCTGACAACTACCATGAGACAGCAGGAACCGGCTCCTGTAGATACGCCCTTTTCAATATCCGAAAAACCGACACCCGATTTTAATACGATGACTCTTCTTCTTTCAGCTGATAACAAGGTTTACCTGAATTTTGATAATGGACCTGATACGTTGCTGGCTTTCAGGCCTAAGGTACTTGCAGATATGGGCAAAAGATACAACATTGAGTTTACTCCCGTAGAATTGAGGGAATTCGAAAAGTATCCTACTTCAATCGGACTTCCAATCGATAAAATGAAAGAATTTCTGGATACCCAGGATAATAAGTTGAGACAAGAATTGCAGACAGGAATTCCTACTGATTCAACTGATAATCAACTTGCCATGTGGGTACTCTATATTCGACAGGAAAATCCAGCTGCACAGGCATTAATTAAGGGTGATGTAAAAACCGGTTTCCCCATTGTGAATAAAGTACTTGATATTATGCAGGAAAAGAATGTGAAACAGTTCAACCTGATCACAAGTCTCGAAGCTGCTAAAATAAACATCGCAGAAATACAACAATGATATGGCTGAAATAATTCAAGAAGAAAAAGGTAGCGGAAAAAAGAAAGCTAAGAAACATGTCCCGCATATTGACATGACCCCGATGGTTGACCTTATGTGCCTTCTCATCGTGTTTTTCATGCTTACTACAGCTTTCAATAAGGCTAAGGTAATGGAGATAACGCTTCCTGATAAGCTTAAGGATAACGAAAAAACTGATGCCCCAAAGATTTCTGCAAGCCGCACATTGAACGTGATTCTTGGTCCGAATGATAAGATTTACTATTATCCGGGATCAGTGAAGCCGGAGGATTTTAATAATCTTCCTCCTCTTTATGAAACAGACTTTAGCCCAAATGGTATCCGTAAGTTACTACTGGACAGAAACAGAGCTCTTTTCAGAAAGATTGATGAATATAATAAAGAGGTCATCTCAGGAAAGAAAGGTGTTCTGTCTCAGGATTCTGTTCAGGCAGGAATAAAGAAACTGAAAAGTGACGATGATACCGGTCCTATTGTTCTTATTAAGGCTTATAAGGATTCAAATTACGGTGATTTCGTGAATATTCTCGATGAGATGAACATCTGCGGAATCGCCAGGTATACATTTGTTCCGATTGCCTGGTATGAAGACAAGATGGTTGAAAAAGCAGCCGGAATAACTCCAACTGCTGCAACCACAACTAAATAACATAAACCAGCAAAAGATGGCAAAAGATAATAAACAAGCTCCTGCCTTTGATGATATTGTTTTTGAGGACAGGAACAAGGAATACGGAGCCTATAAACTGCGCAAAAAATACAATCGTACTGTAATTATTGCGTCGCTGATAGGTATTTTAATGATAGGAACTGCTGTCATTACTCCGTACCTGAATGCAAAAGCACTGGAAGGTAAACAGAAGCGTGCTGAAAGGCTGGTAGAGATAAAGATGGAGAATCTTGATCAACCTAACGAAACGGTTGCTCCTCCTCCTCCTCCTCCCCCACCTCCTGCTGAAGTTGTTCAGCAGCAGAAATATGTTCCTCCGGTTGTAGTGGATTCAATTAAACCGGAAGATGTCAAGCAGCTGATGACAGCTGATGAGGCACAGACTGAGGTTAAAAATACCGAAGTTGTTGATGTTCCGGTTGAAGCAAAAGAGGAAGTTCAGGAAGCTGAACCCGAAGAAGTTCCCTTTGTTGTTGTAGAAGAGATGCCTATGTTTCCGGGCGGGGATGCAGAACTGCTGAAGTATATTGCAGAACATACGAATTATCCGGAAGTTGCTAAAGAAAACAACATTCAGGGAAAAGTTATTGTTAGATTTTGTGTAACTGCCAAGGGTGGTGTTAGCCAGGTAAGTATCCTCAAAGGAGTTGACCCCGAGCTTGATAAGGAAGCAATCAGGGTTGTAAATACTCTTCCGGCTTTCAAACCCGGAAAACAGGGAGGGAAACCTGTACCTGTATGGTATATGGTACCAATTACCTTCCAACTTAAGTAATATTTTAATTTAGATTATAAGATTAAGGCTGAATCTTTTGATTCAGCCTTTTCTATTTCCCATATTCTGTTCCAAAGGTGCAAATAAACTGCAAGTAAGTGCAATTTGTTACCACTTTACAGCGTAGTCGTTGTTTGGGTATAATAAAATCTGCCTTATTGCTTACAACAAAATGATAGTACTATCGATAATGGATACTCCCGTATAAGTACCGGATCTGCCTACTTTTGTCTCAATTCCTTCTTCAGCAGCAATACGAAGTCTTCAACATCTTTCTCCTGTGTATCCCAGCTGGTCATCAACCTGTATTCCGAGGTCTTTTCATCCCACGGATAGAAGAAATAATAGTTCCTTAATCTTTCAGCTATCTCAGATGGCATAATCACAAAGACGCCGTTTGATTGCACCTCCTGAGTGATTTTTACCTCCTTAATTTGGCTTAATCTATCCGCAAGAAGCCTGGCCATTGCATTGGAGTGATTGGCACACTTCTTCCACAGCTCATGTCGAAAATAGGCATTATACTGAGCCGAAATGAATCTCATTTTAGAAGCCAGCTGCATACCTTGTTTCCTGATATATTTGAAATTGAGGGAAATACCGGGATGAAGAAAACAGACAGCCTCTCCGAACATCATACCGTTCTTCGTTCCTCCGAAAGAAAGAACATCTACACCTGCATCGGTAGTAAAAGTTTTAAATGGAAGATTAAGAGATACAGCTGCATTAGCTATCCTGGCTCCGTCCATATGAAGCAACATACCCCTGGAATGAGCAAAATCAGCAATTTTCTTTATCTCCGAAACAGTATATACAGTTCCCATCTCAGTTGATTGGGTAACTGAAATTACTCTGGGTTGGGAATGATGTTCAAAATCAATTCCATGAATATGTTTTTCAATAAGGTCGTTCCGAATCTTTCCGTCAGAGCTATCGACTGTAAGAACTTTGCAACCGATAAATTTTTCAGGTGCACCACATTCATCCTGTTCAAGATGAGCAGTTGACACAGTGATAACTGAATTCCATGATTGTGTTATTCCTGCCAGACTCAGAACATTTGCAGCTGTCCCGTTGAATACAAAGAATATCTCAGCTGAACTACCCAGCTGTTCCCTAAAAGCTTCTTCAGCCTGCTTTGTATAAATATCCGAACCATAACCAATTACGTGGCCAGTATTAACAGAAGCGATTTCTTTCAGAATATCGGGATGAACGCCTGTATTATTGTCGCTGGCAAATCCTCTCTTTACAATTTTATTTCCCATAATAGTAACCTAAAGAAAATGTTTAATATTTTATTAGTTGTTAATCAATCCTTTCAAGTGAATGTTCATATTACAATAAGATAACCACCGCAATGATCACAAAGATTATGTACACAAGTCACAAAGGATAATGTTATAATTCAGCTTTGCCAGGTTTTACCCTCTCAGAGTACTAGTGGCTATAAAGAACCAATGAGAAGCCACAAAGTACCTTACCTAAACCTTAGTCTTTCTGGCCGCCAGATAAAGCATTATCAAACCGAAAACAAGCATTAACAAACCCATAATAATGTTCACATTGATGCCCAGTGACTTTTCATACAATCCGGTATTTGACATAGTAGCGAAACCGAATATTGAAATTATAATTCCCACGATCGTAAACATCAGACCAATAGGTATTCTTATATCTACCATTTTACTTTCCTCCTACCAAAACATTATTGTTAAAATTAAACCGATCACTCCGACAAGAATTGCGAGACCAATCGGACGCTCATACCATCTCATATGACTGTCATCGAGTTCACGAGGAGTAAGAGAATACACTAATCCGTGCAATTCCTCGTCAGATTTTTTCTGCTTTGTAACAAAAGTCAAACCAACTGTTACAAGTGTACTTACAGTGAATGCAATTATAGCAGTCCAGAAATTCTGGGCCATCTCCACAGGATATGTATGAAGAACAGCAATCCATCCACCCTTAACCAGAGTAGTTGCTCCTGCAGGTATTGTGAGGCCATGATGTAAAAGTGCCAGCAGGAAACCGGAAAGCAACCCCGTAAATGCAGCATGTCCGGTGGTCCTCTTCCAGAACATTCCAAGGAAAATGACCGCGAACAAAGGAGCATTTATCAATGAGAATATCGTTTGCAAAAAATCCATAATATTGCCAAATTTACTGGCAATATAGGCTGATGCAATACTTAGAAGAATGCCAAAGACGGTAGCTACCCTACCAACCGTAAGATAATGTCTTCCATCAGATTCCTCATCACCTGTTCTCGGTCGAATATAACTCTGATAAATATCATAAGTCCATACAGTATTGAAAGCAGACACGTTTCCGGCCATACCTGACATAAACGATGCCAGAAGAGCAGTAATTCCCAGTCCGAGAACGCCTGTCGGGAGATATTGTTTTAAAAGCATAATAATTGTATAGTCATATATGGGCTGTCCTCCAGCATCAAGCGGCAGAGTAAACCCCTTGGAAGGATCATTAAAAAGTGCTATAGCAACTATACCGGGGACAATTATCAGGAAAGGAATAAACATTTTTGGCAAGGCTCCGATAAGAGGAACTTTCCTTGCGGCTGCTTTTGATTCCGCAGCAAATGCCCTCTGAACAATAAGAAAGTTTGTACACCAGTAGCCAAATGATAGAACAAAACCCAACCCAAAAAGTATTCCGAACCACTCAACCCCAAGGGGATTAGCAGAAGCTTCGCCTGCATATCTCCATGTTGTTGTAAAAGTGTCGGCAGCATATCCCTTTGCTGTGGCAATTGGAGCTAATTGCGCCTTTAAACCGCTCCAGCCTCCGACATCCTTAAGACTTAAAAATACAAGAGGCAATAATCCGATCACAATTATAAAGAATTGCAGAACTTCGTTATAGATTGCCGATGAAAGTCCGCCGAGATAAGTATAACCCAGAACAATAAGAGCAGATATCCAGAGGCTCAGGTTAAAATTCCAACCGAGAACGTTTTCCATCAGAATAGCAAGTGCATACATTGATATCCCTGAAGCGAGGACTGTCATTACTGCAAAAAGAATTGCATTGAGGCCTCTGGTCTTCTCATCATACCTCAGTTTCAGAAATTCCGGTACCGATCTTGCTTTTGATCCGTAATAGAACGGCATCATAAAAAGTGCTAAAAAAATCATTGCCGGAATCGCTCCGATCCAATAAAAATGTGTAGTCAGCATCCCATATTTCATACCAGAGCCCGTCATTCCCATGACTTCAAGAGCACCCAGATTGGTAGATATGAAAGCTAAACCGGCTACCCAGGCTGGCATTGATCTGCCTGCTTCAAGAAATGCATTGGCATTTTTCATAAATTTTCGCAGAAACCAGCCAATTCCCAATACAAATAAAAAATAGATTATCATGATCAGATAATCAATCCAGCTCAGATCAACTTTCATAGTTAATGGTTTTTAAATTTTGATTCACTAATAGTATCAAAGGTAAATTCGAATGGTTTTGGTTCTAAAACGATATGAGTAAAAATACATTTTAAGATCGATTTTTAAATAATAATCTGAAATATTTTTTAAAAAGGACATATTTTCATATTTTTCTTATTATCAATGGTTTATAAATGCAAAATTAAACAGGTTTTGCCTTGGTTGAAGAGCTTTGCTGTTTGACACTCAATATAGGAGGTTATGCATCAGGAAGGAATCCTGTTAAAAAAACAGATCTGGGATCATATTTGGATACAGCAATAATAAAGACAGGCGAAAGATGATTGTTGATAAATCTGTTTACATTTTTAATGATTTCCCTCTGACCTGTTACACTAGGTGAATTGTTTGTAATATATTATATTTGTTAAAACTGATTTGTGAAGACACGATACTTCATATTTATTTCATATAAAGGTACTTCATATCATGGCTGGCAGATTCAGCCTAATTCAGTAACTGTACAGTATATACTTGACGAAGCATTGAGCGTGATTCTGGGTGAAAAAATCTCGACAATGGGTGCAGGCAGAACAGATACAGGAGTTCATGCTCTGCTTTTTTGTGCACATTTTGACAGTATTTCGGCTGATCTGTCAAGTACTAACATTGTATTCAGACTTAACAAATATCTTCCAAAAGATATTGCTGTTTCTTCTATCAAGAAAGTTGTTCCCGATGCTAATGCCAGATTCAGTGCAATGTCAAGAACATATAAATATTATATTTCCAGAAACAAGGATCCGTTTTTAACAGATTCGAGTTGGTACCTGCCGGGTAATATCGACGTATCAGTAATGAATGAAGCCTGCATACTATTATCAAACCATTCAGATTTTACCAGTTTCAGCAAGCTGCATTCAGGTGCAAAAACGAATATATGCCAGATCTACAGCGCTGAATGGAAAAATGCAGGAAACCAACTGATTTTTACAATCAGGGCTGACAGGTTTCTGAGGAATATGGTAAGAGCTATAGTCGGTACAATGATTGACATTGGATACGGAAAAATGAATCTTAAGGAATTTGAGGAAATAATATTTGCAAAAGACAGATGCACTGCAGGTAAGTCAGCTCCTGCCCGGGGACTTTTTCTTACTGATATTGAATATCCCGATGAAATTTTTATTTAGCAGATTTATACCCTGAGAAACTCCATATTATGGCTTAACCATGATAAATATTTATGATAATTATCATCATTATTACCTGTTAATTGTTTCACAATAATAAAATTATATAATATTTTTGTCCGGCTTTACCTAACGCCAAAATACAGGTTCTATGAGCAACGAATGGTTAATATTGTTTTTCCTTGTTGGTGCTACATTTGTAGGATTAGTTCTGATCTTTTCAGGTATCGTAGCCCCAAAATCAACAAATCCTCAGAAATTTGAGCCTTATGAATGTGGTATTCCCACAGAAGGAGTTACCTGGCTGCAGTTTAATATCGGCTATTATCTTTTTGCAATTCTTTTCCTGGTTTTTGATGTTGAGACAGTCCTGGTATTTCCATGGGCTGTAGTAATGAAGGAGGTGGGGATTGCTGCATTTGTTGAAATAGTAATATTCTTTTTTATACTGGGTTTAGGATTGTTATATGCCTGGAAAAAACATGCTCTTATATGGGAATAAAAGGAATGAAAAAAGAAGAATTCAAGGATAATGAAAGCCTTGAGTTACTTAATGAATCCGGATCCAATGTACTTTTGACTACTATCGATGACGTTATAAACTGGGGAAGAAAGAACTCTCTATGGCCTCTCACATTCGCTACAAGATGTTGTGGAATTGAAATGATGGCTGCAGGAGCTCCCAGACACGATTTTGCACGATTCGGTATGGAAGTTTACAGAGCCAGTCCCCGTCAGGCTGATGTAATTGTTGTTGCCGGTACTATTGTTCAGAAAATGGCCCCAGTCTTAAAGCGTCTGTATGATCAGATGTCAGAGCCAAAGTATGTGGTTGCTATGGGAGCTTGTGCAATATCAGGAGGTCCGTTTTTCCTTAATTCATACAGTGTGATAAAGGGGGTTGAGCATGTAATACCCGTTGACGTTTATGTACCTGGGTGTCCTCCACGTCCTGAAGCTCTTCTATATGGAATGCTTCAGCTCCAGCGTAAAATCGAGACCGAAACCATAAAGTCGAGGAAAAAAAGAAATATTTCTCACGATTCAAAATAACGGCCACATATTCAGAAATCTGATTATCAATGGATAACATACAACTGGCAGAATTTATCAAATCGATTGACACCGATCTTGAGGTTAAAGAAGGCAAACAATATGTTGAAGTGACAGTTGCTCCTTCAAAGTTATATTCGTTCGCCAGGCAACTCCGCGAAACAGATAGCACAAAATTCGATTACCTGTTTTGTCTTACAGGAGTTGATTTCGGTCAGGACCTGGGTGTTATTTATCACCTTCGATCAACAGTTTTTGATCATACAATAGTCTTGAAGGCCAGAACTCCCGACAGAGAACATCCTCAACTCGATTCATTGGCTGACATATGGAAAACTGCAGAATTTCATGAACGGGAAGTGTTTGATCTGCTCGGTATCAGGTTCACAAATCATCCTGATCTGAGAAGGCTTTTTCTTGACAGTTCGTTTGGGCACCCCTTACGGAAAGATTACGTTGATGATATTAATATTGTTACCAAGTAATTTATGGAAGAGAAGGACAAAAATATTAATACTGACGAGCAACAGGAATATGTTATTAACATGGGTCCTCAACATCCCTCAACTCACGGGGTGCTAAGACTCATGGTTTCCCTTAAAGGCGAGATAGTGAATAACATACAGCCTCATATAGGATATATCCACAGTGGAATTGAAAAGATGTGCGAGAGCATCACTTATCCTCAGATAATACATCTGACTGACAGGATGGATTACCTCTCGGCCCATATAAATAACGAAGCAGTATGTCTGAATGTTGAAAAGGCTCTTGAGATAGAGATTCCTGACCGGGTAAAGGTGATACGTACAATAATGTCGGAACTGACACGTATCCAGTCGCATCAGCTCTGGTGGGCTTCCTTCGGGATGGACCTTGGAGGCCTGACATGTTTCTTTTATGGATTGCGCGACAGGGAAAAAATCCTCGATATTTTTGAGGAGACCTGTGGCGGACGTATGATAGTGAGCTATAACTGTCCGGGGGGGCTTATGTATGATATTCATCCCAATTTCCAGAAAAGAGTTAAAGATTTTATCAAATATTTCAGGAAAATATTACCCGAATATGATCAGTTGCTTACCGGGAATGTCATCTTTCAGGAACGCAGTAAAGGTATTGGAAAACTCACACTGGAAGATGCAATTTCCTATGGCGTTACAGGACCAACCGGCAGGGCTTCAGGCTTCTCCTGTGATGTAAGAAAACATGAACCATACAGCGCTTACGACAGGATAACATTCAAGGAAATTCTGTTTACTGAGGGAGATACCTATCACAGGTATATTGCAAGGATCGAAGAGATGCGGGAATCAATGAATATCATTGATCAGCTGATTGATAATATTCCGGAGGGACCTTATGCGGTTAAGATGAAACCAATTATCAAACTACCTGAGGGCGAGTACTACCAGAGAGTTGAAACAGCACGTGGTGAACTTGGCGTTTTTATAATAAGTGATGGCAATAAGAACCCTTATAGAGTAAAATTCAGATCTCCTAACTTTTCAAATCTCTGGGTGCTGAATGAAATTGTAAAAGGATTCAAGATAGCTGACCTTGTAGCAATCGGAGGATCACTTGACCTTATAATACCGGATATAGACAGGTAGGTGTCAGGCGTCAGGGACCGGAGCTATAAATAATCACCATGAGGAGATTGATTGGTTCAGGAGATTAAATAAATTAGGTAGTAAAAAAGTAAAAAGAAGAAAGATATGCTGCTTGACATTGTTGGAAATAATTCTCTAACTGCACTTTCAGAGCCATGGTGGAAAGTCATTTATAATTTTTCCATTCTTACAAAATGGATAGACATCAGCCTTCACAGTGCTATGTCTCCGTTCTGGACAACTGTTACCGAGTTGCTGATAGTCGGTGTTTTAATCCTCCTGTTCTATGCAGTCGTTGGTCTTTTTCTTGTCTATGCAGAAAGAAAAGTCTGCGCCTTTATGCAGAACAGGCTCGGTCCGAACAGGGTAGGTCCGTTTGGTATTTTCCAGACAATTGCAGACCTTATTAAACTGCTCTTTGTTGAGTTGATACCGATTAAAAATGCTGACAAATTTCTCTTTAACCTTGCTCCTTTTATAGTAATTATTGCATCATTCATGGCAATAGCTGCAATACCTTTTGCAAAAGGGCTTCATGCAATTGATCTAAATATAGGAGTCTTATACGTCATTGCTGTTTCCTCTATGGGAGTTATTGGTATTCTGCTCGCCGGATGGTCAAGTAATAATAAGTATTCACTGATTGGTGCCATCAGGAGCGGTGCCCAGATAGTCAGTTACGAATTGTCTGTTGGACTTGCAATTATAACAATCGTTATTCTGGCAGGTTCCATGCAATTTTCAGATATTGTTGAAGCTCAAAGAACAGGGTGGTTTATTTTCAAAGGTCATATCCCGGCTTTTATAGCATTCATAATTTTCCTGATATCGAGTACAGCTGAGACAAACCGTGGACCTTTTGATCTTGCGGAAGCAGAGTCAGAGCTGACTGCAGGCTATCATACAGAGTATTCAGGGATAAAGTTCGCTTTCTTTTTCCTTGCTGAGTATATAAACATGTTCATTGTAGCTTCAATTGCCGCAACGGTTTTCCTGGGAGGATGGATGCCCTTTCATGTAGGTAACTGGGAGGGTTTTAACCATATTATGGATTTTATTCCTCCCTTCATATGGTATATTGGAAAAACAGCCTTTGTTATTTTTATGATGATGTGGTTCAAATGGACATTCCCTAGATTGAGAATTGATCAGTTGCTTACCCTTGAGTGGAAGTACCTGCTTCCGATCAATCTGGTCAATGTATTGATAATGGCATTTATTGTCCTTATGGGCTGGCATTTTTAATATTAAATAACTATAATAATATATCTCTGAATGAGAAGTATAATTAACTACCTGAAGGAAATAATATTTGGTGTCTGGTCGCTGCTGAAAGGTATGAAAGTAACAGGATCATACTTTTTCAGACCAAGTACAATTGTTACTCAGAAATATCCCAGCAACAGGAAAGATCTTGTAATGTTCGACCGTTTCAAAGGCGAGGTTATAATGCCGCACAACGAGAAAAATGAGCACAAATGTACAGGCTGCGGAATTTGTGAACTGAATTGTCCTAACGGATCAATTGAGGTAATTTCCAAGACAATAATTACCGAAGAAGGCAAAAAAAAGAGGATAATAGATAAGCATATTTACAGGTTGAGCATGTGTACTTTCTGTGCGTTATGTGTTAAGACCTGCCCATCGAATGCACTGGCCTTTTCACAGGAATTTGAACATGCCGTCTTTAACAGGGCCCTCTTAATCAAAATATCAAACAAACCTGGTTCTCAAATAATGAAAGGAGTTGAATAATGGTCTCGTCAAATCAGATAATGTTTATTCTTTTTTCAGCGATGATAGTTATCTTTTCCCTGCTGACTGTAACGAGTCGTAAAATTCTGCGGGCTGCGGTCTATCTCCTGTTTGTTCTGGTTTCCACATCCGGACTTTATTTCATGCTGAATTATCAGTTTCTTGCTGCTGTCCAGCTAACTCTTTATGCCGGAGGTATAGTTGTACTTATAATTTTCTCAATATTATTAACAAGTCACATAAGCCAGAAGTTTGAACCAGCAGAAGTAAAAAAATCGGTGTTTTCTGCAATTGCTTCTTTAGCCGGAGCCCTGCTTGCAATAATTACCATTCTCGATTATAAGTTTTCAGCAACAACACAGGCTGCAAAAGAGGTAGATATGAAGCTTATAGGGAACAGTCTGTTATCTGTCAAATATGACGGGTACGTGCTTCCTTTTGAAGTAATTTCTGTTTTGCTTCTTGCATCAATGATTGCTGCAATAGTGGTAGCAAAAAAAGGTGACTCCAAAAAGAGTGAATTACCAACATTAAATCAGAAATAAGATGAATACCGGTATACCAATTCAATACTTTTTAGTTCTGGCAACGATAATGTTTTTTACAGGGATTTACGGTTTCCTTACCAGACGCAATCTGATAACAATTTTAATGTCTGTGGAACTGATACTTAACTCAGTAAATATAAATTTTCTTGCGTTTAACAGGTATCTGTATCCCCATAAACTTGAGGGTATGTTTTTCAGCCTTTTTGTTATTGCCGTTGCAGCTTCTGAAGCAGCCGTTGCAATTGCAATAATAATTAATATATACAGGCGGTTTACTACCATTAATGTTGAAGATGTCGATGAAATGAAATTCTGATTATTACAAATATAGGAAGCATTAAAAATGATAAATTTCAATTATACAATCTGGATTCTTCTGCTGCCGTTTCTTATGTTTCTGCTGCTTGGTTTAGCCGGTCATAAGCTTAAACCAAAATTGTCAGGCTTATTAGGTACACTCGGTCTGTCCGTCGTAACGCTTCTGTCATATATTACGGCTTATAAGTATTTTTTTACCAGTGAAAAGGTTGAAGATGCTTATCAGAAAATCACAGCCTTTAATATTACCTGGCTTCGATTCACAGATAAGCTGCATATAGATATGGGGATTCTTCTTGATCCTATTTCTGTAATGATGATAATTGTGGTTACAACTGTATCGTTGATGGTTCATATATACAGTCTGGGATATATGAAGGGAGAAAAGGGTTTTGAACGTTTTTTTGCTTTCCTGTCGCTTTTCAGTTTCTCAATGCTGGGGCTGGTACTGGCAACTAATATTTTCCAGATGTATATCTTTTGGGAGCTTGTTGGTGTATCTTCTTTCCTGCTGATAGGTTTTTATTATCAGAAACCATCTGCAGTGAGGGCTTCAAAAAAGGCATTTATTGTTACACGGTTTGCCGATCTTGGATTCCTTATAGGTATTCTGATTCTGTCTTTTAATACAAAAACATTTGATTTTATTACTCTTACAAACCCGGCTGGAGCTGCAATCTCTCAGGGTGGAGGAATAGCTTTCCTGGGTCTGTCAGTTATGACCTGGTCGATGATATTTGTATTTATGGGCGGTGTAGGAAAATCAGCCATGTTCCCGTTCCATATATGGCTTCCTGATGCAATGGAAGGCCCTACTCCAGTTTCAGCACTTATACATGCTGCCACGATGGTTGTAGCCGGAGTATATCTGGTTGCAAGAATGTTTCCCATTTATGTGTTTTCCGCTCCGGTAGCTCTCGATATTGTAGCATATGTAGGGGCATTTTCATCACTCTTTGCCGCAGTTATAGCATGCACTCAGACTGATATTAAGAGAGTACTTGCCTATTCCACAATGTCACAAATAGGATATATGATGCTTGCGCTTGGCGTTTCCGGGTATGGCGGACATGAAGGACTGGGTTATATGGCATCAATGTTTCATCTGTTCACCCATGCGATGTTTAAAGCCCTGCTTTTCCTCGGAGCCGGTGCAATAATACATGCAGTTCACACCAACCTTATGACAGAAATGGGCGGTTTACGTAAGTATCTTCCCATTACACATATCACATTCCTGATTGCCTGTCTGACGATTTCAGGTATTCCCCCGTTATCAGGCTTTTTCAGCAAGGATGATATACTTGCTGCCGCATTACAGCATAATAAATTTTTATTTGCTGTTGAGTATGCCGTAGCAGGGCTGACCGCATTTTACATGTTCAGGCTTTATTTCAGCATTTTCTGGGGAAAAGATACACATTATCATCATACTCCTCATGAAGCCCCATTAACAATGACAATTCCATTGATAATTCTCGCAGCAGGAGCAGCTTTCTCCGGATTTATTCCTTTTAATGAACTCATTACTTCTGACGGGAAAGGCTTCGAAACTGAGATTGAACTGATGGTTGCATTACCTTCTGTACTTATTGGCTTACTGGGTATTGGAATTGCCTATATTATGTATGTGAAGGAGAGTAATATCCCGGATAAGCTGGCTGCTACTTTCAAGTACAGTTATAAATGGGCATACAATAAGTTTTATATTGATGAAGTGTACCTTTTCATTACGAAGAAGATCATATTCAGATTGATTTCCGATCCGATTGCATGGTTTGACAGGCATATTGTAGATGGAACTATGAACGCCATAGCCTCTGTAACACAGAATGTATCTTTCAGAATAAGAGGATTTCAATCAGGGCAGTTACAGAAATATGGCTTTGTATTTATAACCGGAGCCATTATGCTCGCAATATTATTCATTTACCTGTGGAAATAATTGATTATCAAGAATTAGACATTAAATTATGGATATTTTAACGCTATTTGTAGTTATACCGGTACTTACAATTACCGCTATCCTGTTTCTGAAAGACACACGTAAAGTTCGACTGGTATCGGCATTTGGGATGGGGATGCAGTTAATAACGGCTGCTGTTCTGGTATTCCTCTATCTTACTGCCCGGCATGCAGGGAACACTGATGAGATGCTGTTTGTAAAAGACTATTTATGGTTCAGGAGTTTAAATATTCATTATGCAATCGGAGTCGACGGGATTTCTGTTGCAATGATCGGGCTAACATCAATCGTTGTTTTTGCCGGAATATTTGCCTCATGGGAAGTTGAGTTTCTGAGAAAAGAGTTTTTTATCTCACTTATATTGCTTGCAACAGGGGTCTTCGGATTCTTTATTTCGATTGACCTTTTCACAATGTTCCTGTTTTACGAGCTGGCTGTGATCCCGATGTATCTGCTGATTGGTATCTGGGGAAGCGGTCCGAAAGAATATTCAGCTATGAAGCTTACTCTGATGCTTATGGGTGGTTCTGCTCTGCTTCTGGTAGGTCTGCTGGGAATATATTTCAATTCTTCTCCTGATGGAGGACAGCTGACGTTTAACATACTTGAGATTTCTAAAATTACTATTCCAATGTCTGCTCAGAGATTATTTTTCCCGCTTACATTCGTAGGATTTGGAGTTCTTGGTGCATTGTTTCCTTTCCACACATGGTCACCTGACGGACATGCCTCTGCTCCCACTGCTGTATCTATGCTTCATGCAGGTGTTCTGATGAAGCTTGGCGGATACGGAGCCTTCAGAGTGGCAATATTCCTCATGCCTGAAGCAGCTCATGAATTATCATGGATATTTATTATTCTTACCTCAATAAGTGTTGTTTATGGTGCTTTTGGTGCAGTAGCTCAGAAGGACCTCAAATATATCAATGCTTACTCATCTGTAAGCCATTGTGGTCTTGTATTGTTTGCAGTACTTA
The DNA here is from genome assembly GCA_963760915.1 of uncultured Bacteroidales bacterium. GTDB lineage: Bacteria > Bacteroidota > Bacteroidia > Bacteroidales > VadinHA17 > LD21. The sequence goes on along the minus strand of CAVXEU010000002.1, from coordinate 1,386,900 downwards.
TGATGAATGAGACTGCCATGAACGGGGCAATACTTCAAATGATCTCCCATGGCTTGATGACAGCATTGTTCTTTGCTCTTATCGGCATGCTTTATGGCCGTACACATACCAGGATGATAAACCAGATGGGTGGCCTGATGAAAGTCATCCCATTTCTTGGCGTAAGTTATGTAATTGCCGGTCTTGCCTCACTCGGTCTGCCAGGATTAAGCGGTTTCGTTGCTGAAATGACAATTTTCGTTGGTGCTTTCCAGCATCCTGAACTCTTTTACAGGATAGTCACCATATTGACAGTCTCCTCAATTGTTATTACTGCTGTGTACATTTTAAGAGTAGTTGCCACACTTTTACTTGGTCCCACTACAAATGAACATTTCGAACACCTTACTGATGCAAAATGGTTTGAGAAGATATCGGTAGTAGCTTTAATAGGGTCAGTGGCAGCAATCGGACTAGCACCATTCTGGTTATCAACAATGATTGGAACTAGTCTTAAACCCATCGTTGACAAGATACTTTCACTTAATCCATTCTGATTCTTTAATTTATAAATGTTTTGGATAATAATATAATATGAGCCTAGGAACCTTTTTAATAATGCGGCATGAATTACTCCTGATAGCTGCAGTTCTTTTAGTACTAATGGCTGAGATCTTCAGTAATCCTGCCAGAAAAGGCAGTATCCGTATCTTTACAGTTATACTGTTCGGAGTAATTACAATAACTGGATTTTTGCCCTCACCTTCAGGCACTCTTTTCGGGGGTATGTATATAAATTCAGGTACCCGACTTCTCATGAAGAATATTCTGAACATAGGGGTATTGCTTGTGATTATACAGTCTGTTACATGGCTTAAGAAGGAAGAAAACTCTGAAAAAATCAGCGAATACTTTGTTCTGCTTATTTCCACTCTAGTAGGTATGAACTTCATGATTTCTGCTGGTCATTTCCTGATGTTCTATATTGGAATTGAACTTGCAACAATTCCGATTGCTGCCCTGGCTGCATTCGAGCGTTATAAAAACAAATCTGCAGAAGCAGGTATTAAACTCATCCTTTCATCGGCATTGTCCTCAGGTATACTTTTATACGGATTATCTCTGATTTACGGAACAACTGGTACCCTATACTTTAATGAAGTTGCAGCAAACTTTTCCAATGATAATCTGCAGATCCTTGGATTCATCTTTTTCTTTGCAGGAATGGCATTCAAAATCTCAATCGTTCCTTTCCATCTCTGGACGGCAGATGTGTATGAAGGAGCCCCGATAAATATTACTTCATATCTTTCAGTTATTTCTAAAGGAGCTGCAGTATTTGTACTTATAATTATACTTTTCACAGTATTTCCTGTTATTGTTGCGACATGGCAGAAGACCATTTACGTCACTTCCATACTAACAATGACTATAGGAAACCTTTTTGCCATCCGGCAGCATAATCTTAAGCGATTTCTCGCATTTTCTTCAATTTCCCAGGCTGGTTATATACTCCTTGGCTTTATTGGCGGAAATCAGCTGGGAATGGCCTCAGTTATCTATTATATACTGATATACATTTTCTCAAATCTTGGCGCCTTCGGAGTGGTATTAGCGGTCTCTAACGCAACCGGTAAGGAAGATATTGAAGACTATAACGGACTTTACCATACTAACCCGGGCCTGAGTCTAATTATGACTCTTGCACTCTTTTCATTAGCCGGCATTCCTCCTGTAGCAGGTTTTTTCGGAAAATTTTTCCTTTTTACAGCCGCAGCCCAGAAAGGTTATTATCTGCTTGTATTAATTGCTGTTCTCAATACAATCATTTCATTATTTTATTACCTCCTTGTTGTAAAGGCAATGTTTATAAGCAACAGCGAGGCACCAGTAGAAAAGTTCAGGAGCGACTTTTCTACCAGATTCGCACTTGGTATTTGTGTAGCCGGTATAGTTGTCACAGGTTTTGCGAGTATAATTTTTGAAGCAATCCGGAATTTGAGTTTTGGTGTGTAACCAAAGATGACGGTTTTAAGGAATAAAATTAAGGTCAGAAAGATATGGCTATAAATAATGCAAAACATATTGTAGGCGAGATAGATGAAGTTCGCTGCACGATCGTCGAGACTGGTGTTGATCTTGAGCGCGTTGCCTTCCTGAGTGATATTTTGGGATTCAACAACCTGGAAGTAAAAGAGAAAAAGGAAGTTCCGGAAACAGAAGGTGGTGAACCAAAGTATACTATTGGTGTAACTGATCTTGTTTTCAATCCTGTTTTTGCTATTTATGAACGGCAGCTCAGGACCAGAGATGGCTCCTTTGTTACCCCGGGCTATTGGAATCAGGAATGTGTTGAATGCGATCCAAGATACTGGCTCAGGCGAAAGAAAGTTAAAAATCCTGCTGATGGAGAGTCATTATGAATAAGATTGTACTGTCAGGAAGTCTTCCATATTTACCCGGTTGATTTACCAAATATTATTGTCAGTCCATATCTTCCAGGATTTTTCTGCCTGGGAATGCAACATTTTTAATCCGTTTATTACCGTGCATCCCTGCTCCGCTCCCATTTTAAGAAATGAAGTCAGCTCAGGATTATAAACAAGATCAAACAAAATAACATTTTTGTTAAGCCACCTGTAATTTATATCAGGTCTGCTGTCAATATCAGGAAACATGCCCAAAGGTGTTGTATTGACAATCAGTTGTGTGTTGTTAATCAGTCCGTAATCAATGTCAGCATAAGAAATTGTTCCGGGTTTTTTGCTTCTCGAAACAACTGTAACATTTACACCTGACTTATTAAGTACATAGCAAACTGCTCTTGAACCTCCGCCGGTTCCCAGAATAACTGCATTCCTGACTCTACCTTGAATATACTGGCCAAGCGAATCGCTTATACCTGCTATATCACTGTTGTATCCATGTAACTTTATCAGGCCATCAATCCTTGATATTTTCAGAACATTTACAGCACCAATTTCATCTGCTTCAGGTTGAATTACATCAAGGAACTTTATTACAACTGACTTGTATGGTATTGTAACATTTAGTCCGCACAACTCAGATTCCTCCTTGATCAGATTTATAAGAAAGCTGATATCTTTCAATGGAAAATTTTCATAGCTGCAATCTGTAATATGCTCATTACGAAACTTTTCCGTAAAATACTTTTTCGAAAATGAATGTCCGAGGGGATATCCGATGAGGCCAAATATTCTCATTTTTCAGGGATAGTTTGCCGGAAGCAAGACTAAAGTGTCTTGGTCATTACTGTTTCATCTCCTCTGGAAGAAATTGAAAGAAAGTATCTCCACGCAGGCCAAGTCGAAGTGACTCAAGAGGAATAATCTCATGTGGTGCAATATTGCCAAGATTAACATTTGCCCCAAAGTGTTTTATGAACCAGGCTTGTTGCGATTTTAAAGGAGCTTCCCAGATCACATTTTCAAGTTTGACGTGGTCGGCAATTGCACAGATTATTTTATTATTAATTGAACCATCTTCATTATATATCCCTGTTGTTCCTGATTCGCGGGCTTCAGCAATTACCTTAACTGAACCTGCACTAAGTTCAGTTCTCATCATTGCCACCCATTCATCAGGGGAATAAACAACATCCTTCTTCTTGGAACCGACTTCAGAAATAACTGTGCCTCTTTCAGATAGTCTGCTAATATAATCCAGTTTTCTGGTATGCTCGATAAGGTACGATCCGTCGGAAACCTCAACAAGTTCAATTTCATATTTATCGAGAAAATCAACGTATTCCCTGAACATATTCCTGATAACAAAAGCCTCAAAAAGGGTGCCTCCAAAATATGGAATCATTCTGCTTTTCTTATATAAAGCAATTTTCTTCTCAAATCCCGGAGTTATAAGTGAGGTTCCAAATCCAAGTTTAACATAATCAGTATATTCGCTTCCAACAGATATAAAGTCTTCAGCTTCCCTGATGCTCAGGCCCTTATCCATAACCATAGTAATCCCGGAATTTCTGGGTTTCTCAGGCCTGTCAGGCATGAATGGAAGTAGGTTTTTCATTTCTAAGTTAAATATTAATAGATCATGCTATGAGCTCATTTTCCCTGAGAAGTTTTCTGATCTTTCTTGTGAAGAATTTTATGGGAAAAATGTCCTTAAACTCAGTGAACAGATCTTTGTCAAGATTAATCGCCAGGGACAGATGGAGGAAAGTTTTTTCATCGTTTCCTGTATTAAGATAAAATGCAGCCAGAAGATAATTTATTCCGGGTACGTCGCCGGTAACCTTATAGGCATGTTCGAGGTATGGAAGGGCTTTTTCGACAAATCCCTCCTTAATAATAATAGCCCCGAGGTCCGCCCATACTTCATCATAATAGGCATCTAGTTTTAGAGCTTCCCTGAAACACCTCAGAGCAGCCTTTTTTTCGCCTTTAGAATAGTGTGCCTTACCAAGCAGATACCAGATTTCAGGGTTCTCATCATCAAGTCGTACCGCTTTTCTGAAAAAAATCAGACTATCGTCTGGATTTCCTGTATTTAGTGCAATAATCCCCAATCCGAACCATGGATCAGCAAAATCCGGAGCCAGTTCGATAGCTTCCTGATAATATTTCCTGGCCATAGTTACCTCACCTGTTTTTTCATAACATTCGGCAAGATATGTCATAGCTTCAAAATTATCCGGCTCATTTTCAAGGTATTCATGATATACAGGAATTGCGTCGGTATATCTTTCTATATTACTGAGAATATTTCCTTTATTAAAAAGAGCAAAAGTATTCTGCGGGTTTATAGCAAGTGCAAAATCATAAGCTTCCATTGCATCCTCATACTTTTCGAGCTTATTGTAAATTATGCCGAGATTATACCATGCACTGTCGGAAAATGGTTCTTCATCAAGATACTTCAGATAATATTCAATACTGTTATGGTAATCCTCAATCTTCTCATACGCATATGCAAGATCATAAAGATGAGCCTTAAATTCCGGCTCCATCGCCATAAGTCTCAGCATATAGGGAATAAGATGTTCGTAATAGTTAAGATTTTGCAATACTGAGGTTATGGCAAAAAGAATGTTTTCAACGTCTTCCGTATCAAGAGTCAGGGAATAATCGAACATTTTTTTTGCACCCTGAATATCTCCAAGCATACCAAATGCAGTACCCTTGGCTATATATAACTCATGATTTCCCGGCTCAATACTTTCGAGTTTTTTAAGGAGCCTCAAAGCTTCAACAGCCCTGCCCTTATCAAGCAATACTCTTGCCTTCCTTAGTTGTATGGACACAGAATTTGGATGTTGTTCCGTTGCCAGTATTGCAGCTTCAAACGCTTTTGAAGAATTATTGCTCTCAATATAATAATCAATAATGGTCTCAAATTCAATAACATCAAAAAAATAATTTTCATTATTCTTCTTCATCCTTTCAAACTTCTGTACCGCATGTTTCACCTCTTCCTCGTAGGAAAATCCATACTTATCATCTTCCATGGCTCACAAAAATATGCGTACAAAATTAATACTATTTTTAAGAAGGGTGTTTACATAAATGTTATTTATCAACATTTTTATTAATTTTATAAACAACTGACCTACAGAACAATATGAAATTATGGAAGTTTTTTTACTTATTTTTAATCATACGACGCAACCACCTGCCGAAAATTAACATCTATTATGTTGTAAAGAGATTTTGGATAAAACCATACCCTATTTACCCAAGAATTAACCTAAATCCTACCTTCGAAGAGCCGGGCATCAACCCGGTTTTTCATTTTATAATTGATATATTTGTAAGGAGATATCACTAAATATCATATTTAATGAAAAGTTCATCGCACAATAGAGAAATAGGATTGTTATTAAGCCTGCTTTTAGTTATTGTATTTCTAACTGACTGTAAAAAAACAAAGAATCCGATATTATTTCCTCTGGGATTCTTTCCCGACTCGGTAGTAAACTTAAGAGATATTAATTCCGCGTATGATGATTATAACATTTCGCTTTATCAGTTAAATGGAACCGCACCTATTATATTTTCCAGCAACAGGGAGAGCAGCGGAGGACAATTTGACCTTGAACAGGCAAGTATCTCTTTCATATTTGATCAAACAAATGGAGATTTCGGACTTGATGCAATAATGACCAACGATGGATTCTTCGACAGGCTGATTAATAAAGCTAAGACTCCCGGAAATGATTTCGGTCCATATCGTCTTTTCAGTTCAACTGACGGGTATGAATATTTTTTACTTGCTTCGGTGAACGACAATGGCGATCTGGACTTGTACTATCTAAAGAATCGTCCGGTATATATGTCAAGTATTCCCGAAGTCGACGGACCTTACCCGGCTAAGCTGCTTAATACAGCTTATGATGACGCCTATATCAGTTTTGATGCAAACCAGGATTCTGCCTACTTCACCTCTAACATAGAAGGAAATTTTGATATTTATCTGCATCCGCGACCTGAGGATATGGAAATTTCCACTTGGCTTAACCAGCCTTACGCTTCATCGATCAGGGTTGACAGTATAAATTCCTCCAGTGATGATAAATGCCCGATACTATTCCGGAAGGTAATGATATTTGCGTCAAACAGGGCCGGAGGATTCGGCGGTTTCGACCTTTATTATTCTGTTTACAGGAACGGGAAGTGGAACTCACCGGTAAATCTAGGGCCTAGAATCAATACATCTTCAGATGAATACAGACCGGTTATAGGATATCATCCGGACTTTACAAATCTTTTTCTTATGTTTTCATCGAACAGACCCGGCGGACTTGGCGGATTTGATCTATATTTCACGGGAGTAGAATTGCCGGATAAATAGGCCGATGGATTATTATTAAATTTCAACCCCTCTTCGCAGCTATCAAAGTATTCCTTAAAAGAGAAACTCTTGTCATAGGGCCAACGCCTCCCGGCACAGGAGTGATATAAGAACATCTTGGAGCTACATTTTCAAAATCCACATCGCCGATTAGCCTGTAGCCTGATTTTGTTTCTGAACTTTTAATCCTTGTTGTACCCACATCGATAACAACCGCCCCAATCTTTACCATCTTTGCCGTAACAAATGCAGGGGAACCCATTGCTGCAATAATTATATCGGCACGACCAACAATATCCATAATATTCTTTGTACGGCTGTGAACTACAGTTACTGTTGCATCCAAGCCTTTCTGTGAAAGAAGTATGCTTACCGGTCTGCCAACAATATTGCTCCGGCCAATGACTACACAGCTTTTTCCTGCAGTTTCAATCGTGTATCTTTTTAATAATTCTACTATTCCAAATGGTGTTGCAGGAAGAAATCCCGGAATTCCGATCATCATCTTTCCCAGATTTACCGGATGGAAGCCGTCTGCATCCTTATTTGGATCTATTGCTTCAATCACCTTATTTTCAGATATATGACCTGGTAATGGCAATTGGACAATAAAACCATCAATGTCCGTATCACTATTAAGTTCTGAAATTTTATCCAGCAAAACAAATTCTTTTATATTGTTCTCAAATCTTATCAGCGTCGATTTGAATCCAACTTCCTTACAATCTTTTACCTTATTGGCAACATAAGTTTCGCTCGATCCGTTATTACCGACCAGGATAGCTGCCAGATGAGGTATCTTTTTGCCTGACGCTCTTATTTCTGCAACTTCCTCCGCAATTTCACGTTTAATTTTTGCTGCGACTTTTTTTCCGTCAATTATCTTATACATTTTACAGACTATTTTTTGCCCATCAGTCTGGCAACATTGCCGCTTTTGGTCATCATTTTCATCATACGTCGTGTCTCGTCGAACTGTTTAATAAGCTTGTTTACCTCCTGCACGGTAGTTCCGCTTCCGATAGCAATCCGTTTACGCCGGCTGCCATTAAGAACCACAGGATTAGTTCTCTCTTCAGGTGTCATGCTCCTTATAATTGCTTCAATACCTTTGAATGCGTTATCATCAATATCAAGATCCTTTACAGCCTTCCCTACACCCGGGATCATTGCCATAAGATCCTTTACATTTCCCATCTTCTTTATCTGCTGAATCTGGGAAATAAAATCGTTGAAATCAAACTGATCCTTAGCGATTCTTTTCTGAAGTTTCCTGGATTCTTCTGCATCAAATTGTTCCTGAGCTTTTTCAACGAGAGATACAATATCGCCCATACCCAGTATCCGGTCGGCCATCCTTTCCGGGTAAAATATATCTACTGCATCCATTTTCTCCCCGGAACTAACAAACTTAATAGGTTTGTTCACAACTGATTTAATTGAAAGGGCAGCTCCCCCCCTTGTATCTCCATCGAGTTTAGTTAAAACAACACCGTCAAAATCAAGCCTTTCATTAAACTCTTTGGCAGTATTAACAGCATCCTGTCCTGTCATTGAATCAACTACAAACAATATTTCATGAGGAGTTACTGCTTTTTTTACAGCCGCAATTTCATTCATCATCTCTTCATCAATAGCTAATCGTCCGGCAGTATCAATTATGACCAGATCATAACCTTTCATCTTGGCTTCCCTTACGGCCGACTTTGCTATTGCTACAGGGTTCATATTTCCTTCTTCAGCAAAAACCGGTACTTCTATCTGGGTGCCGATAATCTTCAGCTGCTCAATTGCTGCAGGTCTGTATACATCACATGCAACAAGTATTGGATTTTTTCCTCTTTTACTTTTAACCCATTTTGCAAGTTTTCCGCTGAATGTCGTTTTTCCTGACCCCTGAAGTCCAGCGATCAATATGATTGACGGATTGATCTTTATATTAATATCCGTCTTATCACCTCCCATAAGGACAACAAGTTCATCATGAACAATTTTAACCATCATTTGGGATGGATTAACAGACTTAAGTACCTCTTGTCCGAGAGCTTTAACCTTTATACTGTCGGTAAATTGTTTTGCTATTTTAAAGTTCACGTCAGCGTCGAGCAAAGCCCGACGGACTTCCTTAAGAGTTTCAGCAATATTTATCTCAGATATCCTGCCCTGGCCTTTAAGTAGTTTAAAGGATTTCTCCAGCCGTTCACTTAAATTTTCAAACATAAAATTATCGTATATTTTTTTATAATAATTCACATTCTTTCCGGCATGTCAATTCCTAATAGCCACATTCCGGTATAAATAATTTCACTGGTCACTTTCGACAGAACCATTCTGAAATTTCTTACTGCAGAATCTTCCTCACCAAGAATTGAAAAATCATGATAGAACTGGTTGTATTCTTTTGAAAGATCATAACAATAGTTTGCCAGGATTGCAGGACTGTAACCAATAGCCGCTGCACTAACGGTTTCTGAAAATTTTCTAATCAGTTTGATTATTTCAATCTCCTTCGGGTTTGCATTTGCATAAGTCAGTTTGGATGGTTCAGCTTGTATTCCGGTTTGTTCTGCTTTCCTGAATACCGATTTTATTCTTGCATAAGTATACTGAATAAACGGACCTGTATTCCCATTAAAATCAATAGATTCAGCAGGATTGAATGTCATATTCTTTCGCGGATCTACCTTAAGTATATAATATTTCAGGGCTCCAAGTCCGATTTTTCTGAAGATCTCTTCCTTTTCCTCATCTGAAAAATCAGATAATTTCCCTAGCTCAAGTGAAACTTCCATTGCAGTTTCCTGCATCTCTTTTATCAGATCATCCGCATCTACAACCGTTCCCTCCCTCGATTTCATCTTGCCTTCAGGAAGCTCAACCATACCATAGGAAAAGTGGATAAGTCCATCAGCCCACTTATAACCCATCCTTTTAAGAATTGCCCTGAGTACCTGGAAATGATAATTTTGCTCATTACCAACAACATAAATAGTCCTGTCAAATTTATAATCATTATACCTGTTAACGGCTGTTCCCAGATCCTGAGTCATGTAAACAGCAGTACCATCGGATCGAAGAAGAAGCTTCTGGTCCAATCCTTCCGGGGTAAGATCTGCCCATATCGAACTGTCTTCATTTCTGTAAAGAATATTATTATTCAGTGCAGATATTACTATTTCTTTCCCGAATTTATATGTATCCGATTCATAATAGATCCTGTCAAAATCCACCCCAAGTTTTTTATACGTCTCATCAAATCCGGAATACACCCATGAATTCATCATTTTCCAGAGTCCATACACTTCACTGTCACCTGCTTCCCACTTTAGAAGCATTTCACGGGCCTCTTTCATCAGAGACGCAGAATTTTTAGCCTCATTCTCATCCATTCCTCTCTTCATAAGAATCTCTACCTGGGCTTTATACATCTTTTCAAACAGGACATAATATTTACCCACCAGATGATCACCTTTAATACCTGTTGACTCAGGTGTTTCACCATTTCCGTATTTTTGCCATGCAAGCATCGATTTACAGATATGAATCCCCCTGTCATTCACAATATTTGTCTTTATGACTCTATGGCCACAGGCTGATAATATACGGTATAGCGAATATCCCAACAGGTTATTTCGGATATGTCCAAGGTGCAGCGGTTTATTGGTATTTGGAGAAGAATATTCAACCAGGATTGTTTCGGGTTTCTCTACCTTGCATTTCTCAAGGTGACTCTCTTCTAATGCCAGTTTTCCAAAATACTCCACCCACCAGGAATCAGCAATTTCGAGGTTCAGGAAACCCTTAATTACGTTGAACCCGGATACATCTGGAAATTTATTTAACAGATAATTTCCGATATTTTCACCTGTATTTTCAGGGGTGTTTTTTGAGAAGCGCAAAAGTGGAAAAACGATGAGTGTGAAATCACCTTTAAAATCTTTTCGTGTTTCCTGTATCTGAATCAGGTCTTCCGTAACCTCACTATTATAAAGAATTCTGACAGCTTCTTTTATCTTACCTTTAAGAATTATCTCCATTTCTTCATTACAAATTTCAGCGTGCAAAGATAACATATTAAATATATTGACCTCTAATAAAACATAATCAAAAATGGGTTGTCAAGGTCCTTATCAAAAGTTAAATGTTTGTACCAACTATCCTTTTTATTTGACTACTGACCAGTTCTTTTTGATAAATAAGGTGAGCCAATTAAAAAGTTTATCATATTTTTGATTAGATTTTTAATTTTGTATATTTACAATAGTATTTTTCAAAGTGGAATTAAAAAACTTATACATCGAACCTGCTGCAAAAACGCCCCAGGTTGATTTCAATCATCTGAGCGGTGAACTTATATTGTCCGGAAGATCAATTCCGGAGAATGCAGCTAAACTTTACGACAAGGTCCTTAAATGGGTAAATGAATATGTAAAAAATCCCAGGCACACTACAAACCTACGCATAAATCTTGAATATTTTAATACTTCATCTGCAATATGGCTTGCAAAGGTAATCGAGTCACTCTGCACCATAAAAAACAGTGAGTATACCCTGATAATCCATATCTATTTCAGCATAGACGATTATGATAATATGGAAACGGATGATCTTAAAGATGAGTTGCATCCATTGATAAATATGATAGGAAACCCTACTGTCAGCCTTGGCATAAAAATTTATGGCACAGACGACAACGGGGAGGTTCTTAAGGAGTCTATGGTCCTTATATAATCATTCAATCTAACATTTTTCCTGAAACCATTATTTCTTCGATTTTTTGGCATAACTTTATTACGCCAATTTATAGTTATGGTCATGCGGACAGTCACCATTGTTTTGCTATCAATATTCTGTATTATGGAAACATTTTCCCAAAACAAAACAACTGACAGACAGCCGGTTGCTGCAGGCAGGTTTTATCCTGCTGATAAAGAGACTCTTACAAATGACCTTGATCATCTTTTTGAAAATTGTAAAAAATCACCGGCCAATGGGAATGTGGTTGCTATAATAGCTCCCCATGCAGGATATATTTATTCAGGAACAGTTGCAGCTTCAGCCTATTCATCATTATCTTCAATACCGGTCTATAAAAATATATTCATTATAGGATCAAGTCATATTATGCTTTTTGACGGTGCATCGGTATACAACACAGGTGATTTCATTACCCCTTTGGGAAGGGTTGTTGTTAACAGGGAACTGGCAGATAAGCTTATCAGTGATAATAAGATATTCAATTTCCCGACAACAGCACATCTTCAGGAGCACAGCCTGGAAGTCCAATTACCCTTTATCCAGTACTATTTTAAAAATCAACCTAAGATTGTTCCCATCATCATAGGAACAAATAATGAAAAAACGGTTAAAAAGATTGCTGAAGCGCTGAGGCCATGGTTTACTCCAGAAAATCTATTTATAATCAGCAGTGATTTTTCACATTACCCATCTTATAAAGATGCAGTTGAAACGGACAAATTAACCGCTTTAAGTATTGAATCGGGTAATCCTGCTACATTCCTGAATACCCTTAAAAAAAATTCTGCCAAACAAATTCAGGGATTGGCAACCAGTATGTGTGGCTGGACTGCTGGTCTTGTCCTGCTATATCTCGCTGAAGGAAACGATCAACTAGAAATTAAACAAATTGATTATTGCAACTCAGGTGATTCTTCATTTGGGAACAAGGAGGAGGTAGTTGGTTATAATGCCATTGCAGTAATCCAAAAGCCCGTGAAAGGCAACGACACAAAATCTGAGAAAGAGTTTACTTTAACTGAAGAAGAGAAAATGCAACTGTTTACCATAGCGCGAGGCAGTATTCGGTCAGCTTTATTAAATACTAAGTTTTATGTTCCGGATGAGAAAAACATTTCTGAAAATCTGAAGAAACAGTTAGGTGCCTTTGTTACATTAAAAATTAATGGATCTCTGAGAGGATGCATTGGAAGATTCATCTCTACTGATCCATTATATAAGGTCGTACAGGCATCAGCTCTATCTTCAGCATTTGATGATTCACGTTTTTCTCCACTTACAAAAAAGGAATTTGAAAAAACTGATATAGAGATAACTGTAATAGGGCCACTTAAGAAGATCAACAATTTAAATGAAATTGTGCTTGGAAAGCATGGTATTTATATCAAGAAAGATTTCAGATCCGGAACTATGCTTCCACAGGTGGCCATTGAAAACGGGTGGACTGTGGAGGAGTTTCTTGGATACACATCACGTGATAAAGCCGGATTGGGATGGGATGGGTGGAAAAATGCAGATCTGTTCATCTACGAAGGGATTGTTCTTGAAGAAAACAAAAAGTAAATATGTATCATGTAATTGGCACATGTCTGGCTGCAATTTTCTTATATTTAATTAGTTACATCTTTTATTATATTGGCTATTATTCTCTGCAATTTCACCGGAAACTTTGGAACTTAATTCTTGCAAGTGCATTCATTATTACCGCTGTTGCAGGAGTTTTTATGGCTCTGCAGATTAATTATAAATGGAACGTACCTTTTGTCAAATCGATTCTAAAATGGCATGTTGAGTTTGGTAGTGGATTGGCAATAACCGGGGTCTTTCATTTTATCTGGCACCTTTCTTACTTCAAAAAATCTTCCTATAAAACAGCCAGGGTCGTTGATTACACTGATATTATGATACTTACACCTGAAAAGATAAGTACCAACCTGTTCATTGTAGGCCTTGTAAGTTCCTCTGTTCAGCTGCTTCTTATAAGAGAGATGATGAATATTACCGGCGGATATGAACTTATTACAGGTACATTTCTTGGATCATGGCTGATATGTTCGGCAATCGGAGCATCAATTGCTTCTAAATCAACTCTTAATGATATAAGTAAAATTAATACTGTTTTCTCAGCAGCTCCTCTGGTCTCCCTGCTCATGCTGCTTTTCATTTCAAGAATGTTTATCAGCACTGGAGAGACTCCGTCAATACTGGCAAGTACCTGTTATACAATTATGGTGCTTATGCCATTTTGCCTTGTATCAGGCTTTACTTTTATAAAACTTATCTCATTTGCCAGTGTGGTAAATGGGTTCGTACCGGGAAAGTCTTTTTCGATTGAGACTGCCGGAGGAATTGTATCAGGGATAATAATTTCTATGCTTACAGCTGGCGCTTTGAATAACTACCAGTTACTTTTGTTAATAATTATTTTATCTGTTTCATATGTTTTTCTGGCCTTTGGTAACTTAAATCAAAAGTTGCAGCCTGGATTTAAGATTGTTATTACATTGCTTGCTGCAGCAGTTATACTATTTAACCCGGATATTATACTTAGACAAATTCTGCTCCCCGGAATAAAAGTGACAGGATCTGAAGATACGCCTTACGGAAATATTACCAGAGGAAATTATAAAGGCGAGGAAAGTGTATATTACAATCAGCGACTGCTTTCCTATAATGATGATGTTGTTCAAAGGGAGGAGAACATTCACTATGCAATGCTGCAGAGTGATAATCCTGAGAAAGTTATTGCAGTATCAGGTTCGCTTCAATCCTATCTTCCAGAGATACTGAAATACCAGGTAAAAAAGGTAATTTTCATAGAAAGAGACCCCGCCCTTACAAAATCACAGTTATCGCTTACCGATACTTCCCATGTAGGGCTGGTAATTGCAAATAATGATGCATTCAGATATATAAGAAATTCAGCAGAGAAGGTTGATGTTATTATACTTCTTATACCTCCACCGTCAACATTACTTTTAAACAGGTATTATACATCGGAATTCTTTACCGAAGCAAAGAAAAAACTCAATAAGAATGGAATTTTCATGTGTTCCCCCGGACCTGGTGACAATTACCTCAATAAAGAATCTCTGAACCTTTATTCATCAGTTTACAACAGCCTGGCAAATGTTTTTAAAAATGTCCTGCCTATTTCAGGCAATAAACTTTACTTCATAGCATCTGACAAAGAACTGTCATCTTCCGTATGCCATCTGTCCATTTTAAAAAACATTAAAAATATTTATATCAGTCCCGACTTTCTTTCGGATGATCTCATCGCAAAAAAATCAGAAGAGATAATATCACTGATGGACCGCGGGATCAGGAAGAACAGTTCAGTATTTCCGATTGCTTCTTTCCATTATCAATCATACAGTTTTAGTAAAAACATGAATGAGAAGGTCCCCATAATAGTATTACTGGTTTTGCTGTTCGCAGTGCCGGTACTATATGTTAAAAGAAGAAATTTGTTAATGTATTTCAGTGCCTCCGCGCTTGCAGGATATGAAATAATAGTTCTTCTTATTCTGCAGTTGATCATCGGTAATATGTACCAGGTTACAGGAATAATTATTGCCGGATTGATGGCTGGTCTGGCTCTAGGTTCGGGTACGAATCTCAGACTCCTCAACTATTTATCACTGAAGATGAAAAGCATCTTTCTTTTTGGTTTTTATATCTTTATTGGATTTGTTTATAGTTATATGCTAACGGTGAAAGGAGAATTTCCGGCGATAAGTATGCTAGTAATTTCAGTGTTTCTTCCAGCGTTAATTACCGGTCATATTTTCCGCGAGCTCACATTGCAGACAAATGGACAGACTGCATTATCGGCTACGTATAGTGCTGATCTTTCCGGCTCGGCTTTCGGGTTTATTCTTATGTCAGGGTTTACTGTTCCGGCATTTGGAATCAGAGGTTCTGTATTCTTATTGTCGTCACTGATCCTGGCAGGTATTCTTTTTGGAACAGCAAAGAACTAGTAGTCATATCTCAATTATTAATTATCCTTCGCAGAAAAATTCAAATGAAAAAATGTTCAATAAGTAAGCGCGATTTTCTGAAGAGATCACTGACAGCTTCGGCTGGATTGATTTGTTTACCCTACAGGTCAGTTCTATCCGGAATGAACTATGAACAGAAAGATCTGTTAAAGAAAATTGCTATGTTCCAGGAGGAAACACCTCGCGGAATAATGTGTCGGATCTGTCCGAATGAATGTGTCCTTAAAGAAGGGGAATTAAGCAAATGCAATAATCGGAAGGTTAAAAATTCCAGGCTATATACGATGGCCTTCGGGAACCCTTGTTCCGTAAATGTGGATCCCGTGGAAAAAAAACCGCTCTATCATTTTCTTCCCGGATCCAGAACCTATTCAATAGCAACTGCAGGTTGCAACCTTGTATGTCTTAATTGTCAGAACTGGACAATTTCGCAAACAAGCCCTGACAAGACAAGAAATTATGATCTTATGCCGGAAAAAGTAGTTGAAGAGTGCATTAAAAACGATTGCAGATCAATTGCCTATACATATTCCGAACCAACTACATTTTATGAGTATGTAATTGAAACTGCTTCCATTGCAAGAAAAACAGGTTTAAAAAATATAATCAAATCGAATGGATATATAAATCCGGAACCACTTAAAAAACTTACCAGTTTAATCGATGGTGCCAATATTGATCTGAAAGCTTTTACCGAAAGCGCTTATCTGAAACTATCAGGAGGGAAATTACAGCCAGTTCTGGATTCACTTAAATTATACAAAGATATGGGAGTCTGGCTGGAGATTACCAGGCTTATTGTTCCAAACTGGACGGATGATCCTGATGATATAAGAAATATGTGCAGATGGTTGGTTGATAACGGTTTCAAAAACACACCTATTCACTTCAGCAGGTTCTACCCTATGCATAAACTTGAACAATTGCCGCCAACACCTGTTGAAATACTTAATAATGCCTCACGGATAGCTGCAGAAGAGGGTTTGAAATATGTATATACAGGAAATATTCCAGGTAATGAAATGACAAATACTAAATGTCCATCATGCAATTCAACAATTGTAATACGTCAGGGTTACAGAATAGTGTCAAACGAAATTACCGGAGGTAAATGCAATAAATGTGGTTATCCGGTTGACGGAATATGGAATTGAGTTCTAAAATGTATCTGACTATACAAAATAAGGCCAAACACAAACAATGAAACAAGCTGAAGCAAGGGAACGAATTGAAAAGCTCCGCGGGGAAATTGAAAAGCATAATGCTGATTATTACATTTTAAATCAACCTGTTATCTCTGATTTTGAATACGATATCCTATTAAATGAACTCAATACTCTTGAAAAAAGATTCCCTGAATTGGTTACTGAAGACTCCCCTACTCAAAGGATCGGAAACGATAGCACCAAAGAGTTCATTCAATATGAACACAAGTATCCCATGCTTTCTCTCGGAAATACTTATTCTGAAGATGAACTAAAGGATTTTGACTCAAGAATAAAGAAAGCAACAAGTGGTATAATTGAATATGCCTGTGAACTTAAATTTGACGGAGCTTCAATAAGTCTGACATACAGGAACGGTTCTTTATTCAGAGCTCTTACCAGAGGAGATGGCAACAAAGGAGATGATGTGACATTAAATATAAAAACCATAAAAAACATCCCGTTGAGGGTAACGAGTGACAAAGTTCCCTCCGAATTTGTGATAAGGGGTGAGATACTAATGCCAAGAGAAGTTTTTAACCGTTTAAATGATGAAAGGATAAAAGCAGAGATCGTACCTTTTGCCAACCCACGTAATGCTGCTGCAGGAACCCTTAAGCTGCTTGACCCCAGGATTGTGTCATCCAGATCTCTTGAATGCATGGTTTATTTCCTTTTGTCCGAAGAATTACCCCACGATAATCATTATGATAATCTGAAAGAGGCAGCAGGCTGGGGATTCAATGTAGAAGAAAGCATGAGGCTTTGCAAAAATATTGAAGAAGTTTTTCAGTTTATTTCTTTCTGGGACTCTGAACGAAAAAATCTTCCTTATGATATTGATGGAGTGGTTATTAAAGTAAACTCCATAAAATTGCAGAAAGAACTGGGCTTTACGGCCAAATCGCCCAGGTGGGCAATAGCCTTTAAGTACAAGGCAGAAGAGGCTTTGACCAGGCTTTTATCCGTAACATTTCAGGTTGGCAGAACAGGAGTTGTAACACCTGTTGCAAATCTTGAGCCTGTATTATTATCAGGATCAACCGTAAAGAGGGCTACTCTTCACAATGCGGATCAGATTGCTCTTCTTGACCTTCATATGAACGATATGGTATATGTTGAAAAGGGAGGCGAAATCATACCAAAAATAGTAGGTGTGGATCATTCTTTCAGAAATGATAAAAGCAAAAAAATTGACTTTATTTCCAATTGTCCTGAATGCGGAACACTACTTGTGAAAAATGAAGGAGAAGCAAATCACTTCTGTCCTAACTACCTTCATTGTCCTCCTCAGATAAAAGGCAGGATCGAACATTTTATAAGCAGAAAGGCAATGGATATTGACGGTTTGGGAGAAGAGACAATAGACCTGCTATTCAGTAATAATCTGATTAGGAACTTTTCAGACCTTTATGATTTACGTACTGAACAACTTGTCCAACTCGAGCGGCTCGGAGTGAAATCAGCTTCGAACATAATAAAGAGTATAAATGAATCAGTAAACACTCCTTATCACCGGGTACTTTTTGCTCTTGGAATCAGACATGTCGGAGAAACTGTTGCAAAAACAATTTCCGGCAGGTTCAGCACAATTGATGATCTGATTGATGCTGATCTTGAACAGCTGACTAATGTGCGTGAAATCGGGCCGAAAATAGGTGCCAGTATTATAGCCTATTTTGCTGATAAAGAGAATATTGAAATGATAAACCGGCTTAGGTCGAAAGGAATTAACTTTGTCAGAGAAAAAGGCCATGGCACTGTAGGGAACAAACTTGACGGTAAGACAATTGTCATTTCAGGTATATTTCATAGGCACTCCCGTGATGAATACAAAGAAATTATTGAAAATAACGGAGGCAGAAATTCTTCTTCAATTTCAACCAATACCTCATTTGTATTAACAGGAGATAATATGGGACAGTCAAAAAAAGCGAAAGCTGAGGAATTGGGAGTACCTCTTATTAATGAGATCGATTTCCTTAAAATTATTGGTGAAGAATAATACTTTCTCCCCTCTGATTTTAATAAAAAACAGTTAGGTTTGTATTATGGAATTAGTCGAAAACATCCGTCTTAAAATAGGGGAATTCATTCTTGCCAAAAAGCTTGCAAACTCTCGCAGAAAGGTATATTACTCAAATTTAAGCGTTGTAAAAAATATCGGAATAGTGTGGGACGCATCAAACCTTAACGAATTCCAGAGCTTATCAAGGTTTTATCAAACAATGCAGGAGAAGAATATTAATGTTAAGATTCTTGGCTATTTCCCGGGAAAGGATCTGCCAGATCAGTATACAGCTATCAGATTCCTGACCTGCATCAAAAAAAGTGAGTTAAATTTTTTGTTATTGCCGGTCTCGCCGGAGTCCGGATCATTTATCAACAATCACTTTGATATACTTATTGATGTCAATTTCCGGAATTTATTTCCTCTTCAATATATATCATCCCTATCAAATGCCCGGTTTAAAGTAGGGTTATTTGAACCTGAAAATGGTGCCAGTCCGTTTGATCTTATGATGGAAATAAAAAAGCCGGTCGATATTGATAATTACCTCAACGAAACAATTCAATACCTGGGGATGATAAAATCGGGAACACCCAAAACAGTTAATACATAAAAAGTAAATGAAAAGATTCAAAGGGACAGGAGTTGCGATTGTGACACCTTTCAAAAACGATTACAGTATCGATTTTGCTGCCTTGGGACGTGTTATAGATCATGTTATAGCAGGTGGGGTAAACTATATAGTTGCAATGGGTACCACGGGTGAATCCGTTACCCTCACCAAGGATGAAAAAAAAGCTCTTATTTCACATGTTGTGGAAGCCATAAATAAACGTGTTCCCCTTGTCGTCGGAATTGGAGGAAATAATACCCAGGAAGTAATTAATTCAGTTAGACATGCCAATCTTGAGGGTGTTGACGCAATATTATCTGTTGCACCATATTATAATAAACCAAGTCAAAGAGGACTTATCCAGCATTTTAAAGCAATTGCCACAAGCAGCCCTGTTCCTGTTATACTCTATAATGTTCCTGGCCGTACATCATGTAATATCTCCTCCGATACCTGCCTGGAACTGGCACATGATTGTGACAATATAATAGCAGTTAAAGAGGCTTCAGGAGATATTACCCAGATTATGAGGATAATTAAGGGAAAACCTGAAAATTTCAGCGTAATATCGGGGGATGATATGATGATAATCCCGATTATTGCTGCAGGTGGAAGCGGTGTCATCTCGGTACTTGCCAATGCATTTCCTTCCCACACAAGTGAACTTGTAAACAACTCGTTGAAATACAATTTTAAATCGGCAAGGGAAATTCAATTCCGCTTTCTTGAGATGATTGAACTACTTTTTATTGACGGAAATCCATCAGGGGTCAAAGCAATGTTAAGTATAATGAATATATGCAACAATACTCTACGCCTTCCACTTATACCAGTGAGTAAAACAGTATATACCAGGATACAGAAAGCTATAGAGGTAATAAATAATAAATGATCAGACACTGGCGCTAGCACCCTTTACCTGGTTTTGTTGCATACCGTGGCATTGTTTGTATTTCTTACCACTCCCGCATGGACAAGGATCGTTCCTTCCTACCTTTTTATCAACTCTTACCGGTTCAGTCTTCTTGTCTTTATCCGGACCACCAGCTCCTGTACCGCTATATTGGGAAAAATCACTTTTAGATGTACGGAGCTTACTCATATCTACCTGCCGTCTGCGCTGTGCTTCCTTAACCTGCTCCGGATCCTGTGTCGGAATATAACCCTTCATAAGTGTACTTACCACATCCTTATTGACCTTGTTTAACATGGTCTTGAATAACTCAAATGATTCAAACTTGTATATAAGCAGAGGATCTTTTTGCTCATATGTTGCATTCTGAACAGATTGCTTAAGTTCGTCCATCTCCCTCAGATGCTCCTTCCAGGCGTCATCAATCGTTGCAAGAACGACCGTTTTTTCATATGCTTTTGCCAGCTCTCTGCCTTCGGATTCTGCCGTAGCCTTCAGATTTGTGACAACCTGAAAGACCTTCACTCCGTCTGATATAGGTACAACAACATTTTCATATACATGAGCCATCCTTTCATACACATCTTTCAGTACAGGATAAGCCTGGGAGGATATAGTCTCCACCTTTCTTTTATATGTATCCAGTACTTTTGAATATACATTTTCAGTTACTTCATTTGCATTGGCTCTTTTAAATTCCTGATCCTGAACAGGTGAATCCATAGAAAAGGACCGGATCAGATCAAAATCAAAACCCTCAAAATCACCATCACCATGATATGTATCAACAAGGTTTTCAGTAACATCATACATCATATTGGCAATGTCAACCCCGAGCCTGTCTCCTTGCAGAGCATGACGTCTTTTTTTATAAATGACCTCTCTCTGAGAATTCATTACATCATCATACTCAAGCAATCTTTTCCTTATACCAAAATTATTTTCTTCGACTTTTTTCTGTGCACGTTCGATAGATTTGCTGATCATAGAGTGCTGAATCATCTCACCATCTTTAAGGCCTAGCTTGTCCATAATTCCTGAAATCCTTTCAGAACCAAATAGTCGCATGAGTTCATCTTCAAGTGAAACGAAGAACTGAGAAGAACCAGGATCACCCTGCCGGCCTGAACGTCCGCGTAACTGGCGGTCAACTCTTCTCGACTCATGCCGCTCAGTACCTATAATTGCAAGCCCCCCCGCTTTTCTGACATCCTCGGTAAGTTTTATATCTGTTCCACGACCAGCCATGTTTGTAGCAATTGTTATGGTTCCGGTCTTACCTGCTTCAGCAACAATTTCTGCCTCCCTCTGATGAAGTTTTGCATTTAAAACATTATGCTTCAGACCTTTCATCTTTAGCATCCTACTTAGCAATTCCGATATTTCAACTGAAGTCGTTCCGACAAGAACCGGGCGTCCGATACGATTCATTTCAGCTATATTTTCGATTACAGCATTATATTTTTCTCTTTTAGTTTTATATACCAGATCTTCCCTGTCATCTCTTATAATTGGCCGGTTTGTTGGAATAACCACAACATCGAGTTTATATATATCCCATAATTCTCCTGCTTCAGTCTCTGCAGTACCCGTCATACCGGCAAGCTTATGGTACATTCTGAAATAATTCTGTAGTGTAATAGTGGCATAGGTCTGGGTAGATGCCTCCACCTTAACATTTTCTTTTGCTTCAATTGCCTGATGCAGTCCGTCGGAATACCTTCTTCCATCCAATACACGACCGGTTTGTTCATCTACTATCTTAACCTTATTATCAACTACAATATATTCGGTATCAAGATCAAAAAGAGTCCATGCTTTTAACAACTGGGTCATTGTATGAACCCTCTCCGATTTTACCGAATAATCCTGTAGAAGCTCGTCCTTAATCTTCAGTTTCTCTCGATCAGACAAACCTGATTTTTCAATATCAGCGATCTTTGAACCGACGTCGGGAAGAATGAAGAAGCTGGCATCTTCAACAGAATCAGAGATGAGATCAATACCGTTTTCTGTAAGTTCAATTGAGTTGGCTTTTTCGTCAATAATAAAATAGAGTGGATCTGTCACCTTTGGCATTTCCTTGCTGTTATTCTGCATGTAAAAATTCTCTGTCTTTAACAGTAAAGACTTATTACCTTCCTCACTAAGGAATTTGATAAGAGCATTATTTTTTGGTAGACCTTTAAATGCCCTCAGAAGTAATAAGCCACCCTCATCGTTTTTATTATCTGCAATAAGCTTCTTGGAATCTGCCAGTATCTGAGTTACAAGTTTTTTCTGAGCTGACACCAGCTTTTCCACTTTTGGCTTCAATTCATCAAATTGCTGAGTGTCGCTTTTAGCTGTAGGTCCGGAAATAATAAGAGGAGTACGAGCATCATCAATAAGGACCGAGTCAACCTCATCCACAATTGCATAGTGATGTTTTCGTTGTACAAGGTCTTCAGGGTTAATTGCCATATTATCCCTGAGGTAGTCGAATCCAAATTCATTATTTGTTCCAAAAGTAATGTCAGCATTATATGCGCTGCGTCTCTCAGGTGAATTAGGTTGGTGTTTATCAATGCAATCAACAGTAAGACCATGAAATTCGTAAATAGGGCCCATCCATTCAGAGTCACGTTTTGACAGATAATCATTAACAGTTACAATATGTACACCCCTGCCAGCGAGAGCATTTAGGAACACCGGCAAAGTAGCCACAACTGTTTTACCTTCCCCGGTTCCCATTTCAGCAATTTTACCCTTATGAAGAGCAACACCCCCGATAAGCTGAACATCATAATGAACCATATCCCAGGTTATCTCATTTCCACCTGCTATCCATTGATTACTCCAAAGCGCTTTATTCCCGTTTATGGTAATATTTTCACGGGTGGCAGCAAGATCCCTGTCATATTGTCGTGCAGTAACCTCAAGTACGCTATTCTCTTTAAACCGCCTTGTAGTCTCCTTTACTATTGCAAATGCCCTTGGAACAAGTGTATCCAGTACCTCTTCCAGTTTATCATCAATCAGCTTCTCAATCTTATCTATACTATTGTAAATCTCCTCTTTCAGGTATACATCTTCTTCAGTTTCTGCCTTGGTTCGGAGTGACTTAATCTCATTTTCGTATTCTGCAGTGCTGTCAAGTATTTCTTTTCTGAGTCCATCAGTACAATCTCTCAGACTATCATTGGATAAATCTTTTAATTTTTCGAATTCCAGTTGAATTTTTTCAACAAAAGGATTTATTTCTTTCAGATCCCTTTCATATTTATTCCCCAGAAACAGACCCAAAACATTATTTATAATGCTCATATTTAGACGTTTTACATTTTTTCAAAATATCCAGCAAAATTAGCTATTATTTCCGATAATGAATTCCAAAATTTCATATTATGCAAAAACCCCGCCATAATAGCGGGGTTTGGTTTTTTTTATTTAATGAGACTATATTTAAAAGTCTTTATACCATCGTCTCGATACAGGACAATAATGTACAAGCCTGTTGGATAGCCTGAAATATCAACCAGCGTTTCAGTATTGTCCGATGTCATGCTATTGAGAATACATATTCCGGCTGAATTGAATATGCTGTAACGGAAAGGCTTACTAGCAACAATGTTCGGCTGATCAGTGCTGATCCTGATTAATCCCCTACCTGGATTAGGATATACTTTAACTGTTTCAGTAAATATATTCTCAACCGCATCAACAAGAGGACCAAGTTTAAGATTTTCAATAACCCATCCCCAGCCGTTAGCGAATGGATCGGAAAATAGCCTGAATCTTACAAGTAAAGTATCGCCGGCTGAAATTTTGTCAGTAGGACGATAATAAACAGTATGTTTTCGCAGCATAGCTTCTGTCGGTATAAAAGTTGAGTTTTGTCCGACAATTGAACTGTTATATGCCGATTCCCATGGCGGAAAGATCCTGCTGTCGTAGCCATCAGTAAGCTTAAACCATGATTTTCCGAAATTCTTTGAACCTTCTACTATAACATAATCATAAAAATCAGTGGACCCAAATACTGATCCAGGCTCACCGGGCTCAACAAGAACTATTTCGTCATAATTAATTAATAAGCCTGATTCATTGAACTTAATAGGATGTCTCAGCATAGCAGTATACTCTATACTCTTGTCATTATCTTCAGGGCTCGCATAAGGATGTCTTGTATTCAGACCATAATTTGAGAAACCCGAAGGCTTTTCAATACTGAACCCGTCATTAAGAAAGTCGGCATCCACTCCTGTAAAATCAGTTGTATAACTTTCAAGCACAGATCCGATCCCTTCAATTCGAATTACAAAATAGCCAGTTTCAGGCAATACAGTTGTATTTGGAACATGAGCCGAATCTGTTGCTATTATCCTGTATCTAATTGAATCTCCGCCTTTAAGTGATAATAACCTGGCATTTACGAAGCCACTGTAGTTGACCGAATCAATACTGTTCAGTCTTAACTGAATCGATGTTCCTTCATTTAGTATATATTCGGTATAAACAGAGTCTATTCCAAGATTATCAGTTACACCTGCTTTAAAGATAACTGAATCTACAGATTCAAGATAATAATCAACAGGAGTATGAGTGATTTTTGGTTTCACTGTATCAACACCAATATATACCTGATATTTAAATAATTCAATCATTGATGGAGATCTATACAGCCGTTTAAAGTAATCCTCTGTAAAAAAATAGTAGCTAAGATCCGTATTATAAGAAGGTATATTTATAGCTGAAGTAAAGTTATCATCAGAATTCGGGGAGGTCATGATGATTGTATCGCTGGTGAAAAACTTATCATAGGAATATACCAATCCGACCTTATCACGATTGTATAATGTATCCGATTTTATTGTTACTGAAAGTACTGCTTCACTAAGGTGCCTCTCGGTGTCATGCATAGGCTCATGAATTATCCTGGTATTTATCCATCCCAGATCACCAAGTATTGAAAATGTATAATTCCCAGGGTTATGAATGGCTTCACCCAAATCAATAAAGGGAGTCATTAATGCATTGGAAGGAAGAGTTGAAGATTCATCAAGATGAGAAACGCTTGAGCCTGCATCCCATACTGCCGGCACATACAATTTAGCCCTGCTTCCAGAAGTATAATTCTTTAAAAGGGGTCCATCAAAATAGAGCTGACCACCTGTTAGTTTGCTGCGTAAAGCTCCTGAATAATTAAGAAATTTCAGGGTATCTGTTAATTTATTAAATAAAAGATCTTCAACGAAGGTATCGTATATCATCGGAATTGAGTCAATTCCGTACCAGCCTATTGTCTCATCAGTACTGAAACTGTCAAAAAAGCCAAGTCCGTGGCATATCTCATGCAATGCAACAGTAATCAGATCGTACTTATCAGTTGGTGTGTTACCATCAGTACCCAGATACCAGTTTATTGAGCTATTGATTACCAATTGCAGGTCGCCCTGAGTATCTTCATTTAGGTTCCTCCCGGCTATCTTTTCGGCCAGAGCCACAGGATAAATTGCATTTGGATTCAGTGCATCAATCCCCCACCCTCCTACATAACCCGTTATTGTGGAATGCCCCAGGACGCCGGGTGTAGCAATCTGTTCCAGGCTGGCCAGAATAGTAAGATTTGCATCAGCGGGTAGCATTGATTCCAATATGGATGCAGCATATTCCATCGCAGTTTTTGCCTGGTTTGAGAAACCAGTGTAATAGATTTTAACAGATCCTCCTCCTTTTCTTCCTGTTTTTTTAAAGAATGCTGCTGGAGGCGGAATATATATTCTGTTTACTTTCTTTCCGGCATAACAAACTCCTGTTACCGATGAATTCAATATTAATTCCTGTGACTTGAGAGGATGAATTGAACTGATAATCAGAAAACCTATAAAGAAAAAAACTACTTTTCTCATGTAGTGGCCTGAGACTTTGCTGCCTGGGTTCTCAAACTTAAAATATCTCTGTCAAATTCGTACAAACTATTAGCCCCTACAAGCCGGACCTTATCAATAATGTTACGTGCAGAAGCTTCCTCCTCTACCTGTTCCATTACGAACCATTGCAGAAAGTTATGAGTATTAAAATCCTTCTCATCAAGAGTAAGAGCCACGATTTCGTTTATACTGGCAGTTACAAATTCCTCATGCTTCAAAACTTCACGAAACACTTCCTCGACGCTTTTAAAATCAGTCGGAGGTTTATTTATTGCCGGCATTACAGCTTTTCCACCTCTTTCGTTGATATATTTAATAAACTTAAGCATATGAAGTCGCTCTTCGTCGGACTGACTGTACAGCCATTCAGCTACACCACTGTAACCGTTGGTTTCGGCCCATGATGCCATGGCAATATAAAGGTTAGAAGAATAACCTTCGCGTTCTACCTGTCTGTTGCAGATATCTTCAATCTTTTTGTTTAACATAAGGGTATGTATTAAAGGGTTTTTACAATAACAGTTAACTGATTAATGTTGTTCGATCTTTACCAACTCTTCAATCTTTTCAATCAGATCATTTATGGAAAAAGGTTTTGAAAAAATAGCATCTGCGCCAAGGGCTTTAGCCAGACTCAGATAGTTTCCAGGACCGGCTTTACCTCCTCCGGAAATTGCAATTATTTTAATCGATGGCTTTATTTCCCTGAGTTTCATAATAACTTTAAGTCCATCCTCTTCCGGCATTATAAGATCAGTAACAACCAGGTCGGTCATAGAAGGTTTGAAGTGTGTTATGGCATCTTTTCCGTTTTCAGCTTCAAGAACAACGAATTTTCGTCTCATGAGAGATAGCTTCAGCATTTCTCTCAGTTCCTTATCATCCTCAACAATTAAAATTCCTGACATAAATAACGATACTATAGTTTAGATTAAAGATCCCTGGATGGCATTTCTGATTTCCTTAAGTGAAACAGGCTTTATCAGCTGTTGTTTAATAATTCCTGAATTTAATAACTTTTCTTCTGATAACTCCTTATTTGGGTCGGTTATAAGTACACACGGGGTACTGATGTTAAATCTGCTGAAAATCCCGGTAAGATCTTCAGGTTGTATCTGCCTGGTATCGCTCATATACATAATAAGGTCGGGACGTCTGCCGGCATCGCCCATAATAATCATCAGATTTCTGTTATCGGATATATACAACAATTCATAACCGGCACTTTCGAGTGCTAGTGATAAGATTCTTGATTCATGCTTATTTCCCGTTATAAAAAGAATCTTTTTTCTCTTGATTATTTTTGATGATGAATGTGAATATTTACGTGTCAGCGGAAGATAAACATAGAACACAGAGCCTTTCTCCTTTTTGCTCGAGATAAGAATCTCTCCCTCCATCTCTGTAATAATTCCGTGAATAACAGATAAACCAAGGCCGGTCCCCTTTCCCACTTCACGGGTTGTAAAGAAGGGCTCAAATATCCTGCTTAAAAGAGAAGGCTCCATGCCAATTCCAGTATCCTTAAAAGTCAGAAGCACATACTCATCGGCAACTATTGCCTTATTCAGTTCATGTTGAACAAATTTTCCCTGAACAACATCAAGACCTACCGATAGAGTACCTCCCTTCTCCTCCATTGACTGTATAGCATTAGTCATAAGGTTCAGAAAAACCCTGAACAGTTGTGTGGGATCAGCCAGCACAGTTGCATCCTTTTTTAAGATTCGACTTCTTACAACTATACCTGAAGGAATTGATGATTTTACAAAACCGATAGTTTCTCTGAGAACCTCTGAAACATTTATTGCCACTTTTTCCTGTTCCACCTGACGGCTGAAAGTAAGTATCTGGTTTGTTATTGATTGTCCCTTCAAAACTGCCCCATGTATTTTCTTTACTTTATCTGACAATTCGGAATCCTTTGGCAGGTCCTCCTGCAACATTTCCGAATATCCTGAGATAGTGGCCAGTATATTATTGAAATCGTGTGCTATGCCACCTGCAAGTGCTCCTATTGTTTCTAATTTTTGAGCCTGAAGCAAACGATTTTCCAGCATAAGTTCGCGCGATGAGTCTTCAATAGCAAAATCTATAAAAGATGGTTTGCCAATTTCGTCAAGAGCCAGAAATCCGCTTATCCGGCAAGGAATCTCTTTTCCTTCGCAACTCTTCAGTGTAACCCTGCCGAAACTTTTAGCATGATGTTCCAGAAGCTGGTCAAGGTGCATATCAAATAACTCATTCTCGGGATAAAACAGCTTCAGATTTGTGTCAGTAATTGAAATTTCATCAAAACATTCAATAATATTCAGAAAGGATTTATTTGCGTGCAGGATTTTTCCATCAGGATCACATCTGATGAACCCAATTGGAAGGTTTGTTTCAATCATCCTGAACTGTTCTTCCTTTTGCATCGCTGCCAGCTTTGACTGTCTGAAATCCTCAATATCGAAAGTCTCGGCAAGCAGATGAGTTATTTCGCCGTTCTCAGCCGGCAGGGGCCGGAATATCACCTCGAAACATCTTTTACCTGACTTTGGTGTATCAAAAGAGGCTTCGTAACGAATTGTTTTTCCTGAAAAACATAAGTCAATATTAGACTTGAGAATATTCTTAAATGTATCTTGCCCCCAAACATCAATCAACGATTTACCTACAATTGATTTGTTTGAATGCTGAAAAACTTTAAAATAGGTTGCATTAACTTTCTCATATACATAGTTCCTGTTGATAATGCTTATGATAGACCTGGAGTGGTCTATGATCTGATCAGACAAGTGCTTTTCTTTAGCAAGATTAGTTAAGTTGTTTTTCTCGTCAGGCATTTGCTGCTCTTTTTCAATTTAAAATTCGAATATTAAAATTAGAGATCTGATCAGGAAATGTCAAGGTTAAAATTTTTCTTCATCTCCTTAAGGATGGGGTATTTATTAAACAGGTAATTATATTTCTGATCATCAGTATATAATATATCATTTGCCTCAGTCAGATCAATGGTAGTTTCAATGTCAATATCCGGCACAACAAACCTTTCCTTCAGGAAATTGACAAGCCTCGGTTTATAATTAAGCACGAATGTATCTTTTTGAGCAGCATTGCTGAGGTGAATTCTGATGGTCCTGTCGTTTTCAAATTCGGGCTTTATTGATTTAAACATACTCACAATTCTTGTACCTTCCCCGGAAAGTTGTTCATTAAATTCATTCCAGACTCTTTCAAATGCTTCAGGTGTTAATTCAGATTTCTCACTTATCCCGATCTGCTCAACAATATCGGAAATCTTTTCTTCAGTTTTTCCATTAAGGTCAGTTTCTTCGGATATGAGATCTTTAATTGAAAAAGCCTTGGATGGTTTTTCAATTACTGGATCATGTTTACGATTAGTCGGTTCCTCTATAACGGCATCTTTGTCTGCAGGTTGAATATCATGACGAAGAATTTCAGATTTGGGGGGTAGTGGAATCTCTGTCTTACCGCTATTCACCTGATTTAAATCAGCCTTTTTTTTTTCCGTATCCTCAGTTTGTTCTACTGTAAGGCGACATAAACGGATTAGTGACAATTCAACGTGTAGTCTCGGATTCTTGCTGCTTTTATATGTAAGATCACAATTATTGCCAATCTCAAGGGCTTTGAACAGGAAATCAACCGGACATTTTCCGGATTGTTGAAGGTACTTTTGCTTAATCGCAGAGGTGGTCTCAAGGAGACGCAATGTTGATTCATCTTTGCTTACCAGCAAATCGCGTATATGGCTGTTAAGTCCGGAAATGAAATTATGTCCGTCGAAACCTTTTTCCAGAACCTCATTAAATGTAATGAGGACAGACGAGACATCACACATCAATGCTCCGTCAATTGTTCTGAAATAAAACTCATAATCCAGTACATTGAGGTTATCAATTACATCCTTATAAGTGATGACTTTACCGCTAAGGCTTACAATCTGATCGAAAATCGATAATGCATCACGAAGTGCTCCATCAGCTTTTTGCCCGATTATATGAAGTGCCTCTTCAGCAGCATCAATATTTTCACTATTAGCTACATACATAAGCCGGCTGACAATATCCTCTATTCTTATCCGGTTAAAATCAAATATCTGACAACGGGAAAGGATTGTTGGAATTATCTTATGTTTTTCTGTTGTAGCTAAAATAAAAATTGCATGTGAAGGGGGTTCTTCAAGAGTCTTCAGGAAGGCATTGAAAGCTGATGAAGATAACATATGAACCTCATCGATTATATAGATGCTGTACTTACCTATCTGAGGCGGAATTCTTACCTGATCATTCAGGCTTCGGATATCCTCAACTTTATTGTTCGATGCGGCGTCAAGCTCATGTATATTAAAAGATCTCAAGGAGTTGAAAGATAAGCATGATTCACACTCATCACATGCTTCCGAATTATCACCCAGATTGGAGCAGTTTATTGTTTTGGCAAATATTCGGGCACAGGTAGTTTTTCCCACACCACGAGGTCCGCAAAACAGATAGGCATGTGCCAGATGATTATTTTTGATAGCACTTTTCAGCGTGTTTGTAATTGAATCCTGACCAATAACCATATCAAAACTGGCAGGGCGGTACTTTCTTGCTGAAACTATGAAGTTTTCCATAAATTGCTCGCTCTATTTTTCTTTCAAAATTGTTGTGACACAAATATAGTCAAAAAGCCTTCCTTATAAAATGTGTTGATAAAATTAACGGCTATTTGTTCAGGCAATTTTTCACCATAATTTCTATGTTATAATTATATGTCATTTAATTTTTGAATAAACCAAAATAATTGTACTTTTGCGGACCAAATTCATTAAACTAATAAACAATTAATTACTATGTTGAATCAGTACGAAACCGTTTTCATTGCAACTCCCGTTTTATCTGAGAACCAGATGAAGGAAGCGGTACAGAAATTCAAGAAGGTCATTACCGATAACAGCGGTGAGATCGTTCATGAAGAAAACTGGGGTCTTAAAAAACTGGCCTATCCCATCCAGAAGAAGTCGACCGGCTTCTACTATCTGGTTGAATTTAAAGGTTCAGGCGATCTAATTGAAAAACTTGAACTCCAATATCGGAGAGATGAAAGAATCATCAGGTTTTTAACATTCAGGATGGAAAAATTTGCCGTCGAATATGCAGAGAAGAAGAGAAAACAGAAAGAATCAGCTAAACCGAAGGAGGAATAACTTATGGCACAGAATGAATCAGAAATCAGATATTTGACTCCCCCTACAGTTGAAGTCAAAAAAAAGAAATACTGCAGATTCAAGAAAAACAGAATCCGTTATATTGATTATAAAGATCCTGAATTTCTTAAGAAGTTCCTGAATGATCAGGGCAAAATTCTGCCACGAAGAATTACCGGTACTTCACTCAAATATCAAAGGAAAGTGGCCAAAGCCGTCAAACGGGCACGACACATGGCTCTTCTACCTTATGTTACTGACCTTTTAAAATAAGGAGGATTTAATATGGAGATTATATTGATACAGGACGTCAACAAGCTTGGGCAGAAGGACGATATTGTTAATGTCAAGGACGGTTATGCCAGAAATTTTCTTATTCCCGGAGGTTTTGCAGTTGCTGCATCATCATCGGCAAAAAAAATGCATAATGAAAATCTTAGACAGAGAGCTCATAAAGAAGCCAAGATCAGGATTGCTGCTCAGGAGATTGCCGGCAGACTTGCAGATGTAAAAATAATCGTTGGAGCAAAAACCAGCACTTCAGGAAAGATATTCGGTTCGGTGAACACTATCCAGATAGCAGAATCTTTGAAAGAAAAAGGTTTTGATATTGACCGTAAAAATATTACCCTGCCTGAAGATCAGATTAAAGAAGTAGGTAATTATAAAGCAATCATTAAACTTCACAGAGATGTGAAAGTTGAAGTTGAATTCGAGATCAAGGGAGAATAATAATTCTCAGATATAAGTAATAAGGAAGAGGCTGTCTCAAATGAGCAGCCTCTTCCTGTTGTTTTATTACCCAATCTCCTGATATGGTTATTTCTTACCCTGTACGATTCTCCATTGAAGTGCATATAACTTAAGATTTGTAACCTGGGTAATGCCGGAGCAAGTATGCTGGCTATTTCATTGCGATAGTTTCTATCTCGATCAGGGCACCAAGGGGTAGCTCCTTTACCGCAAATGCTGCACGGGCTGGCTGTTTATCAACATAATATTTCGCATACACTTCATTCATGTCTCTGAAGTTAGACATATCGGTAAGAAAACATGTCGATTTAACGACATCAGAAAATTTATAACCAGCAACATTGAGTATTGCACCAATATTCTTAAGAACCTGCAAAGTCTGAGCTTTTATGTCACCTTCAACTAATTTTCCAGTTACAGGATCGATAGGGATCTGACCTGATACATAGAGAGTATTATGCATTTCGACTGCCTGACTATAAGGACCGATCGCAGCCGGGGCTTCGGATGTACTGAGAATCTTTTTCATTCTATACAAATTAATTTTTAATAACTATCATGAAAATCTTTGCGTCTTTCATACTTCAGATCACCGAGTACTGCAGCTTTTACTCTTATAGTAAAGTTCCACATTTTCATTGTTCCGTTAGGTACCCAGTTTAAATTCATTTCCCAGCAATGAAGATCTCGTGTAATACCAATCTGAGTCATAGTTATCTCTTTCCCTGCAAAATCATATCCGCTTGTATATGTTATTGCCATTTTTTTTGTCAGCGAGACATTTCCGCTTAAGGAAAGTGTCTGAGAAATGATTGAATTTAATCCACTTTTATAGTAGTTTAGACTGTAACTCACATTCATTGACCAAGGTACATTAAAGACCGGATAACCATAAGCATCATATATCGCTGCTCCCGAATTCTCCTGAGAGAGATCACCACCTCCTGAAAATCCTCCTTCGGTGACCTGATTGCCAGGGCTTAAAGCATTAATATCCTGTACCGGTTTATTCTTATTTTTATTACCCTTGAGTAATTCACTAAGACTGAAATCGAGACTGGCATTAAAATTACTAAGTCTCATAAGTGTTTTATTCTGTTTATAGGCAAAAGTACCGATCGGCCGGCCATTGCTGTCAACTCCATACAGGGAGAAACTACTGCTTGCTGAAATGTTTAAATTATTAAGAAGAGTTGTCCTTATTTGCATTGAAACAGGCGCCCAGTTATTTGAATCAGCAAAAATATTATAGGCTG
The DNA here is from genome assembly GCA_963760915.1 of uncultured Bacteroidales bacterium. Classification (GTDB taxonomy): domain Bacteria; phylum Bacteroidota; class Bacteroidia; order Bacteroidales; family VadinHA17; genus LD21. The sequence goes on along the minus strand of CAVXEU010000002.1, from coordinate 1,353,471 downwards.
TATTTATCCCGAAATTGTCAATGATGTTTATCTTCTTAGGTTTGCCTGTAGTATCATTACGGGCAAATATTTTTGCCTCCAATAAATTAACAAGACTAAAGGATATGTTTCCACTCTTTCTTGATAATGAAGGCGTTCCGAATATATTACCGTCAAAAATCGAATATTCAGAGAATCTGTTTCCGGTTGTATCCACCTGTACCTGCCTGTACATCTTTGAACTGAGTCCTGCAAGAGCCGGAACATAGCTAAAGCTTACAGAGGGCTTCATTACATGACGGATTGTCTGTATCCGTGAATTCGGATTCGTAAACCTGTAATAACCGAATATCTGAGGACTAAAACTGGCATTTATGGAAGGATTGAATGCCTGTCCGTAAAATACACCCCGTGCCGTATCATTTACAACAGAGGGGACATACTGATTTTTCAGTACATCAAAGTAATTCGGATCCCATCTTTTTACAATCTTCTGGGTATACATTACTCCTGTATAGGTTACCGAGGGTGAGATCGAAAAGTTTCGGAAAGGACGTATCTGTAAACTTATTGGTGCCTCATGCCTGAAACCATTTCTCATATTTTCAAATACATTGTGGGTAAACAGCAGGCTGTCATATGTATTAATCTGATTATCAAGAGATGCCGTATATGAAAACTGAAGTTCCTGATACCATTTAGTCGGACCTGAGCTGTTTCTGCCTTTCAACGGGTAGATCCTGCCCATATTAAAATTAGCTTTTGGCAGATTAAGAAACACGGTTTTATTTTTAACATTTTGACTATGGTTCATACTGGCCGACAGATTAAAAGGAGTACCATCCCATGATTTGGAATAACTGACACTAGACTGTCTCTGAGTAGTAACATGTTCAGCGACTATATAACTGTTATTACGGTCAAACCCGCTGGAACTCATATTAACACTGGCCGAGAATCTCGAACCGGGGGAAGCTTTGGCATCCTGTGTATAGGTCCATCCTAGCCTGTAGTTGCTTTTTTTACTATAATCGGGAAGGCCTTTGTGACCGGAAATATTATTTGCATAACTAAAAGAAAGATTTCCATTGTATCTGTAAAGCCTTTTGTAATTCGTCAGTCCTGTCGCCATCCACGACCCATTAGAATAAATATTACCTTTTATGGCTAGATCAATATAATTATTAATCGCAAAATAATATCCTCCGTCAGTAAGTGAGTATCCTCGTAAATTTTCCTGACCAATTCTGGGGATAAGCAATCCTGATGCCACTCTCTTTGTCTGGATCGGAAAAAACCCGAAAGGAATAATCAACGGAAGAGGAATACCTTCGAGTACCAGGTTTCCGGGACCTGAAATAATCTTTTTCCCAGGATAAACTTTTGCTTTTGGGAGATTAATATAGAAATGCGGGGTATCAAGGTCGCAAGTTGAATATGTGCTTCTCGAAATGTTTGAAGTACCGTCTTCAAGAAGCTTCGTAAAAGCACTGTGCAACAATCCGTCCTCCTGTTTTGTTATTATATTCCGGATCAACGCTTTATGTGTTTTGAAGTTGTACGTAAGTTCATCTGCATCAAATTCCTGAGATCCGTCTTTAAATGAGGGCTTGCCAAGAATTTTCCCGGTACTGTCCCTCCTGCCAATAGCAAACAGCAAGTTGTTTTGCATGTTAAAAACAATTGAATCGGCTTTGATCTCCATTTCACCGTAATTAACTACAGCCTGATCAACCAGAAAAACTTTTTTGTTCACAATATCTATCTTTTTATAACCTACTGCAGTATATGTTACCCTTAAGTCTATTGCATTCGGGGAAGCCTTTCTTATACCTGTTGGAATAGTACCAGTTACAAGTGAATCTGCGCTGGCAGGTAATGTATCGGAAACCATTTTGCCTTCCTGTGAGTACAGCAAAAAAGAATTGATCATTATCAGGATTATTACAAGTAACCGCTTTTCTTTAAACAAATACAACGTAAATACTATTTAAGGTAGTGGGTATAAATATTGTTTATGTAATTGCTATGCTGTTGATTTACAGTTATAATTCTAATGATATTGTTGATACTCTGATATTAAATATATTTCCCTCCACATATACACGTAATGAGTACTGAATCCGTATATCAACCATATCATATATAACGATGAAACAAGTAAAAAAATGCACACTGAACTTCGTAAACCTCGGCAAAGATAAAAAAGTTTGGATTTGGTACTTCGTAACTATTGAAGGAATTAGGAAAACTGCCGATTTTCATCATAATGTGAGAAAGACCCGGGAAATCGTAGTCTAGTAATCAAATGTACCCGGCACGTATTTTGAAAAATATATATTTCAAACTGGAATTACAGATATTTAATGCCATAATCTTTTCTGGATTAAAAACTTTCGATATTCTTCCTGCAGATCTGCTCTGACAATAATTATTTCCCTGATATTCCATCAGTTCTTCTGATTAGCAATCATCAATACATAATATCCGTTGTAAATCAATTAATTAGAATGATATGTCTGTATTAGCAGATAAATATATTCTGGGATTATGTTTTTCATTTTGAATACATAAATGGCATATTTTATTTCTTACTGGTACTGTTGTCCCATTTAGTATCCTTCCAGCCACTGATCAAACCTTCGTCTTCACAATCAGGACAATACCAGTGAATATCTTCAGTATCAGGCCTGAATGCTGTCTTAATCTTTCCGGAACAACCCTTTTTAAAACAACAAATATCGGTTTGAGTTAATGAGAATGGAAGGTTCTTTGTGGTTATTCCGATAATCAAAATAAGGAACCCTATAAGTTCTCTTGCTTCTTTAGGCATCTCTTCAGCCATTTTTTCTGAAGCACTAACAAGGTGTTGAATATTTGTTATGTACATTTTATAAGTGGTCAGTGATTGGTCTGCTGTGTACTGTGATCATTAGTACGATATTAACCAAAATTTATTGCCATTATTGAGTTAATTGAAATATCTTCAACAAAGATATCGAACTGTTGTTGATTACCCAATAGACAAGGGAATCATTTACAACAATATTTACCAGACCAATTAAGGTTAAATCATAAATAATAATTTAGATGTTGAAACAATTTATGTAAGTAGAGATGTCAGAGAAAACAGTGCTGAAAGATTATTATGCTGGTAATGAGTGTGTTTTATTCCAAGTCTGTAGAGAAGACTGAGTGAAAAGACAAATCCTGGTCATTTATCGGAAATTCCGGGTTAACTGTAATATTTCATTGTTGCCTGTCGTTGTTAATGTTACCGGTAGATACGATGGTAATTTTTTCTATCTTGCAGTATTGAAATTTCTGACTGTATAAAATCGGACTGGTAGTTTGTAAGGTGTTGGTTTACAGTGAATAAAACTTAATTGCTAATTTTGCATAGTTATTGTGCTATATAGTAATGATTGCGCAAAACTATTAAAAAACTTAAAGTTGAAATGAGAAGAGAAATTAAAAATGGCAAACATCTTAGCTGTAAAAAATACCGTGTAATGCTATTAATTCTTTTTCTCCCGGTCATAATTGTTTCGGCTTCAACAGGTACGAGAAATGAGAAGGGTTGGGTAATTGTAATTGACGCAGGACATGGAGGCAAAGATCCCGGTGCTAAAGGTGCTTTCAGTTCTGAAAAAGATATAACATTGCCTATAGCGCTTAAAACAGGTGAGTACATTGAAAAGAATATAAAGAATGTAACCGTAATTTACACAAGGAAAAATGACTCATTCCCTGAATTAAGAGACAGGGCAGATATTGCCAATAAAAATAAAGCAGATCTTTTCATTTCCATCCATGCTAACTGGGCAAAATCAAAAAATATAAAAGGGACAGAAACATTCGTTATGGGTTTGGCAAAAGACGAACAGAATCTTGAAGTTGCCATGAAGGAAAATGCTGTAATAATGCTTGAAAATGACTTTTCAACAAATTATGAAGGATTTGATCCCAAATCGCCTGAATCTTATGTCATGTTTTCTCTCATGCAAAATATTTTTCAGGCACAGAGTACAAGTCTAGCGTCAAAGATCCAGTCCCAGTATAAAGAAAACAATTTCAGAACAGATAGGGGTGTAAAACAAGCAGGGTTCTGGGTTTTGTTTATGACGACTATGCCAAGTGTTCTTACTGAGACTGGTTTTATTACAAATCCGGATGAAGAGAAGTACCTTAACTCGAAACAGGGACAGGATTACATTGCTTCATCCATATTCAGGGCATGCCGTGATTATATTAATGAAATTGACAGTAAATCAGGGGTATCCTGGAGTAAAGATCAGATACAGAGTTCTGATAATGATAAAACAAAAATTACCGTCCTGACTGATAGTGAAATAGTGTTTATGGTGCAGATTGCCACATCTTCTTCACAAACGGACATCAAACCTGAAAATTTCAAAGGATTACAGGATGTAACCGAAATAAATGCACAGGGGCGTCTCAAGTATGCCAGCGGCAGATTTACAGATTATTCCGAAGCTGTCAAATACAGAAAAATACTCGAATCGGATTATCCTGATGCCTTTGTCATTGCTGTTAAAAACAGCAAAATATTACCTTTGCAGGAAGCACTTGAACAAATAAAGAAAAAATAAACACCCTACTACATGAAAAAGATATCTAACGAAGTTAAAGTCGGTGCAACAGCATTATTGACTATTGCGGTTTTTATCTGGCTTTTTAATTTTCTCAAAGGAAAAGATTTTCTGAAAAGTACCGCAATTTACTACACAGTTTATGATAAGGTTGGCGGACTTGCAGAATCAAGTCCCGTTGAAGTTAATGGTTTTAAAGTAGGAGTTGTTCAGTCCATTAATTTTATTGATCCCCGTAGCGGAAAACTTCTGGCAGTATTCTCTGTTGACAAAAACTTTAAGATCCCGAGAAATACTGTAGCTGAAATTGTTCCGGTATCCCTTTTAGGTGGAATGAAAGTTCAGTTTGTTTACGGTAACGGACCCGGTACTTATGCTGAAGGTGATACAATACCAGGTCGGTTGTCAGAATCACTTACTGATAAGGTTGAATCGGAACTGATTCCTGTTAAAGATAAGCTGACAAACCTTATTGTTGTTCTGGATTCTGTAATAAGTTCAATAAATGATGTAATGGACCCTGATTTCAAAAAGAATTTAGGCGGAACAATGGCGAATCTCAACAGTACTACTGAGAGTTTTGACCAGATATTAGGATCAAAGGAAAAGGAAATCAAAGCTACACTTGAGAACCTGAGTAGATTCTCTCAGATGCTGTCAGATAATTCCGGAAAGATGGATAAAACATTCAGTAATCTTGAATCTATAAGCGATACTCTCGAAGCTGCCGATATATACAATTCAGTATCAAACCTGAAAGCGGGACTGGAAAAAGCTGCTCTAATGATGGATAATATGAATCAGGGAAAAGGAACTGCTGGCCAGTTACTCACAAATGACACTCTTTATACGAATCTGACAAATAGTCTGGAGAGCTTAAATCTACTTTTAGTAGATATGAAAGCAAATCCCAAGCGGTATGTTCATTTTTCAATATTTGGAAAAAAGACACCACCTTCTAAATAGTTTATTTCTAAAATTCAGATTATCTTCATCATAAAAAAAGAAATCTGAATCAATGACAAAATAGTCGTAGTATTTATCACATTTTGTTGAATTTTGAGCATAAATTCATAATGAGTTGTATTACACTAACAAACCAATCAATGAATAAATATATTACTGATTTTCAATATTTTAACGAATTAGAAAAAAAAATATTCATAAGTTACTGATGATTAAAACCATATACTTTTATTGAGAAAGTCAAGCGAAAAAAAATTTTTTTATTACTTTTTTTTTTACATATATTGCTACGTGAATCGGTTTGATTCCAACCTTGAAATTTTTAAAAAACCAACCTACATGAATAAGTCTCACAATGACGTTTGGAATAACTGTCTTCAGATAATAAGAGATATTATTCCATCCATCAGTTATAAAACATGGTTTGAACCGATCATTCCTTTAAAACTTGAAAATAATGTTCTGACAATTCAGGTGCCAAGTCCTTTTTTTTACGAGTATCTGGAGGAACAGTATATTGATATACTCAGGAAAACCCTCAGGAGAGAGATTGGAACTGAAGCAAAGCTTGAATATAACGTGGTAATGGAGAATACTAATTATTCTGATGGCAAACCCTATACAGTAAGATATCCTTCAAGAAACAAAACAGACCTTAATAATAAACCAGTACAGGTCCCTTTCGATATTACACAACCCTCTATAAAAAATCCCTTTGTTATTCCCGGAATAAAAAAAGTCCATTTTGACCCAAAACTTAATCCGGATTATAATTTTAGCAATTATGTGGAAGGTGAATGCAATAGGCTGGCAAGATCAGCAGGTATTGCCGTTGGTAATAACCCCGGAGGGACAGCTTTTAATCCATTGATGATATATGGTGATTCCGGACTGGGAAAAACTCATCTTGCTCAGGCTATTGGCATTCTTGTTAAAGAGAAACATGCAGACAAAACAGTTCTGTATGTAAATGCAAATAAATTCCAGACTCAGTTTGTTGAGTCAGTAAGAAATAATAACAAAAATGATTTCCTGCATTTTTATCAGATGATCGATGTTCTGATCCTTGACGATGTTCATGAGTTTGCAGGAAAAGAAAAAACCCAGGATACCTTCTTCCATATCTTCAATCATCTGCATCAATCCGGAAAACAACTTATCCTTACGTGTGACAGGCCCCCTGTAGAGCTTCAGGGAATGGAACAAAGACTTCTTTCCAGATTTAAATGGGGTCTTCAGGCAGATCTTCAGAGACCTGACTTTGAAACAAGACTTGCCATTCTTAAAAAGAAAGCTTATAATGATGGTATCGAATTACCAGAAGAAATATTCGAATTTCTTGCGGTTAACATATCCAACAACATCAGGGAACTGGAAGCTGTCTTAATATCACTTTATGCCCAGTCTACACTCAACAGAAAGGAGATAACTCTGGACCTGGCAAGACAGATGGTCGAAAAGCTCATAAGTACAGCCAGACGTGAAATTACAATTGAATATATTCAGAAAATAGTATGTGATTATTACAAGATACCCATTGATCTTATCCAGGGAAAAACAAGAAAGAGAGAGATTGTTCAAGCCAGGCAGGTATCAATGTATTTTTCAAAAAGCCTGACAAAAGCATCGCTTGCAAGCATTGGATCACATATCGGAGGCAAGGACCATGCTACGGTTCTTCATGCCTGTAAAACTGTCAACAATTTAATCGACACCGATAAACATTTCAGAAACCAGATAAACGAAATTGAGAAAAAACTAAAAGTGTAAAAATGGATTCTAAGAATTTAACTGAAATATTCTATGAAAAATATGGGAACAGGTATGATAGACCTGTTCTTTTTTTCTCACCAGGAAGGGTAAATCTTATCGGAGAGCATACTGATTATAATGGTGGATTTGTGTTCCCTTGTGCATTAAACTACGGAACATACCTTCTAATTAGAAAAATTAAAGGTAACACTCTTAAATTCAGTACAATAAATTTCAATGAGGACACTGAAACGAAACTTGACGGATTATTCAGAAATACAGGAAAGAGATGGATAAACTACCCACTTGGAGTAATCAATGAATTTATTAAGAAAGGAACAGAATTATCCGGACTTGAATTCCTCTATTACGGTGATGTACCAAACGGCGCAGGACTCTCCTCCTCAGCTTCGATAGAGATGGTGACAGCCGTTGCCATAAATGAATTATTCACTGCAGGCTTAGACACTCTTGAACTTGTTAGAATGAGTCAAAGGGCTGAAAATGAATTCGTTGGCATGAATTGCGGCATAATGGATCAGTTTGCTGTTGGTTTTGGGCAAAAAGAACATGCAATTTTCCTCAATTGCAATAATTTGGATTATGAGAATGTACCCCTGCTTCTAAATGATCATTGTCTTATAATAACAAATACCAATAAAAGAAGGGGCCTTACTGATTCTAAATATAACGAGAGACGTGCAGAATGTGATAAAGCTGTTGAATTGCTTCAGGCTTATAAGCCAATCCGAAATTTAAGTGAACTGAATGTCGGTGAAATCCACCTTCTCAACAATTATATTAATAACCCGGTTGTACTAAAGAGGGCAAAGCATGTAATTAGTGAAAACGGCAGAGTAGTTGAAGCTGTAAAAGCATTGAAAGAGAATAATATAGTCCGTTTCGGCGAACTTATGAATCAGTCGCATGATTCTCTTAAAGACGACTATGAGGTTACAGGCATTGAACTGGACTTACTTGTATATGAAGGAAGGAAAGTGCCTGGTGTAATTGGTACGCGAATGACGGGTGCAGGTTTTGGGGGATGTACAGTCAGTATAGTTGAGAAAGATGCCTCTGCAAGGTTTATGACCGAACTTTCAGCTGCTTACAAAGAAAAGACAGGCTTAAACCCTGATTTCTACCAGCCGGAAATCGGTGAAGGTGCACGCAGAATAGGTTGATTTTAACTTTCAAACTTCACTATATTTTATTAATAGACTGATAATTCTTTCTTAATCCGATGTTTGGATATATTGATCGCCTGTCCTTACTGCACTTGTTTCACCCGTATTAAATTTCCTGTTATTAAGCTGAAAGCTGTATAGAGGCTTTTGTAAAGGAAGAATCAAAATGCCGCAGTCAGATAGACTCAATTCCCCCCCTGACAATATTATCTGCTCCTGCTGTGTTTCAGAGCCAATTCTACATTAAATTTGCTGATAATAATGTTCAGTTCTTTTTCAGTCTGGCTTATTGCATTGTCCTTAATGGTTTTATGCCTGGATTTATCTCTGCAATATATAACTTACCAATCATTTAAATAAAGTATTTATACAAGCTCCTCTTCATAGACAAATTTAAAAAGAATAACCCGGGTAAGCTTAATGTACACATGGTAACTAAATAATGAACAAAAAGGAGCAGGATGAAGAATATCAACACTGCATAAGCTTTAACATGATTGTTTGAAGATGTTCTAAATAGATAAATGGACCAAATTTTTTCTTTTAAATAAATAAGTTGTATTTTTATCAATCATTCATAAGTTGATGGGGTAATGTCTAATGCAATTAAAATATTAAAATTTATATTTTTCATTTTGCTGATTGCGACAATGACAGCCTGTGCATCTTCAAAAAAGAACACTTACTACCAGAAAAAGAAAAAAGCTTCCCGCGTAAATACTGAACAACTGGGGAGGAACAGATACTATTTTTCACCGGGTTATCAGAAAAAGCTGAATAAAATGTATAAAAATAAGTAGTAAGCTTATCTGATTCTGTTATTCATCAAACATTAAAGTTAATCCGTCGTATGCAATCATAATATTCGGAGGTAACTCTTTTGATATGTCAGAATATAAACCCATCTGGTGACTGACATGTGTGATGTATGCTTTTTTAGGTGAAATCTCTCTTATAAAATCTATTGCTTCTCTCAGGCTGAAGTGGGAAATATGCTTTTCTCTCCTGAGAGCATTAATAACCAAAAATTTAACACCGTACAATTTTTCTTTACTCTCCTCAGGTATATAGTTTGCATCTGTTATATATGCAAAATTGCCAATCCGAAACCCATAAACAGGGAGTCGATAGTGGAATACCCGGATAGGTGTTATTTGAATCCCTTTTACAGTAAAACTATGTTCTTCTATTGTATTCAATCTCATTTTAGGAATTCCAGGATACTGATATTCCGAAAATACGTATGAATATTCCCTTTGAAGAGCCAGTTGCACTCTTTCTTCTGCATAAATATCAATAGCATCCTGGCTTCTGTAATTAAACGCCCTTACATCATCCAGTCCGGCGATGTGATCTTTGTGTTCATGCGTAAGAAGGATTGCATCAAGCTTTGTAACTTTTTCTCTGAGCATTTGCTGGCGAAAATCGGGTCCGGCATCAAAAAGAAGCGTAGAAGCATCTTTTTCAAGCAAAATAGATGTTCTGAGTCTCTTGTCGTGCTGATCTGTTGATTGACATGTATTACAATCGCAGGCTATTACAGGCACACCTTGTGATGTTCCGGTACCAAGAAACGTAATTTTCACAATAATAATTTTTCATGACAAACCTATATTAAAAATAAATAACTGGCAACAGATATGTAATTTTTTGTTACTGAATCCAAAAGCTGTTTAATTGTTATATTTGAAAAAACAAACTTATGGTAATGAAAGGCAGGATTTATCTGATACCAGTGACATTAGGGGGAGATGATTTTTTGAAAGTGATCCCTGAAAAAGTTATCAGCCTGACCCGACTCATAAGATACTTTATAGTTGAAGACATAAGGAGTGCCAGAAGATATTTAAGGCTTATTGATAAGGAGTTTCCTATTAATGATACAATTTTCCTTGAACTAAATGAACACACCAATGATTTGGATATTGAACATTACCTCGATCCGGTCGAATCAGGTTTTGATATCGGAATAATGAGCGAAGCCGGCCTTCCTGGAATTGCTGATCCTGGTGCACGGATAATAGCGCAGGCGCATCAGAAAAAAATCACAGTTACTCCCCTTTCCGGGCCATCATCCATCATTATGGCACTCATATCATCGGGACTGAACGGACAGAATTTTACATTTAACGGATACCTGCCAGTAAAACCTGTTGAAAGATCAGCAAAACTAAGAGATCTGGAAAAACGGTCCAGAGACGGATATGCTCAGATCTTCATTGAGACTCCTTACCGTAACCAGAAAATGCTGGATTCAATAATAGCAACCTGTCATAATGATACAAAACTCTGTATTGCAGCGGATATAACGCTGCCTTCAGAATCCATCCGCACAATGAAAATATCAGAATGGAAACTGAAATGTCCTCCAATAAATAATAAACTTGTTGTTTTTGTATTACAGTGAAATTATTTACCTGATACCGGACCCGGCATTACTCGGGCAAGTTCCACATCATATAACAAAGGAGTATAACCGGGTATTATGTAGAATCCCGATGATCCATAAGCAAGTTTTGATGGAATAAGTAATACTGATTTTCCCCCCACGCTCATTTTGGAAATACCTTCCTCAAGTCCTGGTATCATCCATCCTTCATCAAGGGGAAAAACAAGCGTGTCTTTTCCTACATTGGTATCAAATACACTTCCGTCAAGGAACTGTCCGGTATATATTACATAGACTGTATCGTGCGCAACAGGCATAATACCTGTACCTGGCAGTACTTCCAGGTAATAAAGACCGCTAGGCTGCGGCTCAAAATTCAGATCAGGATTATAATTCAGATAGTCCTGGATTTTTGCATTTTCCTCCCTTTCATATTTTTTTGAAGGATCGCATGATCCAAGTAACATGACAAAAAAAGCTGCTAAAATAATCAGACTTACAGTATTTTTTCTTTTAAGCATAGATTGAGTTTTAGGTTCGTATTTATATATAATATTTTAAAACGTTTTGTACTGTGGAATATTATCTGGCAGATAAAATTTTAACGTTATAAACAATGATTGCCCTTGATGGTATCATTTTTCGGTCACCAATCAACCCATATGCCAGATAAGGGGGTATTATAAATATAGCTTCAGCTCCGGGATTCAGTAATCTAAGCCCTTCGTTAAGTCCCTGCTCCATTTCACTTTTTCCGAGTATAAGTTCTTTGGGTCCGAGGGTTTTGGATGAATAACACAATGTGCCATCAAGCAATGAACAGTCATAATTAAAAATAACTTTATCATTATCAGCGAAATTTTTCCCTGATCCCTCATTTATTATCTGATACCATAGGCCGGTAGGAGACTCAGTCATTACAAGGTTTTTTCGCTCAATATAGTTTCGGATTCTTTCCCTGTCCTTCTGAACAAAATACCTGTTAAGTTCAGCCATTTCATTCATTCCGGGTTTGTTTATGTCAGGGGTTTTTCCTGAATTATTCCTGCATGAAAAGAATCCGGATAAAAGAAATATGAATAATATATATTTTATCGGCATATTTTAATTCTTATCATCGAATCTCCATACATTTTCTTTCAATACTTTCAGAAAATAATCAATAGTATTATCAAGAGTATCAGTATATTCCCCGCCTGAAGCATTAAGATGGCCACCACCTGAGAAATATCTTGATGCAAATTCATTTGTGGGAAATTGCCCTTTTGAACGAAAGGACAACTTTATGAAATTATCCTTTTCTATCATCAGAGCTGAGAAATGGATACCTTTAATTGATAATGGCATATTTACAAAACCTTCTGTATCTCCTTTTACATGATTATATTCCTTCAGATCATCTTTTGTAAGAAATATGTACGCTGTCTTATATTCCTGAAGTACAACCATTCTTTTATTAAGAGCATAACCCTGAAGTCTGATGCGGTCTGATGAAAAATTATTGTATATCAGGTTTAGAATTTTTTCCTTCTCAACTCCCATATCAAGAAAATCTGCAACCATCCTGAATGTTCTCGATGAGTACGCTCCATGTTCAAAATTCCCGGTATCAGTTATAATGCCGATATAGAGGGCTTCGGCATATGCTTTGTTCATGAATTGTTTCCCGTTAATTCTGCTGATAATTTCATGAACAAGTTCGCAAGTCGAACATTTAGATGGATCCGAAATAATCAAATCGACTTCATTTCCGGGATCAAGATGATGATCAATAATAACTTTCCTGGCATGAGATGCCCTAACCTGAACTTCTGCTTCCCCCAGCCTGTTGAATTGATTAAAGTCAAGCATGACAATCAGGTCAGCCTCTTCAATAAGCTTTCTGCATTTTTTTCTGTCTTTTATAAAGACATTTATCTTATCGGCGCCCTCCATCCATTTCAAAAATTCCTGCAAATTGTTTGGAGCTATCATACCAACATTCTTAAACCTGGAATGAAGAAAATGGTACAGTGCTAATTGCGCTCCTATTGCATCACCATCGGGATTGATATGGCTGATTAATAATATATGCTCGGATGTTGAGAAAAGTTTTGATAATTCTTTTGTATATTCGGATAAATCTATCACTTTTGCTACAGCTTTTTTAAGTGGGTAAAGATAAGTAATATTCCCGAAGTCCAACCTTATTATAAACCATCAAATATTGCCTTATATGAACAGTAACTTTACATTTTCCATTATTAAACCTAACGCTGTCAGGACAGGAAAAACAGGGCCGATCCTTGCAATGATAAATGAAGCTGGTTTCGAAATTGCGGCCATGCGGATGATTAAAATGACCCTACAGCAGGCAGAAACTTTCTATTCTGTTCATAAGGGGAAACCATTCTTCGAAGATCTGATAGAGTTTATGACTTCCGGTCCGGTTGTAGTAATGATTCTGACGCATGTAAATGCTGTTGAAAAATTCAGAAAGCTAATGGGGGCAACAGATCCGGCTAAAGCAGATCCGGGAACAATCAGAAAGACATTTGCAGTGTCACTGCAAATGAATGCTATTCATGGCTCTGATAGTGTTGAAAATGCGGTTATTGAGACTAATTATTTCTTTTCCGGGATTGAAAGATTCAATTAAAAAATCTTTCCGGAAAGATCAGATACTTCATGTTTGTTGCATTTATTATCTGTTACCAATATATTGTTTAATTAAAACTTTATGACGCGGAATTGAAATTCAGGATAATTGCAATTATTCTTTCCGTTGTTCGGGCATAATTTTCCATAATAAGCTGAAATATCTGACACTGGAATAATCTTATACATATTATTCAGCCCATTAGAGATATTTTTCTCTTTTTCAGAACAAAACTTTCTATACTGTTTTGTGTTATTAGATTTAAAGAATTTTAAATATTTATATGAATTCAAATTTCCCTAAAGACTTTTCAGATAAAAAATTACTGGAAAAATATTCTTCTGCTTTTACACTCTCTGATATGGAGATTTTCATTTTCCCCGATCTTTTCTTTCCCCTTATTCTTGCAGATATCATGTCCCCGATATTATGGACATGGAGAAGCGATCCATGGTTTAAGGATATTGATAAAAAAAGTTTTATAAATAAAGCTAACAGGATCAAACAATATATAATTCAGAATTATGTATTCAATCTTGATCTGTCCACCTGGGGAGTTACCACCAAAACTGCAGAGATTGCACGGTTTAGTGAATTCTTCGACATTGAGATGTTAAAGCATTCAAATGCTCTTTTTGGATATGAAGGCGACAGATACTATTTCGATATGGATATCAGGAAACATTTTGGCTTGGATAAGTTCAATACCGATGTTATACCGTACTGGAAGACAGAAACTATTGAAGCAATGAATGCCTTCAGATATAAAAAGAATTTTACCTCCGGTGCCGGAGAATGTGTTTCACTTTCAGCTCTCTACGCTGCTGCAATGTTTGTTGTCGGCAGAATACCTCTTGAAAACATATTTCTTATTGCCACCCCTCTCCACTCCCAGAACTTTATCATTGAGAAAGACGGATTGATAACCAACAACCGGCGTATTGTTACAAAAAACATGTGGTACAATGGGACTTCGCTATCAGAGAAAGCCAGAAGGGCCATGGAAAACGAAAAAGTTACTATCGTCTCACATATTTCCGGTTACACACATATTGTGTATAACGATGCAACTATTGATAAATCAGTTTATGAATTTTTTTCGGACAGGCTTAAGGAGTTCCTTGTAACTGATTTAACTAATCTCATCTTCATAAATTTTCTTCGGTTCAAGTCAAAATACAAATCCCTTTTTCAGTATATGTGCGACTGTTCAGGTAAAGAGAGGTATATATTGCTTGAAAAAATGTTTGAATATGAGCATTCAAGCAGATTTAATGTATCACCTGAATCCCGATGTTCGCTGATCAATGAAATAGAAGGTGATGAATTTCATCTAAGTCCATTACAGGGAAAAATAATGCTGAATGATATTGAAAAGATACTTAGAGAAAATGCCGGAAAAACGATTGAGGTGATAAAAGATGAATTTGTCAGAGTTGCCGGTGAAGAGCACAGCGCTGTCATCCATGAGATGTTTACAGATATCAAAAAATTTATTTCTACTGACCCTAAACTTCCTGACATAAACAAAAATTATATAAGTACCCGGCCACTCAAAATAACGACAGATGAGAGCAGGTCAAACATAATTGGTTCGGTGACAAAGCACATGGATAATTCAGAAATGGCTCTTCTTGCACTTTATGCTTACAGACAGATGGATAAAATCGACTGGCTTCCGTTTTTGAAAGCTGCAATTGAAAGAAATCCTGTCTGTTTCACCGATCTGAACGGAAAATCTGCTTCTGACGTATATGATATACTGAAAACCATGCCGGATGAATCAATATATGATTCAAAAAGAATGGCCCTTCCTGACGAAGTCTGGAACTTCAGCCGGGGGGACGGAATCGAGAAAGCATTATTACTTGCAGACTTTCTTATTCATATAGATAATTCAGCCTCAGTATCCATTGAAATCGAAAATAAAAATGTTCTTGTATCATATCAGGGCAATAATTATCATTTTATTTCATATAAAAACTTCAGAAAATCTATCCTGATTACCGGTTATAATTATACAATAAAATAACCTTTGCGCTTATTCTCAGTGATTTCATAGGTAAGGCTCACTCCTTAACGCAGAACAATATCTTTAATGACCTCGCTGCCAGCCTTTTCATTTATTTTTTGTCGTAATGATTCCCGGAGCATAAACAACTCATTTCTGACAACAGATGATTTAAGATGGACAAAAAGCACATGATCTTTAATATAGATCTTCGATGTCCGGGAACTTATCGCCTTTCCAACAATCTCCTCCCATGAATTGATTACACCGACCTCGCTAAGCTTACCGCCGATCTTCATCTCCCTGATATAATCATTTAACGCCTCAGCCAGCGAAATTGTCTTACTTCGTCTCATTATAATATTGTTCCGTTTTGAGTTATATCAACTACCCCGTTAAATGCAATTCTGAAGAGTTTATAATCAATCCTGAAGGATGATAAAATGTTCTGTAGCCTGTTCTGATGAGTATCCGTAATGAAAATTTGTCCAAACCGCTGATTGCCGACTAACTTAATGATCTGCTCTACACGTTCATCATCAAATTTGTCGAAAATGTCATCAAGTAAAAGAATCGGCGAAAACCCGGCCTTTCTTTTTATATAGTCGAATTTGGCAAATTTTAGAGCAACCAGATAGGACTTCTGTTGACCCTGTGAACCAATGGATTTAACTGAAAAATCATCCATTTCAAGAAGAAGGTCATCTTTATGTATACCAACTGTAGTGTACTCAAGAAACCTGTCTTTATCCAGGGAATTCTGAAGCACCTCACCGAAATTACCTTCAGACAGGTGAGACTTGTATTGAAGCTTAACCTTTTCCTTACCTGAGGAAATAAGTGAGTAGTATTCCTGAAATACAGGGACAAGCTCATTTACAAGCATATATCTTTCCTTATATATATAATCTCCGTATTTAACCAGTTGTGCATCCCAGATTGACAGAACATCGTTGTCAAATTTACCTGAAGATCTGAAATCTTTCAGAAGCCTGTTCCTTTGCTGAATGGCTTTATTGTATCGGAGAACCGAATCCAGATACTCGGCATTATACTGGCTGATTATTTTATTCATGAACTTCCGCCGGTCGTCGCTCCCTTCTGTAATTAATGCACTATCTGCAGGAGATATCATTACAACAGGATATCTGCCAACATGATCGGAAAGTTTTTGATACTCTTTCCCGTTCCTTTTTAATAATTTGGGTTTTTGCTTCTGAAATGCACAGTAAATCTGATCCTCTTCTCCATTTCTTACGAACGTTCCCTGTGTTATAAAATAGTCTTCTCCATGCCTGATACTAATACTGTCTATACTGTTAAAAAAGCTTTTCGTTAGTGAAAGGTAGTGGATAGCATCAAGAATATTGGTTTTCCCAACCCCGTTATTTCCTGTGAAACAGTTAATCTTAGGAGAAAATTCCAGCTCATTGAGCTCATAGTTCTTGAAGTTGGTCAGAGCAAGCTTTTTAAGATACATGAAAAATTAAGTAAAGTGTAAAAGTCAAATACCATAAATAAAAACTTAAATGCATATATTTAACAGGTCTGCAGATGCAAAGTTAGAAAAAGATATGGAGGAACCTGCTCCGGCATTGCTTGAAATTACAATTATTTACTGCTGATAATTGCTGCTTACATATTGATATTCTGTACGATAGTAAATATTTGCAGGCCGATCTGATAAACATTAAGTTAAATGTTTCAAAATTACCTGAAAAAAATTACTTTTGCGGTGGTAAATCCAGTTCATAAACAGTAAATATCAATGGCAAAGAAGAAAAAGGATTCAAGTCCACAGACTATATCAAGCGTTGAGGAAACTCTGACCAAAACAGAACATTTTCTTGAAGAAAACTATAAAAGTTTGCTTATAATATTAGGAATATTGGTTGTACTGGTCGGATTGGGCTGGCTGGGCAAAATGTATCTTAACAATAAAAATAATGAGGCCCAGTCTCAGATGTACCAGGCTCAAAATTATCTCGAAATGGATTCTTTGAAATTGGCACTGAATGGTGATGGCAACTACCTGGGATTTATTGATATAGCTAAGGAGTATAAATTTACCAATGCAGGTAATCTGGCCAGGTACAGTGCAGGTATCTGTTTCCTGCATCTGGGCAATTATCAGGAGGCTATTGATTATCTTGGCAAATATAAAAAGAAAGATAAGTTAATAGGGTCGCTTGCTATTGGGGCTATCGGCGATGCATATGTTGAACTTGGCGATTCTGATAAAGGTATTGCAAAGTATCTCGAAGCTGCTGATTATGGCGATAATTCATTTAATACACCATTATTTCTGATGAAAGCAGCTGAATTATATGAATTAAGCGGCAAGTACCCTGAAGCCTTAAAATTATACGAAAGAATTGAAAATCAGTATCCTGAAAGCTCTGAAGGAACATCAATAGATAAATATATTGCAAGAGTGAAGGTTCTTATCAGGTAGTTCCTTCAATATTCTTTTGCTCTGATATAATTGCGTATCGACTTCATGTCATTCAGCAGCAGATGCGCTTTTATTTAAAAAAGTCAATATGAGCACTTCCAATTTATCAGTTTATGATCCGGAAAGTGTTCCGGATGCCGGCAAAATGCGTTTTGGTATTGTGGTTTCCGACTGGAACAGTCAGGTAACCTGGTCCCTCCTGAATGGTGCCGTGAGTACCCTTAAAAAACATGGTGCAGCCAAAAAAAATATCATAATCAAACATGTTCCCGGCACCTTTGAACTTACTCTTGGAGCTCAATTCCTTGCAGAATATGATGATCTTGACGCTGTTATCTGCATCGGATGTGTGATCCAGGGGGATACACCGCATTTCACATATATATGCCAGGGTGTTACTCAGGGAATAACCCAACTTAACCTTGAATATAATATACCATTTATTTTCGGGGTTCTGACAACTAACACCCTTGAACAGGCAGTTGACAGAGCAGGTGGTAAACTTGGAAACAAGGGAGATGAAGCGGCTGTTACAGCCATCAAAATGGCTGCGCTTCAGTCTGACATGGAAAAATAATGAATTCTACCTGAGCACCTTGCGTACAAAAGCAACAGTGAAATAAGACATCATAAATACTCCCATAAATCCTTCCAGCCCGGAGATTGCCCTGCTGAGACCCATTGGATAAACATCCCCGTAACCAATTGTAAAAAAAGTAATTGCACTATGATAGAATGACTGCAGGAAGGTTGATAACTTATCAGGATTGCCAACTGTTGATATTGTTTTTCCCAAACCTGTAAGGTCTATGAGAAAAAATACTGATCCGAAGAAAAGCCAGAATACAAAAACACTCAATAGAACCCTGCCGGGAGAGGTTGCATAAAGCCCTATTTTGTCAAATACAAGCCACTGAAATCCATGAGGAACATAACTTGATAATCTGGCAATACCTCCCTTTTCTTTCTGTTCTTCAAGCCACGACTTTGCTTCAAATCGTTTGAACATTATATAAGCCCTGTCTTCATCTTCGTATTTACCTGTGCTATAAAAGTTTTCTTTTAGTATTCTGAACTGTTCAGCCTTTTGCCTCAATGTTGTACTTTCCTGTCTTACAATTGATTCATTACAATTATTAAGCCGCCAGTCAATGTATAGCTTACCGATAAGCCTCATACCCGATATATCGATCGTTTCAATTTCAACCGGAAAATCATAAGGCTCAAGGTCTACAATGTCTCGTACAATTGTGTCAGATATATCCAGCTGTTCAGCTTCTGCAATGCGAAGATCAAAATAATGGTTTAGATGACATGACTTAAGCGAGACAGTGTGGAATTTTGATTCATAAAAACTTACGTCGCCTTCACCAAATTCAGTTCTTTCGAAACTAAGATCAGTTTGACCCATATCCATCAGGTTAAAATTCTTTGTACCGGAGCCCATTTCTGCCTTTTTGAACTGGATTTTGCCTGCTTTACAGAATGCACCTTCAAAATTGACTTCTCCATTTCCAAAGACCGAGCGATTAAAATTTATTCTTCCTGTGCCAAAATCGACTGTTCTGAAATCTACCCTGCTGTTACCAAACTCAGTTCTTTCAAACATTATCTCACAATCTCCAAAAACAGAATAATGAAAATCAACTTTTCCCCCGGTTATTCTGGCAACCTTAAAATTTACCCTGCCACTGTTAAAACGCGAATTAATAAAAAGAAGCTCACCACTGTTGAACTCAGTATTTGCAAAGCTGACTTCTCCTTTTCCAAACTGGATATCCTGAAAATCCTTTCTGCCATCATGTACAACAGAATTCTTGAAAAGAAAATCTCCATCTCCGAATACAGAGCCTGTAAATTCAATATCCCCGTCTCTGAACATAGTATTCGAAAAGATTACATTTCCTTTGCCAAATACTGATCCTGTAAAAAGTACTTTCCCTCTTGCAAAGTGGCTGCCATCAAAGCTCACCCCACCATCTGAAAATGAACAGTATGTAAAGTCAGTGGATACTCTTGCTTCAAAAAAAGCATTCCTTGCAGAAAATCGTTTCAGAATAACCAGTTCTTTTTTATCAATATTATTATGGCGACGGTAGGAAGAAAGGGAAAATTCAGAAATAAAGTAATTGTCAAGATTTATATCCTTCCCTTCCCTGATCATATCATAAACCTGGCTGCTTTCGATAGCTCCGAATAATTCAGAGCCAATCTCGTTCCCTTCTTCATCATGAAACGTTACTATAGCAGTTCGGGGGCAGATTCTTCCATCATCTGCAATGAATTTTACATTTTTAACCCCGATAAGGTAACTGGAATATCCCGTAATCATTTAATTGTTTTGCAAAAGTTAGTCAAATTGCACAAGAAAACAAAAAACAAAATAAAAATTAATAAGGATTACCTCATACACAATCCCTTGTAAGGACAGTATGAACATTTTCCCATGATATCGCTGGTCATGGTAAACTGCTCACTGTCGCTGAAAATTCTGGAAATTAGTTCTTTAAGTCCGTTTAGAAATTCTTCTCTGACTGTGCCGTAATCATCTATCACCAGTTCAGTTTTAGTACCTGTTTTTAGCCTTAGCTTATCTTTTAGTATGCTTCCTGTCAGTCTTTTAATCTTATATATTGACGGCCGGACAATACTTCCATGATTATTTTCCAGGTAAGCTTCACAATAAAGCAAGGTCTGAAGCCAGCCGTCATAGTCCTTCTTCCTGTCATCGGCAAACAAATCACTTATAGAATTAACCGTTTCAGCCACGTTCCCTGTCTTATAATCGACAATCCGTGTAATTCCGTTTACAATATCAACCCTGTCAATCATTCCTCCGGTCTCAATATCTATAAGGTGTCCGTTCGATTCTGCTGATATTCCAAACCTGAACGGCTCCTCAAGTCTTAGAATTCTAAATTCCCCAAGTGCTTCATCAGCATGCAGAATCCTGACCAGGTAGGCAAATAATACCTCTCTCACAATCAGCTCATTCCCACTAAGTGAATCTGCCCTTCCATCTTTAAATTTTGCAGTAACGGCCTCATTTATCACCTCCCTAAGGTGTTGTTGGTTTTTTATGGTCATCGCAAGAACATCATGTGTGAGAATCTGTCCTTTAAAGACTTGGTAAAGCTTTCTCATTATGTCATGCAAAATATTACCAAGCATTGCCGCATCAATATCAGCCGAGACAATTTCAGGTTCCTTCAGACAGTTTATGTACCGGTAATAGAACTTCATTCTGCAGTGCAGCCAGGTATTTATTGCCGATGGTGACAATACCCTGCTCTTGGCCTTGTTAAGATACTGAGCTCTTAACATTGATATATGCTCTTCACTCCTTTCAAGCGAATTACCCAGGGAGGTATGTGTTTTAATCTCAAAATTCAGGTCAAGGAAATCAGGCTTCAGATCTTTTTCATAGTTCATCTGTATGAGGAATCTGCTCATCTCGCCGCTTCTTAATCCTTCTGAATTTGAATTATATGTAAAAGTCACATTTTCTGCCCGTTGAAGGAGCCGGTAAAAGTGATATGCATATATTGATTCCTGATAATTTATTGAGGGGAGACCAAATGCTTCCCTCAGGCTGAAAGGAATAAAAGATGATCCTGATGAAACAGCCGGCAATACACCTTCATTTACCGAAAGAATAATCAGATTCTTAAAATCCAGAGCCCGGGTTTCAAGAATGCCCATTATCTGTATACCTGACAGAGGCTCTCCGGAAAACGGAACTGTCTGAAAACTAAGCATCCTGTCGAGAATTCTGATATAAGTATCTGTTGAAAAACCTACATCCGGACTGTCTACAATGGTCTCAAGTCTGTTAATTGAAAGAACTATTCTGTAAATAAATTCATTCCTGATATTCCGCTGTACTGGATTATCAATTGGACTATTCTTCAACTGTTCATCATTTAAAGCAATCAATGACAGAATATCCTTAAAATAATCTGATAGCAAAACAGGTGTTAACGGTTTAAAGAATATTCTTGACAAAGATTCCGAACGGTTAAACTTTTCAGCTGGAACCCATATAAGATTGGTCCTTACAATCTCATTTAATACCTCATGATCTGATTCGCTGATCAAATCCGATATAAGAGTATGTTTCATTATACCCAATACATCCCTGAAACCGAACCTTACAACACCATCATTGCAGATTGCTCTTCTCTGCAGATCCATAAGCTGTTTTATCAGGGTATAAACCAGAGTCTGTTTAAGGGGATAGCCCATGGTTATATTAATATCCCCGATTTTTTCAGGGAGACTTGTAAGAACCGGCATCAGAAGATTTTCATCAGCAAGAACGATGGCTGTATGATGTGCATTTCCCGATGACAGATCAGGCAGCTCTTCTATCAATTGTGATATAAGTTTGACCTGTGCAACATCAGAAGATGTTTCAATTACACGCCGCCTGACAACAGGGGCGGTTGCTGCAAGCATAGTATCATAACTCCATCCGGCCGGCATATCATTACCAAATATCTTCAGATTATTGCGCATAAATAAACCAGCAGAGTTCATTCTGCCTTCTTTAATATATAAAGAATCGTAATCCCAATAAAAACGGGCCTTCCCTGCTTTTTTAAGGCTGGTCATCATTGCTTTTTCACATTCATTCAGGGCATTAAATCCAATGAAATGCACCATCTCCCAATCCGGTAAGGAAAAATTGCCGTTAACAGAGTTTTCTGCCAGTTCCCTGAATATCATGCCTTCATAAGCTATATTCTGATCTCTCAGGGATTTTCGGAAAGCTGCATAGAGATCCGTGAGAACCGACCAGATACTTATGAACCCCATTTTTTCCTTAGTAGAAATTCCGGGACTAAAATTCAACCAGAATCTCTTTATAATCTCCGTCTGGGCATCGGTAAGACCTCCGAATTTCTGATCTATTTCCTTAATATCATTCACATTACGAAATAATAATGAAGCATCAACGAGATATTTGTCGACATCATCAAAATCGTCTAAAAGCATATCACCCCAGAAGTAAAAATTATCAAAACTCTCAGGTGTTTCCTTTAATTTGCGGTAAACTTTATATAGCTCAAAAAGAAGTATTTCAGTGCTCGCCAGTTGCAAAGATGAATTTAATCTGAAGAGTTCATTAATAGTAAGTATTGAAGGCACCCATACAGGCTTTTCAATTTTTGCGGCAAGATACTTAAGAAAGTATAAACCCGCCCTCTGGTTAGGAAAGACAATACAATGGCGGTTAAGAGTGTTCCCGAACTCTTTGTAAAGTGAACTGGCTATGTTTTCTAGAAAAAATTCCATATAGATAATTTAAGTCATCTGGAACCGGACACAGGAGTCATATTTATTATCAGTTCATTATACCAAATTTAATGAAAGCCTGCAAGCTGACCACAGAGAGAGTTATTATATTTGTCCAATTGTATAAAAATCATTTGAAATAAGCATTAATCAAAGTTTTATTATTAAGTGTAATATCAACACTTAATAAATACGGGTAACAAAAAACAACCAACAATGATGACGCTTCCAAAATCTTCATCCAGTCCGGGGAGCTTTTCCTTTCTTAATACTTTCTACTCCCGGCTCCTTCATAAAGCCTCCCCTGCCAGGTATCAAGCTCTGCCAGTCGATTTTCAATTAGATTGACTATCTGATCGCTTCGCTTTTTGCCCCAGTGTTCTTTTGCCAGAAAACGAGGGGGTGCCTCTCCTGTGAAACGCTCAACGACAATTGAAGGGTTAAGCCTTTCAAGAAAACTAATAAAAAAATCAAGATATTCATCCCAGGAAAATAGTTCAAAATCAGCGGGATTATCCTGAAATTCCATTTCCATGGTAGTCCCCTTTATTATCTGAAGCTGGTGAAATTTCACGGTTTTCAGTGGAAGAGCCGAAATGATGGAAGCCTGATCAAGCATTTCCTGTCTGGTTTCTCCGGGCAGACCAAATATAAAATGTGCTCCTGTATTGATTCCTGATTCAGCTGTTCTCTCAACAGCGCTAACAGCTTCCTCAAAAGTATGTCCGCGGTTGATTCTTTTCAGTGTTCTGTTGTAACACGATTCAATACCGTATTCAACGGCAAGATAACATCTTCCCGACAATTCTCTCAACATGGAAAGCTTTGCTTCATCAATGCAATCGGGTCTTGTCCCTATTATCAGTCCGATAACACCCGGATAACCCAGAGCTTCTTCATAGAGCTTCTTCAATAAGTCAACTGGAGCATAAGTATTAGAATATGCCTGAAAATAAGCAAGATATGATACGGCTTCGTTATATCTCCATTTATGGAACTCAATTCCCTCCTTAATCTGAAGTGAGACAGATTTTTCCGGAACGCAATATGAAGGATTGAATGCATTGTTATTACAATAGGTACATCCTCCGGTTCCCTTCGTACCATCGCGGTTAGGACATGTAAATCCTGCATCAACAGAGACCTTCTGTACTCTTGCTCCATAGATGCTGCGGAAATAATTGGAATAGGCATTAAATCTACGTCCGTGTCCCCATGGATATATTCTGCTCTCTTTATCTGTTACGGTCATTCAGGCTGATATAATTTTATTATTATCGACATACCAAATGAAAGCTTCAATGTTTTTATATCCCATATCGGCAAGTAGATGGCGGTAAAGATCCACCTGTTCGATATAACGATTATTCTCAACGCCAAACTTGAAATCGATGATAGTTGTCTTTCCTCCATTAAATATAACCCTGTCAGGCCGGCGTGTACTACCGGAAGTCAAAAGTATTCCGGCTTCTCTTAAAACATCGTTTCCGGGCTTAAACCATTCTGCAACCTGGGGCGTGCTTATAAGAGCCTGAATTCTTTTCTCAATTCCGGCTGATTCATTTACAGGCAATTTTCCTTCAAGAACAAGTTTCCTGACAGCAAAAGGTATATCTGACGGAGTATTGATTCCCTCAAAAATCTCATGCATAAGTTTACCGTAGTTGATCTTTCTTCTCATGGCAATGTCATCCGATGAAAAATAATTTTCACCGTGCAGCTTCAGTTTAAGTGATTCCATACCCTGACTTACAGAATACCCTTTAGAGTAAAGATCCTTATTTTCAACCGGCTCCCTGGTGTTTTCAGGTAAACTCCCGTATTCAAACACCCGCCTGCTGCTGTCATAAAAGCTGTTCAATCCTGAACCGGCGTTTACCGGTTCATCACTGCTTTTAGTAACAGCATTCTTCAGAATCCCGGCTACCGTGCTGTCTGACCTGGGATTTTCAACGGAAAAACCATAAATTACATCAATAGCCCGTGTAAATGCTACATACAAAAGATTTAAATTATCAAGGTAAACTGAATATTTTTCATCTTTATAACTATCAGCAAAAATTGTATCAGACAACTCTTTTCCGTACCTGACAGGTACTATTCCGAGTTCATTAAAGGGAGCTGATGTGGGATTTATCCATAGAACCGGTTGCTTGGATGGTAAATGATCGAGGTTCCAGGCCAGAAACGGAAGAATAACAACTTTGAATTCCAGTCCTTTTGATTTATGAATGGTCAGTATCCTTATGGCGTCCTGATTCCCGGGCAACATGACTGATTTTCTTATACCTGTTGTCTCCCACCATTCAAGAAAGGATTGAATGTCTGAATTCTTATTCCCGGTAAAACTTAAAATATAATCCTGGAAGGTATTCAGATAAGCTACATTCCATGCAAGCTCTCCCAGTCCAAAGAATCCTATGATGTTTTCAACTGCTTCAAACAGAGGCATCTCTCCTATCCTGTCAATTAATGCTTCGTAACCGTCAGGAAAGTAACTGCGCGATTCAATAATGAGCCTGTCACTTATAAGCGGAACGGTATCCGCATTCCCTCTGCCTGTTGCAAGCAGATAAAACCTTAACATTATGGCCCTGCTGATCATATCCAACGGATCATTTACCACTTTTAAAACTGCGATGATAAAACATATTACCGGGGAATTTGAAAGCAAAAGCGAATCGTTCGAAACCACATTATAGTTATAAGCTGCTTTTTTTTCCGGAGAACAGTTATTACTGTAATCGATCAGCATCCGGAGTATGCGCGCACCATCCTTCCCTTCCCTGACTATAATGCCGATATCAGAAGCGCTGTAGCCTTTATCCTGCAGAGACTCGATAATTTCAGGAATACGTTCCAGAACAACATCCTGCCACTTTTTTTCATTACCATTTTCAATGAATTCGAGTCGGACAAACCCGCCTGGCTTTTTTCCGGGATCAGACTGTTCGGCCTCAGAATATAGTTTTTTGAAGCTGACAGGAAGAGTATCACCGGCAAGAGTCTCATCAATCTGGCCAGGTACAATATTAAACAGAGTATTATTGAACCTAATAATATTTGTCCGGCTTCTCCAGTTTGTTTTTAATGGTTCACTTAAAATTCTTTCATTATCAACCTGGCCTTTTAGCACTTTACCAAGTATCTGCCAGTCGCTGTTCCTCCACCTGTAAATAGATTGCTTCACATCTCCAACAACAAGATTATCAAATCCCTGAGCCATACTGTTCTCAATCAATGGCTTGAAATTGTTCCATTGGATAATTGAAGTATCCTGAAATTCATCGATCATAAAGTGCTCATACCGTGTGCCTACTTTTTCATATATAAACTGGGCCTGATCTTCCTTTGTTATGAGATTAAGAAATTCTCCGGCATCTGACAGAAGAAATCTGTTTTCAGCGCTGGTAATCAGACGGACATTATGCAACACATCGGACAATATTCCAAGTGCGTAAATATTTGACAGGATCGCCGAAGCACTATTGTATTCAACGATATTGCCGTCATAATATTTCAATGCATCCTTCAGTGTGAGTTCCAGACCGTTGTCAATAGCATATTGTAACCGGGGTGCAATGGAACCTGTTGACCACCGTGGAGGATCGTTCATTATTTCACGTATGTAACTGTTCGGTTCTATTATTGTTCCATCTGAAAGTGACCTGATAAATCTGGGTACACCCTGCCCTTTTCTGTAAAACATATCATCGGTCAGTCCTGCTTCAGAGAAAATATCCCGGGATTTTCGCCCATAACCGAGTAATTTATTTTCAAAGGAACCCGTTATTGATTTTAACTTTTCAATATACCCCAGCAAAAATTCCTTATTTTCAAGATTTTTCCTCTCACCTGCAGAAAGTATCTTGAATTTTTCATTAAACAACTCCTGTGCAAGCCTGATGATTCCATTCTTAAGATTCCAGCTTTTCTCTTCATCTATGTTAGCTCTGGCATAGGTAAGAAGCCAGTTTTTCAGCTGTGAATCATTAGCAGCCGATCCTATCATTTCATCGACCGCATTTGATAGTATAGTACTGTGATCGATCTCAATATTAAAGCCTGAATGAAGTCCTGACTCCCTTGCAAATGCCCTAAGTATCTTCTGGAAAAAGCTGTCAATTGTAGAGACCGAGAATCTTGAAAAATCGTGGAGAATTGAATTGAGTATTTCATTAGCTTCCTTTCTGATCCAATCCTCAGTTCTGCCGGTGGAATCAACTAATCCGGCCATGTAATCTGATTTCTCACCGGAAGCCAGTTTGTACAGATGCTCCAGTATCCTCGATTTCATCTCAGCAGTGGCTTTATTTGTAAATGTCACTGCAAGTATCCGCCTGTAGCTATAACGTGATTTAAACAGATTAGCCAGATAAATGCCTGTAAGTTTGTAAGTTTTACCTGAACCTGCTGAAGCGCTGTATATGGTAAGTGTACCTTTTCCCATGCCGGGTTAAAGTTACCCAAAATTATTGCAGCAAGTATTCTACTGATTAGTAAAAAATTTGGTATCGGAAATCATGAATAAATAATTATTTTGGGCTAAAGCCCGATTTTCATGATGACTTGCTTAACCCCGGACTTAAGTCCGGGGTTATTGATAATAAGAAGATTATGGACTTTAGTCCATAACTTGTATAAATTATCAATGTCTCCGATACAGCTACCATCATAAATTATTGAAATTTTATTAATCAAAACCGATACTCATATTTAAATATTTCTCAGCGGAATAAGGGAAAAACAAAAAATGTTGATATCACGAACCACATTATTATAACACCATATTTTAAAACTTCAGGCACTCCAAACTTCAGGCACTCCAAACTTTAGGCATTCCAGACTTTAGCTCACTTTAAGTACTGATTATACAGTCTTTTATCTTTTAGTTATCTTTGCGGCATGAAAAAAAAGGTTGTCATAGGATTATCAGGTGGTGTTGATTCAAGTGTTGCTGCATGGGTTCTGAAGGAAAACGGGTATGATGTTACCGGACTATTTATGAAGAACTGGCATGATACAACCGGTTTGCTGCAGAGCGATTGTCACTGGGAAGATGACCTGATGTTTGCGGAAATGGTGGCTAAAAAGCTGAAAATACCATTTCACCAGGTTGATCTGAGCGGACCTTACCGCCAGAGAGTTGTTGATTATATGTTTGCCGAATATGCAAAAGGCCGTACTCCGAATCCCGATGTACTGTGCAACAGGGAAATAAAATTTGATTCCTTTGCTGAGGAGGCTCATAAGCTTGGAGGCGACTTTGTTGCTACTGGTCACTATTGCAGAAAAGACGAAATCAAATCAGGTGATAAGACCATCTACCGGCTTTTATCAGGAACAGACAATAACAAGGATCAGAGCTATTTCCTGTGTCAGTTAAGCCAGGAACAACTTTCGACAGCTTTATTCCCTGTTGGTGACCTTACAAAACCTGAAGTGCGGAAGATCGCTGAAAGGCTAGGTCTCGCTACCGCATTACGAAAAGATTCACAGGGGATATGCTTTGTAGGGAAGGTCCATCTTCCGACTTTTCTACAGCAAAAGCTTGAAGTCAGAAAAGGCGATATCATTGAAATAACCGATAAATCGATATTTCCACATGTCAATGATGGTTATCCTGAAAATGATTTACCTGACGGATCGCTGTCAGCCCTCACAGAGCCTTTTAATTATAAACCTGAATACGGACAGAATATAGGACATCACAACGGGGCTCATTTCTTTACGATAGGTCAGAGAAAGGGCATGAACATCGGTGGTCATAAGGAGGCTCTGTTTGTAATATCAACTGATGTTGAAAAGAATATTGTATTCGCCGGGGAGGGCCATATGCATCCCGGATTAAACCGGAAAGGCTTGTTTATAAGAAAAGACGAAACACACTGGATCAGACCGGATTTAAATATGGAAGAAGGTGAATGGCGGGATTATATGGTAAGGATCAGATATCGCCAGCCTTTACAGCAGGCACGGTTATATTGCCGCAATACAGGAATGTATATTATATTTGATAAAACACAGAGAGGAATTGCCCCCGGTCAGTTTGCTGCCTGGTATGACGAAACTGAGCTGATAGGGTCAGGAGTAATTGACAGGTAACGAATGATAAGTAGAATTTTTCTCTCCTGACAAAAGAGTCCTGAATTGGTATTACCGAGGTATTTGTACGACGGGTTTAACAGATCCTGATTTTTCTGAATTGTTCTTTCTTTGCATGCTTACAAAGAATACCCCGGTAAATATAAGTAAGGCAGATAATACCATAACAATGGTTATGTGATCCTGTCCGATCATTGTTGCAATATATGCTGCAATTACAGGCTGCATATATATATACACACTAACTATCGTCGGACTGAGACGCCTCAGGCCGAAGGATATAAGAAGGTACCCCAGGTAAGTTGCACCAATAACAACGAAAGCAATACCCAGCCATGCGTTCAGGGAAATTGAGGTCCAATCCATTGTACTCCACTGGTTATACCCGACCGGGATCGTTGTAAACATTCCGAAAAAGAAGGTCCATTTCATAACTGTGACCGGATGATACTTTTCAAGCATTCGTTTTATGACAACGGTATAGAATGCCCAGCTGATGGTATTTACCATGGTATAAACATCACCCAGGAAAGTAGAACTTGCCACGTCGGGAGTTCCATTCTGAAGTATCAGCAACAATACCCCTGACAACCCGATAGCCAGACCTGTTCCCTTGAGAAATGATATTTTCTCTTTCAGAATCAGTGCGGCAAAAATAAATGCGAATATCGGGTTTGTTGAAAGGATAATTGAGGAGTTAATAGGTGATGTCATGTTCAGCCCCACAAGAAAAAGTGTCTGATTTATAACCACACCAAAAAAAGAACACCCGAAGAGGTACCAGAGATCTTTTCTACTAACAGGTTCTTTTGGAATAAAAAGACTTGATATCCAGAATAATAAAACACCAAGAAGACTCCTGAATGAAGCCAGGGCAAATGGTTTTATATGGTCAGGCATCAATACCTTCGCTACTGAATAGTTAACTCCATAAATAATATTGGCGATCAGAAGCGAAATGTGCGCCCAAGTTTTTACCCGGCTTTTATGCATATACGGAAATTGAGTCGCAAAAATATAAAAAGCAATAAGACTTTCAAATAATCATCATAAAGAGATAATCATAAAAGTACGAAATAGCTTAAAACCGGATTATAAGTATTTTATCACCAGTGGGCTGTTATCCCAAGGGAACCGGCAAAAAGAAAGGCGGGATGTAAGTTCATATGCTTACAGATGCAGTTCAATCCGAATCTTCTGCGCATCCGTGGACGCTATTATTTACTTAGGCATTTCGCCTGTTCATCTTCACTACTGAAATTTATTTATTCGAAATCCTGTCATTCTGAATTTAACCGGAATTAGGCCAAAAAAAGAAAATCAAGTCGCCATTTTATGAAAATTTATCTTAACCCGACTATTTCAAAGAACATTTTAAAGGTTTGGTTGTAATAGATATATGCATAGGGTAAATAATCAGACAGCAAACAGATCGAAATTTATTTCCCTGACAAATGGCTCTGTTTTGAGACATTTAAAAATTGCTCATTAAATAATTTCAGACAAATAGATGAAAAACGAAAACCAAGAGGCAGTAAGTGAAACTCCTCCGAAAAAAAAGAGGAAACTTGGCAGTTTGATAATAGGACTCGTATTGATTTTAGTAGTTCTTGCAGCAGCTACCTTGTGGTATATTAAACATTCTGAATATATAACTACTGACGATGCATATGTTGATGCCTACAAGGTGACTGTGAGTTCGCAGATTCCCGGAAGGATTGTAAAACTGTTCATCCGTGAAGGTGACCAGGTTACACAGGGTGAGTTGCTTGCAGTATTGGATTCTTCTGACTATGTGGCACTTATCAGACAAACTGAGGTGAGTTTAAAGGAAGCCACGTTGGGTATAGAATTAGCCAGGGTGAAAATGGAACAGGCACAAATTAATTACGATCGTGCCAAAGAACAATTTGATGCTAAAGTAATTCCTAAGGAGAAATACCAAAATATGGAAAAAGCATACCAGGAAGCCAAAGTCGGTTTGATGCTGGCAAATGCCAAGATTCCTGTCATTCATTCAACATTGAATACTCTTCAGACTTCATTATCACATACAAATATCTATGCCCCAATGGATGGTGTAGCTGCAAAAAGATGGATTATGCCGGGAGATGTCGTAACTCCGGGACAGGGAATCTTCACTGTTTTCGGGACGAAGGATATATGGGTTACAACCATGTTCCCGGAAAACGAGCTCCATAAGATTCATATCGGTGATACAGCTGAGATTCACGTCGACGCTTTTCCTGAAGCAACTTTTAAAGGAATATTTTTCCAGTTCGGTAACAGCACAGCATCGCAATTTTCGCTAATACCCCCGGACAATGCATCGGGCAACTTTACCAAAGTAACACAAAGAATTCCGTTAAAGCTGACCATCTTCAAAACAGGTGGGCAACCTGAAGGGAAGGTTGATCTTTTACCCGGTATGTCAGTTGAAGTCAAAGTAAAAATTAAAGGAAAAAGACAGTAAGACATGGCTCAACAGCAAAATCCAAATCCAGGCTGGGAAGCGGAGGGCAGTGCAAATAAATGGTTTGTACTCATGAGTGTCATGATCGGGACATTTATGGCCGTTCTTGATGCGACAATCGTCAGCGTGGCTTTTCCGAAAATGATGGCTGTTTTTGGGGTAAGCGTTGACCAGATTGAGTGGGTTATGACAGCTTACATGCTGGCATTTGCAGTAGTACTCCCATCTTCAGGATGGATCGCTGATCGCTTTGGATACAAATTTACCTATCAGGTGGGGCTTGCACTGTTTACGGTAGGATCGTTCGCATGCAGCCTTTCCTGGAATGAAAATATCTTAATCCTATTCAGGATTTTCCAGGGAGCAGGTGCCGGGTTTCTGATGCCAGTGGGCATGGCTATTGTAACAAGGACATTCCCACCCGAACAAAGGGGTGTTGCACTTGGTTTCTGGGGAATTGCAGCTGCTGCGTCTGTTTCCCTCGGACCGCTTTTTGGTGGTTACCTCGTCGATAACTTCTCATGGCATTCAATTTTCGATATCAATATACCGGTCGGGATTATGGGAATAGTGGCAGTTGGGATCATACAGGATGAATACAAAAGCCATATTAAGGAGAAATTTGATTTCGGTGGATTTTTAACCATGACCATAGGACTTGGAACACTTTTACTGGCCCTGGCTACAGGTAACTCAAGCTGGAATACAGGAGGCTGGTCTTCCACTTTTATTACTTCCAATTTCTTTATATCCGCTGTCAGCATGATCCTGTTCGTGATTATCGAGCTCCGGATAAAACATCCTATCTTAAATCTGAGGCTGCTGAAACACTACAATTTTGCAATGTCCACTGTTGTTATGTTTATTTTCGGAATTGCATTTTTCGGAAATGCATTCCTTCTTCCGATATACCTGCAAAACTCACTGGGATACACAGCATTACAAGCAGGGCTTGTGTTTTTCCCGGTTGGAATCTTACAAGCTGTTATAGCTCCTGTTTCCGGACAGCTTACGGATAGATTTAATCCCAAAATACCTCTG
The DNA here is from genome assembly GCA_963760915.1 of uncultured Bacteroidales bacterium. Lineage (GTDB taxonomy): Bacteria > Bacteroidota > Bacteroidia > Bacteroidales > VadinHA17 > LD21. Next base: position 1,320,564 of record CAVXEU010000002.1, on the reverse strand, counting down.
CTTATCGGTGCTGTCGTACTTGGTACCTCAATGTACCTTCTTAGCTTAATTTCGCTGCAAACTTCCCACAACCAAATCATGCTACCGTTGTATTTACGTGGACTGGGAATGGGATTGATTTTTACTCCTATCTCCGCTGTTGCGCTTTATGAGATTCCAAAACCTCAGCTTGCCCAGGCATCAGGATTATTCAATACAATTCGTCAGCTCGGAGGCAGTTTCGGTATTGCCGTACTTGGAACAGTCCTGACACAACGTGTTAAATTTCATGTTCAGATTTACGGTGAACAATTAAACCAGACTTCTCCAATTTTCCACAGTGTCACCAAACATCTCGAAGAGTTTGCAGCACATGCCGTTGGCAGTGAAAATATGACTGCTGCTTTACAGGCAAAGATGCTGTTGTTGAAGAATCTCTCAGCACAGGCATTCGTTCAGGGAATCAGCAATGACTTTCTTATAGGTGCTGCACTGACATTTATACTGTTGGTGCCTTTATTATTATTAAAAACAGGTAAAAAACACTTAATCCGATGACATATTTTCAGAATATCATAAGAAATTTTTTTTCAGGACTTGCTTTTATGGCCATGCTGGTGCAATCAATGCCGGCATATTCCCAGTCCATGGAACCTGTGAAATTAAAGCTTTCCCAGGCAATTCAATATGCGGTAAATAATAAGCCGCTTATTGATGAAGCGCAGGATCAGGTGTCAATTGCCTCTGCAAAAGCAGATGAGTTAAAAAGTTCATTCCTGCCACAGGTTGCTGTCAGTTTAAACTATAATCTGATTGGACCTACTCCATTTATTTCAATTCCGGCCATGAGCAGTGAGAAATTCTATATTGCAACTCCAAATAATTTCAATGAATATATTGGAGTGCAATATTTGATCTATGATTTCAATAAACGAAAAGAAACTCTTAAATTATTACGCTCCAATGAAGTAACAGAGTCAGAAAAGATAAATGTCATTCGTGATCAGCTTGCATACGAAACAGCTCAGGTCTATTTTTCAATACTCTACCTGAATATGAGCATTGAAGTAATGGATCAGCAGATAAAGGATCTGGAAGAGCACTTGTTTGTTGCAAAAAAGCTTGTTGTCACGGGTTCAGCAGTCGGATTGGATACATTAAGTACAAGTGTCAGACTAACTGCCCTTCAGAATGCTAAAGCAGATATACTCAATCAAAACAAAAAGGCTTCCGTAGTATTGAGTTCATTGATGAATTTTCCTAAAAACGAAGAATTTGAGCTGGAAGGGAAACTGGAATTGACATCAAAAGAGTACAAGCTGGATTCTTTAATTAATGATGCTTTCCTGCAGCGCGAAGAGTTAAAATTGAACAACCTGGTAAAGCAAACGGCTACCCTGGACAAAGCTGTCATAGGAAAATCAAATATGCCCACTCTCAGTGCTTTTGGAACAGCTGGGGTAAAAAACGGGTATCCTGATAATCTGACCCGGATGAAACCGAACTATGTTTTGGGCCTTTCAGCAGACATCCCTGTTTTCGATGGTCATTTGAAAGAATCAAAACTAAAAACTGCTGACTGGCAGATCCGGTCTGTCACTGATCATGCTGCTGTGCTTGAACAAAAAATCCGCACGGAAGTGGAAAATGCATTTCTGGACTACAGGAATAACGAAGTTCAGCTTAAAACTGCCCTGGAAGAAATTATGCAGGCAGAGGCAGCACTGAAACAGGCCAAAGGGCTTTATGAGAGTGGTTCAATAACCAACACAACTTTACTGGATACAGAAACAGATCTTGTTCAGGCGAGGTTAAAATACTCTTATCAATTATACCAGCTTACTTTGAGCCATTACAAATTGCTACAGGCTGAAGGAGAAAAAATATGGTAGAATACAATGTTGTTCAACTATTTAACCTTATTGCCATTTTATAGGCCAATGATACTTCTATAAGTGGTGTCAGAGAATCCAATAAAATATTATAAGTGACTTAATCCGTAAGTTCATCAGCAACTTTTTTCATTAATGCAAGAGTAGCTTTCATCAGACTTGAACCCAGGCTTAAACGAGCAACAACCAAAGGCTGCAATTCGAGAACGGAGGAAGGCAATCCTGCCGCTGTTCTGATACACTGAATAAGCCTCCCGGGTATAAATGAATTGCTGCAGAGTACAAAAAGAAGTATTAAGAGTATAGCTTTCCCACCATAGTTACAATTATCATTTAATATCCAGGAAGTTGATTTTTAAATCAAAAATATGCTTATTGATTATCAGATACTTACGACTATCAATTGCGGATCTGAATTATTAACAGGATAACAGCGATATTTTATCAATAATTATCAACTCTGCTTTGCAGATCAGGATCAATTAGTGAATTATGAATAAATTTGAAAAAAAACTCAATGAAAAAGATTTCAGTTATCAGTGGAGGCACAAGCGGATTAGGATTGGAAATTGCAGAAATTCTTGTAAAATCGGGAAGAAATGTTCTGATACTTAGCAGGAACAAGGAGAAACTGTCGGATGCTGCAAACAGGCTTAAAAAGAAGTCTGGTGATAATATTGCAGTATCAATGGACTGTAATATAGGATCAGAAGATGATGTCAGAAAAGCCGGGGAGTACTTAACCGAAAACGGGTTTTCAGTGGATTACCTGTTCAATAATGCAGGAATGGGAATGTTTTCCGGTGCAGAGAAAGCCACGTCAGATTTGATTGACAGGGTATTTGAAGCCAACCTGAAAGGAATGATACTTCTTACTTCTCTGATACTAAGGTTAACTCCGGAGGAAGAAGAACTTACCATTGTAAATATAATGTCGACCTCAGCACTTTTCGGAAGAGAACAGGAGACAATATATTGTGCCTCAAAATGGGGTGCCCGAGGATATACTGAAGCACTCAGAACAGAGTTGAAGGGGACAAAACGGAATATTATTGCAGTATATCCGGGGGGTATGAAAACGGATTTCTGGAAAATTCCTGGTCAGAATCGTGATATAAGCAGCTTTATGGATCCGGCTGAGGTAGCAAAGAAAATCGTCGATGCAGTAATTGTAACTGATAAAATGTTCGTTTCCGATATAACGATTAACAGGAAAAGATAGGCGTCGGGTGTCGGGTATTAGGCGTCAGGCGTTTGGCGTCGGTCGCAGAGAGTAGCGCGTCAGGCGTCAGATAATCAGAAATCAGGACAATCGGTTTTTATAGTCGTTATATCCGAATTCCTTTATTAACCGGAATTGGCCGTCTTTTGTCCAGATCCCGATCGATGGATGATGCACTCCATTAAATGTTGTAGTCTTAACCATGGTATAATGGATCATATCGAGAAAAATTATCCTGTCACCAGGCTTTATCCCGTTCTCAAAGGACCAGTCTCCCATAACATCGCCTGACAGGCAGGAATTTCCTCCGATCCGGAAAGCCTGTTTCCCGGGAACAGGATCAGTTGCCCCCGCTATTTTTGGCTTATAGGGCATCTCGAGGCAATCAGGCATATGAGCCGTAAAAGAGACGTCGACAATAGCTGTTTTGATTCCCTGGTTTTCGGTTATATCCTCGACAGTTGAAACCAGTTCACCTGTTTCCCATGCAAATGCACTTCCCGGTTCAAGAATTATGTGAAGTCCGTATTTCTCATGAAATCTTTTCAGAAGTTTTATCAGATGATCTACATCATAACCTATTCGAGTAATAAGATGTCCGCCGCCCATATTGATCCATTCCAGTTGGGGAAAGAACTTCCCGAATTTTTCTTCAACTTTCCCAAGTACTTTCTCCAGAGTATAAGAGTCTGATTCGAAAAGAACATGAAAATGAAGTCCCCTGATCTCTCCCGGCAGTCCGTCTTTCAGAAGATCGGCGGTAACTCCCAGCCTTGATCCGGGAGAACAGGGATTATATAACCCGTGCGTTACCTCCGAATACTCAGGGTTTATCCTTAATCCTGCGGAAATCTTTTTCGAATATTTTCGTAATTCAGTCGAATATTTATTGAACTGGTTTAATGAGTTGAAACTGATGTGAGAGCTGTATTTAAGTATATTCTGAAAGTCGTTCTCTTTATATACTGGAGAATAAGTGTGAGCAGGCGATCCTATCTCTTCAAAACATAATCGTGCTTCATCGGCTGAACTGGCAGCTGCCCCTGAAATATATTCCTTAAGGATCGGGAACACTCCCCACATTGCAAACCCCTTGAATGCAAGTATTATCTCTGCTCCTGATTCATCTGATACATATCTGATTAACTCAAGATTCTTTCTGAAACGTTCTTCGTCAATTACGTAACAGGGCGAGGGTAAGATGTTGTAATTTATCGGCAAGTTTTTAAATTATAAATGTTGACAGATATAAATATACCGTAATAGGCGCCAGGGCACAAGGGCATGAAAGTGAAAGTCGTAAAGTTGCATACTTACAGTTCCAGGTCAACATTATGTAATTCGACCCATGGCAGTCCAAGTTTGTTTAGTTCATCCATGAACGGATCAGGATCAAATTCTTCGACGTTCCATACACCAGGTCTTTTCCATATTCCTTTAAGATACATCATGGCACCTATTGCAGCAGGCACTCCTGTGGTATAGCTCACTCCCTGTGCACCAGTTTCGGCATAAGCAGCCTCATGGCTGCAATTATTGTAAACATAATAAGACTTTTCAATGCCATCTTTAATTCCCTTTATACGACATCCTATTGAGGTTTGTCCTTTATAGTTTTCACCAAGTTCACCCGGATCAGGCAGAACAGCTTTCAGGAACTGGATAGGAATTATCTGCCTTCCCTCAAACATAACCGGTTCAATTCCGGCCATACCTATATTCTGAATGACACGCAGATGGGTAAGATATTCCTGGCCGAAGGTCATCCAGAACCTGGCACGCTTCAATGTAGGAAAATTCTTAACAAGCGATTCAAGTTCTTCATGATATATAACGTAAGATTCTTTCGGACCGATATCTGGGTAGTTCAAGGGCTTGTGAATTTCATGAGGATTGGTGGTGATCCATTTACCATTTTCCCAGTACTTTCCTTTCTGAGTCACCTCCCTGATATTGATTTCAGGGTTGAAGTTAGTTGCAAAAGGTTTCCCATGGTCGCCCGCATTGCAATCAACAATATCCAGATACTGAATTTCATCAAAATGATGTTTGGCAGCATAGGCGGTGAAGATTGATGTCACACCCGGATCAAAACCGCATCCTAAAATTGCGGTAATTCCTGCATTTTTATATCTGTCAGCATACGCCCATTGCCAGCTGTATTCAAATTTAGCCTCCTCAAGCGGTTCATAGTTTGCGGTATCAAGATAAGCAACACCGGTCTGAAGGCATGCATCCATGATATGCAGGTCCTGATAGGGCAAGGCAACATTTACAACAATATCGGGGTTAAAGGACCTGATTAGCTTAACCAGCTGTGGAACATTGTCTGCATCAATCTCTGCCGTTTTTATCCTGTTTTTTCCGATTTTTGAAGCGATTGCATCGCACTTCGATTTTGTCCGGCTGGCCAGCATTATTTCCGTAAATACTTCCGGCAAAGAAGCAATTTTATGAACTACTACCGTTCCTACACCACCGGCACCTATAATTAGTACTTTTCCCATATATTATTTATTATTAACAGATTGGTTAATATGTGTGTTTATAAAATTATGCATCTAAATTTCATGATTCATCATTTATCTGATCGAAAAATATTATTCAAATATAAGACATAATAGCGACCATTCAACAGGTTTATATCATACAATGCCTTTAAAGACACTGCTCCTGAAATTGAAAAATTGAACATATCTAAATCTGCTTATATTTGTAACCTGAAATTTCCTTTACCTGATTATGAAATTAATCAATCCTTTGTTGATTCTTCGCATTTTAAGCACTATTCTCATTATAGAGACAATCGCCTTTATTTTTTGTCTCCCTGTCGTACTTATCTACAAAGAATCTCCAGATCCATTCTATTGGTCTGCCGGTATTACTTTTGTTCTTTCTGCAACATTTTATCTTGTTTCAAGGAAAGCCAACACTGATAATTTCAGCAGCAGGGACGGATATTTATCAGTTACATTATCCTGGGTGGTCTTTTCTCTCTTTGGTACATTACCGTACCTTATGAGTGGAACAATACCTTCTTTTATAAATGCATTTTTTGAATCAACCTCAGGTTTTTCAACGACCGGATCCTCTATCTTAACAGATGTTGAGGCCCTACCCTATTCAATACTTTTCTGGAGAAGTCTGACCCACTGGATAGGTGGTATCGGGATAATAGTTCTGGTTATTATAGTACTTCCGTCGCTCAGGGTTACCGGATATCAGCTTTTCAGTCTTGAATCGTCTCTGAAAGAAAAAATACATCCTAAAACCAAGGCCGTTGGATTCAGGATACTGTTTATCTACCTCGGACTGACACTGGCAGAGATAATACTGCTTAATATGGGAGATATGACCCTTTTTGACAGTATATGTCACTCATTCGGGACTATTGCCACCGGAGGTTTTTCGACAAGAAATAACAGCTTGATGTTCTATTCGTCATATACTCAGTATATTGTGATGATTTTTATGCTACTTGCAGGAACAAGTCAGGTTATATATTACTATCTGGTAAAATTCAATTTCAAGAAGATCAGGTTGAATGAGGAGCTCTGGTTCTATGTGATCGTAGCAATCATGGCAGGTGCAATTGCTACAATAATTCTGCTTGTTGATTCAACCAGAACATTCGAGGAGTCATTCAGGGAAGGCTTTTTCCAGGTTATTTCCATAATTACCTGTACAGGATTTGCTACAGCTGATTATATAATATGGCCGGCAACAGGTGTATTGCTGATTTTCCTTTTGATGTTCTCAGGTGGAAGTACTGGATCCACAAGTGGAGGGATCAAAATTGCCAGACATTTGATTGTTCTTAAGAACATTAAGAATGTTTTTATCAAACTTAATCACCCGAAATCCATTTCATTGATAAGACTTAACGGCAAAAGTGTTACTGAAAATACAAATATCTCAATACTTTCCTTTGTTGTTTTATATCTGTTTCTGTTTATACTGGGAACAATCATAATTATCATAACGGGTATTGATCCGGTTACAGCTTCAAGTTCAGTTGCCACATGCATGGCGGGTATCGGCCCCGGACTTGGTACCGTCGGACCAATGAGTAATTTTGGAGGAATGCCGGGGATAAGCAAGTTTATTCTTAGTCTGCTGATGATAATAGGCAGACTTGAGATTATCACAGTCTTCACCATTTTTACCCGTACATTCTGGAAGGTTTGATCAGGGATCAGGGATCAGGGATCAGGGATCAGAAATCAGGAATCAGGAATCAGGGATCAGGGATCAGGGATCAGGAAAAGCAGGTAGGTTGCAGGACCCGGAAAACGGATTTCAGAATCCTTATTTCTACCTACGGTTATGGAGAAGGTTCCTTGCATATTCCAGGCTCTCGGGTGTTCCTATATCGCCCCAATAGCCGGAATCATCGAGATATGTAAATATATTATGTTCCCCTGCCAGCCTGAGATAAAGATCTGTCAGGGTATAAACTCCTTCCTGCATATACCTGAATATCTCAGGTTCAACAACATGAATGCCTGAAAATGCTATTTCCGTAAGATCATTCTGAAACGAAGTGGTAAGCATCTGCTCACCTGTGGAATTATTACGCCATCCTCTGATAATTCCGGATTTATCAACAAGATAGAATCTGTTCCCCAGACGGTGCCTTACTGCCAGTGTTGCCAGACCTTTATTGGCCAGGTGAGCACTGTACAAATCTGAAATATTAATATCAGATATTATATCCACATTATAAATCAGGAATGGTGCTTCATCAAAAAAATTTCCTGCCTTGTACAAACCTCCGCCAGTATCCAGAAGCTTATCTCTTTCATCTGATACAGAAATGCAATAACCAGCTCTCCGGAGTTTGACGATCTCACCTTCAACCATATCTGCAAAGTGGTGAATATTAACTATTATGTCATTGAATCCATGTGTGTTACATTTCTCAACAGCGAGCTGAAGTGCTGTTTTACCATTTATGTCAACAAGAGCCTTGGGAATATTTTCTGTTATATTCCCTAAGCGTTTCCCCAACCCAGCTGCAAAAATCATTGCCTTCATGTTCTCCAAGAATGTTATTAACTATTGCTACCTTACTCTTTAGTTTCGCCCTGTGCCTTTTGTTCAGATGACTTATCCTGATCTAATTCATTATACAATGGCACTCCGGGAATCAATCTTGCAGTCCTGATCAGTTCAGATAATACTACCGGCAGCTGACCTGAATCAATCAGTTCAAGAAGAAGCCCGACCGCCGGAACTATGCTTCCTGAAAAAGTAGGCTTCTTTTCGTACAATCCCCTGAAACCGAAGGCTCCGAGTGCCTGCATTAGTCTGATCATACTGAATCCGGCATAATAACCTCTGAATTCTTCCTTATTCTGCCCGGATACATAACAGAAGTTCTCTATGTGATATTCAAGCAGATTTCTGCGAACCTGTTGCGGAATATGTGCTTTTGCATCATTGAGAAGTGATGCAACATCGTACTGAGGAGCGCCTTTTCTGCCACCCTGGTAATCAATAAACCAGGGCTGGCCTTCCACGATCATTACATTAGCTGACTGGAAATCCCTGTACAGAAAATAATCCTGCCCGGTTTCAAGAAGAAAATCAGCCAGCAGGTTAAAATCGTGTTCCAGCCTATGCTCATTAAAAGGCACTGCAATAAGTTTAAGAAACATATACTTGAAATAGTTCATATCCCACATCATAGATTGCCTGTCAAAGCTTCTGTGTGGATAACATAAGTCCAGATTCAGTCCGGCAATTCCTTTTATCTGGAATTCAATAAGCCTGTCAAGTACTTTCCTGTAGAGTTCTACGGCTTCATCATCGAAACCCGATATGGAATGTCTTTTCTGCAGCCAGGTAAAAAGGTTTATATCTCCAAGATCCTGAAGATAATAGACATTCTTACCGGGCAGATAACCAAGTATTTCAGGTACCGGAAATCCTTTTGAAATGAAATGTTTTGTAAATCCGATAAATGCCTCGTTTTCTTCAGGGTTGGCGTTATATGCCCCGATAATGCTTTTATCCCCGTCAGTTATTCTGAAATACTTTCTGTCTGAACCCGATTTTGGTAACGGGACAGTCTTTATTTCCCTCTCACCGAATAAATCCCTGTACCCTTTTGTTACATTATCTATTTCACTCATTTGGCAGAAATATTACTCCTATTCCTTTGTCTATCAGTCTCTTAGTCCCTTAGTCCCTTAGTCCCTCAGTCCCAGGATAACCATCCCGATTGCTACAGTTTCCCCCTTCTCAGATATTTCTTTGACATCCTGTCCTGTGGAAATTTAACCGAAAAATCAGCCCAGTAATTGGCAACGGTAATTTTTATTTCTTTTCGGAGGATCCATAATCCGATCAGATTAGGAACAGTCATAAGGGCAATGGTAATATAGGATAGCGACCAGATTATTGTAGTGTCGGTGAAAGATGCCACAAAGAAAGCAGCGACAAATATTAACCTGTAGTAGATAACAAATTTTGGTCCCACAAGGTAAGTAAGAGCTCTGTCGCCGTAATATGACCATGATATGGCAGTGGAAAACGCAAAAAGCAGCAGTCCGATGGAGACAATATACTGACCATAGTTTCCCAGGATGCTCTTCTTAAATGCTTCAGTAGTCAGGGGAGCGCTATGAATCAGCGACTTACCCGATATGGTGATTGATGAGGACTGAGGTTGCCATTTCCCGTTAACAACTTTTATTTCTCCTGTGAATGGTTTTTTATTCTCTGAGATTGTAATGTCTTCAGCAATTGAACGCGATGCAATAAGGGAAATGGGTGTAACCAGCTTTCCGTCTGCTATTTCAAGTTCACCATTGAACAGAGGTATGGCTTCCCCTTTCCTTATGAAATTTATTACTTTCTGTTTCTGGGCAGGTATATTTTCATCATATTTCTGATTCAGGAATATCATATCGGCATTCTGAAACTGGTTTTCAATCTTCTCTGTCCAAACTCCTGAAGAAAGGATCACCAATCCTGTCAGAGTACATATGATTACAGTATCGATAAATGGTTCAAGGATTGCAACCATTCCCTCCGACACAGGTTCAGGCGCTCTTGCAGCTGCATGTGCTATTGGCGCTGAACCCTGTCCTGATTCATTCGAAAAAAGTCCTCTGTTGACTCCTCTGTTAATAGCAAAGGAAACTGAAGCTCCCATAAATCCCCCTATCGCTGCAGTGCCTGTGAATACAGTTGAGAAGAGGGATATAATTGAAGGAATAATATTCTGATAATTTGTAAAGATCACGAAAAGGGCGCCGATAAAATAGAATATAGCCATTCCGGGTACAAGCTTCTCCGTAACTTGAGCAATTCTTTTAATTCCGCCAATAATTATTAAGGCAAGAAGTACAGAAAGTACCGCACCTGTAATAATATGGTTAATACCGAATGTTGCAAAAACAGAATTGGATATGCTGTTGATCTGGGGTAAACTTCCTGTTCCGAATGATGACAAAACTGTTGCAGCAGCGAAAAAGGCACCCAGTACAGCCCCTGTTTTAATCACCTTTCCGCCCTTTGTTGTGTAATTAATCCTCTTCTTCATATAGTACATCGGTCCCCCTGAAATAGTACCGTCAGGCAATATATCACGATATTTATGAGATATTGTCACCTCAACCATTTTGGTACACATACCAATAGCTGCTGTAACGAGCATCCAGAAAAGGGCTGCCGGTCCGCCAAGATGAATAGCCAGGGCAACACCTGCTATATTTCCTGTACCGACAGTTCCTGATAAAGCTGTTGAAAGGGCCTGGAAATGTGAAGTGTCTCCCACATCCAGATGATGGTCATATTTTCCCTTAACAACATCAATAGCATGTCTGAAGTATCTGAATTGCGGAAATCCAAGATAAATGGTGAAAAAGATACCTGTGCCCAGCAGCAGAACCACAAACCAGACATTCCCTCCGATATAACCGTCGAGCATTACAAGAAAATCATTGATTTTTTGCATAATAAGGAATTCAATAAGAATTTAGATTCAGGGTGTATGGCAAATGTAACAATTTCCATATAAGTTGAAAATCGTTTCTTATATTACATAACATATTTTATAAACATTTCACGTAATATCAGGTTTAAAACTACTCCGGCAGCTTGCGGATATATCATCAATTATAATTAAATCAAACAGTTACATTACTATCAATCCAGGTTAGACGGAAACCTGATTTTTAAATTATTTTCTTAAAAGTTCCCTAAGTACAATCTGAAGACTCTCTGTCCGGTTAAAAGAAAAGGTTTTGGAAAAAGTGGATAATTATCATTTAATAACCAGGTAAATTCCGGCGGAATAAAAAATTACTACATTTGAAATGGTTATTGGCTCAAAAATTAAAATATTCTTATATATCTCTATATATTATGGCATTAAGTAAACCATTACATATAATTGCATTAATTATTGCTCTTCTTTTTTCAACTTCCGAATTATATTCACAATCGACCGATCCTCCGTTTTTAAAATATATGAATAATCCCTGGGTGGATTCAGTTATGAAAACTCTTTCAACAAAAGAGCAGATTGCACAATGCATATGGGTTGCCGGGTATTCCAACAGGGACATTTCCCATGAGGTGGAAATAAGTGATATTATCAGGAAATATGGCATTGGTGGAATAGTTTTCTTTCAGGGTACGGCTTCAAAGCAGGCAGAACTAACCAATTATTACCAGAAAATTTCGAAAGTGCCTCTTCTCATTTCGCTTGATGCTGAGTGGGGCGTTGGAATGAGGATTGAAAATGTCGAAAAATTCCCCTATCAGATGACTATGGGAGCAATACAAAACGACTCGCTCATATACAGGTTAGGAAAAGCAGTTGCTTCACAATTCAAAAGGCTCGGAATGCAGATGAATCTGGCTCCGGTAGCCGACATTAATGTGAATCCGCAGAATCCGGTAATAAATTACAGGTCATTCGGCGAGAACAGGGAAAATGTAGCTTCAAAGAGTAGTATGTATATGAAAGGTATGCAGGATAACGGGATCTTAGCTACGGGGAAACATTTTCCAGGCCATGGCGATACAAATGTTGACTCTCACCTTGATCTTCCTTTAATAACACATTCAAGGGAACGGCTTGACAGCATTGAGCTTTACCCTTTTCAAAAGCTAATAAGCGATGGAATAGGAAGCATTATGACTGCACATCTTAATTTACCATCACTTGACACAACCACAGGTCTCCCTTCCACCCTGTCACCGGTAATTATTAAAGGACTTCTCAGGGATGACTTTGGCTTCCGGGGCCTTGTAATTACCGATGCTATGAATATGAAAGGAGTTACAAAGTACTTTAAGACAGGAGAAGCTGATGCAAAAGCTCTTATGGCCGGAAATGATGTGGTTGAATTTGTTACTGATGTTGAGGCAGCAATAAATGAAACCATGCGTTACATTAAATCAGGCAGACTGACTGATGAGGATATTTCTCAAAAATGCAGAAAGATACTTGCCTTGAAGTACTGGTCAGGACTTAACAATTTTCAACCTGTCAGAAACGAAAACATTGATAAGGATCTTTCTCCCATGACCTCTGTTGCATTAATACGTGAACTTTATGCCAACGCTTTGACTGTATTGAACAATAATGAGGAAATACTTCCTTTGAAAAGCATTGATACTATTAAAATTGCCACTGTTGCCATTAACAAAACAAGTCCTGCGCTATTTCAGCAAAGGATTTCTGAATATCATCCTGCTGACAACTATTTTCTCGATCCGGCTGATATGAAAGCATGCGATGACCTGCTGAAAAAACTATCGGCTTATGATTTGGTTATTGCAGGTGTTTTTGGCCTTGACCAGCGACCTGACAGGGGATTCGGAATAAAATCCGGCTTAAATGATTTTATTGCAAGACTTACTGAAAGCAGGAAATCTGTAATAACATGGTTTGGAAACCCTTATGCAGCAGCAAAAATAAACGCACTTCGGAATGCAGATGGTCTGATACTCTCATACCAGGAGAATGAATATACTGAAGATTTATCAGCTCAGCTCATTTTCGGCGGGATAGGCGCCAGGGGTGCACTACCTGTGACAATCAATGATAAGTGGCAGGGTGGCTTTGGAATAATTACCCCGGGTAATTTAAGAATGCAATATGGGGTACCGGAAAGTGCCGGGTTGTCATCTGAGATTCTGTACAGGAAGATAGACTCAATAGTAGCTATCGGGCTGAAAGCTAAAGCTTTTCCGGGGTGTGAGGTTATGGCCGCAAGAAATGGTATTGTAGTATTTCTGAAAACTTACGGTTACCAGACATATGATAACCGGGTGAAGGTTAATGAAGGTGATCTGTATGATCTGGCATCACTCACAAAGGTTTGTGCAACCCTTCCGGGGCTGATGGTTCTTAACAGTGAAGGGAAGTTCTCTCCTGATCAGACATTAGGGCATTACCTCAGTGATTTCAGGAGGTCCAATAAGGGCAATATCCGAATGAGGGACTTCCTCACACATCAGGCAGGTCTGACCCCATATATTCCATTCTGGAAAGAAACATTGAAAAAAAACGGAAATTTCAGAAGGAGTATATTTCGGTGCGGATATTCTGAAAAATTTCCCCTTGAGGTGGCATCAGGGATTTATATTAATAAGAATTACAGGAAGAAGATATTCAGGGAAATTAAAAAGAGTCCGCTCGGTGATAAAAAATACCTGTACTCTGATCTCGCTTTTATAATTGCTCCCGGCATTATAGAAAAACTGGCCGGCCAAAAATGGGAAGATTTTGTTACCACAAATATTTATCAAAAAATCGGTGCATTTGATATCGGGTTCGATCCTTACCTGAAATATCCGCTTAGCAGAATTGTACCGACAGAGTATGATTCTCTCTTTCGTAAACAATTATTGCATGGAACCGTACATGATGAAGGGGCTGCAATGCTGGGCGGAATATCTGGTCATGCCGGACTCTTTGCAACGGCAAACGATCTGATGAAACTAATGGAACTTTACCGAAGAATGGGCGAGTATGGAGGTGAACAGATAATAAATAAAGATGTAATGGAAGATTATTCCAGGGTACAGTTTCCTGAAAATAAGAACCGTAGAGGTCTTGGATTTGACAAACCTCTTCTGAATAATTCAGAACTGACAACAACAGAGGCATACCCTGCTAAAAGTGTTTCAGCTTCAAGTTTTGGACATTCAGGGTATACCGGTACATTTGTCTGGGTTGATCCTGAATATAATATTTCATATATCTTCTTGTGCAACAGGGTTTATCCGACCAGAAATAATAACCTTTTGTCTGAGCTGAATATCAGATCCGGAGTACTGCAGGCAATCTATGATTCAATGGTACAATAAGCTGACAAATGTCGTTGACGGGAGAATGGTGAAGCAATACCGGCTAAAATTGATCGCAGTTCAGAATCCATCTTTTCCTGATCATTGTAAAATGATTCTGAATTATTATTGATTTCAGGTGCTGCAATCAGACATATTGTACCTCTATGAATCAGTAAAAGGCGAATTACGAAAGATCCTGGCGGATCCATGAAAAAACAGTTCCAGACCTGTATATTTCAATGAAGCTGTTTTATTTACAATAATTCCGGGATGATTACATGGTTCCGGAGATAGATACCAATGAAAAAACAAAAACCAGACTGTAAACTTACAATCTGGTTTTACTATTTGTGCCCAGAACAAGACTCGAACTTGCACACCCTTGCGAGCACCAGCCCCTCAAGCTGGCGTGTCTACCAATTTCACCATCTGGGCGGCAGATCTGAAGGCATAAAGGCGTAAGGGCACAATGGCTATACGGCTTTAAAACCTCAAATTTCATTAAATATTTAAAAGAACAATTCGCTATACGCCGTTATGCCTTTGGGCCGTTACGCCGTCGCACCATTTTTTGTGCCCAGAACAGGACTCGAACCTGCACATCATTGCTGACACTAGTCCCTGAAACTAGCGCGTCTACCAATTTCGCCATCTGGGCGTACGTGACTAATAGATATGCCTTCTGACTCAAATCCGAACAGATCAGGCCTCCTGGCTATCACAAAGAACTTGCTGTAAAATTGCTTATCACAGCGCGTGCAAAAGTAAAAAATAATTTATCAAATGACAATACTTAAGAAGCGGATTTATAATTATTAATATAAAAAGGATGCCACACTGCTGAAAATAATTGCTACCTGTAAGGGAACGCGTAGTTAAAAAACTAAAGTGGCCAGAGGACCCTGTAATCCGGACTGTAAACACAACTCAAGTTAAAAAAATGCGCATTTTACCTGGCGGAATTTATCAACCGTACATGGTTAGTCTCTTCAAAATATCTGAAATAATAATAGAGTTTGTAATTCAGATCCAATCCATAATCTGTATTTGAATTATAATCTATATATGTTTCATACAGGCCACTATTTTGAGCAGTCAGATACCTTTGATTCCATTCTGTGACATACAGACGATTCTTTTGTTCATAATACTCCTTCGAGTAATAATTTTCAGGGGGCTGCGTTTTAAGCCAGGTATCAAAACCCGGATCAAGCACTATTAACCTATACTCCAGACTGTCAACTTTCAGAGTATCTGCCTTGACTTTGTTCATGTTCATTTTATTCTGACTGAATCCATCTGTCTGGAATGCAACCAGAATTACCATTATCACGAAAACAGATTTCTTCATTTTACATCTTTTTTATTTAAACTATTAATTTGTAATATATGTTCACAAAAAATATACAAATTAATTATTCTGTATTGATTAAAAGCATATTTTTGCTCCCTGAGAATTAAAAAATTAAAGATGAACAAACAGATAATTAAGTTCCTGGGGTGGAATGCCATTGTATTACAGGTCTGATTTATCTGATTGTGAACATTTGAATAAATAAACGATAAACCGGACCTGCAAAAAGATGCAGGTTTTTTTTATAAAAAGTAACTGCTATGAAAATAATGAAATTTGGCGGAACATCAGTAGGAAGCCCTGACAGGATGAGAGCCATGATTCCTTTAATTACTGATGATGAGAGTAAAATTGTAGTGTTGTCTGCAATGGCCGGAACCACAAACAGCCTGGTAGAGATCACCAATCTTTTATATGCCGGCAATGTTAATGATGCGTCTGAAAAAAATGAAGAGCTCAGAGAAAAAGTATCATCAGGTAGTTGAAGAACTCTATGAAACAGAAACGGTCAAAACGACAGGGCATGAGCTCATTGATTCACATTTTGAATATATCAGGAAGTTTACACTCAGCGTGTTCACCAAACTTCAGGAGAAAGCCATTCTTGCTCAGGGTGAACTTATATCCACTGCATTATTTCAACTTCTGCTTCAGGAAAGGAAGATTAAGTCAATCCTTTTACCGGCATTAAGTTTCATGCGTGTCGATAAGGACGGCGAACCGGATTCATTCTATATTGAAGAAAATATTGGCAGAGAACTTAAAAATTACCCTTCTGAAAATATTATAATTACTCAGGGATTTATATGCCGCAACGCTTACGGGGAGATCGATAATCTTAAACGGGGAGGCAGCGATTTTACAGCGTCAATAATAGGAGCTGCCATTAATGCATCGGAAATTCAGATATGGACCGATATAAACGGGTTCCGTAATAACGACCCGAGGTTTGTTGAGAATACCAGCGTAATACGCGAACTCTCGTTTGATGAGGCTGCTGAACTGGCCTATTTTGGAGCTAAGATCCTGCATCCGTCAAGCGTTAATCCTGCCAGGATTAAAAAAATACCTGTCAGGCTTAAGAACACATTGGAGCCTGAAGATATTGGTACTCTGATCACATCATCATCATTGCCACAGGATTATAAAGCAGTTGCTGCCAAAGACGGGATATCAGTGTTGAGGATAAGGTCTGACAGAATGTTAATGGCTTATGGGTTTCTGCGTAAAGTATTCGAAATATTTGAAGCCTACCGGACACCGATCGACATGATTACTACCTCGGAAGTAGCTGTATCAATAACAATTGATAATCCGGAGTTCTTAAAACAGATAGCAAAAGATCTTAAAAACCTTGGCACTGTTGAAGTCGAGGAAAATCAGACTATAGTATGTATAGTCGGAGATTTCCGCACTGAAAGAACAGGTTCTGCCCCTGAGATATTCGAGGCATTGAACTCTATTCCGCTTAAAATGATTTCATACGGCGGAAGTCCAAATAGTCTCTCGCTTCTGATAGATACATCAAACAAAATTGAAGCCTTACAACTATTGAGCCAACATCTTTTTAACTAAACAGAGCTTTTCTCCCATAACTGAATCACAAAAAAGTTAATGCGAAATATCAGCTATTCCTTTTGTGCATTCTGTCGTACTTTGCTATGTTTGATTCCGTAAAAGAAGTATATGCAGAATCCTATCGCCATCCAGATAATAAGCCTTAACCAGGTATCCAGTGGCAGAGATGCCATCTGAATAAAACATATTGATGCACCCAGTATTGGTACCAGCGGAACCCACGGTGTTTTGAACGGTCTTTCAATATCCGGCTTCGATTTTCTTAACACAATGACACTAATACATACTATTATAAAAGCAAGAAGAGTTCCGATGGAAACAAGTTCCCCGAGCAGACTTATCGGCAGTATACCTGAAATGATCATAGCAACTGTACCAGTAATTATGGTGCTTATATAAGGTGTCTTGAACCGGGGATGAACCTTAGAGAATACAGGAGGCAACAAACCATCTTTTGACATTGAATAAAAGATCCTTGGCTGGCCAAGAAGCATAACAAGAATAACAGAACTCAGTCCTGCAATTGCAGCAATTTTGACAATCGGCCGGAGCCAGAACATCCCCTTACCCATGGAATCAACCCCTACCGCTACCGGATCAGCAACATTTAAAGTAGTATAACTTACAATTCCTGTCAATACAATTGCAACGAGAATATATAAGATTGTTGAGATCCCTAAAGAACCAAGAATACCTACAGGCATATCACGTTGCGGATTCTTTGCCTCCTGGGCTGCTGTTGATACAGCATCAAACCCTATATATGCAAAGAAAATAACTCCCGCACCTCTTAAAATACCACTGATTCCAAATTTGCCAAATTCATGGCTATATGCTTTTAGCCACCCCCATAATGACCCGTACTGGGAAATTGGTGCTGACTCAACCTTGTTTACAGGAATAAACGGATGCCAGTTTGCCACTTTCACAAACATGAAACCGATAGCAATGAATAATATAATAACGGCCACTTTTGTTATAACCATTATGTTATTGAAATTTGCAGATTCTCTTATCCCTATAACAAGAAGAGTTGTAAGGACAGCTACGATGAACATTGCAGGAAGGTTCAGTACACAGGTAACATGGGCTAAAGAATCAACCTGAATTCCCGAAGAAACCAGCGTCTCTGCAAAAGTATCAGTAAGAGGCTTCCATCCCATATCCGGAACATTGACCAGGACAGAACCGCTGGCGCCAATAAATTGAGGAGGTATAAAGATGTTCAGATCTTTCAGAAAGCTGACTACATATCCTGACCATCCAACCGCGACAGTTGAAGCAGCAAACAAATATTCAAGAATCAGGTCCCACCCGATTATCCATGCCAAAAACTCTCCAAGAGTTGCATACGAATAGGTATAAGCACTGCCTGCAATAGGTATCATTGAAGCGAATTCAGCGTAGCACAAACCTGCAAAGCCGCAGGCCAGACCCGACACAACAAATGATAATACAATTGCCGGACCGGCATATTGAGCAGCAGCCTGTCCGGTGAGAACAAATATACCTGCACCAATTATAGCTCCAATCCCCAATGTTGTAAGATTCAATGCGGTCAGAGATCTTTTCAGACCACCAGACTCCTTTGATTCACTGAATAGTTGCGGAAGTGGTTTCGTGAGAAACAGCTGGCTTTTTGACATCTGGATAATTTAAAAGTTTTGGACTTATGTATAACTCTTACAAACGTAACTTTTTTTTTGTAAAATATATATTATAATTATTAAGTAAAACGATGGTTTTCGAACAATTCCTTTTTTACTGTTTTTAATTTTTAAAATATATTTTTGAAATTCAGATGAAAATAGCAAATCACGATGAATCGTCACGGGTGATTAATAACACAGTTTTAAGAGATATGAAGAGATAATACGAAAGGCCGTCTCATTTTTTGTTTCTGAGACGGCCCTGGTATTTTTCAGATGTTACTAATTACCTTATTTTGTTATTACCCTGCGGCTGTACATTTCCTGCCATCCCTGGGTACCGGCATAAGGTGAAGGTTGTTTCTTATCAGTTGAGACTCTTTCAAGCTTTTTAATAATCATTGTTCTGGCTCCTCTGGCTGCACCTTTTCCATGATTCACAATGTCAACATATGCAATGAAACGGTTAATCTGGTGAGGCATTATTTCCGAAGTGCGAATAAATGCCACATCCTCATTGCGCAAAGCATAATTGTCATGAGTTGCTTCGTATACATCAACATAATAAACAAAAGGGTCAAGGTTAGAAAAAACCACCTTGCCGTTGGAATCGGTAAAACCTTCCGATGTAACATTTGTCTGGTTATCCCAGTCAGCTAAAGTCGGATAGAGATAAACGCTGGCATCGGGAACTATGTATTCATCATAATATTCAAGTACCTCAATTTCGAGAAGAGTTGGTATCATCACCTGAAGAGACAGGAATGCCTTGCTCTCCTGTCCATTACCTGAAAATGCGGTCAGACTTACCTCGAATGTACCAGTTCCTGTGAAAACATGGTCCGGATTTACTTCATTGGAAATAAATCCATCACCGAAATCCCACTCAAAACTCTCTGCGTACCTGGAATCATTTGTAAAATATACAACCTCTCCAACCTCCGGCTGAACTGTTTCAGTTGAGAAATAAGCTTCAGGTGCCCTGTCATTAGTTTTTTTTGAAGAACACGAGAAGAGGAAGAATGGCAAAACAACAGATAAATAGATTATTCTTTTCATAGATTTATTATTAATAGTTCAAAAATACAAATGCATATCAAAATTTCAGTTTCAAAATGCGTGCCATGATTATTTATGACCATTTTTTTCTATCGTAAGATACTTCATGGCTTATCTTTTAAAATCAACAAAATAAAAAAATATGGTTATCTTTGCACTCCAATAAAAACAGGGTTTAAGCATGATAAAGATAACTTTTCCCGACGGATCTGCAAGGGAATATAATAGCGGAATAAACAGTCTCGAAATAGCAGAACAGATCAGTCCGCGACTGGCTAAAGAAGTATATGCCGCAACGGTTAACGGAGAGATAATGGATCTTACCAGACCCATCGAACATGATGCAACTCTCAAATTGCATAAGTGGGAAGATGAAGAAGCAAAGCATGCATTCTGGCACTCTTCGGCACATTTAATGGCTGAAGCCCTTGAATCATTATATCCGGGAATAAAATTTGGTATTGGTCCGGCTATTGAGAATGGTTTCTATTATGATGTTGATCCAGGTGAAGGCAAAACTATAACTGAATCTGACCTGTTAACTATCGAAAACAGGATGAAAGAGTTAGCAGCTAAGAACCTTATCTATAAAAGAAGAAACGTAAGCAAAAAAGAGGCTCTCGAACTTTTTAACAGGAAGGGTGATGAATATAAGACAGAGCTGATCAGTGAACTTGAGGACGGAACTATTACATTATATACACAGGGTAATTTTACAGATCTCTGCCGTGGACCACACCTTCCATCGACCGAACCTTTAAAAGCCATTAAGCTTTTAAGTGTGGCAGGTGCATACTGGAGAGGTGATGAAAAACACAAGATGCTGACAAGAATTTATGGTATCACATTCCCGAAACAAAAGCTTCTGGATGAGTATCTGGTATTTCTTGAAGAGGCAAAAAGAAGAGATCACAGAAAGATCGGAAGGGAGCTTGAACTGTTCACATTTTCTCCTAATGTCGGGATGGGACTTCCCTTATGGTTGCCTAAGGGTTCCGACATACGTCAGAACCTGATTAATTTCCTTACAGGTATACTGAGAAAAAGAGGTTACAAAATTGTTACCACCCCCCACATTGGAAATGTTAACCTTTATAAGACTTCAGGCCATTTCGAAAAATACGGTGCAGATTCGTTTCAACCTATATCAACACCTCAGGAAGGTGAGCAGTTTATGCTGAAACCAATGAACTGCCCCCATCATTGTGAGATATATAAAGCTACCCCTCATTCCTATAAAGAGTTGCCTTACAGGATGGCTGAATTCGGGACAGTTTACAGATATGAACAGAGCGGCGAATTACATGGATTGACCCGGGTAAGGAGTTTCACACAGGATGATGCTCATCACTTTTGCAGGCAGGACCAGCTAAGAGAAGAGTTCAAGAATATCATCGATCTTATATTATATGTATTTAAGATCCTGAATTTTAATGATTATTCAGCGCAGGTATCATTACGGGATCCACTAAACAAGCAAAAGTACATCGGGTCTGACGAGAACTGGGAAAAAGCAGAACGGGATATTATCGAAGCGGCCGCTGAAAAGAACCTGGAAACTACTATTGTAACAGGAGAAGCCGCATTCTATGGCCCTAAACTTGACTTTATGGTAAAAGATGCCCTCGGAAGAAAATGGCAATTAGGAACAATACAGGTTGATTATAACCTTCCGGAAAGGTTTGACCTTGTCTATAACGGAAGTGACAATCAAAAGCACAGACCTGTTATGATTCACCGTACAATCTTCGGATCGCTGGAAAGATTTGTCGCAGTTCTTATTGAGAATACAGCCGGAAAATTTCCACTCTGGCTTGCACCGGAAAAAGCAGTCATTTTGCCCATTAGTGAAAAATTCAATGAATATGCAGGAAAAGTTTTGGAAATTCTAAATAATTCCGATATTTGCACACTGATTGACGATAGAAGCGAAAAAATAGGTAAGAAGATCAGGGATAATGAATTAAAGAGGATCCCTTACCTGCTTATAATAGGTGAAAAAGAGGTTGAAAATGGAACTATCGCTGTCAGGAAGCAGGGTGAAGGTGATAAAGGGAGTATGAAAATTGAGGAATTTGTTAGTTTTATCAATTCTGAGATAAAGAAAGAAATTACAATTTAAAGCACAATAGTTAACTGAAATACTAACAAAAATAAGGAGGAAAGAGCTATAGCGTTACCAATCAGGCGAAGCCCGGCAAGGATAACCCAGCCGGCTCACAAAATAAATCACAGGATCACTGCGAAAGTGGTCAGAGTAGTCGGCGAAGAAATAGAGGCAGATGTCATGAGTATTCAGGATGCCCTCAGGTTGGCTGACAACCTGGAACTTGATCTTGTTGAAATTTCGCCGACAGCCGATCCTCCGGTTTGCAGAATCGTTGATTATCAAAAGTTTCTTTATCAGCAGAAAAAGAAACAGAAAGAGATAAAGGCCAAAACGGTAAAGGTTGTAGTGAAAGAGATCAGATTTGGCCCTAACACTGATGATCATGATTATAATTTTAAGCTCAAACATGCTATGAGGTTCCTGGAAGAAGGGGCAAAAGTAAGGGCTTATGTGTTCTTTAAGGGAAGATCGATTTTATTCAAAGAGCAGGGAGAAGTGCTGCTGCTCAGATTTGCCAACGACCTTGAGGAATACGGTAAGGTTGAACAACTTCCAAGACTTGAAGGCAAAAGGATGATAGTATCCTTTTCACCTAAAAAGAAAAAATAGTTTTTTAATATATTTGATAAAGAGAAATGCCAAAAATGAAGACTAATCCCGGTGCAAAGAAAAGATTTTCTCTGACCGGTACAGGAAAGATCAAACGTAAACATGCATTTAAAAGCCACATCCTGACAAAAAAATCGACAAAACGTAAGAGGAATCTTACCTATGCAGGGCTGGTTCATAAAACAGATCTTAAGAATGTTAAGCTGTTGCTTGCACTTAAATAATTGTTAGACGTGTTGATAAAGAAATTATAGTATAAACAGATTGTTCAGCAATTAAGAGTTGGCCGGCCGGCTAACCGCTGACATTCAAAAAAATGAGTTATGCCAAGATCAGTAAATGCAGTTGCTTCAAGAGCCAGGAGAAAGAAGGTTCTTAAGCAGACAAAAGGAAACTTCGGATCAAGAAGAAATGTTATAACGGTTGCTAAAAATACCCTTGATAAAGGATTGGGTTATGCATACCGCGACAGAAAAAAGAAGAAAGGAATGTTCAGGGCTTTATGGATTCAGAGAATAAATGCCGGTGTACGTCAGTACGATATGAGCTATTCGGAATTTATAGGCAAGGTTGCTAAAAAAGGGATCACACTAAACAGGAAAACTCTCGCCGATCTGGCGATGAACCACCCGGAAGCTTTTAAAGCAATCGTAGAAAAAGTTAAATAATAAAGAAGCTGATTATACAAAAAGGACATGCGAAAGCGTGTCCTTTTTTATTATAGTATTGTTTACCCTCAAACGAGGTAATTATCTGGCTTTCATGAACATCCTGTTCCATCTGATCCTCTTGAAACCTTCCGCTTCCTTATCGATTGATAACCAGATGAACTTAGGTTTGCCTACCACATGATCTTCCGGGACAAAACCCCAGTATCTTGAATCTGCAGAATTGTGACGGTTATCTCCCATCATCCAGTAGTAATTCATTTTAAATGTGTAGCTATCTGCAGGCGCATTATTAATATAAATAGTCTTGCCTTCTACCCTCAGGTCATTATTCTCATATACATCAATAATCCTCTCGTACAAACATAGATTAGATGTATCAAGTTTAACTGTTGCTCCTTTTACAGGTATCCAGATCGGCCCATAATTGTCCTCATTCCAACCATATGAACGTTTGTAAGGAAAAATATAAGGAGCATACTCTCCAGCCCTGGCAATATAAGGTTCAACACCCGTAACATTTGTGAATTTGGAAATAGTTTCAGCATTACTTTTTGTAAGAGGCAACAGGTACGCTGATCCTGAAATCATTGACTGGTCTGATCTTGATATGTTAAGACGTTCAAATGCTTTCGGGTTGATGGTAGTTCCGTTTGTATTGACAATATATGTTGTTTGCTGAGTGCCATTATCAGGAACAATTTTCCCATTTACATACAGCACTGATAATTTTATCATTACTGAGTCGCCCGGAATCCCTATGCATCGCTTTACGTAATTATCTCTTCTGTCAACAGGCCTGTAAATAATTGTATATTTATCCCATAATTCTTTTCTGGCCATCTGCATATAATAATTGTCGGGTTTAGGTGTGCCACCTCCGAAACTGTCTCTCATCTTAAGATCTCTGGCATTTCTTCTTATAATTTCATAATAACTGGTGTTCTGCTCCTCCACTACTACTGTATCACCAGCTGGAAAATTGAAAACAATCGGATCATTATTCTTAACTTTCCCTAAACCGGCCAGGCGTTTATAAGGCCATACAACCAGGTTTGACCATGATTTACCACCGGTGAGTGGCATAGTGTGCTGGGTAAAGGGAAATGCTATGGGAGTATTTGGCATCCTCGGACCGTAAGCAAGCTTGCTAACAAACAAATGATCACCTACTAACAAAGATTTCTCCATCGAAGGAGTGGGTATACGATAATTCTGAAAAAGAAAGATATTGATCAGACTGACTGCAATAACAGCGAAAATCAAAGCATCAAGCCACTCAATAAAAGCGCTGTTCTTGCCATGCCTTTTTTTCCAAAAGGTCCAGTTTACCTTCTCAGAAATGTATAAATCATAAATTATACCCAACCCGAGGAGCAACCAGTAATTTCCGATCCAGATAACTACGAGAATATAAAGAATTGCCGCTATTGCAAATCTTATATACTTTTTTGATAAAAATTCAGTCATAATAAAATTGTTTATTTAGAATCGGTAAAAGTAAAAATAATTATCATAATCACATTAATTGATTCAATGTGAATGTCATTTCTTTACCAGAAATTAATAAAAACAACAGGAAGAATTAAATCATCCAGCCATTCAATAATAGCACTCTTCTTCCCTTCTCTCTTAATCCGGAATGTCCGGTTTATCTTTTTTGAGACATATATATTATAAATAACTCCCAGCCCTGTAAGAAGCCAGAAGTTTCCTGTCCGGATCACAACCAGAATGTAAACCAGGGCTATGACAGCAAACTTTGAATATTTCTCAAGAAAAATATTGGTCGACATTAAAACTATTCTAAAAATTACATAAGATATATCAATATTCAGAATCCGAGAACATCATTCATAGTGAATACTCCCTTCTTCGATATGATATATTCAGCAGCAATAACTGCACCCAGAGCCAAACCGGATCTGCTTTTTGTAATATGCTTAAGACTGATAGTATCGATTTCAGAATCCCATGTTACAGTATGTGTACCGGGGACAGTTCCTTCACGTACAGAACTGATTGGGATATTATTATCTGATTTTTCATTTTCAAAGCACCAGCCATTGTAATGTGAATGCTCATTTATTATGCCTTTAGCCAGGGTTATGGCTGTACCGCTCGGAGCGTCAAGTTTTTTTACATGATGTATCTCCTCTATCGAGACATGATAATCTTGATAATGTTCCATCTGTTTTGCAAGTTGTGAACTCAGATTGAAAAGAAGATTTACCCCTATGCTGAAATTAGTAGAATGTATAAAGGCAGTTTTGTTTTCAGTACAGATTCTGACAGCTTTATCCAGATCCTCAAGCCATCCTGTCGTACCTGAAACAACTGGAACTTTTTGGACCAGGCATTTAACAATATTATTGAATGCGGCCGAAGGTAATGAAAACTCAATTGCCACATCAATCCCTCTCAGATTGACTTCATTCAGATCCTTAGTATTGTCCTGATCTATAATAAGTTTAATGCTATGGTTTCTTTTAATGGCAATGGATTCTATTTCATGGCCCATCCTTCCGTAACCGATCAATGCTATGTTCATGGATACTAGTTTCTGCGAAAATACCTGTTTTGACTTTTCCTGCATCATTAAATTTCAATAAATTTCTTAATGAGATGTTAAATTTTCATTAAACTAAAGCTCAATTTGTAGAAAAACATTGAAATCTCCGGTTTTGTGGAACGGGAAAGACTCAAAAAATTCTTACTGCCAAAGTTGTTATTTATCTTTTCATTTTGTGAAATTAGTACTGATGCGTTTGATTTCATTATAAATCGTGCCGCGAGTGGCACAATCAATTCAGATCAAAAAATCATGAACGCTTATATTAATTTTATTTTCAATACTTTATATAAATTATTAAAAAGTTAACGCATCACTACTGTTTTGAAATTTTAAATTTAAGTTTTATGAGTATCCGGAATCATACATATTAATTCTTTGATTTTCAAGCGATATGGGATATAATATTCTTGATTTGCTATAGACATATTAATTGTTATTGCGATAAAATGCTGAATACCAATAAGTCTCAATCTTATTATTTAACTTGAAAACCAATCATAATATGTGCGGGTCAATAACCGGAATATTTTTATATATTTCAGCAAAACAAAACACTTGACCATGAAAATTATAATTCTATCATTATCAATAATATCCATGATAATTACAGGTTCATGTGCCCGGAAAGAGATAGCTGACCTTGTTATAATTAACGGGAAAGTTCTCACAATTGATAAGGACAATGCGAAAGCTGAAGCTGTTGCTGTAAGGGGTGAAACTATTATTGCAGTTGGTTCAACGGCAGAAATATCCAAAATGATATTGGAAGGATCAACCAAAATTATCGATGCCGGAGGCAGGCTTGTTATTCCGGGTTTTAATGACGCACATGTCCATTTTGGTCCGCTCGATCCGGACTATATTGAGTTACGTTATACTACAGATCCTTCAGTCATTACTGAAAAGGTTAAGGCTCAGGTTGCCAGATCAAAACCTGGAGAACTCATAAAAGGCGGACACTGGGAACATGAGATGTTCAATGATAAAAAGTGGCCGGCAAAAGAGCTGATCGACAAGGTCTCCCCCGATAATCCTGTGGTTCTTAGCAGAGCAGACGGACATTCTGTTCTGGTAAACAGCTATGTTCTCAAAGCTTCCGGCATCACAAAAAACAGTAAAGATCCTTTTGGCGGGGAAATTCAAAGGGAACCTATTACCGGAGAGCCCACCGGTATTTTAAAGGAAAATGCTGAGGCACTGGTAAAAACCGGAGAGGTCAAATCAGAAAGAACTGCACAGGAAGAGAATGCAAGATTATGGCAAGGGTATCTTCTTGCATTGAAAGAAGCACGTGAGCTTGGTGTTACCAGCATCCAGATTCCTGGAAGCGCTGATTTCGGAGCATATGAAAAACTTCAGAACGACGGTGAACTTACGAGCAGAATTGATATTGGAAGGTCGCTGACAGCTGATACCGTTCTCCTCAAAAAATATACTGATCTTAAAAGACAATATCCTCAGGAGGGAAACTGGATAAGATTTGGTTATCTGAAGGCATTTATAGATGGAACTATTGGTTCAGGAACAGCCTTAATGTTCGAACCTTTCTCGGATAATCCTTCCACATCAGGACTTTCAATGATGCCTTATGAAGAGTTTGAAAATATGGTTGTTATGGCAGACAGGTATGGTTTTCAGGTTGGGGTACATGCTATCGGGGACAAAGGAAATAACTGGACTCTGAATGCTTACGAAAAGGCGCAGAATGTAAACGGAAAACGCGACAGCAGGCATCGTGATGAACATGCCCAGACACTTCTGCTTACCGATATTCCACGTTTTGCGGAACTCGGAGTGATACCTTCAATGCAGCCTACCCATTGCATCTCCGATAAGAAATTCTGCGAAAAAAGGATCGGAACTGAAAGGGCAAAAGGTGCCTATGCATGGAAAAGTCTTGCTGATGCTGGTGCTATGCTTGCTTTTGGTACCGATTACCAGGTAGAACCACTAAATCCCATGGAAGGACTTTATGCAGCAGTCACAAGAAAAGACAGGCTGGGAGAAGAGGGAGATGGCTGGCATGCCGAACAAAAAATTGGCATGGAGGAGGCTATAAAGTATTATACACTTGGTTCAGCATATGCCCAGTTCATGGAAAACCGGAAAGGGATTATAAAAAAGGGATATCTGGCTGATATTGTTATTACCGACAAGGATCTGCTAACAATACCTGAGAATGAAATCATGAAAACGAAGGTGGATTACACAATCACCGGCGGTAAAGTTGTATATGCTTCAGGGAAGTAATCCTCTGACCCCTCTATCTGGAGAGCGTGAATAATATCTCCATTGCCTCTTTTCTGTTTGATCCGCAAAACTCTGGTTCGGCGTTAAAATCGGTGCAGACTTTAGGCTTATCCGGATAAGTGTATATATCACACTTATAATCATCAAGCAGATGTATGCACCTTATACCTGCCGGTTTACCATCAGGCATCCCCGGGATCGGAGAAGATATTGACAATGCTATGCAACATGCTCCGCAATTTTCGCGACATTCCATTCTGCAAATATATATTAATTATATCAGCCGCAGGTTACAACATGTTGCAACACTTTGTATTTTTGCTGAAAATTAATTACATGAGAATTGATATTATTTCTGTTCTGCCTGAGTTGCTGGAAAGCCCGTTGAACTATTCTATTGTTAAAAGAGCCCGGGAGAAAAAGCTGGTAGAGATAAACATCATTAATCTCCGTGATTTCACAAAAGATAAATATAAAAGTGTGGATGATTATGCATTTGGTGGAGGTGCAGGAATGGTGATGATGATAGAACCTGTCTTTAAGGTAATTGAAAAACTTAAAAGTGAGAGAGAATATGATGAGATAATTTACACATCTCCCGACGGTGAAAAGTTTGATCAGAGAATGGCTAATCAGCTTTCAATGAGCAACAATATTATAATTCTTGCAGGACATTATAAAGGAGTCGACCAGAGAATCCGCGATTACCTGATAACCAGAGAAATATCTATCGGAGATTATGTTCTGTCTGGTGGAGAATTACCTGCAGCTGCTATCACAGATGCAATAGTCAGACTTATACCTGGAGCAATTTCAGATGAACAGTCGGCCCTCTCTGACTCTTTCCAGGATGACCTTCTGGCACCCCCGGTTTATACAAGGCCTGCAAATTTTATGGGATGGCAGGTTCCGGCTGTTCTTCTCTCAGGGCATACAGCTGAAATTGAAAAATGGAGGCATGAACAATCTGAAGAAAGGACAAGACGGTTAAGGCCTGACCTTTTGGAAGATGAGAAATGAGATGTGGAGGGTGAGGCGTCGGGCGTCGGGCGTCAGGCGTCTGGCGCAGGGCGACAAAGGCGGAGAGGTTTCATGGTTTGCCTTCGGCAAGCTCTGATATTCTGTACTACTGAAGCACTAAAACTCAAACGTTGAAACTGAGTAGTGCGGTTACTTACCTTCCGCATTTTCAAATATTAAAAAACTTTCGTAAGATTGTAGGCATATATTATAATTTCTTATATATTTAATAATCAACATCATGAATACACAGGATTATATTAACCGGGAAGATAAATTTGGTGCGCATAACTACCATCCACTTCCTGTAGTTCTTGAAAGAGGAGAAGGACCGTTTGTCTGGGATGTTAATGGAAAACGTTATTTTGATTTTCTGTCAGCCTATTCAGCAGTCAATCAGGGTCATTGTCATCCAAAAATTATTAAAGCGTTAACAGACCAGGCTTCAAGGCTGACGCTTACATCAAGGGCATTTTATAATTCTGTACTGGGTGAGTATGAGGAATATGTTACAAAATATTTTAAATATGATAAAGTACTGCCCATGAATTCAGGAGCCGAAGCAGATGAGACTGCTTTGAAGCTCTGCCGTAAATGGGCCTATAAGAAAAAAGGGATCAGGGAAAACCAGGCAAAAATAATTGCATGCGAAGGAAACTTCCATGGCAGAACAATAAGCATCATTTCAATGTCGACCGATCCTGATGCCAGAAACGATTTCGGACCGTTCACTCCCGGTTTCATAATTATTCCTTATAATGATTTGAAAGCTCTTGAGAATGCTCTTAAGGATCCAGACGTTGCAGGTTTTCTTGTGGAGCCGATCCAGGGCGAAGCCGGAGTTTTTGTTCCTGATGAAGGTTATCTGAAAAAGTCCTATGAGCTGTGCAAATCAAAGAATGTACTTTTCATTGCAGATGAAGTACAGACTGGAATAGCCCGTACCGGTAAGCTTCTTGCCTGTGATCATGAAGGAGTCCGCCCTGATATTCTGATACTCGGGAAGGCTCTCTCAGGAGGTGTTTTACCTGTATCCGCTGTCCTGGCAGATGATGAAATTATGCTTAACTATCAAACCCGGCGAACACGGCTCCACTTTCGGGGGAAACCCTCTGGCAGCCAAAGTGGCAATAGCAGCACTGGAAGTGGTGAAAAATGAGAATCTTGCAGAAAATGCTGAACACCTGGGTAAAATATTCCGTGAAGAATTCAGTAGTATTAAATCAGATATGGTTGAACTTGTTCGCGGAAAAGGTCTTTTAAATGCAGTCGTCATAAGACCAAAAAACGGAAAGGAAGCATGGGATGTCTGTCTTGCAATGAAAGATAAAGGTCTTATTGCAAAACCAACACATAATCATATTATCCGTTTTGCCCCTCCCCTTATTATTACTGAAAAACAACTAAGAGAGGCTATCGGACTGATTAAGGAAGCTTTTAAGCTGTTTGAATAACCTATGATTTCTTGCAGATATCAATTGCTTTCACACTGAACTCAATCTGAAACAAATAATTAATTATGATCAAGAATAAATCGTTAAAATTCATCACTATAACCATCTCATTTATTGCACTATGTACACTTTACTCCTGCAAAAGCACACGTGATGTTACCGCACAGGAGCTCCGGGATGAAATAAAATATCTTTCTTCCGATTCACTTAAAGGCAGATTAACCGGATCATCAGGCGACAGCCTTGCAGCAGATTACATTAAGAATAAGCTGGCCTCCTATGGCCTTGTACCGCTTTCCGGTGATGGTTTTCAGAGATTCAAAGTG
Organism: uncultured Bacteroidales bacterium; assembly: GCA_963760915.1. Classification (GTDB taxonomy): domain Bacteria; phylum Bacteroidota; class Bacteroidia; order Bacteroidales; family VadinHA17; genus LD21. The sequence continues at coordinate 1,289,503 of CAVXEU010000002.1, read as the reverse complement.
ACCAATAAGCTTATTCCGGGGAAAGACAATTCCCTTACGATTAAAGGGGTAAACTATATTCCTGAAAAAGACTTTATACCACTTGCATTCAGTTCTAATACATCTCTTGAAGCAGAAGTGACCTTCGCCGGATACGGATTCAAAATTGATAACGATAGTCTGAAATGGAATGATTATAAGGATAATGATGTAAAAGGCAGATGGGTAATGATTCTGCAGGGTGATCCTGAACCGGAAAATATGACAAGCAGGTTCATCCCTTACAGCAATGACAGGGATAAAGCGCTGCTGGCAAAAGATATGGGCGCTGCAGGTGTCCTGTTGGTGTCAGGGCCAGGGTTCGATCCGGATGATACTTTTGAATCTTTAAACTCAGGGGATTTTTCCGTTGATATCCCAGTGTTTAGAGTAAAGAGGGAGGTTGCTGATATCATTCTTTCCCCGGCTGGCACTACTATAGCTTCACTTGAAAAAAAGCTTAATACGACCAGGAAACCTTTTGTATTTTCAACTAAGGTTACAGTAAACGGTAAAGCCGAAATCACGAGGGAAATGGCCAATACAAGGAATGTGGTAATGATTCTTCCCGGGGAGGATGAGCAACTTAAGAACGAGTATATTATTATTGGTGCCCATTTTGATCATCTCGGAATGGGTGGACCAGGATCATCCAGCAGGGCTGTTGACACAATCGGTGTTCATCATGGTGCTGATGACAATGCATCAGGTGTGGCAATGATGCTTGAAATTGCTGAAAAATTTGCAAAGACAAAGGGAAGCCACAAAAGAAGTATTGTCTGTGTGGCATTTACAGGTGAAGAAGAAGGATTGCTCGGATCAAAACATTTTACAGATGATCCCGGAATAGATCTGTCCAAAGTTAATGTAATGATTAATCTTGATATGGTTGGCAGATTGAATGAAACAAATAATCTTCAGATTTCAGGAGTAGGCACCGCAACAGGACTTAGAGACCTGGTCTGGGCAAACAGCGATACTTCTGTTATAAAGCTAACCTTATCGGATGAAGGTTACGGCCCATCTGATCACTCTTCATTTTACGGAAAAAATATTCCTGTTCTCTTCTACTTTACCGGTGCCCATCTGGATTATCATACACCTGCTGATACATATGATAAGATAAATTACAAGGGTATGGAGGAAATATCCGGTTTGATATTCAATGTTGCAAAAGTACTCGCATCATCATCAGTCAGACTTCAGTTCAAAGAATCAGGTCCGAAAACCGAGACTACCAGATACGAAAGAAGAAAAGGAGTTACACTTGGTATAATGCCTGATTTTGCCGGAGTAATAAAAAACGGCTTAAGAGCTGATTTTGTCACCCTGGGAAAACCAGCAGCACTGGGAGGAATGAAAAAAGGTGATATCATTACTGCAATCAATGGGAAAACAGTTAATAATATTCAGGATTATATGTTCCGGATGGGTCAGTTTAAACATGGGCAGACAATAAGTCTTGAAGTTTTGCGTAATGACAAAAAAGTGGTTTTACTGATACAATTATAGAATATAGATCTAATCAATATCTGACAGTTAATATCCTTCGATATGAAAAAAATAATCCTGTGGTCATTGGCTTTTATAATTACTGTCGCGGCAGCGATATATCAGAGACATACCGGTCCTACCTATCCGAAAGAGCTGGATGTCACACTGAACAATAAAAAGTATGAATTAAAGCTGGTCAGGAGCCTTGCCCTTGATGAAAGAGCTGAAGTGAAATTGGATATTGATGATCCGACTGTAAAAGCAAAATTATTTTTCAAACGATTTAAGTCAGATGAAGAATATCAGGTAACAGATTTTTCTTACAAAGTCTATCCTGTAAATTCTTATCTGATGAACAAAATATTCAGTGTTACTGAAGATAAAGGTCTTTTTGCAGAAGTTCCTCAACAACCTGCTGCAGGGAAATTACAGTATTACATCGAACTTACTGATTCAGGCGGTACCAGAACATATCTTAAGGAGACACCGGTAGTTATAAGGTTTAAAGGCGGTGTACCTGCTTTTATTCTTGTACCTCATATACTTTGTATGTTCATTGCAATGCTTTTATCCACGCTTGCAGGTTTAATGGCGTTGTTAAAATTCCCTTTGTACAAAAAATATGCTGTCTGGACACTTGCTCTTTTCATAGTTGGAGGAATGATACTGGGTCCGGTAGTACAATATTATGCGTTTGGCGATTTGTGGACCGGAATCCCGTTCGGATGGGATTTGACTGATAATAAAACACTTATTGCGCTTATATTCTGGATTCTGGCTGTTGTAATGAACAGAAAGTCAGATAAACCGGCTTATACAATTCTGGCAGCGGTAGTACTTCTTCTGGTATTTTCCATACCACACAGTTTATTTGGTTCAGAATTAGATTATACAAGCGGGCAGGTCACCCAGGGAATTATACTGAACTTATTCTGAAATTTTATGTAAATTTCTTAAATTAAGTGCAGCATTTTAATTTATCCCACGTCTATTGATTAGAAAATTGATAGAAAGTGGGTGCAGCAACACATATAAAAACCAGTCATTATTTAAAGATGGCAAATGTAGAAGCGGCATTCAGGAACCTACATCAGGATCTTTTAGATGGGTGTAAAATTGGAGATCAGAAGGCTCAGTTTCAGATTTACAAATTGTACTACAAAGCGATGTACAATACCAGTCTGAGGATAGTAAACGACACAATGGAAGCCGAAGATATTATGCAGGAATCATTCCTGTCAGCCTTTGAAAAAATTGATACCTATTCGGGAACTGTCAGTTTCGGTGCATGGCTTAAAAAGATTGTAATTAACCGGTCACTGGACTTCCTGAATAAAAGAAAAGCGGTCTTTGAAGATATTGATTCACACATTGGAATCAGAGATACCAGTAGTGATGATATTGCAAGGAATGAGGAAATAGATGTAAGGGTTGAGGAGGTTAAAGAAGCTATTGAAAGACTTCCTGATGGTTACAGAGTAATTCTTTCTCTCTACCTGCTTGAAGGTTATGATCATGATGAAATAGCTGAAATTCTTTCCATAAACAGCAGCACTTCGCGATCTCAACTATCAAGAGCAAAACAAAAGCTCATAAATGAATTAAATGGAAAATGAAAAAGTTACGGTTATGAAAACTATAGAAGATATAATCAGGAACAATAAGGATTTTTTCGAAGATGCTGAACCTTCGGAAGGTCACCTGGAAAGATTTAACAGGAAACTTGCAATCAGGTTTCAGGTTGCTGCTCCAAAAAGAAGTATTGTCCCTTACCTGTTAAGAGCGGCAGTCGTAACACTACTTGTAACTCTCTCCTCTCTCTGGACATGGGATCATTTCATACGTCCGGAAAACCGCAGAATGACTCTCAGCGATGTATCCCCACAATACAAAGAGGTTGAGAACTATTATATTCACCAGGTTAACGTGATGGAAGGGGAAATCGTAAATGTGGATCTGAAAAATAATCCGGAACAGAAGGATATGCTCTTTAAAGAAATGAAAAGTATGGATTCGGTTTATGTGTCACTTCAGAAAGAACTCAAGGCAAATCCAAATGATGAACGAATTATAAATGCCATGATTGAGCATTACCAGACAAAACTTGAAGTTATGACCTATATTGTAAATCAGCTCAAAACTATCAGGAATGATAACCAAAAAAAGACAGAAAATGAAAAAGTCAAATTATAAACAGGGTATGCTTCTCTCCATACCTCTCCTGCTACTATCACTCACATTATCGGCGCAGGAGGTGACTAAGGAATTCCATAAGGAATTTACAGCAGGAGCAAAAACAACACTTGAAATCAGCAACAGGTATGGCGATGTCGTAATACAGAGCTGGGATAAAGACCAGGTAGTTATCGATGTCAAGGTAACTGTAGAATTACCCAATAAAGAAAAGGCACAGAAATTACTTGACTATATTGATGTCCGGTTTTCTAACACGGACAATGTGATTTCGGCTAAAACAGTTATTGATGATAAATTTAATTTCACCGGCTGGGGCAGTAATTCAAAAAGATTCAGCATTGACTATACTGTTAAAATGCCGGTTAATAATGACCTGATTCTTGCAAACCAATATGGGAATACTGATATTGATGAACTTCATGGCTTAACTGCTCTTGATATAAGATACGGGAACCTTACCGCTGGAAAACTTACAAGGGGTAATGTAAAACCGCTAAGCAAGCTTAACCTGTCGTATGGCAAAGGATCTATTGATGAAGCAGGATGGCTCGATATTACTGTCAGATACTGCAACAGGCTGGATATTACCAGGAGCCAGGCGCTGCTTCTCGACAGCAAGTATTCCAAACTTTCTTTTGGTACAATCAGTTCATTAGTTGGCGAAAGCAAATATGACAATATCAAGATTGAAAGCATAAATAACCTGGTACTTGAAAACGGATATACAGAAGTAAATATCGGCGAACTGGCCAAAAAGCTCGATTATAAAGGGAGTTATGGTTCTTTTACTGTTGATCGTATACCGGCCGGTTTTGAATCGCTAAAAGTTGATACACGTTATATGGGCGTAAGGCTTGGGATAGAAGAGTCAGCGAATTATAAGCTCGATGCAAAAGTATCTTATGGCGGATTGAAGTATAGTGAGGATAACTTTAAAAATCAGAGACGGATTGTCGAGAATAATTCAAATGAGGTCTCAGGAACCGTAGGGAAAGAAGAGTCACCGGAAGCCAGAGTTAATGTTACAGCATCGTATGGCTCGGTAAAACTTTATTGATCAGTTTCCTACTAAATAATTATCATAACGGGAATGAAGAACATTCCCGTTTTTTTTTCAGTAATTTCAGATAAATAAAGTCGTGATAATGAAGATATGTACAATCAGAAGTATCAAAATCCGTGCAAGGGCCGGGTAACTCACAATCCTTTAAATAATTTACTGGTTGTGATATCCCATGTCATGTCCCTGCAGTTATTTCTCATCCTTATAGATAAATATCCCCTCTTTCCCGTCAGCTGTAGCAAATCCGCGGAACATTCCTTCCGAATTGAAAGGCATAGATATATTACCTGATTTGTCAACGCAAATTACCCCACCGCTTCCTCCGGCCTTTACAAGCTTGTCATTAACAACAAGTTCCGAGGCATCTTTTAGTGAGAGTCCCTTATATTCCATCAGGGCTGAGATATCATGTGCAACAGTCCACCTGATAAAGTATTCTCCATGTCCGGTAGCAGAAACGGCACATGTATTGTTATTCGCATATGTTCCGGCTCCGATTATCGGAGCATCCCCTACCCTGTTATATCTTTTATCGGTCATACCACCCGTTGAAGTACCTGCAGCCAGGTTCCCATCTTTATCGAGAGCACAGCATCCTACTGTTCCATACTTTTCCTTCTTCAATACAGCCTGAAGTTCGTTATACCTCTTTTCAGTATAGAAATAAGATGGTGGAACAATTTCAAGCCCCTGTTCCTTTGCAAATTGTGAAGCACCTGCCCCCGTGAGCATAACATGCACTGATTTTGTCATAACATATCTCGCTGCCGTTACAGGATTTTTAATATCAGTGACTCCTGCAACTGATCCGGCTGCAAGGTTTGATCCATCCATAATTGCAGCATCGAGTTCATTCTTTCCGTCATGGGTAAAAACCGCACCTTTACCAGCGTTGAATAGCGGATTATCTTCCATCACATTTATTGTTTTTTCAACAGCTTCAAGAGCTGTACCGCCACCGGCAAGTATTTGTCTTCCGGTATTCAGAGCCGTTGACAGCGCAGCTCTGTATTCCTTGTCCATCTCAGGTGTCATTCTATCCCTTGTAATGACTCCAGCTCCACCGTGTATCACAATTGCCCACTCCTGCTTTACAACCGGTGTATTAACCGGAAGATTATCAGATGCTTTATTTCTGCGATTACATGAAATCAGACTGATTGCCACTATCAGAAGGAGGGCAAGATTTTTTGGTTTCATAGGAATGAGTTTAGAAGATTTCAGAAGCTAAAAATTTGAAATTCATAAGTCCGATACAATAATAGCACTTTTTTCTTTTAGTCCGGAACCCATTTTAAACTTACACTATTCCCACGCAGTCAAATTCTCATAAAAAACCTTTCGTACATTATAAAACATTTACAAATTTGATGTATAATTGATAATTATAAAATAAAATGAAATGAAACAACCTGATATGATAATTGTTGAAAAACCAACCGAAGAAAAACTGAGGAAGCTAAATGTCAGATCATGGCCGTTATGGGAAAAAGAAATTTCCGAATTTACCTGGGAATACGACAGCTCTGAAACTTGTTATATTATTGAAGGTGAAGCTACGGTGACACCAGAAACAGGAACTCCGGTCTCTTTTGGTAAAGGTGATCTTGTTGTATTCTCTGAAGGATTGAATTGCAAATGGAAAATAACTTCTCCTGTCAGGAAATATTTCAAATTCGGTCTGTAGGCGTTGATGTTACTGAAATTCAAGCTTCATTGTTTTAAAAATTCATGTTTTACAAAATACTGATTAATAATTACTTATCTTTTAATTTATGAAATCCAGATATATTATACAACGGATTAATAATTACTTTTTCAGGAATGGACTTCACATAAGGTAAATACTCTGAACAATCAAATATGAAAAAATCAATCGTGCAAAGAACCTGGTCGATATCATTAATCTTTCTAAGCCTTTCAATACTTATTAATGCTCAATACCGGGATATTGACAATGATGGTCCGGGATATGGCGAGAATTGTACTACCATTATGGTAGGAAGGTTGGCATCGTCTGACGGATCTGTTATGACATCACATAGTTGTGATGGCAATTACAGGACCTGGCTGGAAATTTTTTCCCATCAGAAATATGATAAGGGAGCAATGCACCCGGTTTATCAGGGAATGCTTCATACAGAGGATGCCGGTGATATGACGAAAGTTACAAAAAAGGGTGAGATACCTGAGATCGCCGAGACATATGCATTTCTTAATACGGCCTACCCATGTCTTAATGAAAAGCAGCTGGCCATAGGGGAAACAACTATTTATGGCCGCAACGAACTCATCAATGAAGATGGAATGTTTATGATCGAGGAACTTGAAAAGATTGCTCTTCAGCGTTGTACTACAGCTAGAACGGCAATCGCTTTAATAGGCAGGCTTGCAGAAGAATATGGTTATGCTGACCTGGCTGAGTGCATAACACTTGCTGATCCTAAAGAGGTCTGGCAGCTGGAAATTGCAGGATCAGGCAAAGGAAAACCTTCGGCAATCTGGTGTGCACAGAGAATACCAGATGATAATGTGGGAGTCTGTGCCAATATTCCGAGGATTTCAGACATAGACTTCAGAAATCCAGATTATTTCATGTACAGCACAGATTTACAAAATGTCGCTAAAAAACTGGGATACTGGGACGGGAAAGAATCTTTTAAATTCTGGAAAGTCATTAATGGTAAAAAACCTTTTGCCATACGTGAATACTATATTCTCAGCACTTTGGCTCCCTCGCTGAATCTTTCATTTGATGCAGAAGAACTTCCATTCTCTGTAAAACCTGGAAAGAAATTATCACCACGTGACATAATGAAATATTTCAGGGAGACCTATGAAGGAACTCAATGGGACATGACAAAAAACCTTCTGGTAACAATAAAGGAAAAGGATAAAAATGGCAATGAAGTTGAGAAAAAAGTCAAATCACCTGTCATAAATAACTGGATGAGCAATGATCTCAGGACCCTACTCAACGAACTTAAGCCCGGTGTTGTTGAACGTCAGCGTACCATAGCGATCACAGGTTGTTCATATTCGCATGTAATTCAGTGTCGCAGCTGGTTACCTGATGAGGTTGGTGCAGTTGCCTGGTTCTCATTTGATAATCCTGGTCAAAGTCCGAGGATTCCGATCTTTTCCGGAGTCATCAGCCTTCCTGCGTCTTTCAAAATTTGCGGCCAGCCACGATACAGGACTGATGCTGCCATCTGGTCTTTCCGTGAAGCCAACAGGCTCTCCACAGTTAACTGGTCTAAAGGCAGATTACTTATTGAACCTGCGGTAAAAGAGTTTGAAGATAAGGCTTTTGATGAGCTTCCTTTGATTGAAAAGAGAGCTGTTGAATTGATCAGGGAAGGAAAAAGTGAAGATGCAAAAAGCTATATAACGGATTATACCAACAGCTTTGCCGGAGCGGCAATGAAGAGATGGGAAGATATGAAGGTTACTCTGTGGGGAATGTTCGGCAGAGGATTTTAGGGAGCAGGTGACGGAAGAGCGTAGAGCGTAGAGCGGAAAGCGTAAAGAGAAATCAATAACGTTGAACGTATGAAAGGCGTCAGGCGTCGGGCGTCAGGTTGCAGATTTAGAAATCCATTTCGACTACTGTAATGCCTGACCCTCCGAACTCTACATGTTCATCACGGAATGATTTTACAATATCAACAGTTGCAAGATATTCCCTGATTAGTTGGCGTAAAATTCCATTGCCTTTTCCGTGAAGAATTCTCAGATTACGGTGGCGAACAATAAGAGCGTTATCAATCAGATCGCGGACCTGCTTTATTGCCTCCTCACCACGTACACCCCGGAGATCTATTTCGGGTTTGAAATTGATATTACGTTGAACCAGTCCGGGATCGTTTCCCCTTACCGGCTGATTTGATCTCAGGCTCTTGTTTAAATCGGATCTTGAAATTCTTTCGATCTTTTCAAGCGGAACGAAGAATCTCAGATTTCCGGTTTCAATCTGTGCCATTTTATCCTTGATCTCGATAATCTCTCCGGCAGCCTGAGTGTCAATCATTCTTACTGCGTCGCCCTTTTTTAATGGCTTTACTGCCGATACCTGCGGCATAATCTTTTCCTTTACCGGCTCAGGATCCAGTTTAATCTTTCTTGCTTTTGAGCTGAGTACCGCAATTTTTTCTTCCGATTCACTTTCCACAGGTTTTGTTTCTTCGACAACCACATTCTTAAATTCCTCCAGTTGCTGCCTGACATCTTTTGTCCTTTCCTTTTCAGCTTGTGATTCCCTGATCTGCCTTATCGTACTTTCAATCATCCGGTTAGATTCTTTCAGTAATTGCTGTGCCTCATCCCTGGCTTTCGTAATGATCTCTTTCCTGAGGGTCTTAGCGCCTGATAACTCTTTTTCATATTCAGCCATCAACTCTTCAAGCCTTTTTTCCTGTTGTCTTATACTTTGTCTTTTTGTCTCCCAGTATCTTTTATCTCTGGCTATATCCTTCAAATGCCTGTCATAATTAATATTTTTCACCCCGGCTTTTCCGGAGGCTTCTCCAAGAATCTCTTCAGGAAGTCCGATCCTCCTGGCAATCTCGAATGCAAATGAGCTTCCCGGCTTACCTATTGTAAGCTGAAAAAGAGGCTGCATGAGATGATTATCAAAGGCCATTGCCCCGTTTACAACTCCATCGGTGAGCGAAGCAAAGTGTTTAAGATTTGTGTAATGTGTGGTTAATACCCCAAAAACTTTTTCCCTGTTCAGTTCACCCAGAATAGCTTCGGCTATGGCTCCACCAAGCATAGGTTCGGTACCTGTTCCGAATTCATCAATAAGCACCAGTGATTTCCCATCTCCGTGCTTAAGAAAGAATTTCATATTGATAAGGTGCGAACTATATGTACTTAAATCATTATCAATACTTTGCTCATCACCAATATCGATAAGTATATTTTTAAACATCCCGGTTTCGGACCCTTCACCCAGAGGGACAGTGAGACCGCACTGCAGCATATACTGTATTAATCCTACTGTTTTTAGGCATACCGATTTACCTCCAGCATTGGGCCCGGATATAAGTAGTATTCTGTCATTGTCATCAAGTACTATATCAAGTGGCACAACCTTCCTTCCGGCCATTTTTCCAAAAGTAATGAAGAGAAGCGGGTGAACTGCCCGTTTCCACATCAATAAGGGCATGTTGGTAAGACCGGGCTTTATTGAATTAAGCTGGTTGCCCAGAAGTGCTTTTGCCCTTATGAAATCAATTTCACCAAGAAACGAGTTCGATTCTATTAGGTCATCTATGTAAGGTCTGATATTATCTGCCAGGGTGGTAAGTATCCTGACAATTTCTCTCTTTTCCTCATATTCAAGTTCTACTATATCATTGTTTATCTCCACAATCTCTTCAGGTTCAATGAAAACCGTTTTCCCTGAAGCCGACTGGTCATGTATAAGTCCCCTTATCTTTCTCTTATCATATGCATTTACGGGGATCACTCCCCGTCCGTTTCTGATCGAAACAGTTGTATCCGTATCGACAATTCCATCAGATTGTGCCTGTTTAAGAATTGCATTCAGTCTTTTAGATACCTGAATACTCTTCCCGATCAGCTCTGCCCTTATCTCTTTTAGCCTTGAAGATGCATTATCCTTTACAACTCCGCGCTTGTCAATTATTCTGTCTATTGCATCAAGCACATAAGGATAGATTTTCACAGAACTGCACATAGCAGAGAGTACAGGATACTTTACACTTTCTTTGTTCCTGAAAAAATTAAGAATGGTTTTTACAGTCTCAAGTGTTCGTTTCAGATCATAAACCTCATTTACTTCAGGAAACGTCCCTTCAATTCTGATCTTGTTAAGACAGTCTGAAATATTATAATAGTTTTCGGAGGGAAAAAAATCTTCAAACTGTAGTATCTGCTGGAATTCAAATGTTGCCGATAATTCATGCGACAATAGATCGTAATTATCAATAAATGATATTGAATCAACTTTCTCTTGTCCCATGGGACTTAGACATTTTTCAATCAGGAGTATCCGAATTCTGTCAAAGCCGATCTTATACTCAAAATTATCAGGGTAAATCATGGTCAAAGATAAAAGACAAAAAGTAAAAAGACAAAAGGAATCAGCTAAATGCAACCCTCATTTATACCATTCATTGAAAAAGAGCGTGGCAGGGTTACATTATATTAAGACTACAGGTCGATATTAGTAAAAGTAAAGAATAAGAGCAGCCTGCACAACTCAAAGTTAATAATTGTTAAATCATAATCACAGGGCTGGTTATGTGGTTTCAATTTTATATACATTTGAAACATCAGTATTTAACCAGTTAAAATGAAAAAATGAAAATGAAGAAAATCTCAACCTCAGTTTTGTTACTGCTGTTTCTGCCATTACTCTTAATGTCGCAGAGTGAAAATGTTGACTTCGGTATGATCTATAAGATCAAGCAGGAAGGTTTAAAATATTCAGGTATTGAAGATCTTGCGTTCTGGATGACTGACTTTATTGGTCCCAGACTCACTGCCTCAACAGGGAATAACAGAGGTAATGAATGGGCAAAGAAAAAAATGGAAGAACTTGGATTTCAGAATGTAAGAATTGAAGCCGCAAAAGATTTCAGCCGGGGTGGATGGGATAACCTTAAAACATATGCTGCCATGACAGCCCCATACTATACTAACTTTGCATGTAATCCGGTAGCCTGGACAGGCAGTACAAACGGTGTTGTAAAAGGTGATGTTGTGCTGCTTGATGTAACTAATGAAACCGATCTTGAAAAATATAAGGGTAAATTGAAAGGCAAAATTGTTCTAATGCCCTCAACAGCAACATACTCTATGAGTTTTGAACCACTGGCAAGCCGATATACCGATGAACAGCTGAAGGAACTTTCTATGGCAGCAACCTCACAGTCAAGAAGGCAAACGGGCGATTATGCAACCATGAGAGCACAGAGAGCACTGCGCACAAAACTGACTGATCTGCTTATGAACGAAGATGTAGCTGTAATACTGAACAGTTCAGGTATTTTTAATGTTCCGCGATCAAACGGAGCAAACTATAATGCCGGAGATAAAGAACCTGTTGCTCAGCTGAATCTCCCCATTGAGGATCATGGAAGAATTGAAAGGTTGTTACGCCATAATGTTCCTGTTGAGATGGAGATCGAAATAAAGAACAGGTTCTTCCCAAGTCCTACCGTTTATAATGTTATCGGTGAAATTCCGGGAACAGATAAACTCCTTAAAAATGAAATAGTTTTGCTGGGTGCTCATATTGATTCATGGAACGGAGGAACAGGAGCTGCAGATAATGCATCGGGGTGCATTGTTATGATGGAAGCCCTGCGGATACTGAAAAGTCTGGATGTTGCTCCACGCAGGACTATACGTGTCGCACTCTGGGGAGGTGAAGAACAGGGATATTACGGATCATCCGGTTATGTGGAAAAATATCTTGTTGATCCGAAGACCCAGGAACACAAACCGGATTATGATAAGTTTGCCGGATATTTCAATATGGATAATGGTTCGGGCAAATACCGGGGAATTTATCTGCAGGAAAATGAACTGGTAAGACCAATTTTCGAGGAGTGGCTGAAACCATTTGAAGATATGGGCTGTTCAACAATAACTATAAGGAATACATCAGGAACCGACCATCTCTCTTTTGATCGCGTCGGACTTCCCGGATTTCAGTTTATACAGGATGAACTGGAGTATGACCGCGGTTATCATACTGTTATGGATACTTACGAAAGGCTCGAAATGGCAGATCTCAAACAGAATGCTGTAATAACGGCATCATTTGTTTACAATGCCGCTATGCGTAATTCTAAACTGCCGGGTAAACCTGCAATGAAACCAAGGGAGAATGCAGTGCCGTCGCAGCGGATGCAATAGCATCTGCTCATTAATTATTGTAAATCATATAGGAGGGTGTCTCAAAAGTCCTTTTAACCGTCAAGTACCCATAGAATGAATAAACCGCGTAAAATTAATTGCATGCTATTCAGCTCTTTGCGAACTTTGCGTATTACTTTGCGCTCTTTGCGGTTGAAGGATTTCGACTTTTGATACAGCCTCTTTATATTTATTCCCTTATAGCTGCCAGATCAAGAATAAATGCATATTCGAGTGATGTGATCCTGTAACGTTCAAACCGTCCGGATGCCCCACCATGACCGGCTGACATATTACAATCCATTACCAGAGTATTTTTATCAGTCTTCATTGCCCTGAGCTTTGCAACCCATTTTGCAGGTTCCCAGTACTGAACCTGTGAGTCCCAAAAACCCGTTGTAACCAGGATGTTAGGATAATCCACAGCTTTTACCTGGTCATATGGAGAATATGATAACATATAATCGTAGTACTCTTTTTTTCTGGGATCGCCCCATTCATCCCACTCAAAAGTTGTGAGCGGAATTGTTTCATCAAGCATTGTTGTCACAATATCCACAAATGGTACAGCGGCTATGACTCCCTTGTACAGATCAGGTCGCATATTAAGTATAGCTCCCATCAGAAGACCTCCTGCACTTCCCCCCATCGCGTAAAGATTATTGCGGTTTGTATATTTCTCATCAATAAGAAATTGGGCACAATCATTAAAATCGGTAAAAGTATTTTTCTTTTTAAGCAATTTACCGTCTTCGTACCAGAAACGGCCCATCTCACTACCACCGCGAACATGTGCAATGGCATAAACAAATCCACGGTCCAGCAAACTCAGTATTGTAGATCTGAATGAAGGATCAGTAGATATTCCATAGGCTCCGTAAGCATATAATAACAACGGGGATTTACCGTCAGCTGTAAAACCTTTTTTATAAACAATTGAAACCGGGACCATCGTCCCATCTTCAGCTTTTGCCCAAAGCCTCTTTGATTCGTAGTTATTCTTGTCAAATCCGCCCAGTATAACATCTTCTTTCATCACCTTTTTCTCCCTGGTAACCATGTTATAATCAATAATTGAGTTGGGAGTGGTAAGAGAAGAGTAGCTGTATCTTAATATATCGGTGTTTGAGTCAGGATTTATGTTTATTCCAGCAGTATAAGCTTCCTCACCGAAATTCAGGTAGTGTTCACCCTTATCTTTGGTGTTTATTATCCGCAGATTACTCAGACCTTTGATCCGTTCTTCTGCAACGAGATAATTATCAAACAGTTCAAAATTTTCAAAGAGAATGTCACTCCGGTTCGGTATTACAACAATCCAGTTCGCCATTTGAGTTTTGGCTTCGGGTGTCTTCATTAATTTAAAATTGGATGCACCGTCCGAATTAGTCCTGATATAAAATTCATTTCCCAGGTGATCAATATTATATTCATGATTCACTGACCGGGGTTCGAATATCCTGAATTCACCATCAGGGTTTGACAGATCCAGATAACGTGTCTCAGTGGTTAGTGTCTGTGTTGAATTGATAAGAACATACTTGCGACTTTTGGTCAGAGAAAGATTTACACTGAATGTCTCGTCCTTTTCATCATAAACAGGAGTGTCCTTTTCAACCGGAGTTCCAAGTTTATGCCTGAATACTTTATCAGACCGGAGAGTCTCCTGATCCTTCGTAATATAAAAGACAGTTTTGTTATCGTTTGCCCAAATTGCCTGTCCGGTAGTGTTTTCAATTTTCTCCGGCAATAAGCTACCAGTCCCAATATCAATAAAATTAAGAGTATAACGGCGTCGGCTTACAAAATCGACACCGTATGCGAGGATCCTATTGTCGCGGCTTACACTAAGGTTGTTCACGGAACAGTAGGGCTTTCCAACGGCAAGTTTATTAACATCCAGAAGTACCTCTTCCGGGGCATTGAGAGAGCCTTTTTTACGATAATAGACAGGATATTCGTTTCCTTCGGTAAATTTATTATAATAATAATATCCATTTTCAAGATAAGGTACTGATTCATCATCCTTTTTTATCCTTCCGACAATCTCATCGAAAATGGTTTTCTGAAGTACTTCATTGTTTTTTAAAACTGTTTTTGAATATTCATTCTCGCTGTTAAGATAGTCAAGTACTTTTGTTGTCTGAGAGTCGGGTGTGGCAGCGTTCTTCTGTTCATCGCTAAGGCGCATCCAGAAATAATTATCATTACGCTTATCAAATAATTCATGTGGTATTTTCTCTGCAACCGGGGCCTTAAGTGAAGGCTGATTACTGCATGAAATGAACAATAGTGCGAGTATCGCTCCAAAAAACAGATTAAATTTTTTCATAATATAAAAATGTTGGGTCGTAATAAAATAATTATATTGTAACTATTAATTATTTAATATTGTGCTCGTTATGGAATGTTGAAAAAGTGTTTTTAACAGCTCTGATGGGGCATTACTTATTAATATCTGCATCCTTCATTGACAACTGAATACGCTTTCTTTCAATATCTACTGCAAGAACTTTTACCATAACATGCTGATGCAGCTTGACTACAGTTGAAGGATCTGAGATGTAGGCTTTGCTCATGTTTGAAATGTGAACCAATCCATCCTGTTTGATACCGATATCAACGAAGGCACCAAATTTTGTAATATTTGTGACAATTCCGGGAATAATCATACCCGGAGTCAGATCCTCCATAGTGTGGACATCAGCAAAACTGAAAGTCTTTATCTTTGACCTCGGATCGCGGCCGGGCTTAGCCAGTTCATCCATTATATCCTTCAAGGTCGGCAAGCCGGTAACCGGGGTAACATAGCGCTCGAGTTTTATCTCCTTACGCTTATTCTCGTTGGTAATAAGTTCCTTTACATCACAACCGATATCTTTTGACATTTTTTCAACCACATGATAGCTCTCAGGATGCACTGCACTTGAGTCCAGCGGATTTTCTGCATTACGTATTCTAAGGAATCCGGCGCTCTGCTCAAATGCTTTATCACCCATCCTCTTTACCTTGAGAAGCTCCTTCCGTGACCTGAAGGGTCCATTCTCAGTACGATAATCAATAATATTCTGGGCCAGCTGAGGACCAAGGCCAGAAACATAGGTCAACAGGTGCCTGCTTGATGTGTTTACCTCAACACCGACCGCATTAACGCAGCTCATAACCACATCATCAAGTGATTTCTGAAGCTTTTGCTGATCAACATCATGCTGATACTGGCCGACACCTATCGATTTGGGATCGATCTTAACCAGTTCTGCCAGAGGATCCATCAGCCTGCGTCCGATTGAAATAGCACCACGAACGGTTACATCATAATCGGGAAATTCTTCGCGTGCAGTTTTTGAGGCAGAGTATATTGAAGCTCCTGCTTCACTCACTACAAAAACCTGGATATCATTCTCAAACTTTACCCACTTAATAAAATCTTCTGTTTCGCGGCTTGCGGTACCATTGCCTATTGCAATTGCTTCAATTTTGTAAGCATTGACAAGTGAAAGGATCTTTTTGATCGATTTGGCAGTCTCATTTTGAGGAGGATGAGGGTAGATTGTTTCATTATGAATGAAATTTCCCTGCCTGTCAAGACAAACAACTTTGCAGCCTGTTCTGAATCCCGGATCAATAGCGAGAACATTTTTTTCACCAAGTGGTGATCCGAGAAGCAGTTGACGGAGGTTATCCGCAAATACGGTTATTGCCTCGATGTCGGCCTTTTCTTTGGAACTATTTCTGAATTCAGTTTCCATTGAAGATGATAACAGCCTCTTCCAGCTGTCCTTAACTGCAACGGAAACTATGTCTGATGATGCATTCCTTCCTTTTATGAACTGGGAATTGAGTACATCAAGTGCATGGTCTTCATCGGGTTCAACAGATAACCGTAAAAATCCTTCCTCCTCTCCTCTTCTCATTGCAAGAAGTCTGTGAGAAGGACATTTTTTAAGAGGCTCTGACCATTCGTAATAATCACTGAATTTAATGCCTCCGGCTTCTTTTCCTTTTATAACCTTTGAATAGATTACAGCCTCTTTTTCAAACAGATATCTTAATTTCCTCCGTGCATTTTCATCCTCACTTATCCATTCAGCTATAATGTCAGATGCGCCGGCTATAGCATCGTTAGTGGTTGTAACCTCATCATTAAGAAACTCTTCAGCCTTAAGAACAGGATCGTTTTCTTTCTGATCCATTATTATAGCAGCCAGTGGTTCTAGTCCCTTTTCTCTGGCAATCGTTGCACGTGTGCGACGTTTAGGTCTGTATGGTAGATAAATATCCTCAAGCTCCGACATTGTTAAAGCTTCATCAATTCTCCTCCTGAGTTCAGGAGTCATTTTTTCCTGTTCCTCAATGGATTTGATTATTGCTTCCTTTCTGGAATCCAGATCTTTCAGACGGTCATACTCCTCCTTTATATGCATCAGCTGTACTTCGTCAAGACTGCCTGTCATTTCTTTCCTGTACCTGCTTATAAACGGAATTGTTGCGCCTCCGTCCATAAGCCTGATTGTATTCTCCACCTGCCACTCATGAAGTCCCAACTTTTTTGCGACCAGCAAAATATTTCTATTTGGTACCATGTTTTTTATATTCAGCTTTTAATATATTTTATTTTCGAAATATTCTAAAATCAGAATATTCTGTAATTAAGATATTTTATTTTTATAATATTCTATAACTGGTAATATTTTATAATCAGAATATTTTATAATCAGAATATTTTATAATTGGAATATCTTATAATCGGAATATTCTATTCTTAAAATATTTCAGTATTAAACTATTCAACATAAATGACCAGCCCCTTCAGATACTCACTTTCAGGGTGATAAATATTTACCGGATGATCAGGCGGTTGACTCATCTGGTATAAAATTCTTACATTTCTCCCGGCATTAGCTGCAGCTGCAAAGACTGATTTTCTGAAATTTTCTTTCGTTACCACCTGAGAGCACGAGAATGTAAAAATGATGCCACCTGATTTAATCTGTTCAATAGCCTTAATATTCAGCCTCTTATATCCCTGAAGAGCATTTGCCAGAACATTATTGTGTTTGGCAAAGGCAGGTGGGTCAAGAATTATCAGGTCATATTGATTTTTAATCTGATTCAGATACTCAAACGCATCAACCTGAAATGATTTGTGCCTGGCATCCTCACCATAATTCATCCTGATGTTTTCATCCGCCATTTCAATGGCAGGATGTGAACTGTCGACAGTATGAACCAGATTTGCATTCTTCATGGCATAGACAGAAAATGCACCTGTATAACCAAACATATTCAATACACTTTTGCCTGCCGTAAATCCTTCTAAAAGCTTTCTGTTCTCCCTCTGATCAATAAAAAATCCGGTTTTCTGGCCGGTTGTCCAGTCTATTTTAAACTTATACCCGTGTTCCATAACTATTACAGGGCCGGAATTCCCATACAGAAATTCATTCGTGGCCGTCACTCCCGACATGTGCGGAATAGTCCCTTCGCTTTTATCATATACTGCAATTATCTGATCTTTTAAAAGTTCTGTCAGGATACTGGTAATTTCCCTGCGTATCCTGTAAAATCCCAATGAATGCATCTGTATTACGGCTACTCCATTGTAATAATCGATTATCAGTCCGGGTAAACCATCCCCTTCACCATGAATAAGTCGGTATACATTAATCTGAGGATTATCAATTATACCTATTGATTTCCTGTAATGAATAGCACGTTTTATCTTATCCCTGAAGAAATCGAAGTCGGGAGTTACCTGTTCAAATGAAAGTACCCGCACAGCAATGGAACTTGGCGCATAATGACCAACAGCCAGAAATGAACCCTTATTATCGAAGATATTCACAAGATCTCCCTCTGCCGGATTACCATAAATTTTCTTTATTGCTCCGGAAAAGACCCAGGGATGAAATCTTTTAAGTGATTGCTCTTTCCCTGATTTAAGGACTATTTTTACACGTTCCTCGTTATTTCCCTTATCGATAATTTTCATAAAAACATTCTTAATCTTTTCAATACTTCAACGCATTCAACCACCGCATGAAATACATCAAATACTAATTTCCATCATATTACTTATGTGTGTTCACAGTTTCCTTCAGTTGAAGATCTTTTATAAACCTGTGAAACTAAAAAGAGTATATTACACAGAGGTTCACTGAGTTATCGCAGAGTCTAGCAGAGTTTTAATGCTCTTCCAACGTTCAACATTTCACCTTTTCAACATTTCAACTTCTTCAACTTCTTCAACTCTTCAACTCTTCAACTCTTCAACTTTTTCAAACATCATGTCCGTTAGTAAGCTTTTTATATATCTGATGACAAACCCAGGCATCTGTTGCTGCATATATCTTCTGAGCCTCAGTAAGTTGTTCAGCCTCCCAGTCAGTTACCTGCTGTCGTTTGGAAATTCTGAATCCCAACACAATTGCTGCAAGTTTTTTCAATCCGGAGCTCTGAATTCCATAATCCCTTACAAAACCCTGAAGGTCAACGAAGCCGTCAGGAGAAAATTTTCGCACCGATTTAAGAAATCTGATATCATCATGAACAGCAACGCCTGCCTTAATTACAGAAGGATCCGATAACAAATTGATCAGCTCTTCAGGAAATCCAATCTTGTTAATTCTGAAAAGACATGCCAGGTTACCCGTTGAAAGCTGTATAAGAGAAACCGCATTCTTTCTGCCCTTCTTAAAGGTTGGTTTCGTTTCAGTATCAAACCCCAGAAGATCTGTTCCAAGAAGCCTTGGAAAAACATCATGGTATGTTTTTAGATCATCAACTACAACTATTTCACCCTTGAACCATGAGAGCTCACACTTTGCAAGTTCTTCGACAGTAATATTCTCCTTATATATATTATTTACCATTACCTCTGTATTCCTTTTGTCTTCTGGCAATGAACCAGTCTGAGGTATTTCTGTTCTCACTATTTTCTTCATGTTTATCCTCTGCTTTTCCTATCTCCTCTCCTGAGTATATAAATCTATGGATAGCTCTTAATGAGTTCACTAGTTTCTGACCCCAGAAGTTTTCAAAATTCATACGACATTCCCACACCGCATCATTCATTACCTCAGCTGTGCCTGTCTGATAAAGAAGCAGAAAATCTTTTAAATCCTGGTAAATGTCAGCCATATTCTCTGAAATGGAACATAATACAGGAATTTCTGATTCGTTCATTTTCTCATCGAATACCTCCAGATAGTCATCAGCTGTTCCAAACTTCTCTTCAAGTGAATCGTGAATACTAATCCAGTCGGATTCCGTTACAAATTTCTCATTCCCATCCTCAAAATATGGATCAAGTAAAGGCAAAAGTGAGGATTTCAGGTACATCAGAGGAAGAATACGTTGCAATATCTTCAGAAGTTCATCACCCTTAAGCTCAGAGGCATGTTCCGCATATTTGCAGAATTCATTTGCAACAGCCACAAATTCAATTACATTTCTTGAATATACCGGATCGGTGTTTGTATCCATATTTTCTGATTAAAATAAGGTACAAAATTAGACATTTACAGCCAGTATTATTCAGTAGACTCCTATTTTTGTTGAAAGAAAGCATGAGTTGCTGAAAAACAGATTAAAACATAATTATACTATATAAATGCAAACCGGCTAAGTACTCCAGCTAAGTTTATGATCCTTATCCTGCATAATTTTATTATGGTCGAGTAACCACCTGATTACTTTAATAACTTTGTCTTCAGGATAATCAACCATTTTCACAAGCTCTTCCGCATCAGGATTATAGGTTCCAAGAGTCGTTTTTATTTCGTCAAGTATCAGGTCAAACTCATATTTACTCAGGTCCAGTTCATTTCTTTCACGGCATACATCACAAATACCGCAACGGTCAGACTCTTCTCCGAAATAATTAAGAAGAAATACCGATCTGCAATGACTGTCAGTATCAGCATACTCAATCATCCTGTTAAGCCTTGTCTCATACTTTTCCTTTACATGAAGATAATTTTCAGGTGATATCATCAAGGCTTTCCTTTCAAGTCGCTCCTCGGTAAAGATAACCAATGCTGTTTTTTTCCCTGGTATGTAATGTATAATATTCAGGGTGGATAACTTGACAAGGTACTGATAGACAACATCCCTGGTTGCTGCTGATTTTCGGGAAAGAGTTTCTTCATTTATAGGAACAAATTCAGTAAACATACCGGTATAAGACCTGAGAAGGAGTTTTATAAATCCATCAAATGATTCATTTGCAACCTGAAACTTGTATAGGTCATCACGGCTCACGACAAAATGGACTCGTGAAGGATTGTTAATCTCTTCAGTAAACTCAACATACCCTTCTCTCTGTAGAAACTGAAGGCTATTATATGTTTCAATTACCGGGAACCGGTATCTTGAAACAAAATCAGGGAGGTTAAAGTCAAATACATTATCTTTTCCCGAACCAAGAGGAACCTGAAGGTAATTACATAACGCCTCATAGGTATCTTTGATTTTTTCAACCGGAGGAAATTTCTTCCTTATTGTATCGAGCAGCCTGCTTTTATCAGCAGGTGAATAAAGAAGAACTGCCGATGCCGGTTTGTCATCACGGCCTGCCCTTCCGCTCTCCTGGAAATAGTTTTCAATTGAATCAGGTATATCCCAATGAATTACAAATCTCACTTCAGCCTTATCTATACCCATTCCGAAAGCATTTGTTGCTACTATTACCCGGGTCTCTCCAGATGTCCAGGCGACTTGCTTTTTGTCCCGAAGTTCATCGGGTAATCCGGCATGATAAAAATCAGCATTCACCCCATTAGCCACAAGCAGTTCTGCAACTTCTTTGCATCTTTTTCTGCTCCTCACATAAACAATGCCACTTCCTCTTGCCTTCTGTAATGTCTTAATCAGATAAGTACCTTTATCCTCTACTTTACGGACCAGATATGAGATATTCTTTCTGCTGAAACTGGTTCTCAGAACATTTTCATTCCTGAATGCCAGCTTCTTCATAATATCCTCTATAACCATAGGTGTGGCAGAAGCTGTTAGGGCAAGAAAGGGCACCTTTTCAGAAATATGATCCCTGAGCAATGCAATCTTCAGATATGAGGGCCGGAAATCATACCCCCACTGAGAAATGCAGTGTGCTTCATCAATTGCAACAAGGGAAAGGTTTAAACGTGAAACCTTCCCCTGAAAAATCCTGGTAGTAATTCTTTCCGGTGATACATAAAGAAATTTATAATCGCCATATATACAATTCTCCAATGCATTATCTATCTCTTCTCCTGACATGCCAGAATGGATAGCTAGGGATTTTATCTCCAGGCTATTAAGACGATTAACCTGATCTTTCATCAGGGCGATAAGCGGAGTTATAACAAGGCATATGCCTTCTTTGGCCAGGGCAGGTACCTGGAAAGTAAGTGATTTGCCACCACCAGTTGGCATCAGACCAAGGGTATCCTTCCCTTCGGTAACAGATCTGATAATCTCTTCCTGTAATGGTTTAAAGGATGTATATCCCCAGTATCTGGTTAAAATAGCTATGTATGGGTCGATATTCATTCCGGATTGCGATAAATACAAATGTAATAACTGTAATTCAATTTTTTATGAATGGGAAAAGAAAGAGATGTTTTACGAGTTCTGTTTTTTTTCGTAATTTGCGCCAGCAAAAACTTAAAATCTCTTCAGATGTCATTTTTTAAGGATAAGATACTTTATGAAGGTTTAACTTTTGATGATGTTCTTCTGGTTCCTTCATATTCTGAGGTACTTCCAAGGGAAGTTAATCTCAGTTCAATGTTTACCAGAAACATCAGTATCAATACACCTGTGGTATCGGCTGCGATGGATACAGTAACGGAAGACGAGCTTGCCATCGCAATAGCCAGGGAAGGTGGTATAGGAGTGATCCATAAAAATATGACTATTGAGAAACAGGCGTCGCAGGTAAAACGTGTAAAGAGGGCTGAAAATGTTATGATCTTTGATCCGATTACCATTAATCTTGATGCCACTGTAGCGGAAGCCATGAATTTGATGGGTGAATACAAGATCGGAGGCATTCCCGTCATAGATAAGAGCGGTATTCTGAAGGGTATTGTAACAAACAGAGATCTAAGATTTGAAAATAATCCGTCACGAAGGATTACCGAAGTAATGACAACAAGTCTGATAACTACAAATCATCAGACTAATCTTGAAGCTGCTGCTAAGATTCTTCAGAAACATAAAATAGAAAAGCTTCCGATGATAGACGAAGCTGGAAAGCTGATCGGATTAATTACATACAAGGATATTACAAAAACCAAAGACCGTCCCAATTCATGCAAAGATGATAAGGGAAGGCTGAGGGTGGCCGGGGCCGTGGGAATTTCTTCCGACACACTTGAAAGAGTCGAAGCCCTAATAAATGCAAATGTTGATGCAATATCTATTGATACTGCCCACGCACATACAAAAAGCGTTATTGGTATTCTCAGAGATATTAAAAGGAATTTTCCGTCTATGGAAGTTATTGCAGGCAATATAGGCACGGCAGAAGCAGCTAAAAAGCTTGTTGATGAAGGGGCTGATGCGGTAAAAGTAGGTATCGGACCCGGATCAATTTGTACAACAAGAATAATAGCCGGTGTAGGTATTCCGCAGTTATCGGCAATCTATAATGTGGCAAAAACACTGGAAGGTTCAGGAATTCCTGTAATTGCTGATGGTGGAATCAGGTATTCGGGCGATATAATTAAAGCAATTGCTGCCGGTGCCGATTCAATTATGGCTGGTTCTCTGTTTGCAGGAGTTGAGGAATCACCTGGAGATACAATAATTTATAACGGACGGAAATTTAAGGCATACAGAGGTATGGGATCTATTGAAGCCATGCAGCAGGGTTCCAAGGATCGCTACTTCCAGGATATTGAAGATGACATCAGGAAACTCGTTCCGGAAGGTATTGAAGCCAGAGTTCCATATAAGGGGACCTTAGCTGAAGTGATCTTCCAGATGACGGGAGGACTAAGAGCCGGAATGGGCTACCTGGGAGCAAAAAATATTGCAATGCTTAAAAGAGATGGAAAATTTGTAAGGATCACAAACTCAGGAATAGTTGAGAGTCATCCGCATGACGTTTCCATAACAAGGGAAGCACCAAATTATAGCAGAAAAACGTTTGAATAACAGGTTTCAGATTATCCTGATGAATATCAAATCAATTTTGTTAATATTTCTGGTTTTTCTGTCCCCTTTTCTTTGCCGGGCACAGGATTTGAATGGCAAGGTATTACTTACAGTTGGGGGGAAAAAGATACAGGTGGGAGAATTTATCAGGATGTACAAAAAAAATATTGACCAGGGTAAGCCGCAGAATATTGATGAATATCTGCAGCAGTATATTATATTTAAGCTGAAGGTAGCTGATGCTGAGAGCCAGGGATTGGATACAACACGTGAATTCAGAAATGAACTGAACGGCTATCGCAATCAGCTTGCACAGAACTATTTATCCGACAATCAGATAAAGGAAAAACTATTGGAGAAAGCTTACCAGAGGTCCTTAAAAGAAATAAATGCATGGCATATTTTGGTCGCACTGCCTCAGGATGCTACCCCTACAGATACACTACGGGCATGGAACAAGGCCTTAGATATCAGGCAAAGGATCATACTGGGAGAATCATTTGAACAGGTAGCTCGTGGGACTTCCGATGATCAGTCTGTAAAGATAAACGGTGGCAATCTTGGGTATTTTACAGTATTTCAGATGATAATGCCTTTTGAGGATGCTGTATATGGCCTGAAGAAGGGAGCTCTTTCAATGCCTGTCAGAACTCCTTACGGATATCATATAATAAAGGTTACTGATATACGTCCCGCTAAAGGCAGGATAAAGGTGGCGCATATTATGAAAACAGCACCTCCAGGCACGGGAGAGAATGAGGCGAAGCTGGCAGAAGAGGAGATCAGAAAAATCTACAAAATGCTCGAAGAAGGAAATTCATTCTCCGACCTTGCCAGGAAATATTCTGATCATAAAGAATCTGCAGTAAATGGCGGTGAACTCGATTGGTTTGGCGCCGGAGAGATTATTTCCGGTTTCTCTGATGCAGCGTTTGAACTCTCAGATACAGGAAGTTACACGAAACCTGTCAGAACAATATACGGATGGCATATAATTAAACTTTTAGACAGAAAGCCACCGGGGTCATTTGATGAAACAAGATCGTTTCTTGAAAGCAGACTAAACCAGTCATATCTTAATTCCCTGAGCAAAAGGTCATTTGTCAATAGACTTAAAAAAGAGTATAAATTCACTATAAACAAGGATGCATACGACTGGTTTATTGCAAATACAGATACTCTTATTATTCAGGGATTAAGAAAGTATGGCAGGACGACAATGCCGGTTGAAAATTTATATACATTCGCTAATCTGCACTTTACAACAAATGAGTTTGCAAATTTTATTGAAAAGAGTGGATCAATGATCGTTACAAGGGATTCAGTCAGGTTTATTAATTTTTTAATTGAAACAAAAGCATCGGATCAACTAATTAATTATGAGAATTCAGTTCTGGAAAAAAAATACCCAGAATTCCGTTACCTGATCAATGAGTTTCATGATGGTATTCTTCTGTTTGATATATCTGAAAGAAATATTTGGAACAGAGTTAGCAATGATTCCGTTGGTCTACTTAGATATTACGAAGATCATAAGAAAGACTACCTATCGCGAAGAGGTATAGAAGCCACCATTTATACACTAAGATCCCCGGATGGGGAAAAATCTCTTTTATCAGCATTCAAAAGATTCTCCAGGAAGAATGACATGGATAATAGAATGATTGAAAAGTTCAACACCGAAGACGATACTTTGCTAATAATTAAAGAATCCGAATGGTTCAAAGGTACTGATCCTGAAATTGATAATTTACACTGGGTCACAGGTTCCCAATCATTCAGATGGGGCGGATTTCCTTCTATTATAAATATAAAAAGGATAATTGAGCCTGTTCCTCTAAAGTTTAAAGAGGTTCAGGGAGAAATGATGACCGGTTTTCAGGAATACCTCGATAATGAATGGCTTAAACAATTAAAGGAAAAATATAGCGTTATGATTGATAATTTGGTACTTGAAGAATTGAAGCAGGATAAGGGCCATGAATAGAATAGCAATAATTATAGTAACTCTTTCTCTTCTAGCCGGTTGTAAAAACAGCGATAATAGTGCTAAAAGAATTCCTCTTGCAGAAGTGGGTAAGGATATTCTGTATTACGATCAGATACCCAAGCTTATTCAGCATGGAATAAATGAACCTGACAGTGTTGCAATTATCCAGAATTATATACATAAATGGGCAAAGCGCCGGCTCATGCTGAAGAAAGCCGAGCAGAATATCTCACCTGAATTAATAACTGATATAGCCCAGCAACTTGAAGAAACCAGGGCAAATCTGCTTATTTACCAGTATCAGCAACAGATCATGCTGGAAAAAATGGATACTGTAATTACAAATACAGATCTGGAAAATTATTATACTGTCAATAAGAACAGTTTTATGCTCACTTCAAACATAGTAAAAGCATTGTTCATTAAATTACCCCTTGAAACTCCTGATCTCAATAAAATAAAATCCCTTGCCCGCTCAAATGAACAAAATGACCTTCAGCAACTTGAGACCTTATGTTTTCAGTTTGCTGAAAAATTCGACGATTTCAATGAAGACTGGGTACCAATGGACAGATTGTGTGTTGAATTACCGGGAGATATTGATAACCAGGAAAATTTCCTTAAAAGAAATACTTTTTTTGAGAAAAAAGACTCCACATCGGATTATTTGATCTCAATCAGGGATTACCGGCTCAGATCTTCCCTTGCACCATTTGAATATGTCAGGGAGGATATAAAAAGAATTATATGGAATTCGAGGAGAATTGAATTTCTTCAGGCTCTCGAAAACGGAATTTATAATGAAGCATTAAAAGCAAACAGTTTTAAGATATTTTAAATAGTGATGAACCTTATCAGACTAAAGTATTGCAGGTCTCATCATACCTATAAAATCAATAAAATTATGATAAAAAGAAAGTTGAAATTTTACCTGGTCGTCGTTACTCTTTTTCTTCCGGGTGTGTTGATGGTAAATGCTCAGAAACTGGTAGAATCAGTTGCTGCAATTGTGGGGAATGAGGTTATATATCTTTCAGATCTTGAAAATACCGTTGCTGATCTGAGTCGAAGCGGGAATAAAACACCTATTGATCAACTCTCTTGCAATGTATTCCAGGAGATGCTTGTATCAAAACTTTTTCTTGATCAGGCCAGAATAGATAGTATAACAGTTACTGATGATGCAGTTGATGGGGATCTTAACATGAGAATGAATGATGCTATCAGACGGGCAGGAAGCGAAGAAGCCCTTGTATCGTATTTTAAGAAGAGTATGCTGGAGATACGAAGGGATATTAAGAAAACTTTACTTGAACAGGAGATTGTAAGAGAAGTTCAGAATAAAATCGCAGGGAATATAACAGTGACCCCGAATGCCTTAAAGAAATTTTATGCAGCTATCCCGAAAGACAGTATCCCGGTTATTCCTGCTAAATATGAGATCAGCATTATACAGGTAGACCCTCCTTCTAATGAAGATAATAAAGCTGAAGCACGTCAGAAACTTCTCGATATAAGAAGTCAGATCCTCGCAGGAAAAAGCTTTAATGTTTTGGCAATAATGTATTCTGAAGATCCTGAGACTGCAAAAAATGGTGGAGAAATTGGTTACCTTACAAGAGGCGAGCTTGAAAAAGAGTATGCTGATGCTGCTTTCAGTCTTACAAAAAATACGGTTTCAAAAATAGTTGAAACCAAATTCGGATTCCATATTATCCAGCTTATTGACCGTAAAGGTGATATGGTTAATACGCGACATATTCTTGTGAGACCCAAAGTCAAACCGGAACAGGCTGCAAAAGCGCTTTCCAGACTTGATAGTCTTGCTAACCTGATAAGAAAAGACAGCATCAGTTTCAAAGATGCAGCTTTACGTTTTTCAACACACAAGGACAGCAGGATCAATGGTGGTAAGTATGTGAAAGCAGATCCTTCTGCAAGGACAACATGGTTGACTCTCGATGAATTAAATCCGGATATGTATGTAAAAATAAGAGATATGAAGGTTGGTGAAATATCAGAACCTTTCCGGACAACCGATGAGGACAATAATGAGGTTTTCAGAATTGTCAGACTTGATAACGAATTACCGGCACATACTGCAAACCTGAAAGACGATTACCAGGCATTATACAATGCAGCACTGGTTGAGGAACGGACAAAGGTTTTTGATAAATGGGTAAATGAAAAAATAAAATCGACTTATATCAAAATAAGTGAGGAGTTTAAATCATGCGACTTCTTGAAAAACGGATGGCTGAAATAAATTTCTTCAGGTTTCTTCATCATTTATTTTCTGCCAGATTTTTTCTGATTTTCATGGCTATTGTTTTGTTTTTACCTCTGTTACTGTCTCAGCAGACACAGGACAGGAATACAGGAAAGAAAAAAATTGAGCTGGTATATTGCGATGAGGATAATAGATATAAAGATAATATAACCGGAAAGGATGTACATCATCTAATTGGTAATGTTCAGCTTAAGCATAATGAAATCACAATGACATGCGACAGTGCCCATTTTGCACCGGAAGAAAATCAGGTAACAGCTTTCAGCAGGATACATATTGAACAGGGTGATACTCTTGATCTGTTCGGGGATTATCTGTTTTACGACGGGAAGAGTGAAATAGCGATTGTAACCGGGAATGTGGAACTTATTGATAAGGATACACACCTTTACACAGATAAAATAAATTATGACGTGAAAAATAAAATCGCACGCTATAATGACAAGGGAAGGATAACAAACGCCGACAATACTCTTACAAGCATAATAGGAGTCTATTACGTATCAGATAATCTTTTTCATTTTAAAGACAGCGTAAAAATTGTAAATCCCGATTATATTATGACAGCCGATACCATGGATTACAATACCCTGACGGAAACCTCGTTTTTTACAGGTCCTACCCATTTGTATGGAGATAGTATAAATTTATATTGTGAAAAAGGCTGGTACGATACAAAAAATGATGTTACTTCTGTCTGGAAAAATGCCGTAATTGATAACAAAAAGCAGATCGTTCACGGTGATTCACTCTATTTTGATAACACGACCGGTTATGGAGAATCTTACCGTAATGTGGTTATTGAAGATACTACCAACAATCTGATCATAAAGGGGAATTATGCATGGTACTATAAAATGCCGGAAAAATTCATGGTCACCGACAGGGCGCAGTTCATTCAGGTATCAGACAAGGATTCCATGTTTCTTCATGCAGATACCATAAGTGCGGTTACAGTGTCCGATACTTCAGGACATGGATACCGGCTGATGAAAGCATATTATGGCTGCCGTATTTTCAGCATTGATCTTCAGGCTAAATGTGACTCCCTCTCCTATTCTTTCCAGGATTCTGTGATACGGCTATACAAATCCCCTGTAATATGGTCTGATGACAATCAACTTGTATCCGAGTCAATGGCAGTATTTACAAAAAATCGTAAGACTGACAGGCTGGAGTTATATAACTCAGCCTTTGTAACGAGTCAGGTTGACACAATAAGATACGATCAGATTAAAGGAAGATCACTTACCGGTTATTTTGAAAATAATGAATTGTATAAAATAGATATAAGGGGTAATGGAGAATCTATTTATTATCTTCTGGACGGGAATGATGTAGCGGGAGTAAATAAATCAAAATGTGCCCGGATTGAGATACGTGTGCAGAATGGAAAAATAACGGAGGTTATCGAATATGAGAATCCTGAAGGGTACATCGATCCGCCTGTTCTTACAAAACCGGAAGAAATGCGTCTGGAAGGATTTTCATGGCTTAATAGCCTGCGACCAAAGAATAAAACCGATATTTTCAGAAAATAAAAAAGAGGCTGATCTAAAAAGGTCAGCCTCCTTTTTAATATTCATCCTCATTAAAAAAGAAGTCATCTTTACTTGGATAATCGGGCCAGATATCTTCAATACTCTCGTAAATATCTCCCTCATCTTCAATTTCCTGCAAATTTTCAATAACTTCCATTGGGGCACCTGACCTAATGGCGAAATCAATCAGCTCATCCTTAGTGGCAGGCCATGGAGCATCCTCAAGTTTTGATGCTAATTCAAGTGTCCAGTACATAATTTCCTGATTAAGTTAAGCTTTAAACAAAGTCTGCAAATATAAATATTATTTTACTTAAAAAGCAATACCTTTTTTAAGATTTTTATGATATTAAACAGACCACTTAATCTCCTCACTATCAAGCTCTAATCCTATTTTTCTGGACATTACGAATAAAAAATCGGATAACCTGTTAAGGAATTTATTTACTATTTCTGGTGATTCTTCGGATTCATTCAGCCTTAAAACTGCTCTTTCTGCTCTTCTGCACACACATCTGGCTATATGACAATACGATACGAGGATATTTCCTCCCGGCAGGATAAAGCTTTTTAGAGGAGGAAGACTATCCTCCATAATGTCTATTTCATTCTCTACTACAGAAATACAATTTGTATCTGGGAGAATTATTTTACTGTTAATATTTTCACAGTCATATGCAAGTGCTGCAGCACATTTCATGAGCTGTCCCTGTATATATACAAGTAATTTTTTCCGGTTGGAATCCTCCATATGATCCCTTAACAGCCCGAACCAGGCAATGAGTTCATCAACTGACCCGTATGCTTCAACACGCAGTGAATGTTTAGGAACCCTTCTCCCTCCTGATAATGAAGTGGTTCCATCGTCGCCTGTAAGGGTATAAATCTTCATGATACACCTAAACCAAAAGATTTAAGGAAAGCACTTCAATAATGAAATTATGCTTTTACATATTGCTCATTGCGATAGTCCTGTGAAATCTCACCGTCAAAAAGCCTTACTATGCGTGCAGCATGCCTGGCAATATCCTCTTCATGTGTAACAACTATAACAGTATTTCCAAGTTTATGAATTGCATCAAGAAGTGCCATAATATCAATGGAGGTTTTACTATCGAGGTTACCTGTCGGCTCATCAGCAAGAATGATTGACGGTTTGTTTACAAGGGCCCTGGCTATTGCTACACGCTGACGCTGACCACCTGATAACTCATTTGGTTTATGGGTCATCCTGTCAGCCAGACCAACCTGTGTCAATGAATCAATAGCAACCTTTTCCCTGTCTGCTTTTGCGACTCCGGCATAAATTAACGGTAATGTTACATTTTCCAAAGCTGTATATCGGGGTAAAAGGTTAAAGGTCTGGAATATAAAGCCGATTTCCTTATTCCTTATCTCTGCAAGATAATCATCTTCCATCTTGCTGACATCAGTATTATTTAACATATAGCTACCGCTAGAAGGTGTATCAAGACAACCAATAAGGTTCATCAGAGTCGATTTTCCTGATCCCGACGGTCCCATAATTGCAACATACTCATTCCTCTCAATATTGATGGAAACTGACCTTAAAGCCTTCACTACCACCGATCCTATCACATAATTCTTAACTATATTCTGAATCTCAATAACTTTGTCCATAGCGTATAAAATTTGAATTTCGAAATTAGATTAAATAAGTCAAATAATAAATTATAAATTCTTAATTTTTGTTAATATCTGATTGTATAGTTATTATGAGTAATCCCTTCTCTGAAAAAAACTATTCCCATACGGAATATGTCTACAGTGACAGAGACCTTTTCACTTAATTTTATTTCACTCCATGCTTCATACATTTCACTTGAAAAATATATGTCGTCTATTATTACTACTGTTTTTCCGGATGACACTTCAGCAATTCTGTTAAAATAATCTATAACAGGTTCCTTTCTGTGGTTTCCGTCAATAAATACCAAACCGGGTTTTAATCCTGTATTTAATATTTCAGCAAGTTTTTCTTCAAACGGCCCTGTTAACAACTTAATATTGGTCAGTCCCAGCTCGCAGAAATTACCTCCTGCAATTTCTGCTGTTCCATAAGAGCCTTCAATTGTGTAAACTTCTGCTTCCTTACATGCTGCAGCCATATACATTGTACTTATACCGAAAGAGGTCCCTAATTCAATAATAAGCGGTTTGCCAAATTCAGCAGCCATGTTTGACAAAAGAGTTCCATATTTAAGAGGAACTGATGCATATCTGGCTATATCTGACACTTTCCTTATACTATTTCTAAGTTTCCTGGACCCTGAACCCAGATCATTGACAAAAATGGACCGGTTATCAGAGATCAGTCTCTTTCTGACCTTTTCAATACTACAGACAATATCTCCATCGGTTTTATTCCGGAATACCCTTGATACAAGATCAAAAACAAACGGACTATGAATCCCATGCCCCTTTCTGTGACGCGATAGAAGAATGTATTTCAGATATTTAAACGTCGCGAAAAAAAACATTTCAGTATTGACATTATAATTAGGACAGGTTTTCAAAAATAGTTAATTTCGATATTCAATTTTCATAAATATTACCAGCCCATAAAATAATCAGGAATGATTATACAGGACTTTCTCGATACAAACATAACATACCTGACCGGGGTTGGTCCAAAAAGGGCAGAGCTACTTAATAAAGAGCTGAATATCTTTACATTCCGTGATCTTTTGTATTATTTTCCATATAAATACATTGACAGAACCAGGTTTTATAAAATTGCGGAACTTGATCCGGATCTCCCGTTTGTTCAGATCAAAGGAGTAATTAAAGGTTACTATACTGAGGGACACGGACCTGGAAAGAGGCTGGTTGCTGATTTTCAGGATGAAACAGGAACTATTAAACTGGTATGGTTTAAAGGTGGAAAATGGATAACCGGCAGTTACACACCAGGAATAGAGTTCATTGTGTTCGGGAAACCCGGAGTATTCAATGGTATGGTCAATATTATCCATCCTGAAATTGAAGCTTCCGACAAAATTGCTGAAAGGCTTAATTCTTCATTGCAGGCTCAATACAGCTCTACTGAAAAGCTGAAAAGCCAGTTTGTCACTTCCAGAACAATAAGCAAACTGATCGGCAACATGCTGAAACAATTAAAATTCAGGATTCCGGAGACATTACCTTCGTATCTTATTTCACGATACAAACTAATGGAGCTTCATGAATCGCTTCATAAAATACATTTCCCTGAAAATACAGACGAACTTGATAGATGCAGGTACAGGCTGAAATTCGAAGAACTTTTTTATATTCAATTAAACCTTTTGAGATTAAAAACGAACCGTAATCTTAAAACAAGGGGATTTATCTTTTCAAATGTCGGCGAATACTTCAATAATTTTTATTTTAACAATCTCCCTTTCACTCTAACTGAAGCACAGAAACGTGTAATGAAAGAAATACGGAAGGATCTCGGTTCTGGGAAACAGATGAACCGTCTTCTTCAGGGCGATGTGGGCAGTGGCAAAACACTGGTTGCCCTGATGAGTATGCTTATTGCACTTGATAACGGCTACCAGGCGTGTATAATGGCCCCTACAGAGATCCTTGCCAGTCAGCATTTCCAGACAATCAGTAAATTGCTTTCCGGAATTGATATAAAAATCTCTCTTCTAACGGGATCTTCAAAAAAGAACTCCCGAAAACTGATAGCTGAAGCTCTGCTTGACAAATCACTTAATATATTAATAGGAACTCATGCGCTTCTGGAAGAAAATGTTAAATTCAGCAATCTGGGACTGGTAATAATTGACGAGCAGCATCGTTTTGGAGTTGCACAGAGAGCTCGTCTGTGGCAAAAAAACCTTAACCCTCCGCATATTCTTGTAATGACTGCCACTCCCATTCCCAGAACACTGGCTATGACTCTGTATGGTGACCTTGATGTATCTGTCATAGATGAATTACCTCCTGGCAGGGTTCCGATAAAAACAATGCATTTTACTGATTCGGAAAGAAATAAAGTATTCGGATTTATCAGAAATCAGATTGCCCGGCACCGTCAGATATATATAGTTTATCCGCTAATTAAGGAATCTGAGAAAATGGACTATAAAGATCTTGAAGATGGCTGGGATACCATTTCAAGGGTTTTTCCTTCTCCTCAGTATTGTATCAGTATTGTTCACGGTAAAATGACACCTTCCGATAAGGAGATGTCAATGAAGCTGTTCAAGGATGGTCATGCTCATATTCTTATTGCAACAACAGTTATTGAGGTTGGCGTTGATATACCGAATGCCACTGTTATGGTAATTGAAAGTGCTGAAAGATTCGGATTGTCGCAGCTGCACCAGTTGAGAGGACGCGTGGGCAGAGGTGCTGACCAGTCATATTGCATATTAATGAGTTCAGATAAATTATCAAAAGAAGCTTCCAGAAGAATTGAAGTGATGATAAGTACAAATGACGGTTTTGAAATTGCTGAAACGGATCTGCAGTTGAGGGGTCCTGGAGATATTGAAGGAACTCAGCAAAGCGGAATCCCTTTTAATCTGAAGATAGCCAATCTTGGAAAAGATGGTCAACTAATTGAATATGTAAGGACTATTGCAGATGACATACTAATGAAAGATCCGCTGCTTGAGGATGAGAATAACCGTATATTCAGGAGTGAATTAAAAAGGCTTTTCAGTCACGACCAACTGTGGAGTAAGATAAGCTGAACAGAGATTATTTATAATCAAAATAAATAATATCAGCGTAGAAATAACTGATAAAAAACATCTTTCTATTGTCTTCTAGTTTTAAATTTGCGGATTGTAATTTCCGAATCGGTTTATGAAAAATTCAGATGTAAAAGAAACAATTGATCATGCAGGAGTTGTGCAAAAGAGAGGCGAAAAATCTGTGATCGTCCTAATTGCTGCGTCATCCGCTTGTGCAGGATGTATAGCAGGGGCGTCATGTTCCTTGCCCGGCACGGAAGATAAAATTATAGAGGTATCAGGAAGTTATAATGTAAAACCCGGAGATAAAGTTAATGTGATTATGAAACAGTCAATGGGTTATAATGCGCTGTTTCTGGGATATCTGCTTCCTTTAATCCTGGTGATAACAATTCTGGTAGTTTTAATATCAATGAGAATATCTGAATTGGCTGCCGGTCTTACCTCTGTTGCTATTCTTTTACCTTATTATCTGATCCTATATCTATTCAGGAAACAGATTAATCGAAAATTTACATTTACGTTAAAAGTCTGATTGATGAGCTCTATAATACTTATTACCATAATTTGTCTTAGTATTCTTGCCCTGATATCGGCAGTGATACTGTATTTTGTTGCTCAAAAGTTCAAGGTAGTAGAAGATCCGCGGATTGATGAGATCCAGGCAATTCTTCCGGCTGCCAACTGCGGAGGCTGTGGCTTCGCTGGCTGTCGTAACTTTGCTGAAGCACTTGTCAAAGCTGAAACCTTTGAAGGACTTAACTGTCCGGTTGGAGGTGGGGTGGTTATGGGATTGTCAGCCAAAATACTGGGTAAAGAGGCACCTCTCGTAGATCCCCTTGTTGCAGTATTACTGTGTAACGGCACACCTGAATTCCGGCCGCGTACCTCAATATATGAAGGAGCTTCCAATTGTAGTATTTCACATAATCTTTATATCGGTGAAACTGATTGCAGCTATGGTTGTCTGGGTAAAGGAGACTGTGTCAAAGCTTGTTCTTTTGACGCAATGTACATGGATAACACCACCGGTTTGCCTGTCATTATTGATGAAAAATGCGTAGCCTGTGGTGCATGTGTGAAAGCCTGCCCGAGAAATATAATTGAACTTAGGAAAAAGGCAAAAAAAGACCGGAAAATTTACGTGGCATGTTCCAATTGCGACAAAGGCGGACCTGCCAGGAGAGCCTGCAAGGTAGCATGTATTTCGTGCAATAAATGTTTTAAGGTATGTGAGTTTGATGCAATAACGATCGAAAATAATCTGGCTTATATCGATGCCGGTAAGTGTACATTTTGCAGAAAATGTGTTACAGAGTGTCCAACAAATTCAATAATTGAACTGAACTTTCCGCCGAGAAAACCAAGAATTGAAGTTCTTAGTGAGGTGACCAGCGGTACTTAATTATTATAACTAAAAGAACAATATAGTGTTGAAAACATTTCCCATAGGAGGAATTCATCCGCCCGAAACGAAACTGACAGCAGGTATGGCTATTGAATATCTTCCGATTCCTGAAAGCGTTACGATACCTGTTTCTCAGCATATAGGCGCCCCGGCGG
The DNA here is from genome assembly GCA_963760915.1 of uncultured Bacteroidales bacterium. GTDB lineage: Bacteria > Bacteroidota > Bacteroidia > Bacteroidales > VadinHA17 > LD21. The sequence continues at coordinate 1,253,598 of CAVXEU010000002.1, read as the reverse complement.
TTGCTGTTGTTAATAAGGGTGACTATGTGAAAACAGGACAGTTAATAGCAACAAGTAAAGGTTTTGTATCATCAAATATTCACGCTTCAGTATCCGGAAAGATCAGTAAAATAGACACAATTCTGGACACAACCGGATACAGGCAGACGGCAATCTTTATTGACACTGAAGGTGATGAATGGGAAGAATCGATTGACAGAAGCAGCGAGATAATATCTGAAATAGCATTGTCTCCCGAAGAGATTACAAAAAAATGTCTCGCTTCAGGTATTGTGGGCTTAGGAGGTGCAACCTTTCCTTCACATGTAAAACTGACTGTTCCTGACGGGAAAAAATGCGAAGTTCTAATTATAAACGGAGTCGAATGTGAACCCTACCTGACATCCGATCATCGTCTAATGCTCGAAAAAGGAGAAGAGATTATTATCGGTGTTACTATACTCATGAAGGCACTTCGTGTCGAAAAAGCCATGATAGGAATTGAAAACAATAAACCTGATGCCATTAAACATCTTTCAAATCTTGCATCCGGCATTAAAGGGATATCGGTGCATGCCCTGAAGGTAAAATACCCCCAGGGAGCTGAAAAACAACTTATCAAGGCACTCATAAACAGAGAAGTGCCATCAGGTCATCTTCCTCTTGACGTAGGTGCTATAGTTCAAAACGTAGGAACAGCATTTGCGGTATATGAAGCAGTTCAGAAAAACAAACCTCTGTTCGAAAGAGTTGTGACAATTACAGGCAAATCCCTTACACGGCCCGGGAACTATATTGTTAGAACCGGTACTCCGATAAGAAAGCTTATTGAAGCTGCCGGCGGACTTCCGGAAGATACCGGAAAGATTATAAACGGAGGTCCGATGATGGGAAGAGCTGTAAGTAGTATTGATGTACCGGTAGTTAAAGGCACCTCGGGAATTATTATCTTTTCGAATAAAGAGTCGCATAGGGCGGTGGTCAATCCATGTATCAGATGTGCAAAGTGTATATCAGCCTGCGCTCTTAATCTGGAGCCGTATCTTCTTATGACACTTGCTGAAAAAGGATTGTTTGAAAGGGCAGAAAAGGAAAGGATTACTGATTGCATGGAATGTGGTTCCTGCAGCTATACATGTCCTGCAAACAGACCATTACTCGATTATATACGGTTGGGTAAATCAACAGTGATAAAATTGGCGCGAGAACGAAACATGAAATAATAAGCTTCAAATTCATATTCATGAGTAATCTGTTAAATATATCACCATCACCGCATGAACATGGTGATGAAACCACTAAAAAACTGATGTATGGAGTGGTAATTGCCCTGATGCCTGCACTTTTCACTTCGGTCCTGTATTTCGGTATAGGTGCTTTGATTGTAACTGCAACCTCAGTTATTTCATGTGTTCTCTTTGAATATCTTATCCAGAGGTATATCCTTAAAAAGCCTGTTTCGATCACGGACGGATCTGCTCTTGTAACAGGCCTTCTACTGGCCTTCAACCTTCCATCAAATATTCCTGTTTTCATAATAATTACAGGGGGTCTTGTATCAATCGGTATAGCAAAAATGACCTTTGGCGGACTGGGTAATAATCCGTTTAATCCTGCACTTGTAGGACGAGTTTTCATGCTTATTTCATTCCCTGTACAAATGACCAGCTGGCCTGTTCCTTCTGGTCTAAATACCGGTTATACTGATGCTATAACTGGCGCAACACCACTTGCTATTATTAAAGAAGGAATAAAAAACGGAGAATCGGTATCGCAGTTAATGGAAAAAGTACCTGCAACAATTAATATGTTCCTGGGTAAGATGGGAGGATCAATGGGCGAGGTTGCTGCTTTTGCGCTACTTATCGGCTTCGCATACCTGCTTTATAAAAAGATAATCACCTGGCACATCCCTGTTTCAGTTATAGGAACTGTTGCAGTGTTTACGGCAATTCTCTGGCTGATAAATCCAGAAACAAATGCAAACCCAATGTTCCATATCCTTGCCGGCGGTGTTCTTCTAGGTGCAATTTTTATGGCTACTGATTATGTCACCTCTCCCATGACTCCCATGGCTATGATAATTTATGGATGTGGAATCGGGTTTCTTACTGTTATTATCAGGGTTTACGGAGCATATCCTGAAGGTGTCTCCTTCGCGATATTAATTATGAATGCGTTTGTGCCACTAATGAATGCGTATATGAAACCAAAAAGGTTTGGAGAGGAGGTAAGAAATGGCTAAGACAGAATCCTCATTCAGAAATATGATTATTTCCCTGACATTGATCTCTCTTGTTGCTGCGGCTTGCCTGGGCTTTGTTTATGAATTTACCAAGAAGCCTATTGAACTTTCTAATCTGAACAAAAAACTTGAGGCGATTAAGCAGGTTGTTCCTGAATTTACCAATAACCCAAATTCCGAAATGTACAAACTGCCGACCGGAGAAGGTGATAGCCTGGAAATATATCCGGCAAAAAAAGACAGTACATTGATCGGTTATGCAGTTAACACATATACAAAAAAAGGATTTAGCGGAAATATCAGTCTTATGGTTGGATTTAAACCTGATGGGTCCATATTTAATATAAGTGTCCTTGAGCAAAAAGAGACACCGGGTCTCGGAACAAAAATGACCGAACCTAAATTCAAAGATCAGTTTTACGGGAAGAATCCCTCGCTTTTCAGATTAAAAGTAAAAAAAGATGGCGGTCAGGTTGATGCAATAACTGCAGCTACAATTAGTTCCAGGGCATTTTGCGATGCCGTACAACGTGCTTATAATACTTTACAGAAAGGAGGATCAAAATGAGTCAATTTCAGAACTTTTCTAAGGGGCTGATAAGAGAAAATCCGGTACTGGTGCTGGTTCTTGGGATGTGTCCTACCCTGGCAACGACTTCATCATCATTAAACGGTATGGGAATGGGTATTGCAACTACCTTTGTGCTGGTTGGTTCAAATATAGTAATCTCGTTGCTCTCAAATCTTATTCCCGAAAAAGTCAGAATCCCGGCTTTTATAGTGATAATTGCGTCGTTCGTTACAATCGTTGACCTTTTAATGCAAGCCTATGTTCCAGTTCTTTATGTTAAACTGGGCATCTTCATACCACTAATTGTTGTTAACTGCATAGTTTTAGGTCGTGCTGAAGCATTCGCAAGTAAGAACAGCGTTCTCTCTTCATTTCTAGATGGACTTGGAATGGGACTCGGATTTACGATGGCTCTTGGCATCCTCGGGGCTATTCGTGAGATAATAGGCAGCGGATCGATTTTTGGATACAAGTTTATTGCCGGCGACGGAATTCTGGTATTTATTCTGGCGCCCGGAGCATTCATTGCTCTTGGTTATCTGATAGCTATTATTAACCGGATTAGAAAAGCCTAAACTGCGATTGAAATGGAATACATACTAATAATTATATCGGCAATCTTCATTAATAACGTTGTTCTTGCACAATTCCTTGGTGTCTGCCCTTTTCTTGGAGTTTCAAGCAAGGTGAACACAGCAATGGGAATGGCAGGTGCCGTTACTTTTGTAATTGTTCTTGCAACAATGGTTACCTATCTTATCCAGGTATATGTACTGAATAAACTGGGAATCGGATTTATGCAGACTATTACATTTATTCTGGTTATTGCCGCCCTGGTTCAGATGGTTGAAATCATTCTGAAAAAGGTAAGTCAGCCCTTATACCAGGCACTTGGCATTTTCCTTCCTCTGATTACTACAAACTGTGCAGTTCTTGGTGTAGCCATACTTGTCATAAAAAAAGAATATAACCTGATCGAAGGAGTTGTTTATGGTGGCTCGACTGCAATAGGTTTCGGACTTGCACTCGTAATACTTGCCGGCATACGTGAACAATTGGAGCTTGCCGATGTACCAAAGGGGATGAAAGGTGTTCCCATTTCACTGGTAATAGCAGGGATACTCGCACTTGCGTTCATGGGATTTACAGGAATTGTAAAATAAGAGGTACTTAATATGACATTAACCGATTACTACGAGATACTTGGAATAACTTTAAACTCCTCAGTTGATGAGATTAAGAAAGCCTACAGGAAAAAAGCACGTTTATTTCATCCTGATATTAACCATTCCCCGGATGCTAAAGATAAATTTATACTGATTACAGAAGCATATGAATTTCTTATTGCCTATCATGAAAAGATAAGCGTTGATGATAAGGCATATAAACAGGCGATGGAGGATTGGAGAAAATACAGACAGGACCGTTCTCGAAAACGTGCTACTGCCTTTGCCCATACTTCCTACGGCAAATTTAAAAATACAGATTTTTATAAAACTACCAGGATCTTTGACAAAACGTCCATTATTTTCAGTTTTGTTGTTTCAATAATGGTCCTTGTCTATACATTATTTGGTTATATTTTCAGACTCAGACATCCCATACCCGGACTCGGTAAACCATCGGTCTTTGCATTCATTATGCTTCTGGTGCTGGGGATGATCTTTTTCGCGGTGTCGTTCATTTATCTGAAAGCGTATCAGGAGACAGCCAAAAAAAATAAGAAGAAAACTTAGCTATTTATACTTCATTCATTTACAACTCCAAAATCTAAATACTTTTTGCTAAACTTAGTCTCAGATCTCTGATTCATGAGGCTATTGATAGCATTGTTTTCGGCCCTTCTAATATTCTTCAGTAAATCAGCTAATTACGATCAGGAAGCTCAACTGTTTAGCGAAAAAAGTCTGAGCCAATTGTTTTCATCTGGTTATAGATATTGTTGCTCTTCATCCGGCAAACATATATCCTCGTGAACGCAGTAATATTGAGCAGAAATTCACTGAGATAACTTTATCTTAATGAAATTAAACGGTACATCAAGCACTGAAGAAAAATACTCTCCCCTCTCAAAAATATCTTCGTCCCCTTCCTCATAATACCAGTTAATTATAAACTTCTTGTGCTTTAATGTCACATAGGTTATTTTCTGTAACAGGTGGATAAATACTTTAGCACTGGCACTGTTAAAATATTCAAGGTTCAGATCAACGCTTGTAACAGGAGCTGGTGAGAGTATATAAGAAGTTACCCAATCCTCAACCGGATTAAAGAAATCAGTAACGTTCTCATGAATTGAACGCCCCTTAATACGTATAATTCCCTCAGGATTCAAAATGACCTCAGGTGTATTCTTGGTTGGTGCAATCCTAATCTCCTCCATTACAAATATTTTGTCCCGAAATTAATAATTTTTAATAAAAAACTGCCCTTTCAGTTGAATCTATCAAAAAAAGGATCATCAAAATTGCTGATGGAGATATCCCTCTTTAAATTCTATATCTCATGTATCATACTCACTATAAAAGCTTTAACAGGAACAGGAACACCTTTGCTATTGCCAATCCTGGCAATATATGCATTCAGGTAATTAATTTCTGTAGGTTTCTTCCTTTCAAGTGCCCGCAAACTTGATGATTTAAGTTTATTAAACGCCCCCTAACCTGTAACACAGCCGATCACCCTCTCTTTCCCGGGTACCATGGCGAGATCATCTTCACAGATTCCTTTTTGCAGTGATATCAGGTGCCCGTCCCTCTTAAGAATTGGTAAGATTGAGCCTCATCCATCATGTCTGTTGCCTTAGTGGCAAGAAGAACAATATCCTTAGATTCTTTAACTTGCGAGATTGAAGAGTATGCAGCCATTTTTACTCTAAAATCACCTCGTACTCCTCTAACTTTTAAACCTTTTTGTTCTATCTGAGAAGCATAATCGTCATATTTACGTACAATTTCAACATCTATTCCTCCTTTTTTCAGGAAAGAGGCAGTTATACCACCAACAGCACCCGCACCGACAACAAGAAAAGACAGATCTGTGCCTTTCATTTCAAAATGAATATTCAATAAGTTAGTACCGGGCAAGCGGAATTACCCCATGGTTTGAAAAATCACCCTGTAAATATTTATAATAACCTGTAATTCCAATCATTGCAGCGTTATCAGTTGTATATGAGAATTCAGGGATAAATAGATTCCAATTTCTCTTTTCCGCCTCTTCCTTAATACTGTTCCTTAATCCTGAATTTGCTGATACACCACCAGCTATCCCTACCTCATTTATGCCTGTCTGGAGAGAGGCTTTTACAAGTTTTCCTATCAGAATACTGACTATCACGTTCTGAAGAGATGCACAAAGATCTGCTGTGTGTTTTTCGATGAAATCCGGATCTTCCTTAATTCTGTCACGCAGGAAATAAAGGAAACTGGTCTTTAAACCGCTGAAGCTGAAATCAAGACCTTTCACAGAAGGCTTTGCAAATCTGAAAGCATTTTTATTTCCCTCTCCAGCCAGTTTATCGATTATAGGTCCGGCTGGATATGTAAAGCCCATTACTTTTCCACATTTGTCGAAAGCCTCGCCGGCAGCATCATCATTGGTATTTCCGATAACTTCCATCTCAAGGTGGCTTTTCATTACAATAATTCGCGTATGACCACCGGATACCAGCAGGCACAAAAAAGGGAATGAGGGTAATCGGTTTTTCCCATCCCTATGTAGAATAAAATGTGCGAGAACATGAGCCTGAAGATGATTTACCTCAATTAATGGAATATTTTTAGCGATGGCAAAACCTTTGGCAAATGAAGTACCGACCAGGAGAGAGCCAAGAAGCCCTGGTCCTCTCGTAAAAGCAACAGCATCAATATCATCTGCGACTACTCCAGAATTAACTATAGCCTGATGAGTAACGGGCACAATATTAGCCTGATGAGCTCTTGATGCAAGCTCGGGAACAACACCTCCATATGCCATATGTATATCCTGATTGGCAATCAAATTGGAAAGCACATAACCATCCCTGATAACTGCAACTGAGGTATCATCGCATGACGATTCTATTGCTAATATTGTAACTGCCATCGGTACTTTGTTTTTCGGTATATTTTAGGTTATTTTGAATATTGATTTTTCAAACTTATAAATGGTCAAAAATATTAAAAAATCAATTAAGTATTTTATAATTGTTGCTGCGATCATAATAATGCTCCCGACAACCATTTATGTTGTTTTACAGATACCTTTAGTTCAGACTCTTATTGTTAAAAGAATTACAAATCACTTTTCCGAAGAGATAAAATCCACATTATCTGTTGGCAGAATAGAGTTCAGTTTTTTTAATAAACTATCTCTCACCGACGTTCTGATAAAGGATCAGAATAACGATACAATGATCTATTCCAGCAAAGTGACGGTCGGACTGAAAAGAATTGATTTTAAGAAAAAGACAATAAGGCTTGGCAAGGTAAATCTCATTAATCCTGTAGTAGCTCTGATAACTGACACCACCGGATTAATGAACCTTAACTGGTACCTCGGTCTCTTAAAAAACTCAGGGGACACAACTTCAAAAGCAAAAATAAGATTGTCGATTGAACAGATTGATATCAGCGACGCAAGATTTGCATATATCAAACGAATCAGGCCGCAGAGTAAATCTAAAATTGATTTTAACAACCTGAATTTATCCGGTATTAATGGAATCATTGAGGAGCTTAAAATAGAAAACGATACTTCTGATTTTAAAATTTATAACCTCTCCTTTAAAGAGTCAAGCGGCTTTTCTGTAGCCAGGTTTAGCAGTTCTGTTATGCTGGCTAAACAAAATTTTCTTTTTGGGCCAACCACTTTGAATTGTGACAGTAGTATAATTAATATTTCCAAACTGAGCCTTGTCGCTGATTCCACATCTTCATTTAAGAATTTCGGGGAAGAGGTCAAACTTGACCTTAATCTTGAAAAATCCCTTATAAGTACTTCAGATCTTGAATATTTTATCCCCGCTTTAGATAAGTTGAATGAATCTGTTTGGTTTTCAGGAAGAATCATTGGTACAATATCTGAACTAAGAGGCCGCGATATAAAGGTATCGTACAGGGATTATACAAATCTCGATTGTGATTTTGATCTGTCGGGACTGCCCAAAATTGAAAATGTATATATGTATATTGGCATTAACAGCCTTAATACCAATATAATGGATATTGAAAAAATAAAAATTCCAGGAAAAGATAGCCTAATTCTGCCTGAGGTGCTCTACAAACTGGGCAATATCTCCTTTGATGGTAGCTTTACAGGATTCACCACCGATTTTGTGACCTACGGTATGTTCAGGACAGACATTGGCAATATTCGTACAGATATTTCTTTGCGGCCTGAAAAATCGAAAAAGTACAGAATAAAGGGGCTCCTGACGGGTACAGGCATAGATCTTGGAGAGCTTACCGGAAAAACAGATCTGTTTGGAAAGCTTAGTATGGTAACCAATATTGACGGATATGCAAATTCTTTAAAAAAATTTGCTGCTGATCTTACCGGGAAAATTGACAGTATTGAGATTAACAGATATAAGTACAGAAATATTGCTATCAATGGTCTTTTTACCGAAAAAACGTGGGATGGAAGTGTAAAGATAGTCGACAAAAACATTAAGCTGGATCTGCTGGGATTATTGAATTTCAATAATAAATTACCTGAATTTAATTTTACCTTAAATATAGCTGATGCCAATCTTTATAATCTTAATATTGACAAACATGATACATCAGCATCAGTTACACTTTTACTGACAGCCGATTTCAAAGGCAGTAATATTGATAACCTTGATGGTGAAATAAAGCTTCTTAATTCTAACTTCAGAAAGTATAACAATAATCTTGAGCTTTCTGATTTTTCAATCAGAACCTATAAAGAAAACAACAAGCCTGTATTAAGTCTTCGAACAGATTTTGCAGACGCTGATATTAAAGGCTATTATGATTTTGCAACAATAGGAGATCTTCTAAAGTCAACTCTCGCTACTTTAATGCCTGCTCAGTTTCAGGCAACTGTCACTAAAAAAAATCTGCTGGAAAACAATTTTACTTTCGAAGTTAACTTTAAAAACACTGATAAGATAAATAGCTTCCTCAAAACAGGTTTTTTACTGGCAGATAAAAGCTTTCTGACAGGAGCTGTCTTTTCCGACAGTATAATTACTTTGAATGGAAAAGCCACATCGCTGAATATTAAAAATAATCTTATCAGTGATCTTTCGCTAAATGGAACTGTTTCAGGAAATAAACTATCAATTGGAATTACAAGTTCTGCACTTACACTTCTAGGACAATCAGAACTTAAGGGCTTCAGCATTGACTTAAATACTCTGCCCGATAGCTTTGTATTTGAAGCTGAATGGGATAACAATGATAAAAACAGTAACCGGGGAAGTTTCACAGCAAGAGGATTGATTACCAAAAGTGCTATCGGAAATAAAAATTCAATCCTTAAGGTCACCATTGATTCAACTGAAATATATTCAGCCAGTAACCGGTGGAAGATCAACCCTTCAACTATTCTTGTAGATTCTTCTTCAATAAAAATAAATAAACTCTTTATAACCAATAAGGACCGTTACTATTTGGTCGATGGATCAGTATCAAAAGATCCGGCTGATACTTTACATCTTGAATTTAAAGGAATTGATATTGCACCTCTTAACTATATTGATTCTCAGAAACATTCTAATGACCCTGATAAAATTCCACTTAATATTAAGGGATTTCTGAATGGAAAGATCCTTTTAACAAAAGTTTACACTGACCTGTTACTGGAAAGTAATATTGAGGTGAATGACTTTTCGATACTCGAAAGTAGATACGGAACTGTATCGATCCTGTCAACATGGAACAAAGATAAAAAAGTTGTTCAGATCAATGCGTCAAATAACCTGAATGGAGTAACCATGTTTGACGCTTCGGGGATTTTTGATCCTGCCACCAGAAAAATAGACCTGAGTGCCATAACTAAAAAATTACCTATTACTTTTCTAAACCCGTTACTAAAGGTTTTTGCTTCGGATATTTCCGGATTTGCTTCAGGTAAGGTGAATTTATCCGGAGAAGCAGGCAACCTTTTCCTGAGGGGAGCAGTGTTGGCCGAAAATGCCTCAATGAAGATCAATTATCTTCAGACAACCTACAGGCTGAACGACACAATCAGGTTCGACAGGAATGGGTTTAAATTCAATAATATCAGAGTTACAGATAAAGATGGTAATATCGCAACTGTCAATGGATCTGTTAATCATAAAAATTTCAAGGAATATGCAGCCGATCTTACCATTAATATAAATAGCACTGATTTCCTTGTATTAAATACTCAGCTCAAGGACAATGAATTATTTTATGGAACAGCCTATGCTTCCGGTGTCACAACAATAAAAAGCGGACCAAACTCACTCTCATTCGATATATCAGCCAAAACAGGAAAAAATACTAAAATTTTTATCCCGATCAACTCCGGTCTTTCCGTATCGGAATATTCATTTATCTCCTTTATTGACTCCAGTTCAATAAAAGCCGGGGAACCCGGCAGTATCAAAAACATACCTGTTCCGGCAGCTAATCAGGTTGGAATAGATCTGAATATCGATCTTGAAGTAACTCCTGAAGCGGAGGTACAAATTATTTTTGATTCAAAAGTAGGTGATAAAATGACTGGTCATGGTTCAGGTTTCCTTAATATAACTCTTAATAAAAAGGGCGAATTTAAAATATCAGGCGATTATACAATAGAGGACGGGGAATATTTATTTACACTGGGCAATATTCTGAACAAGAGGTTTGAAGTGGAAAATGGCGGGAAGATAATGTTTAATGGCAATATTGATGATGCTGAAATTGAATTGAAAGCTACTTATAAAAATTTAAAAACTTCACTCTTTCCAATTCTTCAGGATGAGAGGTTTAATGAAAGAATATCTGTGGAACCTCAGTTGAACCTATCCGGTAAGCTGTTTAATCCGGTTGTCGGTTTCGATATATATCTGCCGAACGCGGATGAAGAGACCAGAGCCTATCTGAAAAATGCTATAGGAACTGAGGAGGAATTGAGCCGGCAGTTCCTTTATCTGCTTGTTATGAACAGTTTCTATCCCGATCCATCTTTTGGATCTTCTTCAACCTCCACTACAACAACCAGTACGTCCGCTATGGCTGTTACAACAACTGAAATGCTGTCAAACCAGCTTAGTAACTGGCTGTCTCAGATCAGTAACGATTTTGATGTTGGTTTTGTATACAGGCCGGGGACAAAGGACCTTAACTCTCAGGAGGTTCAGGTAGCATTGCAGACCCAGCTGCTGAATGATAAGGTTTTGATAAATGGCAACTTTGATGTGAGAGGAGCCGGAAATACTCTTAATAATACAGATCAGATTACCGGAGATTTTGATGCCGAGATTAAACTTACTGAGAAGATACGTTTCAAGGTCTTTAACAGGTTCAATGATACATATTCAGGCAGGGGGCCCTATACCCAGGGTATTGGGATATTCTTCAAGCAGGATTTTAATAAGTTTTCGGATCTTTTCAAAAAAAGAGTTAAGCCTGACATGAAAAAAGAGGATGAAACAAGGATAAAGGCAAAATAATTTATACATTAATCCTTTAGACAACATTACTTTCCATTTAACCGGTTGTATCTGAAATCTGACAGCAACACTTCGTTTAGCTGAAAGCGGGCATTGAATCTTATGCTTAAAGTTGGCCGGCTGTTAAAGCCTTTAGTTAATAAATTTATGGCATTGTTATTAACCCTGCATAATAGAAGTGGGTATCATTGCGTTTTTTAATAACTTCGTACCTGAAAACTAACTTAAATGATCTTAGGAAAAATCTGGTATTAAATTAACAAAAAATGTATATGGCATTCTTACAGTTCATAATGCAGGACGGTGTAGTTCCTGTCGAAAACGCAGGCGCAATGAAACTTACGCTTCTCGATCTGGCAATCAAAGGGGGATATGTGATGATCCCGATAATATTGTTATCATTTGTAGCCGCATATGTCTTTATAGAAAGATATTATGTCATCAGGAGGGCTTCAAAGGAAGATTTGAATTTCATGAACAGGATTAAAGACTATATTCATGACGGCAGGATAGATGCAGCAATGGCTTTGAGCAGATCTACCGATAGCCCTTCAGCCCGGATGGTTGAAAAAGGGATAAGCAGACTTGGCAGACCATTACAGGATATAAGTACAGCAATTGAAAACGTCGGGAAGCTGGAAATATCGAAACTGGAGAAAGGATTCCCGACTCTGGCAACAATAACCGGCGCTGAACCAATGCTAGGTTTTCTTGGAACAGTGATTGGTATGGTACAGTCATTCTATGCCATGTCGCAGGCAGGAAATAATATCGATGTCTCAATGATGTCCGGAGGGATCTATACAGCCCTGATTACTACTGTTGCAGGGCTTATTGTTGGTATTATTGGCTACTTTGCTTATAATACGCTTGTTGTCAGAGTCGAAAAGGTTGTGTTTAACCTTGAAGCCACCCTTACAGAATTTATGGATATTTTGAATGAACCGGTAAAAAATTAGAGTTGAAATGGCAATTTCCCAAAGAAATAAGATAAGTATCAACTTCAGCTCGACAGGTATGACTGATGTTGTTTTTAATCTTCTCATATTCTTCATGTTAACATCGACACTGGTTCATCCCACTGCTTTAAAGCTGCTTCTCCCAAAAGGAAGCAACCAGACATCAGCTAAACCGCAAACAACTATTTCCATAACCAAAGACCTTACTTATTATGTAGAGCAGCAGCCGGTGAATATCGATGATCTTGAAGCTGTGCTGAAACAGAAACTTGGTAATAATCCTGACACTTATATTTCGCTTCACGCAGATAAAAGTGTCCCTTTTGAAAGTGTTGTTAAGGTATTAAATATTGCTCAAGCAAATAATTATAAATTGATAATTGCAACCTCGCCCAAATAATGATCTCCATACATTCCCTTCCGAAAGAGGAAAGGGAATTGCGGGTACCGTAATAATTCACCTGATTTTATTACTGTTACTGATTTTTGTTGCTTTTTCTGTACCACCTCCTCCGGAAACTGAAGAAGGGATATTGGTGAATTTCGGAACTGATGAAACCGGAAGCGGATTTATTGAACCCTCTCCTCCTGCAATAAAGGAAGCCGCTTCTTCGCCGGTTCCTGTCGCAACTGATGTTAAACAGGCTGAGGATCATCTGCTGACTCAGAATACTGAAGAAGCTCCTGAGGTTAAAAAGGTTGATCCTGAAGCTGAGAAGAAAAAGCTTGAGAAAATAGAAGCTGACAGGCAGATCAAAGCACAACTCGATGCTGAAAGGATCCGCAAAGAACAGGAGGAAATTGAAAGAAAAAGAATTGAAGCTGAACAAAAGAGACAGGCTGATATTATGAACCGCACAAAAAACGCTCTTGCAAATTCGAAAAATGCCGGAACAAATACCACAAGCGAAGGAGTCACAGGAGGAGTCGGGAACCAGGGTGTCCAATCCGGTTCTGTGGATTCTAAAGTACGTGGTGAGGGCAGCGGTCTTGGCGATAAGGGTAAAATATCCTATAACCTGCAGGGACGTGGTTTCCAGGCCCTTCCTCCTCCGCAATATGATTATCAGGGTGAAGGAAGAGTTGTTGTTGAAGTAAGTGTTGACAGAGAAGGAAAGGTTACCCAGGCTGTTCCCGGTACCAAAGGCTCCACAACCCTTGATGAGTACCTTTTAAGGGTTGCTAAAGATGCCGCTATGAAGGCCCGGTTTGAATCAAAACCTGATGCACCAGTAATACAGAAAGGTACAATCACATATAATTTTATCCTGAAATGATAATCTGGAAGTCAACGCTTCCTCTCAAACAGCTCTTTAATTGCCTCCTTAAGATTATCAATAAGATTATTGTCTTTTATTATATAATCATCGATGCCTTTCCGTGCAAGTTCAAGGACTATTTCTCCTTTATCCTGACCAGACAACATAATTACCGGTGTATCAGGACGTAACTCTTTTATTTTATCGAAAACTTCCATCCCGTTCATAACCTGACGGTCATTGTTTACAAAAAAATAATCAAGAATGATCAGGTCAGGGTTCTTCCCAAGTGCTTTAATACAGTCTTCACCAAATTCAAAAGCCTCAACATGGTAACCTTCAGCTTTAAACCGCTTAACTACCAGCATGTTAATAAATGAATCATCATCTACGATGAAAATTAGCTTCTCCTTATTCATAAATGATATAACTTTTATAGCCAGATACAAAGTTAACATAATAATCAATAAATCTCTGTCAGAAAGTAATTGTTAAAAACTTCACAGCTATGTTAAATACTTTTAAAAAATGATAATTTGGAAATTAACTTTATATTAATATTTTTGTGTGGGTTTGAAACGGAGTTTCGTAAACATATCAATAATCGTAATAAAACAAAGAATAATTTTAATAATTAGATGAGATATTTTTATTACAATCAAGTACCTTGAAAATAGATATTAATTAATCCTGATATATATAATCGACAAACTTAAAATCCTAACTTAAATGAAAACATTGGCAAAATTATCCGCTCTTCTAATCGTAATGATTGCTTTTTCAACAGGCGCATTTGCGCAGGCTACAGCTACTGCTACTGCGACGATTCTAACTCCTATTTCAATTGCGCATGTGGGAGATATGAATTTTGGGAATATAATTGCAGGTACCGGAGGTACGGTAGTTTTGTCGCCAGCAGGTGGCAGAGTTGCATCCGGAGTTACTCTTCCCGCTGGTAACCCGGGAACTGTAACAGCAGCGACATTCACAGTTACGGGAACTGGTACTTCAACCTATGCTATCACTCTTCCATCAGCAGATTACACAATTACAAGGGTTGGGTTTTCTGAAACTATGATTGTTAATGCTTTTACAAGCACACCGTCCGGTACAGGTACATTAACTGCAGGAACCCAAACTTTGACAGTTGGTGCAACACTTACTGTTGGAGCAGCTCAGGTTCCCGGAGTATATACAAATGCTACCGGCTTTAGTGTCTCTGTTAATTACAACTAGAAAAATTTATTTTTAAATGTTTTTTCGATAAAAAATAATGATAAGGCCTAAGAAATTAATTTTCAGCCTGATTATGTTTGTTTTTGGTACTGAAGCGGGGGTGATTGCACAGGTCACCCCACCGGGCAGTGCAACAGGTCATATTTATGCCGAAGTTATTCCTGTATTCTCAGCCAGTGAGACCTCACAGATGAATTTTGGAAGGTTTTCTCCCGGACCTGAAGGTGGAGAGATCATTCTTACCCCAGAGAGTACAGTATCTGTGCTGGGAAATATATTCAAAGGTGCCGGATCTCCCAATGCTGCAAGCTTTTACATTACAGGAGATGTTGATGCTGCATATACGATCACATTGCCATCCGAGCCTGTAGTAATTACCAATATCTCCGATGCAAAAACCATGCAGGTTAAAGACTGGGTATCAATACCGTCTCATGATATTGGAGCCGGCAAATTACTAAATGGTTTCCAGGAAGTTTATGTTGGCGCCACACTTAAAGTGGGTACTCTCAACGATAATCCGGTTGGAATTTATAGAGGATCTTACACGATAACATTTGACTTTAACTAGTGGACTGAATAAAATTATATTTAAAATTAGTATTAAATGTCCTTATCTAAAAAAAAAATGATCCGTAAATACTCTGCTTCCGGCAGGTTAAAGTCTTTAAGTATCTGTATTTCAATTATCACTGGAATTTTATTTCTTTCCGCGACTGAGCTAAGTGCACAGGGTGATCTGCTTATAACTCCCAGAAGGGTTGTTTTCGAAGGTTCTATTAGGTCAGTTGACCTTAACCTTGCTAATACAGGGCAGGATACTGCTACCTATGCCATTTCGCTGGTTCAGATCAGGATGAAAGAAGACGGAGGATTTGAAACCATAACAGAACCGGATCCCGGTCAGCGTTTTGCTGATAAATATATTAGATTCTTTCCAAGATCCGTCACTCTGGGACCTAAAGAAGCACAGGTTGTTAAAGTACAGCTAAGCAGGTCTAATGAACTTACTGCAGGCGAATACAGGTCTCATTTTTATTTCAGGGCCGTTCCGAAGCAAAAACCTCTGGGAGAGGAAGAAAAATTAAGAGATACAACAAATATATCAGTCAGACTTACTCCTATCTTTGGTATCACAATACCTGTAATAATAAGGATCGGGGAATCTACCACCAAAGTCAGTCTGACGGACCTGACATTCAAGACTCTGAATGACACCATTCCGGTAATTAGTTTCGTATTTAACAGGACAGGAAATATGTCTGTCTATGGAGATATCACAGTAGATTATATCTCAACCCTGGGTAAAATAACCCGTGTTGGCATTGCAAACGGTGTAGCTGTTTATACACCTAACACAATCAGGCAGTTTCAGTTCAATCTTAACAGAGTTCCCGGAGTTGACTTCAGATCAGGAACATTGCGTATTATCTACTCATCACCTTCAGACGTTAAACCGGTAAGATATGCAGAGGCGGAATTAACACTTAACTGAGAAATAGGATTTATAAGGTATTTCCGGTTAAATTTGCTGTATCCATTTTTTGTTTCACCTTTTAAATTGCACAACAGATGTTGGGCTTTGTATTGTTAAATATCCATTCATTAGAAATACTATGAATGCTTCTTACCATCATTTACCTTCAAACATAGCCAGGAGATTCCTAATCCTGTTACCGGTCATTTTCATATCACTGAATATTTCAGGACAAACTCAGACATTCACATCATCTGGTACATTTACAGTTCCTCCCGGAGTGACTTCAATTGTTGTAGAATGTTGGGGTGGTGGTGGTGGTGGTGGAAGTTCCTATACCTCTCCTACAAATCGCAGAGCTGGTGGTGGCGGCGGCGGCGGCGGATATTCTTTATCCATAGTTGCAGTTACCCCTGGTAATAGTTACAATATTGTTGTGGGCAACGGAGGTTCCGGTGGAGTTGTCGGTAATGGCAGTGCCGGTGGTGCCTCGACATTTAATGTTGTAACGGTGGTTGCTAATGGAGGAGCTGGCGGTTTACGAGGGGGAAATGGCGCCGGAGGAGCCGGGGCTCTGGTCGGCACGGGAGATATTACCTACAGAGGTGGAAATGGAGGTACAGGTTCAAACCCTGCCGGGAGTGGTGGCGGAGGCGGTGGTGCGGGTTCTACAGGAACCGGAGGTAATGCTCTCAGCACAACTGCAGGAACAGGTACGACATTGAACGGAGGAAATGGAGGCGCAGGTAGAACTACATTTTCTGCTAATGGCAATAATGGAAGTACTTATGGAGGCGGTGGAAGTGGAGGTTATTCTTTAGCTAATGCCGGAGATCGGTCAGGTGGCGCCGGAGCCAAAGGATTAGTCATTATTACAATCCCACCACGTTTTATCTCTCAGCCTTCTGACTTTTCAGGATGTACTGCCTCATTTTCTGTTGTTGCAACCGGGAATGCACCACTGACCTATCAATGGCAGGAGAACAATGGCGGTGGATTCAGCAATATTACTGACGGAGGGATCTATGGCGGAACAACTGCCAGTACACTTACCATTTCAGGGGCATCAGATGCAATGAACGGATATATGTACAGATGTGTAGTTACTGATGCCAGCGGCTATTCATCTACAAGCACAGGTGCAACCCTTACAGTCATTCCCCCGGTTCTGAAATTTGGCTTTGGGTATTCAATGGATATCACTCTCAGTCCTGCTTCAGGGTCATCTGATCTTACTGATTTTCCTGCGCTCATCTCCTTTACATCCACTTTGCTCAGAACAACCGCCTTTGGCGGTCACACTAATAATTCCAACGGTTATGATATTATATTCACTGACCAGAACGGCAGTAAACTCGATCATCAGTTGGAATATTATAATGCTTCGACAGGTAACTATGTAGCCTGGGTCAGGATCCCAGTATTGTCCCAATCGTCATCAACCACAATAAGGATGTATTATGGAAATCCACTTGTGTCAGTAAACCCTTCAGTGAAATCCGTCTGGACAAGCAGCTACAAAGGTGTATGGCATATGAATGGATCTGATTATACCGATGCTACAACATATCTGAATAATGGAACCAGTGTTAATACGACCAGCATTACAGGGAAAATTGCCGGAGGCAGGGGATTTAACGGATCGACCTCTTACATCCAGGTAACAACAACAGGATTTGTTCCTAACGATAATAACCAGACAATAAGTATCTGGGCAAATTATCCGGTTGCACCTACCGACAACCGGAATCTTATCTCATTTCAGGCCGGTCAGACTGGTTCCGCAATCCAGCTTGGTTTCAGGGGAGGCCATGCAGTGGCATGGGAATGGGGTGGTACTATTCTGGCCGACGGAGGTGCTGCTCCCTCTATAAATAACTGGCACTATTATGTCTATACCTTTGATGGTACAACGAGCTGGATCTATATCGACGGGGTATTAAAAGGAAGTTCAACTGTGGCCCCTCAGACATTATTGCCAACAGAGGGAAACTTTGGACGATACAATCCCGGTGAATATATTAATGCGAATCTTGATGAGCCGAGGTTTTCGATGAGTCCCAAGTCATCGGGGTGGATACTTACTGAGTACAATAATCAAAATAACCCTGCCGGCTTTATCACCCTGGGTTCAGAAGTAAATGCTACTCTGCTGTCATCTGTTGGGGTTTGTTCTACAACTTATACTCTTGATCAGGGTTTTCCTGCCGGGGGGATTTACAGTGGAGATGGTGTAAGCGGCTCCAATTTCAACGCTTCAGTTGCAGGTGTAGGGACTCATGCTATTACATATTTATATACCGGCGCCAACGGTTGTTCCAGCAGTGCTGTCAAAAATATTGTTGTAACCCCGATACCGGCTGCACCTGCAGTTACAAATAAGCAATGTTGTATTTCCAATATAGTTGATATTGACGGAACCGGAACAAATCTGAAATGGTACAGTGATGCAGGTTTGACCAATCTTGTCGGAACAGGAACTCCGTTTGCAACCGGTAAGACAACTGCAGGAATTTATACATATTATGTCACGCAGACAATTAACGGGTGCACAAGCCCTGCCTCTTCAGCAAGTCTTACCATACTAAATGGTACTGCCATAACTACTCATCCGCAACCCTCCACTATATGCAATGGAGATAATGCATCATTCAGTGTAGCAGCAACCGGTTATAATATGACATACCAGTGGCAGGAAAATGGCTTCAACATAATTAACGGAGGCATATATAGCGGAGCCAACTCAGCAACATTAACACTTACCAATCCTGGCATGGCAAAAAACGGAAAATTATACAGATGTCTGATTTACAGCTCATGCGGTACCTCTCCTGCTGCAAGCAGTACAGCTCTACTTACTGTAACTGCCTTGCCTGTTGCAACTTTCAGCTATACCGGTACTCCTTACTGTCCTACTGCAGCAAATCCGTTTCCGGCTTTTAGTGGTGGGGGTATTGCAGGTACATTTTCATCCACCTCCGGATTGGTTTTTGTAAGTCCGGCTACCGGCCAGGTAAATTTATCTGCAAGTACACCCGGGACTTATACTGTTACAAACACAATAGCAGCAGCAGGCGGATGCGGAATAGTTACAGCGACAAGCCCGATTACCATTATTTCCGATCAGATCTGGACCGGAACATCAGGTACTGATTGGAATACTCCGGGAAACTGGTCGTGCGGTTATTTACCCAACCTCACAACAAATGTTCAGATACCAGATGTTCCTAACAAGCCTGTTATAGGAGGTGGTGCAACTGCCAAAGTAAAAAATTTAGTAATAGATCCAGGTTCCTCATTGACAGTCACCGGCAACACAGTTCAGATCTCAGGAACAATCACAAATAATGGGACTTTTACCGCAGTTTCCGGAACAATTGAAATGAATGGATCTGTTGTACAGTCTGTTGGTTCTGGTACATTTGCCGGCAACACAATTAAAGACCTGATCATAAATAACATATCAGGTGTCACCCTTCTGGGTCCGCTAAATGTATCAGGAAAAGTCTTGGTGCAAAACGGGGATCTCTCATCAGGAGGTAATCTGACATTATTATCAACGGCAACCCAGACAGCTCTCATAGATGGTACCGGAACAGGTAATGTGACAGGCAATGTTACCATACAACGTTATCTTCCTTCAGGTTTCGGATATAAATATATCAGCTCTCCGGTCCAGTCAGCCACTGTCAACGAATTTTCCGACGATATGACCCTTGGTGCATTTACCTTCTTTTGGTATGACGAAAGCCGTACAGCATCAGGTTGGGTAAGCTACAACTCTCCCTCAACAAATCCTCTTATACCTATGCGGGGATATTCTGTAAATTTTGGATCATCATCATTGCCAAAAACTGTCGATATTACAGGAGTTGTCAATAACGGTAGTATGTCAGTCACTCTTTACAATAATAATAACACATATACAAAAGGGTTTAATCTTGTCGGTAATCCTTATCCGTCACCAATAGATTGGGCTGCCTCTTCAGGATGGACAAAAACCAACATTGACAACGCACTTTATTATTTTAAAGCCAGTACAACTGATCAGTACGGAGGAACATACGGGACATATATAAACGGCATTTCCAGCGACGAGGGATCGTCTTCAAATATCATTCCATCGATGCAGGGCTTTCTGATTCATGTATCTGATGTTCCCGCACCTTATCCTGTTACAGGCACGTTAGCGCTTAATAACAATGTAAGGATAACAGATCTTACCCATCCTTTTTCAGCAAAGAAAAGCATCAAGGCATCAATACCATTTCTAAGGCTTATTGCCAGGTTCTCGGATGATACAGGTTCTGCTGATCCTGTAGTCATTTATTTTGATGATAAGGCAACTCCTGAATTTAACAGTGAGCTTGATGCACTGAAATTACTGAACACCGACCTGAAGATCCCAAATCTATATTCAGTCAAATCCTCCGGAGAAAAACTGTCAATTAATGCATTGCCTCCCGTACCTGATAATATTGTCAATGTACCACTTGGAATGAAGATTAACAGGGCAGGAAATATTATTTTCAGGATTAATGACATTGATGAGACTCTGACTGGAATGAGAATTTATCTTTCTGATATTGTTGCAGGTACAGAGCAGGACCTTATGAATGGTAAAGAATACATTGTATCCTTAGCACAAGGAGAATATACTGACAGGTTTTTCCTCAATCTATCAAACCTTACAACCGGAACTCCTGATGATATTTTTAAACCTGAGGTATTTAATATTTATAGCTCTGACGGCTTGCTAAAAGCAGAGATCTTTGGTTTGCAGGGAAAATCGGGAACATTGAATATTATTAATCTTTTGGGTCAGGTTGTTTTCACCGATATGATATATACTGTGGGATACCATGAATTCGATCCGGGACTTAAGGATGGTATTTATATAGTTAATTTTACGTCAGGTACATTTAGAATTTCAAAAAAATTATTCATACAACATCGATGAGATTTTTAGTAAAACACTGCTTTTCGGATAGGCGTATTATACCTTTAATACTGGTAATATTGCTTATTACATTCCAGAAGTCTAATGCACAGGAACCTCCCCCTCGTCCCATTACTGTGACCTGGACAAATCAGAATCTTAGTTTCGGTGCTTTTTACCAGGGGGCTATTGGAGGAACTGTTATCATTAATTCTGCCGGAGTTCGATCATCGACCGGGGATATTGTTCTTTTAACAATGGGACTGTTCTCAGCAACCATCTTTGAAGTTACCGGAAACCCTGGAACAGTTGTTTCATATATTAAACCAACAAGTTTCTTAACCGATGGTAGCGGTCATTCATTGACACTTCAAATAAGTGATACCAGTCCTGCATCTCCCTTTGTATTGACAGTCAATTACCCGGATCCAACACTGATACATATTGGAGGGATACTAACAATTGGTAATCAGGTAACAAACCCGCCCGGCAATTATAGCGGAACATTTGATCTAACTTTTGTACAGGAATAATGTTTCCGGGAAAAAATGATTCACTGCAAATGACACTCATAAAAGCATACTCCAACCTTATAAAATCAAGGCGTATGCATGTTATTTCCTCATGTTATTTGATGGTAATTTTTTTCTCATTTTCCCCTTTTACTCATTTGAAAGCCCAGCAGCAACCCGGGTTTGATGAGATATCAATATTTATCAACTTCCCTCTTGTTGGCGGAAAAGAAATTGCAGCTGTGATAAACGGACAGGAACTATTTCTTCCAGTTACTGATCTCTTTGATTTTCTTAAGATCAGAAATGTCCCTTCTCCTGATCTGGAAACAATTTCAGGTTTTTTTATTAGTCCGGATGCAAAATATGTCATCTCACAGACAGAAAATCAGATCCAATATCAGGATAAGATAGTTAATCTTGAACCCGGCGATCTGATACGCACAGAATCTAATCTTTACTTAAAGGCATCCTGGTACGGAAAAGTATTCGGACTTGATTGTATCTTTAACTTCCGAAGCCTGTCAGCCACAATCAACAGCAAGCTTGAATTGCCACTGATAAGGGAGATGCGCCTGGAAGAAATGAGGAAAAACATCACTCGTCTTAAAGGAGAAATTAAAGCTGATACAACTATCGGGAGGAGTTATCCCTTATTTAAATTTGGTATGGCCGACTGGTCAGCAATTGCAACTGAGGAGGTAAATGGTAAGTCCGAAACCAGACTAAACCTTGCACTCGGATCTATGATTGCAGGAGGAGAAGCAAATGCTTCTTTATATTATAGCAGTAGTGCTCCTTTTTCAGAAAAACAGCAATATTATCGATGGAGGTATGTTAATAATGATTTTACTCCATTGAGACAGGTTATGTTAGGGAAGATTGCAACGAACGCAATTTCTACTATATATAATCCTGTAATCGGATTACAGTTTACTAATACCCCGACAACTTACAGACGTTCCTTTGGATCATATACCTTAAGCGACAGGACTGAACCCGGATGGATAGTAGAGCTTTATGTCAATAATGTTCTTGTTGATTATGTCAAATCCGATGCTTCAGGATTTTTTAGCTTTGAAGTGCCCCTTGTTTATGGAAATTCAGTTGTGAGAATGAAGTTTTACGGACCCTGGGGAGAAGAACGGACACGAGAACAGAATATAGTTATCCCGTTTAATTTTCTTCCAAAAAATACTCTTGAATATACTGTCAGCGCTGGTATCGTTGAAGATTCAACCTTAAGCAAATTTTCGCGGGCCAATTTCAATTATGGCGTTACAAGAAGTCTTACCGTGGGAGGCGGTATTGAGTATTTATCGTCTGTACTTTCAGGACCAGCTATGCCATTTCTGAATGCTTCGCTTAGAGTTACCAACAATGTATTACTTTCAGGTGAATATACCTACGGAATAAGAGCCAAAGGAACTGTTACCTACAGGTTGCCATCGAATATACAACTTGATATTAATTATACCTGGTATGATAAAGATCAGAAAGCTATCAGCTATAACTACAGGGAAGAGCGTAAAGCAGTATTATCGGTACCACTGAAAATTGGAAAGTTCTTGTCTTATCAAAGGTTTTCAGTGAATCAGATTGTTCTTCCTGCCACTAAATACACATCAGGTGAATGGCTATTTTCAGGTTCGCTGATGGGAATCAGCACAAATCTTACCACATCTGCCTTGTTGCTGGAAAAAAGCGATCCCTACATCTATAGTAATCTGTCAATGGCACTGCGTCTTCCGGCAAATTTTGTTGTTATGCCGCAGGCTCAATATTCTTATTCTCAAGGAGAACTTATCTCTGCAAAGGTTTCAGTAGAAAAACACCTTTTCGATCATGCTTACTTAAATCTCTCATATGAAAAGTTATTCAGCAGTAACCTTAATCTGGCTGAACTGGGATTCCGCTATGATTTTTCATTCGCGCAGACAGGTGCCTCAGTCAGACAATCAAATAATAATACGACTCTTATTCAGTATGCCAGGGGAAGCCTGATCAGTGACAGTAAGACAAAGTACTTTGGTGCTGATAACCGTACAAACGTAGGTAAAGGGGGTATAGCCATTATACCTTTCCTTGATCTGAATTCAAATGGGAAAAAAGATCCAGGTGAACCAAAGGCATATGGATTGAATCTGAGAGCTAACGGGGGAAGGGTTGAAAAGAGCGAACGTGACTCAACTATAAGGATACTCGGACTGGAACCATATACAACATGTTATATAGAACTCGATCCAAACAGTTTTGATAATATTTCATGGCGGTTACAAAAACCTACTTTAAATGTAGCTGTTGATCCAAATATTTTGAAACTTATTGAGATCCCGATTTCGGTAGTCGGAGAAGCAGCCGGTAGCGTAAAACTTGAAAAAGAAGGTGAAAAGAGAGGACTTGGAAGGATTATAGTCAGTTTCTTTTATACAAATATGAGGTCAGCGGGAAAAACACTTACAGAAGATGATGGATACTTTAGTTATTTCGGCCTGGCTCCCGGGAAATATTCTGTAATGATTGATACAAGTCAGTTAAAAAAACTGAACATGATCTCTGCGCCTGAAATTTTATCGTTTATTGTCAAATCAGGTACTGAAGGAGATATCATAAACGGACTTGATTTCACTCTCAAAACTAAGTCAGATACAAACAGGACTGAAGCGTCCTTACCTGAAAAACCGACTGTAAGGAAAGACACCAGCATTATAATCATACATGAAGTAACACAGGAGCTTGTCACTATTACCAAAGACAGTTATGCAATTCAGCTCGGTGCATTCAACGTAAGATCTAATGCCGAAGCATTTCGCAGGAAACTTCAGGATCTTCTTAAAAAAGATGTTGTAATAGTAATTGAAGGTGATTTTTATAAGGTCCGGATCAATGATATCAAGGACCGGGAAGAAGTAGACAATGATATAGCAATCCTTAAGAATAACGGAGTCACCGAGCTATGGGTAATCAGCCTGAAAGCTAAATCACGGCAGCTGATACTTGGCGAAAGACAGGATACCATCATGAATATAACGGAAACCAATGTTGAAAGACCTGAAACAACATTTATTCCTGAAATTACAGTACAGCTAGGAGCTTTCCGTGACAAGTCAAATGCTATGGAACTCCTTAAACAGCTATTAGCCAGATATGGCAATAAGGTGAAAATGATCTTTGAGAATGACTTTTATAAAATCCGTCTGACCGGAAGCCCGCTAATAAAACAGACAGTCCTGGAAGAGATGCATAAACTTGGTCCTTCTCTTGGAAAACTGCAATTAAAGGATTTATGGGTATTACCTCCCATGGAACCGGCTGAGGTTGAACCTGCTGTAACAAGAAGAACGGATACTAAAATAGAAAGAGTTGAGAGAAAGATAGAAATACCTGCAATGATAAAACCGGAGTCAGGGCTTAGCCTGCATAGCGAAAATATTATTATGCCGGAATCCCATCCTTTGCTGTCAATATCCCTACGGGTAGCTGTTTTCAACAGGAAATCAGAAGCGTTGAGGGCACAGCGAAAGATTTCTTCAAAGCTTAAACTGAAGGTTGATATTGTTGAACAATGGAACAGCTATATAGTGCTTATAAGAGGATTCCATACGAGAGAGGAAACTTACAAGTATTACCCTGAACTAGCAGGACTTGGGTACCCTGGGGTATCGCTTATAGAAGAATATTAATACCTTAACAGACATTCTGTACAAAGAAAACTATTATTCTATTTTCCCATTTTCCTGCAACTTATGCCGTAATTTTATCTTCTTTAGTTTTTAAGATTGGAGTATAGTATAAGATAAGCTATTTCAAGACTTATGCACTGTTTATGGAATCTAAATACAAATTTGACAATTTCATTACATTGAAAAGAGCGGATATGATTTCATCATCGTCACAACCTTCTCTCCCACCCTTTTAATAACAGTCTCGTTATCAATATTAGAAATAACTTCATCTATAAGGTCTACTATTATTCCCATATGTTCTTCCCTAAGGCCTCTGGTAGTAATTGCCGGCGTTCCGACTCTCAACCCAGAAGTTAGAAACGGTGAACGTGTATCGAAAGGCACCATATTCTTATTAACGGTAATATGTGAAAGAACAAGAGTGTTTTCAACCTTCTTCCCCGATAAACCGGGGAATTTTGTTCTCAGGTCAATAAGCATAAGATGGTTGTCTGTTCCATCTGAAATAACTTTATACCCTTTATCCATGAAAGCTTTTGCCATAACAACTGCATTTTTCATTACTCTTGTCTGGTATTCAATGAACTCCGGAGTAAGCGCCTCTCCGAAAGAAACTGCCTTAGATGCAATCACATGTTCAAGCGGACCACCCTGTGTACCAGGAAATACTGCTGAATTCAGAAGTGAAGACATCATTCTGACTTCACCTTTAGGTGTGGTAATACCCCATGGATTAACAAAATCTTTACCCATCAGAATTATACCTCCTCTCGGACCACGAAGAGTCTTATGTGTTGTCGAAGTAACAATATGAGCATATTTAAGCGGATTCCTGAGCAGCCCGGCTGCAATCAAGCCAGCCGGATGCGCCATATCAACCATTAATATTGCACCAATCTTATCAGCAATATTTCTCATTCTTTCATAGTCCCACTCCCTTGAATAGGCTGAGGCCCCGCCTATTATCATTTTTGGGGTTTCTTTCAGTGCAGTCTCCTCCATCAAATCATAATCAATTAGGCCATTCTCCTCATTAACGCTATAAGGGACAGGTTTATAATACAATCCCGAGAAATTTACCGGTGATCCGTGAGAAAGATGTCCTCCGTGTGCCAGGTTTAATCCCATGAAAGTATCGCCAGGTTTCAAAACAGTCATAAACACTGCCATATTAGCTTGTGCTCCAGAGTGAGGTTGAACATTTGCATATTCTGCATCGAACAGTTGTTTCAGCCTGTCAATGGCAATCTGCTCTGACTGATCAACGATTTCACATCCTCCGTAATATCTATGCCCGGGATACCCTTCAGCATATTTATTCGTCATTACAGATCCCATTGCTTCCAGAACCTGCTGACTAACAAAATTCTCAGAAGCTATTAATTCTATTCCATTTATCTGACGCTGGCGCTCCTTTTCAATAAGGTCAAAAATCACGGTATCTTTTTTCATAATATTTAATTAATAAAATTTCTATTCTTCTGAAAATTCAATCAGTAACTCACGATAGGTAGCAAAAATCCTTGATTTGGAAATAAATCCGACATAGTAGCCATTGTCGAGTACAGGCAGATTCCAGGCCCCAGTTTTTCTGAATGTTTCCATTACAGTTTCAATATTTTCCTTCCTGTCGATATATGACGGAGGCATCGACATCAGATCCCTGACATAAGTTGATTCATATAAATCATGCTGAAACATAATTTCCCGAACGTCATCAAGCGATACAACCCCTTCAAGTATGTTATATTCATCAACTACAGGAAACAGGTTTCTTCTGGATTTTGATATGATGCTGATCAGCACTCCGAGAGTATCGCTGGTCTTTACCGTCAAAAGGTCGGTTTCGATATCCTTTCTCCAGTCCATGAATGTCAAGACTGCCTTATCTTTATCATGTGTAATCAGTTCCCCTCTCTGCGCCAGCTGTACATGATAAATTGAGTGTTTCTCAAAACTTCTTGTTGTAATATACGCTACGGTAGATGTTATAATCAGAGGTATCAGCAGATTATATCCTCCAGTAATTTCAGCAATAAGAAATATTGCTGTCAGTGGTGCATGCATCACTCCTGCCATCATACCAGCCATACCCACAAGAACAAATCTGTTGTCGGGAAGATTAAAGTTCATAAATTTTTTTAGAAGACTGGCAACAAAAAAACCGTTAACTCCTCCAATAAACAAGGTGGGTGCAAATATTCCTCCAACTCCTCCAGCGCCGTTTGTTGAACTGCTGGCTACCACCTTTAGCAATACCAGCCCCAGCATAAAGAGAATGACCACTGTAAAATTGTCTCCAAACTGACTAAATATGCTATTGCCAAAAACCAGGTCAGATTTGCCCTGAAGAAGTAACATTATTGTGTCATAACCTTCACCATAGAAAGGTGGGAACAAATAAAGCAATCCGCCCAGAACTATACCTCCCAGAATAAGCCTCAAATAAATATTTTTTATTTTTTCATAATTCCCCTCAAGGAATAGTGTCATCTTCGAAAAATATAACGAGATCATACCTGAAATAACTCCAAGCAATATGTACCAGGGAATATTCGAAATGCTGAACGATTCTATAACATTAAAAGTAAGCAAAACTTTGTTTCCCATAAGAAAATAGGCTACGGTTGCCGCAGTTACGGAAGATATAAGAAGCGGGACAATTGATGAAATTGTCAGATCAAGCATAAGAATTTCAATTGTGAATACTATTCCTGTTATTGGTGCTTTAAAAATGCCTGAAATAGCACCGGCTGCACCACATCCTACAAGAAGGGTAATATTCTTATAGTTTAGCTTAAATAACCTGCCTAATGCCGAACCGATAGATGAACCGGTTAATACTATAGGGGCTTCTGCTCCTACCGAACCGCCGAAACCAATTGTCAGAGTGCTTGCGGCTATTGAGCTCCATGTATTATGAGCCTTAAGATTACTTTTCTTCTTTGATATTGAATATAGTATCCTGCTGACACCATGACCAATCTTATCTTTAATTACATATTTCACCAATATCAGTGTAAGGAACATTCCGATCAGAGGATATGCAAGATAAAGTAAGCTGCCCCATCCACTGGTTATCTCTCGTGTAAATAATTGGTGTGTATAATGAATTGCATTCTTCAGAAATGCTGCGGCAAGGGCACTCAGTAAGCCAACAACCAGGCTAAGAAAATACACTAACCTTACCTGATCAATATCAATAAGACTTTTATGAAATATTTTCCTGAAAACGTGATTTCTGAACATAATTGTGCAAATATAAAAACAATACTATTCTGTCACTGTTTTTATTTAAGTTTGTCATATGTTAAATTTCCCTGGATGTATTATCCTGGAAAGGGTTAAATTGAAATTTTGTTTATGATAAATTATACCAGATTTTCACTTGAGAACGGATTAAGGGTACTGGTACATGAAGATAAATCTTCTCCCCTGGTGGCAATGAATATATTGTATGATGTCGGTTCAAGGGATGAAGATCCGGATATGACCGGACTGGCACATCTTTTTGAACATCTGATGTTTGGAGGATCAGTCAATATTCCTGAATACGACAAACCCCTCCAGATGGTAGGCGGTGATAATAATGCTTTCACTAATAATGATATAACAAATTATTTTCTTACCATTCCTTCAGATAATATTGAAACAGGTTTCTGGCTTGAATCAGACAGAATGCTGAAACTGGATTTTTCTCTTAAGAATCTTGAAACTCAGAAAAGTGTTGTGATTGAAGAATTTAACCAGCGATATCTTAATCAGCCATATGGTGATGCCATGCTGAAATTGCGTCCTCTCGCATACAGGATACATCCTTATCGCTGGCCGACAATCGGAATGGATATCTCTCATATTGAGAAAGTTGATATGGATCATGTTAAAAAGTTCTTCTATTCCCACTATGCTCCTAACAATGCAGTTCTTGTGCTTACCGGAAATATTACGGCTGATCTGGCTCTGAAACTTACACGGAAATGGTTCGGCCCGATTGAAAAGAGAGAACTAAAAATAAGAAATCTGCCATCAGAGCCTGCCCAGAAAGAAGCAAGATTACTTACAATTGAAAATGATGTCCCATCAACAGCACTTTATAAGGTCTGGCATATTGGTCCCAGGAACAGCGATGATTTTTATGCTCTTGACCTGGTAACAGATCTGCTTTCCGGCGGAGAATCAGGAAGGCTATATACAAGGCTGGTAAGGGAGAAAAAAATGTTCAGCGAAATAAACGCATATATCACCTCAGATATCGACCCCGGACTTATTATTGTTCAGGGGAAATTAATGAAAGATATTGGAATTCAATACGCTGATGAAGCAGTTCTGGAAGTTATCGATGATTTAAGAAGCGGGCCCGGACTCAAAAAGGATATGGAGAAAGTAAAGAATAAATTTGAATCATCAACTGTCTTTTCAAATACAAATATCCTGAACAAAGCCATTAACCTGGCATTTTATGAATTGCTGGGAAATCCCGGCTTGATTAATCAGGAGGCCAGTGAATACAGGAAAGTAAGCCAGGAAACTGTCATCACAACAATAGATAAATATTTCATTCCTTCAAATTGCAGCACATTATATTACAAATCAACCCGAAAGGATAAATAATGGAGAGCCTGGAAAGAATACAGCCGCCGGTATTCCCGGTAGAAAAGGTAGTAATTCCTGAAGCAAGATCACTCAGACTCAGTAATGGTATACAGGTTTATCTTATAGAAGCTGGCACAGAGGAAATAATGCGTCTGGAATTTACTTTCAGGGCTGGTCAGATAAAGGAGTACATCCCTCTTCTGTCATCGACCACAAATATGATGCTTTCAGAAGGATCACACCAATATTCATCTGAAGAACTTCACAGCCTGCTTGATTATTACGGAGCCTATCTGAATATGACTGTTGATAAGGACCGGGCCGGGATTGTTGTCTTTTTTCTTACCAGGCATATTGAAAAAGTTCTGGAGCTGTGCTTCGAGATATTATTCCGTCCGACTTTCCCGGAAGCGGAACTTAACTCGCTAATGAGGAAGAGGCTTAGATGGTTCCTTGTGAACAGGGAAAAGGTTCAGAATCTGGCAAATGATAAGTTCTTTGAATGTATTTTCGGCAAGAATAATCCTTATGGATACCAGATTGCTGAACACGATTTTGACACACTGACCCCTGCTCTGTTAAGCGATTTCCATTCAAAGTATTATACTCCGGATAATATGGCAATCATAATCTCAGGGAAAATACCTGAAAAAACGGCAGCGATTCTTAATTCTTATTTTGGAAGCATCGTTTCCAATGGTGTATTTACACAGGAAAATCCAGATATTCCTAAAGGGGAAAGGAAAAAGAAAATTCACATTGAAAAACCGGGTATGGTTCAATCGGCTATCAGAATAGGCTCGATGACAATTAATAAACGGCATACTGATTACCCCGGATTAAAGATATTGGATTCAGTGCTGGGCGGATATTTTGGCTCGCGACTTATGAAAAACATAAGGGAAGATAAAGGATTCACCTACGGTATAAGTTCATCAGTTTCCTCTCTCGACCTTGCAGGTTATAAAGTGATCTCAACAGAGGTTGGCCGGAAAAACCTGCATAGTGCTTTGGACGAGATTTACAACGAGATAAAACATTTACAGGATGAACCTGTCAGTAACGGGGAGATGCAGGTTGTACGCAATTATATGTCAGGTGAAATGTTAAGGATGTTTGACGGACCATTTGCTCTGGCAGAAAGCTTCAGATCGGCATGGGAGTTCGGACTTGATAATAGTTATTACTACCGGCTTGCTGAAAAAATAAAAACAATTGATCCTGACGAAATAATTGAACTGGCACGGACGTATTATAATATTAATGAACTTTATGAAGTGACAGTCGGTACAGAATGAAAAAAAATCCATTTAATATTATCCCTGTTTTATTCTTTCTATCCTCATTCAGCGCATATTCCCAGATTAATTGTACTGTCCCCCTGTCGCCGGTCCTCACATATGTTTCGGTACAACCCGAAACAGGCAATACAGAATTTAATTGGACTCTAAGTCCATCAACGGGTATTGCTGCTTACATCATTTATTCATATAAAGATGGTACCGGAATGGTTATTGACACACTGTGGGATCCTTCAGCAACAAGTTATACGTATATCAGCCCCGCATCAAAGTATTTCAGTGTTTCTTATGTAGTTGCAGCTCACAGAATGCCGAATTGCACCAGCCCCCTTTCAAATGTACTGAGTACCATTTATTGCAGTTCAGAAATTGATACCTGCAATAAAAAACTAATAATAAAATGGAATAAATATCCTGATTATCCCAAACATGTGCAGGAATATAAGATACTTGTTTCTGAAAACGGATCTCCGTTATCGGAAACATACAGTGCAGGAAGAGATGCTGACAGTTATACAATTTCTGATTTCACTACAGGTGCCACATATTGTTTTGTAGTCAGAGCAGTCCTCGATGATGGTTCCTCTTCCAGCTCAAATAAAAGTTGCCTTTTAACAGATATGCAGAGACCGCCGCAATGGATAAATGCTGATTATGCATCAGTTAATTCCGAAAATGGTGTTTCTCTTTCATTTACAGTTGATCCATTATCAGATATAAAACTTTTCAGTCTCGAAAGGAAAATAAATGGTACAGGTACATTCCAGGAAATTGCCCGGCTGACATCTGTAGATGGATCAGTTACTTTTACCGATAATCAGGCAGATGTCAACTTAGTGAACTATTACAGACTTTCAGCTGTGAACAGTTGCAATATTCCTGTTACTTTTTCAAACATCTGCTCCAATATTGTTTTATCATTGGACAGGACAGGGAATGATCTTGATCTTTCCTGGAATTCGTATAAAACCTGGTTGGGAATAATCTCATCATACCACTTGTTTGTTAACACCGGCAGTGGTTTTAATGAAAGAAGATCAATACAATCTGGTGATACATCAATTACTTTAGGCTACCAGGAAATAATGTATGAAGTATCCGGAGACAATGTTTGTTTCTATATAACTGCCTCTGAGATATCCAATCCCTATGAGATTAACGGAGAAAGCCAATCGAACACAATCTGTTCAATTCCAACAGAGGTAGTAACAGTGCCTAACGTTTTTACTCCGAACAATGACCTGGTAAATGATTTTTTCAGACCCGTTCTGACATTTACCCCTCTGGAATATCATCTGGTAATTACTGACAGACAGGGGAAAATTTTGTTTGAGACAAAAGAATTTCTTGAAGAATGGGATGGTTCCCGCGATGCTAATGCTCAACCTCAGGGAGTGTATTTGTGGTTTCTTAAAGCAGTTACTCCATCGGGAAAAACTATTACAAAAACAGGTACTGTGACAATTATAACCAAATGATAATAAAACAGAAGATCAGTAAAAGCGAACTTTAAGGTTCTGTTACCCGTAATGGCTCTTAAAACACATGGCAGCCCGGCTGTTAATGAACTTCGCGGCATACCTTATAATGATTATGTAGATCTTAAAGGCAAAGATATTGTCTTGTCGCGATTCGGTTATAATTTGAATTTATATATCATCTCTGGAAAAAATTGCAATTAGCCAATTTTATCAATAGGTTTTAAATACCAACTTTGGAAGGGAAAAGCTATCTTTGTACCTTGTACAAAAACGTGCGGCAGTGTTATTTTATGGGGAACAAGGATATTTTTGATGAAGAAGATAAGAACCGTATTCAGAATGAATATAATGGTCTTGTAAATAATCTTATAAGGTGCAATAAGCCAGGTGACAGGGAGCTGATTGACAGGGCGTTTAAAATTGCCAACGATGCCCACTGGAATATGCGGAGAAAATCGGGAGAGCCCTATATTATACATCCCATATCAGTGGCTAAAATAGTAAACCAGGAAATTGGGCTGGGTGCAAAATCTATTGCCGTTGCACTGCTTCATGATGTTGTTGAAGATACTGAATATTCACTGGAGGATGTTGAAAGGGATTTCGGGCCAAAGATTGCCTCGCTGATTGACGGACTGACTAAAATATCAGGTACTTATAATAAAGAAAATTCTTCTTCTCTTCAGGCTGAGAACTTCAGGAAGATGCTCCTTACTCTTTCAGATGATCTCAGGGTCATACTCATTAAAATTGCAGATCGTCTGCATAATATGAGGACACTCGATTCAATGCCAGAGCATAAAAAGATGAAGGTGGCGGGAGAAACAATTTTTCTTTATGCCCCTCTGGCACACAGACTTGGATTATATGCAATAAAAAGTGAACTGGAGGATCTTAGCTTTAAGTTCCGGCAGCCTCATATCTATGAGGAAATTACCTCAAAACTCCGGCATACCGAAAAGAAAAACGTTTCCCTGATTAATAAGTTTTCCCTTCCAATAATTGAAAAGCTTTCAGAAGCGGGTTTCAAATTTGAAATAAGCGGAAGACCAAAATCGATCTTTTCTATATGGAAGAAGATGCAGGCTAAAAACGTTCCGTTTGAAGAGATCTATGACGTCCTTGCCGTGAGGATTGTATTTGAACCTGTAGCCGGAATACCTGAAAAAACGCAATGCTGGAATATCTATTCTATAATTACTGATTCATATCTCCCCAAGCCTGACAGATTGCGTGATTGGGTTAGCAGGCCGAAACCAAATGGTTATGAGGCACTGCATCTGACAGTGATGGGCCCTGAAGGTCAATGGGTTGAGGTTCAGATTAGAAGCAAGCGTATGGACGAGATTGCTGAAAGAGGTTATGCCGCACATTGGAAATACAAAGGGGATGAGGCTCCGGAGAGTGAACTCGATAAATGGATAAAAAAAATCCGGATTATGCTTGAAAACCCCCGGGAAGATCCGATTGAGTTTCTTGATGAATTCAAAATGAATCTGTTCTCTTCAGAAATAATGGTATTTACACCCAAGGGATTTCTTGTAAGTCTGCCTAAGGGAGCATCGGCTCTCGATTTTGCTTATGAGATACATACAGAGATAGGAAATAAGGCAATCGGGGCAAAAATTAATTATAAGCTAAATCCTATTAACGCCATTCTCATGAGTGGTGACCAGGTGGAGATAATAACTTCGGATATAGCTAAGCCTGATAAAGAATGGCTATCTTTTGTAAGAACATCCAAAGCCAAAGATGCAATTAAAAATGCATTAAAAACTGAATCAAAAGACAGTATTCAGTTAGGTATGGAAATCCTTGATCTTAAACTGAAAGAGATAGGACTCACCTTGAATACCGAAATCCTTAAAAAACTCCTCAGTGCTTTTGAAGCTTTAAGTAAGGACGAACTTTATTCAGAAATAGGACATGGCAGAATCAACCTCGACAGTCTGAAAAAAATTGTAAAGAAAAGTACATCGAGTAACGTAATAAAATACTGGGAGTTGAAGCTTATAGGATCAAAAAGAGAAAAGAAAGATCCGGGTGTCACACAGGAAAAAATTGATAGCAATGTGCCTTTCCTTCTCAGGGAGAATGTTGATAATGCCGAACAATCCTATGAAATAGCCAGATGCTGTAATCCAATACCTGGTGATGAGGTTATTGGCTACCATTCACCTGAAGGTGCCATCATAATTCATAAACCAAAATGTCCGGTTGCCATCAGAATAATGTCAAATGAAGGTAATCGAATTATAGCAGTAAAATGGGCAATACATAAACTAGTATCTTTCCTTGCCAGGATTAGTATGACAGGAATTGACAGGATCGGACTTGTTAATGATATTACAACTATTATATCAGCTGAACTTAAGGTAAATATGACAAACATCAATATCTCCGTTAAAAATGGCATATTTGAAGGGACTATTGATTTATATGTTCACCATACAAAGGATCTGAACAATCTTATATTAAAAATTTCAAATATTAACGGTATTGAAAATGTAAAAAGGATAGAAGACTTTATTAAATAATTTTTATCCGGAAAGCTTTCTCCTTTAATATGTGAAAAATGCATACTTTTGTTACTGTTTTAAATTAGACCAGATATGATTAGTGATGATACCAAGTTAACTGTAAAGAAGATCTTCACGGAATATCTTGAGAAGAAAGGACACCGCAAGACTCCGGAAAGGTATGCTATCCTTGACGAAATATATTCCCGTTCAGGACATTTCGACATTGAATCGCTTTACATATTCATGAAGAATAAAAACTACAGGGTCAGCCGTGCCACACTATACAATACAATTGAAATTTTACTGGATTGTAACCTGGTTATAAAACATCAGTTCGGGAAAAACATTGCACAGTTCGAAAGGGCCTACCAGTGCGGTCAGCATGATCATCTTATTGACATTGAAACAGGTAAAGTAATTGAATTCTGCGACCCCAGAATCCACGAGATCATTAATACGGCCAGTGAATTGCACAACTTTACCCCACAATATCACTCCTTATATATATACGGTCATTATCAGGGAAAATCGGATGAAGAGAACAAATAATTGATTCCATAACTCGAAATGATATTTATTGGTTTCCCCGGTATTTTATATTAAGAACTTTTACAGAAGGAATAGCAGACTGAAAAGTGACGTCTGACAACTCCCTTAACCTTACCTGTATCAGGCAATAAAAAGACTCCCATATAACAAACCGATTATGGCAGAATCATTTATTAACAAACTTTCAGCTGCCCTCAGACTTGTTTATTTTTTTTGTACCTTGTAAATTACTTTTTTAATTAATGAAAAATCCATAACATGAACATTGACATATTGTTAGGTCTGCAGTGGGGTGATGAGGGAAAGGGTAAAATCGTTGATGCTCTGAGTCCGGTCTATGATATCGTTGCCCGTTTTCAGGGTGGACCAAATGCTGGTCATTCTCTCGAGTTTAATAATGTAAAACATGTACTTCACCTGATACCTTCAGGAATATTTCATCCTGAAAAAATAAACATTATCGGCAACGGGGTCGTGATAGATCCTTCAGTATTTAAAAAAGAAATTGAAGCACTGGGACCTGGTGTAAGTGAATTGACAAAAAGACTGATCATATCAACCAGGGCAAACCTCATTCTGCCAACCCACAGGATTCTCGATGCAGCATATGAAACTGAAAAGGGAAATACCAAAATCGGTTCCACACTTAAAGGCATCGGGCCGGCTTATACCGATAAAGCAGCCCGTAACGGACTGAGAGTTGGAGATATACTACGCAAAGATTTCACAGATATATATAAGGTTCATCTGAAAAACCATCTGAATATACTTAAAAACTATAATTTCAGTTATGATCTTAAAGAGTATGAGAATGGATGGTTTGAGGGGATCGAGATGTTGAAGAAATTCAGAATAGTAAATACCGAATATCTTGTGAATAAACTCTCCGGAGAAGGTAAAAGAATACTGGCAGAAGGTGCGCAGGGAACAATGCTCGATATCGATTTTGGTTCATACCCTTTTGTTACCTCTTCAAATACAATAAGTGCAGGTGCGTGTACCGGATTAGGTATTTCACCAAAACTTATCGGAGAGATATTCGGAATTTTCAAAGCATACTGTACCAGAGTAGGAAGCGGACCCTTCCCTACTGAGCTTTGCGATGAAACCGGAACCACATTAAGAAATATTGGACGTGAGTTTGGATCAACCACCGGCAGGCCACGCCGATGTGGATGGCTCGATCTGCCTGCTCTCAAATATTCCATTATGATAAACGGCGTTACAAAACTTTTTATGACAAAAGCTGATGTAATGTCGGGGTTTAAAACTATTAAAATATGTACATCTTATAAAGTTGACGGAGAAGAATGCCTGGAGATTCCATTCCTCAATGATTCAGTTATTGAACCTGTTTATACCACACTACCGGGATGGGATGAGGATATTTCAGGAATTAAGGAATTTAATAAATTGCCTGATCCGCTCAGGAATTATATAGCCTTTATAGAGAATCAAACCGGGGTACCTGTCACTATGGTCTCGGTCGGACCTGACCGGGTTGAGACAATCTTCAGAAATTAGAATCCTTTTATTGTTTCAAAATACAGCTAGTGCCTGACCACAATATATGATAAAAGGTATATCACCTTCATCTTATTGTGTACAGCCAGGCTTCGAACTGAACAGTATCCTGAAATTCTTTCAGTCGTTCATATGCTGTTCTTAAATTTTCATGGGCCTCTGCTGATACAAGTTCAAATTTGCTGCCTGGCATATTGATAATCCTTACATTATAACCCTGTTTCCTGTAGTCTTCAGCATACAACTTAGCATATTCAGGCGTAATAAAGCTTCCAACAATAATATTAAATTTGTATCTGTTCTCCCGGGCCAGCCTCTCCTCATCAGCCTTGCGTGCAGAATCGATCTTTAAGTTCTCTGCAGCACTTAACCTTTCGTGAATTTTCCTTATTGAATCAGCGTACCTGATATTTGCCTGTTCGGCCTGCCATACAGCCATTGTATCAGCTTTTCTTCCAAAGAGTCGTTTCCAATTGAACAACTTACACGATGGCAGAGAAAAAAGCAGTACTATTAAAACAGCAGCAGATAAATGTCTCATAATAATCTGTTAAATTTTAAATAAAATAATTTCATTCTTTCCAGAACGCAATAATCAAAGATACAAATTATTGAAAACCAAACCAAATGAGATTATTTTACTTCCGGATGTTTAAATACTGCGGATTTTGTATATTCGGCATATTTAATTAACCTAAAATCATTAATACTGATTAAATGAAATCCTTGATACAATTCTTTGAAGAAAGTGTTGAAAAGTACAGTAGCAATGT
This sequence comes from uncultured Bacteroidales bacterium, assembly GCA_963760915.1. GTDB lineage: Bacteria > Bacteroidota > Bacteroidia > Bacteroidales > VadinHA17 > LD21. Next base: position 1,215,357 of record CAVXEU010000002.1, on the reverse strand, counting down.
TTACCTGTGGGAGAAACCTAACGATAAATATGAAGGTACCACCTATGGTGAAGCAAGAAAACAGGTATATGAATTTGCAGCAGGGTTAATAAAACTCGGAATTAAAAGGGGAGACAGATTATGTCTTGTTTCAGAAGGACGAAACAATTGGGTCATAGGAGAAATGGGAATTCTATACACCGGGGCAGTAAATGTCCCCCTTTCTGTCAAGCTTAACCCTGATGAAATTAAATTCAGGATCAGACATTCAGGATCAAGAATGATCCTGGTTTCATCAATACAGGCACAAAAATTAAAAGAAATTATCGGAGAATGTCCAACAATTGAAAAAATAATTCATTTTGATACCCAGGAGGAGTATTCTGACAATGAGATCCATTTTAATGAAGTCAGAAAAATAGGGAGAGAATGGCTTGATGTACCTGGTAATATGGCAAAGTTCGAAGAATTGTTCAGGAGCCTTTCCCCTGCTGATTTTGCAAATATCTGTTATACTTCCGGTACAACAGCGGACCCTAAAGGAATAATACTTACTCATGGCAATTATGTTTCAAATGTATACCAGGCTTACAGCCTGATGGATATCCCCTCATTCTATAAAACTCTCCTTATCCTGCCATGGGATCATTCTTTCGGTCATACCTGCGGTATATTCGCCTTTATGGGAAAAGGCGCAAGTATTGCCTCGGTGAAAACCGGAAAAACACCGATTGAAACTCTAAGGAACCTGCCGGTCTGCCTGAAAGAGATTAAGCCAAACCTGCTAATGAGTGTTCCGGCTATTGCAAAAAATTTCAGGAAAAATATTGAGAAGGGGATAAAAGAAAAAGGGCCTGCTATTGAGATGCTTTTTAATCATGCACTTAAAATATCCTACTCCTATAACAAGGAAGGCTGGAACAAAGGAAGAGGCATGCAGAGGTTGAAAAAGCCACTTTTGGATATTTATGATAAAATACTCTTCAAAAAAATACGCGAGGGATACGGAGGTGAGCTTGATTATTTCATTGGTGGCGGTGCACTGCTTGAAATTGAACTGCAGAGGTTTTTTTATGCACTGGGCATACCAATGTATCAGGGCTATGGCCTGAGTGAAGCTTCACCTGTGATTTCTTCCAATTCGACCAGCAGGCATAAGCTTGGGTCATCAGGGGTGCTGGTAAATAATATGGACCTGAAAATATGCGATGACAATGGCAATGAAGTACCAGCAGGACAGAAAGGTGAAATTGTTATCCGTGGAGGTAATGTGATGCACGGCTACTGGAAGAATGAGGCTGCTACGAAAGAAGCCATCCGTGACGGCTGGCTTTATACCGGTGATATGGGTTATATGAGCGAAGATGGCTTCCTCTATGTTCTTGGCAGGTTTAAAAGCCTTCTTATCGCTGATGATGGTGAAAAGTTCAGCCCTGAAGGTATTGAAGAAGCTCTGTCAAGCCAGTCTAAATACATTGAACAATGCATGTTATATAATAATCAGAAACCATATACTGTAGCTCTTGTGGTACCAAACCAACATGCCCTTAAACTGTATCTCGAAGAACGAAATCTGTCCGCTGACTCTGATGAGGGAAAACGTGCCGTGATTTTACTGATCGAAAATGAAGTCAACGAATACAGGACAAACGGCAGGTATGGAAATATGTTCCCTCAAAGATGGCTCCCTGTTGCCATAGGCATCCTTGAACAAAGTTTCACCGAAGACAATGGTCTAATGAACTCAACAATGAAAATTGTAAGAGGAAAAATAATGGATAAGTACCATGACCTGATAGATTACCTATATACACCTGATGCCAAGGCTGTTACTAATGAAAGGAATATTGAGGAGGTAGAGAAAATGAAACTTGGTTAACTGGTTTCAGACTCTGATTCATAGAATCTTACATTTATTGGGTAGTATATACCTGCAGGTATATCTATGTAATAAGAATTAGCTCTCTGACCTAATTTAACAATACATAAGATGAATAATACCTTAACCTATTAACAGATTTTTATGATTTTGTATTAAGTGTATCATGTACACTTAATAATAAAATAAACTGAATACTGGCATCGGGGCTGAATCTTACATAACAGGCTGTTAATTTATATCCTAATTATTAGTTCATTAAAAAAAAATATATATTTTTACTTGTATCAATTTATTGGGGTAATCCATTTTTATGAGTTTTACACAAGATTATCAACCTATAATACTTAACCTATGAAAAAAATCAGATTTATCCTTATTGCTTCATTACTTGTCATTTTCACTTCAGGAGCATTTGCACAGACTAAATCAAATGTGCTTAAAACCAACCTGTTCAGCCCAATTGTAAAAACTTATTGGTTATCTTATGAGCATCTCTTTAACGAAAGTACCGGCGGACAACTTGGTTTCTTTTATACTGGTGTTGGAGTTGGCAGCACTAATTTTCGTGGATTTGCATTCACCCCTGAAGTAAGATTCTATTTGTCTGAATCACCTGCTCCAAAGGGAATTTATCTGGCTCCCGGATTGCGTTATACAAATTTTTCCCTGACGGATGACAACTCAACAGATAAAGCTACCTATTCTGCTTTTGGAGCTGCTCTTGTTGTTGGTGCACAGACTCTTCTCAAAGACATTATAACTCTGGAGGCCTATCTTGGCCCGGCTTATTCGTTTGGTAAACTCAAGGTTGACTCGGGATCTACAGATAATTTCGATCTTGGAAGTTTCGACGGTTTTGGGTTCAGAATAGGCGTAACTCTAGGAATTGCCTTCTGATAAGGAAGTTAGACCAATAATTAATCCGAAGATCGGGGGAATTCCTGTTCTTCGGATTTTTTTGTTCGCTGGTAATACATTCCTGCGGAGAAGGAAGTCCTGATATTCTATATGGTCAGTCTGTTTTTAAATGGCAGGAATGTCATGAAATCTGCATGATGAACAATATATGCTTCTGTAGTTCTTTTTACCAGATCCCCTTCATGAGCATGAGCTGCAATAATATGGCAAACTTCAGGAGGTACTCCGCATTCTTCAGCCAGAGAAACTCCCGAAAAAGGGTGCCGAAGATACTGACCATATATACCCTGTATAGCGTTTCCATTTTTATCTAGCTCATATTCAAGTAATTTGCCAACATCTGCAAGTATTGCACCTGAAATAAGAATATCCATATTAACAGTCAGGTCTGAACCAAGGAATTCATTCATCTTCTCCCCGCTTGCCCTGGCAACATGGACCACGCATCTCTTGTGAGCCATGAAACTCACTTTAAGGTCCGGACCGCATAAAAGAGTAAACGGAATCTTTTCCAGATCACTGACTGAAAGAATGCTCCTCTCCAGTGCCAGTTCCCACGTTCTGGCAGTTTTTTCCCTGAGCGGAAAATCTTTAATCCACTCAAGCTCAGGCCATAGTTTCATCACTTGTTCTGTCATGTTGACATTCCTGATTAATTTAATTTGCTTATGATCGCATCAGTCATTCCTGATGTTGACGCCGCTCCGTTCTCAATCACTTCCGGCCTTCCATTCATCTTCATCATATCATAGGTAAGAACATTTCCTTCTTCAATAACGGCAGCTATTGCTTTTCTTATACCGGATGAGATTGTCTCCTCTCCGATATAATCGAGCATCATACAGGCTGATTCGATCATTGCTATCGGGTTTACGATAGAAACCTCAAATCCGGCATATTTAGGTGCTGAACCATGTGTAGGTTCAAATACTGCTATCCCGTCTGATGAATATTGTGCGCTGCATGCAAAACCCAGCCCGCCTATCAGCCCTGCGAATGCATCTGAAGCAATATCTCCAAACATATTACCGGCAACTATCACACCATAATCCTCAGGATTCTTGGTAAGCCACATCATTTGTGCATCAATATTTGTGTTAAGTAATTTAATTTCACCATATGAACTCTGATGTATCTCCCTTGCAAGCTTCCACATCAGACCAGAAGTCTCCCTTATGACATTCGGCTTTTCACAAACTGTTACTGATTTATAACCGAATTTTCTGGCATATTCAAATGCAGCTGTAATTATTCTGATCGTTGCTTTTCTGGTAAATATCCTGGTTGATACCGAGATCTCTTCTACCGGCACCTTTCCGAAGTTTCCGACAAATTTCGGATGTGACATGAGGGCCTGATAGACCTGGTCCGGCGGATTAGTCCATTCAACACCCGAATATAATCCTTCAGTATTCTGCCGGAAAATTACAGCATCAATCAATGGTTCATTAATTGTATTACCATTTCCTCTTCTTACAAAATTAAGCGGATTGCCTTTATAGGATTTACATGGCCTGACACATATATCTAGATTGAAATGTTGTCTCAGACCTACAATAGGACTTGAGTAAACGAATCCCTTTCCCTGTAATTCAGGATCAAGTTCTGCTTTAGCTTCATCATTGGGTTTTGAGGTTATGGCACCAAATAGGGCAATTTTATGTTTAGCAATAAGATCAATGGTTCTTTGCGGTAATGGATTACCTTCCTTACACCAGAATTCCCATCCGATATCACCATGTATATATTCTGCTTTAAAACCTGCCGCATCAAGGACCCTTACAGCCTGGTCAAGGACAATTGCACCGATCCCGTCACCCGGTAGTGTAATAATAGTACGTTTTGCCATAAATATTTTATAAATTCCTAATATATCTGACGTTACCCGTAAAAATAGTCAAAATTTAACAGGTAGTGTAATACAACTTAAATTAAAAACCTTAAAAGAAAAGTGGAAAAAAAGTAGTAGTTTTGCAGTTGGTTAGCTACTATTATACATTTTATGAGCACTTTAAGTCATTTGAGTCCTTCTTCAATCTGGACGTACTTTGAAGAAATATGCAAAATACCTCGCCTTTCAAAGAATGAGGGTAAGATCCGAAAATACCTGCTTGATTTTGCCGGAAAGAACAATCTTGAATCGAGGGAAGATGAAATTGGTAATATTCTTATAATAAAACCCCCCGCTCCCGGAATGGAGAACCGGAAAACTGTTGTTCTACAATGTCATATGGACATGGTTGGAGAAAAAAATGCTGATTATCCTCATAACTGGGCAACTGATCCGATAGTTCCTGTTGTGAAGAATGGCTGGGTTTCAGCAACAGGAACAACTCTCGGTGCCGATGATGGAATAGGAATTGCATCCCAGATGGCAATACTTACGGATCAGAACCTTAAGGCCGGGAAAATTGAATGCCTTTTTACTGTAGATGAAGAATCAGGTATGACAGGTGCAATCAATCTCAAACCGGAATTTTTTACAGGAAGAACCTTGTTAAACCTCGATTCAGAGGATGAAGGGATTCTTTTTATTGGCTGCGCAGGAGGCATAGATACAGAAGGAACATTAACCTACCAACCGGTTCCTGTTGAGAGTGGACAATGTGCGATAAGTATCTCAGTTACAGGCTTGCATGGGGGACACTCAGGCGATGAGATTCATAAAGGTTATGGCAACTCTGTAAAGATAATGAACAGGCTGCTCCGGACCATTTCAGCCCAGTTAGAAATCTCGTTAGCCAATTTTGATGCCGGTAATCTGAGAAATGCAATTCCACGCGAAGCTTTTTCAACTATCGTGGTTGGACAAAACAATGACAAACTGGTAAAATCCCTGATTGATAACTTTTACATAACCATTGCCGATGAATATGGTGATCTGGAGAAAGACCTGAAAATATCGTCAAAGAATGAGGATCTTCCACATTTTGTTATGGATAAAGATAATCAGAAAAAATTTCTCAACGCCTTATCATGTTGTCCGCATGGCGTGATTGCCTGGTCAAAAGAGATGGATGATCTTGTTGAGACCTCAACAAACCTTGCTTCAGCAAAATTCTATGGTGATAATAAAATTAAGATAATAACAACCCAGAGAAGTTCTGTAGAATCATCAAAGTATGATACGGCATCAATGGTTGAATCATGTCTGAAACTTGCAGGTGGAGAAGTGACTCAGTCTGACGGATATCCAGGATGGAAACCAAATCTTACATCGGAGATCTTAAATATAACCCGAAGTTCGTATGTTAAGTTATTCCGCAAAGAACCCCTGGTAAGGGCAATCCATGCTGGCCTTGAATGTGGTTTAATATATGAGAAGAAAAAGGGTATCGACATGATATCTTTCGGACCCACCATAAAAGGGGCTCATACCCCTGAGGAGATGATAGAAATCAATACAGCCCAGATGTTCTGGGATTTGCTTATTGATGTTGTGACAAGTATGCCTGTGAATAAATAGCAACCTTTAATTTATCTTTAAACTACCTTTCTAATCGTATTCCTGAAACTCATCTTTTCCTGCCCCACATACAGGACAGATGTAGTCAGCAGGAAGGTCCATAAATTGAACACCGGGTTCAATCCCACCTGAAATATCACCCTCTGCCGGATCATAAATATACCCGCATACTGAGCATTTATATCTTCCCATAAGATTAACTATCAGTTTTTAATTTTCTTACTACATCAATTACAGTTCCATCGACCCACTTTATTGCGGCAACAATATCGTCGTCAAACAGTGGTTTTTGTGGTTTACCACATATTTTTTCAGCTTCATCCCTGAGTTCCCTTATGGTTTTAAGGGGAAGTCCGCTGTTCTTCAGGCTATCAAGTATATCTTTCCGGAGAGGATTGACAGCTATGCCTCGTTCAGTAATAACGACATCGATGAGTTCACCCGGACCGCATAAGGTTGTCACCTCATCAACAATAACAGGTATTCGATCGCGGAATAAAGGCACCGGTAGAATAACATTCCTGGCATTAAGACAATTCTGCCACCCTCCAATCCCGTGCAGAAGACAACCATCAGAATGGGTTACTACATTTGCGTTAAAATTTAAATCTATTTCTGTTGCTCCAAGTATCATAATATCCATCATACTTGTGAGGTTTCCCTTTGAATGATAGTTATAGGCATTGAAAACAGGATAAGCCACATGTTTGGGATTATTTACTATTGAAGCTACCGCATCAAGATCAAATGCTTGTGCATCAAGGATATATCCCATCTGACCCTCTTCAAGCATATTAACCATGTACTTTGTGCTGCCTCCAAACCCGAACTTTGATTTCCATCCGTTTCTTTTCAGAATCTTATGAATGAAAACAGCAATGGCCAGTGATGTGCCACCCGCTCCTGCCTGTAACGTAACTCCATCCTTTAAAATACCCGACTTTTCCAGAAACCGTGCGGTTAATTCAGCTATTAATAATCTGTCTGGACTCTTAGTTATCTGAGTTGTACCTGAAACAATTTTTTCAGGAATGCCTATCTTATCAACCACCACAACATAATCAACATAATTACCTTCGATTTCCATCGGGAAGCATGGCATATCAATCAGATTATCAGTTACGACTATTACTTTATCAGCGTACATAAAATCGGCTTTTGCATAGCCGATAACACCACAGGCAGATGAACCTCCTGTTCCTTTGGCATTTCCAAATGAATCAGCAGTGGGTGCTGCAAGAACTGCGATATCAATTTTAACCTCACCATCCTGAATAGCCTGTACCCGTCCGCCATGTGACCGAAGAACTGCTGTTCCCTTCATTCGACCTTCTGAAACATATCTGCCGAGGGGACCGTTCATACTTCCCTCTATTCTGTTTATTGTCCCGTTATCAAGATATTTTATTACAATATCATTACAGGGGAAAGATGCAGAGGGGAACCATACAAGATCTCTTACACCCATTCCGGAAGCCAATTCAAAAACTCTATTGCTGATAAGGTCACCATCCCTGAGGTGATGATGTGTGGAAATGGTCATGCCATCCTTAAGACCGCATTTTTGTAAAGCTTCCTCAAGTGAACTGACTACCTTATTACCGTCGTCAGGATAATCAGAACATGATGGTATTGGAGGAGAATATTTTCTTCCTTCCGGCTTATGTTTTCCAACTCCCTTAAAGGGGATGACCTGCTGACCATTTATTTCAAGCGGGACTAATCTGCCAGCTGCATTTATTACAGTTTTGATAGCCATTTGGTATTTATTTGTACTTAAATCTAAACTGCATGTTTTTCATCAGTCCAGTTTCCAGGTATAAGGCCCAGCTGAACCGCCAGATCGACTGTTTTTTGGGCTCTTGCCACCACAGGTTGATCAATCATTTTTGATCCCAGTGTCACAACTCCGAGTCCTTCAGATCTGGCTGTTTCAAAAGCGCGCACTATCATCTTGGATTTTTCTATTTCCGATTCATCAGGAAAAAATCCCTGCCGTATCACCGGTATCTGCCGCGGATGAATACACCCCATACCCTCAAATCCCAATGCTTTTGATTCCAGCACATTTTCTTTTAATGCATCCAGGTCACCTACATCGGAAAAAACAGAATCAATCGGTTGAATTCCGGCAGCCTTAGCAGCAACAATAAGCCTTGTCCTCGCATAAAAAGATTCCTTTCCCTGAAGGGTTCGCTGAACACCCAGATCTGCAGTATAGTCTTCAAGCCCTATGGCCATTGCTACAATATTTTCAGAAGATCTTGCGATCTCAAAGGAATTTTCGATGCCCAGGGCAGTTTCAATAACAGGCATGAGGAAAACCCTGTTTTTAAGATTAAACTTCTTTTGAATTGCTGATATCTCAATTTCTATTTTTTTAATATTATCAGCTCTGTCACATTTCGGAATAAGAATAAGATTCACATTATGCGGGATGACAAAGCTAAGGTCTTTCAATCCTCGTTCTCCCTGATTTATTCTGACCATCCTCTCAGCACCGTGAAAGTCGATCTGACGAAGTGCATTCCTTACAAGTAACCTGGCCTCATCTTTTCTATCAGGAGCTACGGAGTCCTCGAGATCAAGTATAATGCCGTCAGCTGAATGCAGACCGGCATTGATCATCAGACCAGGGAGATTCCCTGGCAGATATAAACGTGTGAAGCGGAACCGGTTGCGACTTGTGGAATATTTATTTTCATTTATAAGATCAGGCAGGTATTCAAGATCTGTATCTATCAGCTTTTTAACTGAAGATTCGAGACGTGCAACTATAACAAAAGGAAGAGCGCCAGAGTCATCTATTTTAACCACTGCATTTTGTACACCAAAGAAACTCAATACTTTAAGGACAAGGGTTTTTATTGATTCGCCATAAAGCGCTTTTACCCTGGAAACAAGCTCGATTTGTACTCCGTTATCCGGTTTAAGTTCCAGAGAAATTTCGCAATCGGATCTAACCTTGGGTCCTTTATTACCTGATATAGCTATCTGAGGTTTCATAATATTTGTCACATAATTTACTAAACAAAATTACGGAATTTTATTCTGTAAATCCCGGAACAATACCTGCAGCTTTAGAAGAACCGGCTACACCTGAGATATTATAAGCTATTGCATTGATAAAAAGGAGGTTTAATACTTCCCTGAGCGGGGAAAGATTGCTATCCTTTCCATTACGGTCATGTTTTCTTGCATGCTGATCAAGGGTCTTTTTTTCACCGGTGTACTGCAGGTGCATTTCATATTGATTGATCAATTAATACTTTTTCTATTTTTCCCTTTTAATGAATTTTCAGAATTCGGAATTTTTATTTTCACAAAGTTCAATAAGGACACCATGGGTTGTTCCCGGATGCAGAAAGGCGATATCAAGTCCATCCGCACCTTTTCTGGCGGTCTGGTCAATCAGTTTTACTCCAAGATTTGATGCATGTACCAGTTTTTGTTCAATACCCTCAACAGAAAATGCAATATGATGAATACCCTCACCCCTCTTTGTTATGAATTTACCAATCGGTCCTTCAGTATCTGTAGATTCAAGCAACTCGATTTTAGTTTGTCCAACAAGAAAAAAGGCAGTTTTTACTTTCTGATCAGGTACCTCTTCAATTTTATAACATGTGAGACCTATGACATTTTCATAAAAACTGATCGCATCTTCAAGATTAGCAACAGCAATTCCAATATGTTCAATATGTGAAGGTTTCATATGAATATGTTAAGTTAATTCAACAAATTTAACTTTTTACCGGAATCATGATGCGACAAATATCATGTTTTCAGGATTATTGAAACAGATATTTCTAGAATGGAAATTCTACAGGAGGTTTAATTTCCGACTGGACATTCTCAGGTTTTTTAGCAGCAGTATGAACAGGATTTCCGTCAACAAAAATTGCTTTGTAGGGTACTGTCGGGCAGGCATATTCACAATGACCGCATCCAATACAGATATCTTCCGTAACTTCAGGAATTACCAGATTTCCCTCATAAGGAATCATATGAACTGCTTTTGTAGGACAACTTTCGGAGCAGGCTCCGCAGGCTGTTTTTTCTGTTTTTACAATGCAATTATCCTTAATAAATTTTGCTTTACCAATCTGGGTAAGCTTTTTTGCTTCAAGTACCAGGGGACTAAGAGCATTTGTCGGACAAACTTCAGTACAGATTGTGCAATTATAGGTACAGAAGCTTCTGTGATAATTCATTACAGGTTGCATCATACCAGTAATTCCATACTGTTTGAATGCAGGCTGCAAAACGCCGTTCGGGCAGGCATTTATACAAAGTGAACAGGCAATGCAATCATTATTAAAATCCGCAATTGTAACTCCTCCTGGAGGGCAAACAGGGAAGGTTTTATTTTCCTTTACAGTTGAATCTTTTTTTGGTTTGGGAACTGTTTTGTCCTGTGCATTTGCAGCGTGCGACAAACCAAGCAGCATAAGAGCGGAACCTACAACAAACTTTCGTTTGCTTTCATCTGTTTCATGTTCCTTCTTTTTAAAACTTACAAATCCATATGAAAGAGCATTATCCTGACATGTGTAGATACAGTTAAAACAATCAACACACCTTGTAACATCAATATCATGCTTAAGGAAGTCTATACAGGAAGCTTTGCATTTCATTGCACATCTGCCGCATCTTGTGCAGGCCTTTTCATCAAATTTAATTCTGATTATCGAAATTTTGGACAGAAGGCCTAACAGTGTTCCGACAGGACAGATTGTATTACAGTAATGGCGTCCTTTTGTAAAAGAAAGGACACCTACAAGAATGAAAAATGCGGCAGGAATAGAATATGAGACAAGCGTAAATCCTTTAACAGGAACATTGCTAAGTGTATATATATCAAATTTCCCTAATATTCCGGCCAGAAAATTATTTATAAGCAAGACAACGGGTTTAGCAAAATATGTCATAAATCTGCCAAAAATACTATAGGGATCAAGAAGCGTAACCAAATATATACCCCATATCATTGTCACTATCAAGGTTATAGCCAGAATGGAATATCTCAGTATTGTGAACGGCTTTTTATACCCATATCTTCTGAATTTCTTTTTAAACCTTCCCCCAATCCTGCTGAAAAGATCCTGCCCGATACCCAGCGGACAGAGAAATGAACAATAGGTCCTCCCTGTCATCAGAGTGAGAACCAGCACAACAAGGAAACCGCTTGCTGCAAATGTTTCGAGGTTATAAAACTTTATAGCTGATGGTACGAACTGTAGAAACAGCAATACATTAGTATAGCTGGTCGGAACAAGTGATTTGAAGTCAACAAATACCAGAAAGAAACAAATAAAAACCAGTGCTGAAAATACTATCCGTATTCTCCGTAGAGCAGGTGACCTCATCAGGTATTACATTTTAATTCTCTTAATATTCAGGGAATCCAGGTTCATGTTACCCAGTCCCATTTTATTGGCAATCGGAATATATTCAATTTTTTCGACCGCAACACCCAGCATTCTGGCAGCTGCTGCGTCACCCGCCACCCAATCGGTAGTAAGTATCTGCGACTTCATTGCCACAATATCTTCTTTGGAGACTCCCTGCGGACCATGCTTAACCATCACATTGAAACAATCTATTACATTGAGAGCCGGTTTCTTTTCATAAAGAGCGTAATCAGCTATACATTGATTAAGATTGTTTGAGTGCCAATATCCTCTGTCCCAGACCAACCCCATTGAATTTTTCAGACAACAGGTCATCCGGGTTGAATTATGATCCTTTAAAATGGGAACATTAATGAAGACATCAGTTTCAAGTAAAAGCTGATGCACCTTTGCACTCTGAAGCTTTACACCTCCCGGGATATCAATCTGCTGATAATAACTTTCAGAATTAGCTGGTACAACTTTAGCTCCGGCAGCTTTGGCCGCCTTTTCTATCCCTGAATTCTTATAACAATTTACCCAGTTATCACACGTGTGGTCGAATACGTAAACCTCTTTAGCCCCTGCTTTAAAACAATGTTCAATAATTCTTTTTACCAGAAGAGGATTCGTGGTTGCTGCAAGTTCCGGAATCACATCCCACCCTATATTGGGCTTAATCAGCACTTTCTGACCCTTTTGAACAAAGGTGCTCATTCCTCCCAGTTCCTGTATTCCAAGGTCGAACATTGCATCCGGATTTCCCCCCATAACTGCGACCATATCATATTTAGCTGCAGAAGGTCCTTTTGCCCAAAGTTTGTCATACCCCCCCATGCTTAAAGCTGCTCCTGCAGCTAATCCTGCTCCTACTGATGTTTTAAGAAAGTGCCTTCTTCTCATACAATTAAATTTTCAATATTAAGTTCAACAGGATCCTGAGACCGGAATAAACTCAACTTTTCATACTTATGTTAATCCGACATAACGATTCTATTGTATTAACAAAAATACCCTTCAAGTCGCATTAAATAATAAGTGCCGAAAAATACGACTTTTTTTTATTATTCCGTAAAGATTGTAAGTAGTATATTCGCAACAAAAAGTTAAGACAACGGGTATTTAAAATGTAATCTTAACATTCTACGATTTTAGTTGTTATAAAATAATGTAATTTCATCACTATTCTGATTATGAAAATTATTTCTTATGATTGTTTTTCCGGTATAAGCGGAGATATGAATTTGGGGGCTATGATTGATCTGGGCATTGAGCGGTCGTACCTGGTAAATGAACTAAATAAGCTTAAACTGCAGGGGTGGGATCTGCTTGTTGAAAAAGAACAAAGACACGGGATCCATGGAACAAAAGTGACAGTCAGACAAACAAGGCACGAACATGCCCACCGTCATCTTGCTGACGTTGAAAAGATAATAAATGACTCTGATCTTGATGATAATGTAAAGAACTTAAGCTTAAAAATTTTCATGAAAATTGCTGTTGCAGAAGCTTCAGTTCATGGGATATCAATCGACAGTGTCCATTTTCATGAAGTAGGTGCAGTAGATTCAATAATTGATATTGTAGGAGCAGCAATATGTTTTAACGCCTTAAAAGTTGAAGGTGTCCATGTCTCACCTGTTGAACTCGGAAGTGGTTTTGTTGATTGCGATCATGGCAAACTTCCTGTGCCTGCTCCTGCTACAGCGGAAATAATTAAAGGAATACCTGTTAAAAAAGGAGGTGTCGCATTTGAGGCTACAACGCCTACCGGAGCAGCGATCCTGGCGGCTCTTGGAACCGACTTTCGTACAGGTCTTTCTTTTAAAATTGAGAAAACAGCATACGGGGTCGGCCAGAAAGATGACCATGATGTCCCGAACCTTCTCAGGGTTTTCCTTGGGGAAACAATTACCGTTTCGGAATCGGGACATAATGCACTTCTGATTGAATGTAACATAGACGATATGAATCCTGAGTTTTTTGAATATATCTCTGATAAACTTTTTAGTGCTGGTGCATCCGATGTTTATCTGTCAAATATCATTATGAAAAAAGGCAGGCCCGGGATAATTCTTAACATTATTTGTGAGACAGAATTGGCTGATACTGTGAAAAATGTAATTTTTTCCGAATCTACATCCTTGGGTATCAGGATATTTACTTTCAGGAAAGACACCCTTATAAGAAAGTTTGAAACAATTAAGACTATATACGGGGATGTCAATATAAAGCGATCATTCTATAAAGGAGAAGAAGTATCGTGTAAACCGGAATATGATGATTGCAAACGAATTGCTTTGGAGAATGATATTCCAATTAAAGAAGTGTACAATAATATTGTGGCATTACTGTTTAAAAAGTAAGATGCAAAGAGTAAAAAGATAAATATTAAAGGAGCGAGAAATGACACAGAATAAATCGGCAATACTGAATTCGATTCTGAGTGAGATGGGGCCGGTGGTGGTTGCATTCTCCGGGGGAGTTGACAGTTCGTTTCTTTTACACCGGACTAATAAGATAAGAAAATCAGGATTAATAGCAGTGACGATAAGAACACCATATATTCCGTCACGGGAAATTGATGAAGCAGCTGAATTTACCAAAACTTACGGTATCAGACATCAGGTACTTGACATCGCTTTTCCGGAACTTATCAGGAATAACCCGATCACCAGATGTTACCTGTGCAAAAAAACACTTTTCACCGAGTTACTGAATTTTGCACGTTCAAATGATTATAAAAGTGTAATAGATGGCACTAATGCTGATGATTCAGGTGAGTTCAGACCAGGGATGAAAGCTCTGAAGGAAATGGGTATCAGGAGCCCCCTCCTTGAGGCAGGTCTTACCAAAAAAGATATAAGGGAATTGTCGCGAATTGATGGTCTTGACATATGGGACAAACCTGCAATGGCCTGCCTGCTTACCAGGATTCCTTACGATACTGAAATAAAGGAAGGCATGCTTGGTATGATTGAGAAGGCAGAAAATTTGCTTCTTGAAAAAGGCTATCCCGGAACAAGGGTAAGAATGCACGGAGATCTGGCAAGAATCGAATGTCTGCCAGGCTATATGTCTAAAATTATACATACTCCTGATAGAGAAGATATTATCTCGAACCTTAAAAAAATTGGATTCAGATATGTATCTTTGGACCTTGAAGGTTACAGGACAGGCAGCTTAAACCCGGAAAATAAAGAAATATGAATGTTAAGGATATTGAAAAACTACTCCAGGATGTAAGAAAGGGTGAAACGAGTGTTGAAGAGGCCCTGGATACTCTTAAGAATTTTCCGTATACCGACCTTGGTTTTGCCAGGATAGATAATCACCGTGAATTGCGTACCGGATATCCTGAAATAGTATACTGTGCAGGAAAATCGATTGAACAGATTGTAAAAATATTCAAGGTGATGTCGGAGACGGAGAATAATGTAATTGGAACAAGAGCAAACTCTGATATGTTCGAAGCGGTAAAAAAAACTACAAAGGATGCAGTATATTATCGCGATGCAAGAATTATTTCTGTCCAAAGGAAAAAACCGGAAGCCCCTTTAAGCCAGGTTGCTGTAATTACTGCCGGAACATCCGATATGCCGGTTGCTGAAGAAGCAGCAATAACAGCTGAACTTCTTGGAAATAATGTTTTAAGAATCTATGATGCTGGTGTTGCCGGAATCCACAGGCTTGTTGATAAACTTCCGGAAATCAGAACCTGCAGGGTTGTTATAGTAATAGCAGGTATGGAAGGTGCACTTGCCAGCGTTGTAGGAGGATTGGTTGACATACCTGTGATTGCCGTTCCTACAAGTGTTGGGTATGGCGCCAGCTTTGGTGGTATTTCTGCACTGCTTGCTATGCTTACCAGTTGCTCGACAGGTGTTACAGTTGTGAATATTGATAATGGGTTCGGAGCCGGTTTCTCTGCAAGTATGATAAACAGGATGAAGTGATCTTCTTACCGATGGCAGGTAAAATACTGGTTTCCACAGCATACCTTCCCCCTGTAGAATATTTCTCTTTAATTTCACAGGCTGATGAAATATTAATTGAAAGAGAAGAAAATTATATTAAACAGACATACAGGAACAGATGCTATATTCTCTCGGCGAATGGTCCTCAACTCCTTCCGGTTCCGGTTTACCTCGGAAGTCTTCATAAAACACCAGTAAAAGATATCAGGATAGATTATTCCAAAAGATGGCAGCAGGTTCACTTAAGGGCAATGACTGCTTCTTATAGCTCATCACCTTATTTTGAATTCTATTTTGAAATGATTGAAAAGATTATTTCTGCAAATCATACCTTCCTTTTTGACTTGAACTCAGATCTGACTGAGGAAATTCTCAGAATTCTTAACATTAATAAAATACCTGCAAACACCATAAGATTCGAACCTGTTGAAGACAGGGATGAAGATTTCAGATATAGAATTTCCCCAAAAGTAAAATCGCTGTTTCCTGCAAAAGTATACATGCAGGTTTTTAATACCGGAAAAGGTTTTATTCCACGACTAAGCATTATAGATCTGATCTTTAATGTGGGACCGGATGCCCCGGCCTACCTCTGAGCAATACAATACGATAACATAATATCTGAATCAGATATCACGGTGGTGACAATTTTATTCCTGAGAAATTAATTCTGTTATTTCTCAAACGAAAAATAGCTATTTGTAATATCAAATATTCGGGAATATCATTTTCCCGGGTACTACCCACTCATCAAATTGTTCTTCGGTTAAAAAGCCTGTTTCAATAGCAGCATTTTTCAGAGTTATATTCTCACTATTTGCCTTATTTGCAATCTGAGCAGCTTTTTCATATCCTATATGAGGATTTAATGCGGTTACAAGCATCAAAGAATTGTTCAGATTGTCTGCAATTCTGGTCATATTTGGCTTTATACCAGTAACACAGTGATCGTTGAATGTTTTACAGGAATCTGCCATGAGTACAGCAGACTGAAGCAGAGCGTTTATCATAACCGGCTTAAAAACATTTAGTTCGAATTGTCCGTTTGAACCGGCAATGGAAATGGTAGTATCGTTACCCATAATCTGCACACAAACCATCGTCAGTGCCTCAGTTTGCGTAGGATTTACCTTTCCTGGCATAATAGAGGACCCGGGTTCATTTGTTGGGATTGTTAACTCTCCTATTCCTGACCGTGGTCCGGAAGCAGAAAACCTGATATCATTTGCTATTTTCATCAGGCTGACAGCCAGCTGCTTTAATGCTCCATGTGTTTCAACAATTGCATCATTTGCCGCAAGAGATTCGAATTTGTTTTCAGCTGAAATGAAGGGCAGTTTTGTCAGGCTGGAAATAGTATGTGCAATCTCATCTGAAAACCCCTCAGGAGTGTTCAGACCAGTACCGACTGCAGTCCCTCCGACAGCTAACTCTGAAAGATGTAGTAGTGTATTCTTTAATGCTTTGATTCCATGCTTCAGCTGAGATACATAACCGGAGAACTCCTGTCCGAATGAAACAGGTGTTGCATCCATAAGATGCGTTCGACCGGTTTTGATAACCTCTTTCATTTCATCCGATTTCATTTCCAGGGAATTTATCAACGTCTCAATCCGCGGTATAGTATATTCACTTAACTTCGTATAAGCTGCAATATTCATTGCGGCAGGAAAAGTGTCATTTGACGACTGGGACATATTTACATCATCGTGCGGATGAATTAGCATGCTCTCTTTTCCGGAGATTTTTTCAGGTTTTATACCAAGTAATTCGTTAGCCCGGTTTGCAATAACCTCGTTACAATTCATATTTGTATGTGTCCCTGAACCGGTTTGCCAGACAACCAAAGGGAAGTGACTATCGAGTTTTCCTGAAATTATTTCATCACATACCAATGAAATTGTTTTCATTTTTTCGCGGGACAATAATCCGAATTTATTGTTTGTAATTGCAGCTGCTTTTTTTATATAACCAAAAGCATGGATTATTTCGATTGGCATTGAAGCTTCCGGTCCAATTGGAAAATACATTAATGATCTTTGCGTCTGAGCCCCCCAGTACTTTTCAGCAGGAACTTCTATTTCACCGAGAGAATCCTTTTCAATTCGATATTTCATCAGTACAAAATATTAGATTTAATCTGGATAATTTTTTCTGACCGGGTAGTAAGCTTCATTGAAATGTAATATCACTATGATACATACCGGGATGTTTACATTGAAAACAATTTATAGCCGTCGTTGTTCACTAATTATTAGGAATTTACATCCTCTTTAGAGATGATATAACTAAGTAAAATGTATAGTTCTGATAATTTCTGAGGCTCAGAATCTTTTACTGACCTGCAGAAAAAGCCTGTTATACAGGTCATTTTTCTCAAAGGTGGCCTCATAATTTATGGAGAAAGACATATTCTTAAGGAAAATCCAGTATAAATTCATTTCACCAATATTCTGAACAACTTTTTGCAGATTTTCAGGAAATGTGTAATCAACATATCTATATCCAATGGAAGTTTGGAATTTCCCATTAATCAGATCACGGGAAAGAAGTGCTCCTAACACTTTACCGTTAATATAATCTGATTCAAGATAAGTACCGGAAAGGGTAAGTGAAATATTCATTCCCGGAATCTGGCTGTAAGTAAGATAGCCATATATATTCCTTGTCGGCCGGGAATCGGATTTTATAAAACGGTAACCTGCCTGAAGTCCGAAAACAATATCCCGGGTAATACGATAATTAGTCTGTAACCTTATACTCTGACGCATTTCATTTTCAAAAACACTGTCAATTAATGTCTTATATGTCTCATAATAGATAACATTTTTCCTTGCATCGTATGACCCCGTGATTGACAGGTTTTTAGTCATTTTGTACCTCAATAATAAATTTAGTCCTGGAATGATCAAACCTTGTAGCCGGTTTAAAAGATTCATTATTATGACAGTTCAGACAATCTGAGGAAAGAGTATTTTGGTGATAATCAGCATGATATGTTAAGCATATTGTGCTTAACCCAGGTATGTATCTTTTCGTGTCCTGATCTTCTGATCTGTAAGGTATTTGGCAGTGTGACAATCAATTCATTGCTTTTTAGCATGAGGCACAGACAAAGGATATCCCGTAAGTGCATGATCAAACTTTTCCGTATCGAAGCGGATAAGCTGAGATTTTTCCCCGTGATGATCGCTATGGCAGGCAAAACACTCCTTAAAGTACTAAAATCGGTCCCAGTGTACATAAAAAAATGTGAAATTCTAGCCAGTATTTTAATATTCCCATCCGTGATAAAAAACTATATCTCTTGCGAGCCATATATGATACTACTCCAATAATCATAAGCAGTGAACCGATAATTCCCATACCATGACCGAGAATGCCACTAGGTTTCAGAAGGTTGTAATCAGGACTATAAAATCTTTCTTCAATATTAAGCCTGTAAAAAGGTATCCCAAAGTATAACAGAGTAAGAAAAGTTATAACAACAATTGTAACTAATATACATATATATAATGCATGTGTAATTTTTGACATCAGTAATACAAATATGGTCTAGATTATTCTTCTAAATCTTAACAAGTTCAAGCAAAAATATATTTTTTATGAATCTGAACATTAACTCCACCGAATAGAACGAAAAATAAACATAATTATTTTACAAATTATTAATATCGCTTTTCAATATGTATTTTATATAATCAGATCTCGCATTCTTGGTACCCGGTCCCTGATCACTGGTATCTGATCCCTGAAATAATCCAGGATTAATTATAATACAAATGTTTTAGATGTCAGAGCTTTATTTATAACAGGTTAAATCAGTAATTTTATTAAATTTATACCTTGGTAAATATAATGGCTGAAGGAAATATTTGGGTCAGATCGGTATCAATATTTTATATAGCCCGTTTTTAAGGTAAAAGTTCAAGTGTGACAGTTGTGGAATTAAAACAAAAAAGTAAAGTTTCGGATATTCGCAAATTTTTGCTTTAAATATCAACGTAGGTAATAAGCCAATGATTACTAATAATCTTAAACCGATTGCCCGCCTTGCCTGGATTCCGATCCCGGTATTTCTTATTGCGGTTATAGGATTAGGTTTTGTAAATCAGAATATTGAGAAGGAACCTGAAAACCTTTTTAATACTCTGAGTTTCATTTTTACCGTCCTCGGTTCATTAATAACGGTACATTTAATCAGCAGGGGTTTTAGGGTCCGTGGTAAGCTATGGTTGTTTTTTCTTGGAAGTGGAGTGATATTCTGGGGCTTTTCCGGGTTAGCGGGAATATTTTTTGACAGTATTGAAGTCAATATACCATTTTCGGTACATAACATTTGCATGGGAATGTCTGCAATATGCAATCTTTCAGGCGCTGTACTTCTTACCAGACAAACCCGGAGTATCAGGGCAGCAGATTTATGGCTTACAATAGGATATTCAGTTGCAATTGTTATAGTGGCATTTATAGCAAAGCCTGTCATTGAACAATCTTTGCCCGGCCTTTTTATGAAAGGGCAGGGTGAATCTATGTTCAGATATGCAATCATTTCCGGTTCTATCCTAATGTTTTCCATAACTGCGCTCATACTTAATAAATATAATAAAAAAAGCTACTCCCCTTTCAATTATTGGTATTCTATGGCACTGGTACTAATTACAGTTAGTCTGTACTCCAGTATTGCCAGGAAAGATCCCGGAAGTATTTTAATATGGACAGGATGGACAGCACAATATCTTGGTGAAGTTTATATGGTCATTGCCGGGATATCATTAGTACGTGAAACAGGTATCTGGAAAATATCAATTGAAGAATCATTGCATGAAAGAGAACAGCAGTTGAAATATTATTTTGAAAACTCTACCCTTGCTGTTATTGAATGGCAATCCGATTTTATTGTTACCCAATGGTCCGGTGAGGCTGAACGGATATTCGGGTGGAATAAAGATGAAGTACTTGGAAAGCGGATTGATGCTTTGAATATAATCTACGAGGAAGATATTCCCCTGGTACAAAGAACCATGACAAGACTATCTGGCGGACAGGAAGTCAAAGTTGTTTCATCAAACCGTAATAATACAAAAAACGGAGATATTATAGAATGTGTATGGTACAATACTGTTCTAAAGGATGATAATGGAAATATGTCTTCTGTTATGTCTCTGGTAGAGGACGTTACCAGGCTCCGTAAAACCGAAAGAGAACTCATTGAAAGTAAAGAAAGATATAAGGAGCTTGTGACCAATGCAAGGAGTCTGATTATTAATTTGGATGAAAAAGGAAGGATAGTATTTGTCAATGAATTTGCACAAACATTTTTCGGTTATAGCGATGAAGAATTAATAGGAAAACCAGCAACGGAAACCATAATACCTCAAATAGAAAGTACAGGAAGAGACCTGAATAAACTGGTTGAAAATATTTATGAAGATCCTGATAAATATTCATTAAATATCAATGAAAATATAAAAAAGAATGGCGACAGGGTATGGATCGAATGGCATAATAAGGCTTTGTTTGATAAAAATGGCAAAAGGTCCGGTCACATAGCCATTGGCACTGATATTACTGAAATGAAAAAAACCGAGGAGGCACTAAGGAAGAGTGAGACAACTTTGTGGTCAGTATTAAATGCAACCCAGGAATCTATATACATGTTTGACAGGGATGGTAAAATCTCTCTTTCTAACCTGACTGGATATAAAAGATTAGAGATCAGTGCTGAAAAAGATCTTATCGGGCATAATTTTTCAGAATTTATGAATATCAAAGAGGCTGACAGGAGACAGGCCAGGCTTGATGAAGTTTTCAAAACCGGCATGCCGCTTCAATTTGAAGATGAACGTGATGGAATTTATTTCCGTCATAATTTTTTCCCTGTTTTCAAAGACAGCGAAGTTACAAACGTGGTAACTTACAGTACTGATATAACCGGGAATAAGAATGCTGAAATCAAGTTACAGGAGGCAAGGGAAAAACTTAATATGGCCCTCGAAAATGGCAACATAGGCATATGGGAATGGAATCTTGTTGATGACCATTTGATTATGGATGAAAGAATGGAAAAGATGTTCGATCTGGAACCGGGTACATTTGACAATACCTTTAAATCATTTGAAAATTTAGTGCATGATGAAGACATACTTCACTTGCAGAAAGCAATAAACAATACATTGGACAAAGGTTTTCCGTTTGAAACAATTTTCAGGACCAAAACTGAAAAAGGAAAACCAAAATATATCAGTACAAAGGCAATTGTGAATAAAGATGCTGAAGGAAAACCGGTCAGCTTTGCCGGGGTAAGTTTTGATGTTACGGGTATGAGGGAAGGCACTGAGCAGCTGATGATGGCTCTTAACGAAGAATTACTGCGATCCAACAAAGAACTTGAACAATTCGCTTATGTTGCATCGCACGATCTTCAGGAACCATTGCGAATGGTTTCAAGCTTTACTCAGCTCCTTTCGGTTAAGTATAAAGATAAACTGGATAATGATGGCCGGGAATATATTCAGTATGCTGTTGAAGGAGCTAACAGGATGTATGAACTGATAAACGGGTTACTTTCATACTCAAGGATTCAGACCAGAGGAAAAGGTTTCGTTACCGTTAATATGAACTCTGTATTGGAACAGGCATGTAATGACCTTAAATTCAAGTTACAGCAAAGTAAAATACAATTGGTTACAGAAGATCTCCCATTTATTACGGCTGATGCAACCCAGATGGTTCAGCTTATGCAGAACCTGATAAGTAATGCCATTAAATTCAGTCCTGAATCATCAAAAATATTTATTTCCTGCAGGGCTGAGAAAGCTCAATTTGTTTTTTCAGTCCGCGACGAAGGTATTGGAATTGAACCGGTTTATTATGAAAAAATTTTTTTGATCTTTCAGAGACTTTTTCCTAAAGGAGAATATGAAGGTACAGGTATTGGTCTGGCTATCTGCAAAAGGATCGTTGAGCGGCATGGGGGCAGGATATGGGTTGAATCTGAATATGGGAAGGGATCAACTTTCTTTTTTACAATACCGAGAGAAGCACGTAAATAGCGGTAATTCACCTCGCTTTTAAACTTAAGTGTAAAAAGCTTATCTGGTAAGTATTATCCTGAATACCTGATCCTTTTCGTGCAGATGCAATGTGCAAATACAGTCACCTGTAAAGTTACCATTGTTTAAAAATAAACTTAACCTTTTGGCAGAATATCTTCATTATTTTGCACATTACCTGAATTGAATATAAAACTGTATCAGGAACAAAGCTTTTGAATGGCGTTCATATATATCGTTGTCAGAATAATGTACAGGATCCGGTAAGTACTTGCATGAGAACCAGGATTAAATGTTAGGTCACAGTATTAGTTTTGTGCTTAACGTGAATTGAGCCCCGGCTAAACGGGCTCTGTTAAAGATCGGGTCGGCTATTGTCTCAAATCCGGTAACAACAGACATACAGTCTTCAAGAATAATAAGCTTACTGGCAAGCCCTTCGATATCTATGATCTGTTTAACTGTAGTAGCGACACAATGACTTTTTGCCTCTCCCACAACCAGAATTCTCTCAAAAGCTCTAAGCTTGTTCACAAGGTCAGTATTGAGTTGTGTTTCAGGACTGCCGGTAATTGGTATATTTGCCTTTAAGGCTCCGAAATGTTCAGTAAGAGGATTGGTACCCTTTACCACTAAATCATAATAATTTCCTTTTCTGGACCAGGCCTTAACTGGTTCAAGAACCTCATTGGCTATAGCAGCTCCCTGAGATCCTATAATACAATGTTCGGGCCAGACTACATGAGGAAATCCATCCTGAACTTCAAGGTTCTTAATATATTCAGCTGCCTTTTGTTTCTCAAAGCGAGGCATCCATCTGCCTTCAGCCACTTCACTGTACTTTATAACGGTAAATGGTGCAGGCGGGTTCCCATTTCTGTCTTCCCAAAAAACAGCGTGTGAAATATCTGCTACATGATGATTATCTGCAGTCAGAATGATATGGTCAATTTTTGATTCATTTTCACTAATAAATTTCCCTGCTCTAATAATATCTTTTTCAGAGCCATTAACATACAATGATCCGTCTTTTCTACAAAAATCATTTTGCATATCAATAATCAGAAGAAGTGTATCCGTTCTCATCGATGATATTTATCTCTTAAACAGGAAATGCGTCGATTTGTTGAAAAATAATATCCTTCCGGGTGGTATAAAGAAAAAATCCGTTAACGACAAAAGTCGCTACGAAATGATAATCGTTATTTACCTGACAGTAATATAAATTCTTATATAAAGAGTTAACGTTCTGAATTTATACGAATTTCACTTAAAAAGGACCCAGCCTGCAGGCAAAATCCTTCAAAACATTCATATAATTTATGTAGGCAAAATATGGTGAATCATACGGAATATACACAGGAATGGATTCACTGTCCTTGTAAAGCCTTGAATTCATAAAAAAGAAATGATCGCCTGATTGAAGATAAAGCCAGTCCTTTTTGATAACAGGATCATTGCAATTTTCAACACTCCTATCGAATGAATATAATTTTTCATAAGCATCCGCCTGCATCTTATTAACTGATCCATGAATTGTCCCTGAATATCCGGTTAATTTCTTATGCTTGTTATCGATTGTTCCGACCGGAAGCAAATTAACAACTTCTGAAGGGTTGATAAATGTATATCCGGATCCTGACAATACCAGAGAGGGGAAAGATTCGAGGAATTCCTGTAAACCGGAATACAAATTCATATAACTTCCTGATATGTAATATGGTATAAAAATAGTTATTATACTCTCATTCTCCTTGTCTTTATTCAGCACTTTTACCAGTCTTTCTGATACAGATGACCAGTTGCAGAGATCTTTAGCAGAAATGAAGAGTGAAACATCAGAGCCAGACTTTCTGGAATCCGAAAAGATTCTTATACCGGGTTTAATGTAACCCGGATCGCTTTTTTTCCTGAAACTCAAAGCAACAGGATCACTTCCGAACAATTGCTTCACCTTCTCTCTTTGCAGCTTCAACTGGTTTTTATAAATCAGGCTGTTAATCAAAGAACTGAAAGTATTCGAATATGTACCGGACAATAATTCAACACATCCGGTACTTATAAACGATCTGAAATTATTGATCATTTCAGGAGCATATAGTTCAAACTGATCCAGTACAACCCCTGAGAACATAAATGACAATTTGAAGCTGCCCTTGAAATAATTTATAAGATCAATCAATATTTTATTAGCAGGAAGATAAGACTTCTCTGATGTTCTTGTTATTAAGTATTCATTTTCATAATCATCATAATAATAATGATTATCCATTATTTCTGAAAATCTGTATGTTCGCAATCTCATTGGTTGATGAATCTCAACAACCAGACTTATCTTACCCATTATTAATCAACATTTCTCATATTATCATATATAATATGGTCAAATACACACTTATAAAGCTTAACATTTTTCAGTACTCCCGACGATTTTCCGGATAACATATTGGTCACTGCCTTTGGAATATTCTATGAAGCCGGATATACCGTCATTAACTGTTAAGTTTTAAGATCATATATATCATTTTGATGAATTTCAGAATTAGTAATACTCAATAAATCTGACAATTTGGACTGAATTAGTTTTATTCTTTCCAGCTTCTTAACAATAAAGTATTTTTCAACAGAGGAACCGGCTTGTACGTTAAAACCTTTATTCAGGAGAGTATTATTGTATTCTGTCTTCTCTGAAAGAATAGAAGAAAGGCTTTCCCTGAGATCTGAATGTATAATTGCAAGGTCCAGAACTGCTTCCCGTACTCCATATATTATCCTGCTGTTTCTGAGTACCAGTTCTAGTCCGTATTTACTTAGTGAATCATCCAGAGATCTTATTTCTTTCACTGTAATATCTCTCTCAATTTCAACTTCACCGGATTCAAGGGATGTGAAATTCAGTCCTAGTCTATCCAGTTCTATAAGAATGAAGAATCGGGTACCACGGCATATCATTTTATTTAGAAAAATCTTCATGAGAATATTATCATAAATATGAAGTTTTTGTATCGCAGGAATATGAACCGGAGTAAACAGTGTTCAGGAATTAGCTATTGATCTGTATTGCAATAAGTTGATCCATAGTCCGTTTCAACGGCCTGCTAATTCAAAAGTATAGAGAGAAATTTCCAATCCAGTTAAAAGTGCATTAAAGTCTGATTAAATTTAGGTTAAGAAATTTAATCTTTTGGGATTTTTTATATCGGAAAAAACTATACGCGGAACCATCAGGTGAACATGCATAAAATATTATCCTGCTATACAGAATCCGGGAACTCTTTAGACGCTCCCTTATGATCAGTATTGCAGAATCTGGTAACGATGAAAGGAGCTGGTTTATGTAATCTCACTAATTTAATTCAGATCCAGGGCCTCTTCGCTCAATACATACCCGAATCCCTTTTTAGTCTGGATAAGTTTCTGGGGGAAATCTTTATCAACCTTCTTTCTCAGGGAATTGATATGAACATCAATTACGTTAGTCCCTGAATTAAAAGAAAATCCCCATATTTTTTCAGCAATAACTATCCTGTCAAATACCTTTCCCTTGTTACTTAACAATAATTCCAGGATTTTATATTCGGTTGCAGTGAGGTTTATTACTTTATTGTTTCGTGTAACTTTTCTTGCTATTGAATCGATTTCCAGATCGAGCACTTTTAAAACAGGATTTACAATTTCATCCCTGTTCCTTCTGTTCAGGGCTTTAATTCGAGCCAGCAGTTCCTGAAAACTAAATGGCTTGATCAGATAATCGTCAGCTCCGTTCTCAAAACCTGTGAGCTTATCTTCAACCGCATCAAGGGATGTCAGCATCAATACCGGTGTCAGAATATTATTATTCCGGATCTTTTTGCAAAGTTCAAATCCTGATATACCAGGGATAACCACATCAAGAATAATAACATCGTACTTTTTGGACAATGCAAACTTCTCCCCTGTCATACTGTCATAAGCAATATCAACAGTACAATCGTTACTCTCCAATCCAATTCTGACAAACGATGAAATTTTGGGATCATCTTCAACAAGCAATATTTTCATAGCATCAGATTTTTATATCCTGTCTCTTTTTGCAGTTGTTTAATAATTCTGAAATGGTGCAGTCAATCAGCAACTACCTGAATCGCATGATTAAACTGTGCAAAACACCTTAAATCGTATATACCTGCAAGTTAATTAAAAATTAAAGCTAAAACTCGTCATTTATCAATAAATATCTTCCTGCCAAACCAAAATCATCGTTCCGGAAGATGGTTATCATTCCCGTTAATACTACTTTATATTGTATGAAACATCTATTCATTAATGAATAAATGATTAGAATTCATGCAGTTCCACAGAGAGATCTGAAGAGTTAAAAAATTAAGTTTAACAGGAATAGTCCTGTGTAATTAACAACAAACAGACGGAAGAATTTGTTTGTCGTCCGGTACAATTAAATATAGCTAAATGGCACTGTATATAAATTTCTGTTTATTTTGTGGAATAATAATTACATTTGAAGTATCTACATTGTGTTATGGCTGTAAAGAATAATGAAATAGATACAAAGCTTGACCGGAATTCGCTTGATTTACCTCGTCCTTTTAGGATAACTGTCTGGATTGCAATTATCACGGTATTCATATTAAGCTTCCTTGATCTGGCCGGATGGATATTCAACGTAACTCTCTTTAAAAGTGTTCTACCGAACTGGATGCCAATGAAGGTGATTACAGCAAGCTGTTTTATTATGGCAGGAATATCACTTATCCTTTTGCAGAGTAATATACTGTTATTTGTCAGGAAAACTGTGTCCGGTTTACTTGCAAGCTTTATATTGTTCATTGGTATTATGACTATATATTCTTATGTATATAGACTTGCAGTGGGCCATGAATCAGCTCTGACAGGAGTATCATTCCTGAAATTTTTTCTTGCCATACCTGCACGAATGGCATTTTTATCTGCAATAAAAATTTTTCTGCTCGGGTGCATTATTTTCCTTCTGGAAAATAACCAGGGCAAGAGATCTGGTATGGCACATATCCTTATTATCCCGGTCACTCTTATAAGTTACTTTGTTATTGCAAGTTATATGCTAGGTGTTTATTCTTCAGCCGATCTGGATAAGATGCCAACAGCTCTGAATACCGCTATAGGCTTTTTTGCTATCTGTATCGCAGTTCTGATGATGAGACCCGATACCTGGCTTTTAAGAATATTTACTTCCAGTTATACCGGAGGAATTATTGCAAGGGAACTTATTTTACCTCTTATGGTTATACCTGTAGTTATCGGATGGCTGCATATTAATGGTGAAAGGGCAGGTTTTTTTAAATCTGAAGAAGGAGTTGTTCTGGTCGCTATTACATATTCAATTTGCTTCCTTATCCTAGTATGGCTGACCGCAAGATCGATTGATCAGGTAGACCGTAAACGACAAATCATGGAGGAGGCCCTTCGATCAAGCGAGGAAAGGTTCAGAACCATTGCAGAAGCCCTCCCTGTACAAATAACAATTACACGAATAAGTGATTCAACCGTAAGATTTACAAATGATGCTTTCAATAGGACATTCGGGTTCGGGAAAGGTGAACTTATTGGCAGAGAACAGCCTGATATTTTTTTCCGGTATGAAGACCGTAAAGCCCTCGGCAAAAATTTAAGGGAGACCGGTTTCATAAATAATACTGAGCTAAAAGTCAGAAAGTCAGATGGTACTCTTTTCTGGATAATGGCTTCAATACGTACAATCACTTCAGGAGGTGAACCATCATACTTAACAGCATCTATTGATATCACCGAGAACAAAAAAGCACAGGAAGAACTGGCACAACTCAACCGGAATCTGAATTCGTTGAGTAAGAGCAGTCAGGCTATGATGCATTCTGACAATGAATCACATTATCTTAATAAAGTCTGCAAAATCATTACTGAAGATTGCGGACATGCTATGGTATGGATAGGTTTTGCACTGAATGACGAACAAAAAAGTGTCATACCTGTCGCATATGCCGGATTTGACGGCGGCTATATTGATCAAATGAATATTACCTGGGATGATTCAGAACGAGGCAGAGGACCTACAGGTATGGCAATCAGAACCGGGAGACCATCGGTTTGTCTGAATATGCTTACCGACCCTGCATTTGAACCCTGGAGAGAACAAGCTATTGAAAGAGGGTATAGATCTTCTGTGGTTTTACCACTTATTTCAGATTCTAAACCTCTTGGCGCAATTTCCATCTATTCCAACGAACCCGATGCTTTTTCAGATGCTGAAATAAAGTTGCTTTCTGAACTGGCTAATGATCTTGCCTATGGAATTTCATATATCAGACTCACTGAATCTGAAAGAGAAGCTGCAAAGACTATAAAGGAAAGCGAAGAGAAATACCGGATCTTATTTGAAAAGATGATTGAGGGATTTGCCTTAAACGAGATAGTTGTGGATAAAAAGGGTAATCCCTCCGATTATATTTTCCTTAGTATTAATCCGGCTTTTGAAAAACATACCGGACTAAAGGCCGAAAATATTCTCGGGAAAAGAGTATCCGAAATTTTGCCGGGCACGGAAAAATTCTGGATCGACGCTTATGGCAAGGTAGCGCTGACCGGAGAAAGCATTGATATTGAAAATTATTATTCTGACCTCAAAGGTTATTTCAGAGTAAGTGCATTCTCCCCTAAAAAAGGGCTTTTTGCCGTTATTCTCGAAAATATCACACCCCGTATTCTTGCAGAAAAGGAATTACGAAGTACAAAGAACTACCTGGAAAACCTGATTAATTATGCCAATGCACCTATTATCGTTTGGAATAAGGAAACCGAAATAATACTTTTCAACCATGCATTTGAGCATTTAACTGGTTTCCTGTCGGGCGAAGTGATCGGCAAAAAGCTTGAAATTCTTTTCCCAAAAGAGTCTTTAGGGCAGTCAAATAAAAAAATCAAACGATCATTAACGGAGAACTGGCAGACTATTGAAATTCCTATTCTTACCAAAAACAATGAGATCAGAACAGTTCTCTGGAATTCAGCAAACATTTATGATACTGATAATAAGACAATTTTATCGACAATTGCACAGGGGAATGATATAACTGAGAGGATTAAGGCTGAACAGGATGTGATTGATTCAAAAGAAAAACTCGATCTGGCACTTGAAAACGCCCAAATCGGAATATGGGAATGGAACATACGATCAGATGAATTTGAGTGGGATGAAAGAATAGATAAAATGTTCGGAATGAAACCGGATGCCATCAGAAAAAAATATGAAGATTTTGAAAAGATGATATTTGAAGAAGATGTTCCTCATTTCAGAAAAGCTGTTCATGATACACTGGAAGAAGATGTTCAGTTTGATACAGTATTCAGGATAAGGAATCAAAGAGACGGATTTAATCATATCAGTGCAAAAGCCCTGATTGAAAAGGATAATAATGGAAAGGCTGTTAAAATGACAGGTGTATGCTTCGACATAACGGAAATGAAAAAAGGAGCAGAACAGGCACTTTTCAGATTAAACGAAGATCTCACCCGCTCAAACAGGGAACTTGAACAGTTTGCATATGTTGCCTCACATGACCTTCAGGAGCCATTGCGTATGGTATCCAGCTTTACACAGTTGCTCGCAATAAGATACAAGGAAAAACTGGATACCGAAGCAAATGAATTCATTCAGTTTGCTGTTGATGGCGCGCTCCGGATGCAGAATCTTATTAATGACCTTCTTGAATATTCAAGAATAGAAACAAAAGGGAAAAAATTATCTGTAACAGATATGCAAAACGTCCTCGGGCAGACCATCAATAATCTGAATATTAAAATAAAAGAACAGAATGCCCTGATAACCAATGATGATCTTCCCATTATTATTGCCGATGGAGGACAAATGGTCCAACTCTTTCAGAACCTTATTGGAAATTCGCTGAAATTCTGTCAAACTTCTCCCAGAATTCATATCTCTGCTAAAGAAGATAAAAATCATTACCTGTTTTCTGTAAAAGATAATGGTATAGGAATCGATTCTCAGTATTTCGAAAAAATTTTTCAGGTATTTCAGCGATTACATTCGAAAGAGGAATACGGAGGGACAGGAATTGGTCTTGCAATCTGTAAACGAATTGTAGAGCGTCATGGCGGAAAAATCTGGGTCGAATCAAAACCCGGAGAAGGAACTATATTTAATTTTACCATTTTGAAAAATAAGTAAAACCGACCTATGGAAAAATCATTATTCAACCGGATTGATATCCTTATTGTCGAAGACAACAAGGGTGATGCAAGGCTTATCAGAGAGGTTTTGAATGAAACAAAAATCTTCAATTCCCTGTTTATTGTTAATGATGGCGTAGAAGCTATGGACTTTCTGACGAAAAAAGGAAAGTATGAAAATGCTCCAAAACCTGATTTGATTATTCTTGATCTAAACCTTCCCAAAAAGGATGGACGTGAAGTACTTGCCGAAATAAAAGATAATGATGAACTGAAACGGATCCCGGTAGTAATCATGACAATTTCTCAGGCTGAAGAAGATATTCTGAGGTCATATGATCTGCATGCAAATTGCTATGTTACCAAACCTATTGACCTTAATCAGTTCATTAAGGTAATTAAGTCAATTGAAGAATTCTGGTTCACTATTGTGAAATTACCTTCAAAGAATGAAATTGAAACTTCATAAGAAGTAAAAATGGTGTTGTCATTAATCATTATTTAAAGCTGATCGCTTTAAATTTAAACCGTTGAAACCGGAAGCAACTAACTCTATCATTCAACATTAGTACAATGGAACCAAAACTGGAAAAATATATTTCACTGAAAGAATCTGCCCTGACGGGTCCGGTTTTAAGCATCCTTATGGTTGAAGATAACCGGGGAGATGTTATTCTTGTGACAGAAATGATAAAGGCTTCTGACATTAACTTTGTATTGACACGGGCTGCTAATCTGAAAGAAGCATTTCCCTTATGCATTGAAAAGGAGTTTGATTTAATATTGTTAGATCTTGGCCTGCCGGAAAGTACAGGAATGGAGACCTTAAAACAATTCAAGCAATTCAACGTAAAGTCCCCTATTGTAGTTATGACCGGACTTGATGACGAAGATATTGCCCTTGAATCTTTGAGACAGGGAGCTCAGGATTATCTTGTAAAGAACAAATTAACATCCGATAATATTTTACGTTCCATAAAGTATGGAATTGAAAGAAAAAAAATTCAGGATCTGTTAAAAAGAAACACTCATCAGTTTTCAATATTGTCGTCAGCTACCGGTTCAATAAGCAGAAGTGAGGACATATCATCAATATTCAGGATTACATGCGAAAATATCAGGTTATTGCTTGAAGGTACAAGGACAATTGCTGTTGAATTCGACGACCCAACTTCCGTAAGGGCTCTTTTTACAGAATGGCTGGAACCATGGTATGAAAAAATCAGGACCCTGACAGGTTTTGATCTGAACCACCAGTTCTTTCCCATAAACGATCAGATGAATGGTATACCAGCTTTATTTCAAGACGGCAAAGTTCATAAAATACAAGGAGGCCTTTATGAATTTTTTGAAGAAAGAGTTAATCATAATAGCTGTATTGAGCTTGAAAATGAAATCGGATTTAATAGTATATATTTAATCGGATTTGTTAAAAATGAATTCATATATGGTGGCATTATGATTCTTTCAAGCAAAACAATTAATGACGATGAAATAAATATTCTAGAAACAATTGGAAGTCATGCATCTCTGAGCATTTACAAAAGATCCATTGAAAATGATCTCAGACTCAGCGAATACCGCCTGAGAAAGTTAAGTGAGGAACTGGAACATAAAGTAAATGAACGTACCAAAGATCTGGCATCAGCAAATATAAATCTCAACAATGAACTAAAAGTACGCAAACTGGCTGAAGCGGCTCTTAAAAAAAGTGAATCTCAGTTAAAAGAGTTAAACGCCACAAAAGATAAATTTTTCAATATAATTGCTCATGATCTGAAGAATCCTTTCACCAGTTTGCTGGGTTCCTCTGAATTATTATATGAGAATATTGATCAGATGGATAAAGAAAACATCAGAAACCTGGCACTTATTTTAAATGATTCGGCTAAGTCGGGATATGCCATACTTCTTAATTTGCTTGATTGGTCAAGGTCGCAGACCGGCTTATTAAGATTCAATCCTGAAAGAATAAATCTTAAAGAGTTAATAGATGAAAATATTTTAAATCTCAGACTTTTTGCCTCTAATAAGAAAATAACCATGAAATCGGAAGCCAGAGATGATATGATCATATTTGCTGACAAGAATATGATTAACACCGTCCTTCGAAACCTGATGAGTAACTCCGTTAAATTTACTCCAAGAGGCGGCAAGGTAACTATTTCGGCTCAGCTCAAGCCTGATGAGATTACCATTTCAGTGAGGGATACCGGAACAGGAATCTCACCTGAAAATATGGATAAGCTTTTCAGGATCGATTCCAGAAATTCAATGCCTGGAACTGATAATGAGCAGGGTACTGGTCTGGGACTTAAGTTAAGCAAGGAGTTTATCGACAAACAGGGAGGAAAGATATGGGTGGAGAGCGTAGAAAATAAAGGCAGCAACTTTATGTTTTCCATACCCTTAAGAAAAGAATAAGTACGAACACTTTAAGCTCACTGATATTTAACTCTGTATTTTTTTCCGGAAGATCAAACCAACTGAGGTCAAAACCAAAAAGGAGGCTGCCTCAACAGTGGCAGCCTCCTTAAAAGGAAGTCATCAATAAGTCAGTATCCGAATTTATATCCTGCTGTTACAGTAAACATGTTTTTCACGGTATTCAGATTCGCTAAAGCAGGATCAAAACTACTATCAAGAGGATACAGAAAATATTTCTCCGAATATTTGAAATTCGTGAATGCAAAGTCTATTGAGAGTCTTTGTTCACGAAAACCGGCTCCGAAAGATAATGATCTGTAATCAAGGTTTTCATTGTCTTCACCAGGTTGAAAGGCTTTTCCGTAATAGCCGTATCCGCTTCTGAGATAAAGATTATTTAACCGGAGTTCACCACCAAGGCGAATATTGCTGGCAGATTTAAGGCTGTTTTTAATATTCACATTCTTTTCACTGTAGTCATATCCGTCACCTGTGTCTGAAAATCGTGCAGTACTGTAATCAACATACTCATAATCAACACTGATAAGTGCCAGTTTTTTTATCTGCACTGCAACACCCGCCAATGCCCTGAAAGGAGTTGTTAAAGCATAACTGTACGTTGAAGGGCTGATTGAAAATTCATAATGACTTGCATCAGTAAAGTTTGATGTCATGTTTTCATAGAAATATTCATTTATTTTGTAATATGTCGGTGAGTGAAATGCAAGTCCGATCCGGACAGCTTCAACAGGTTTAATAATTGCTCCAAGCTTCAGTGTGTAGCCGGTACCGGTATTGCTGAAATGATTGGTGTAAGTGAAATTTTTAAATTGTGAGGGCATACTAAGGTCAGTAGATTCGAGATGTTCATAATGACTCGTATATTTTATCCTGCTTATTCCAAGAGTAGCTCCAAAATAGATTTTATTGGAATAGTTTCCACCAATTGAAATTGCATGTTCGCCGGTATATCCCTCATTTGTAATGAGGCGTCTAACATTTTGTCCGTATTCTGACGGAGGATTATCGCCATAATTCGAGAATACCGTTCCATAATCGATATTTGAACCCGAGAGTGTATCAATTAACCAGGCTTTATTAGCCAGCCAGGCATCCGGAACATTGTTCTGCAGTTCATCCTTATACCAGCCGTTTGCTATTGCTGCCCAGTAATCTGCCATTGAACTGGTTGAATTATTACCCTGTATCCTGATGCTCTGATACAGGTTATTGGTTTTATTGAAAGAATAGCCTATATTAAGTGTTATGAGTCCGGTTTCGTTGTTGTTTGAAATCAGGTTACTTACAATCCCGATCTGGTTAAGATTATAATTATAAAGATTGTCAGCAGAAATCCCGTTAAATCCAGCCGTAGTTTTTATATGCAGCAATTGCGGTGTAATTGAAAATTCGGATGATCTGAATATTCCTATACCTGCCGGATTCTGGCTCAGAGAAGATATATCGCCTCCCAGAGCTGTGAAGGCGCCTCCCATTGACATAAACCTTGCTGTTCCGCCATAAAACAATCGTGAATATCTCAGCGCGTCATCGACATTCTGGGCAATTGCCCCGGATGATAAAAGCAATACTGCTAATATTATTACACTAATCCTTTTCATACAATTTATATTTTAAGTAAGAGTTTCCCTGCACTCCGCTATAAGAATGAACAATTTCAAAAGAATCCAAGGTCTTTTTAAACTATCTTCTCCTGCCTCCAGAAGAAGATCCTGAAGATGAGGACCCTGATGATGATGACCCTGAAGAATAGGAACCACTTGAGACAGAACTGGAAGACCTGCTGCCGCCTGAAGATGAATTGTTATAAGAAGGTGATGAGTAAGAAGATCCGCTGGAAACACTTCTTCTTGACGGAACAGAATAACTGTTTGAATTTCTGTATGAATTCGATCTGTTCTCATTTGCCGGAACCGAATAGGATGGCGCAACAACTCTCCTCTGTACACTTGTGCCTATGGAATTGCTTCGTGTATTATTATATTGATTCTGGTAAGTCCCTTGTGAAGGAGTTCTTACAGAACCCGAATTACTACTGTTTCGGCTGTTATTAACATTGTTCCTGTATATACCTGAATTTAAATTTTCATTAACCCTGCTGTTATTATATGATGGCCTTGTGCTCATTCTTGGGCTGCTATAACTCGGAGTGTATGTCCTGTTGGCATTGTTATATTCTGGTCTGTTAGTTACAGTATTCCTCTGTGCAGCACTATTTGAACGGACATTTCCTGTACCTGACTGGTCCTGTACAGTTCTTCTGTAAGTCTGACTGCCAGCCCGTTGACTAACAGTTTCAGAGTTAGTGGGTCTCCTCTGATCCGAAGCAACATTCTCTGTTCCGGCAGGAACCCGTCTGGTGATTCCTGAATTGCTGCCTGATGAGATATACGATCCTCTGCTTCCTGCAGTTCCGGTCAGACCTGAATTTCTGTTCCATCTGGAGGAAAGATTACTTGGCCTTTCGTTTCTGCCATAAGGCACTTTATTTCTTCCTTCACTTAAATAACTTCCGTAATTACCGTAATATGGGCTATATCCACCGTAATAACCACCGTAATAACCACCGTATAACCCACCGTAATATCCACCATAATATGGATCATATAATCCGCCATAGCCATAGTAAGGATCCATATAATAAGGACTGAAATAATTGTATGAATAAGGGAATCCGCCATATCCAAAGCCGAAGCCTAAAGACGGGTAGCCATAGCTAAAATAGAAGGGATCTCTCCAGAAAGGATCAAAATAGTTCCCGTAAAATCTTCTTAACCTGCCTGTATATGAATAATTATCATAGTAATTATATCCGTCTCCGTAAATATTGTTGTCTATAATCTGATTATCATAATCAACTGCATCAGAATACTCATCTGAAACAAGAGTATCAGCTGCATAAATATTATCATAATAATTGCCTGACTCTGCATTTCCTGCCTGTATCTGTTCGGTTACGGATGATTTATTCCTTACCACTGGCCTGTCAGAACCATTGTAATAAAGATCATCATACTCCGTACCTGTATAAAGCCTTGACGAACAGGAGCTTAAGATTAGAAGTACAAATACTGATATGTAAGATAATGCTTTCATTTTGAGTTCCCCCTTTTATTTTCTAATTATCATGCAAATATTATACCAAAGAAACAAATTTATGACGTTACTTTTACACTTTGATTAAATATCATCTTTTATATAAATTATAATATAGGCAAGCATTGTACTTTAACCCGAACCTTATTTTCTCCTGGATGATTTACTACCCGAGGAAGACGACCGTCCGGAAGATGATTTTGCAGCACTCCCTGAAGAACTGCTTTTCCTTTGAGAGGATGAACCGGCAGATCTGGAACCTGAGGAACTTCTTGCAGGAGTGCTTAATGATCGGGAACCGGATGAACCGGATCTGGCTGATGAAGATGATCTGACTGCGGGAGTCGACTTCCGGTCAACATTTCTGTTTCCCGCATTATTTGAAGGACTGACACTTCTTGTGTTGGCATTATTAATACTTCTCCTTACGCCGTTCTGGCTGTTGATGTTACTGTTGCTCTGATTCTGATATCTGTTTGTGTTGTTATTTACTCTTGCATTACCATTTGGTTTGTCATTGCCATTATTGCGGTTAGTCAGATTATTGGTATTGTTGCTGCTATTGCCATTATTTCCTGAATTTGAAGTAACACTTGGTTGTCCTCTGTTTATGGTAGAGGTATTGTTTCTTCTCGTATCGCCGGTATTAAGCCTGCTTCTGGAATTGTCAATTGTTCCGCTTCCGTCAGCTCCTGACCGTGAAGAGTTTCCTGAAGATTCTCTTCTCGATGAATTATATGATTCTGTTGCATAAGAAGGGCTTCTGCGCGAGGGGTTGCTGTTTGATGAATATCTGGATGAAGAGTAATAATTGTTGTTACCATAGGAGTTATAGTCGTTTCTGTAATTATCGTAGTAATGATTGTGTCTGTTCCAGCTGTAATAATTATTTGACCATCTGTTCCGTATTCCGATATTAATGATCACCGGACTGTACCATGAATTAAAGTAAAAGGGATCATATCCCCAGGAGTACAGGCTTCCATAATAAGGGTCGTACCATGGATCATAGTATCCAAAACTATACACAGGGTAAGTGCGGGCATATCCGATACCGAATCCACCCCCGCCGTAAATGCTTACGCCCCACGAATATGGCTGGTAATTGTACCAGTAAGAATCGGTAAAGACAGGTGCATAATAATCAAAAGCTGCATATGACCGGTGAAACCTGTTTATCCGTGATGAATAGTAATAATCATAATCATCATAATAATTATTTATCACTAATCCTGCATTATCATTCCCGTTACTTCTCACCTCAGCTATCTGGGCCTTTCCTGTTGTCCCTGCAAGCATAAGGAGTGATATGATTCCTATGTAGTATTTTGCTTTCATGATGAACCTCCCTTTCTTTTTTTAATGATAACTGAAGTTTTTATTTAATTTTACGCAATCTATTTTATTAAAAGTAATTAAACAAATACCATACCAAAAAAATGGCGAAGTTTTTAACTAACAGGGAAGAGAATTATTCACAATGGTATAATGACCTGGTTATCAAAGCAGATCTGGCGGAAAATTCAGCTGTAAGGGGATGCATGGTTATAAAACCTTACGGATATGCAATATGGGAAAAAATACAGGCTGAACTCGACAGGCTATTCAAGGCAACCGGACATGTAAACGCATACTTTCCATTATTCATCCCGAAATCTTTCTTCAGTAAAGAAGCAGCACATGTTGAGGGTTTTGCTAAAGAATGTGCTGTTGTTACTCACTACCGTCTTAAAAATGATGAGAATGGTAAAGGAATAGTGGTTGATCCAACAGCTAAACTCGAAGAGGAACTTATCATACGGCCTACCTCAGAAACCATTATCTGGCATTCATATAAAAACTGGATTCATTCTTACAGAGATCTCCCGATACTTATTAATCAGTGGGCAAATGTTGTAAGATGGGAAATGCGGACAAGATTATTTCTCAGAACAACTGAATTTCTTTGGCAGGAAGGTCATACTGCTCATGCAACACGGGAGGAAGCTGTTGAAGAAGCTGATAAAATGATCAATGTATATGCAGGTTTCGCAGAGAATTCCATGGCTCTCCCTGTTATAAAGGGCTATAAATCTGAAAATGAAAGATTTGCAGGAGCTCTTGATACTTATGCGATCGAAGCACTAATGCAGGATGGGAAGGCTCTGCAAGCCGGAACCAGCCATTTTCTTGGTCAGAACTTTGCAAAGGCTTTTGATGTTCAGTTCACTGACAGATCCGGGAAACTTGATTACGTATGGGCCACATCGTGGGGTGTATCAACCAGGCTTATGGGCGCCATCATTATGGGCCATGCCGATAACAACGGACTGGTACTGCCGCCCAGACTTGCCCCTATTCAGGTTGTAATAATTCCCATTTACAAAAATATTGAACAACTGCCGGCAATATCCGGGCTTGCCTCAAAATTAAAGGCTGATCTGGAAACACTGGGTATATCAGTAAAATATGATGACAGAGATAATAATAAACCCGGATGGAAATTCGCTGATTATGAGTTGAAAGGAGTACCTGTACGTATTGCCATCGGTCCGCGTGACCTTGAAAATAAAACCGTTGAGATTGCCCGGCGCGATTCTCTTTCAAAAGAGACAATTGCAATTGATAAAGTAGTAACACACATCCCGATACTCCTTGAAGAAATTCAGATTAATATTTATAACAAAGCATTGAAGTTCAGAAATGAGAATACATTTTATGTTGATAAATGGGATGATTTTCTGAAAATCCTTGATAACCAGGGAGGTTTTATAATGGCTCACTGGGATGGTACTGTCGAGACCGAGGAAAAAATTAAAGAAGAGACAAAAGCTACTATAAGATGTATTCCTTTTGACAGTCCTGAAGAGGAAGGAAAATGTGTCTATTCGGGGAAGGCTTCCAAAAGAAGGGTACTCTTTGCACGGTCTTATTAATGATACATGTTTAATTAAGTATCCGGTTTTATCTATCTTTATAATTATATTTTAGTCACAATATCTTAATTAATACGATTCCTGTCATGCCCGATCAGAATGAAAAGAAGCTGGAAATAGTTGGAACTTTGAAAGATAAATCCCTTTTGAAGCAAAAAGTATTTGACAATACCTTTGAGTCGTTTACTGTAGCCAAAGAGGTCCTTAAAAATCTGTCAAAAGAGATAAATACCAGTTTAAGCGGAACAGATTCCAGAATCAGGATGGAATATACCGACAGAAGTAATTTTGATGCTCAGCTTAAAGTGGCCGGTGATATTTTGCTTTTCAGCATGCATTCAAACATCTTTCAGTTCGACAGGGACCATCCCGCATGGAAAACAGCCTATATTCAGAAGAATAAATACAATGCCTATTCCGGTATAATAAATATATATAACTTTCTCGCCGATTCGTTCCGATATTCCAGATTAGATGACCTGGGTTACCTGATAGCAAGGATCTTTATAAACCATGAAAAACAGTACTTTGTCGAAGGAAAAAGACAGATGGGAATGTTGTTTACGAATTACGGCAGTGAAGAAATAAGCATGCAATCGCTGCAATTGATTATATCTACAGCAATTCAATATTCACTTGAATTTGATCTTCTTGTTCCGCCATATGATACTGTTAAGATTGCTACTGTTGGTCAGGCAGAAGCCAAAATACAGCATTCCAGGGTGATTACCGGGAAACGACTGGGATTCCAGTTTAATTCTGATGATGTGTTGATAAGCAATCCGAATGAAACCTGATGTGTAACCGGTCAGCAAAATATTTTGGATATATAAGGGCACTATTAATTACCCAATTTATAATATTTTGTGGTATCGGGTATTCCCAGGTCAGTACTGATAACGATACAATATTAAAAATCTCATCAGGGACATTTATAAGGATCAGAGACAGCATCTCATTCTTTTCAAGAGATACTATCCTTAAACTCCCGTCGTCGCTAATTCCTGCTTCCAGTTCAACCCGCGACAAAAATCTTGTATTCTTTGACTCATTAAAAATTCGCGCTTCAAAGAAGATGCTTACAAGAAAGCTTTATGATTTTGTCGTTGTTTCACCTGAAGCCATTAAAAATAAGCACATAACCGGTACAAGTGACGAAAGTTACCTGAACTATTCAGGTAAAAGGATCCGGAAAATTGTTGTACAGAGATTAAATGTTTTCGGTACAGATATTGATAATCCTTCTTTAAAAAGTACTGACAATATTGAGAATCTTCTAAATAAGACGCATTATAATACAAATGAGAACATTATCAGAAAGAACCTTCTCTTTTCTGTCGGAGATACAATATCTCCATTAACCCTCAGCGACAACGAAAGACTTTTAAGACAACTATCCTATATTCAGGATGCCAGGATAATAATTGTGCCTGTTTCTGATACTGAAGCTGACATAATAGTTCTTACCAGAGATGTATATTCATTGGGAGGGTCATATAGTTACAGGGGACTTAAAAAAGGGACCGTCTCGGTTTTTGAGAAGAATATTTTGGGATCAGGTCATGAATTAAGTATTGATGTTCCTTTCGACAATACTCTGCCTAAGTCTCCCGGTTTAGGGGTTCGCTACATTATCGACAATATCGGAAAGACCTTTTTTAACCTGAATTTGTTCTACCTTAATGGCCTTGGAAAAGAAACCTATGGATTCGGTTTAAGCCGTAACCTTATAAGTTCAACTACAAAATATGCAGGAGGAATCTCAGTGAGGCAGATGTATACAACAGAAGATCTTGATACTCTTGCTGTTCCTGAACCACTAAAATACAACTTACAGGATTATTGGTTAGCCAGATCCTTTCTGATCAATAAAGAATCCGTTTCCAGAATCATTATCGGTGCACGATATACAAATAACAATGTTTTTGACAGACCTTTTATTCTTCCGGATTCGTATTATTATCTTCAGAAATACAGATTATTACTGGGATCAGCGGCTTTTTCAATTCAGAAATATTATAAGACAAACCTGATATATGGTTATGGCCGTACAGAGGACATACCATACGGAGGATTATTTAAACTAACAATTGGAAAAGAGATTAATGAATTCAAGAAAAGAACTTATCTGGGGGCTGAAATTTCCCTTGGAAAGTCAAGCAGATCTCTTGGATATTTTTATTCATCTGCCGGAATGGCAACATTTTTAAATGGCAACCATACAGAGCAGGGGTTATTAGCCCTCAACATAAAATATTTCTCAAATCTTATAACTATGGGAAATTATATGATCAGGAACTTTGTATACCTTGATTACACGCGTGGATTTAACAGGAACACGGATGAACATCTTGTCTTTTACAACGATAACGGCTTCTCAGGTTTTAAGAATGACTCTGTTAAAGGAATACAAAGGTTAACCGTCAGTCTTGAATCCGTATTATTCAGTCCTGTTAATTTATATGGGTTCAGGTTTGCATTTTTCGGTTTCAGCGATTTTTCATTTCTTTCTGGTTCAAACCAGATAATGGGAAACAGAAATTCTCTGTCGGGGATAGGAGTCGGCATCAGAATAAGAAATGACAATCTAGTATTTAACACCTTCCAGATAAGAATAGGTTTCTTTCCTAACCCACCTTCATATTCCAGAATCAACCATCTTACAATTTCCGGAGAACAGCTACTCAGACCAAATAATTTCGATCCCGGACCACCATCAGTAATTCCTTACAGGTAATGAACCAGACAATCGGTAACCCAAATTAATTTACCATTAGACATAATATCAAT
Organism: uncultured Bacteroidales bacterium; assembly: GCA_963760915.1. GTDB lineage: Bacteria > Bacteroidota > Bacteroidia > Bacteroidales > VadinHA17 > LD21. The sequence continues at coordinate 1,173,236 of CAVXEU010000002.1, read as the reverse complement.
ATAAACAGGTACACAAATGGCCTGCCGGGTCTGTACCTTATTGACAAAAATTGTATTGTAAAGCATCAGACTGTTAATGATATACCTTCAGGATGAAGTGTTCCGGAAGCGCTCAGGATGGTCTAAGCACTTCAGTTTTTGAGAAAGTTGGTGAAGTATTCCCTGCCGGCTGGAAAAAAGGATGAGAAGGAATGTTGTCTACTCAGGAAGTTGTGACTACTTATCTTTCAAAAAAATTGTTTTTACAATATTTATTGTAAAGGTATCACTCAAAAGAATACCTTTTTCTATTTTTACACTCTATGATACCAGACATGCTAAGTGAGTTCAAAAAGTTTATTTCAGAAAATAACCTTATAAAACCTGACGAAAGAATACTGCTTGCAGTAAGCGGGGGTATAGATTCAATGGTTATGACTCACCTGTTTCTGCAGCTGGGTTGCGAGCTTGGAATAGCTCACTGCAATTTCTGCCTGAGAGCTGAGGAATCTGATAAGGATGAAGAGGTAGTGCGAAAATATGCAGCCGCAAATAATGTTCCTTTCTTCACAATAAAATTCGATACACAAGCTTTCGCGAAGAAGAACGGACTGTCTGTTCAGATGGCTGCAAGAGAACTAAGATATCCATGGTTTGAAGAGATCAGGAAAGCAAACATGTACGATTCTGTTGCTGTTGCCCACAATCTCAATGATAACATTGAAACTCTGCTGATTAATCTCACAAGAGGAACAGGGCTGGCAGGTCTCTCAGGAATGAGGCTCATAAGCAACCGGATTATCCGGCCGTTATTATTTGCATCGCGTAATGATATTTTAGCATACAGCAATCGGCATGGGATCATATATCGCGAAGATATGTCTAATGCGGATACAAAATATACCAGAAACAAAATCAGGCATCTGGTAATTCCTGTCCTCAGGGAAATCAATCCATCAATTGAAACAACCCTGAATGAAACTGCCGAAAGATTTTTTGGCATTAATGAAATAGTTACAGAATATATTAACAAGCTAAGGGGAAAAATTTCGGAACAGAATGATGACTTTACAATCTTTAATGTCAGCCTGTTACGGACTCATTTACATAATAAAGCTGTATTGTTTGAACTGTTCAGGCCCTACGGAATCACCAATGTCAGGCTGAATGATCTTCTGAAAGTGATAAACGGAAAAACAGGTGGTCAGATATATAGCGGTACCCACAGGATTATTAAAAACAGGAAAGAGATTATAGTTTCGAATGAAGATAAAAAAGATGATATTACAATAATCATCAATAACATTTCAGGGTTTAAAAAGGTCCCAATGATTAAATCTGCACAGTATATTAATGTAACCGACATCTTTGAAATCCCTTCAGACCCTTCTGTTGCCTGTATCGATTCTGAAAAATTGAGATTCCCGTTAACTATAAGAAAATGGAAAGCAGGAGATTATTTCTTCCCTCTTGGCATGCGACAGAAAAAAAAATTGAGCGACTATTTTATCGACAACAAATATTCAATATTTGATAAGGAAAATAAGCTTATCCTTGAATCTGCCGGTGAAATTGTATGGATAGTAGGAGACAGAATTGACAACAGGTTCCGGATTACCAGATCAACTAAGGAGGCTATGATTATTAAAACAGTAAAAAAAGCACTTATTATCAAGCCATTAAAGTAAAAACATACTCCAGTTTATTAGAATCTCGCTGACACTTATCGGTTCAGTTAATACAGCCAGGAATCTATTTTATCTTATCTGATCCTATCTCCGAAGATACCCCTGTCAATCATTATAAGATCAGCCATAGCAACCGCTGTGGCAGCCTCAACAATAACCGGCATCCTGAGTGCAATGCAGGTATCATGTCTTCCCTTTACTTCCAGGGTAGTCATTTTCTTTTCATTAAAATCAAATGTTGTCTGACTAACTCCTGTTGAGGAAGTTGGCTTAACAGCAACTCTGAAAATAACCTCATTCCCGTTTGTTATCCCGCCATTTATCCCACCGGCGTTATTTGAAGATGTCTTGCCCCCTTCATCCATGAAAGAATCGTTATGCTCCGATCCTTTCATGGTTGCTGCCGCAAAACCGGCACCAAATTCAATCCCTTTAATTGCAGGAATGGAAAATATTATATGGCTTAATGCAGATTCGAAGGAATAGAAAAAAGGTTCACCAATTGCCAGAGGGGGTCTTTTAACCCTGCATTCAATTATACCGCCTATTGAATCATTCATGGAAATTGCCTCATCAATGGCTTTATCTATATCACCTGAACCTCCGGCAGATATCAGCTTTGCAGAGATCTCAGACGATGAAACAATTTTTTTTGCTATTACGCCCGCAGCTACCAGACCCCACGTTATCCTTCCTGAAAAATGACCACTTCCACGCATATCAGAATATCCCGAGTATTTTACCTTTGAGACAAAATCTGCATGACCCGGACGTGGTATATTCCTGAATTCGTCATAGTCAGACGATATTTTGTCACTGTTCCTGGTTATAAGTGTTACAGGAGCACCGGTTGTTACACCTTTGAATACTCCGCTGAGAATTTCAGGCAGATCCGGTTCCTGACGTTTAGTGGTACCCTTGCTCCCGCTCTGGCGTCTTTTAAGATCAGCCATAAAATCATCAGGGTTGATCTCCAAACCTGAAGGACATCCGTCAATTATCCCACCGATTGCCGGACCATGGGATTCTCCAAAAAGAGATACCCTGAAAATAGTTCCGAAGGAATTCATAATTTTATTTTTTTCTCTTAAATCTTCTATAAAAATTCATTATTTCGTCCACCGGAACTCTTCTGACCACTGACTTACCAATACCCTCAGTGAAAACAAAATTAATATCAGAACCTGACTTCTTTTTATCATGAAAAATGATCTTTTCGATTCTGTCAGCCGGAATATCATAATCATCAAGAAGAGCAAACTTCTTAAGAACTTCAACAATTCTTTCAGTTTCAGACTGGCTTATCAGACCATTTTCCAATGAGAAATATGTGGCCAGTTCCATTCCGGATGCAACTGCAAAACCATGTTTTATCAATTTCTGCATCTCAACAGCATGCCCGAAGGTATGTCCGAAATTAAGAATGCGCCTCAGTCCTGACTCCCTTTCATCTTCATTCACTACTCTTGCTTTGAAATTAACGGATTTAGCCACAAGCTCTGTAAGCAATGTATAATCCCTTTCAATTATTTTACTGTAATTCTTTTCAATCTGATCAAATAATCCACTATCTCCTATAATGGCAGTCTTGATCAGTTCGGCAAGACCGGATAAATACTCCTGCTCAGGAAGTGTAATGAGCATAGCGGGATCGCAGATAACAAATTCAGGTTGTCTTATAATTCCCAGCATATTCTTGTTGATGCCAAGATTGACGCCGTTTTTTCCTCCGGTACTGGCATCGACCTGCGATAATAAGGTTGTTGAAACATATCCGCACCTTATGCCTCTCATATAAACTGATGCCAGAAAACCAGCGAGATCACTGACCACTCCACCCCCAACAGCCAGTACAAATCCGGATCGATCAATTCCCGACTCAAGAAGTTTCTCAGCCAGGATCTCAACAACCGCTAGTTTCTTGCTCCCTTCTCCGGGTAATACTTTGAAAACCGGAACTTCCGGGAACCTGTCACCATACAAACTATTCACATTATCATCTGTAATAATGACCACACCGTTATCAGGAAGTAATTTCCTGACTGATTCCCAGTTCTCCCCTACCAGTATTTCCGATCTGAACCCGGAAACATTAATTGTAATTTTTTCCAATTATATAGACTATTGATTGTTAAAGTTAAAAAAATCCCACCTAAATTATCATATATACTTTTGAATTCGCAACTTAATAATCATTTCTCACTCAGTTCAAGCCATCGTAACTCCTTTTCTTCCAACATAATCATGATTTCTCCATGCCGTAGGGACCTTGAATATAGTTCATCCGGACCTAAAAAGCCCTGGCTCATCTCCTTTTCTATGAGTTTCTTTTCTGCATCAAGGCTTTCTATTTCCAGAGAAAGGGCTTCAAATTCCCTTTTTTCTTTAAATGTCAGTCCTGGTTTCTTCTCCTTAATGCCGCTATTATCAGGATTGCGGTCTGAAGCAGTGATCCTGGATGCTCTGACAACCTGAGTCTGCTTTTCTTCCTCAAGTTCCTTATCCCTCAGCTGAGTGTAATTTCCGGGAAAATCCTTAATAACACCGTCTCCCTTGTATTCAAATATATGATCAACCACCTTGTCCATAAAGTACCTGTCGTGCGAAACCACAATAACACAGCCCCTGAAACCAGCGAGATATTCTTCAAGTACGTTGAGTGTAAGAATATCCAGATCATTGGTAGGTTCATCGAGTATAAGAAAATTCGGGTTCTTCATCAGAACAGTCAGCAGGTACAAACGTCGTTTCTCTCCACCTGATAATTTCCTGATCAGAGTGTACTGCTTTTCCGGTGGAAATAAAAAATAATTCATGAACTGAGTTATTGACAGCATATTTCCATCGCTGACCATCACCCTTTCGGCAATATCTTTTACAGCATCAACAACTGTCATATCATCATCAAAATCAATTCCCTGCTGCCTGTAGTAGCCAAAAACAACCGTTTCTCCCTGCTCTACTGTACCAGAATCAGGGTTGTCCAGTCCGGCAATAATATTCAGCAGGGTGGTCTTTCCGGATCCATTGCGGCCAATAAGTCCGGCTTTTTCGAATCTGCTGAAATTATAGGTAAAGTCTTTGATCAGGGACTTATCGCCATATGATTTACTTATATTCCTGATCTCAAGGATTTTTTTGCCCATCCTTGAAATATTTACATTAATATTTATACTCTTCTCTTCGGGTTTGTTTGCAGCTCTATCCTTCAGATCATAAAATGATTCAATCCTTGATTTTGCTTTATGCCTTCTTGCTTTAGGCATCCTTCTCATCCATTCCAGTTCGGTCTTAAGAAGGTTTTTTGCTTTCTCTGAATTTAACCTTGCCGAATACTCCCTGCTTTGTTTTTTTTCAAGGAAATATTCATAGTTTCCTTCATACCTGTACAGTTCGTTATCAGCAAGCTCCAGGATCACATTACATACCCTGTCGAGGAAATACCTGTCGTGGGTAACCATAAGAAGCGTTTTTCTGGATTTAAGAAGGTACTCCTCAAGCCACTCTATCATATCAAGATCAAGATGGTTAGTTGGTTCATCCAGAATAAGAAGATCAGAATCTTCAACAAGAACCTTTGCCAGAGCAACCCTTTTCTTTTGTCCGCCTGAGAGGGTTCCAATAACTGCATTAAGGTCAGTAAGTTTCAGTCTGAACAGGATCTGTTTTACAGCCACCTCATAATCCCAGGCTTTTAAATCGTCCATATGCTGAATCATTACCTGGAGCTTTTCAGGGGGACCCGAAAGAAGAGACTCCTCATATTCGCGGATCACTCTTACCAGCTCACTGCCTGTACTGAAAAGCTCATCAATAATTTTATTTGATTCGTTCAACTGTGGCGTCTGCCGGAGATATGCAATCTGCAAATCGCGCTTGATACTCAGAGCTCCTTCATCAGGACTTTCACAGCCTGCGAGAATATCGAGCAATGATGATTTTCCTGCTCCGTTTACAGCAATCAGGGCAACTTTATCATCTTTGTTTATGTTAAGGCTAATATTCTCAAATAGAAGCTGATCTCCTATCTGTCTGGCGATATTGTCAGCCTGCAAATAACTTATCATATAGAATCAATATTCTGCAAAGATAAAAAGTGTTACCTTACCTGCATCATTATATTTGCCTTACCATGACAATAAAGGAAAGATTCGAACGCACCATGGAATATTTCCTCATTAACAGACCTGATGCGGCAACAGAACTTTCATACACAAATCCGTTTGAACTTATTGTGGCTGTCATCCTGTCTGCACAATGTACTGACACAAGAGTCAATATGATTACACCGGCATTATTGAAGAAATATCCAAATCCCGAAGTTATGTCAAAAGCTGCGCCTGAAGAAATTTTTGAATTTATCAGGTCATGTACATATCCAAACAGCAAAGCAAAATATCTCTCCGGTATGTCAAAGATGCTTGTTGATGAGTTTGGGGGAATACTTCCTGCTGAGCCGGATTTGCTTCAGCGCCTCCCGGGAGTAGGTAGAAAAACTGCAAATGTGATTGCATCAGTTGTCTTCAATAAACCGGTGATAGCTGTTGATACTCATGTATTCAGAGTAGCACACAGAATTGGCCTTGTTAAAAATGCAAAGACACCCCTGAGTGTTGAAATTCAGCTTTCCAGACATATACCTCCCGACCTCATACAAAAAGCACATCACTGGCTAATACTTCACGGGAGATATATATGCAAAGCCAGAAATCCGCTATGTAACAAATGTGGTCTTACTGACATCTGTAGGTATTATTCTGAAAATGTTAAAAAAAAATAAAAATATTAATATTCAGGAAATTAAAAACAGACAAAAGCATTTTAAAACATTAATTGCTATTTTTAAAAAGTAATTATTAACATATAACAATGGACTTCAAAGCAAAGTACGAAGAGTTACTGGAAACAAAAAAGCATTTAGAAAAGGAACTCGAAATTCTTCGTATGAAAAGTCATAACAAAGATAATATCTCACGGGAGATGATCTTTAAGGTTTTTCATGCTGCATCTCATTTAATGGCAATTAGCAAACTTGATACAGGTCAGTATCTGGATGTCAATAATGCCTTTCTTCAGGCACTCGGCTACAAAAAGGATGAAATAATCGGTCGTACATCCGACGACATTCATATTTTCAAGGATTTCGAGGAAAGCAATAAATATATCAAACTTATCTCCAGACTGGAAAAAGTAAAAGACTATGCGGTAACCTTAAAGGCAAAAAACGGAGAGTCCAGGCCTTATCTTTTTTCTGCTGAGACCGTACGGCTCGATGATGAGATTTATCTCCTTACAGTCTATCACCAGATACCGGTTTCGAAAAACAAATTGATCAGAGAGAGCCAGGGAAGTGTTCTCGATGAGATTTTTGAAACCGTAAGCAGCTACCTTGCACTTTACAGCGTCGGTGATGATAAAAGGTTTTATATAATTGACATTAACAGGAAAGTAGAAGAGATAGAATATATACATAAAGAGGAGGTGATAGGCAAGTGTATTAATGATACTCCGCTCATCAACCGTAAAAAGCTTATTGAACTTCTTAATCATATCCTAATTACCGGGGATGCACATAAATTGTCAGCATCTTCTAAGGGAGATGATTCGGAGGGTTATTATATGGGATTCCTTCTAACTTCGGGAAATATCGTAATTACATGGGAACCAGGTATATTGCAAAAAAACATAGATGATCTTTACAGACAGGGGATCATTTTTGAAAAATTTGCAGATATGCTTCCGGAGATGATTTATGAAGTTGATCTGACAGGAACAATTGTGTATGGAAACCAGAGAGGTCTTGAATTTTTCGGGTATTCTAAAAAAGATCTGGCAAAGGGTATTAAGATATCAGAGATATTTCCGGATAATTATCTGCAGATAATTGAGAATCTGAATTCGCTTACACTGCCGGGACAGACTTCGGGAAATGAGTATATGGCCAGGAAAAAAGACGGAACACTTGTACCTGTAGAGACCCATTCCTTTGCCAGATTCCTTGACGACAAAATAATCAGCTACAGAGGCGTAGTGACGGATGTAAGTAAGCAGAAAGAGTACGAGAACCAGATAAAAAGAGAAAAGGCATTTCTTGAACATCTCTATAACTCAACTCCGGTAGCTATTGTAATTACGAGTCCTTCCGGTGTTATTTCGATGATCAACAGGGAATTCACAAATCTTTTTGGATTCACTTCAGAAGAAGCTGCCAATAAGAATATCAATGATCTGGTTGTTCCTGATGATCTGAAAGATGAAGCCAGGCTAATTGACAGCCTTGCAGCTGCCAATAAAAGGGAGGTAAGACAGACAGTACGTAAAAATAAGCTTGACAGAAAGATACACGTTTCCCTGATTGCAACAACAATTGTAATTAATAATGAGATTGTTGCCCATCTTGGTATATACAGGGATGTTACATCTGAAAGGAAAAACCTTCTGCTTCAGGAAATATTGTCAAATATTTCAACATCTGCCCTGAAACAGTACGACATTAAGGAAATTTATCCCATTATAGTTCTTGAACTTAGCAAAATATGGGATACAAATAACTTTTTTATAGCTCTTTATGATGAGAAGTCTGATACTCTTTCCCTGCCGTTTTTTGCTGATGAAAAGGATAACTTCTACGAGATCCCTTCAAAGAGAACCATCACAGGATGGGTAATCAAAAAAAATAAGTCGGTTCTGCTAAGAGAAAATGACCTGAAGGTACTTGAGGAAGCAGGCGAGATTGACCTGGTAGGTTCGCCCTGTAAAGTATGGATGGGTGTACCATTGAAAGTTGATAGTAATATTATTGGAGTAATGTGCCTCCAGGATTATCGCGATGAGAACAAATTTTCTCAGGACGATCTCTATATAATGGATTTTATTGCAAATCAGATTGCCCTTGCAATCCAGCGAAGGATTATGCTTAATAATCTCATTTTTGCACGCCAGAAAGCTGAGGAAGCTGCCACTTCAAAGCAGATGTTCATGTCGACCATGAGCCATGAGATAAGAACTCCTCTCAATGAAGTTATTGGAATTACTAACCTCCTTTTACAGGGTAATCCCCGTGAGGATCAAATGGATTATATCAAAACCCTTAAATTTTCAGGTAACCATCTTCTGACACTTATTAATGATGTTCTCGACTACAATAAAATGGAACTGGGTAAAATTGTTTTTGAACAGACTCAGTTTAACCTCAGTGATTTCCTTGACGAGATAATGAGATCATATTCTTTCAGATCAAAAGCAAAAAATCTTGACTTTGATATACAGAAATCACCAGGTCTGCCTGTAGAGGTTATCGGAGATCCTATCAGACTAAACCAGATTCTCTCTAACCTTTTATCAAATGCCCTTAAATTCACAAAAGTTGGTAGTATAACTGTAACTATTAAAGAGTTACAACGATCAGGCAATCAATCCAAATTGGAATTTGCCGTTTCAGACACCGGAATCGGAATACCGCGTGAAATGCAACTTATGATCTTTGATAGTTTTACACAGGCCTCAACTGATACTACCAGACACTTTGGCGGCACAGGTCTTGGATTGGCTATCTGCAAGAAACTTATTGAACTGCAGGGAGGAACAATCTCTGTAGAAAGTGTACCGGAAAAAGGGTCAACTTTCAGGTTTATTCTTACATTGGGGTTCTCTGAAAAAGCAGGTCAGCCATCAAAATCTGAGATGCCTGAGACTTATACAGGACTTGAAGGGAAGAAGATACTTGTTGCTGAGGACAATAAAATAAACTTTTTTGTTGCAAATAAATTTCTTATCAGCTGGGGAATTAATGTTATTCATGCGGAAAACGGCAAAATAGTACTTGATAAACTTGAAAAAGAAGATTTTGATCTTATCCTTATGGACCTTCACATGCCTGTGATGGATGGTATTGAAGCTACCAGAATTATAAGGAATTCTGAAAACCTCTCAATCAGAAATATTCCGATTGTTGCTCTTACTGCAGCTATAATGTCTGAAAGCCACGACAAAATTGACGACCTTAACATAAATGATTATGTTCTCAAACCCTTCAAACCCCATGACCTGTTTGAAAGGATAAGTAAGCATATAAGATAAGAAGGGATCAGGGATCAGGGATCAGGGATCAGGGATCAGGGATCAGGATAAAGAACCGGGTTCAGAAAGAAAAATCAGGTAATATTTTAAAAGTGTAATATGTACACTTAAAGACTTATTTAATACAGTTGCGACTGATATAATCAGTGGCACGTTTGTTTCCAAGACTGAATGATTTTCTGAAATCGTGACATGCATCGTTCAAATTGCCTGAATTGAGCAAAGCAATTCCCTTATTAAGCCAGACATCCGAATCTCCCGGTTTCAGATCAAGCGACATGCTGTAGTCTTTTATTGCCCAGTTCCATGATTTAGCAATAATATAGGAATTTGCCCTGTCGATATAACAACCGGCATCATTTGGATGCAGTTTAAGGTTAAGAGAAAAATATTCCAGTGCTTTCAGGTTATCCCCTGAAACAGATTCAATTTTCCCTGCCAGGCTCAGTGCTGACTTGCTTTCGGGGTAATAGCCAAGATATTTCTGAATGTCAGCAAGAGCCTTATCATTTTCTCCGGTTTTCCTGTAACATTCTGACCTTAAGATTAACAGTTCAGCATCTGCAACACCTGAATCGATCAGTTTAGAATATGTAACGGATGCGCCAGCCGGGTTAGAAACGGCGCTCTGAGCTTTTGCCAGGATCCGTAAATATTTCTCGTTATCCTGATCAGACAAGGTCAAACCGGAGACAATCCTGATTACCTCGTTGTTTTTTCCTGATGCCAGGTCAATTAAGGCTTCAGCATAAAGAATCTCATCATTACCCTGATAGCTACTTTTAAGTTCTGCAAGTACTGCCTTCGACTCATCGATTTTGCCAACAGAAATATCATAGCCAATCTCTGAAATACTTTTCTCAATATTTGTATACCAATCCTTCTTCCAGAATTGCCTCCATTCCGGTTTGCTCTCAATTGCTCCGAAAGCCGGATCAAGCATAATCACTTTTTCATCTTTTCTGAAGGGAGAAGTAAGATTCCGTTCAAGGTGGTAAACAGAAGTTGCGGCATCACCCTTCAGTGCATAGATCCTTGCGAGTCCGTACTCTCCTGAATATGGTGTAACATTATTTGCTTCATTATAATCACTGATGGCACCCGAATAGTCACCTTTCAGAATATTAGCTTCGGCTCTGCCGGTGTAAAGCCTGCTATCTTTCAGTTCAGCAACAGCCCCGGTTAGCAGGCTTATCGCACCTTCAGGATTTCCGCTTTCCGTCATTGCCCTGGCTTTCAGCACATAATCAACTGCAGTTTGCCCAGAAGCAGAGCCCATGAATATAAAAAACAGGACAAATGTTAAAATCTTCTTCATTTTATTTCGTACTTCAAAATCATTTTGTCGTCTGCTGTCTGACCTTTGCATTTTCTTCGGTTATAACATGAACGAAACCTGAAAGATGAAATAATTCAATACCGGAAATCCGTCTCTCATAAACATCACACTGATAGAAATATACTCCGGGAGAAACAATCTTACCTTTGTAGGTCCCATCCCAATCGATCTTTGGTTCCTCTGTACGGAACAAAAGTAATCCATTTCTGTTAAAGAGTCTGAAATCAATTTTTTCTACAAGACCGGTCGTTTTTGCTATCAGTTTATCATTAATGTCATCGCCATTTGGTGTAAAAACATTTGGTATCTCATAAAAGTTGCACGAATCAATACAAACCATAACAGATTTTTCTCCTTCATTTCCGTTTGAATCGTATGCTGATACGGCATAGCATCCAGCTACAACCTCCCCAGGGTAATGAACATACGAGAAGGTATTCTTATCGGTGATATCAGTAAGAAATGAAAGATTTTCCTCTGTTGTCATTTTGTAGTAGATTTTATAACCCTCAACATCAGCAAAACAGAGCGGATCACTTATGGCCCATGAAATAGTATTGTATAAACTGTCGCACTGGCTTGTAACTGAAATAAGAGGCGGACAGGGAGGCTCGTTGTCTATCGGGGTTGTACAGGCAATTTCTGAGAGATTGATCAGGTTCTTTGGCATATTATCAGCCAGGTACCCTCCGACAGATCGCACAAAATAACAATATTGCTGGCCGTTAACCAGTTCGTTGTCGACGAATGAGAGCTGGTTTGTTGAACCGATTGAATCATAAACCATTGTGGATTGATTCAGTCGGAAAAAGTCATAACGGGTATTGATCCATGGAACATTACGGTTTATTACAAACCGTACTTTTCTGTCGCCGGGACCAGCTGTAAGATAAACTGACGATGCATAACCTGGCTCGCCAATAAGAAATCTGTTACCCGACTCATTATTCCACAACTCAATCCTGTAAATGTAACCAGTTGTCTGTGTATTTAAAAGTGTGTCAATCAATGTGGTATCATTCAGGTCAATAGTTGGTATTGATTTGATTTGCTGATAATTTGTACCGCCGGTACCGTCTGCCCTGTAAATAAGATACTCATAAGGTCCGTTTGCAGGAATAGTATCGAGCCTGTCAGGTTTTCTCCACGACAGGAAGATTGATCCGTTAACAACATCCGTATTTCTTACGCTCACATTTTTGATTACCGGCAAACCGGATACAAGAGTTGAAGTTATTTCATTTGAAGCTTTACTTTCCGTTCCATTTGGATAAACTGCCACAATCCTGTAGGTATATTCTTTTCCAAACTGAAGTCCCTGTCCGTTATCCGTATCGGAAAATGAAGTAGTCGAACTGCCTCCTATGTAGCCTACTTTTACAAATCCGGTTGATGAAGGAACACCAGCCGTGCACGAGTCGGGGCTGAACGTGGAAGCTCCTTCCCTTCTGTAAATACTGAACCCGGCAATCACATCCGTCCCGTAACTGTCCCAGGTCAATCTTATCAGTTTGCCTTCCGGGACAGCATTGAGGATTACAGGCGGAGGGCCAAGCACCTTAATATTCATATTATCTATATCAGACAGCTTAAGATCGCTGTTAAAGTCATCAGATTTAAAAATAAGGTTATAAGGCTGATTTCTGACAGCTTCATGGCAGGGGACCCATCTGAATCTTGACGATGCATACCCTGGAACCGAGTCTACTTTAGTAAATGTAGCAGGACATGAAGTCAGGGTGAATATTCCGGATGTAGCTTTCAGGGAGAGGTTATCCTGATTTACATCAGTTGCAGAGAAAAGAAAATCAATAGTGTCTCCGACCTGCACGCAATAATCCCGAAGGGCACTGTTAACAGGAGGTTTGTTGGTTGTTGTATATACCTCTATCTGCATATCGCGCACAACGACTCCGATCTTTACTCCGTTTCGCCATTCCTGAATCTCCATAGCAACATTGAATTTCCCGGTATCTGCGGGAGTGTCCCATATAAGATCACCACTAATCGAATCAACCTTAATAAAGTGGGTGGCGGGTGGCAAAGTATAGTTTTCGATAGGTTTGCCATCCTCACGTGTACATACAGTAAGTTTGTATGAAAGGCTGTCTCCGTCAGGATCAAAAGCAGCCGGATTATGAATGAATATATAGCCATAAGCTGCTTTGTCGTAAGGCGGGTTAAGCAGTACCGGTGTGCTGTTGCGCCCCATTGCAGGGTTAACAATCAGGCTTGTGGAAATTGAGAAAACCACATTCACCGAATTTGGAATATTTTTTACACCGGCATTTCTGTTAGGGTCCTGTACCACGATCCTGTAAACTCCCGGTCCCGGATAGGTGTGAATTACCTTGTAAATGTTTCTCTGGTAATAGTTGGGAAGAGTCAACTTACTTATTCGCGGAGCTGTAGAAGTGGAGTTGTCACCCCACTCCACATCAAGAGTGGGTCTGTCGGCAAAACTTAAGGTATAGGTAAAAGTCTGTATGGTGATCTCATAAGTCAGATCAGACAACTGAACATATGTAATTTCCCCGGCGCGGTTATGAGTTGCACTCAGCTTTGCAAAACAGAATGAAACCAAAACCAGCACAAATAATTTCTTCATTGATATCTTCTTCACTCTTTAAATTATTTTATTTCAAAAGTCTGTTCCGTCAGGTCAGAAGTCAGCTTAACTCCTTCTTCAAAGTCGTTGACCTTTACAATTATCATATTCGACTGATCCTTGTAGAGATCTGTCATAATCAGATTTTTAACAGTAACGGTTTTCGGCTTTTTCCCGTTACCATACACCATATTCATACTAATCTCATTATCAGACATAATCATATCCTGCAATTTTCCGGCAATTTGTCTGTCATTGACTTTCAACAAAACCTTGTCTTTCAGATACTTCTCCATAATGTCCCTTGATGCAGAGTTTTTATCTGAAAAATCATTTTTCTGAATTTCTGCACCATTCAGTTTACAATCTAACATGAAATCATCAAAATACATTCTCACAAATACTTTAAAAGAATCTTTTTCAGGCATATAATCAATGCTGGTAAGGGTAACGTGTACCGGGTGAAATACAAACCATATTGAAAAAAACAGGGTCTTGAACATTATTCCTCTCGTTCAGGTCAGATTAAATCATCAAAAATCAGACCAATTATTGATCATTCGTTTATGCTTACCCGATCCTTAAGATAGCGGACCGATCCGACTTCAATAAATGAAAATCCTGATCCGCCGGAAAAGTTACCGGCAAGAACCACTATTATATCATCCTCCTGCATATTATGAGTTATAACAAGTTTTTTCAGTGCGATATTTATAAATTCATCAACTGAATTTTTTCGCTCCTGGTAACTTGCGTAAACGCCATACGAAAGGGCTAACTCTCTCATTGTACTGACAGAGTAGCACTGGGCAAGTATGAGGTTGATACCTCTGTATGAGGCCATATCCCTGATAGTCCTGCCTCCGGTAGTATCAGCAATTATGCCCCTTGCTCCTATCCGGAAAGCCGTTTTAACAGCAACTTTTGCCAGGTATGCGGATATTTCACCGGTTACATTAAGATAAGGTATATCAAGGAATTTTTCCTTATTCTTTTCCACCTCCAGAGCTACTTTAGTCATAGCTTTTACTGACTCAACAGGATATTTTCCATTGGCAGTCTCACCACTAAGCATTATGGCATCAGTCTGGGAATAAATAGCGCTGGCAATATCGCTTACCTCCGCACGTGTAGGCCTGGGGCTGGTGATCATCGAATGAAGCATCTGTGTTGCTATAATAACCGGTTTCCGGCTTATTATGCATTTTGTAATTATCATTTTCTGAATAACCGGAATCTTTTCATAAGGTATCTCAATTGCCAGATCACCCCTTGCAACCATAATGCCATATACATCATCGAGAATATCATCCAGGTTATCAACACCTTCCTGATTTTCTATCTTGGCAATTATTTTAATATTACTATTATACAAATTCAGAACAGACTTAACATCAAGAACATCCTGTTTTGACCTGACAAATGAATGCGCAATGAAATCTACCTCATTCCTGGCAGCCATTTCAATAAAGATCTTATCCTTTTCAGTCAGTGAAGGCAGGGATATCTTAACGCTTGGTATATTAACACTCTTTCGTGATCCCAGTATAGCATCATTATCGATCAGACATTCAAGTGCATTACCATTCTTTCGTACTACATGTAATTCAATTTCCCCGTCATCAATCAGAATCACAGATCCCAGGGGAATGGCAGATGAAATAGCACTGTAGCTCACATATATAGCATCGGCAGAGCTGTTTTTCTCCGGATCACCAATAACACTTATCCTGTTGCCCTTTTTCAGATAAACCGGAGAATCACAGGTTGTGGTACGTATTTCAGGTCCTTTTGTATCAATGAGTATAGCGATCTTGTCAGAAACTTCACGTGCATTTTTAATAATACGAAGTGCACCATCCAGATCAAGGTGTGCAGAATTGATCCTGATGACATCCATGCCGGCCTCAAAAAGTTCTCTTATGAACTCCGTCCCGCAGTTTTTATCAGAAATTGTGGCAACAATCTTTGTTCTTTTCCTGTTCATAAATTATTTTATCGTTGTTTTATTCCTTTCAAGAAGAGCCTCAACTGCCAGCCTGTAACTATCAAGACCAAAACCCGAAATGCTTCCGGCACAGTTGATCCCTATCAGACTTGTCCGTCGAAAATCCTCCCGTGCTGCAATATTGGTAATATGCACTTCAATAACAGGTGTTTTTACAGCAGCAATTGCATCGGTAATAGCAACTGAAGTGTGAGTATAACCTCCTGCATTAAGTATTATCCCATCAAATGAAAAATCTGATTTTTGAATTTCATCTATTATTTCACCCTCAATATTCGACTGAAAATATTCAAAAGAAATATCAGGATAACGAGCTTTCAGTTGAGAAAAAAAATCTTCAAAAGAAGAATAGCCGTACTTCTCTGGTTCCCTTTTGCCTACAAGATTCAGATTAGGACCGTTAATGATATTAATTCTCATTTGGTTAATAAGTTATAGGAAAATAAAATCTCTTCGTTCAAATTCTATTCATAGAACGGTAAAAATAGATAAAAAATATTTAAGCTGACGAACTAAAAAAGGTTCTGTTACTTTGTGTTTCTTTGTTTATTATTAAATATTCGTGAACTTAGGACAAACATTCTAATCAGCATATTGAAATAAACCTGGTAAAAATGCCGATTGATATTTAAAATGTGAACTGATCATGAGTCTAAACTGGAAGCAATCATTCAGAAATTTTGAAACTTATCTCAGACTTGAAAAATCCTTATCGGTTAACAGCATTGAAGCCTATCTGAATGATGTACTAAAACTTGAAAGATATTTTACCCGGTCAGGAATTGAGATTTCACCTGCTGATGTAACATATTCTGACCTTAAGGCATTTCTGGTATGGTATGCTGTTGATAACAAAAATACCAGGACTCAATCAAGAGTATTATCCGGTGTAAGGGCGTTCTATAAATTCCTGCTGATCGAAGGCGAAATTGAAGAAAACCCGGCATCTCTGATTGAATCTCCAAAGATAGGACTTAAGTTGCCTGAAGTTCTGTCGATAATTGAGATAGACAGGATGATTGAAGAGATCGATCTGAGTAAACCTGAGGGTCACAGGAACAAGGCAATTATTGAGACTCTCTACGGATGCGGTCTGCGTGTGTCGGAACTGGTAAATCTTCGTCTGACTGACATACATTATGATGAGGGATTTGTGGTTGTAACAGGAAAAGGAAATAAGCAGAGACTTGTACCTGTCAGCGATAAAGCACTCAGGGAGATCGATTTATATAAACTGGACAGGAACAGCATTCCAGTAATTCATGATCAGAATATACTTTTTCTAAACCGCCGCGGATCTAGACTCACCAGGGCAATGATTTTCACCATTATCAAAGATCTTGCAGCAAGAGCCGGGATAATTAAAAATGTAAGTCCTCATACTTTCAGACACTCATTTGCCACACATATGATCGAAGCAGGAGCTGATCTCAGAGCTGTGCAGGAAATGCTGGGACACGAATCCATTCTGACCACAGAGATTTATACTCATATTGACAGGAGCTTCCTCCGCGATACCCTTATTATGTTCCATCCGAGGTCATAAAAATTGACTTATTGTAAATAATTTTATTTAAAACACGTTATATTTGCATCGTTTTTATTTAATCTAATTTAATATAGAATGGATTATATTAAGAGCTTCGGAAGGGAGCTTTTTTTCATACTCACAGAAATGGCCCCATATCTCATGCTGGGATTTACTTTTGCGGGACTGCTTCATCTGCTGTTTCCCAAGAAAAGAGTAAGAAAATACATGGGTCAGAACAGTTTTAAATCAATATTTAATGCGGCCTTACTGGGGGTTCCTTTACCTCTTTGTTCCTGCGGGGTTATACCAACAGGCATATCTTTCTTTAAACATGGAGCATCCAAAGCTTCAACTGTCTCCTTTCTTATCTCCACTCCCCAGACGGGTGTTGACTCAATATTTGTCACCTACTCGATGCTCGGCCTGCCATTTGCCATAATCCGGCCAATTGTAGCTTTTATTACCGGATTATTCGGAGGTATGGTCACCAAAAAAATTGATCCGGAAAAAGTCGAAGCTGCAACCTCCAGCAATGAAGATGGAGAGGAGTTACCCAATGGGTTTTTTCCCAGGTTAAAAGAGATGTTCAGATATTCCTTCATCGATTTTCTACAGGATATTTCAAACTGGCTGGTAATAGGATTGCTGATAGCTGCCTTTATATCAGTACTTGTCCCGGATAATTTTTTTGCAGATAAAATTCCGAATGATTTCATAGGGATGCTGGCAATTCTGGTAATCTCAATACCTGTATATATATGTGCTACGGCATCAGTACCGGTGGCTGCCGTTTTAATGCTCAAGGGATTGTCGCCCGGGGCTGCTCTGGTGTTACTTATGGCTGGACCAGCAACAAATGCAGCAACGATTACAATGATAGGAAAAGTACTCGGAAAGAAGTCTCTTATCGGGTACCTTGGTGCAATTATCACCGGTGCACTGGTTGCCGGTCTGATGATAGATTATCTGCTTCCGTCAGACTGGTTTGGAATTTCCGAACATTTCGGACATATGGTGCACGATCATAGTATGTTGCCGGTCTGGCTAAAAATAGGATCAGCAGTAACCCTGACTCTGCTTATAATTAACGGTTATATTCAAAAATATATTAATTCATTAAAAATGAACACATTAAAAACTGAACATACTGGTTTCTCCCCTGACAACATAAAAACAATAAGAGTCGGGGGCATGACATGCAATCACTGCAAGGCAAATGTTGAAATCAGCATTAAATCAGCACAGGGAGTTGAAGATGTAAGTGTAGATCTTACAACCGGACTTGTAAACATTACAGGTAATTCATTAGATCTTGAGAAAATTAAATCCGGAATAGAAAGCATCGGATATAATATCATTAAAGAAGATATCTGAGAACCGGAATATCATTTAAACTCAGTTTACCAGACCGAAAGGACTGGAATTAAAGTGTTGCCAGCAAAACACATCTTTTTCCCCTTAAAACACCCATGTTTGTTATCTGTCTCAATCAACTGCCACCTTTACAGGTGAGTGGACCGGATTTGTGATGGATTAAAGCAGTTTAAGCCGGCCCGACATAGTATAATTGTTAATAAAAGTTATCATTGATTCAGATTTTAAAAGTCAATTTAAAAGATTAACTTTGCGACTAATTTTAAAAAATCAATAATTTTTATTTATCTCTAATCAATAAAACTATGTCACACATTAAAAGAGTCTACTCCTTTGGAAAAAAATCAGCAGAGGGAAAAGCAGATATGAAAAACCTTCTTGGAGGAAAAGGAGCAAACCTTGCAGAGATGTGTCTGTTGGGTTTACCTGTTCCTGCAGGTTTTACAATTACTACAGAAGCCTGTATTGAGTATTATAAAAACAACAGTACTCTTCCGTCAGGACTTATGGCCGAAGTCTGGGAAGCAATGATTAAGACGGAAGAGACCATGAATATGAAGTACGGTGATCCCGATAATGCTTTATTGGTTTCATGCCGTTCTGGTGCTCGCAGTTCAATGCCCGGGATGATGGATACTGTTCTGAATATCGGACTATCATCGGCAACGATCCCCGGTTTTCTTAAAAAAACAAATAATCCACGGTTTGTATGGGATTCATATCGTCGTCTCATTATGATGTACGCTGATGTGGTTATGGAAAAAGCTGAAGGGATTGATCTTGGTGAAGGAAGAGGAATACGCAAGCAGCTTGACGAAAGACTTGATGAGTTCAAGAAAGAAAAAGGATATACAACTGATACAGAAATTTCAGCTGATGAGCTTAAACTTCTTGCAGATGACTTTAAGAAAATAATAAAAGAAGTTCTTGGAAAACCTTTCCCGGATGATGCGAAGGAACAGCTTGAAGGCAGTATTAAAGCCGTATTTAAAAGCTGGAATGGTAAAAAAGCAGTTTCATACCGTCGTATTGAAGGTATTCCTGATGATTGGGGCACAGCTGTTAATGTGCAGGCAATGGTATTTGGTAATATGGGTGATACATCTGCAACAGGTGTTGCTTTTACAAGAAATCCGGCAACGGGTGAAAACCTGTTTTACGGCGAATGGCTTGTAAATGCCCAGGGTGAAGATGTAGTAGCCGGAATCCGTACACCCAACCCACTCAACGATGACACGAAAAATGAGCAGAACCAGCATCTCCACAGTTTACAGGAAGCAATGCCGGAAACCTACAGGGAACTCTCTGATATCCGTCAGATTCTTGAAAAATCGTTTCATGATATGCTTGATATTGAATTCACAATTCAGGAAGGTACCCTATATATGTTACAATGCCGGGCAGGTAAAAGGACTGGTACTGCCGCACTGAATATGGCAATGGATATGCTTCATGAAAATCTTATTGATAAAAAGACTGTTGTTACACGTGTCGATCCCTCTCATCTGGATGAGCTTCTGCATCCCATTTGTGATCCGTCAGCTGAAAAGAGCGTTAAACCTGTTGTTAAAGGGTTACCTGCCGGTCCCGGAGCAGCTGTTGGTAAAGTTGTTTTCAATGCCGAGGATGCAGTTGCGATGTTCCGCAAAGGTGAAAAAGTCATTCTTCTCCGCGAAGAGACAAATCCTGAGGATGTTGAAGGAATGCGCGCTGCTGAAGGAATTCTTACCGCAAGAGGCGGAATGACATCACACGCTGCTCTTGTTGCTCGTGGCTGGGGTAAATGCTGTATTGTCGGTGCCGGTGCACTTCATGTCGATGCAAGAACTAAAACTGCAAAAATCTCAGGTTCAGACATAGTCATTAAAGAAGGTGATATTCTTACACTTAATGGCACCAAAGGAAATGTTTATATCGGAGCTATAGCACTTATGGATGCTACTGAAAATCCGCGTTTTAAAGAATTTATGTCGATAGTTGATACCTTCCGTAAAATGGGTGTCCGCACAAATGCAGAGACTCCTGAAGATGCATTAATTGCCCGTGCATATGGTGCAGAGGGTATTGGCCTCTTCCGTACGGAGCATATGTTCTATGGTAAAGGTTCTGAAATTCCATTATTCCTTCTTCGTAAGATGATCCTTAGCGCAACTGAAATTGAGCGTCGTAAAGCACTCGATGAACTGTTTTCTCACGTCAAAAAAGACATGAAAGCCACTATGGAGGCTATGGATGGACTACCTGTTACATTCAGGCTGCTTGATCCACCTCTGCATGAGTTTGTACCACAGGGTGCAGAAAAGCAGGAAGAGCTTGCAAAAGCTCTTGGAATAAGGAAAGAAGATGTTGCCAAACGTGGTGAAGCTCTGCATGAGTCGAATCCAATGATGGGTCATCGCGGAGTAAGGCTTGGAATCACTTTCCCTGAAATATCAGAAATGCAGATACGTGCAATTTTTGAATCTTCCCTTGAACTGATAAAAGACGGGAAGCATCCGCATCCGGAGATAATGGTTCCCGTAACAGGAGAGGTTGCTGAACTTGATTTTACAAAAAAAGTTGTTGACAGAGTTTATGCTGAAGTTTGTAAAAAATTCGGCGTTGACAAAATTGAGTACAAATACGGAACAATGATTGAAATTCCCCGTGCCTGTCTTTTGTCTGACCGAATGGCGAAAAGTGCTGAGTTTTTCTCTTTCGGCACCAATGACCTGACACAGATGACATTTGGCTTCAGCCGTGATGATACCGGTGGATTTCTTCATGATTACCTCGACAAAAAGATCTTATCCGCTGATCCGTTCCAGACCATTGATCAGGACGGTGTTGGTCAGCTGATCAAAATGTCGGTTGAAAAAGGCCGGTCAACAAGACCTGATCTTAAAGTCGGAATATGCGGCGAACAGGGAGGCGATCCGGCCTCTGTTGAATTCTGTTTCAAGGCAGGGCTGACTTATGTCAGCTGCTCTCCTTTCAGGGTTCCGATCGCCAGACTTGCTGCAGCACAGGCATCTATCAAATTTGGTAAATAGCCATCTAATTCTATCTGAGTATCGGGAAGCTTGAATAAGCAATCATTTTGAGCTAAAGACCGATTACCATAACGACCTGGTTAACCCCGGACTTAAGTCCGGGGTTATTGATAATAAGGAGATTATGGACTTTAGTCCATAACTTGTCAGTTATCAATGTCGACGATACAACCAACATCATAATTATTGAAGTTTCATTAACCAAAAGCGATACTCATATAATTTTTAAATTATTTAAAAGGGCACTCTTCAGGGTGCTCTTTTTTTTATGGGGAATAATTGATAATATTCAGCATATTTGGGCAAATCGTTAATTAATTATTTATTACTTCATATTTTCAAGCTTTTGTAAAATATTATTCTGCAATTTTGCAAATCTGTTACAGAAATAAATATTTTAGAATTTCATAAAAACGAATGATTATGACCAGTAATGAGAAATTAACAGGATGGGTAAAGGAATGGACAGATTTATGTCAACCTGATGCTGTCCATTGGTGTGACGGTTCCGAAGAGGAAAATCAAAAATTACTTGACTTAATGGTTAAGAGCGGAGCGGCTGTCAGGCTCAATGAAAAAAAACGTCCCGGGAGTTATTATTTTCAGAGCGATCCAAGTGATGTTGCGCGTGTGGAGAATCGCACTTTTATATGTTCCGCAAAGGAGGAAGATGCCGGTCCGACAAACAACTGGAAAGATCCTGGGGAGATGAAGGCAATTCTCCGATCAGAGTTCAGAGGCAGTATGAAGGGCCGGACCTTATATGTTATACCATTTAGTATGGGTCCGCTGGGATCAAAAATTTCCCATATTGGAGTACAAATAACTGATTCACCTTATGTGGTTGTGAATATGCGCATTATGACCCGAATGGGTAAAGCTGTTCTTGATGTTCTAGGCAATGATGATTTTATTCCATGTGTTCATTCAGTAGGTGCACCGCTTCTTCCGGGTGAACCGGATAAAAAATGGCCATGCGCTCCGATAGAGAAGAAATACATTTCACATTTCCCCGATACGAACGAAATATGGTCTTATGGGAGCGGATATGGAGGGAATGCACTCCTTGGTAAAAAATGTCTGGCTTTGCGAATAGCAACGAACATGGCAAAAAGACAGGGATGGATGGCTGAGCATATGCTCATTATGGGGATTACCAATCCTGAAGGTGTCAAAAAATATTTTGCTGCTGCATTTCCAAGCGCCTGCGGGAAAACTAACCTCGCCATGTTAATACCTACCATTCCAGGATGGAAAGTTGAATGTGTAGGCGATGATATTGCATGGATGAAATTTGGCGCTGATGGCCGGTTATATGCCATCAATCCGGAAGCAGGATTTTTTGGAGTTGCCCCTTATACTTCAATGGAAACCAACCCCAACGCAATGCTGTCATGTTCAAAAAACACCATTTTCACGAACACAGCTTTGACCCCCGATGGTGATATATGGTGGGAAGGAATTGGTCACGATATTCCTGATGGCACCATTACATGGACTGACGAGAAATATGATCCTGAATCCTGCAAGTATGCCTCTCATCCTAATGCACGATTTACAGCTCCTGCAAAGCAATGTCCCGTAATCGACAGTGACTGGGAAAACCCTGCCGGAGTTCCTATTTCCGCAATACTTTTCGGAGGACGCAGGCCGGGTACATTACCTCTTGTATATCAGGCTTTCGACTGGAAACACGGGGTTTTTATGGGATCGGTCGTTGGTTCGGAAGTAACTGCTGCTGCAATAGGACTTAAAGCCGGTGTTCGTCGCGATCCTTTCGCAATGCTTCCTTTCTGTGGATATAACATGGGTGATTATTTTGGACACTGGCTAAGTATCGGAGAAAATGCACCTGATAAGAGCAAACTCCCTAAACTATTCAATGTTAACTGGTTTCGCAAGAACTCAGAGGGAAAATTTCTCTGGCCGGGGTATGGAGACAATATCCGTGTACTGAAATGGATATTCGAGCGTACCGATGGAGCTGATATTGCCAGCGAAACTGCAATTGGCATGGTTCCCAAGGAAGGCAGTATTGATATTTCGGGTTTAAATGTAAACAACAATATCCCGGAACTCATAAAGGTTGATAAAAATGAATGGACATCAGAACTTGATCTGATAGACGAGCACTATGCCAAATTTGGTGACAAACTTCCTTCTGAGATGAAAACACAACTTGAAGGTCTTAAAGCACGTTTGAAGGAGGCAAAATATGTTTCGTGAAGAAACTTTTAATGATTTTATTAAAAGACTTTTTTAATTTTGAACCGGACCAGGCTTTTTTATCCTGATCTGAAATATACAAGTCTGAATTTTGTGTCAGGTTCACTTCCCGGCACAGCTAATAATTTAGTATATTTGGACCATTGATTCCAAGGTAAAAATTACAGAAATGTTAACGACTAAAGATCTGCAACAGTACGGAATATCTGATGTTAAGGAAATCGTTCACAATCCTTCATATAACTTATTATTTGGAGAAGAAACAAAACCCGGTTTAAGCAAGTTTGAAAAAGGGACTATCACAAGGACCGGAGCTGTTTCAGTTGATACGGGCATCTTTACCGGGCGTTCGCCAAAAGATAAGTATGTTGTTCTTGATAACAAAACCAAAGATACTGTCTGGTGGAAATCAGATATGGCAAAAGTATCGGATAATAAATCCATTTCTATCGAGATATGGAATCATTGCAGGAATTTATCAGCTTCCCAGTTATCGGGAAAGAAATTGTTTGTTGTAGATTGTTACTGCGGGGCAAATAAAAATACACGCCTGAGTGTCAGATTTATTATGGAGGTAGCCTGGCAGGCTCATTTTGTCAAGAATATGTTCATCAGGCCTGATCCGGAAGAACTGGATGATTTCGAACCTGATTTTGTAGTTTTAAATGCTTCCAAGACCACAAATCCTGACTGGAAGTCACAGGGTCTTAATTCCGAAAATTTCGTTTTTTTCAATCTCACCGCGGGCATGGCTGTTATAGGCGGAACGTGGTATGGAGGTGAAATGAAGAAAGGGATCTTTTCAATTATGAATTACTATCTGCCTCTCAAAGGGATAGCATCAATGCATTGCTCTGCGAATGTGGGTAAGAATGGAGACACTGCTATATTCTTCGGACTATCCGGAACTGGAAAAACCACTCTGTCAACGGACCCTGACCGGGCTCTTATCGGTGATGATGAACATGGCTGGGATGATGATGGTGTTTTTAATTTTGAGGGTGGGTGCTATGCCAAATGCATAAAGCTTAGTAAAAAGAATGAACCGGATATATATAACGCAATTAAGCGTGATGCTCTGCTGGAAAACCTGGTTGTATTATCAGACGGAACAATCGATTTCAATGATGATTCAAAAACAGAGAATACCAGAGTGTCATATCCGATTTACCACATAAATAACATTGTAAAGCCTGTTTCCAAAGCGGGTCATGCTAAGAAAGTTATCTTTCTGTCTGCAGATACATTTGGGGTATTACCTCCTGTGAGCCGTCTTACTGAAGAACAGACAAAGTATTATTTCCTAAGCGGATACACTGCCAAAGTTGCCGGTACTGAGAGAGGAATAGTTGAACCTGTTCCGTCTTTTTCCGCCTGTTTCGGGGCAGCTTTTCTTATGCTCGATCCGATTATTTATGCGAACGAGCTCACCCGGAAAATGAAGGAACACAATGCTGAAGCCTGGCTGGTGAATACAGGCTGGATGGGAGGTCCTTATGGTACCGGTAACAGAATCGATCTTCCTTCGACCCGTACAATAATAAATGCAATACTTGATGACTCGTTACTGGAGTCAGAATTTATCATTCAGCCTGTTTTCAACCTGAGTATTCCAGCTAAAATCAAGGGTGTGGATGAAAATATACTTGACCCTGGTAAAGCATGGGATTCATATACCAGATGGCATACTGCAGCAACTGATCTTGCCTTAAAATTCATCAATAACTTCACCAAGTTCACTGGTAATGAAGAGACTGCCAGACTGGCCGATCATGGTCCCAGAATCTGATCGGTAAGTGCACATTATTATTATATTTGCCTTTTAAAAAAATTTAAATATGAATTTGCCTCTTTTGGTATTGGTATTTATTCTAGCATACCTGCTTGGATCAATTCCTGCAGCAGTATGGATAGGGAAACGGTTTCACAACATTGATGTAAGGCAACACGGAAGCGGAAATGCCGGTACATCAAACGTGATAAGGGTTTTAGGGTGGAAAACCGGGATACCGGTTATGATTATTGATATCTCCAAAGGATGGCTGGCTGCAATGTTACCGGTCTTCTTTCATCTTGCAGATCCCGGTAGTGCTCTTGTTACTAATTTGCAGATACTTGCAGGTGTAACTGCCATTGTAGGACACATATTCCCGCTTTTGGCCGGATTCAGGGGAGGAAAAGGAGTTGCGACCGTTTTTGGTGTACTTCTGGCTTTACATCCACTGCTTACCTTAAGTTGCTTTGGAGTATTTCTTGTTGTTCTGCTTCTTACAGGAATTGTATCTGTCTCATCAATGAGTGCCGGAATAGCTTTTCCTGTTTTACTCTTTACAATATTCAATTCTCCGTCAGTAATTTTTAAAATATTCGCAGTTCTTGTCGCAATTGCTCTTCTGATAACACACAGGAAGAATATTGGAAGACTTATAAGAGGAGAAGAATCAAAACTGATACGGCTGGGCAAAAAAAACAAATCCAAAGCACAATAGGTTAATCCTCAACTGCGGCATCTCAAAACATCTTTTATACAAAAGACAGTTGCTTCCCTGAAAGACATCAGATCAGAACTGTTCAAGAAGCTTAATTCGCTTACTGATCGGAGGGTGTGTAGCAAATAATGAAGAAATGGAGAAAGAAGATTTTTCCTCTTTTACCTGAGGGTTTTCAATAAACAGCTGTGCAATATCTTTCCTTTTAACCGCCTCAATTGTAGGATCAGCGGAGACTTTTTTCAGTGCTGAGGCCAGGGCAAGCGGCCTGTGTGTAAGTTCAGCAGAACCTGCATCTGCAAGGTATTCCCTCTTTCTTGACAAGGCAAACCTGAACAGGGAAGAAATGAGCAAGCCTACCAGTGCAAGAAGCAGAGCAATAACCACTCCTCCCCCGCTCTTTTTACCTCTTCCAATTCTACCATAAGCCATCGATCTGAACAATGCTTCGGAAACAAATGCAAATATCCCGACAAAAACTATTGAAATGATAAGTATTCTGACATCCCTGTTCCTTATATGAGTAAGCTCATGTGCAATTACTGCCTCGAGCTCCTCATCGTTCAGCTTGTCAATTATGCCGCGTGAAAGAGATATAGCATATGATTTTGTATTTATTCCGCTGGCAAAGGCATTTAAAGAATCATCTTCAATAATGTTGATCTTTGGAACTGTCATACCGGTTGAAATACACAGATTCTCAACCAGATTATAAACTCTTTTGTTCTCGTTCCTGGTAAGTGGCTTTGAGTCGGTAGCAGCATTAATCATTGCTGCATTTGAGAAATATGCAATTACAAACCAGACAGTTACGCCTACAATAATAAACGGAACAGTGGCGATAAAGCTTTGGTTTATCTGGCTTATTGATCTCTGATTTTCCGATCCAAAAGATGTAAAATAAAAGAAGAGCCACGTTAATACGAAGAATATTACCGGAAACATAACCAGTAACACTGCCGAATTAGTGTTATTCTTCCAGATCTGGCTTTGCAATCCAAAATACCTCATAAGGTCAGAACTTGATTTCAGGAGGTTGTTCTGCAGCTGCACGCTGATCACCCAGTTCAAACATTGGCTCGCGCTTAAAGTTAAAGAGCGTTGCAATCAAATTTGATGGGAACATTTCCGTAGCTACATTAAGTTCTTTTGTTGCTGAGTTAAAGAATCTGCGGGCAGCAGCTATTTTATTTTCAACATCGGATATCTCATTCTGAAGTTCCATAAAGTTCTGGCTCGCCTTCAGATCAGGATATGCTTCAACAGATACTTTCAGACCTTCAAGAGCAGTTGACAATCTGTTTTCAGCAGCAATTTTGTCATTTATTGTACTGGCTTTCATTGCATTAGTACGTGCTTCCGTAATTTCCGTCAGTACTCCCCTCTCATGCCCCATGTAACCTTTTACCGATTCAACAAGCTGTGGTATAAGATCGTGCCGCTGCTTCAGCTGAACATCAACATCAGCAAAAGCCTGCTCACGGTTATTTCTCAACTGAACAAGCCTGTTGTAAAGAGAAACGACCATCAGGACGCAGAGTAGAATGATTCCGAGAAAAACTAATAATATTACCATGGTCAAAATTTTAATTATGAATCATAAAACTTTCCGAAGAATTTTTTCGAAAATAAAGATAGATAATTTTAGTATATTTATATCGCAGAGTTAAACCTAATTAATATTTTACAATTATCTGATATTCATTAAACCTTATAAATATGGAGAAGAGCATAAAAGGAACACAGACTGAGTTGAACCTGCTTAAGTCTTTTGCAGGAGAATCACAGGCTAAGAACAGATATGAGTTTGCAGCAAAGGTTGCAAAAGAAGAGGGATACGAACAGATCGCCGGTATCTTTCTGGAGACTGCACTTCAGGAACAACAACATGCAAAAAGATTTTTTAAGTTTCTTGAAGGCGGAAAAGCAGAAATTACAGCTACTTATCCTGCCGGTAAAATTGATACAACAAAAGGGAACCTGTTTGCTGCAGCTGAAGGAGAGCATGAGGAGTGCAGTGAGATTTATCCTGCTTTCGCAAAAATAGCTGAAGAAGAGGGATTTAAAAATATTGCAACAGCATTTAAAGCAATTGCCATCGCAGAAAAGGGTCATGAAGAGAGATACAGAAAACTTCTTGAAAATGTAATGCAGGATAAGGTATTCCAGCGTGATGAAAAAGTATTCTGGTACTGCAGAAAATGCGGATATATTCATTTCGGTACAAAACCACTGAAGAACTGCCCGGCATGCCTGCATCCGGAAAGTTATTTTGAACTCCTGGCTAATAATTATTAGTAATGTCCGATGGAGAGAAATTTCTGGAGCTGATCAGAACAAGGCAAAGTGACAGAAAATACAGTGACAGACCGATTGAAAAAGAAAAGATCGACAGAATTATTGAAGCCGGAAGGATGGCTCCTTCGGCTTGTAATGCTCAGCCTTGGAAATTCATAGTAGTATCCGATTCTGAGCTCCGTAGCAGAATTGCAGAAGCTGCATCAGCTAAGTTGCTTGGTATGAACAGTTTTGTTGACCAGGCTCCTGTTTTGATAGTTGTGGTCAGAGAGCAGCCGAATATGTCCTCAAAGGTTGGCGCCACTATAAAGAACAAGGATTATTCCCTGATAGATGTAGGGATTGCCTCGGAAAATATATGTCTGCAGGCCAGGGCTGAAGGAATCGGTTCATGTATGATCGGGTGGTTCGATGAAAAAATGCTGAGAAGCATTCTTAACATCCCCAAATCAAAGCGTGTTGAGCTGATAATTACTTTAGGATATTCCCTGAGTGAAAAAAGGGAGAAAAAACGTAAACCTCCCGAGGTAACAGTCTCGTATAATAAATATTGAGCTCTTAAAAATACTTCCGGAACTTCCCGGATCATATGGTAACTACCGGGGATCCTTGTCTATAGATAGTGCGGATCCCCGGTAGTTATTTCCTTTAACTTCCATTGCAGAGGAACTATGAGGGATGCTGAAAAAGCCGGATACCATTAACCGCAAATAACAGTCGCAATCTATAATTGCAGTTATAACAGCGCTAATTCAGTTTTTCAAGTGCGGCTTTAATTCTTTTAACAGCTTCAATCAGAAGGTCATCGGATGTTGCGTAGGAAATTCTGATACAATCAGGAGCGCCGAAGGCATCTCCGCCTACGGTTGCAACCTGTGCCTTGTCTAAAAGGTACAGTGCAAGTCCATCTGAATCAGAGATTTTTGTATCTCCATCTGACTTGCCAAGAAAGTACGAAATATCAGGCATCACATAAAAAGCACCCTGGGGAACTGTTAATTTCAGTCCCTTAATATCTTTTAAAAGACCGCAGATAAGGTCGCGGCGACGATGGAACGCATCTCTCATGATTTTCTGTGACTCACCATCACCCTGAATAGCGGCAAGAGCGGCACGCTGAGCAATAGAACATACGCCTGAAGTGAACTGGCCCTGCAGCTTATTACAAGCCTTCGCAATCCAGAGAGGCGAACCTGTATATCCGATCCTCCATCCGGTCATGGCATAACCTTTCGAGACACCATTTACCGTTATCACCCTGTCATAAATAAAATCGAAGGAAGCCATACTTACATGCTCTCCCTCAAAAATGATATGTTCATAAATCTCATCGGATATTATAAACAATCCTTCATGCTTAGCTACTATCCCGGCAATTTTCTCCATTTCATCGTGACTATAAACCATTCCGGTCGGATTGGACGGAGAATTGAAAATAATTAATCTGGTCTTACTGGTAATTGCAGCTTCCAGTTGTTCAGGTTTTATCTTGAAATCATTCTCAATACCGGCTTTAATGACAACGGGTTTTCCTTCCGCAAGGATTATCTGATCGTAATAACTTACCCAGTACGGAGCCAGAATAATAACTTCATCGCCCGGATTAACTATTGACAGAATCACGTTAACAAGTGAATGCTTTCCACCGGCAGAGACAATTATCTGCTCAGGTGAGTAATTGATGCCATTTTCTACCAGGAACTTCTTTGAAATGGCCTCCCTCAGATCATTATAACCCGGCACCGGAGGATATTTGGAATAGTTTTCATCGATAGCCTTTTTGGCAGCTTCCTTTATATAATCCGGAGTGTTAAAGTCAGGTTCTCCAAGGCTGAGACTTATAATATCTATGCCTTTTGCTTTCAATTCCCTGCTCTTCTGAGCCATGGCAAGGGTTTGCGATACCGATAAAGATTTGATTCTGTCTGATAAGTATTCCATACTGCTGGTTATATGATAAATTAACTTAAAAAAAGTGCCTGCCAAATGTATGAAGTTATATTGAAAAAACCTTGGAATCTATTTAAAATCCATTATCCGAAAGAGCTCAAATTAAGTTGGTTCAGTAAAAACTATTTCACTGTAATTACAATATACTGCCTGATATTTAAGGTGAAGAATTGTACCGGAAAAAATCCACCGATAAAACCATAGTCTGTATCAATAAATATAATTAGGTTTGTATATAAATTACAGAATATGGAAAACTTTTATGATGTTTTGAAAATGTCGATCCCGGCGCTCCTGGTTTTTTTTACGGCCTGGATCCTTCTGAGAAATATGATTAAAAATGATCAGGATAAAAGGAAGCAGGAACTGATACTCCAGAATAGCAGGACGGTTACACCGATAAAACTGCAGGCTTACGAACGTATTGTTTTATTTCTTGAAAGAATATCTCTCGAATCTCTTCTGGTAAGAGTCAGTTCTCCTGATATGACAGCTACACAGCTTCATTCGTCACTCTTAACCACTATCAGAAGTGAATTTGAACATAACCTTTCCCAGCAGATATACATGAGCCAGCAAGCCTGGGAGGTGGTCAGGAATGCGCGCTCAAATATGATCAAAATAATCAATAGTGAAGTTGAAAAAATGCCACCCAATTCATCAGGTATGGCTCTGAGTAAACTGCTTCTTGAGAAGGTAATGGAGCTCGACAAAGAGCCAACACGTGCTGCTATAGATTATATAAAAGGTGAAATTGCCAGAATGATATAATATTTAAAAAGAACATATTAACCGCAAAGGACGCAAATCGAAGCGAAGCGAAGATCCCTACCGAAGTGTCGGGAGTGCGCCCGCTGATCAGGGATTTGGAGATCCTTCGTCCCGCGATGCGGGACTCAGGATGACAAATCCTTTTAAAAGCGGTTACATTAACATATATAGAACCGGATCTTTATAAAAGTTCCACGCTTCTCTTGACAAAGGTGCTCAGTTCCTCTCCTCTCAGCATATTGTTTGCCAGCAAAGCCAGATCAATCAGCTGTTTTACAACCTTATTTGAACTCCCGTACGACTCCAGGATCTCTTTCCTGGCATTGTCGGCGGAGGTGAGCTCTTTACGCAGCTTTTCGAGATCATCTTTCTCAACCTGACTTATTTCTTCCTCTTTTTTCTTCTTGTTTTCCTTTTCGATAAAGTCAATCTGCTCCCTCAATTTCTTCCTTTCCGTGTTGTTTTCAGCCAGTCTCTCTCCTTCTTTAGCCTGAAGGTCGTCAGCGATTTTAATTACAAGCAAATGATTTGGATTCACAACCAGGTTAAAACTATCGGGCAGTTCGCCATAAAAGTTCATACCGCCTCCTATCTGTGACATCTCTTTCATTCTGCGCATAAACTCTGACTGAGTAATCATAACCGGTGCTTCATTTTCATCAAGAGTTTCAAAGACAACATTATAGATCTCTTTGGATTTTACCCTGATATTGAATACACTTTTCAGATCATCCTGCTGTTCTACAGATAATTTCGATTCACGTGCTTCATCTTTCTGGATTAGTTTGTCAACCACATCTGAATCGACCCTGACAAATCTGGTATCCTTCAATTTTGTTTCAAGCTGATTTATGAGATGTACATCAAGCTGACCATCAAGAAGAAGTACATCATATCCCTTATTTTTTGCCTTTTCAATATAACTGTACTGGTCTGTCTTATTTGTAGAATACAGATAAATAAGAGTCTTGTTTTTATCAGTCTGGTTTTCCTTTATCAGCTGTTCATATTCTTCAAAAGTAAAATATTTGTCCTCAGTGTTTTTAAGCAATGCAAATTTTGAAGCTTTCTCATAGAACTTCTCCTCAGTCATCATACCGTATTCGATGAATAATTTCAGATTGTCCCATTTTTTCTCAAACTCTTCACGGTTATTCTTGAAAATATCATTCAGCCTGTCGGCCACTTTTTTAGTTATATGGCTCGATATTTTCTTTACATTAGAATCACTCTGAAGATAACTTCTCGAAACGTTCAGAGGGATATCAGGAGAATCGATAACCCCGTGCAACAGAGTAAGGAACTCAGGAACAATACCTTCCACAGAATCTGTCACAAAAACCTGGTTACAATACAACTGAATTTTGTTTTTCTGAATCTCTATGTTGCTCTTAATCTTTGGAAAATAAAGTATACCGGTAAGCTTGAACGGATAATCGACGTTTAGATGAATATTAAATAGTGGTTCATCACTTGCAGGATAAAGTTCCCTGTAAAAATTCAGGTAATCCTCCTCTTTCAGGTCAGCCGGTTTGAGAGTCCAGGCTGGTTTTGTATTGTTAATGATCTTATCTTTTCCTGTCTCTACTGATTTCCCGTCCTTCCATTCAGTTTCTTTTCCAAATGCAATTTCAACAGGCAGGAACTTGCAGTATTTTCGCAGCAACTGTTCAATTCTGCTATCCTCCAGAAACTCTTTTGAATCCTTATCAATATGCAGTATTACATCAGTTCCTGTTGTTTCTTTGTCAACATCTTCGATTGAAAACTCAGGACTGCCATCGCAGGTCCATTTGACAGCCTGTGAGCCATCGAGATACGATTTTGTTATAACCTCAACCTTATCTGAGACCATAAATGATGAATAGAAACCCAGTCCAAAATGCCCGATTATTGAATTAATCTGGTCTTTATATTTATCCAGGAAATCGTTTGCGCTTGAAAATGCAATCTGGTTCAGGTATTTATCCAGTTCTTCCTTTGTCATCCCAATCCCCCTGTCAGAAACTGTGATAGTCTTCTTTTTTTTGTCAACTGACACATGAATGGTTGTTTCGTCAATAACTCCCTTATAGTCACCGACTGAGGCAAGCGTCTTCAGTTTTTGTGTGGCGTCAACACTATTTGAAATAAGCTCACGGAGAAATATCTCATGATCAGAATAAAGGAATTTTTTTATTATGGGGAATATGTTCTCAGTAGTTACTCCAATCTTTCCTGTTTGCATATCAGATAGTTTTATAGTTAAACATTAATAATCTGCCCTAGCCATTCAAAAGATGTGCCGTTAGTTTCCGACTGACAAATAGTCACATCAAAGATGAATTTCATTCAATTTTTTCACATTTTTCCAGTAGCTGACAGCGTGGTTCCAGTATTATTCAAGTGAGTAACCGGAAATGGTAAGTACATTTCAAAAGTACTGAGGGAGTCTGAGATATGCCAGAAGCAGGAACAGTGACGACAGGATTAAAAAGATTATAAGCAACCAGAGAGAAAAATTTCTTCTTTTTCTGAAAATGGCTATATTATATTCACTTATCAGTCTCTTAACTGTATTATGGATCCGCAGAACAGAATTGGTATTTTTAGGAACATATGCATCAATATTGAACTTTACCGTTTTTTTAATTTCTTCTATCTTCTCAGGAGGTCCAAGCAATATCAATCCTGTCCGAGGATCAATCTTTTTAGTCTCCATTGTAAGTTGTTCAATCATTTCAAACTGCTCTTTCGCCTCATGTAAGCCAAGTATTGCAATCTTACAGTAATTATGTTCCTTTTCCGCCAGAAGATGACTGATATACTCCTCCCGGGTCTGAAATGACAGCAGGCTGTAACGTGAAGTATCTGAAAAGCGTTTCCTTACATCTTCGGCGAATCCCCGGTGGTCGTCATAACAATAAATATGAGTCCTGGTGTTCTTTGCCATAGTTATTTTACCTGCAATAAAGATACTTATTCTTTATTTCTCGCATCAACATTTATTTTCAAATTCCAGAATCCATTTTCAAAGGTGTAAGCATCATACGAATAATCAGGACCATAGTACTGATGGTCATCTTTTTGGGAGGGAAGGAAGGGTACCAGGTGGTCAAAAACAATTGATTTTTCCGATTTGAAGCGAAGAGACATTGTTGCAGTAGAAGCATACTCAAAAACCACCCTGTATTTAACCAGGGTATCCGAAACAAACCATTTCCTACCAAGCACTATAGAATCATCGCCTGTAAAACTCAACACCTCAATGATCTTTCTGGTAACCATTGGATTTCCATAATCTATACCGAGCATGACCCAGCACCGCCGGTCATTTACCACACAAGGGCTCAAAGCATAATATAAAGCTCCGTACCAATCAGTAACGCTATAAGTTGTATCTGCCAGTACAGGAGCTTCGCTGTAATCTTTTGTCAGACTATAAATCATATTCTTCTTTCCATCCTGCATCTTTCTTATGAAAAAGCAGAAGTATTTTCCCTTGCCATTACTGAGTACCAGATTCCAGGTAACGATCTTGAGAAGAGAATCGGGAGAGGTTATCTGACCAAGATAGCGAAGATCTGTAAAACTGTGCTGATACACGGTATCAGATCTGACGTAACCGTCTATTATTATTCTTATTGAATCATTTATCCTAATTCTGTCAGTATCGTCATAATTATTTACAAGTCTTTCAAAGAGTTTTTTAAGCGGAGGTAGAGAATCATGAGAGGTAATTTGTCCCATTGTAATGTTTGCCGGCACCAAAATCAGCAATATAAGATATATTGTTAACCGTCTCATTTCTTGTGAACGTTGATCAACGCATCGTCAAGGAGATCTTTCAATCTGCTGCATGCAACTGAGATTTCATCTTCAGTTATCACCAACGGAGGGGCAATCCTGAAAGAATCGTTGCAGAAAAGGAAGTAATCAAGTATTAGTCCAAACCCGGGAGCATTAGAGATAACATATGGGATATAATCGGTATCAGTCAGCTTAACAGCCAGCAGAAGTCCTTCTCCCCTTATCTCTGAAATCAGAGGATGGATCAGGTTCCGTCTGAAAATTTCTGTTTTAGAGTTACAGGACTCAACAAGCTTCTCTTCAATTATAACATTAAGCGAAGCCAGTCCGGCGGCACAACATACCGGATGTCCTCCGAAAGTTGTAATATGTCCCAAAGGCGGGTCCGAGATTAATGCTGACATTATATCTTTTGAAGAGATAAATGCACCCAGAGGCATTCCTCCTCCGAGAGCTTTTGCAAGCAGAAGAATGTCGGGAATAACACTAAAACGGTCAATCGCGAACATAGTGCCAATACGACCAAAACCGGTCTGTATCTCATCGAATATTAGCAATGCACCGTTTTCGGTACATCTTTTCCTTATCTTTTCAAGATAATTATTTTGAGGATAAATAACACCTGCCTCCCCCTGAACCGGTTCTATTATAACGCATGCAGTTTTTTTATCGATGAAGTCCAGGGAGCTATCGCTATTAAACTCAGCCTGGAAGGTATCAGGCAATAAAGGTCTGAATGCATTCCTGTAAAGTTCGCTCCCCTGGATACTCAGAGCACCGTGAGTGCTTCCGTGATAGGAATTCCTGAATGAAATTATCCGGCTGCGACCTGTGAATCTTTTGGCAAGTTTTAAAGCGCCCTCTACTGCTTCGCTTCCTGAATTTACAAAGTAACAGTTTGACAATGAAGAAGGAAGAATTTCTGCAAGGCGCTCCGCATATTTAACCTGAGGGCTCTGAATCAATTCACCATAGACCATCAGGTGCAAGTACAGATCTACCTGTGTTTTAATTGAATCAATCACTTTTGGATGATTATGACCCGTATTGCTGACAGAAACACCTGAAATAAGGTCCATATATTTTTCGCCGTCAGGTCCATACATATAAACACCCTCAGCTCTCACAATTTCGAGCATAATGGGTGAAGATGAAGTCTGCCCCAGATGAAGGAGAAAAAGCTGACGGTTAGTAAGCATAAGAAGAGGAAGAAATTATCGGGCCATCACGTTAATATCATTCAGAAGCGAATCTCTGAATGATTTACCTACCGGAATGCTTTTAATAACACCTCCGACATTAAGATCGAGAGCATTCTCTTTTATCGACTGAATCATGCTTTTATTAATAATGAATGACCTGTGCACCCTCATAAAGACACCTGAAGGCAATTGGTTTTCAATGGCTTTCATTGTAAAATGAATGGTAAATTTATCATCATTAGTATTCAGGATAACATAATTTTCGAGAGCTTCGATATAAATAATATCTCCAAGTTTCAATTTTACCAGTGAGGATCCTTTTTTTATGAATATCTCCTCATCGCCGTTATTCGGAACCTCTTTTCTCGAGAAATATCTGACGGTCTTATCAATAGCTTTACAGAACCGTCCATAGTTGATTGGTTTCAACAGGTAATCAACTACATTGAAGTCGAAAGCTTTTAAAGCGTACTCTTCGGCTGATGATACAATTATAATATTAGGAGGAAAATCGAGGCTGCCCATAAAATCAAAACCATCCAGTTCAGGCATCATTACATCAAGTATGATAAGCTCGATATCTTTTCGCTGTGTGACTAAATTTCTGGCAGCAACGGAGTCATTAAAAGTTCCCACCAGATTAAGGGATGAACTTTTGCCAACATACCCTTCAAGTATCTTGCAACTAAGTATATCATCGTCAACTATAATGCAATTCATGACCTATGGTTTTGGCGATAAAATTCACTCTCAAAAATAAGAAAAAATAACAAACTTTCTTTAACAATTAAATATAAAGTTTAAGTTATGTACAATTTTCTGTTGTAATAATGCAAAACGTAATGACGGGGGTGCTTTATTGTATTGAAGTGTAAAAAAAAGGGGTGTAAACACCCCTAAGCAATCTCAATAAGTTAAGATTAAAGACCTTTGTTAAGTGCAGGAGCTGCTTTAAATTTAACAACTTTTTTAGCAGGAACATTCAATTTGGCACCTGTACGTGGGTTACGAACAACTCTGGCACTTCTTTTGTCAACCTTGAAAGTACCCATGCTAGGAAGCTGTATTCTCTGACCTTTTTTCATTGCAGCTCCAAAAGCTCCAACAAATGCATTTAATGCTTTGCCGGCATCTTTAATAGAAAGCCCTGCGTCAGCAGCGATTGCATTAACTAATTCTTTTTTTGTCATAATAAAACATTTAAGGGTTAGACCAATCTTACTAATTGAATACAAATTTATTTTTTTTATATTCATATGCAAATTTATTTTGTCGTTTTTCCACAAATAATGCCACTTTTAGGTTAAAACAGCTATATTTTCGGATGAAAACCGGTATTTCTTAAAATTGTCGCATCTGCTCACTATTCTTCATCTTCAGTAACTATATCTGCATTTTTTGTTCATATCCTGTTAATAAAAATCATATATCACTGTATACCAGCTTTTTAGGCAAATTATTAAAAATAAGTTTAAAAAATCGAAAAAATATTATCTTTGCAGCGGAGAAATGGCAGAGCGGTCGAATGCGGCGGTCTTGAAAACCGTTGATCTGTTTCCACGGATCCGGGGGTTCGAATCCCTCTTTCTCCGCCAAATGAAGAACATCCCGCTGAAAAGCGGGATTTTTGTTTTCAGGCAACCGAGCCATGCCTGCATGAGTGAAGTTGAACCGAGCCAAACCAAAGAATCACAGGCTATAATTGCCCGACTAGCCTAAACTTTCAGAGATCCACGGAATCCTCTTCCGGCGTAAAAGGAAGGAGCGCCATTATGATAAATGAAAACCCTGCCATATCTGCGA
The DNA here is from genome assembly GCA_963760915.1 of uncultured Bacteroidales bacterium. Lineage (GTDB taxonomy): Bacteria > Bacteroidota > Bacteroidia > Bacteroidales > VadinHA17 > LD21. The sequence continues at coordinate 1,135,070 of CAVXEU010000002.1, read as the reverse complement.
TCTGCAAACAGTCCGCCACCCTGTTTTCTGATATCATCGGGTGTTCTGACCCAGCTCTGGGTTTTCATATCGAAGTTTCCGGACTTTTGCAGTTCAATGTATTTTTCCTCTGACAGTACCTCTATTCCCATATCTGCAGCCATACCGATGGCACTCCCTGCCGGGTGAATCCCATGCTTTTCTCTTTCCATACGCCCTTCTTCATCGTAGCAGATATTTCTTCGTCCCTTCGGACTTTCAACCGAGCAATCGCAAAAGAGATATTCGTCACTCTTTTTATCATATCCGGTTACATCCGGCTCGCCACCTGTGTTTTCCATATCATTAAGCGATGACAGCTTTGCGACATCAGCTTCAATTTTTGCCTGCACTTTTTCCCAGGCTATACCTTTATGACGGTTCATATTCATTTCGAACCTGGTCCTCAATATTCCAAAAAGTTCCTGTTGTTGGTCATATGATAACTTTTTCTTTGTCCGGTCCGACTCTGTATGAGTTTCAGTCCTGGTGTTCATGTCCAATGATTTAATTGTTTTCCGGATAACAATTCAGCATATTTCAGTGTTCAAATCAGCAACGGTTTCAATCACACTAATAATCAGGTTTTTCAGTTATCAGATACATCATGACTGTCTTATTCCGAAGCTTATGTCATATGTGATGTTAAACAGATTTACTTAGATTAGTACCAGGGCTTACTGCAAAAGGTCCGGCAATACGGGGAGGTTATGTAACAAGACAACAGCACCGGACAGGGTACCGGTACTTTAGCGGAAAACTGTCCTTGTATGAATTTTATTGAATCACGATATATAATAGCTTGTCACGCCATCTGAATCTCGCCTGCGCAGTCGCGAGGGAGAAAAATATTAAAATTAATCCCCTTTCCTGCAAGCTCTTTGCCAACACTTCGGCTTTGAGTCGGCTTGTGCGACTTTGGAAATGTGCCAGCAAATATTTTTTACAATGATTATTTTTGCCGATAATACATGGCAGCAAATTCTTTAGCAGATTTTTACCAGGGTATCTCCTCTTCTTTGAAAAATCCACCTGTTGGTCCGTCATGGCCTAATGTTGCATATTTTACAATATATTTTGCACCTTGTTCTACCGTTTGTGTTCCTTTGTGTTGATTCAGATCAGTTGCTGTATAGCCCGGCGAAACACTGTTGATTTTAAAGTTTTCTTCCCTTAATTCGTTAGCCAGCAACACGGTAAAAGCGTTCAGCGCTGCCTTGGAAGAACTATAAGCATCATAAACTTTATAATTTGGATTTAATGTTCTGCTATGAAGTTCCAGAGAACCAAGTTCACTTGAAACGTTTACGATAACCGGTTCTTTCGATTTCCGCAAAAGCGGAATAAATTGTTGCGTCGTTTGTACTGCACCGAAAAAATTAGTTTCGAATACGTTTCGTAAATTCTTCATTTCTCCGGTAGAAAAGGCTTGATCGGGTCCACCGCTGATTCCTGCATTATTTATTAAAATATCCAACACCTTAGTATGGTTTTCCACTTCTTGTTTTGCCAGACTGATGGATTCAATATCAGTAACGTCTATTTGGATCAATTCTATCGTTGAAATGCCTAAATCCTTCAATTTCTTTATAGCATCTAATCCTTTCGTCCTGTTTCTGCTACCTAAATAAACAAAATAACCTGATTGTGCCAATTGTTTTGCGGTTTCAAATCCGATTCCTTTGTTGGCTCCTGTTATTAATACTGTTTTCATTCTCTGTCTTTTTGTATGCCTTCAATTATCCTTTTTATTATACGCCGCGGCAAATACCTTAGCGTATTCTGCCAGCTTTACTTTACCCAAAGCAGGTATATTCCGGTAATAGTCCTCATATAACAAACCGCTGTTCCCTGCCGCATTCATTTCAACCATACCTTTGGCAATTTCAGGATTCATCCCGGCAGCTATCATTCCGTTCAGCACCTGCTTATCGGGTACCACTACCCATTTTAAATCAGGCTTACCGATAGCTTTTCCTAAAAGCCCGGCCAGTTCGTTACAACTGATTTCATCACTTGCCACATAGCGGATTTTTCTACCGGGCGGCTGACCAGCAACAAGTTCTTCGGCTACCGCAGCAGCAATATCAACAGGAGAAACCCAGGGTTTTTTGCTGTCACCACCAAAGTTTGTTGCAATAACACCCTGGGATTTTATTGTATTTATATAGCCCAGCAAATTGTAGTAGAAACTAACCGGACGCATAAACGTTATTGCTATATCTGCCGGCAATGAATTTAAGATATTTTCAACCTTATAATAAAATGATATGATACCGTTTCCCTTAGCTAAGTGGGCACCTATGCTGCTGAGAAAAACCAACCGCTTTACACCGGATTGCAGTATAGCCTGCTTATAGTTATTGCCGAGTCTCGAGGTATATGCCATCAAATCAAAAGCTGGATCTGAATAGGCATTGCCCGCTGAAATCATACAATATACCGCATCGGCACCTTTAAAAGCTTCAGTAAGAAAATTAACATCTTCAAATGTGCCTATAGCCGCTGCAGCGCCTAAAGCTTCAATGTCCTTTTGTCTGTCCTTATTATGACTGATTACTGTTATCGAATGACCTTTTTTTATCAATTCTTCCGTCAGCGGTCTGCTGATGTTCCCTAAGGAACCTGTTATAGTAATTTTCATTTCTCTGCTTTATTATTAATATTATGATGTTGCAAATTTCAGATGCAATAAAACAATAAACATATCCAGATCTACTTTTGTTTCAGCCATAATGAGGTCTGTCTTTAATCAGCAGAAAGAAATATTATTGGCTGAATAATTCTTTAAGAACAACTGCCTGATTATGCTCTTCATCTTTTGCACCAAAAACCAATGTTACCATGCCTTTCCTAATCTGATCCTTCAAAAGAGCTACCTGATCCTGGTCCTCTTCGAGTTCATTGCGATAACGTTTCCTGAACTCGTCCCATTTTTCGGGATCGTGACCAAACCATTTCCGAAGTTCCGCACTCGGGGCAATATCTTTTAACCATAAATCAATACCTGCTTTCTCTTTTGTTAATCCCCGTGGCCAAAGTCTGTCAACCAGGATACGAATACCATCATCTTTATCGGGCTTTTCATACACCCTTTTGATTCTTATTTTCATTTCGTTGTTAAAACAAGCTGTTCACTTTTCATAAACAATTTTAATTATATATTACTCAGAGTATTTAATAACTTCCACAGGACAACTTTCAGCCGCTTCTTTTATCTTATCCTCATAATCAGAAAGGTTTACCCCTTCAATTACAGTTGCAATGTCTTCCAGTTTAAAAACTTCAGGACATATATCTTCGCACAAACCACATGCGGTACAATCTTCTTCTATCCATACTTTTTTTATAGCCATGATTTTCTATTTTAATTATTTTGAAACTGTTTTTGTGATAATGCATAACTTTTTTGCTGCAGGAAATCCGTCTGTGAATTTTAAATCACAGAGATTGAATTTCTGATTTTTATTATTTTCCGTTACCGGATACTGGCAGTTCATATCAAACCATCTGGTCATTTCCTTTGCAATAATGGAAGCACCTCCTTCCCTGTAACCACGTGCAACGCAAAACAGAGATCAATCTTTTAATTTTCCGGATAACATGTCAGATCTGAATATTGTTCAGGAAAGGCATTCATTGCAAACTCCACATCCAATACATGGTCATAAAGTGAAAAGTCGCCAGGAAGAATCAGATCACGCTCCAAATCCTTTTGTAATAACCTGATTTTCTGTTCTATCCCAGACCCGGATTAATTTAATCGAACATAATTGAACCTCTGGCCAATAAGCTTAATCTGCCATTTGATTTCATTGTTATTTCCGGAACGAGGATACCCTGAAGTCTGAGTTATCATCATCTATGAATTATAACTATTGATACATTCCGGTTCAAAAACAGTAATAAAATATTATATAAAGACATTGATGTCTTTTTATAATAAATTACATATATATTTGTGAAAAGAAATATCTGCTATGCTTAATATATCTGATCTATTGAAAACCGATTTTGCTCAAAGAGACCCGGATACTGAATATATTGATAATCTAAGCTTAGGAGAACTATGCAACTACATAGTTAAAAGACATCATGAATATGTCCGTGAGAATATTCCATTACTGGAAAAAAACCTTGAAACAATTTGTCAGTTACATGGAGAACAACATCCTGAACTCTTTGAAATAAAGGAGTTATTTATCGGTTTTGCCAGGGACTTCGCTAAACACAACCAGGAGGAGGAAATTATGTTGTTTCCGTTTATACGGGAGCTGGAAGCGGCAAAAAATGAAAATTATCCTTTAACCAGGACCCCATTCCGGTCTATTTCAAAACCAATATTAATGATGATTGAAGAACATCGTAATGCAGACCAAAGGTTTGACAGAATATCTGAACTTTCCAAAAATTATTATATTCCTGAAGATGCCGATAATATTTACGATGTTACTCTAAACCAATTAAAGGATTTCGGGAATGACCTGCATCTGCATATCCAACTCGAAAATAATATATTGTTTCCAAAAGCCTTTGAACTCATAAAAGAATAATGCAAACATTATGAAAACAAAAAACAGACCGGAACCGGTTTCGTTAAAAACAGGAGCAGTATTCAAAGTACTTAATGTAAACGGCCAGCCAGCACTCTGGTTATCATGTCCATGGATATCATTATTAAATTTGCAGATTAACTGAACATACAAATTAAACCGATTGATTCAAATGCTGGGAAAAACTTCAGAATATGCTATCAGGTCTTTGGTTTATATTTTCATTCAAAACCAGGAGGGGAAGAGACCTGGATTTAAAGAAATCTCAAAAAACATTGATTCTCCTGAACAGTTTACAGCAAAGATTTTACAGAATTTAGCCCGTGCAGAATTAATTTCGTCTATGAAAGGAAGAGGAGGAGGATTTTTCTTTGATCAGCCATCAGTTCCCTTAACCTTATTTGAAGTAATCAGCATATCAGAAGGAGAAAAGTTCTTTTCAAAATGCGGGTTTGGTTTAAAACGATGCAATGCAGATAATCCTTGTCCCCTGCATAATGATTATTCAACTGTGCGGGAAGGATTTTTACAGCTGGTGAAAAATGAAACAATACAGTCGCTGGCTAAAAAAATAAATGAACAGGAAGCGGTATTAACAAGATTATAAATACAACCGGCATGAAAAAAATCGGGATTATAGGAGGTCTGGGACCTGAAGCAACCATTGATTATTATAAAGAAATTATAAATGCTTTTAAAAGCGAAAAAGGAGATTTAAATTATCCTGAAATTATTATTTTCAGTGTAAATATGTCGGAATTTATTAGTCTGATGAAGGATAAACTATATGATCAGGCTACCACTCTTCTGTTGGAAAAAATAGAAAGTCTGAAAAGAGCCGGAGCTGAATTTGCCGTTCTGAGTGCTAATACCCCTCATCTGTTATTCGACAGGATTAAAGAAAAATCAGGAATACCGCTGATAAGTATAGTTGAAGCTGCCTGTGAGGAAAGTATAAAAAGAGGGTATAAGAGAACAGGATTATTTGGCACCGGATTTACCATGGAAGCAACGTTTTACACTGATCTCTTTAAAAAAAAAGGTATAGATGTCATCATTCCGGATAAGGAAGACCGGGATATTATTAATCACAGGTTATTCAGCGAAATTGAACTGGGGATTTTCAAAGATGATACACGCCGTTTGCTTATCGGAATAATTGAGAAGATGGTACAGAAACAGCACATTGATTCCCTGATTCTGGGATGCACTGAATTTCCTCTTATCCTGAACGAATCTTCTTATGCGGGTATTCCGATGTTAAATACAACTAAAATTCATGTAGATGCAATAGTAAAGTATTGCGTCGGACAGTGATCCTGACTTCCGGCCATTAGTGCTGTAAGTGTAGAAATGATGCGTTAAGGAAAACATTAAATGTGGTTCCAATATAAATCAGAATGAGACATCCGTTTATGAACGATAATGCAGGTAGTCGCCTGTTATATTATTTTTAATGGTAAGACGATAAGCCCGGAGTGGCTAAATATGAATAAGCCCCGGAGCAGCCTTGCAAACCGGGGGTATGAGGTATAAAAAAATATTCCGATCAGCAGATTACTGACCAATTACATGACTTCTTTTTTCAGTGACTTCCGCATGTTGAAGTAAGTCATAATCACGGCAATTAAAAGTGGTATTACTCCTGCAAAAATAAATAACAGATCAGCAGGCAATCTTAACCATGCAAGATTAACAATATGTTGCTGACCTGAGAACTCAAGACTTCGGGCATGCCAGTATCCATTTTTAATAACGTCAAGTAATTGCAGGACACCACTTGGAAACAATTGCAGTATTACCATTCCGGCCAGACCGATATTCAGACCCCAGAATGAAATCTTAATTAATTTTTCTATTCTTTTCCAGTTTTCTGCCGATGAGATCTGTCGTATTGAGAATATTATGAAAGCTATTCCAAGCATACCAAATACCCCCATAAGGGCTGCATGACCATGGTTTGGAGTAAGGTTTGTACCTGTTTCATAGTAACTGATAACGGGAAGATTAATTAAAAAACCAAAGATCCCGGCACCTACAAAGTTCCAGACACCTACTGCAATAAGGAAATAAAATGTCCATTTATGAGGAAAATCAATCTTATTGCCCTGTTCATCTGATTTTGAGCGCATCAGCCTTGCAAAGTCCGAAGCTTCAAGTGTAAGCAGAATTAATGGAACTACCTCCATAGCTGAAAATGATGCTGATATTGCCATTGAAACAGATGTCTGGCCGTTCCAGTACCAATGATGGCCCGTTCCCAATATTCCGGCTCCCAAAAACAAAACAGCATCAAGATATATGATGCGCGTTGCAGTCTGTTTCGCTACCAGTCCAAGTTTATAAAACATTATTGCTACCATAACAGTCGCAAACACTTCAAAAAAACCTTCTACCCAAAGATGAATTATCCAGAATCTCCAGGTATCAACTATCGAATAATTTGTTGCAGAATCAAAGAAAAAAGCAGGAAGATAAAAAAATGGTATTGCAAAAGCTGCAAGCAGGAAGATGGTTTTCAATTCCCGTTCCTCAGGTTCACTTTTAGCAGGCCTTACCGACCTCAAAAGCAGGAATGACCATAATATAAGTCCAACAGCCATTAAGACCTGCCAGCCGCGGCCTATTTCAAGGTATTCCCATCCCTGATTACCCAGCCAGAACCATAATTTTTGCAAAAGACCCTTCACCCCTATGTATTCACCTGTCAGGCTTCCGAAAACCAAAACTGCCAGGGCTATAAATAGAAAATTGATCAATGCTATCTGACCTTTAGGTTCCCTTCGTGATAGTAAGGCAGGAAACAAAAATACCTCCGCCTATGTATGCTGTAGCTATCCAGAGAATTGCAGACTGCAGGTGCCAGGAACGAAGGACATTGGAAGGTAAAATTGATGACAGGTCAAAGCCGAAAAATCCTTTTGTATCTGCAAAATAATGAGCCATTGCACCCCCGGCAAATGTCTGTAACAAAAGAATAAACACAGCAACGACAAAGAATTTTATTGAGGACCGTTCGATTGCGGTCGGGTTACCCGGGATCAATTGTGGCGGCTGCAAATCTTTTCCTACATGCCAGCCGAGATAATTAAAGCGACCAAAGAAAAAGAGTATGAGAGCGATTCCTCCCAGAAGAGTAATAAGACTTAAAGCACTCCACAGTATTGTTGCGCTCGAAGGACCATTTCCTATCAATGGTTCATAGGGAAAATTATTGGTATACGAATAGTTTTTACCCGGAGCATCCGCAGTAGTTGCCCACGCAGCCCAGGCGAAAAAGGATGTCAGTTGTCTTAACTCTTCCTGATCGGTTATCGTGGTATTCGACAAACCCCTGTTTGACTCCGGTTTTTGAAAATAATCTCTCCAGTAAGAGATCTGCTGATTATATGACTTTATTTCAGGTTCGGTAAACAGAAGGATATGACTAAGATTGCTATAGCGATTTTTGGTCATAAAATCGTGGGTCAAGGCTACAATGGATTCTTTCTGTTCAGAGGAGATGTCTGAAACCGGAACTTTATACTTTTCCGCAGCAATAAAACCGGTAACTTCGAGAGCAAGATTATGCAAATACTGCGCAGAGAAATCAGGACCCATATAAGCTCCATGCCCCCAGATACTGCCATTATTCATGAGTGCTTTTTCCAGAAAGAGCTGTTGTCCGTTTTCAATATCAGTCCTGGTGAATATCACCAATCCTGCACTGTCCGTAACTTCTTCCGGGATCGGGGGTTTTGAATGTCTGTAATACGATCCTGTAGTTACCCATATAAGCACTGCAAATTCGAGAAAGAGAATGATAATGATCCCTCTTCTCCACCAATCAGATAAATTTTGGTTTTTTGAAATACCGCTAAAATTTTGCATAGGAAAAGTCTGGTTTAAATACTATATGTCATTTATATTATAACAATATTTTTATTTACACCTCTTTAACTTTTATTGCACCCGCGTTTTTTTCAGAAAATGAGTTGAACTCAGATTTTATTTAAACACCAAAACAGAGAATCGTATATCCCTCAACATTACATCATTAATAAGCTAAAATAGTAATATCCTTACATTAATCCAAATCTAAAAATCTCTGACCTGCATCTTAAACAAGTTAATCAATATACAGGATCCCTGATAAATTGGAAAAGCCAGTGGCCTGGACCATTGTTGGCCGTAATAATTTGACCAATAAAATCCGGAGTTAAGTATTTATTAATCAGATATGTTTGTTAAATGTCATCTGACCGGCCAAATGTGGACAAGAGGTCCGGCTTTTGCATCATTTCGGATTGCGGATTGGTGATTGCGGATTTATAGCCATTTCGGATTGCGGATTTACGATTGCGGATTTAAGGTCATTTCGGATTACAGATTTGTGATTTCGGATTTATAGCCATTTCGGATTTCGGATTTAAGGTCATTTCGGATTACGGATTTGTGATTTCGGATTTATAGCCATTTCGGATTACGGATTTAAGGTCATTTCGGATTGCGGATTGGTGATTGCGGATTTATAGCCATTTCGGATTTCGGATTGACGATTTCGGATTGACGATTTCGGATTTGTGATTTCGGATTGAAGAGTGATAACAAGAATTTGACTAATTCCGCAATCTAAAATCCGCAATCCGCAATCCTCAATTGTCGATCCCCAATCATTTCTTCCTGGGATTGTTAAGCCGGGTAGTTTTGCCAGATGCTGTGAAAATTGCTGTAAGTTCATCAGCTTCCTTCAGAATATCGATTAATTTTTCTTTCCTGAGAAGACCAGCCTCCACAATAAGCTCCAGCCAAAAAAGGGTTTCATCACATTCTTCTTCAACAATAGTTATTTTGGAAATGAAATCTGCATTGCTTCTGGCTCTACAGGCAGTGCGATAATTTGCAGCAACTGAGGTACCTGAACGGATTATCTGATTCCCGATTGTATGCCCGGCTTTTGTGCCAGGAAGATCTTCGATTAGTTTGATAATCATTAAAGCAAAACGCTTTGTTCGATTTTTGAGTTCGTCTTTAGTCATAATATGCAGTTTAATAGTGCAAATAAATCCGCAATCTAAAATCCACAATCCGCAATCCGCAATCCTCAATTGTCGATCCCCAATCATTTCTTCCTGGGATTGTTAAGCCGGGTAGTTTTGCCAGATGCTGTGAAAATTGCTGTAAGTTCATCAGCTTCCTTCAGAATATCGATTAATTTTTCTTTCCTGAGAAGACCAGCCTCCACAATAAGCTCCAGCCAAAAAAGGGTTTCATCACATTCTTCTTCAACAATAGTTATTTTGGAAATGAAATCTGCATTGCTTCTGGCTCTGCATGCAGTGCGATAATTTGCAGCAACTGAGGTCCCTGAACGGATTATCTGATTCCCGATTGTATGCCCGGCTTTTGTGCCAGGAAGATCTTCGATTAGTCTGATAATCATTAAAGCAAAACGCTTTGTTCGATTTTTGAGTTCATCTTTAGTCATAATATGCAGTTTAATAGTGCAAATAAATCCGCATTCCAAAATCCACAATCCGCAATCCTCAATCCTCAATTGTCGATCCCCAATCATTTCTTCCTGGGATTGTTAAGCCGGGTAGTTTTGCCAGATGCTGTGAAAATTGCTGTAAGTTCATCAGCTTCCTTTAGAATATCGATTAACTTTTCTTTCCTGAGAAGACCAGCCTCCACAATAAGCTCCAGCCAAAAAAGGGTTTCATCACATTCTTCTTCAACAATAGTTATTTTGGAAATGAAATCTGCATTGCTTCTGGCTCTGCAGGCAGTGCGATAATTTGCAGCAACTGAGGTCCCTGAACGGATTATCTGATTCCCGATTGTATGCCCGGCTTTTGTGCCAGGAAGATCTTCGATTAGTTTGATAATCATTAAAGCAAAACGCTTTGTTCGATTTTTGAGTTCATCTTTAGTCATAATATGCAGTTTAATAGTGCAAATAAATCCGCATTCCAAAATCCGCAATCCGCAATCCGCAATCCGCAATCCGCAATGCTTAATTAAAACAGCGATTCAACTCTCTTTAACGATCAACCCTTAAAAGGTTTAGCACAATCGTTGAATAAAATTAAGAAAGTATTTTCAAAACAACAACGTTATGATTGGTAAATTCTTATTCCAAATTTTTGGAATTGACAGGTATTGATCGAAGCAATAATTTCGTAGTGGAATTTATGTTTCGACTCGTGTATCGCATTAAAGATAATATTAAAGTTAACTATCAATTTCATCAGCCCGGTTTGTTGAGAGATCAATCCTTTCTGTTTATAAAGCAATTGAATCAAATGAGGTTTCACCCCGATATTTTAAGTTCAGGTATTCATTATCTGGCTGATATATCAAATCTTTCACCGAGGGGGAACAATCTTTCACTTAGGGGGAATGAACTTTCGGTGAGGGGGAACAATCTTATCACCGAGGGGGATCAATCTATCACCGAGGGAGAACAAACTATCACTGAGGGGGAACAATCTTTCGGTGAGGGGGAACGATCTTTCACTAAGGGGGAACAATCTTCCGATTGGGGGTAAGGGTCTTCCGACGATTATGAATGACCTTAGTGGCTACCTGAAAAACTGTGCAAGCGTTTTTTATGGTCTGATATGCCTTCTGATAAGGATAATATTCAATTATCATAGTTATTGTTTCCAATTATTAACCTAAAATTTTGAGTTATGACAACAAAACAAGGAATTAAGCTAAGAATGTATCTGGCAATAAGGAATTTTGTCAGTATAAATGAAGCAGTTGCAAACCTGATTCCCAAATTCATGGAGAGCTATGGTATATTGCAGACAGCAACAAATGAGATTCAACTGATCAGCGAAATGCAGGGTGTCGACAAAACAGGGGTCGCTATCGACAAAAACAAGCTAAAGAAGAACCTTATCACCCTGGCTCTGAAAAATTCCAGGAAAATTGCAGCACTGGCTAAATTTAATAACAATGACACTTTACTTAATGAAATAAGATTTAATGAATCAGATCTTTTAAGGATGCAGGAAGTTACTCTGAAAGATAGTTGTAAAACCATTTTTGACAGAGGAGAGGCAAATATTGAAAGTCTGGCCGGGCACGGTATAACACCGGAAACACAAAAAGTATTTCAGGAAGCTATAACGGCTTTCAATAATGCAATCGGGACACCCAGAACAAGGGTTGGAGAGAAGAAAAAAGCTACTGAAAGGCTTGCTTTATTGTTCAGTTCAGCAGAAGATGCTATTGAACTAATGGATTATGCCGTTGGTATAGTAAAAGACGAACAGCTTGATTTTTATAATGCTTACAAGACCAACAGAATACTTGTTGAAACCAATACGGGGAATATTGCTTTAAAGGCAAAGGCTATTGACCTGATGAACGGGAAGCCAATAAAAGGAGTCATTTTTACATTCGAACCCGAGAGTACGAAGATGACTCTTCCCGGCGGAAATGGCTTCATAGTGAAAAAGACTGCATCAAAAGGTAGCTTTCAGATAAAGAATATGCCTGCGGGAACGTACAAAGTTATGGTTCAAAAACCAGGGTATAAAGATAAAGAGGCATCTGTAAGCATTTCAGATGGAGAGAGAAGTGATCTGAAAGTTGAGCTGGAAAAAGCCTGAATAAGACAATCCACCGTCGCTTAAGTTTCAATCTTCGGTCTTCGGCCTACGGCTGACAAAGCCGGTGGACAAAGAAAGACAAAAGTCACAAGACAAAAGTAAAGATTATGAAATCGAAAATTTTTACACTCGACTGGCGAGACTTGATAAACGGATTATTTGTTGCTATTCTTACTGCACTTCTGACCGGCGTTATTGATATTCTTGGAAATGGGGCGGTGTTTGACTGGATCCACATTAAGCCTGTCTTAATAGCCGGGATAAGTGCAGCTTGTGCTTATCTGCTTAAAAGTCTCTCGACTAATTCACGAAATCAACTGTTTACAAAAGAACCTGGATAATGGCTCGGAGCTCAGGGCACAGGGCGCAGGGCTCAGGGCACAGGGCACAGGGCACAGGGCGCAGGGCTCAGGGCGCAGGGCTCAGGGCACAGTGCAGAAATGAATTGACAGGCTTTTTATTGATTTATTAGAAAGTTGTTTATTTACTTCATAGGCGGTACATTGTTTTTATACTCCCTTTTGCACGAGGAGAGTACTCCATCCACACGGAGAAATGCAGCGAGACAAAATGTACCGCCTTCTTTATTTCTCTTAATATTATTGAGATTCTAATTAGACCTAATCCCTTGTCACCAATTTTAAAAACTATCGCTGATGTGAATTCTGTGCCTGTCCAAATAGCTATGATTATTAATACTTAGATTGCTAATCCTTTCCTTACCGGTAACTCCAATTTTCTTATATGCATTATTATCAATTGCATCGGAGAGTATTATTTTTCCATTGTTATCAAAACTGATTAAATGTCTGTCAAACAAGGCATCATATGTTGGTGATAGAAGCAAACCATTGTCAACGTCGAGGCGCTCATTATCAGTTGCATCGGACCAGGGAACAATGTGAGAAGCAATTAATATATCGAGTTTATTGAAACCGGTAACAGCACATTTATATTCCCATCGGTGTATTATTCGTTTTCTATATGCACCCTGCCCCACTCGCGAAATTACCAATCCCCTCCTCTCTGTTGAATTTGGTGGGATAATGCCATATTTTTCCAAAGGTTCAGAGTCTTCGGATGTTTGTGATACTAAATCGGCTACTAAGGGAACATATGCACCGACCCTTTTGAAAAAGAACTTAATCCCGATTCTTGTTGCACCATAGGTATCATGTGTTTCAAAATAGTCAGCATCAAACACTTCGACTTCACAATTAAACTTAACATAACCTTTGGATACAAACTCAAATAGAAAAACCCGCTTACCATTTCGCTTATGATCACGCAAGGCAAGATTACCTCTCGTAAACTCCATATCACCTGATTGACCCTCGCCTGTATATGAATATACATTTGGATTATCCCAGATGTTCTCGTGTTTCCTTTACCATGACTATCGAGTATCCTGATAATCTTATCGCTATCATCGTCAGTTAGTTCAGGACTCGAAGAATTCATTATACGATCATCCCAAAATTTTCTGAACTTAAGACTTTGGTCGTCCCATATTTTATTTTTCTCTGCCTCTGGATAATCATTCATGAATGAACTGAAGATCATGCCAATATCTTGTTTCTCCATAGGAATATTTGTTATATTAAAATTATTTCTCTGAGTTCAGCCTGATGAGACCTTCATTTGTCCAATTACAAAACCTACAGTCAGGATTATATGATATCAATAAATTTAATACAAATATTGATATGTTTAAAATAAATCAATTGTGGGAGTGTTCCATTAAACACAATTTTCCCATAGACTATCCTGTTCAATGGCATCGAACTAAACAAATAAAAATTGCACTCTTATACAAACCAGTAGTTTGAGTGCAAGTAAATGAGGGATTAAAAATGTGCTAACTCCTATTGTCTGATTGGTAAAAAAGACTTAATTAAATTCAACAGGCTTAAAGAATTGTCTTCCTAATCCATATGGAATTAACCCATCATGCTGCAATCTTCCAATTATTATTGCAGGATGTGTATTAAATTTTTTTGCGAATAATTTTATATCAGCTTCAGTTAACGGTGCAGAATCAATAATCCTGTTTTCAGCGTTGCAACACCCGAATTTTAATTCTAAATGGTTATTATTTGTTATTTCTAAATAACTGTTTACTAATGAATTAAAAATATATTATTTAATAATTATATTCCGGTGCGATGCACCTTTGTCTTCTATAATAATAATTTATCTACAAATATTATGGTGCTCCGCACCTTCTTTGGCTATTCAATGCAGCTATTCATCTATTGATAGTTGATGCGCTGCACATTCCGGGCTAATATTAAGCGGCAGAGCCGCATAATATTTGTAGAAATGCATTTGAAAGACATTACAGAAGGTGCAGAGCACCGCGATATTTAATCCCAACCATGAACGTCATCAAAGAATTCAAAAACATATTCATCTTTAAATTGCACGTTATTCTTCTCCAGGATTTCAAAATACTCTTCACTGAATGGCTTTTTTTCATGATGCTCTTCCTGAGACAAGATATATTTTGCCACAAGGTCTATTTGGGAATGAGAATGTGTGAAAGCTCCATAACCTTTCTGCCATTCAAACTTAAATTTTGATAACTTTTTTCCTTTAATGAATTTATTAGATGATGTTTTAATTTCTTCAATAATATCTGGTATCAGCTGATTTACATTATAACCTATCAAAATATGAACATGGTCAGGCATTGTTCCTATTGCCAGCATTTTATGCCTATGGTTTTGGACAATTCCTGTGACATACATTTCCAATTCATCTTTCCATTCTCTTTTTATCAGCGCATCGCGATTCTTTACTGAAAAGACCATATGGAAATAACATTGAGTATAAGTGTTTGCCATGGTGTTGTAAATTAAAAATTCAAATAAAATACATCATAAATATATGATGCAACACCCAAATAAAAAAATCATTCCCCATTACTTGAGAGTCTCAGAAGTTTTTTAAAAAAGTGCGTAAAACAGGAAATGTGCTAACTCCTATTGTCTGATTGGTAAAAAAGACTTAATTAAATTCAACAGGCTTAAAGAATTGTCTTCCTAATCCATATGGAATTAACCCATCATGCTGCAATCTTCCAATTATTATTGCAGGATGTGTATTAAATTTTTTTGCGAATAATTTTATATCAGCTTCAGTTAACGGTGCAGAATCAATAATCTCTTGTTCCTCCTCTTTTGTAAGGGTCCATTTAATTGCAAAATTATCAGCAGCCTCTTCCTTATTTTTATCAAAATCTGAATAATCAATTTTTTCTAAGAAAATATCTTTCTTCCCATGTAAGATAATGTGCCCGGCTTCGTGGAAGAATGTAAACCAAAAACTGTCATTACGTTTGTATCTTCCTGATAATTGGATTAGTGGAGTATCGTTAAGCCACCTGGTCGATCCAGCTATTGGTGCTTTTGGTAAACAAGGAGTATAAACGACTTTTACGCCAGCGCCAAGACAGATTGATTGTAATTTTATAGAAAAATCAGCAGGATGTTTTGCCATTATTGATTTTATTTCGGGCAATGCATCTTTAAAGTTCTTATCATTATAATCTTTTGCAGATAATTCAGATGCTTGCAAGTCTCCTTTACGTAACCAGGCTGAAATTGCATATGGTTCTTTGGTATGGGAAAGTGAAATTCTAAAAGCAACCTTTAGCTGTTGGTTTATATAGTAATCTTCCCAGGCATCATGATTACTTATACTGAAGAAAGCCAGCAAATCAGAAGCCATTCTTTCTATTGACCTGTTTTGAGGCAACCACCCTTTTTTTATCATTTCTTTTAGTGGGAATTGTTTCGCCCAACCTATGGAATCGGCTAGAATTTTTTCTCGCTCTTCACGTGCGACAAATTCATCATAATTTCGCTGCATATTTAACCAGAAGCGAGCAGGTATCTTAAGTACATGTTCGAACTGAACTGCCATTTCTGCAGTAATAGAACTTTTACCTTTGATAATTGCAATAATTGTTTTTTCAGGTTTACCGGTTCGAACAGCGAATTCTTTTGGACCCATTCCCAGCTCATCCAATTTTTCCGAGAGTGTTTCTCCCGGATGAAAAGCAATTTGGGGAATATACTGATTAATATTTTCCATAATAGTTCTTTCTAAATCAATGATAATCTGTTATGCCAATTATTTCAACTCCTTTTATTTCAAGCCAAATATATTTACCAGATTTATCAGTTGGTATTGGTTTTTCCTGAGGTTTAAAAATAAGTCTATAAGGTTGATCGAGATCACATGCCCATTGTCCTTTTCGGTCTTCTTTAAGTTCATGATAATGACCTGGTAAATTTCTAACATCCTCAAGTGTTTGAGAGTTATGTAAATCAAGTAAGCGTTTATTATACAATTTGGCTCTTAGTTGGCCAAATTCTTTCTGACACTTCTTGTAATCATTTGCCAGTTTTTCTAATTTTTTATCTCCAAAAGATATTTTCACTGCAAAAGTAACTAATATATTTTAATTAACAGCAAATGTAAGTTAATATATTGCTATAATTTATTATTTTAGAAAAATGAATAAATGATATAAGGCCTGTTTTTTATAAAATGGGACAATATGCACCTGCTTAAAAGGCTCATGATTAATTTGAAAATTAGTTGATATTGCCTTGTACGTGATTTGGTTATGTGCTTGCTATAGGTAGTGCCAATTCAATAATCTCATATTTCTAAATAGGTGGCAAACCTAATTCTTTCAAAAATTCATTGTGTTTGTCTGTATGTGTTTTAATACTGTTGTTTATTGTAATCAATTTTGCATTGACCTCTTTTAAATCAATTTTCACTTCATCAATTGAGGTACTTACATATCGTGAAATATTCAGGTTGTATCCGTTCTTTTTAATTTCTTCCATTGAAACTCTGCGTGCATAACGTTCTATTTGCTCTGGACGGTGCTGATAAGTTTCAACAATTTTTTGAATGTCGTTGGGTTCTCCATTTTTGCCTTCTCTGAGGGTGTTTTGCCTTTTTCCTTTTTCAAAATGCTCACTGGCATTGATAAACAGTACATCATCTTCTTTTTTGCATTTTTTTAATACCAGAATACAAACCGGGATGCCTGTTGAGTAGAACAAATTGGAAGGCAAGCCAATAACCGTGTCAATATTGTTATCCATCAATAATTTGGTACGTATTCTTTCTTCTGCACCGCCACGGAACAAAACTCCGTGAGGTAATATAATAGCCATTGTTCCCTCTTTTCCTAAGAAGTGAAAACCGTGTAATAAAAACGCAAAGTCGGCTGCTGATTTTGGTGCTATTTCCTTCATCTCATTCCATTCCTTACTGTTAGTGTATGGTCGGGGATTAATCCAACTCATTTTTACAAATGATTTACAATATGAATTTATAATTAAAGTTATCTATAATTTACCTTATTTAATTTTTCCCTATACTCCATGCTCTCTACCTTGAGCCATTTTCAACCACGCTTTCGCCACGTCAGTCACATACCAACTTGCTTGTAAGCACCACAGTGTCAATGCGGAATATGAATATTTGAATTATCAGGTCTTATATTGCAAAGCAAATCTATCAAATATTTTTTAAGATGAGTATCGGCAATTATGAATATATACTTATTGATTTTCTTCGTTTACCCCGACCCCATGGGGTGCGAAGAAAATCAATTTACTCCCCGTGGGGCTGGGGTAAATAAATTGATTTTCAAGCAAATTACCATATCTCATGCATGATTCCCGATACTCATATTTTTTAATTTAAAAATGTTCATGCATTTTGTTTAAGGATGGCATTCCTTGATGTGTAATAGAGCCAGGATTAATATAAACCTTTGACTGACGGACGAAGAGACGGAAGGAAGAAATGACTGAACGAAATTAACTCAAAAACCATGACAACTTGACCCGGGACTGAGGGAAACAACTTACCTTAATTGTCCGTGTTATAAGGCGTTTTATATTTTCTGTAATAAATTGTCTAAGATGATCTTTGGAGTTATATATCCTCCCGGGCTTGATTTATCAGTGAACAGACTGTCAAAATGGATATCCTCAAGTTTGTCAAAATCTATTGATTCAATTGTCGCAGCATCCGCAATGTGATAATCAAGATTGAGTTTTAATTGATTAATATGAGCAAGAATACTTCGACTATTTGTTGCAAAAATCTCCGCTTTGGAATCAAGTTGAAATTGTGTTTCTAATTCTATATACCCAAGTCGCTTTAGTAGTGCAAAAGTCCGGGGTTTAAGTTGTGGGATTACTTTATTTAGTGATTTTCCCGGAATCAGGATTGAAATAAAAGTCGGGTAATGGAGGAAATGAACAGCCAGTTTTCCAGGTTGTTGCAAAGAAATAGTCGAGGCATACCATTCTCCCGGCATATTTTTGTCAGGATCGATGGGATTCTTTACCGGAGTAATCCCAGATATGTTAAGTAACTTTTTTGTAGCCCGGATAATCATGAAACATCATTTCTGCTTACTGTCCATAAAGGTATATGGAAATAGTCAAGGTTCAATGGGTTTAAGAATTTTATCATGAAGCCGGAATCATCGTTGCAGTTGTCCATCTGGCAGCCAACATTTGACGGTATGGGGCGTGGGGGTTTTCAGAACGCTTTCTTATCAGTTTACAATAAGTTTTATAAAAGCAAAAACCTACGTTCTGTGAATTGATATTACAATAAAAAAACCGACTTATTTATTAAAAATCAGTAATCTGTCTGCGTTAATTCGCTCAAAGAATACCATAATCTTGTTTGGGAATTTTCCTGTGATCCAAAAAATGACCTGTACTTTTCTCCAGGTTTATTAATAATAATCCAATGAGGTGTTCCTTCACACTGATACAAATCATAAACTTTATGTTCTTCATCGATATATATAGGGAAAGGGAGTTCCTTTGTGGTAAAAATTTCAATAATTTCTTTTTTCGTAACAGCTCTGTTGAAATTGCTATGTATCCCGATTACTTCTATTTCTTTAAATTCGTGCATTATTTCAAAAGCTAAAGGAAGGGCCCGACCAGTACAGCCTAAACAATCATTATTGTAAAAGAGAATTAATAAGTTCTTATTATAATATTTTTCAGAAATATTAACAGGCTGGGAATCTAATGTTTTAACTATTATATCAGGTGCTTTTGTCATTTTGAGTTTTATATTTTAAATCAAGTTGTACTTGCTGCTAACGGTTTGGCTATGTGGAGTGCGGGATTTCGAAGCGTTTTCCTATCAAGTTACAACTACTTTTGACACGAATAGAAACGCCTGATAAGCCACTGATTGCCAAATGTTTTATACACGTTGTTATATTTAGGGTTACGTTAAAACTGTCATGATATACGAGAACTTTGTCGTCCAGTCTTTAATCAAGTTATACAGGCAGGGAAGGACTGCAAACCTCTTCCACCAAACTTGAGAGTTTTATAGCATTTGATTGTGTAGTTTGCGGGATATGGTCTCCAGTGAAGGGTAAATCCCTCAAAAAAAGTTAGTCATTTTGCATCTGATCGTGCTATTTTAATTATTTATAGTCGGAATTTAGCCAATATTTGTCAACTTGTTAATTGTTCAATTGCTTTTTCAATTCTCCTTTTTTTAGTTTCTTCAGACTTCGCCTCCTTTACTGAAAGAGCCATTGCTTTCTTTTTACTTGGTACTAAATTTTCAAAATTAGCTTTTGCACTTTTGTTTTTATCCAAAGCTTTTTGCAATTCCAGTGGCACTTCTATTGTTCTTGGAGTAGTATCTAAATTAAGGTCTATTTCAACTGTGTCTCCTCCTTTAACTTTGGAATTTTTGCGGTTTTCAGCACTTAAGCTAATCATAAATCTATCGCCCATTTTTCCAACAGCACTATGGTAACTATAATTATTAATAGTGACCACTACCAATGGTTTTTTACCTCCTCCTAATTTTTCTAGCATTTGTTCACTTACTTCAATGCCAGTATTGTTGCCTGTTTGAACAATTGTTGTCGTAAATTTCATAACACTGTTTTTCTAATTTGTTATTTAAATCTTTATACTTTATTTAACATCTGACAACTTCATTTGTTGACGATGTATTCGTGTTATGATGAAAAATCTTTAAAAAATCTGTTATTGTGTTCCTGATGTGCCATCTAACGATTGTGTAAACTCTATAAATGCTATTGTCTTATAGTAAGCTAAAAATTGATCGGTGAAGAAATTTGTCTTTTTGAAAATTTCAATGTTCTTTTCGTATGAATCCCAATCAATTCCAGTAAAAATATTATCTGAAGGGTTATCGTATTTATAAGGAGAGTCATTAAGATGGTTTGTCATATGCCATTTATAAACTTGTCTGACTAATGCCGTTAACTGTATACTGTCATTCGTTAAAATGTTTTTGGTTTGTTGGCTTTCTAATCGATTTGGATTGTTTTATCCCTTACAAAATGTCAGGCAAGCCATTATTGTAAAAAGTATTGTCAGGTAAATTGCTTTTATTATGTCAGAGTTAATTTTAATGATTTGTAATCTATCTCTAGTGTGCGCAGTGAGTTAAGGCTAACGGCCCTGTGGTATGCGGAGTTGCCGTCTGTGTCGGGGTTGGCATGTGTTTTTGCAAAGTCCCGGTACCAAAATTTTGATAAGTGAAAATAATGTTAATCGCATAGACATATTGAGCTGATTACTAAGCTGTACTGGCTGCCGAAGGCAACCGGGTAACGAACACAATTTACTCTGCGAAGCAGACTAAAATAATTATTCGTTCCGGGCTCATTGAAATACCGCGCAGCGGGATGAGATAATTACCCATACCATCCGTGTTAGCTGGTCCAAATTTAAAATCGTCATGAAGCAACTATTTGAATGAAACTAAATAGAGAAAGTTCAATACTTTTAAAAAATTCCTACCTTTGCCGAATCTAATAACTGTGGATGTTTAAATTTAATACTGATTTGGTAAAGTAAATAACCTTTGGTATTCTACCATAGGTTGTCCCTTAATTAAACTCAGGCATATTCTTGTCGGAGCCATTTTCATTTCAATATATTAATAGTAATTTGAGGCTAGCAAAGGATAAATTGTATTCTTCTGAAATGGTTTCAATAAAAAAAATTTAAACATCATGAGTAACGAAAATAAATCAATTCACGAATTCGACTTTAATTTAATCTGCGAATATTATTCAAGTCTGGAACGACAAGGGCCCGGTAGTCCCGAAGTAACCATTAAAGCCTTGACCTTTATCGATAATCTTAATTACGAATCCCGCATTGCCGACATTGGTTGTGGAACAGGAGGCCAGACAATGGTGCTGGCAGAGAATACGCCAGGACAAATTACTGGTATTGACCTGTTTCCCACTTTTATTGACCTTTTCAACTTTAATGCTTGTAAACTGAATTTTCAAGATAGAATTAAAGGTGTTGTAGGTTCTATGGAGAACCTTCCTTTTCAGAATGAAGAATTAGACCTAATCTGGTCGGAAGGTGCAATTTATAATATAGGTTTTGAACGTGGAATTAACGAGTGGCGGAAATTCCTTAATACAGGAGGCTATATTGCAGTATCAGAAGCATCGTGGTTTACCAAAGAACGTTCTGCCGAAATCTATGAATTTTGGAAGGATGCTTACCCTGAGATAGACACTATTCCAAATAAGGTTGTACAGATGCAAAAAGCTGGATATATTCCCGTTGCAACTTTTATCCTTCCTGAAAACTGCTGGACAGAACATTTCTTTGCCCCACAAGTTATGGCACAAGAAGCCTTCCTGAAGAAACATGCAGGAAATAAAACTGTCGAAGAGTTTATAGAAAGCGAACGGCATGGAACTCAATTATATTACAAGTATAGAGAGTATTTCGGATATGTGTTCTTTATCGGGAAGAAGATTTAAATAATTAAGGATGAAATAAAAATGATCTTAATCACCATTAGAGATATAAAATATTGAGACCCGGCAATAATAATTAGTAAGCGTTAACCGACGAAGCATCCGGGCAGCTCCTGGTACTTTGGCCGGGAAATTGTCCCGGTGCGAGGAGAGTATGGTACGTATTTTTGCCGTCATGGTACAAATTTTATTGGGTGCAGGTGCGGTCGCGGTACAGGTTTGCTAAGTGGCCGGTAAGTTGTCTCGGTTACAGAAGGTTTGTAAATGGATACTGGCGCAGTTTCGTGGTAGAAGTTGTCTCGGAGCAAGAAATTTGTCATGGGGCAGAATGTTTATTGCGTGCAGCGGTGCGAATCCAGGTGCCAGACTATTTACTGGTCCTGGTAAGTGGCTCATAGTCATACAAAAAGCATGACAAACGGCTTACCTTTATTTTCCGTGTTGTGGCCAGTTATTTTTTCATATATTCCATTCTTGATTTTGTCATCTGAAAACTCTGTTTCAATCTTACATCAATATTTTCCTCCGAACCATAATCATTTATATATCGATTGTAAATACTTTCAGCTAATTCAAAAGCTTTCAGATTTTCTCCTTCCATAATTAAGGAATCAATTTTTCGGCATGGTCGGAATATAGTCTAAAAATATCATTCATTATCAATTGATTATCAAGTTTAACGAAGTTGTATCCAAAGCCAGGTTGCAAACTCAAATCCATATTCTCTAAAGGAGTTGTATCAGAAGGGACATAACCTCCACCTATCAATGCCAAATCAGGAAAATTAATTTTGGCCCATTTTTTATAGGAATTCGAAAATATATTAAAATACACCTCAAAATCAATAATTGTATCTGTCGTATTATTTTTTGAACACCTAAAGCCCAATGTCATATAGGTAAGCATTATATAGCTCTTATTATTTTTATTATTATCAGGCTTACTTATTGATTTGAAATGGTTTTATCGAACTTGTGAACTGTATGGTTTGAGGAATGGTTTGATATTTATCAAACACCCCCAATGCCGTACATCCTACCCCGGTAGTTTGGTAGTCGAAATTGAATGTTACACCATCCGATTTGATCAATTGATAGGTGTATTTTGCCTTTGACAAATTTTCGGTGCTGTAATTATAGCAATTGAAATTGAATGGTTTAGCTGCCGAAAACTCAATTCCGATTCCTTCAGCATTTGTCAGTCGCACATAGCGGTTGTCGGTGCGCAAGCCACAATCCTGAGGAATCAAATACGGTACAAACATCGCATCAACTGTCGACTGATAAAGCCCAATACGGTATCCGGTTTTGCGGTCGGGATAATTCTCCTGCGGCCCACGTCCAAACCATTCGACATTTTGCATTTGGTCATCGAAAACCCATTTTGTTCCGATGCGTGGCAACGACATGGGCATTTTTCCATTCGGATTAATCGTGTGCTGTAAACTAATTTCACCGTCGGGCGAAATCGTATAAATCATCTCATTTTCGAAGCCTGCCCTGCCTGCATTTCCAAAAAGAGCTATTTCACGAATACTGACAATTACATTTTCAGCCTTATTTTCAACCCGAAATGATTCAAGTTTTGACTTCATTTTATCCAGACCGATGGAATACCATGAAGTAGCAACCATCCTTCCGTAGCCCTCGGTTCTGGGAAATACATTAACCGAAGAATAGGTCCAGTCGTCCTGTTCGTTCGCCAGAGGGGCACGCCAAACATTGAGTTGCGCTCCCTGTTTCAGCAATTCTGTACCCATGTATTTCATGGAGTACAATTGTCCATCGGCTTTATTAAAGGTATAATCGAAATTTACTCCGGATACAATCAAATGTTGCTCATTATCTGTCACTTTCAATGGATTGGACTGATGCTGTTCCAATTTTTTATCGGCAGGAACAATCCATGGCAATCCCAATTGATCCCAACACAGTTCAAAACCCTTCGGCGCCCATTGTGTAGCTTCTTTCGAATGAAAACTAACTGTTGCCAGATAGGTTGCACCGGCTTTTAGCTGAGGCTTT
This sequence comes from uncultured Bacteroidales bacterium, assembly GCA_963760915.1. GTDB lineage: Bacteria > Bacteroidota > Bacteroidia > Bacteroidales > VadinHA17 > LD21. The sequence goes on along the minus strand of CAVXEU010000002.1, from coordinate 1,111,024 downwards.
GGGATAGGAAGAACGTAGATTTTTTTTGCTTCCGGTTCGACATCCACCTCCAATTTTCCGGAAGCTATTGATATTCCGTTTTCCTCCAGATTCCAACGTGCTTCAAAGGCATTCGTACTGGTAAAAAAGTTTCGGTTCTGCACTTCAATTTCCATTTTTTCGGCATTGCTCCACTTTACAGAAATGGGTTGAGCCGACTTTTTCATTTGCCACATTTCAGGCTGCGGAACCCGATCGGGCCAAATACATCCATAGTTACGTGCGCCAATTCCATAGCTGAAAAACTCGCCTTCGTTTTGCTCCTGTTCAAAATCGAGCCACAAAGCTGCACGATTTTTCAAGTCTGGTTTTGCTGCAAATAAATCATTGTTTTCAATCGCTTTTGGGAAAATACCCACCTGATCGATAATGGCATCGCACAAATAACCGGAAGTCTGCTGACCATGTGTCTCGGCATTCTTGCCCACATTAAGTGGAAAAGGGAAATTGGTAATGTTCCCGGTGACCGGTTTTTCAGCCACCTTTTTGTTGTCGATAAATAGTGATATCGATTTCCCGTTATAAATACCTGCCACATGATGCCAGTTTTGTGTCCAATCTTTGGGTAATTCACCACTGACAACTGTTTTTTTCGAAGTGTAGATATAGAAATCGAGCGTGTTGTCACCAATTTGCTGCAAACCAAATTGATAGTTTCCTTTGGTGAGCAGTGTTCCACCCATTTTCATTAAATCGCGTGGAAAAATCCAAAGCGAAACCGTTAATTCATCACCCGAGATTTCAATATTTCTATCCTGATAAACTTCCACCCACTGATCATGACCATTCAGATCAATACCTTTTCCATCGTGTCCGGCAACCAGTTTGGCGCGTCCCATGATGTGAGTTGCTACATTGTTTGGTGAAGAATCTGTCAATTTGCGAACTGGCTCGCGCAAGCCTGGACTCACGAAATCCCAGATTGCTCCGCCCATGATGCGCGGATACTGGTAAATCACATCCCAATATTCGTCCAGTCCACCACCGCCATTTCCGGCAACGGAAAGGTATTCGTCCATAAACGATGGTCGCGGATCAACACTTTCAGGAACCATCCCCACCTGATTTTTGAGCTCAAAAGGTGAAGGGTAACGCGGCCCGATAATCTCTTCGCAAGGGTGAGAAAAAGCATTTCCGCCATACATCCAGTTACGTGTAGTGTCGTATTTCTTTCCTTCGTCAATCACGGCACAAATATTTTTCCCTTCACCACTTTCATTCCCGGCGCTCCAAAACAAAATGCTGGCATGATTACGATCACGAAGCACCATTCTCCGAACACGTTCACGATACATGGGCTCCCACTCAACCTTATTGGACAAATATTCAGTTGCATGAGCTTCATCTCCTGCTTCATCAATAATATACAATCCATATTCGTCGGCCATCTCCAGATACCTTGAAACTGGCGGATAATGTGAAGTTCGCACACAATTGATATTGAATTGTTTCAGTATTTCAAAATCCTTCCGAATGGTAGCTTCGTCCATGGTGTGCCCCAAATCGGGATGTTGCATGTGCGAGTTAATGCCGTTTAGTTTGATGGCTTTTCCGTTCAGATAAAAAACCTGATGGCGAATTTCGGTCTCTTTAAAACCTATCCGACCGGCAATTACCTCTTCGGTTTTTCCTTCGCCATTAATTAATTCCAACGTTAACTTGTAGAGATTGGGCGTTTCGGCTGTCCACTTTTGGGGATTTTTCACCAATGAAGAAACATTTATAATTTGCTTATTATCAGCACTAATTTGAACTGCATCAGAAGTAAAATTCTGAACCAACACATTGTCTGAATTAAACAGCGAGGCTCGAACCTTGTAGTTCTGTTTATCGGTTTTCGATTGGTTATTTACCGTAATCTGCAAATTCAGTTTTGCGTTCTCATAGTTTTCGTCCAGGTCGGTAGTGGCATACCAGTCGAAGATATGTACATCCGATTTTGCATACAGCCAAACATCATCGAAAATACCTGCCAGCCGCCAATAGTCCTGATTTTCGAGATATACACCATCTGAATATTTAATTACGTTGACGGCAATGGTATTTTTTCCTGGTTTCAGGAAACTGGTAACATCATATTCAGCAGGCTCCTGCGCTCCTTCATTGTAGCCCACTTCCTGTCCGTTGATCCAGACAAACGATGCCGAAGCGGTTTTCTCCATGCGCAAAAAAATGCGTTTGCTTTTCCAATTTGCCGGTATGGTAAATGTTTTGCGATACGAGCCAGTCGGGTTGTATTCGCGCGGAACAAAAGGCGGATTGGCGCGAAACGGTTGTGCAACATTTCGGAACAAAGGATCGCCAAAACCCTGCATTTCCCAGTTGGAGGGAACTGTAATTTCAGACCATTTCTGATCATTAAAATTTGATTTAAAAAAGTCGTTGGGTGTACCTTCCGGAGTATTGGCAAAATGGAATTTCCACCTTCCATTCAACGAAAGCACATTTTCTGACTTCGATTTCTGAAGATTTAATGCTTCACCAACCGATTTCAAAGGAATGCAAACTGTGTGACCTTCAGTCTGGTTGATTTCAAATACCGCTGTATTTTCGATGAAAGGATAAACGTTAGAAAATTTCGATTGCTGTGCTGAGATTGTAAAACTTGCCAGAGTGATAAATAAACCAACTATTTTTTTCATGCCCGATTACGTTTTTATCTTGATGGAAGACTATATTTTTTTTCGAAGGTAGACAAAAAAAGTTTGAGCTTTATCTGTTCTGATTCAGAAAATAGCAAAAAGGTTTGCGCTCGTAAAAAATGTTTAGGAATATTCTTTACCAAATATAATCATGGATATTCAAGATTCAAACTAATTTAATGAAAGATGATTTAATGACTATCTTTTTAACCATATGGTAAAGTTCTGATTTGGATAATAACCAGTAAGGCCTGGCAGACAGAACCTCCGAAGAAAGAAAGTGAACCGATTAAACGGCAAATACCAAACTTTAACAAACTATAAAAGAGCTATATAATGCTTAACTATATGACATTGCCCCAAAGCCAATTACACCAATAAGTCCGTCCTTTAGCTTTTTCGTTAATTTCAATTGTGAGTCGGAGAACACAAATCCCTTCTCTTTGAGCTCTTCTTTCAGAAATTTATTTACAGCTTCTATAAGTACTTCTTTATGTTTCATGTCAATATTTGATCTTTGTATGCTCAGTCTGTATAATTGGCTACAACGGCACGGTGGTATGGGAAGTTGCCGTCTGTGTCAGGGTTGCCGCAGGCAACCGGGGAACGAACACAATTTACTCTGCGAAGCAGACTAAAATAATTATTCGTTCCGGGCTCATTGAAATCCCGTGCAGCGGGATGAGATAATTACCCATACCATCCGTGTTATGGGCAGTACGTTATTTCTTTATTAGTCATAGATAAACTCTTCACCATTAATAACTTTGACTGGATATCCGGTTTCATAATTATACTGATATGCAGTCGTAGATTCATAAACATCATCAATCCCAGGAGTGAGTACAAAGTTATATGTCTTGTTTTTAATGATGTTATTCGGGTTTGAGTTGATTCCTGGTCTACCGGTGTGTTTAAAAACGGAATATGGATTTATGTATGAATCATACTCAAATGTTACTTCACTTAAATGAGTTGGCCCAGTCCCTGCAGGTATGAATAAATAGGAGTAAGAGTTCTCTTCTATAACATTTCCGATATCGTCATAATTAAAAGTCGAGAATTGAGTTACTACTGAATTGCCATCTTGCAACAGAACTTTAGAAATTCTGTTATTGCTGTCGTACTCAAAAGAACAGGTTGATCTTAACTCATCTTGTCCGTTTGATGGAATATAATTAAGTTGTCTCGACAAATAGCCATTCTCATTGTACTCAAAAATACTATACATTGAAATCCCTGTTTTGTCTGGGTCGACAAACTCGTGTGTCATGCCCACAGGCATTGAAGAACTGAAGCTATCAGGCGAAATTGCAACTTCCTCTTTTATGAGTTTGTTACTATTGTCATAGTGGAATTTTCTATAAAAGCTTGTGCTATTTACTTCTAAAATGAGATTGTCTTGATTGTAAGTGTACTGAGCTGTGATATATTCTCCTTGTTTGATTTTTTTCAAATAGTTATTTTGGGAAGGAACAAATCCGTCTTTTGTACAGCCATTTATAATAGCTAATAATCCCAAAAACAGACAAAGTCTTAGAAAAATGATCTTGCGTATCATGGTGTTTTCAGTTATTAGTAATCTGTCTTAAAGAACGTTATTGCCTTGTTATAAACAAATTTATAAAATATTGATTGAATGGATGCAAATATTTGTCAAGATAATCTGATTCTACCCTTAAACAACTGATGGGTCGTGTCAACAGTTGATCGCTTTGGAGCTGTTATAGGCTGTTGCGCTGAAACGGAATTGTCTAGGAATTATGAAGTTGTCTCGCTAAAGAAGTTGTCTAGGTAACTGTCACTAGGTCAGCGCTATTGCCCATAACTCGTTTTTATGGGCAGTAAATTTTCTTAAGATGTATTAAATCCGTTGTGGTTATCAAGGTTATTATTTCAAATTAGTAGTATTTTAATAAATTTTAATAGACTTAATATAAATCTATGTTAAAATGGAATGGCTAATAATAATAGGTGCGTCTGTTACACCAGGGGAAATTGATCCGATGCATGCTTAAAGATAGTGAATTAATTATCATTCCGGATTGTTTAATTTGATTCTTTCGCGTTGATTTGCAACTTGATAACCTAATAGGAAAACCATTCTTGAGACTTTTTCCATCTTATCAAAGTCTATCCTGTCGACATCATCTCTTGAAGTGTGAAGATCGGAATGTACTCCTGAAATGAAAAGATATGCAGGTACATTTTTAGCAATAAAGCTTGCCTGATCGCTACTGCCGCGTGGAAGGTACTTACCCTTATCAATAACTTTTATACCTGATCGTTCTTCTGCGTTTTTAAGCATCTTATCAAGCTCTGCGCTCTCAAGAGCAGTATAAGTCAGAACCTCACCCGGCTGGGTGACCGTAATATCAAATCCCATAACTTCTGTTGTATCAGATGGCAGCTTTGATCGTCCAATCATATCCAGATTAATATCCAGCAGGGTTTTTTCCATAGAAATCACAGGGTTATCTGCATAATAATGAGATCCCAGCAAACCCTCCTCCTCTCCAGTTACCCATGCAAAGATTATTGTTCTCAGTGGTTTTTTCTTAAGTTTCATAAATGCTTCAGCAACTTCCAGTAAAGCCATTGAACCTGAAGCATTGTCATCAGCACCGTTTAAAATTTCCCCTTGCATATCTGGTCCCATATGATCGAAATGAGCAGTGTAAATTATACACTCATTCTTCAAAACAGGATCAGATCCTTCGATTATACCAATCACATTAGGGCTTGAAAATTCCGAAGACTCAACATTTATTGTTAATGAAGTAGTAATATCTTTTACCTCAACTGACACAGGTTTTCCTGAGGAAATCATTTTATCAGACATCTGTTTAAGGTTATATCCTGTTGGTTTGAGCAACATATCGGCAGCATGTTGAGTGATAAAAAACACCTGTTCATCCTTGGAAGGAACCTGATTTTTATTGATTGAAACTATTTTCCTGCCCGGTCTTACTGCCATATTTGCCAGACCAGATGCATAAGGATCTGTGTACTTATTTTCAGGGTCATATACATAGAGAATATTTTTTGGACCATACTCAATAAGAGACATCAATTTTGGTTCCTCATAAGGCATGTTGAAGATCGCATTTAATTCTATTGAGTCATTATTACGGACAGGGCCCGTCATAATTAAGATAAATTTATCTTTAATATCAACATCCTTAAGATCGTTATACCCACTCTCCTTATCTTTCAAACCATAACCTGCAAAAACTAAGTTTCCACTGACATCCAGTGACTTTGATGGTTCTGAAAGAAATACGAGTGAGTCGGTAGAATAAATACTTTCTCCATTCTCATCCATAATTTTCAAAATATTTCCTTCTGGCATAAGTCGGGAAGATCTAAGTGGTACCATCTGATAATAATTACCGGTTTCGGGAACAGGTTGTAATCCTATTCTCATCAGGTTTGTTTTCAGATAGAGGGCAGCGGCATTATTTCCCCGAGAACCTGTCTCACGGCCCTCCAGTTCATCAGAGGCAAAGAAGGTCATTAATGCTTTCAGGTCATTTTTATTAATTGATTTCAGACCCTCTTTTTGCGCACTAACAACCAGCGAAAGAAATAGCAAGCCAAACGTTAACGATAGTAATCTTTTCATTTTATGTAAGGTGTTAAGTTAATTGAACCTGTTCAAAGACTTTTAAGGCTGTTCCGTTCACCAGTGGTTTATTAATTTGTACTCAAACAGGTCTCGAATTAATTTATCCATATTGTAATTTACAAAAAATAATCATTCGGTAATCCATTAATCGCAGATTTGAAATGCAGATTAAATTCCGACTCATTAAGAATAGTATTTTCATTTTGAAGTTTATAATAATTTTGTTGATCAAATGAGATTGTTGTTATGGTTAGAATAACAGACAAAAGGATGATAATTGACATTTTCATGTTTGGAGGATTTGAAAGTTAAAAATAATCAATTTGTGTTAAAGGGACTGTCAAAGTATAAGCCATTCGAGATATCAAGGAAATTCTTGATCTAGACCGTTATAGGCCAGTTGCGCTGATAACGGAATTGCCAAGGATTAACGAATCTGTCGTGCTAATGGAATTGTCTAGGTAACTGTCACATAGTCAGCGCTATTGCCCATAACGGGAGTCTGTCTAATAACCTTTCTTATTTTGTCTGTTAAACCAGAGTCTTCAGTCCATTGCAGTTAAATTGTTTAAAACTGACTCCAAAAAGGTCAAAAAACATTAAAACAAGTATCCTCAGATACTCCATTAGCAGATCCTTGGTCAAAATATTACCAATTCTTCTGAGATTATAAGCGATAAGCATAAATCCTACATCTGAACTAGCCCTTTTCATTCCCTTTTTAGTAATAATATAGCTGAATCCCCATTGCCGTTTAATCGTTCCATACGGATGTTCAACAATCGCCTGACGGCGTTTATACAGATGCTCTTTTTCAACAGTGTTTATAAGGTTTCTTTCATAGTATTCTGCAAATTCGCTCCGCTGAATGAGCCTTTCCTTTTCTGACCTTGTGCACTTCGAACGCACAGGACATTTTTTGCACGCCTTAGTTTTGTACTGTTTAAACCAGCTTATGCTACGGCTGCTTGAACGCTGCTTGTACCATGATCCATTAGTGCGTAGAACCTGTCCCTGCGGACAAGTGTATGTGTCGGCTTCTTTGTCGTATATAAAATGCTCATAGTTGTAATCATGATCTGGTGCCTGACTTGTGGATGGCACTCCGGGAACTGCAACAATGGTCTCCACTCCAAGCTCCTGCGCTATCTTCAGTTCTGAACCGGTATGGAAGCCTTTATCATAGAGAGCTGTAAACTCGTTTGATCTGAGAATGCTCTTTGCCCTCTGAACCATATTTCCCATCGCCTTGCTGTCATTCTCATTTGTAACCTTGTAATCGATGGGAATATTATTTTTGGCATCTACTGTTGTCTGTAGATTGTAGGCCACTTCTGCAATATTGTTACGTATTATAATTTGTCGGCTTTCAGGGTCGGAGATTGATATCTGTTTCTCACCGGATTCCTTCAGCTGTTTTTCAAGTTTTTTGTAATTGTTCTTCCTCTCCTGATGTTTTTTTATCTCATCCTCTATCTGCTGCCTGTTGTCTCCATCGTTTTCAGCCAGAGCCTGTGTATACTCTTCAAGCTTGTTATCAATATAGGCTACATGCCTGTCTATTTTTGTCTGATTATAGTTGTTCTTCTTGCTATTCTGGGCTCTCAGTTTGGTGCTGTCTCCGGCAATTAGTTTTCCCCCGATAAGGTCAAAATGCTTTGCAATTTGAACTGTAGCTCTGAAGACTTTCTTTATAGCCTTTGGATTATCTCTTCTGAAATTGGAAATTGTGTTATGATCAGGTTTGAGACACTTTAAAAGCCACATTACTTCAATGTTTCGTTTACACTCTTTTTCCAGGTCACGCGAAAACCTCACCTTATTCATGTACCCGTAAATGAAGAGTTTAAGTAAATCCGAAGGATGATAAGCAGGACGACCATTTTCTGTAAAGTCTGTTCTGAATCCATAATCTTTAATAGAAAGGCTCTCCACAAAAAGGTCTATCATCCGGACTTCGTTATCGGGGTCGATGGATTGGTCGAGTGAAACGGGGAAAAGGTTAATCTGTGTTCTGTTATGTCCTTGTATGAATTTCATATAGTTAAGATACAAAACACATAGTTTTTTTAAGAATCACCGGCCTCATAGTTATGAACAAAAAGGGTAGGTTTTTAGACAGTCTGACGGCCCGGTGGTATGGGAAGTTGCCGTCTGAGCCGGGGTTGGCATGCGTTTTTGCAATGTCCCGATAGATGGGCAGCAGTTGTCCCGTCACGGTAAAACTGTCTAAGTGGCTCTGCAAAAACCCCCGACCAAGGTCGGGGCAAGCTATGACAACTGCGCGTCGGCCAGCAGCCCTACTGACATTGTCACAGCAGCAGGATTAGCAATGGTACTGAAAGTTTAATAAGTCGGTTAAACCTAATCGAATAGACTTATGGAGCTGATTATTAAGCTGTCAGGGCTGCAGAAGACAACCGGGGAACGAACACAATTTACTCTGCGAAGCAGACTAAAATAATTATTCATTCCGGGCTCATTGAAATCCCCCGCAGCGGGATGAGATAATTACCCATACCATCCGTGTTATGCTCAGGCGCTATTCGTCCAGATAGAATGTAGTCAATTGTCATTTATTAAATAAATCACCGAGTTTAACACAATATAAATCAAACCCTCCTTTGCCCCCTGGTCTATTTGATGAAAAAATCATAAGGTCAATGTCATTGAAAGAGAATGTTATAGGTCTATATTCATCGCCTGATGAATTTATTTTATCTCCAAAATTTACGGGCGTGCTCCACTGATTATTTATAAATTGTGAGTAATACAGATCATAACCACCATAACCACCATCCCGATCAGATGCAAAAACAAGAATATTTCCATTTATTGAGGGACACTTATCATTTGAGGTACCCGACAAAATAGATTCTTTTAATATCCTGACTGAGTTTGGGCCAGTTAAGTCATCATGCAGGAGGAGTTCAGAATTTAAATCAAGGCTATAAATGTCAAACGAATCATTCTCTCTGTTACTGCAGAACAAAAGTTTGGATTTGTCCTGATTAATTGTGGGGTACAAATCATCAAAATCTGAGTTTGCCACAGTCGCGCCGGTCGGACCATAAAGACGCTGCTGACCATCGTAAGTCCCCCAGTCCAGGCTTGGTGTATAAACAAATTTGATATCGAAGTTACCGGAATCATTATTTGCATAGAAAAAATAATCCCATCCATCTGAGCCAAAAAATGAATATGGACCAAGTTCGTCGTTCTGTGTATTAATCAATGGAAGAAGTTTGCTTTGAAATGAGGAATACCCATCATTTGTGGGGAATGAGAAATTCAGGATGTCGTCCCTTTTATGATAAGACATATCTATGTTTTTAAAAATGATATCATAATTATCCCCACCGCTATTCCTGTTCGAAGAAAAGTAAAATTCACTTCTGGCGGCCGGGTAGGGTAAATTTGAATTGTAATCATCATTTGCTGTATTAAGATTTTCAAGATTTGCAGGCGTGTCAGTTATAATGATTTCGTATTCAAAATTATAATCCCGATCAACAGGGACGCATCCAGAGAGAATTATAGTAATGATTAAAGTTGGAATAGTTTTTTTCATGATAAATCGGATAAGTTTGGAAACCTTAACAGCAAAAAATGTTCCAAATAACCATGATTGTTTTAATTTCTCATAAGAATTGTTTTTGTTGAGGTTTTTGCCACTCCTGGTTGACGGAGAGAAAGTTACCTGTCAAAGTAAAAGTTTCTTGCGCCTGCGGCCCGGTGATATGGGGAGTTGCCGTCTGTGTCGGAGCTTGATATTTTTTTATTTATTATTACCTGCTGGTTTTTAATCATTCAGTATATATTCAACCGCCTTTTCAAGTAATTCATCTTTACCTTCAAGAAAACCTTTAATTGTAGGTTTTACTTCTATATCAGGCACGATTCCCACTCTTTGAGTTTCTGTGCCATCCGGGTAAAATACTCCTATTCCTGAAATACGTGTCATTAAACCTCCGGGCAGATAGATTTCAGATACATTCCCATCTGCACCAGCAGTTGTACTACCAATTACTGTTGTATTCATTCCGGCTCTGAAAGCCATGGCTGTAAACTCCGCACTACTCTGTGTCAACTCATTTACAATAACTATCAATTTTCCACTATAACTATTTACAGTTCCAGGAATCTTACTTTCAGGAGAAAAGGTAAACTCTCCGGGATTGTTAATATTTCCAATTGTAAATTTTACAAATGCCGTGCTATCTTTTACAAAAAATGAACCTAAGGTATAGGGAACAAATGTTGACGGATAGTTTCGTATATCAATGATAATGCCTTTGGTGTCCTTAAACTTATCTTTGATTTCCGGAACATCACTGTCTTTTATTGTCTTTAAGGTTATATAGGCAATGTTGTTTAGTAAAAGTCGGGAACTTTTTTCTCTATCATTTTTAAACAATTTGTAGTAATTCAGGTTGTCCTTTGAATATAGTTTTAATGTTTTAGTTTTATCTTTTCCATTATGTGCATAAATGATTTCCATTTCTGATTTTTGCGATCTAAGAATATCAAAGGAAATATTTCTTAATTGTGTTGGTTGATTTGACGCAGGGTAAAAATCCGAAACAGAAGCAACTATATCATTAACAGGCTTCCCATTAATCTGCTGTATTATATCGCCAACTTCCAATCCAGTCTGCTCCGTTAGTTCCTGATTGAAATAATCATCAACAACAAGTTTATTCTCAATGAACCTTACATGAAACGGAGGATAAAAATTACCCTTCCATTCTTCAATTTTATTATTTCCTTTCCTAAGAATTGCATGTGTATCGTGAATCTCACCAATAATCTGAATGGCAGTCGATTCATATTCAAACTCATTTTTTGCTTTTTGGAATTTGGGGATATATTCTTTTAAAATGGAGTTCCAATTTTTATCTGTCAAATATTTGTTTGGATAGAAATAATAAATCATATTCCAGTATCTGAACAATGCCAATAACCTGAATCCATCATCGGGATAAGTCATTTCTGAATAGGTGTTTTCATTCTTAAAAATAGGATTTCCAACCCCTGGAACCATTCCTATGTAAAAATGATATCCCTGATGACGGTTTTGATAAATATACCTCAGTTTATCTTTAAGCATTTGGCTTAAACTGCCAGTTTCAATCCAATCTAAATCGGGCTTAAGAAATGCTTCTTTATTCGCTGGTAAACAACTATCGCAATTTTCTATTTTACCCAAACTATCAATCCATTTTGAAAGAACTTTATCTCTTTCTGCATATTCTTTTACCTTTAAGTATTCTGGTAAAAATCGGAATAATTCATAATCCCAATTAATGTTACCATTTGCAATACCAGGATGATGATATTTTAAGAATCCCCATATTCTTCCTAAAAGTTCCAGGTTATTTATTAAGTCAGTAGTTAATTCAGGTATTTTAATCTTTGAGCCGCTATCAAACTCTTTATCGAGAAGAGCCTTATAAACCGGTTTGTCACTTTCTTTTAATGTCTGAACATTTTTCCCATCTATGGTCAATACAAAATGATCAAACCAGGCATCCCCTTTACCCAATAAAACTCCTCCTACCAAAATGGAGTCTGCTTCTGCAGGGAAATCAATCGTTATGGTATATTTCTGCCAATCCTTTGAACCCGAAATCTTTTCTTTTTCCATAAATTCTTCAGCTAAAGGATTTCCTCTTCCATAAATTCCAAGGTACAGTCCTGCAAATCCTTCGACATTTTTAATTTTCATATATCCCTCAAGCTGAATAGTATTTCCATTATAGTTTGCTTTTATTGGATATACGATTTCTCCAACTGAACCATCATTGCACTAAATCCCACCCCTAAAAAAGGGATGGGATAGTTTTGTGTTTCCTTCATTAAATTAGTTTACCAAAAAAAATAAAATTATGGAAACACAGACAAAACTAAGAAAAAAGAACTTCAACATTGTTGAACAAGCTATGATGCGAGTCAAAGGATTTAAAGAGCTTTATCAGGAATTTGAGGATAAAGTGCTGGTATTGGGTCATTCTCCGAGTGTTTTAAGAAATTATTCCGGGAAAGTAGCTGGAGTGTGCCTGCATCTTAACAGGTTGCCTCAAGACATAAGTGAAAAGGATCTGAATATATATCTGGCAGACTTGACACGAAGTAACTCACCGAGTCTGAGTAACTTCAAATTTACAGTGTATGGACTGCGTTATTTCTATCGGCTATTGGGACTGAAAGACAGACTTGTCGAGCTGCCCCGTATTAAGGCAAAGAAAAAGTTACCCGTTGTTCTCAATTATGAAGAATGTAAAGCGATATTAAGTGCTCCGGCGATTCTTAAACATAGGATATTGCTTGGGTTGATATACTCAGCAGGTCTTCGTGCAGGAGAGGTCAGTCGTTTGCGCCTCTGTGATATCGACCCCGGTCGGATGATGATCCACATCCGTCAAAGCAAATGTAATAAGGACAGGTATGTTCCATTGTCTCCACTTGTTCTTAGAGGATTACAAAGGTATTGTAAAGCCTACAAACCGGTAGATTATTTGTTTAATGGCAGCGTGCCAGGCACTCCTCTTTCCACACAAGGTATACGATGGATGATCTTCATGTGGCAAAATCTAGCCGGATTAACCTGTTCAGCCCTATTGACAGGTTGTATAAAAAGGTTTGAGGCCAAAGCATGAACTGGCAGAGATAATTGATCGGTTTGGGGAGGAATTTGAACACACGCATTCACCGAATAGCTATGTGAAGCGAACTTTGAGTGCACTAAAGCATTGTCGTACATTGTCATTGGGCGGACATGTTGATAAATGCAATGAGTGTGGTCATATCCGCATTAGTTATAACTCTTGCCGTAACCGTCATTGTCCCAAGTGCCAGAATACCCAGAGTGAAGCATGGGTGGAAGACCGAAAGCAGGATCTGCTTCCGGTCCCATACTTTCATGTTGTTTTTACAGTACCCGATAAACTCAATAGCCTGTTTATTGAGCATACGGCAGATCTCTATAATATGTTGTTTGCCTGTATATGGGAAACAATAGCTCAGTTTTCTTACACAAAGCTGCATGCAGAAACGGGCATGGTGGCCATATTGCACACATGGGGACAAAATCTGAGTCTGCATCCTCATATTCATTGTGTTGTTCCCGGCGGTGGAATAAGTTTTAAAGGGCAGTGGAAACAGGTTAGTACCTCTGAAAATGGCAAAGTGTTTTTGTTCAGGGTAGAGAATCTCTCCAAAGTCTTTAGGGGGAAATTTATAAGCTCCCTTCAAAAGAAGCTGCCTCAAACGAAGAAGGTTATTAATGAACTGTACAAAACACCCTGGGTGGTTTACGCCAAGGAGCCATTCGCGGGGCCAGAGCAGGTAATAGAATACTTGGGCAGATACACTCATAAAGTAGCTATTGGAAACCATCGATTGCTAAACGTGGATGAAACGGGTGTAAGTTTTAGCTGGCGAGACTACCGCGACAATATCGTAAAAGTCATGCCTCTTGAAGGGGCAGAGTTTCTGAGGCGTTTTTGCATGCACATACTCCCTAAAAGATTTGTTCGCATACGGCATTATGGGTTGCTCTCCACCTCGCGCCGTGAAGAACTTCGTGAACTTCAAAAGGCCTTTGGTATCAATAATCCGATTGTCAGAGAAAAGAAGAACTGGAAGGAAGTATGCCGTGAGCACCTTAAATACGATCCTGATATATGTCCGCAGTGTGGCAAAGGTCATATGTCAACTATCGAGATGTTTTTTGATCCTCGCCCACCCCCACTGCCTCTGGCAATGTCAGTTGGATTTTTAGTAAAATCGTAGATAATGATTGAAATCGTTCTGAGAAGGACATGATACTATATTGTATATAAGTCAGTAAATCCTGAACTGGCAGCTCCCCACTGTCTTGTAAAAAAAGGCTCGGACTATTTATTGAGCCGTTGAAGATCCGGAAATATTGTCCAGCAACTCTAGTAAAAGAAACACAAAATATTGAATCCCCATAGTATAAATTTTCTCGAATGAGGAAGGTGCAGGGATGTAGTGCAACGAGGCTTCATGTTGGGTCTCCGACCACACGAAGCCTTATCTGTTAGCATAAGTGTTAATGTTAAGAATATCATGCCTGCAGGAAACTGCCATTATAATTTCCGAAACATCTTCTTTATCGGGCGAAAAAATCAAATCTAAAAAAGGCATTTGTAAAACACATTAGTAAAATATTCTTACTCCGTATCCCGTTTAAAAAAAAATGATTATTTTGCATAAATAATATACTAAGATATGAAAAGAGGAATTGTTTTTTTGATGATCCTGTTGGTGCCGTTATCAGGCAACCTTTTTGCTCAAAAGCAGGGGAAGAAATATAATATTACCGGACAGGTACTGGATTTGAACGACAAGCCGGTAGCAGGTGCTATTGTTTTGGTTGACAACCGGAATACTCAAGTAGTTACTGATGAAAGAGGTATGTATACGGTCAGAGTAAAACCAAATGCAACAATGATTTCCGTATTTAAATCATCGAACGGCCAACAGGAAACGGAAATTAAAGGAAGGAAAGTTATCAATTTCAATCTCAAAAGCGAAGCATTACTTTATCCGCCAGAAGAACAGGCAAAAACTAAAAGCGAGAAAATAAGTGTCGGTTATGGTTATGTTGAAAAAAAAGATGCTACAACCAGTGTTAGCAAAATAAACGGCCTGAATAATAATAACAGCACTTATTCAGACATATATCAAATGCTGCAGAGAGATCCAAGTGTTCAGGTGACTGGCGGTAAAATATTAATCCGCGGTATAGGTTCAATTAATAGTAATGATCCTCTCCTTATTGTTGACGGTATAATAGTCGAATCGATCAACAATATTAGTCCCAGTATGGTAAAGTCGATAGAGATTCTTAAAGGTTCAGAAGCATCTATTTATGGTTCGAGAGGGGCAAATGGTGTAATAATGATTACATTGATTGGGTACGGTGATAAGTAATTATTGTTTTTAACACTTCAACCAGTTGAGAAATAATTGAAATATTCATATCAATCTGATTAAAGGTAATCTTTTGATCATAATTAAAAAGTTGACCAGAACACAAAGATCAGTAAATCTGATCGGCTTTTTTTCGCATTTATTATTACACTAGAAGAGGCAACTCATCTATCCTGTAACACTATCAGATTTTCTCTCACGGCTCTCTTGGCCTTTGGAATGGAGTTAATCCTTATTCTGACTGGAACCATTTTTCAAATTTCTCTTTGATCTTTTTCAGATCTTCAAATTGGAGGTTATTAAGGTCAAGAGTCCTCGTTTTATCAGAGAGTTTTAGCTCGATTTCAAACAGTCTAATTCTTACGGAGATGATGTCCCTGATTTTTATTATCTCAAGTTTCTTTGTGTCTGGGAGTAAAAATTTTAATTCATCTACGTCCCATTCAATATAGTATTTTCTAACCGACAGATTTCCGGCTCCCATAGCTATAAACAGCACTCCCTGGAAAGTAAACAGTACAGAATTCCAATCCCCTGATGGGAACTTAGTATTGAATCCGTTAATCAATGCTTTTATAAGAAGAAGTATCCCCATTACAGTGAAAACAGCACCAAAAACTATAAAGAACTTTGATAAAAAAGTTGAGATCTTAAATACATTAATTCGAGTCATGGTTGAAAGAGTTAATAGTTAATGAGTTAGTTCAAATATTTGTCTATTATCGCGACATGGCAATATCACAATGAGAAGCAGTATGGTCAGTTTTATATCAGATGTTTTTGAACGGCGGCGGGAGGCCTAAATGTCTGTCGAGCTAAGGCTAGGTCACAGTTCTAAAATATGCGCTAACGGCTCTGTGGCATAGTTAGGTGCCGTTCCGTCAACCGGCGGAGGACGCGTCGGCCGGAGTCCTATTGGCTTTGTCCCGGCAAAACTTTGTTTTATTACAAGGCCGGATGTAGTGGCAGACCTTTTTGTAGCTTTTGGTTTTAGTGTGGATTTGAATGAACTGAAAATGTGCCTGACTGCCAAAAGTCCGTCCATTTTTGTTTGATTTTAGTTTAATGAAATTGAAGCCGAAAGTTTAAATGCAAAGTTGTCTCTGGGTTTATCAAAACTATAATAGCCGTAGCGATAAAATGTCCCAATACCAAACCCTATGTAAAAAGCATTTATGTATTTAAGCTTAAGTATGTTATTTATTATTAATCCAGATTCAAGATAACCTTTGTCTTTTTCTTTAAAGTCAATCCCTTGATACGATGAGTTTCGAAGTGTCCCCCAACCAGAGTTTTGTACAATTACAAATTGCGGTTTAAACTTAGGTGACTTAAATAAAAGTGAACCAAAATTGTGTGAGTAAAAAAGATTTAAATATTTATCTGAAAGGAATTCATAGGGCTTCATAGTTTGAAAAGTATTATTCATAACAAGAGGAAGAGTGCTATTATTGCTGCCTTCGCTTGTGAAAAGCAGACTGTAAGGGACACTTTTATCAATTAACCCACTTGCAAGTCTGATATTTGATTGTCCAATCCTTCCTTTATATGCAATTATATCTAGTGTGGACTCAATTCGGTTATAGGTGTAACTTTGCTTATTAAAGAGATTTATTCCTTTTTTGTAGGTAATATTGACTATCGGGTTACCTTTCTTATTTATTATTCTCTGGGACCCAATTGTAGCTGATTCTTCTCCAAAAGCATATTTAACGGAAATCTGAATTTCATCGGCATGAAAATTAGTCAGCGGTATCCCTTTATATTGATATTCATAAGTAGGTCTCATTTCTTTAATACTGAGGCCAGTTGATACTTTGATAAAACGAAATAGCCGGAAATTTAATTCGGCTTTTTCTTCAATAAAATTGTCCAGACGATACGCAATATATCTTCTAAAATAATCGCCAAAAGATAGTATTGTATAATCTTCATTGAGATCTAGTCCAGGCTCTTTAAGGTTATTCTGATAAGAAAACTTAAGCTGTATTTCTTTAGATCTGTTGATATCAAATACTAACTGACCTCCATATTTCAATTTACTGTCTTTAAAACCGTATCCCACAAAACCACCAAGAGAGATTAATTTCGAAAGGTTTTCGTTAGTATACAGTCCAATCCCTAATCTGCTCCCTTCGTATTTATTAAAACTGTACACTTTGGAAATATCTATATCCAAAATATTCATTGGGATTTTACCACTCATTAACTTTGGATAGAGTTCAGCCCAATAATCAAACTTGTGTTCTTTGCCAATACTGTCCATGAAAAGATATGTGTTCTTTTCTCTGATATTAAGTGAATCTAAACGAGCTATTTTTAAAATTGGATCGCTATTCTGTATTGAAATATGATCTAAATACACTTTCTCATAGTTAATTGAATCATAGTTTATTGAGGGGTTGAAGTCTACATTTTCTATTTTGGAAGTAACCAAATATACCGGATATGCTTTTATATTCCGATTGATCTGCATTGATACAAAACCAATTTCCTCATCTAATTTTGCAGGAAACCATCTCTCATTAATATATTCGTAATCTTGTCTGAATTTAAAATCAATTAGTCCTTTTTCAGATGGTTCGGCTACGATATTCTTAATTGCATAACCATTGGAACTTATATAAAAGCTCCCTTGGAGACCGTTAAAATTTGTATTTTTTTTTGGATAATATTTAATTACAAAAATTGTGTCAATTGAACTCACGAAACTTTCTTCAAGACTAAAGTTGTAACTTTTTAGACAATCATCAGAAAGAGGACTCAAATATTCTTCAATTGTTTTATCATTTGTAATTGGAATCTTAAACAAAGGAATATTGTTATTATAAAAAGATATTGAGTTGTGAAAACTTGAGAAAAAACTTAAACCTATCAACGGGTTTTTAAATCCAGAAGTTTTTGTTGCAATTATCTTATTGTCAGTCCGATTATTAATCCGGGAACATAATGCAACTGATTCTGAAATAAAAAGTGCATGTTTGTTTAGGAACTTATTTTTTCTAATAGCTATACTATCAAGTGCAGTAGCATTGTTTGATATCTTAAAGTCATAAATAGATTTTATATAGCACTGATACCTGTATTTATTATAGTTTTCAAAATTATTTTTTTCTTTATTCTTGAGAACGTTTTTAATGATTCTGATTGCTGGATTATTCGATGGAGTAATGATTATTTCGTTAATATTAAGAGTATCAGTCTCCATTTCAACTATGAAATTCGACAAATCTAATTCCGGACTGAGCAATATTTTGGTTTGTTTATATCCGACACAGCTAACTGTTAAACTTTTTATCTGTGGATCAAATATTTCAAAACTTCCATAAATGTCTGAGATTACCCCTGCTTGAGAAGATTGCTTTTGATATGCCACTGAAGCGAAGGCTATAGGTAATTTGGTGGTTTTTTCAATTATAGTACCTTTTAAAAATGGTTGGGAATTTGCAGATATACTTACTATTAGCCAAAGGATAAAGGGACTAAAATATTTCTTAATTGGCATGTGGCATTATTATAATAAACTTACTAAGCACAAGGTTGAATAATTATGATAACTGACAAAATCATTTTTGTATAAAAAGAAACTATTTTAGGTTTTATACTTTTTTAAAAGTCACATTAAAGTCTTGAAGTTTAAAATTTGTTGTAACAAAAAAGTCCAGCGAAGGCAAAAAAGCATGAGTTTGGCAGCAGTGTAGGCTGTCGCGGTGGCGGCTGCCAAACTCTTGCTTGTGCGTTGGGAGTCCTGGTAAATATATTGATCCTACTCTTGTGCAGTTATATGTAGGGTGATTGTCAAGCTAGTCTAATTGTTAGGTGTCCAGAACCTTACATATAACTCCGCTATCTCATTATAATAATCATTCACAATATACCAATTTTGCCGGTTTATACTATGCGGCCTCAATCTTAAATATAAATACTGCCTCGTAGAATGATTGGCAACTTTTCTTACACCAGAAAATAAACAAACTCTGGTTCTGCAGTCCGAAAAACAGGTTCACCCATCCCCCACCATTACAAGGCACTGTCAGTCAAATAAGCATCACCGTTCAATGCATCTCCCGGGTAATAACTCATAACAGGCCTCTATCCTCACAATTTGATAAAAGTTAAATATTATCATGGAACGTAGATGCTAAATGCCTGGAATTTGAATCCTCCCCACCCCACTCTGATCCGAAAAGAGTGGAGATTTGAACTCTTCAGGGCTCTCCCTTAAGGGATCACGGGTGAAACGGGTAATTCCCTTTTTCTCCGCCAAATGCAGAAAATTCCGCTGAAAAAGCGGGATTTTTGTTTTCAGATGGCCGAGTCAGGCTTGCCTGTGTCAGGACAGTCGATAAACACACTGGATCTGTTCCGAAACTTACCTTACTGAGTTTTTTCGAATTAGTTCTTCCTACCATGCGGTTTATGCTTTGAGGATGGACTACCATGAAGAAGATAATTAGTCTGACAATAATTTATGGATGTCCAAATTTAAATTGCAGGAGTTTCAGGGATACTTACACTTAATTGTCCCTATAGTTTGAAGTGCTTATTTGGTTGTTTTGATCAATGCAAAATTGTCAACATAGAATTCTGTGTTTTGTTTTTTACCACCAACAATTGTTATTAAAGCTGAATCCACTGAAGAAGTATTTTGTGAAATTGGTATTTCTATTATTCTATAATTTGTTGTTGATGCAGTCTCATACCAATTACCAGTGTCAACAATATTATTCCCTGAAAATATATCAATATGGATTCTTACAGTATCACTGTTTGCTATATTTGATTTTACATATCCTGTTAAAAGTGCCGGATGCGAGGGAATTGAAAATTTATTATATGCAAAACTATTATACACGTTGTTATATATAAGTTTAGCTGCAAATAGTCCATTATAAGAATCTGTCACTTTTTGCACAATATACGTTTCAAATGGAGGAACACAGGCAGGGCAGCTATTTGTCTGCCAATAAAGTAAAGACGGGGTATTGTCCCAAAGCTCAAAATCTCCGTTTGGAATTGTAATGACCTGTTGGCCTGTAGTGTCTTTTTTGCAACTAAAAATAGCCCAGGAAATCAATAGGGAAATAAAAAAAAATGCTGTTTTCATAATCCTTCTTTTAAGCATAACGACAAATGTTTGTTGTTTGTTGCTTCAAATCAGACGGATATTTCCAGCGTTACACCCAACTTCGTTATCCCAATATAATAGTTATTCAGAATTTACTTATTCTGCTGATTTACAGCACGCGGTCTCAATCTTCAATAAACTTACTGCCCCGTCAGTCCCATAAGCATCATCGTTCAAAGCATCTCCCGGGTAATCAATCATGCCCGGCAACTATCCTCTTCATTCATGTTTATAAATTCTTGCTCGGCCTTTTTGATTTTTTGCCACTCGTTGTCGATTTCTTTTTGATTAAAACCCATAAAGGTCATCTCTTGAAGACAATGGCAAATTAATTCTAACTGATTAAAGTATTTTAAAAAATATTCGTCAATCTTCATTCCTAGCCACTTATTCCATGGTGTAAATTCTAAGGCTAGTGAATCAGATAAATCATCTATTGATCGAGAAGTTTTAGAATGATTATATCCAGAAACATTAACATAAGGTTCATTATCAAATGAGTCAATTTCTTTGCTGACAAGAATAGTGATATCAGAATTGACAGGTGGCAGAGTTTTTAATTCATTGAAAACTCTTTCATATTCGTTTAATGAGCTTACTTGGTCAGGGTATAATCTGGTAAAAATCAATTCAACACTTAACCAAGAATTACTTATAATTAAATCTCTTAAAATCATTGATCTACCGCTAATCCAAGTCCAGAATTATTTTTATGTTTTCTTTAACCCGTTTCTGAAGATCGGGTGGTAATTCTCCGATTTTTTGTGTTAACCTTCTATTGTCAATTGCACGAATTTGATCAATCATTATGTCAGAGTTATGCTTTAGATTAGCAATCTTCTTTTTTATATGAACCCGTAATATATCGCTTGAGGGAGATATGTTTGTTGTGACAGGGCAAACAACTGTTGAAGGATGATCCTTAAGCAGATTAGTCTGAACTATAAGAACAGGTCTTACTTTGCCAGTCTCAGTTCCGCGTTGCGGTTCGAGGTCAGCAATCCAGATGTCGAATTGCTTAATTCTCATCTTGTAGAGATTCAAATTCAGCGAGAACAGCCATAGACTCATTTTTAACTAGTTTTGATTCTTTGGCGAGTTTCCTGGAGATCAGGTTTCTTTTATTAACCCTGTTGTAAAAGGCAACAGCTTCGTTGATATACCTGTTTCTGGATTTTTTGATCTCAACCAGAACCTCTTCAGTTTCGTTGAAGATATTGTCGTCGAGTTTTAAAGAAAGAGTTTTCATTTGATATTATATAAGTATATCACAAAGATATATACTAATTGTAAATCATGCAAACTTATAAATAAGCAGAAATTTGTTTTGTATACCATCTAACAGCCCGGTTGTTTAATGAGTTGGCGTCCGTGTCGAGGTGCCGCTTTTTTTGCCAGTCCCGGTAGGTGGACGAAAGTTGTCTGGTCACAGTAAAAGCCGATTACGTATGAGTCCCGGTAATGAAAACGCCATTTACTTGTCACGGTGCATTTTATATACGGAGAGCAAAAAACGCTGCCAACTGCGCGCCGGCCTGCAGCCCTACTGACTTTGTCCCGGCAGCAGGATGAGTCAGGGT
Source organism: uncultured Bacteroidales bacterium (assembly GCA_963760915.1). Lineage (GTDB taxonomy): Bacteria > Bacteroidota > Bacteroidia > Bacteroidales > VadinHA17 > LD21. The sequence goes on along the minus strand of CAVXEU010000002.1, from coordinate 1,089,046 downwards.
ACATAAAATTTAATAAGTGAGTTGACCGATTGATCATAGATGTAAATAGCTGATTACGAATGTGTAATGGCTGCAGAAGGCGTAATGGCGTAATGGCGATCGACAAACGGTGTTCGACGCAAGGAAGAAAAGACAAAAGACAAAAGTAAAAAGACAAAAGTTGAAAAGGTTGAAGAGGTTGAAGGGTTGAAATGGTTTTGCCCTGAGCCCTTTGCCCTGAGCTCTGAGCCCTTTTATCCATGCTTCCGCCACATCAGTCACAATGCAGAATTGACTAATTTTGAGGCTGGTTGACATTATCAGTGCTTTGCTCAACAGTTGGCTGTGCTCCGAAAATTGCAAAACGACCGGTCAAAAACTAATTTAGATTATGATAAATAGGAATCGGGGTGGTAATGTTACCTGAAACGGCAAACGATGCACGACAAACGACAAACGGAAAATGACAAACGGAAAATGAGGTGTGAGAAAGGCATCAGGCATCAGGCGACAGGTGACTGGAAGAATTAAAATAGAAGATTCATTCCGGAATTGCCATCAATTATTTCCACTTGTATTATATTTGATACAATACTGTTTCTTTTTATTATGGCTGAGAAATAAAAAATCAATCATGAGTGCACCAGTTATTGATATCACAGATCTTTCAAAATTCTACGGAAAAAACAGGGGAATCGAACAAGTTAACCTGGAAATCGGTGAAGGAGAGATTTTTGGTTTTATCGGACCCAATGGAGCAGGGAAATCAACCACAATACGGATTTTAATGAACCTGATCTTCCCGACCGGTGGCAGTGCAAGGATAATGGGAATGGATGTAATAAGAGAAACAAAAAAAATCAAAACCCAGACAGGCTACATTCCTTCCGATGCCGGTGCATATTCATCAATGGATGTAGCTGAATTTCTGGGTTACTGTATCCGTTTTTACCGGATACATAACGGTGAGCAGAGGTTAGCCATGCTCTCAAAATTGTTTGAACTGGACCTGAAACGGAAAATTGCTGAACTGTCGATGGGAAACAGGAAAAAGGTATCCATTGTTCAGAGCCTCCTGCACAGTCCAAAGCTTCTCATCCTGGATGAACCTACAACAGGGCTTGACCCATTGATGCAATCCGTTTTTTTTGAACTGTTGCGTTCAGAGAACCGGAAAGGGATGACCATCTTTTTTTCTTCACACATCCTTAGTGAGGTTCAAATGCTGTGTAAAAGAGTTGCCATCATTAAAGAGGGAAAAATCATTCAGATTGAGGACATTGAAACCCTGAGAAAAAAGCAATTAAAAAAAGTGTATGTCGAGTTTGAAGATCAGGTGGAAAAAGAAAACTTCAAGATCCCCGGTATTGAAAGTATGATCCCCGGATCCGGCAACATACTGTCATTTATGTATTCGGGTAATATCAATGAGCTTGTAAGTTTACTCACCGGGAAAAAGATAATTAACCTTATGATAGAAGAGCCGTCGCTTGACGAAATTTTCATGCACTATTACAAATTATAAAGCACAGGATAAATGAACAGTAACCTGTTTTTAAAGGAGTTGAGAAGAAACGCACTCAGTCTCATAATATGGATGATCGTGATTACTTTATTAATCTCGGTTACCATGTCGGTCTACCCTACATTTATGGAAAACCAGTCAAAGATCCTTGGGATGGTGAGCCTGATTCCTAAAGGTGCACTCCAATTCAAAGGCATTTCGAATTTCAACGACCTGCTGTCAGTACTTGGATTTTATGCTGCCAACAATGTCATCTACATGATGGTACTGGGAAGTATTTTTGCCATCGTACTTTCTTCCAATATCCTGCTTAAAGAAGAATATGAAAAAACTGCTGAATACCTGTTAACACGTCCGTTAACCCGCAGCGAGATTTTCTTCAGCAAACTGGCTGTTCTTTCGCTTTATATTTTTTTATTGAACCTGGTCACTGCCCTGGCAGGTTTTATATGCATGGAACTGGTAAAGAAAGGAGTGTTCAGCATAAAGGCATTTTTAATTCTTTCCCTGTATACACTGTTACTAAATAGCCTGTTTGGGGCAACCGGACTCTTTCTGTCAACTCTTGTAAAAAGGGCAAAGCCGATCACTACCTTTAGCATAGGACTGGTTTTAATCTTTTATTTTATCTATACTCTTTCAAAGATCACAGAAAGTGCTGCAAAAATAGGATACCTGAGCCCATTTAAGTATGTTAATGTGGATGTAATTAACCCTGCATATAAGCTTGATTTATTGAATCTCTCTATTTTTATTGGAACCTCTTTGCTGTTGACAGGGATCTCGTGGCAGCTATATAAACGAAAGGACATATATACCTGAAGATTATTTAAACCATCTTAACGTTAGTATATGTCTGAAATAAATCAATTAAACTCAACGGCTACATGTTCTGAATGTGGCTTTAAAAAAGAGGAAACATACATAATCAAGTCCATTCCCGGGCTGTCAGGCACATTACGCAAAATGAATCCGGGTTAAAGCCGGGAAAAATCCGGGGAAGAGAGGTTTATGATTTTCCATGAAGAAGAAGGTTTATTGCATTATCGAAAGAGCCTGCCGGAATAACCTTTCCTGTATTTACAAAGAAAATCTCATCGGCATTCTCAATTGTGTTCAGACGGTGAGCTATTATTACACGGGTTGTTGATTCAGGAAGTTTTTTCAGAATGCTGTCCAGCAATTGTTCAGTAACTGTATCAATGTTTGCGGTTGCTTCATCCAGAATTAATAACTCAGGCTTCCTCAATACGGCACGCATGAAGGCAATAAGTTGTTTCTGCCCTAAGCTGATGCCGTCTCCCGTAGTTGTAACCCTTGTTTCAAGCCCCTGATCGAAACGTTCCACCAGGGAAGTCAGACCTGCTGCTGAAATCGCTTCAGAAAGATTCTGACCTGAGAAATCAGTATATCCGGAATTCCCATATAAAATGTTTTCACGCACTGTTCCAGTAAAAAGAAAAGGTTCCTGAAGAATAAATCCGATTTTCCGGCTGCACTCTTCAGGTGTAACAGAACGGATATCTCTGCCATCTAATAGTATTGTCCCCCTGGTAGCATCATACAACCTGGCAATAAGTGATGCAGTTGTGGTTTTTCCTCCTCCGGTCGGACCTACAAAGGCATAGGTCTTTCCCCTCTCCAGATCAAAAGTTACTTTATGCAATACCTCTGTGGCATTTGGATATCTGAATGAGACATTTCTGAAGCTGAGAAATGATGTGCTGGTCGCGCATCTGGGATCATCTATAACATGCAGATTGGTCTGAAGGGACAATAGTCTGGAAATGCGATCCCATCCGGCCATAGCCACCTGAAAATTAGCCCATAATGAAGCCAGCTGACGCAGAGGATTATAAAAATTGGTAACATAAGCTATAAAGCTTATAAGCAGACCAATTGTAAAATGCCCTTTCAGAATCAAATATATCCCAAGAGAAAGAACTATCAGCTGACCCAGATTGGCAGCCAGTGTATATACCGGCATAAATACGTTATTTGCTATACCTGCTTTTACTGATCTGGAATAATTCTGCCTGTTAGCCACACTGAATCGTTCGCGGAAATAGTCACGACGATTGAAAGCAACAATTACTTTAAAGTTTGCAATACTTTCCTGTATCTCTGCGCTTAAACCACCGGTGCTTTTCATGCTGGCCTCATTCCGTCGCTTAACCCATGGTGAAACGATCCTGGTAAATATATATACAATCAGTGCAGGTGTAAGTGCTGCCAGACCCAGTGGCAGATTTATGAATAACACAATAATCCCGGCTCCTGTCATTGTAATTATACTGCCGATAAATTGCATCAAAGACTGTGAGAAGAACTGGTTTACCTTATCGGTGTCGTTATTAATTCGTGATATAAGGTCACCTGCTTTATTCTGGTTGAAAAAGTCGACGGGTAGTTCCTGCAGCTTATTAAATACAGCATTACGCAGACTGAACAACATCCGTTGTCCGATGCTGCCCATCAGAAGCATCTGGGTATAGTTTACTATGAATGCAATTATGTAAACTGATAATAAGATTGCAGCAAATATCAGTACCCCATGATATTGTTTCGTCTGAATGTATGTATCAATAGTGTAGCCAATCAGATACGGACCAAGCAAGCTTAACCCTGCATTTAAGAAAATGGCGCCAAATGCTATTATCAGGTTACGACGTTCCTCACCGATCAGAGCTAACAATTTCCGAAGTGAGACAAAATTAGATACTTTTTGCCCGGCCTTATCCGATTCCTGATTTAAGTTATAGTTCATAATGCTGTGTACTTCGTTGAGAGTTATAGATCTGAATATATTCAGGGGAACTCTCAATCAATTCCTTATGCGTACCTGTCGCCACTATTTCACCTTCCATCAACAGGATAATTTGTTCGAAATGACGTACCGGGGCAATTTTTTGTGTTACTGAGATAAGTGTCAGATCAGGATAATTGTTCTCCAGATTACACAGGATCCTGTTTTCTGTCTTCCTGTCGACCCGGGATGTAAAATCATCCAGCAACAGGATTTTCGGATTCAAAGCCAGCGCGCGTGCCAGCATAATCCGCTGTTTCTGGCCCCCGGAAAGACTCGTACCTCTTTCCGAAACGATTGAATCAAGTTTTCCGGGAAGTGTATCAATAAATTCGTGCAGTTCGGCTGTTGATATTGCCTTTTCCAGAAACTCATCCGTAACACTATTATTAAAAGCAATATTTTCCCTGAAGCTCATGTTAAAAATTACACTCTCCTGAAATACAATACCTATCTGGCTATGGAATAATTCCTTTGTATATTTATCCATATTGATACCATCGTATTCTATTGACCCTGAATCGGGAGATATCAGGTTTATCAACATATACAGCAACTGGGTTTTGCCTGCAGCAGTTGGTCCGATAAGCGCAGTTTTACTTCCGGCTTTCACAGAAAATGTTATATTCTTCAATACAGGTTTTCCTTCAAGAGCAAGCGAAACATCTTTTATCTGAATATCCCCGCTTATGGCACTACTGACAGTTCCTGTATCAATTACTTCCGGGGAATCCAGGACATCATACACTCTCTGATAGGAAGCAGAAGCCTGTGCGATGATATTGCTCATAAAACCAATCATCAGTATGGGGAATATCAATAAAAAAAGATAACTGTTGAACGCAGCAAAATTTCCGAGAGACATAGTACCGGCAACAACAAAATGGCCACCAAGTGCAAGTATTGTGACTATTGCCAGGTTAGACACGAACATAATGACCGGGATCAGTGTTGCGAACAGCCGGAGAATTGATATTCCCAGATCACGTGATTCCCTGTTGGCTACCAGAAATTTCATGCTTTCCGGTTGCTGTGTGTTCAGCACCCTAATCAATGCGGATCCCAGAATACTTTCGTTAATTATATTATTTAGCGAATCAATGATTTCCCTGCCCCTTCTGAATAATACTCTCACTTTCCTTAAAACAAAAAAGAAGACTCCGCCAATAACCGGGACTATTGAGATAACAGCAAGAGCCAGTTTCCAGTTTATAAGAATGAGCAGAACGGATGTGCCTATAATTACAAATACTGAAGATACGATGGTGACAAATGCCTGAGATACAAACATTTTTATGGAGTCTATATCGGAGGTAAGGTTCGTTAATAACTTTGAAGGATTAGATTTAAGGATGAATGAATAACTCTGTCGTGAAATTTTTTCAGATAGCCTTGTACGCAACTCTCTGGCTACCTTTTCTGAAGCAAAGGTCTGAATTATACTCTGTATGAAAGAAAATATAAATATTGCTGATGCAGCTGCTAAAAACTTAAAAATTACGGATCCGGAATCAAAACGTTTTGCAGAGAAAGCATCTATGGCCTGAGCAATAATTTTAGGTATCAACATGTTAACTCCGTTACCCATCAACGCCATTATGATTAATAGAGTGACCAGACCAGAGTACTGTTTCAGTAAATTAAAAATATTGGGTTTCAGAATCTTATTTTCCCTTACGGAGTCTGAGTCAGTCATTATAATCTGTAGTATTATGCAATGAAATTCAAAAGAGTCTTTTATTTGCTATAAACCGCTAAAATTCCTGGTAAAAATAACATGAAAATTATTAGATACTGACTGATGCCAATACCTACAACCTGATACTTAAAAAAACAAGGGAATACTTTTTTGAATCATTCGCAGCCTGCATTTATTCCTTTTTATTTGCATTAGCCGTCACCGGCAATTTGGATTTTACATAATCCGCCTGATCTTTCATTCCCATTGACTGCTTACTGGTGGCAATATCCTTTAATATCATGCCGTTAAAGTATAATTCAAGCTGCCCGCGGTACTGTTCAGGAATTGAATCACGAAACCTTACGATCATATCAATACCCTTCTTAAAGTCAGCCATGTTATTTACCCTCTTCAGAAACTCAGCAAAAGATCTTATTAATGTCAATTTCGCATTCATTGAAGAAGCATTATCAAACAGACCAGCAAGCGTATCAAAATCCTTTTCGCCGGAATATTTGAATAATACAGCATCAGTTGCCTCCGATAAAGCACCTTTAATATGCAGGGAGGAAAAGATCCTGGCCTGGTTGAGCGCTGCAACCGAGTCGATATTTGCGAGAGCAATCAGAGCATTACCCGCGATTGCATATGAAGAATCGCTGAGTGATTTAATAAAAAATGATTTGTAGGGCACACCGTCAAATCTTCCCAGCAGTTCAATTGCCTGTGCGCGTACTAAGGTGCTGGGATCATTCCTTGCCAGATCAGCTATTTTCGGTTCAAAAGCTTTCATAAGAGAATCATTCCTGTAGTCCAGCAACTGCATTGTATAAATCCGCAATCCATAATACCTGTCATCAAGACCATCTTTCAGAAGCATTACTGCTTTACGATCTTTATTCTGACTGTCTGCTGCATAATCAATTGCTTCCCTCCTGTCGAGGTATAATCCTGCATTTTTATATTGATAAACATAATTATCCATAGTTTTATGGTCAGTTTTCTCACAAAGAAGTATCTTATCCCCATCGACATTGACCAGATCAGGCATGGAAGATGCAGGAAAAGAAAATGTATCGGCCTTATGTTCAAACCATACTTTATATCGTTTCTTTTCTCCATTGAGATAAACATCTATTGTAACCGGCAACTTAAAGACCTTATCAGGCTGTGTCTGCTTAATAAACACCTGGGCCTTTTTACCCGTTGCATCATAATTATAACTGATATCCAGCTTTGGCTGACCGCTGCCGTAGTACCACTGGTTCCAGTACCAGTTAAGATCCTGACCTGTTATCTGTTCAAAGTCGAGACGAAGATCCTGGGCTTCGGCAGTGCTGAACTTTTTAGTAACAAGGTAAAGGTTGAGTGCTTTAAAAAAGGCGCTGTCGCCAACATAACTCTTCAGCATATTAAGTATACGTCCACCCTTCTGGTAACTCACATCATCGAACACATCCTCACGGTCTTTGTAATAAAAGCGAACGAGGTCTTTATTATCGCTCCGGCTGGATAAATAATTCAGCATTGCAATATAATTATGTTCATCACCAGCATCTTTCCCGTGTTTGTATTCCTCCCACAAGGTTTCACTCAGGTCGGCAAATGACTCATTCAGAGTAATATTGCTCCAGCTTTCTGTTGTGACATAATCACCGAACCACTGATGAAAAAGCTCATGTGCAATCACATCTTCCCATACATTTCCATCAACAAGCTGCCTTGCATCCTGCTGGGCAGTGGTTTTATGCACAGTGGCGGTTGTATTTTCCATGGCCCCGCTGACAAAGTTCCTGACAACAATCTGTGAGTATTTAGGCCAGGGGAAATCCACTCCTGTTATCTTGCTGAAGTAAGCGATCATTTCCGGAGTAAGACCGAAGATCTTTGATGCCTCCGGTGCATATTGCTTTTCAACATAATAACTTACCTCCTTCCCTTTATAGTTATCTTTAATTATTGAATATTCACCTACAACCATAACTAAAAGATAGGGAGCATGGGGCAGATCCATCTTCCAAGTATCTGTCCGGGTTCCGTCGCTATTCACCTTGCGGCTTTCCAACAATCCGTTTGAGAGGGTCTGGTATTTATCCGGAACTGTCATGATGATCTCATCTGTTGTTTTCTGATCAGGTTTATCGATAGTGGGAAACCATCCCGAATTGGATTCAGTCTCCCCCTGAGTCCATACCTGTGTAGGGGTGTCTTTTTCCTTACCAAGCGGATTGATGAAATAGAGGCCTTTGGCACTACTAATAGCTATACTTCCCTTACTTTTAATATCATCAGGCATTGCCACATAATCAATAAATATAGTATAGTTCTCACCTCCCCTGTATGTCTTATCAAGAGTAATATAAATATTCAGGCTGTCATACCTGTACTTCAAAGGATAATGCATACCCGATCGTATTACAGACACTTCATTTATTCTCATGCTCTTAGCATCAAGGTTTAATGAATCGGTCGGGTAAAAATGAGGATGAAGAGTAATCCATGCTTTTCCGTATAACCACGATTTTGAATAGTCAAAGCGTACATCAAGTTTTGTGTGAACAAGATCATTGATTTTTGTCGCACTGGCACGATAAATTTTCTCCCAGGCTTCAGATTTGACGGAGTCAGGCTTTTGTGAAAATGTGACACATGAAAGCATTAGAAATGCTACGATCTGCAAGTTTTTCATTATTTTGATTTTAATAGAGGTATACTTAATTATTTAAACACTAATTGTAATCATATAATGTTAATCTAATAACTGTAAAAAGCAGTGATGTGTTCACATGCAGGAAAATAAAATTTAATACCGGTTATGAAAATGTTCAGGAGGATGTTATCCATTAAATGTATTTCTGTTTTTCGCTCTCCTGATGTTTCCATCCTCTGCAGCATATTCCAAATAAAAAGAGGTCAATATTCTCAAATGACCTCTTCGTTTTAATTCAACAGGTTGCTACAGGTTATTATTTTTTAATTTCCTTGCCTGTCTGTTAGTTTTACGCCGGAGTCTTCTGATATTTCGTGTATAAATAATAAAATACATAACAGGTATCAGTACAAGAGTCACAAATGTGGCAAAGCTTAATCCAAATATTATTGTCCATGAGAGCGGGCCAAAGAACATAACATTATCTCCTCCGAAATGCAACTGAGGATTTAGCTGGCTGAATAACGTTTTAAAGTTGATATTCATCCCGATTGCCAAAGGAATAAGTGCAAGGATAGCAGCTGTTGCAGTAAGAATTACAGGTGTGATACGTGTTTTTCCGGCTTCAATTATAGCGTTACGTGTCTTAGCTCCCTGAGCTTTAAGTACATCTGTAAATTCCACAAGCAGTATTCCGTTACGTACAACAATACCGGCAAGAGCAACGATTCCCATTCCGGTCATAATTATTGAAATTGTCATACCGAAGATCATATATCCAAGCAGCACGCCTATCAGGCTGAAGATTACCTCCGAGATAATAATCAAGGCTTTAGACATAGAGTTAAACTGTGTGATAAGTATGAACATTATGAGGAATAAGGCAAGTATCATTGCTTTCGAAAGGAACACCATAGATTCCTTCTGATCTTCCTGCTCACCCGTAATACGTATATCTATAGTTGATGATTTTTTGAAATCAGGAATTAATTTGCGCAGTTTAGCGTTAATCTGATTTGCATTGAAACCATCCAGAACATTTGATGAGATAGTAATTACCCGTTTAAGATTAAGTCTGTTGATCTGACCAAAACTATTGACGTAATCAAGATGTGCAACTACCGAAAGAGGGATCTTGCGCAGGATTCCCGAATTCATATCGCGGTATATTATTGTAAGATTGAGCAGTTGTTCAATATCATCACGCTGATCTTCCTTAAAACGGAGCATAATAGGATACTGATCCTCCCCTTCCCGGTACTTGGATACTTCTTTTCCGAGCTGGCCGGTCCTTATGGCATCGCCAACGGCTGCGGCACTGATTCCTTCGAAATTTGCCCGTTCACGGTCCAGATTAATTATTATCTCCGGTTTGGTTGATGCAAAGTCAGATTTTAATTCTTCAATGCCCCCGATTTGCAGTGAGTCAACGAATCGTTTAAACCGTTCGGAGGTTGAAGCGAGCTGACCCAGATCCTGCCCGGATATTTCTATATTAATTGGTTTTCCTGTGGGAGGTCCCATTTTTGTCTTGTCTACAACAATTTCAGCGCCGGGGATATCTTTCACAACGTCGCGTATATCATTCATATAGACACTCGTATTTTTACCATGCCTGTATTTGTACTCGACAAAATTGACAGCAACTTTTGCCAGATTTGAGGACTTGCTTGAATTATCAAAGGTATTATCCGAGGCCAGAAAGGCTACATTTGTGATAACAGATTCCACGATAGGATTATTTTCACCCAGGACATTCATTATACGATTTTCAACAATACGGGCGACTGAATCAGTCACTGTTATATCGGTACCGATTGGCATTTTAATAAATGTGTTTATAGTATTCGGTTCGTTATCAGGGAAAAACACAACCTTCGGCTTAACAATATTATTCAGCATAATTGTAAAAACAAACAATCCAACCATTGCCCAGAGCAGGTATGCAGGTCTCTTCCCCCTTAACACCCATACCAGGGTATTCTCGTACCGCCTCATCATAGCCGGGATAACATGAGACTGAAATCTGCGCAATACTTTATATCCATATAAATTATGAAGCAGAAATGAAATAGCAATAAACATCAGGAAATTTGCAATTCCGGGAAGCCGGAATAAATAAAACGGGATAGTAACTAAAGCTATACCGGCAGTAATTTTATAAAGCATTGATAACGCAATAGGGTGATCCTCATCGTCGTGCTTCATGAAATCAACGGCAAATACCGGGTTAAAAATATATGCTACAATTAATGAAGCAAAAAGTGTTATTATAAGTGTTACCGGTATAAAAACCATAAAACTACCAACCACACCCGGCCAGAATGCAAGCGGAAAGAATGGGGCAAGCGTAGTAAGTGTACCCGAAAGGATCGGCACAAAAACCTCTCCTGCTGCATATTTCGCAGATAATGAGATATCCATTTTTGTCTTCTTATGGATCCTGTGCGTATTTTCAATAACCACGATAGCATCATCAACAACAATTCCAAGAGCAAAGATGAAAGCGAACATAACAAGCATGTTCATTGTAAAACCTATCCAGGGAAGAACTATATAGGCTATTGCCATTGATAAAGGAACCGAGAAGCCGACAAATATTGCATTAACAAGGCCCATGAAGAACATCAGAACAATGGTGACAAAAATGAAGCCAATTATTATTGTATTATTAAGCTCATCCAGAGTATTCCTGGTGTAACGCGACTGGTCGCCTGAAACCTCGACAATAAGATTTGAAGGTAACCTGGTCTTCTTCATATCAGTGATAATTGCTTTGATCTCATCCGAAGCAATTAACAGATTCTGACCACTCTTTTTAATAACGTTAAGAGTGATAACGTTTTTACCGTCATACCGTGCATAATTCTCAGGTTTATGATAGCTATCGCGGACAACTGCAATATCTTTAATTTTAACCTGGGCCCCGCTTGATGTACTGATTACAATATTTCCGATCTCATTAATATCAGTAACTTCCCCTACAACCCGTATGGACCTGCTCATTCCCTGCATATCGATATTACCTCCTGAAACGGTCATATTATTCAGGCTCACTGCCTGTTCCACATCTCTGAAAGTGAGACTGGCCGCCCTCATCCTGTACATATCGACGTCAATCTGAATTTCCCTCGAAAGTGCTCCTCCAATTTCAACCCGGGTAATTTCCTGCAGGCTTTCAATACGGTCCTGCATTTCATCTGCATACTTCTTAATTCGATCCAGAGGGATGTCACCCGACAGGTTAATATATTGGATGGGTATTTCCGACAGATCAATTTCCATTACCGAAGGTTCAACGAATGACGGATCGGTGGGTAAATCTTTTTTGGTTTTGTCTACGGCATCCTTTACTTTCTGTTTTGCATCTTTTATTTCGATCCCGGTATTGAACTCGACAATAATGGCAGAAAAATCCTGTATAGACCTGGATGTTATCTTTTTCACCCCACTGATTGATTTAAGATTTTTCTCCAATGGTCTTGTTACCAGACTTTCCATATCCAATGGTGAGGTACCGGGATAAATAGTATTAACATAGATCATTGGAATCACTATCTCAGGAATCTGTTCCTTTGGGATGGTGTAATAGTTGAGAATACCAAACACCGCTATTATGAACACCAGAACGTAAACACTGATTTTATTATCAATGGCCCAGCTGGTGGCAAAAAATTCTTTATTCAACTTTTCCATGAAAAAATATTTAATAATTCTCGGATCGAATCAAATTCACTCAGGTAATTAAAATCGTACAAATTCTCCGTTTATCAGCTCCTGATACCCTGCTGAAATAATTTTGTCACCAACCTGTAACCCTTTAACAATTTCAGCTACACCATTATAACTATTCCCAATGGTAACCTGCTGCTTGAAGGCTGCCTGATATTTATCTTTAGGATGTACTACATAGACATAACTACCTTCAGTATCGTTCTGGATAACATTCATTGAAACAAGAATGGCATTATCAGAATGGTAATCGTTGATCTGAATTATAGCTATCATATTAGCCTTCATGTTTTTTACATCTTCAGGGATACCTGTTTCAATAATGAATGTACGGTTTACAGGATTGATATATTTGCTGACGAAGTCAACCCTGGTTTCGATTTTATTATTAATGTCGGGGAAAAGGACAACCAGCTTATCCCCTTTATTAACTTTTGAAGAATAAGCTTCAGATACTTCTGCGGTAACCTTAAGCTTTTTAAATGCAACCACCCTGTAAGCGGCAGAACGCGGATCAGGAGAGACCACATCGCCAATTTTTATATTACACTCTTCAATTGTTCCTGAAATAGGTGATTTTATTCTGAACTTATCAATCTGATCCTTCAATGAGGAAATCTGACGTTCAAGCGACTCCCTGGTCGTTTTTGACTGAAGGTATTGAACCTCACTTCCGATTTTCTGATCCCATAAACTTTTCTGCTTTTCATACATATCCGAAGCAAATTTATATTGGGTTTCAAGGTTTTGCAGCTGGCTGAGATATTGCTGATCATCTATCTGAGCAAGAACCTGGTCCTTTACCACCTGCTGACCAACATCGGCATATTTTGCAGTAATCGTACCCGGAGCCCCGGCAAAAACGGCAACATTCTGGTCTCCGTCAAGCTTACCCTGTACCCTGACAAAATGGTTAAAAGGAGCTTCCTGAATTTCCGTTAAACCGACAAACCTGAAGTCCGCCGGATTCAGGGTATCCCTTTTTTCTGCCCTGATTTCATTCTCAAGAGTCTTAATCTTATCCGCTGTAGCTATTTGTTTATCTTTCAATTTTACAAGCTGAGCCTGTTTATCGCTGCTGCAGGAAAACATTAAAAACAAAACCGTAATGCCTGTTATACTTAAAATGATGGTTTTCATATCAAATCTGATTTGTATTGTTATTCAATTTGTTGATCTATATAGTTCTACTGTCAATTATTTTCGAGAATACGATCGAGTTTTGCCTTGGCATTCAACAGCGAAAGAAGTGAATTGTAATAGTTCGATTCGGCAGTCAGGAACTGTACCTGATTCTGGGAGAGTTCAAAGCTTGTAGCAACTCCTTTCTTAAACTTGATGATGGAATTATCATATATCCTTTTACTTAGGTCCATACTCTCCCTGTTAGTTGTAAAATTACTGTAAGCTGTCTGGTAGCTGCTTCTGGCAGTTTCAAACTCCATAATTAAACCCTGCTCTGCATCGGTTTTTGCCAATCGCGATTTTTCAAGATCAAACCTGGCCTGACTTAAAGTAGCTCTGCGCATTCCGCTTGTAACAATGGGTAAACTTAAAGTAGCTCCAACCACATCTTTAACAACAAAATTAAAAGCAGGCTGATTTGTCTGCTCCTCGTGTCTGTAAAAAGCTGAAATGGTTGGCAGATATTTCGCCTTCTGGAGCTTCAGCATTAAAGCAGATACAACTTCCTGATCCATTACCATCTGGTAATCAACACTCTTATTTACATTATACTCCTGAGTTGCCAGATAACGTACATTTCCCTGGGCTATGATCCCGGAAAGGCTGTCCGTTAACTCGATTTCCTGCCCGAAATCCAGGCCAAGCTGGTACTTCAGTAGTTTCACGGAGATATCCCTCTGGGTTTCCAGTGATGCAATCATAGTCAGTATATTAGATTTATTGATCTTAATCTGATCAACATCCGTTTCCTCATTTAAACCCTGCTCATGCATTTTGACCATATCGTTATAAGTCTGATCAACTGATTTTATGCTTTCTTTCAGCAAGCGAGCATTTTCACTAAGAACCAGAATCAGGTTATAGGTGTTTGTTACCGATTCTTTTGTCTGGATCTCTGTTTTAACAAGACTTTTCTCAGTCACTTCCTTCAGTACTTTTGTGGCCTGAAGACCCACAAGGTACTGCCCGCTGAAAATAAGCTGGGATAAGGTAATATCAACAGTTGTATTATTTCTGACACCAAGAGAAATCGGAGGAGAATCCTTATATGCATTTTTAAGGTCAGTTTTGTAGAGGGGACCATCAGGCAGAGAATTTACATCGAGGTATGGTCCGAAACTTAGTACCGGTATCTTGAACTGATGAAGATAATTTGCTGAAATATCTACCTGAGGCAATCCAGAAGCAAGGTTTTCCCATACCTTCCTATCAGCACTTTTAATATCAATTTTTGATGACTGGACTGTCCTGTTATTCTGAAGAGCATAAGTCTGTGCTTCAGTAATCGAAAGCCTGAGTACACCATTATTATCCTGACCGGACAGATCGCTTATCAGACCCAGAATAATAACTGTCAAGAGATATTTTCGCATCAAGTTCATACTTTTAATTATTTAATGTTATCAGCTTCTAATTGTTTTAATCTTTTTTCCAGAATTCCAATACCTTTCTGTGTTGCAATACCACGAATATGGTAGGTTAAGAGTTCAGTAAACAGTTTTTTGGAAGTGTACTCCTCAACTGTGTAAAAATCATTATTATATAAAGTTTCCGATCTTGAAATATAAAGTTTGGCTATTATTTCCTCATCCAGGTCCTTACGATACAATCCTTCTTTCTTCCCATTCTTAAGGTTTAAAAGAATATAACTGTAGATTCCTTCTCTTCGTGTCTTAACAATTTTCTGATAATAAGCCGGATAGTATTTTTTCAGGTCATATTCAGTAGTCGGATTTTGCTCCTTCATTAATTTATTCATAAAAACAGATATCTCAAACAACTCTTCAATCGCATTAAAACCTTCCTTAAAGCAACTATATATTCCCTCTTTTCTAAGTTTTATCTCATTATCAATAAACTTGCTTATAAGATCATCTTTATCGGTAATATACTGATAAAGAGTTTTTTTTGAAATCCCGAGCTCCCTGGCAATATCATCCATGGTAATACTCTTGATTCCATATTTCAGATATAATTCCCGTGACTTTTGGAGGATATTTTCCAGTTCTTCATTCATACGGCAAAAGTAAAACGAAAAAACTCAGAAAACAATATTTACATATAATGTTTCCAAAGTTTATCAGAAATTTAACAATTATGTAATAATGAGAAAAAACTAAAATATAAAGGTCAGATTCAGACTATAAAGTATTCAGGCGATCAGATCCATTATGAACAGTAAATTAAAATCCCCCCGATATTTTGCTTTGCATTCCACCGGTCATGCAGAGGTTTAAAATAAGCTGGTTTGTAATGGGGTATTAAAAACGATGGTTAAAACATTTTTAAAATATTTTAACCATCGGAAGTGGATCTAATTCCAGCTGCTTCATCTTAATTGGCATGTTTTGCCTCACCAATGTCAGCGACTTCAACTCTTCCACCATCAAATTTTCCAGAAATACTGTCGAGAAGCGAATTAAATTTTTCTTTCATCGTTTCCAGATAGTCCTCTCCTCTCTTCACTATCTTAGCCCGGCTTTCAGAACCCCTTTCAGGAGCAAATAAAATCCCGACCAATGCACCGGCGGCGATGCCTGCAAGTGCCCCAATAATTATTCTTCCTGCTCTCATGACTTAAGACTTTAAATGTTTATAAATACTATCCTGGCAAATTGTAATTTATTTCTTCAATTCTTTCAGGGCTAACCTTAAACATTTTGAATTTACAGTGTTGAAAGAACAAAGTGAGTAAATACAAATTGTATTTATGAAACAATTAACTTCAGTTTTTGTTCTGAAAATTTATGAAAAATCAGGTCTGACAATCCGATAAATATTAATATCAGATCAGTTGATCCGACCGTTCGAAATTTCTGATGGTTTAAGATGAACACTAATGACTTCCGGACCCAGACAAATAGCATTAAGTTGACTGTGTAAGTGACTCAGAACCCGATAAAAATCATATATCAGCCTTTTGAAAAACAAGTACTCCATTCTGCCCTCCAAACCCAAAGGAATTTGAAATAGCAGCTCTGATATTAACTTTTCTGGACTGATTCGGGACCACGTCCAGATCGCACTCAGGATCGCGGTGTTCATAATTAATGGTCGGAGGTAAAATTCCATGATTAACAGCCAGTATTGTAGCAGCTGCTTCAATTGCACCGGCTGCTCCAAGTGTATGACCAATCATAGATTTATTGGAACTGACAGGAATGCTCCGGTATCCAAAAACCTTTTGAATTGCTAATGTTTCTGTTTTATCATTCACTTTTGTCGATGTTCCATGGGTATTTATATAGCCAATATCTTCCAGATTCAGGTCTGCGTCTTTCACTGCAAGCTGCATAGCTTTTGATGCCCAGCTGCCATTTGGTTCAGGAGCGGCAATACCGTAAGCATCAGAGGTCATGCCGAAACCAGTTAATAATGCCAGCGGTTTCGCTCCCCGCTTTTCAGCATGATCCATAGTTTCCAGAACCAGCACACAGGCCCCTTCACCCATCACAAATCCATCGCGGTTAAGATCGAATGGACGACTTGCACTTTCAGGGTATTCATTAAATACCGAAAGCACTCCCATACTGGAGTATGCATCCAGCACCAGAGGAGTCATTGTTGATTCCGCTCCTCCCGCCAGGACCACATCTGCCAGACCACCCCTGAGAAGTCCAAGTGCAACTCCTATCGAATGCGTACCGGTAGTGCATGCAGCAGAAACTCCCAGTGTCGGTCCATGAATACCGAGAACCATTGCAGCGTTGCAAACCGGCATATTTGCAATAGCCCTTGGTATTGTTAAAGGATTAACAGATCCGGGTCCCATTTTCAGGAACCTGCTATGCTGATCCTCAAGGTGTGTAATATCTCCGGCCGCCGATCCTATCACACAACCTATCCTGTCCATGTCTTCGTTCTTAAGATCAAGAGCGGCATCCTTTACTGCCTCAATTGCTGCACTTGATGCAAGTTGCGATACTCTGGCCATTTTCCTGGCTTCTTTGCGATCGAAATAATCTTCCGGGCTATATGTAATTACTTCTGAACCTATCTGGCTTTTATGGCCGGCGGGATCAAAAGCCTGAATTCTTTTAATTCCTGATTTACCAGCTATAAGTGAGTTCCAGAAATCCAGACGATTACAGCCTATAGAAGTAAATACTCCAATGCCTGTTACTACAACTGCTCTATTTTTATCCATGACAGGTTCCCGTTCTAAGTATTAAAAGATTTACTTGGATTCGTGCTAAAGATACAAAAGCCGGACAAACTGACCATAACTTGTAAGAGGAGATCGCCTTATTCTGTAAAGAAAATAGCTGTTTATTGGAAATTGATACAGAATATTTTATTAAATAACTAATAATAAATACATTACAATATAATAAAAAATGTGTATCGGCTATGAATAATAATCAAATTATAGAGTGGAGATCCCCCGCTTGCCCCTTCACTTCGCTCCGGGCTTCATAGGAATAACCCACGGTGCAACCGTGGGTGGAGGGCTAACTCTCTGATCTCAAGCTCCGAAAGGGCTTATGATACATATTCAGCTCCTTCAGAGCTGATAATTGTAGTGTGGATTATTAACCCCCGGATGCACCAGGGGTTATTCATATCTGGCTCTTACAGAGCCATTTGTCATATTACCTGGCGTGCAAAATATGTATGGTGACTCGGAATGACAAGGCTGTTGGGGTCACTATGGAGGAGAGAGATTACCCCGGGTGAGCCCGGTTCCTTACCTCTACACTTAATGGTAAATTCGTTCAGAATGGCGGCATTCTTTGTTGGAATTAAATAAATAAGCTGATGAATTATTAAGCCTGAAACAGCTCCTCAAAATTCAAAAAACATTCTGATGGAAATCCCCGGACTACAGTAACCTTCTGATTATGCATTAATCAGATCGTCCACAATAATCCGAAATAGGAAGAGAAAATGTGATCGCGCGACAAGCTCTGTCCGGCTGAAAAAATAATATGAAATTTCTGTGTTGGATTAACGGACCCTCCAATATTAAACCCGGTCCCTGATTTACTGTTTTCCGTATCGGCAGAATGATAATATACCTCTCCACCAAGTGTAATGACAGGTGAAATATCGTACTGAATTTCCCAACCCGAAAATATCCAGTTTTTATTCCCTTTACCAGGATTTATCCAATACCCTGCACCTCCGTAAGTTGTCAGTTTGCCCCACGATTTTTGTAGCCATACAGGGAGAAAGACTTTTACTTTTCCATTGCTGAATTCTTTATTTCTTATTGTAGGTATCTCTATAAGAGGAAAAACTCCTGCCTGGGGGGAATTATCAGTCTCCTGAAAAAACCTGAATTTCATTCCAAACTCAGTATCCGCATAACCAAAACTACTACCCATATGAGGGGAATGCTCATAATTTAATGGCAAAAGAAGATGAATCTGCATATCAGGAACCAGTCCGTAATTTACTTCAAAGTGAGGAGCTGTTCCTGACCAGCTTCCTGACTGGCGGGTATTTATTGTGGAAATATAATACTCCCAGTGTTTAAACGGGACAGGTTCGGGATCGTCAGTGTCAAAGGGAGGTCCGGCATAATTGATTTCAACTGTTATCAGCAATAGGATGGAAACGATGATAATATTTTTATTGCCTGGCATGATCACAATTGTAGTTTTAAAAGAAAAATCCTTTAACAAATATTCAGCATACCTCAAATCCAACTTTGATACAATGAAATATAAATCATTGATTTAATAGAAAAATGTTCACCTATTGAAAACAAAATATAAATAAAAAAGTTCTGAGTCATTTTAATATGGCTGCTTTTCTAAACATGAAAACCGGATTTCTCAGTAAAATCATCCCTTCTTCAGTTACTCAGCTATAATTCGCTGATTATCCAAGCTTTGATAACTACATAATCTGAATCAGTAATAAGCTTATTATCCTGTAACGGTCCAGCCAGTTGCAATCTGGCAGTTGCATCTTCTGCCTCATTTCCGGTTTGCCGGATTGTTGTAAATAATATTTCAGCGGCCACTTTCTTTGTCAGAAACCAGAGAAGCAACTTCAAAAATCCCCGCATAATTGATTATTAAGAATGCAAAAAATAATTGCAGAAATATTATTAAAGCAATGGATTTAATTTTTCAAAGTATAAGACAATCTTTTTGCATTACTGAAAATCCTGTTTCAGTTAACTTTTTGCATTCCCGATTGTTTTTACCTAATACATTAATAAACAAATACCCATTCCGTTTTCGGAACGTAAATATTGGCAGAATGAATCTTAAAATGGTACCAGATCATTACATATTTTCTTAATTAACAAAGCTTTATGAAAACATTACTTAAGTTTTACCCGTATTCCTCTCTGAGAATGATGATAACAGAGTGGAAACTATGGTTCAAACCGGTAATAATTACAATATAAACACATTTATTTATCAGGAATCCAATTAAAAGACAACAGTCAAATAAGTAATATTTTTTTGAATTTTAAATTTTAAGGCAATGAAAAAACTAGTTTATCTTTTGATCCTGCTTGTGCCAAATGTTTTCAGAGCAAACGCACAAGAGTCTGGCAAGAATGATGAATATAAAGTTCCTGCCGTGTATCAGTTCGATTACAAAGTTGTTTATCAGGTTAACGATGAAGAAAATAATAAACCGGAAACAATGACTTACTATTTCACTAAGGATGGTGATTATATGAGTATGGTAACCCCTGAAAGTCAACAGGAAAATGAAGATTTCGTAGTCTTTACCAAAGATGGTAAATTGGTTACATTCAGCGATGAATCAGGCCAGGATCAATCAGGTTCCAAAAAAGTTTTAAAAGTGATTGATATGAGGTCAATGTATAGTGGATTGGGAAAGGGCCTTTCCGCCCTGGCAAATTCTATGGCTAAAAAGGAAAAACCTGATACAGAAAAGCCTGTAAATCTTGATGATTTTGTAAAGACCGGAAAAACAAAACAGTTTTTCGGATATACAGCAACTGAATATTCAAAACATGTTACGGGTATGGATAACGGGAAAGAACGCTCCGGGACTGCATATGTATGGTATGCCAAGGTAAATTTTGATCCTGAAATGATGTTTTCGATGGGACTTGGCAATCTGGCAAGTCAGCCTGCCCAATCCAAAATGCAACATATGCACCCTAATAATATGTTCGGAATGGCCGTTGCGCAGAAAGATTATCTGCTGACGGAAGTGGATTTTGTGGAAGATGGAGGAAAAAGTGGAACTCCGATGAAAGTTGTAAGCATAGAAAAAACAGATTTCAGCAAAAACACTTCAGGGTATAATGTTGAGAATTACAGTGGAATGAACTTAAGTCAAATGATAGAAAAAGAGAGAGAAGGAAAATAGAATTAATAACATTTGCAGATAAACAAGGAACAGCCTGCCTATTGAAATAAATATGTGATTTCTGAATTAACCTCAAAAAGAAAGCCCTCCTTTTTAAGTTGGAGGGCTTTCTGGTCATATAAAGGTGAGGTTTAGGATATTCCGGCTTTATCCATATTATTTTCACGGGCCTTCAAGGTATTATGCGTTTTATGGGTTTTCTGCATGAGAGTTACACAGGTTGCTTTCTTTTTCAAATTCACGACAAGATCTATTTCCAGTTTATAAATTGAATGATTCTATTTAATCTAAGGAGGTGTTAAAAATATAATTTTTCAAATATAATATAATAAATAAATGAAAAATATCATGTTTGTTAAAATATTCGGGTCAGGTGATTCATAAAAAAAACCTACCTACTACTCATATTTTCAGGATACTAACTATAAAGGGCCACCTAAAAGAAAACTTCAGGTTTGAGCCAGAAGGAGGGCAAAAAACTTAAAATATTCCGTTCAGGGGATGTTCAAAACAACCAAAAATACATAAGTAATTAACAGATTACGTTAAAAATCTTTCTTTGATATCAGGTGTCGGGACCATACAGATTTCTGTTCTTCCGAAAAATTTGTATCTGGTCCGGGCGACTAGATCATATAACAAATCAAGAATGAAACCTGGTATAATTGAGAAACCATAAAAAAACTTCCAGTAACCTCCTAAATCTTTTAAAAGATGAAGAACAGCCGCAGATTTCAGGTAGAGTTTATCTCCGGAAAAATAAACAACGGTATCAAGGTCTTTTGCAACCAGACCGGAGTCTGCAATCATCCGTACTGCAGTTTCAGACTGCAGTGAAGCAAATCTGAATCTGGCTTGCGGGTCTCTTTTAATAATGAATTTTACAAGACTGTTGCATAAATTACAGACACCGTCAAATAATAATATGTGTTCTGAACCGATCATTTAATGAAAACCAACCTAATAGTCCTATACACATTTAACCCTGCCTCAGTATAATATCACCGTTTCCACTCACGGTATTCAGGATGTCTTTTCTCTGGTACAACTGACCGGGGCCGGTTATGAGCCCCACGCTGCTGTTTAGGTGCTTTTACAGGATTATTGTCAATAAGGGGATACGGATGATCATCAACAACCTGAATCCTTTTTGAGATCAGTTTTTCAATATCCTTAAGATATGCCTTTTCATCTGCATCACAGAATGATATTGCAGTTCCATTCGCTCCCGCCCTGCCCGTACGCCCGATACGATGAACATAAGTTTCGGATATATTCGGTATCTCATAGTTGATTACATATTCAAGATCATCAACATCAATGCCCCTGGCAGCTATATCGGTTGCAACCAGCACACGTGTAGTCTGAGCTTTGAAATTTGACAGAGCGCGTTGCCGTGCATTCTGTGCCTTGTTGCCATGAATTGCTTCGGCGCTGATATTTCTCTTCTTAAGTACCTTCACTACTTTATCTGCCCCGAATTTTGTCCGGGTAAATACAAGTGCCGTCTTTATCATTTCATCCTTTAATATTTCGATCAGCAGTGCATTCTTATTGCCCTTATCTGTGAAGTAGACATACTGATTTACTATATCAACTGTTGTTGCAGATGGAGTAACCTCAACTTTTACAGGCTTATAGACTATTGTGCCGGCAAGCTTTACAATTTCAGGAGGCATTGTAGCCGAGAAAAAAAGCGATTGCCGCTTTTGCGGAATTGCAGCAATTATTTTCCTTACATCATGTATAAATCCCATATCAAGCATCCTGTCAGCTTCGTCAAGTACAAAAATTGACACATCCTTTAAAGAAATAATTCCCTGATTCATAAGATCCAGCAGTCTGCCGGGCGTGGCAACCAGTATATCAACGCCATTACGAAGAGCTGCTGCCTGGGGATTCTGATTCACACCTCCGAAAACAACCGTACATGTCAGCCCCGTATGACGGCCGTATGCTTTAAAGCTCTCCTCAATCTGTATCGCCAGTTCCCTGGTAGGAGTAACAATAAGACTTCTTATTTTTTTCTTTTTTTCGAATGTCTTATTACCGCTGAGTAACTGAAGAATAGGCACTGCAAATGCAGCTGTCTTTCCTGTCCCTGTCTGAGCACATCCGATCAGGTCTGTGCCCCTGAGAATTATCGGAATTGCCTGTTCCTGTATTGGTGTTGGTATTGTATAGCCCTCTTCTTTCAACGATTTAAGAATCGGTTCAATAATGTTCAATGATTCAAAATGCATAAAATAAAAATATTAGTAAAATAATGTGAAATAAAACTGCCGGATATAAGCGGGGATTATTCCTTGATTAAAACCGTGCAAAGGTACTTATAAATAATCAATATTCAGGATTACATCGTATGCCCCTGATATTCAGGCCTGACGCCTGAGGTACTTTATGATACTCACTTACCGGACTTCAGGCTTTCACAACCTGCCTGACCCCTTCCTGGTAAGTGGTTATCTTAAAATTAAACCGTTTCTGAAATTTGGAAGAATCGAAAAAATAATCCCTGTCGTACTGGTACATCATCTCAGGCATCTCTTTCAGTATCGGGATGAAAAGCCCAAGGATCTTTATTAACCACATTGGCATTACCATAACCTTATTTTTTACATTCAATTCTCTGGCGAAAATGTCAATGAACTGTTTTCCTGTAAGTGTATTGTTATCAGTCGGCAGATGCCAGATCTGGTTGTATGCATCATCTGTATTTCCGAGAAGCGCTGTTGCTCTGGCAGCATCGGGAGTATAGGTGAAAGAGTGTTTTTTGCCGGCATCAATGAACCAGTTGGCTGCTTTTCCTTTCAGAAGGTTTTTATATACCATTTCGATGACAAAGCTCTTGTCGTTTGCAGGCCCGTAAAAGTCAGCAGAACGGGCTATTAAGGCCATCAGTCTGCCACTTTTTACTTCATCCATTATCATCTGTACCAGTTGCTTCCTTACGGCTCCTTTTTTACTTGGGGGATTCATTGGAGAGTCTTCGGTCATATGAGAGATAGCATTGATATCATACATATACACATTATCGAAAAACACCAGCCTGGCATTAGAATTAATGCATGCATCTATGGTATCTCTCATAAGCTTCGGCCACTTATCCTCCCATACACTGACTTTATAATCCAGTCCCACAACAAGATATACCACATCAGATCCCTCGATGGCCTTTTCCACCACTCCGGGAATAGTAAGGTCGCCATGAAACAGTTCATCCGACTCATTTACTTTTCTCGGATTCCGGCTGACAAGCCGGATTTTATCAGTGTAACTTCCTAATTCCTTTGCCAGGACAGAACCAATTGTTCCATTGGCACCTAAAATTGTCTGCATTATTTAAATTTTTAATTATTCAATATTTTTTTGACTGTACTCTTCTTGCCATATTCACAACAAGAGACCTGGGGGCAAATCTTACTGAAGCAGCCAGTATTGAATTCTTCAGTCCGTGAACTGCAACGGCTTTCCCTTTCATCATTGCCCTGTAACCAAACTCAGCAACTTCTCTCGATGAAGGGAAATTATTTTCTTCAAACCGCCTGGGATTGTTCATTGATGATGCTGCCTGGAACCCGCTTTGTGTTGCACCCGGACAAAGTGCAGTTACAGTAATGCCCTTATCTCTTACTTCGTTATTGACAGCTTCTGAAAAACTCAGTACAAATGCCTTGGTTGCAAAATAGACAGACATAGTCGGACCCGGCTGGAAAGATGCTGTTGAAGCTAAATTCAATATTTTACCGCTACCCCTTTCGATCATCCCCGGCAAAAAGAGTCTGGTAAAATGGGTGAGTGTAAGCACATTCAGATTAATCATTCTCTCCTGCTTATTCCAGTCACTCTGGGCAAAAAGTCCGAAATCACCGAAACCGGCATTGTTTACCAGATAATCTATTGAAATGTTCTCTTTATTTAATTCCCCGTAAACTTCGGCGGCGGACCCGGGGACTGAAAGATCCTTAACGATTAAATACACCTTTACATTATACTTCTCCACAAGCTCATCTCTTAATTCCTCAAGCTTATTTTTACTGCGGGCAACAAGAACCAGGTTATCACCTTTTTCTGCATGTATCTTCGCAAGTTCCAATCCGATACCATTTGATGATCCTGTTATCAATGCGGTCTTATTCATATGAAGTTATATTACAATTATATTTAATACAAAGATGTGCTTAATAATTAACATCCTGATATCAGGAAAGTTCACTCTGAACAAAGGAAGATACTGTCTGGTTACACTGAGTTGTAAACAGGCTGATCTAATCCGTTTTCCCACTCAGAAATGAGCCGGTATCAAGTGGACTGCAGACACCCATAAAACAATCCTGTTCATGCTCCCCGCGAACCTGCAGCAGGTTAACAGGCAAAAGATTCCACGGAATAAACTCATGAGTTGTATAGATATGGAACAGCCCGTTGCCAATCATTGCAGCAAGATTGTAAAAATCGGATTGAAAAGGGTTTCTGTATTCCTTAAAAGGTATCACTTCCCCTTTAAGAAGTGCCACACGCGTTAATCCCATTTCAGCAAGACTTACACCGGATGGGAACGGATGATCAAACCATGATGCATAAACAGTCTGAAAATCATTGGTTTTAGACTCGACCCACTTTCCGTTCTCCCTGAATGATTCAAGATACAGATTGAAATCGTTCATCAGGCCGTGCCACGATGGATCTATTTCAAACAACATACTAATGGCGGTGAGCATTGCACCGGCATCTGACAGGAATGGCTGTTTCTGCAACACTTTCTGAAAGCTGGAATGTGCAAGACTTTTGCCATCCCAGAATCTGTCTAAAATATTGCGGATAACGGAAGCCGCTTTCCTCTCCAGATCGGACCGGTCAAGCAAGCGGTCTGACTGGATCATTGCAATTGCCACCAGAGCATTTATTCCGCTCAGAATTTTATCATCGTCCGAAGGCTGTTTTCTCGTCTTCCTGATTGATAGTAACTTTTCTTCAATTTCCTTCAATGGCACGCCATTTTTCCTGACAAGATGATTCAATCCTTCAAAATTGCCTGTTTTTTCAATGTAATATGATTCCGAAAATCTGGCAAATTCTTCCGGAAGAAGCACACTCTTAAGCTCATCATAACTCCAGAGATATGTTGAACCTTCCGAATGATCAGTATCAGCATCATGCGCTGAAATATATAACCCGTCAACTTCAAAACTTTCCTCCAGGCACCGTATGATACTGTTTGCCATGGTTTTATATTCAGGATTTCCTATCACCCTGTAAGCCAGGGAGAAAGACCAGAGTGCCATAGCCTGGTCATAAAGCATCTTTTCAAAATGGGGTATTGTCCACTCCGGATCGACGCAATATCTGAAGATACCTCCCTGCAAGTGGTCATTAAGTCCACGCATGTAAATAGCATCGAGTGTTTTGGTGCAGATGGTTTTGATCGAGGGGCTGTCATCGATGCTCAGCTGATACAGCAGGTACAAAAGCGTTGAGTGAGAAGGGAATTTTTGTCCCCGGCCGAATCCGCCGTTTACCGGATCATAGTATTTTGAAAGAGTTTCCACCAGTGTACTTTCATCATTAATTGTGGGCTGATCCTCAGCCGGTATAAACTGAGGAATGGCATTCATGTTTTTTTCAAAATAGTCATGGACTTTTTCAGCAACCGACAGAAACGAATACATTGAATCCCTGGTTGTTACAGGGGCATATGTGAGTGCAAAAACAGGATGAAGCTCCGGTGTCAGAAATACATTCAGAGGCCATCCCCCCCTGCCGTTCTGTTTGTTTATAAATGCCATCATGAACTGATCTATATCGGGTCGCTGTTCCCGGTCGACCTTGATGCATATAAAATTCTCATTCATGTACATGGCAGTCTTATTATCGGAAAATGCCTCAGCCGCCATAACATGGCACCAATGACAGGTTGCATACCCTACAGAAACAAAAAGCGGCTTATTAACTTTTACTGCATATCTGATCAGATTGTCACTCCATTCCTGCCACCAGATTGGATTGCCTTTATGCTGAAGGAGATAAGGGGACGAAGATTTATCCAGATTGTTACGGTTAAAATCGGATCCATATGTTTTAACTTTAGCCATATATTGTTGGTGTCTCAGGCGGTTAACATATAAAACTGTCTGTTTGTTCTGTTATACCGGCACCATTAGTATAAACATATGTCTGCGGTGATTGTTTCTTATTAAGTGTATAATATACATTTATTAATATTGCCGGTAATGGAACGTGCCACAATAATGCAAGCCGGCAGGCAGTGAATCAGAAATAATTAAAGGTTTACAAATTTGGAAATTTCATTCAGATGCTTAAAGCCAGAGATTGAGTCAAAAAATGCTACAGAGCCGTTAACCGGACCCAAATCAGATTAAATATTTGGTTTATGTTTTGCCGCATTAACAGAAATTTTATACCTTGTTATTGTTTAGGAAATCTACAAAAAAAAGGCTAAATGTCCGAGAATTATTTAATTGCTGCGATCAGACTTTTTGTTTTTGCAGTTTCAAAAATGAGAAAATTATTATATGTATCAGTTGTCCTAATGGTATCATTCCATTACGCCGATGCACAAAAAGAGGGCTTAAACTCAATCAACAAAAGTGACCTGAAATCATATATGACTTTTTTTGCTTCCGATGAATTGGAAGGACGCGAGACAGGTACCAGATCTAATGAAGTTGCGGCACTTTATATAAAAACGAATCTTATGAGGATCGGTCTGAAACCTATTCCTGCGACCGGGGATTATTTTCAGATGATGCCTCTGTTATCCAAAGAGATCAGCAATGAAGAAACTTATCTTAAAGTCAGGAATACAAATGGAGATATCGTTTTCTCAACTGACTCCCTGGTCTATTTAATGACTTTATCAGAAACAATTGATGTTACAGGAAATGTCGTATTTGTGGGTTACGGTCCCGTTGAAACAGATTCAGTAAATAGCGGCATCAACTATGGTGATCTTAAAAATAAAATTGTTCTGGTTATGACAGGCTATCCCGAAATAAAAGAACCGGAAGGACTTAATTCTATATTTGACATCACTACTGAAGAGCCTAAAATTATGTCTATTATACGAAGAGAGCCCAAAGCCATATTATATGTATACAACCCCCATAATAAATTTCCGGATGCATATGCATCCGGACTGGCTGATATGGCGGCAGGTAAGACAGGATCAAGTACATTGTCATTAAAGAGCAGCAAAGATCCCGGATTGCCATTGCAGATAGCATTCATAACACAGCACACAGCAGATATGTTGCTGAAAACGACCGGTTACAGCCTCAAACAATTTGAGAAAAAGATCATTGCAGACGGAAAACCCGTTTCAGTTGAATTAAATGATATTACGGCATCTGTCAAAACCAGTATAAAGACTACCGATGTTTTCAGTCCGAATGTGATTGGCATGATCGAGGGTTCAGATCCTGTTCTGAAAAATGAATGTGTAATTTACACTGCCCATTTCGATCATGACGGAGTGAATGACAAAGGAGAAACATTTAACGGTGCAGATGATGATGCCTCAGGTTCGATGGCCTTGCTTGAGGTTGCCAGGGCATTTATGAATCTCAGGAAAAAGCCATTAAGGAGTATTGTCTTTGCCTGGGTCAATGGTGAAGAAAAAGGATTACTGGGATCGAAGTATTATGCTGACTACCCTGTAATACCTATGGAAAAAACATTGCTTGATATAAACCTTGATATGGTCGGAAGATCTAAAATGGAATCTGACACCGGCAAATTCATGGGATTTGACCTGACAGTAACCCAACCGGGTGAGATCCTGGTATATACAGCACACGAAAGTAATGAGCTGCTTAAGCTTATGGCCTCTTCTGCAAAAGAAACGGGAGTCAGAATTACAGATAAGGGAAATGACCTTCAGTTTGGCAGCAGCGATCATGCAAGCTTCCAGGCAAAAGGGGTTCCCGCACTGCTTTTCATATCAGGGATTCATTCTGACCTTCATTCAATAAGAGATGATGTCGACAAGATAGATTTCGATAAGATGGAAAAAGTATCAAAGATGGTTTTTCTTCTTGGTTATAAGGTTGCGAATCAAAAAGATAGATTTAAATTAGATAAATAAGATTGCTTAACTATTAGTGTCCGATGTGTTATAACAGTCAGTTATAAATAATAAGTTAGCCAGGTCATTTTTATTTACTGCCCTTTGTTCCGACTAAACCGGCCGGTTTTTCCTTTTCCTGCCCGGTGGCAGGCCGGTTAACAGTCGATTGGGTAAGCAATTTATCCTCATTTCTGCTTGCTTCCATTTCAAGCCTCAGAACTTTACGACGTTCCCTGATCACAGGAATCAGATCGTTACCGGCTAAAGTAAATTTAGCTGGATCCTGAGGTGTGCTCAGCCAGACCTCTGTTCCAGGTTTGAGTCCCTGTTCGACAATTATATTCTTGTCGTTCGATTCACCCAGAACGACAACCTGTCGTGTACCATCCTTAGTGTAAACATAGGGAATACTGTCAATTCCTGCCTGTACACACTCCCCGGGCACATAAACAACATCACTGAACGATTTTGTGATTACCTTATTTCCTGTTGTCATAGAAGGTCTCAGCATCGGATCAGAACCATCGAGTTTAATAAGGACTTCGAATACTTTTGAATCTGAATTTGATAACTGCTCACCAATATTGGCTATACTGGCCACCTTACCTGTGAAGGATTTTCCCTGGAATGCATCTATGGTGATCCGGACAGGCTGGCCAGGCTTCACCTTATTAACATCAATTTCGTTCACATAAATCTTTGAAAGCATCGAAGAGAGATCAGGAAGAGTTGCAACTACGGGATCCCAGGGATCGAGCATTGAACCGGACTGTATCTTGTTTCCCAGTCTGTCCTTTTTATAAATAACCATTCCATTGTAAGGAGCTGTAATAGTAAATCCTGCCAAAATTGCCTGAAGATCGTTCACTTTATTACTCTGTTTCTCAACCGAACTTTTCAGAGCCCGTATCTCTGTCAATGTCTGAGCACGTCTGAGTTTATAAAGCTTTTCACTCTGGGTCAGCAAACGTTTTTCCTTATCCAGTTCAAGTGCAGCTTGCCGCTGAATCGCAGGTGGTTCATACTTTGACTGATCAACAGTTATGCCTGCCTCTTCAACTGTAAAAGTCTGATCCTTTATATCGTCTCTTAAAGCACTAAGCACCACAGCAGTATCCAGTACTTTCATCTCAAGGTCACTCTGTACTGTCCTCAGGTTATCTGTCTCATCTTTAAGATTATTATTAAAAGTTGTTCTGTCAAGTGTAGCAATATAATCACCCTTTTTGACAACGGTCCCCTCAGGTACAAGATCAACTATCTTGATACCTGCTGAGCGGAAATTCCTGTTACGAACTATATCAGGTCCTTTAATGTCGAAGGATTTCTCGGCTATAAGTTCACCTGCATTGGTAACAGTTATCTCAAAATTCCCCTTTTTGACCTCTGCAAAATTAATTTCCTGATTTTTGACGTCTGAGGTGAGTCTGACAAAAACCAGAAGTGCTACGGATGTGAACAGCACAACTATAGAAGTAATTATTATTGTTTTTTTCATTTTCAAACTACTTAATATAAAATTGATTATTTAATCTGTATTTAGACTAAATAAACAAATAATCAGGTACAAAGTTCAATGTTCAATACCATCATCCTACAAATCAGGATCATTGTTTTGAGAAAGGGATCAGGGATCAGGGATCAGGGATCAGGGATCAGGGATCAGGGATCAGGGATCAGGGATCAGGGATCAGGGATCAGGGATCAGGGATCAGGGATCAGGGATCAGGGAGCAGGGATCAGGGATCAGGGAGCAGGGAGCAGGGAGCAGGGAGCAGAAAAGAATACATTAATTTTTATCAGCAGATTAATGTTCTTTTCCCGAAAAAGTTATATCAATTACCATTATTTCTGATTTACCGGTTGTCCGTACCGGCGGCCCCCATAACCGTATCCCGCTGGTGACAAAAAAGTGGGTATTGCCAATTTTTTCATAACCCCGGCTTAACCTGTATAGTCTTCTTATTATCAGATTTAAAGGAAACAACTGACCATTATGGGTATGACCGGATAACTGTACATCAACTGCAGTTTTGCTAACACGTTCAAGGTCAGTCGGCCGATGATCGACCATGATCACCGGCAGATTAGTATCTGCATAGCTCATAATATCATCTATTGATTTCCTTGACCTTAAATGAGTATCGAATCTGCCTCCCAGGTTAAATGAACTGTCAATTACAAGTATTGTATCACATAAAACCTTGATACCTGCTTTATTAAAAAAACTACCCTGTTCCTGACCGGCATAATACTCATGATTTCCAAGTACGGCAAAAACTCCGTACCTGGTGTGAATCCCTGATAGAAGCTTCTCAAATACTTTCATGTTCTCGTCTTCCCTGTCCCCTTCCACAATATCTCCGCCGAATATCATAAGATCAGGATTGATCTTTTCTATCTTATTTGCAAATCTTTCAACAAAATTAATTCCAACTGCATCCTGCAGGTGAAAGTCTGCTGCAAAAGCAATTTTCAAATGGCTTATCTCCGATAATTTTCCCGGAATTTCGATCTTGTAGACGGAGGTGCGGATTGTGTTGAAATTGATAATCCCGGCTATAACCACTCCTGCTGAAAAGAACAAAATCACTGACAATCCGGCAATTTTAAAACGGGTGCTTTTAATTATTCCGGAGGGAATAAATTTAATAAGTCTGTTGATAAGGAGGAGTATGTCCAGAGCCAGTACACAAAGGAAGAGGTAGAGGTAAAAGGGAAGTAAATAATTACCCAGTGAGCCAAGAAAAGTTATAATAAACCCTGCACCCGATTCATTGAAGAACAAACCCAGCGGATAAATTGAAGCCAACAGAATATATATCAGCGTATAATGAAGCCTGTAGCCCTTATTTATGAAGAGTTTCCATATTCTGATGAAAACATAAATGTTAGGAATAATAAAAGCAGAAAAAATCATTGTATGGAACATAACAGGCAGGGTTCAGATTGTATGATAAAACTGAATTAGCGGGTGTAAATATAGAAAGTCTTTAAGTGAAAAATCCAATATGGTGCTATAAATCAGGGCGGGCCAACCCTGATATTGGCGGTTCAGTAAAAGGTTAAAGAAGCTGAAAGGTGGAAAAATCTCCGTGGCTCTCTGTGCAAGCTCTGAGAACCACTGTGTAAACTGACTTCCGGCCATAGGGGTATTTTTAAAGAACTTACACTGAGGTACACGGAGAATGCACTGAGGTACACTGAGGGAAGAAATGAGTATACGGTATGAGGCTGGTGGTTCGCGGGGCTGATTTGTTGAAGGGGTTGAAGGGGTTGAAGGGGTTGAAGGGTTGAAAGGGTTGAAAGGGTTGAAGGGTTGAAAGGGTTGAATGGGTTGAAATCTGTATGAGGAGTATTGAAATCTGCCGGAATCGGTTATTTTTACATAAATTAATAAACGGATATGTTATGATTAAATATCTCAATCTGCTTCTTTTTGCCGGTATGTTGGTTATGAACTACCTGGCCAATGCAATTCCGTTGAATAATAAGACAACCGGAGAACTTTCAGACTCATTCCCTAACCTGTTTGTACCTGCAGGAATTACATTTTCTATCTGGGGCGTAATCTATCTGTTATTACTTATTTATTGTGTTGTACAGTTTAACGGATCAAATCAGATCGTCATCTCAAAAATCAGCTGGATTTTCGGCCTCACATGTGTACTGAACGCATTATGGATAGTGTTCTGGCATTACGGTAAGTTGCCGCTTTCTCTGATAGTTATGGCGGGAATGCTAATTGCACTTATCTATATCAACATCCTGATAAAAGACCTGCCGTTCGGAATAATCAAGGCAGCTTTCGGAATCTATCTGGGATGGATATGTATTGCAACTATTGCAAATGTTACTGCGCTACTTGTATACTATAACTGGAACGGATTCGGTATACCTGATGAAATGTGGGCCATAATAATGATTTGTACCGGAGCTATTATATCTGCTGCTGCCCTTTACAGGCTTAATAATCCTTTCATCGGTTTATCAGTTGTATGGGCATTTACCGGAATAATAATTAAGCGTTACGATGATTTCAGATCAATTGCAATTACTGCTGCAATTGCATTGGCCCTTGTGGCAATAGTTACCCTGCTTGCATTTATGCGAAGATTGTAGTACCGACATTCAAGCCAGTCCTGCCATTATTCCAAAATCATTTTCTCTGATCCGGATATAAGATTGAGAAAATTGTTTCGAATATTCTTACAAAATATTCTAAAATCAAAAAAATGACTCAGGGATATCAGGTCTTAAACTTTTCCATTTGTTAATTGTTTATCTGCAACACCAATAAACCAGATATACTATGAGCTATCACGACAAAGCCAAAGACATATATGATATGTTGGCACAGGGAAAGATGCTTGATGCATTTGAAAAGTATTACCATAATGATGTTGTAATGGTAGAGGCAACAGGTGAAACCCGGAAGGGAAAAGAAGTAAACCGTAAATTTCAGTCGGATTTTATGGGCATGATAAAAGAGGTACACGGATCGGGAATCAGATCAGTAACCGCAAACGAAAAAGATGCAGTCACTATGGTTGAATCGTGGATGGATGTTACTATGAAAGATGGAAAAAGACAAATGATGGAAGAGGTTGCTGTACAGAAGTGGAAAGGCGACCAGATTATCCATGAAAGATTTTACTACAATATGGGTGCATGAGATTTCGGGTTTTTCTGATCCTTTTCAGGAAGAGATTGCATTAATTGCAACCTCTTCCCAAAAAAATAAAGATCGTTGCGAAATAAAACTGTTTATTTTTTTAATCCTGATAACTCAAGACTCTTATCCCATAGTATTTTACGATTTTCCTCCGTTATATAGATATTCTTCGTTTCTACCGGTTTACATCTCACAAAGTATTTTCCGGTAACATTCCTTACTTCATCTGAAGTGGCAAGCCAGATTGATGTAGCAGCACCTTTTTCCGGTGATATCATTAAAATTTTAGCAGCTTTATTAAAGAAATTTAGAATACCCCTGAACTCACTGCCGAAATTTGAATTCACAACTCCCGGATGCAAAGCATTTACAGTGATTTTTAAATCTTTTAACCGCTCAGCCAGCTCAAAGGTAAAAAGTATATTAAGCAATTTAGTATTACTGTATGTACTGAAAGAGCTGTATTTTTTTTCACTCTGCAGGTTTTGCGGATCGAATATTCCTGAAGAATATACAGCCGAACTCACATTTATAATACGTGGTTGCTCACTTTTTTTAAGTTCTTCCAGCAGAAGGTTACTAAGGATAAAATGCGAAAGATGGTTGATCGCAAATGATTCTTCAAGTCCGTCACATGTCATTCTCCTCTCGGGCAGTATTACACCGGCATTATTAATAAGAACGTCAAGTTTTTCATTATTAGCTTTAAAGACTCTTGCGCAGTCCATTACCTGTTTAACTGAAGTAAGGTCAGCAAGTATATAATCAATGTGATCATTCCCTGAGGTGCTGATTATCTCTTTCTTCACTGCCTCAGCTTTTTCGTGGTTACGTGCCACAAATACAACCCGGAAGCCTTTTGCAGCAAGTCCGGAAACAGTAGCTTTTCCTATTCCGGAGCTACCGCCAGATATTAAGACTGTCTTCATAAAAACAGATTAATGCAAAAATCAACGGACTATCCTGAAATTAAAAGCTCCTGTTTTAAGCACACCCATAACTTTCATCCAGATAAGAAGAATAGATTCAGTTGCCCGGGCGCCAGACAGATCTCCAATGTCGATAAGATTTTCATCGCTCCATCCGAACTGTTTTATAAGGCTTTTAACTTTTGTTTTGGCATCCTTATCATTCCCTGAAATATAATTAATATGGTCACCACCACATATTAGCCCGGGATTAACCATCAATCCGCACCACATAGTATTTAATGTTTTCACAACCTTTGCCTCAGGAAATGTTTTCTGAATCTCTTCTGCGAGCGAGTGAGTATTATTCAGTCCGGGTAATAAACTCGGTGAATCGCCATTACTGAAATCCAACGGATTCGAAACGTCAATCAGTATTTTCCCCGAAAGGTTCTTTGCGCCTGCAAGCTTCAGAGCTGTGACTGAACTGCTCCCATGTGTGGCATTGACTACCAGTTCACCAAAAGCCGCAGATTCAGCAAAAGTACCCAGCTTGACTTTGCTGTTGGATTTATGCCACTCGCCGAATGAAGGATTTCCATAGCTATCCTTTTCATTTCCTGATAATTTTGAAGAAACATTACGTGTACCTATCATTACTTCATGACCCAGTTCGACCAGCTTTGAAGCTAAGGTCTGACCAACTGTCCCTGTTCCGATAATTGATATTTTCATGACTTATGAAATAAATTTTTCACTCAGTTAATTTCTAAAAAATGATTTACGGTTGTCCCTTTATAACATTAATATAATAACTGAAAATGAACCAATTTGTTCACACAGACAGAACTGAAGGATAACTCCAAATCACTAAGCATACTGGCGGCTGATCACATCCGATGTTGTATCACTCTGATCTTTATATGCATTCAGAAACAATAACTTACAATCTCTTGAGATATTTGTAAAAAAAACTAAATGAAGTAATCACAGATGTTATGATTGGATATCTCCGGCCGGGATCATTGAATATGAAAGCGTCATCACCACGTTGCTTCCAACTTGGGAACTATAATAATACCGAAAACATTTTCCTTACAAGTTGTCACTGTATCAAAAAGCCTTATCGGAACAAATATTTTTTCTCAGCATGCCTGGATTTTCAGATAGTAAGCAAATCTAATTATTTAACTGTTGATAAAGCTTTCATCAGACGGTACATAAACTCCACCCCATCATAAAATTCTTTTACTCCGATCCTTTCATTTTTCCCATGTGCACGAACATCATCCATATCGCTGAACATACCTGATATTCCGTAAACAGCTATTCCGGCCCTGCGGAGATATTTGCCATCAGTTGCGCCCGTAGACATTACCGGAGTAACATTTACGCCGGGCCACATTGAGGAAGCAATTTGCATCACAGGACCTGTAATTTCTTCCCGTAATGGAGAAAGAGGTGCAAGGAATGAGGAATTAAGCCTTGTTACAGTAATCTGGCTATCTGCAATGACGTAATTCAGAACCTTCATGACACCAGAAGGGTCATCATCAGGAAGCAAACGACAATTTATGGTCGCCTGAGCTGATTGAGGCAGGGCGTTCTCAGCATGTCCGGCACTCATCATAGTCGCGACACATGTAGTGCGCATCATTGCATTATAATATGCCGAAGAAAAGGAAAGCCTTTTTGCTGCCACAGTGTCAGGAGGAATACTTAATATTGATAGTATATCCGATTTAACCACTCCGGATTCGTCAGCAGCAATTTTCTCAAAATAATTCCTGGTCGTTTCGTTTAATCTGACTGGAAAATCATAGTCTGAAAGACGAACCAGAGCAGATGCCAGTTCGTAAATAGCGTTGTCCTTAACAGGCAGAGAACTGTGACCGCCTTTGTTTTTTGCCTCAAGCCTGAATGAAACATAAATTTTTTCGCTGGTCTGAATAGCCAGAGTAACAGGTTTACCATTCCTCAAATCTCCCCCACCCCCATCGGGATTTATACAGAAATCGGCATCAATCAGGTTCCTGTGGTTGGTAAGAAGCCAGTTTACTCCATTTGCAGTGCCCATTTCCTCATCGGCTGTCAGAGCAATTATAATATCGCGGTCAGGCTTATATCCCTCCTTCTTAAGTCTGATGATATTTGTAATGAGACTTGCATCCTCGTTTTTAATATCAGACGTTCCACGGCCGTAGAAGAATCCATCCTTCTCAAGGAACGTGAACGGATCAAAAGACCAGTCGCCGGGAAGTGCTTCAACAACGTCCAGATGACAAATAAATAAAACAGGTTTAAGCTTTCCTGATCCATGGTAACGCAAAACAAGGTTCTTATGCAGCGGATCTGGCCCGGTAACCATCACATCATTATCGGAAAATCCGGCAGATTTAAGCCTGGCAGCCATAGCCTCCGCGGCTTTACTGCTCCCGTAAGTTGATGTAGTGTTTATTTCAATCAGCTCTTTGAATATATCCCTGGCCAGCTTCTGATCAGTAGCAGGATCGTCATTCCCAAACGCATCGGAAGTAATGCCGGATTGAGAATTCAGGGGTATGTTTAGCATAGGAACATCAGATAGAAACATGTTTCCCTGAGCTGTGCCGCTGCCGGCAATAAGTAACAGCAAAACCGGCAAGATTATTCTATTCATAAAATTCGTTGTTAAAATCCACAGGAAATATAAACAAAATTGTTTCAAAATCGTTAACTAATATAGTACTGGTCTTAAAAATACTGAGCATTAAGTGATCAGATTTATTTTTAAAATCAATAAATTAGCAATTCATCCCTAATACAATATTTAAAATAATAAGCTAAACAAATTGAAATGAGAAAGATCCGCATCCTTAATCAGATCATGGGAGTGCTGACTATCATTGTGATAAGTACAGCCTGTCAGAAAGCTCCTGTTAATGATAAACTCAACATAAGCTATGAAAAATACGAGATGCCAAACGGACTACAGGTGATTCTTCATACTGATCATTCCGATCCTATGATTTCATACGCAATAATGTATCATGTGGGTTCAAGCAGGGAGGTCCCGGGAAAGACCGGGTTTGCCCATCTTTTTGAACATCTTTTGTTCGGAGGATCGGAGGACGTTCCTTCTGGCACATTTGACAAGATTATAGAAGGAGTGGGTGGATCCAATAATGGATTTACTTCAAGAGATGTTACAACCTATTTTGAAGTGTTTCCCAGGAATGCACTGGAAAGAGTATTATGGCTGGAATCGGACCGTATGGGATTTTTCATTAATTCCGTAACTCCGCGGTCACTCGCCATTCAGCAGAATGTTGTTCAGAATGAGAAGAGACAAACCGAAGACAACTCGCCCTATGGATTCACACAATATGTAATCAGTAAATATCTCTATCCACCAAACCATCCTTATCACTGGGAGGTGATCGGAGAAATGGATGATCTGAAAAATGCCACTCTGAAAGATGTCAGGAATTACTATGAACATTTTTACGGACCTAATAATGCCACACTGGTACTAGCCGGAGATTTCAATCCTGATTCGGTCAAGCTACTGATCAATAAATATTATGGTGAGATCAAGTCACATGGGGAAGTTGATGCCCGTTCAGCTATGATACCGGTTCTTGACAAGACAATTAAGCTCTACCATGAGGATAATTTTGCAAATGTCCCGGAGATCAATCTGGTATGGCCCGTTCCTCAGGCATACCAGAAAGAGGCATATGCACTTGATTTTCTAGCAAATCTGCTTGCTGACGGAAAAAAAGCGCCGTTATATAAGGTACTGGTAAAAGAAAAGAAACTTACATCCAGAACAACAGCATATAACAATTCAGGTGAGCTGGCGGGTGAATTTACAATCAGGATCAGGGCCAATGATGGAAAAAACCTGAAAGAAATTGAGGATGGAATCAATGAAGCTTTTACCCGTTTTGAAAAAGACGGTATTACCGAAAAGGATATTGAAAGGGTAAAAGCTTCAACAGAAAAGGATTTCTACAATGGTATTTCGAGTGTTTTCAATAAATCTCTTCAGCTTGCTTACTATAATACCTTCCTTGATGATCCGGGATATATAGAAAAAGATATCGAAAACATAAAAGCGGTTACCCTTAACGATGTTCTGTTGGTTTATGATAAGTATATTAAAGGGAAACCACATGTTGTAACAAGTTTCGTTCCAAAGGGGAAACTTGATGAAGTTGCTGAAAATTCAGTTCCTGCCGGTGTTGAAGAGGAGAATATTAATGAAGCAAGCCAGGTTAAAATTGCTGCGACTGCAGATGAAAAAGTGGTAAAAACACCATCAAATATCGACAGGAGCATTGAACCACCTCTGGGTAAAGATCCTGAAGTAAATGTGCCTGAGATATGGAAATCAACTTTATCAAATGGGATACAGGTATATGGTATACAAAATAAAGAATTACCACTTGTAGAAATGAGTATTGTTATAAGCGGTGGTGTCTACCAGGATAGGCTTGGCCTTCCGGGAGTTGCAGGGATGGTCGCCGGTGTTCTTCCGCAGGGAACTAAAAATAAGACCCCTGTGGAACTCGAGGAAGAGATAGAACTTCTTGGTTCGGACTTAAATGTATATGCAGGCAGGGAGGATATTTCGATGTATACAAGTACTCTCTCCAGGAACTTTGATAAGACCCTTGCACTAATGAAAGAGATCCTGCTGGAACCGCGATGGGATACTTCGGAGTTTTCTCTTGCTCTGACCCGGACAAAAAACAATATTATCCAGGCAGAAGCCCAGCCCATAAGTGTGGCTAACCTGCTGTTTTATAAACTATTGTATGGCAAGGACAATATTTTCGGATATGATCCAAGAGGGACAAGGGAGTCTATTGATAAAATTAGTATTAACGATCTGAAGGATTATTATGAAAAGAACTTTTCACCGACAGTTACAAAAGTACTGATAGCCGGAAATATAACCCGCGAGCAGGCGCTTGCCGCTCTTAAACCTCTTGAAACAGAGTGGAAGGATAAAGAGATTTTAGTTAACGACTATCCAATTCCTCCTGGTCCTGAGAAATCTCAGATCTATT
The DNA here is from genome assembly GCA_963760915.1 of uncultured Bacteroidales bacterium. Classification (GTDB taxonomy): domain Bacteria; phylum Bacteroidota; class Bacteroidia; order Bacteroidales; family VadinHA17; genus LD21. The sequence continues at coordinate 1,049,454 of CAVXEU010000002.1, read as the reverse complement.
TTGTTGATATCCCCGGATCACGGCAATCTGTTATTGACATAGGCTATCTTGCCTTGTCGAGAGATGATCCTGATTTTGTTAAGGCAGACTTTATTGACTATAGCCTGGGCGGGGCATTTACAAGCGTGCTTAACCAGATACTTCGTGAAGAAAAGGGATTTACCTATGGGGCCTCAAGCTATTTTCAGGAGATGAGGGTCAAAGCTCCGTTTATAGCATCCTCAAGTGTCAGGTCAGATGCAACTTTCGAATCAGTTAAGATATTCAGGGATGAGATGGAAAAATATCGGACGGGGCTTTCTCAGAGCGGCCTGCAGTTTATTAAAAACTGCATGATAAGGTCGAACGCCCTTCGTTTTGAAACTAATGGTGCACTGGTAGGGATGCTTGGTACAATGGCAATATACGGACTTCCTGATGATTATGTTAAGAGAGATGAAGAAACCATTAAGAATATTAATGTTGAGGAAGCAAAAGCTATAATTGATAAATATATCATCCCCGACAGGATGTATTATGTGATCGTTGGTGATGCAGCCACACAGATGCAGCCACTTGAAAAAATAGGATTCGGGAAACCAGTCCTTGTGAAACCATAGAAAATAAAGATTTTCATTTTTAATAATTCAACCCCTATGAGAAAAGCATTATTATCAATTCCGGTACTCATCCTCTCAGGGTACCTGAATCTAATGGCTCAGGAAGAAGCCAGGTTACTGAGATTTCCTGCTATATATGACAATCAGCTGGTATTTACCTATGCAGGAGATTTGTATACAGCATCTGCTGATGGCGGTATAGCCAGAAAACTCACTAATCATAACGGATATGAGATGTTTGCCAGATTTTCACCTGATGGAAAGACGCTTGCCTTTACGGGCCAGTATGATGGCAATACAGAAGTGTTTACCATGGATTCAAAGGGAGGAGTGCCAAAGAGGATAACTTTTACTGCAACATTAAGTCGCGATGATGTTGCTGACCGGATGGGACCTAACAATATTGTATTCGGATGGACTCATGATAACAGGAATATTATTTTCCGTTCCAGGAAAAACTCATTCAATGATTTTAATGGAACACTTTTTACAGTAAATATAGATGGTTCATTGCCTCACCAGCTGCCTGTTCCCCGTGCAGGTTTCTGTTCGTATTCACCCGATGATCAGAAAATGGCTTACAACAGGATATTCAGGGAATTCAGAACATGGAAAAGGTATCGTGGCGGTATGGCAGATGATATCTGGATTTTCGACTTCAAAACCAACAAAATTGAAGATATAACCAATAATCCGGCACAGGATATCATTCCTATGTGGTATGGTAATAAAATATATTTTCTTTCCGACAGGGATGAATTAAAAAGGATGAATCTGTATGTCTATGACCTTACCACGAAGAATACAAAGAAGCTTACCGATTTCAAGGATTTTGATATTAAATTTCCTTCACTTGGCAATAAAGCAATAGTTTATGAAAACGGCGGATATATTTACAAAATGGATCTGTCGAATGAAGAATCAAAAAAAGTGAACATCATTATTGCTGAAGATTTCGTTTCCGGCAGAACATACCTTAAGGATGTAAGCAAAGAAATAGCCAATTTCGAAATTGCATCGGATGGAAAAAGAGCTTTGTTCGGAGCTCATGGTGATGTATTTACAGTACCTGAAAAATACGGTGAAACCCGTAATATAACACATTCCTCATCAATACACGAAAGAAATTCAAAGTGGTCAGCTGATGGAAAATGGATCTCTTATATCTCTGACCAAACAGGTGAAGATGAAATCTATATGCAGATTCAGGATGGGAGTCAGCCACCGGTTCAGGTTACTACAGGTGGCAATAACTACAAATATCAGCAATATTGGTCTCCTGACAGTAAAAAGATTATGTGGGCTGATCGTGAACAAAGACTATATTATGTTGATAAAGACACAAAAAAGATCACTACTGTCGATGTTGATTCTATTTTTGAAATGAGAGAATATGCATGGTCTCCTGACAGTAAATGGATTACTTATACGAAACATAACAATAATCAGTTTCTTCAAATTTTCGTCTATTCACTGGAACAGGCAAAATCATTTCCTGTTACAGAAAGCATGTACAATGCCTTTAGCAGTGAATTTAGCGAAGATGGTAAGTATCTGTTCATTATATCAGCACGCGACTTTAATCCGGAATTCAGCGACTACGGACCTACAGTAAGTTATTCAGATATGAGTAGTATCTATTTTATTGTTTTAAATAAAGATACTCCTTCATTGTTTAAATTAAAAAGCGATGAGGTAGTTCCTACTCCTTCTGAAGAAACAAAAACACCTGCTGCTGATAAAAAGAAGGAAACAAAGACTGCAGAGAAGGAACCACTGGTTAAAATTGATTTCGAAGGAATTGTTGCAAGAACAGGCAGATTACCCATTCAACCTTCCAATTATTCCAATCTCAGGTCTGTCGGAAATAAATTATATTACCAGCGAAGAGGTATCGCCGATAAAAGCACAACACTGCTTGTTTATGATTTTGATGCCCGCGAGGAAAAGAATCTGGGTTCTGTTGATGGCTTTGAGATATCAGCTGATAAGAAGAAGATGCTGGTTGCGCAGGGAAGCTCATATGGTATTATCAATCTACCGTCATCTGAAGTCAGACTAACTGATAAACTGGATCTTTCCGGCCTTAAGATTGAGTTAAATCAACATGAAGAATGGCAGGAAATCTATGAAGCGTGCTGGAGACAGATGAGAGATTTTTTCTATTCACCTGCAATGAACGGTGTTGACTGGAAAGCTCAGGGAGATAAATATAACAAGCTTGTTAAATATGTAAATCAAAGAAACGATTTAACATATATCATAGGGGAATTAATTGGGGAATTAAATATAGGGCATGCATATGTAGGTGGCGGAGAAAGACCTGAACCTGAAAGAATTAAAACTGGACTGCTCGGCGCTGTTCTCTCTAAAGATAATAAAACAGGTTATTTCAGGATAGATGAAATATTGAAAGGCGAAAGCTGGAATGGAAAAGCAAAATCACCTCTGGATGAAATCGGTTTAAATGTCAAAGTGGGAGATTATATTCTTGCAGTCGACAGTAAACCTGTCAATAAATTAAATAATATCTATGAAGCACTTGTAAATAAAGCAGGTAAACAGGTTAAGCTTACCGTTAATACTGTCCCTTCCGAAGAGGGTAAACGTGAAATAACTGTTCTTCCTATCGGCGACGAGGCAGAATTATATTACCAGAAATGGGTAAATGGAAATATTGAAAAAGTAAATAAAGCCACAGATGGCAAAGTGGGTTACATTCATATTCCCGACATGGGCATTGAAGGACTCAATGACTTTACAAAGTACTACTACCCTCAATTGGATAAGAAGGCTCTTATTATTGATGTAAGAGGAAATGGCGGTGGATTTGTATCACAAATAGTAATTGAGAACTTAAGAAGAGTGGCTTCACAAATAGCCATTGCACGTAATTCAAAACCTCAAATAGATCCCGATGGTACATTGTATGGGCCTATGTTAATGCTAGCTGATGAATTTTCAGCTTCTGACGGTGATATAGTAACCTACCGCTTTAAATTCTACAAACTTGGACCTGTAGTCGGGAAAAGAACCTGGGGTGGAGTAACCGGAATACGCGGTACTTTGCCATTAGTAGATGGAGGATATCTTAACAAACCTGAATTCTCAAGATATGATCTGCAGGGTAAAAATTGGATCATTGAAGGATATGGTGTTGAACCTGATATTGTTGTTGATAATGATCCTTACCTGGAATATACAGGTACCGATCAGCAACTGAATAAAGGTATTGAGGTCATACTTCAGAATCTTAAAACGGAAGGTAAAACAATACCACCGCATCCGCCTTATCCTGTAAAATGAATATTTTAAGATGCTTTTTTCCTATCAGCAAGGTTATTAAACACATATGGCACGAATGAATTATTAATCATCAGATTATTAATACAAGACAGTAAGGAAAGCTAATTTTTGACATCTGAAAGAAGTGAACCTAATCGAATGGTCTGTATTCTGAATATATTGTATTACTGCTTTTTACCTGTAATAACCTTAAAAGATTAGTTATGGGAAAGATTCCGGATACACTCCATCGTTTTTTTTCAGATATGTCTAAATCTGCTTCTCCCAATGAAAATTACATAAACACATTATTCTTCTGGTTCCTTATTCTGGCAGCTGTCATTGTCACAATTGTTGTGGTTTCAGTTCTTGTCGGTGTTATTCGTTATCGTGCAAAAAAGAATGATAGCGAACCTGAACAGATTACAGGAATCAAATGGCTTGAGATCACCTGGACAGTTCTGCCTTTTCTGATCCTTTCCTTTTTCTTTTACTTCACTGTAAGGTTCATGAAGGATATAAATAAGCCAATGAAAACAGGAGAAAGTCCTGATATTATAATTGTTGCTCATCAGTGGTGGTGGGAAATGCAATATCCAAAATATGATTTCATCACTGCCAATGAATTACATATTCCTGTTAATCAAAATCTTCTGATGAGAGTTGAATCGGCAGATGTAATTCATGACTGGTGGGTACCTGCCCTGGGAAGAAAAATTGACGCAATACCCGGTAGAATGAATTATACATGGATCGATGCTGATGAAGTTGGTGATTATCATGGAACCTGTAGTGAATATTGTGGTACACAGCATGCCGATATGAGAATTCTGGTAATTGCTCAGAATGAACGGGATTTTGATAACTGGGTAAAGAAACAACAGGCTATTCCACCCCCACCCACCGATAGTCTTGGATTGGAAGGCATGAGGTTGTTTCAGGAAAAAACCTGTGCCAGTTGTCATTCGATTTCGGGAACTAATGCCAAATCACATATCGGGCCCGATCTGACACATGTTTCTGAACGAAAAACATTATTAAGCGGCATGCTTCCAAACTCTCCCCAAAATCTGTACAGGTGGTTGCAAGATCCGCAAAAAATAAAGCAGGGTGCACATATGCCCAATTTTATGCTTTCTAAAAATGAGTTGTCAGCACTTGTTAAATATCTGGAGGACCTGAAATGAATATCAGAATAAAAATTCCTGAATCAACTAAAGCTATTCCTGACTTGAGGACAGGTGAAGGCTTACTGCAATGGCTGTCAACAGTCGATCACAAGCTTATAGGTATAATGTACCTGGTGACCAGCATGTTTTTCTTTGTTCTAGGTTTAGGGGAAGCAATTCTAATGCGTATTCAGCTCATGCAGCCGGAAAATAATTTCCTTTCGCCGGAGGCATATAACCAGATCTTCACAATGCACGGCACTAACATGATCTTTCTGGTTCTTACGCCTATGCTTCTGGGGTTTGCCACTTATTCTCTTCCTTTGATGATAGGAGCTAACGAAATGGCATTCCCCCGATTGAATGCTTTTAGTTACTGGATGTTTTTATTGGGAGGACTTCTATTATATTTCAGCTTTTTTGCCGGAGGAATGCCTAATGTCGGCTGGTTTAGTTATGCTCCTTTAAGCGAAAAATATTTCAGTTCATCACCCGGGGTAGACTACTGGGCAATAAGCCTCCTGCTAATGGGTGTTGGCACAGTTGGTGCCGGACTCAACTTTTCTGTCACCACATTGACCATGCGGGCAAAAGGAATAAAAATGAACCAGCTTCCGCTTTTTGTATGGATGGTCTTCATAAATTCATTTTTAATTCTTGCTGCATTTCCGGTCCTCAATGCTGCATTATTTATGATATTGATTGACAGACAATTTGATGCACATTTTTTTATAAGTGCAACCGGCGGATCACCTGTTATGTGGCAACATCTTTTCTGGGGTTTCGGACATCCTGAAGTATATATACTGGCTTTGCCTGCCTTTGGAATGATTTCGGAGGTAATTCCTGTGTTCTCACGGAAACCCATTTTCGGATACGAATTTATTGCTGCTTCATCAGTGGCTATCATGCTCTTATCATTCGGAGTGTGGGCTCACCATATGTTCGCAGTTGGATTAGGCACCACATTTAATGCCTTCTTTGCTGCCACCAGTATGTTGATCGCCGTCCCGACCGGAGTTAAGATATTCAACTGGATTGCCACTGTCTGGGGTGGCTCGGTACAATTGAAAACGGCTATGCTTTTTGCCCTTGCATTGATAGTAAACTTTACCATAGGAGGTCTGAGCGGCGTGGGTTTCGCACTGGTACCGGTTGACTGGAGACTTACTGACACATATTTTGTTGTAGCACATATTCATTATGTACTCATTGGAGGCTCACTCACAGGTGGGTTTGCAGCTGCATATTACTGGTTCCCTAAAATTACAGGCAGAATGCTATCTGAGAAAATCGGAAAGTGGCATTTCTGGCTTTTCTTTATCGGATTTAACTGTACATTTTTTGTATTTCATTTTCTTGGATTACTGGGTATGCCCCGCCGTGTGTTCACATATCCGGACCTGCCATACCTGGGAAGCCTTAACCTCTTTTCAACCATAAGTGCATTTGTGTTTGGTTTTTCATTTCTGGTGTTTTTCTGGAATATTTTCTACAGTCTCAGATATGGTGAAATAGCCGGAAATAATCCATGGAAAGCCTGGACTCTTGAATGGCTGACTACTTCGCCGCCACAGCAAAAAAACTTTGAAACGGTTCCATTGGTTAAAAGCCGTCGTCCCCTATGGGATTTAATGCATCCCGAAAATACTGACTGGGAAAGAAAAGAACAAACCAAAAAACAACAGTCATGAATAAAAATAAAATTTTGATGTACTTTTTTGTGGGTTCAGAATCCTTCTTTTTCCTTGCCCTTATAATTTCATATATTTATTTCAGCCATACAAACGGAGTTCTCTCCGATTCTTCAAGATATCTTGACATCAAGAGAACCGCCATATTCACAGTTGCACTTATCTCAAGCAGTATTACTATCATTCTTGCAGAAAGAAGCCATAAAAAAATGAACTACAAGGCTCGTAAAATGTGGCTTGCCTTAACAATATTTCTTGGGTCTTTTTTTTCTTTTTGGTCAGGGCACTGAATATTTAAAACTCTATAGGTTAAATTTTACAATCAGTAAAAATGTTTTTGGATCGGCATTTTTTACTCTTACCGGATTTCATGGTTTACATGTTTTAATCGGACTTATAGTACTCTCAATTGTGCTGATGATGCAATTATCAGGCAGATTCAAAACAATCGAGAATACAGCTCTTGGCACAGCATCTATCTACTGGCATTTTGTTGATGCAGTTTGGATTGTAGTTTTTAGTGTAGTATATCTTGGAGTTCTTTTATGAATACAACAACCTTTTTACTCAACTACTGGCATATGAATATTATGGCATTGGTGATTGTTCTGATCATGATCCTCTTCCATTATATATCCAACGGTTACCGGCTTACAAATAAGAGTCCTTTGTACCTTTCAGGGGTTTTACTCTTCATTCTAGTAACCTTCTCTCCTATTGATTATCTTGCAAAAAATTATCTCTTTAGCGCTCATATGATTCAGCATATTGTTCTACTGCTGATTGTCCCACCGTTGCTGTTAACAGGAACTGATAAACATTTTCTTGGGAATGTAGTCAGGATGCCTTTTTTGAAAAAAATACTGAACTTTCTTCTTTTTCCAATTGTAGCCTGGGCATTGGGTGTCGGGTCAATGTGGGTAATGCATATACCTTCAATTATGGGGTATATGCATCATTCCGTATTTCTGACGAATGCTAATATGATAATACTGTTGATACTTGGCTGGCTTTTCATCTGGCCTGTTTATTCTCCTGTTAATTTCAAAAAATTAGGCCCTCTTATGAGCTCAATGTACTTATTTCTTGCATGCGTAGGATGTACAGTACTTGGGATATTTATAACATTTGCTCCTGGAGGAATGTTTACTGCTGCAATGAACTATACTGATCCGGATATAAATAATCTGGTAATCATGAAATGGGGTATAACAAAAGAATTGGATCAGATGATAGGCGGTCTGATTATGTGGGTACCAGCCTGCATAATATATCTCACAAATATCATGATTACTCTATTGCGCTGGTTTACAGCAAGAAGTACTGAAAATGTTTCCAATGAAATGAACTTATAAGATCTCTTTTGTTTTTAATCAGAAATGCATAATACTATGGATGAAGATTTTATCAAGATTGATGAAAATGAGTATCCTCCGGGAAAATCCGACCCCGATATAATACCAGAATCTACCTATTGGCCTGTAACATTGGCCTTTGGAATAACTTTGTTATTCTGGGGATTTATTACATCCCTGATTATATCAGCTGCAGGTTTCTTCTGTATTATTGCTGCTTTGGCAGGCTGGATAAGGGAATTAAATTATGAAAATTAGAATTTATGGATAAGAGCAATCGCCGGTCATTTATTTTAAAACTACTCACAATTTTAGGAAGTATAGCTGCTGTCCTGATTTCAATTCCAATTATCGGAGTTTTCCTGGAACCCCTGAGAGCAAAAAAACATGAAATATGGAGACAGGTAGGGAGTCAGGATGAATTCAAAATTGGGGATACGGTATTGGTAAGTTTCCCGAATTCTTCATCGCTGCCATGGACAGGAACCGTATCTAAAACAGCATCCTGGCTCAGAAGAGTCTCAGCGGATGAATTTATTGCCTTTTCTGTAAATTGTACTCACCTGGGGTGTCCTGTACACTGGCTTCCCGATGCACAGATATTTCTTTGTCCCTGCCACGGTGGAGTATATAACAAGGATGGTTCTTATGCTGCCGGTCCGCCTCCAAAAAACCTGTATCAATATCCTGTCAGGATAGTAAATAATAATGTCGAAATTCTTGCAAGTCCTATTCCAATAACAACTTTCTAATTCTGCGCGAGTGAATGTGTTAAAAAAAATATGGGTTTGGATTGATGACCGGACAGGCATAACTGAAGCCGGCTCTCCATTTTTAAGCCATCTGGTACCTCCCGATGCCCGATGGTTGTATGTATTTGGCAGTGCAACTCTGTTTTGTTTTATACTGCAGTTAATAACCGGACTTGCGCTTGCATTAATATACCAGCCTTCAACAGGGGCAGCATATGATTCACTGAAATATATCACATACCAGGCACCTTTCGGCCATTTTCTCCGTGGGTTGCATTATTTCGGTGCCTCTACCATGATATTCCTTGTTGGTATTCATATGATAAGAGTCTTCCTGATGGCAGCATTCAAATACCCCCGTGAAATGAGCTGGATAACAGGATCAATTCTACTGGTATTAACAGTTACTATGGGGTTCACAGGTCAGTTACTCCGTTGGGATAGTGATGGAGTATGGTCAGCAATTGTTGGTGCGGAACAAGCCGGGCGAATCCCTTTGGTAGGCAAACCGGTCGCAAAATTATTGCTGGGAGGAGATACAATTACAGGATTAACAGTAAGCCGTTTCTTTTCAATACATGTTTTTCTATTACCGGGGTTAATAATTTCTCTGATAGCGCTTCATGTATATCTTGTAATTAAAAATGGTATTTCTGAACCTCCAAAATCGGGTCAGAAAGTTGATCCTGAAAATTACAGAACCGGCTATCATGAAATGCTCAGACAGAAGGGAGTTCCATTCTGGCCTGATGCAGGCTGGAGGGATCTGGCATTTGGTATTGCTGTGATACTGCTTATTATATTCCTTGCTTATGCAGTTGGTCCCCCTGAGATAGGTAAACCACCCGATCCTACAGATATAGACGCGAATCCTCGTCCTGACTGGTACTTCCTGTGGATCTTCGCACTTTTTGCATTAATGCCAAGAGAGATTGAAACCTTTGCAATAGCGTTCAGCCCTGTTTTACTGGGAGCTGTTCTGATTCTGATGCCAATTATCAATAATAAAGGTGAGCGCAGTCCCCTGAGACGCCCCTGGTCAATTGCAATTATCCTGATAATTGTGACCATGGTTGGGACATTATGGTATGTGGGGAAAAAGTCTCCATGGTCGCCTGCTTTCGATACAAAACCATTATCTGCTGCTGTAATCGGGAATGTTAGTACAGATGCAAAATCAGGGGGAGAATTATTTTACAAAAAAGCCTGTATTTATTGTCATAATATTTCCGGCTTCGGTGGCGCACGCGGACCATCACTGACGGATGCAGGCAGCAGGCTGACAAAAGACCAGCTGACAATAAAAATTGTAAATGGCGGTGGTAACATGCCGGCATTCGGAGGCACTCTTAAAGGTAAGGATCTTAATAATCTGGTAACATTCCTGCTGACAAGAAAGAATAAATGATCTGCTTCTGCCACTTTTTAATTCAATCATACTATGATAAATTATACTGCATCCTACACTGATCTATATGAATTAACTATGTCTCAGGTCTATTTCATGAAAGGACAGAAAGATGCCAAAGCTGTTTTCGATTATTCTTTCCGTAAATTACCTTTCGATTCCGGATACGCTGTTTTCGCCGGACTGGAGATTCTTTTAGACACTCTTGAAAATTTTAGGTTTGATAGTCCTGATTTGGCTTATCTTAAAACTCTGGGTTTTAAACGTGAATTTCTAAGCTACCTTAAAACAATCCGGTTCTCAGGCAATATATATTCGTCAATGGAAGGAGATATTGTATTTCCCGTACGTCCTGTATTGCAAGTTGAAGCCGGTATTGTGGAAGCTCAGATTATAGAAACACTCCTTCTTAACATCCTTAATTTTCAAACCCTGATTGCAACAAAAGCTTCCAGAATGAGAAAAGCTGCAGGTGATCGTACGCTGATTGATTTTGGTCTGAGAAGAGCTCAGGGTCCGGGTGGTTATTATGCCAGCAGATCAGCAATTATCGGAGGGTTTAACGCAACCAGCAATGTCAGAGCCGGCCGTGATTTTGGTATCCCTGTATCAGGAACTATGGCTCATTCTTATATCGAAAGTTATAATGACGAACTTACAGCTTTTGAACATTTTGCAGAAGAACAACCCGATAATTGTGTACTGCTTGTAGATACTTATGATACACTTGGAAGTGGAATTACAAATGCAATTAATATTGCAAAAAAAATGGAAGAAAAAGGTCACAGACTGAATGGAATAAGACTTGATAGCGGGGACCTTGCATATCTTGCGAAAATGAGCCGTTCTATGCTGGATAAAGCAGGTCTCAGCTATGTAAAAATTGCAGTATCAAACCAAATTGACGAGTATATAATAAAAAGTCTTCTGGAACAAAAAGCTCCAATTGATGTTTTTGGCATCGGAACAAGTCTTGTAACCGGCCAGCCTGATGCAGCCTTAGATGGTGTTTATAAGCTTTCATTTGCAAATGGAAAACCCAGAATTAAACTCTCAGAGAATACAGACAAAATTACCCTTCCGTCTAAGAAACAGGTTTTCAGGGCAGTTAATAAAGAAGGATTATTTGTCGGAGCAGATGTAGTAACACTCGATACTGAAGAAAATGTTGACATTATGTATCATCCATTATTCCCGAATAAGTCACTAAGTCTTAATGGCCTGCTCAAAGAACCACTGTTTCAGATCGTTATGGAAAATGGCAAAAGATTAACTTCTCCCAGATCTCTTTCAGAGATTGCTCAGTACAGTAATGAACGTTTGAAAAAACTTCCCGATGAATACAAAAGGTTTGACTTTCCCCATATATATAAGGTTGGTCTTAGTAAGAAGCTTAAAGATGAACGTGACCATCTTATTGAAGAATACAAAAAAATAAAGAAACTGTAGCATTTTCCGGTCTCTTAAGTTGATGCGTATTTATATGCATACCAGCAGTTAATTTAAGAGAAAATTATTTCCCTGTCACATTCAGGGTTGCCACATAAAATCCCGGATCAGCTTTTATTTCAGCATTTTCACTATCCAGGTCAGCAGAAGAATATGTAGTTTTGGGGTTAATCAGTCTTTCCTTGCCTGAAATAATTATTTTCAAAGGCATATCAAAATCATTCACACAGTTATTCCATCTGAAATAAATTTTTTTCTCTTTTACATAATACTCAAAAACAGGGATCCTGATATCTCTGAGGTATTGATCAAAGAATGGTTTCAAATTAATTCCAGTCCTTTCACTCAGATAGTTTTCAATCCGTGATCCTTTTACGACCCGGTGATAAAAATCCTTATTCAAACCCCTTAGAATGGACCTCCATTTCTCATCATCGTTAACAATCTGACGAAGCGTATGAAGCATATTGGAGCCCTTATAATACATGTCTCCTGATCCCTCTTTATTTACATTATATGCACCAATTACCGGTCTGTCATTCCTTATATTGATCCGGGTACCTGTTACGTACGCATTACCTGCCTGCTTGCCAAAATAGTACTCAACGTATAGACTTTCGGCATAAGCAGCGAAACTTTCATGTATCCACATATCAGCAATATCTTCATCCGTTATGCTGTTTCCAAACCACTCATGAGCCGATTCATGAACAATTATAAAGTCAAATTTTAAACCCAAGCCTGAATTACTTAAATCAGTTCCCCTGTAGCCATTTGTAAACCCGTTGCCATATGTTATTGAACTCTGGTGTTCCATACCCAGGTATGGTGCTTCCACCAGTTTGTAACCATCCTTATAAAAAGGATAAGGCCCGAACCAGTGTTCAAAAGCTGCAAGCATAAGATGAGCTTGCTTAAATTGTATTTTGGCCTTATCAATGTCTTCATGAAGTACATAATACTCACAGGTCAGAGGGCCCTTTTCTCCCTCATAAACATCTGAGAAATGTTCATAATCAGCAATATTTATATCTACATCATAATTGTTTATTGGGTTAGAAACAAACCAGTTATATGTAACAGTTTTATTTTTTTGTTTAACTACACTTCTTAGACGCCCGTTTGAAACATCAATGAGATTCCCTGGTACATTAACACTTATCAACATACTGTCCGGCTCATCGTACAAATGATCCTTACATGGCCACCAAAGGCTTGCACCATCACCTTCACAACTGGAAGCTATAAACGGTAGCCCTTTTTTATCTTTCGCCCATGTAATACCTCCCTGCCAAGGAGGCGATATTGCTACCCTGGGTCTGCCGCCAAATGAAAGTACAACAGAACTGATCAAACCTGGTTCCTGATTCTCCCCCATTTCTATCCAATATACATCTCCTTCCCTGCGGAAGTTGAGTGACTTATTGTTCTGTACTGCCTTTGTCAGATAAAGAGGTTCCTGAAGATCAATCTGCATAACTCCATACGGTTTCAAAACCCTGTATCTAACATTATTTGTTCCAAATATTGTACTGTCAGTGGGATTGACCGTTATACTAAGATGATAATATATAAGATCCCACCATGCCCTTTCCGGAGTAATTGAGCCGCGAAGAGTATCCTGCCTTGTAAATGACCGGCTCTGTGATTTAAGTTTAAAAGGCAGTAATAGAGTTATACTGATTAATGTGACAATTGTCAAATATGCTGACCTGTTCATTGTGTGGATTATGAATAAATGGAAACAAAAATATAAAAATATGGTAATTGCTCTTAATATGCTAAGCTGAATAAAAAGAATGGGTATTATTGAACAGTTTTGGGATTCTTTTAAAGTTGTCAAATACAAACCACATGAACTAAAATCCGTCAGGGCAACAATTTAAATCTGTGGGCATGAGACTACAGGGGAACCAGTAGCAACTCAAAATATAATTGTAATCCAGTTAATTACAGATACGGGTCGATTTTCTTAGAATCTGTCCTGATAAGCGGTAATATCCTTATATTCAGGCGTTATCCCATTCAGACAAATATTCCGGTATCTTAAAAGTATAAGACTTTTATCATATTTCAGTTTATATAAAATATATGACCCGGTCAACACTCTTCATAGTGGAAGCTTCGCAGGTTCAGGAAAAGCTAAAATCATGTGAGATATTTTAAATTGTAAGGTCAGAAAATAGCACACACAATGTTTTGACCTTTAAAAAACCGGTTGAAAAACAATAGTTTTGGAAAGCTGAAAGAAATTTATTTAATATACTGATTATAAGTCTATTTATTGATTAGAATAGACTTTTCCGACATACCTGTATTACTATTAACCCTTAACGATTCTTTTGGTATAAAAGAGTTTATCATCACCGATAGCATAAAAGTCTTTCAATCGAGCTTCAAGTAAAAAATTATTGCTTTCATAAAATGCTCGTGTTGGTGAATAGTGGTTAAGACCTGATGTTTCGGCAATAATGATCTTACATCCCATCTTCCCTGCATGATTGCATGTTTCCTCAAGCAGTTTTTTACCGATTCCTTTTCCTCGGAAATCGTTATGGGTAACGATCCAGTAAAGGTCAAACGATGTTTTCGACATGGCTATCGGTCCAAAACATGAATAGGCTGCAGTAAACCCATCTACTTCGGCAAAAATGAAATAATATCCGCTTGATTCTCCAACGTTTAACCATTCTTCTACCAGTTCGACAGCAATTTCGACTTCATGCTCATAGAAAAAACCAGTAGAGACAACTATCTCCCTGATAATCTCTAAATCACGTTTTTCGGGAGTTGTTCTGAATGTGATGTTCATGGATAATTTTTTATAACTGGGTGTAATACCTGTAAAACTGCCTGTAATTTCTACAAATATAGTTAAAAGAAACCGGTCAGAAGCCAAGCTTCGGACGAGAAGCAATACGGGCCACAGTTTCAATTGCTATTGCAGCCATGGCAGCACCATAGTCGAGATCGATATTCTCAAGTGTGTCTTTCGTATCGTGATACCCGCTCCTGTTGATATCATAATTCTCCATAAAAAGCACGACCGGCACTCCGGCATCAGAAAAGATCTGACCATCAGTATTATAGATTGAGCTGTAGGGATTATACCGGGTACGCACTTCACCTTTTATAGCAAGGTGCTTTGCCATTGCGGGTATTTCCTCTGAACCGGTTATCCTCTTTCCCCGCGAACAGGTAATACGGTCAGCCTGTTCATTCCATTCATGTATATTTTCATTCCAGATCATATTTGAAATATGAGCCTGCCAGGCAAGATACAATGATGAAGCACTTTTCCCAGGTGAAATCTGGAAGATATCCTTATCAATATCCCTGTTATGACCTATCATGTCCATAATGAACACCCCGACAATTCTGGTTTCTGACAAATCTGTACTTTTGCTATTTTCAATTTTCAGGTGAAGGTTATTCTCGATCAGACCCTGACATAAATTCCGGGCTCCCATACAATCAGCCGGGAACTCTTCCCCAGTCAGGTGGATAAGCCAGATATCCCGTTCCAGCAATCCCTCTTTCGATAATTTTAAAAGAATCGGAGCTGCCTGTAAAAGAGTGGAACTTGCAGAATAATTATCATCTGCTCCTCTGGCTGCCATTCTTGCTCCTGATCCTCCTCTTTCCTTATCATAAATATCTTCCATATAAGCCGTATCATAATGATCACCAAGCACTACAGCCTCTTTATGGTTTTTTCCCGGAATAATTACGATAATATTTCGTTCAAGCCCGGTTCCATTGTGGTTATCAACCCAACCTCCATACCGGGGAAAATCAAAAAGTGTCTGCCACTTAAAGGGAAGTTCTCCTGCCACAGCTTTTCCTCCCATTGATGCATCAAGAATCGCCTTTTTATGTCGAGAAATAAGATAATCTCCAAGAAATTCAAGATCACCATGCTGTTTATTGATTTTTGAAACAGATGTCTCATCAAGAATTATATCTGCATTATCCTTGTAAATGAAGTTACCCTGAGCAAGAAATCTGATATCATTCCACCAGGATACTTCAAACTGACGTGTCGCTGATTCAGAGAAGGTGATGGACTCTGGCAGAGATATATCGTGATCAGATTCGATGATCGTTTCAAGCGCTTTGAGCATGGTTGCGGACTGTTCCTGAGATACGGAAGACCCGATCAGTTCATTAAACCATTGCTCCAGCGTCTTATCTCTGGCAATATTAAGCATGTGATAAGCAAAAGATCTTGGAATTGGTTTTCTGTTCATCATTTCCCGTGTCTCCAACAAATTAATAATGTTCAGAGAGGTCTGATGAGCGAAATGATCATTATGAGCTGTAAAATCATTTAATGCAGAAAGATACAATTTCCGTTTTTGCATTCGCGGCCATAGTTCAACCGGATGAGACATTCCTGCATCACTGTCGTGATATCCGGTAATATAGCCATAAAGAGATTCTGACTTTATTTCAACCCTGTCCGACTGTAAAGGAAGAAAGGCAACAAGCGGTCGGTGTAGATAAATATCATGTTCTCCAAAACGCATAGGCGGATAAAAAAACCTGTATCCGAAAAGGCCTCCTTTTGATATCGCCTTTTCAACGCGGGCAAGATCACTCTTTCCTGCCTCAGGCCCGTTTAGCAACAATTTAAAATTATTGCTCCATATCTGGCTGTTACAAGCTAAAGGCTTGTCATATAAACCCATAGCATCAGGTTCAGTACTAAATAATGCCTTAACAAGTTTTATCTTTCGGCCCTGCTCATTGAGCTCATCCTGGTAGCGGGTTACACGTTCCCAACGGTGAGTCCGGTGGTATGTTTCATGAATCAGATTCATATTCATCAGGATATTATTACTTTCAGCATTCGGTTCATGAAGCCATCCTGACTGTGTAACTCGTAATCCACCCAGTCCTCTGTTTCTTGCGACAAGATTATGAAGAGGTATCTGACCTGCAACCGGAAGATCATTTTTAAGCCGGAGATAGCCCGGCATACCCCAGAAAACAAGGCTTCCGGGAAAAGGGAGTAAAGATAGATTGCCCGACAAATACATTGTCTTCACCTCGTCGGGCAAGATACTGAAAGGCCTGAATGTCAGTAAGTATCTTACTTTTGAATACGATAATGAATCGTTGACAAGAAATTCCTTTGTCCATTGTGGTAAAACAGATCCCCGGGAGGTCATTATCCTGAATCCTGAATCAAAAAGAGATATTCTATCAGTTACTTTCTCTCCAAACACATCATCAAGCAGACTGGAAAAGAAGCCGACGGATTCACCTTCCTGTATCTCAGTATCCGGTGATGCAAAGAAACTTTTCCAGAAGGACAATTCAGGATCATGTATACTGTTGCCGAAAAACGTCCAGAGAATCCTTCCTTTGTCATCCTGTGTTCTGGAAAGCATAAGGGGCAATAAAGTTACATATCGTTCATGAAAAAGTGAACCTGCATGACTGGCCAGATCGGAAGGCCAGTATGGATTATCCCTGAGATTCTCCCCTCCATGACCACTTATAAAATGTTCAGCAACTCCTTTCCCCAGTTTAATGATATTGTGCATTATCTGAATTCCGATATGTTCAATCCCCGGCTTAAGTTCATACTCCTCTTCCATTTCAGTGATCTTCCATCCAAATGGATCATCCTCACTTATTATCCTGTAGTCAGGATAGCCATAGGGTTTGCATCCAAGCCGGGGAGGCGGCATAAATTCTGAATATGCTGCAATCTGGTAACAGTTGTTGCACCTGTACCAGGGGTATCCTTTGAGAAACTTATGCCAGCCGAGTGGTCTTTTTTCTTCCATTTTGCAGATAATAAAGCCGTGCTAATTAAACAAGCGGTTGATGATTGACATCAGTTATACGATCTATATTCCGGAAAAAACTTCTGAAGATTCTAATATAAACATTAAGGCAGGTTATCTTGTTCAAAAAATATAAAGCAAGTCACTTTCTTTAAATAAGAAATGTAATAGTTTTGCAGACCCCGGAAGAGAGTATGGAAGTAAGCTTCTGGCTTCTGTCAACAACCTGCATTTAACGCAGAAAAGACATCTTGCGATGTCTTCCCTGCGTTAAATTAAAACCTAAAACTAGGAGTGGCCGAACGGCCTTGTAGAGATCTTTACTTAGCTGCAAGCACTTCTTCCCTGATAAGCATAGGGAAATAAGCTGCTATAAGCTGTGTATTTTCAATTTCCGGCCCATAACCAGGGGCTATCACTTTCTGATGAAAATATTCACTTCTGTTGAGAGCTTCATCGGAAGTTGTAAATCCATCTGTTGCCAGTGATTTTAACTTTTCGACCCCAAAATAGTTTTCATTGCAGACGTACTTAACTGAAAGTTTGTCAGAAAGCACATAATAGGTTTTGCATTTCCTGTCTTTTCTGATTGCAACGGTAACCTTAAGCGGAGAATTCTGATAACTTATTACAAATGTCCTAAGCTCTTCACCGTTTACTGTTATCGGGTTATCAGCTTTCTCAATCTTATAAGTACCAAGCGCTGAGTGGGTTTGTCCTTTGGCAACTGTCTCTTTTGAAAACGATGCAGCACTAATCGCTACGGTCAGTATAGCTGCAATTAAGATTCTTTTCATGACTTTTCGTATTAATTAATAATAATTGTTAAAAATTCAAAAAACGGTCTTTTTACTTTTTGTATGTCCATGTCATTATCGATTTCTGACATGTCTTGGTTTAAAGTTCATACCGAAATTATACTATATTTGAATGCCGGAAAAGGGTAACTCAACCAATGGTTATTCTGATCCAACAAATGGTATAAACTGACCAAATTCCTGTTTTGATCATTTAGCAATAATTTTAAGTCAGGGCTCTTCATCAGGGTTTTAACTGAATGAGATGATGGCAAAAATTCAGTTTTCAACATACAGAATGTATGTGATCATTTCTCCTCTTTTGATAAAACAAGAAAAGACGTCGGTTGACGTCTCCTCTCTGTTAAATTATATCAAAAACTATTGTAAGCCAGATGGCCCGGAAAAAGGTTTTTGCATACCTGTTTAAACCTCATCATTACTCCTGATCAGCATCGGAAAATATGTTGCAATCAGCTGGGTATTTTCAACCTCGCTTCTTTTTCCCGGTGTGATTACTTTCTGGTGAAAATACTCACTTCTGTTCAAAGCTGCATCGGAGGTTTCATATCCGTTCTTTTTAAAGGATTTTTCAATTTTCCGGACACCAAAATAACTTTCATTACAGACGTACTGCACAGATAATTTATCGGAGATGACAAGATAGTCCTTACACTTCCTATCATTCCTGATTACGACTGTAACCTCCATCGGTGAGTTCTGATAACTGATTATATAGGTCTCAAGCTCCTTCCCTTTTATGATAACCGGTTTATCAGCTTTCTCAATCCTATAGTCACCTAATGCTGTGCAGGTTTTCCCGCTTGCAACAAATTCCCGTGTAAAAGCTGCAGTACTGAAGGCTATTGTCATTAAGGCTGCAAAAATAATTCTTCTCATGGTTGTAAAAATTTTAATTAAACAATTTCCGATTATACTGTATACTGCCTGACCTGCTTTTCAATTAAATACACTTCTAAAGTAAATTGAATCGACTAGACATCGAATTTATGCCAATATTATTTACCGGAAAAGGATAAATCAACCAACGGTAGATCTTATCCAACAAACTGTATTATAAAGGAGATTTACATTATGAGGATATTTTAAAGAATTTTATGAAAAAGAAGTTTTAAAGAGTATTAGTCTGATATGATTAACCCTGCCTGAACACATTGAAGCTATATTCTGCATGCTTAAGACTGAAATAGAAATAACACAAGTCTACATCCGGATATTTATAGATTGTTACAGCACGGGTTGCCGGTTTAAATCTGTCTGCATCCCTGAATTATTTAAGCGGATGGGACCAGGGAAGTCTTTTCATGCTAATATCATCAACTGCAGCATAACGGTCATCAGAAACAAAATTTACCAGATCTACTTCATCATCATAAACATAATTTGAGTATCGGGAATGAGTAATATAAAATATTAAAGCGCTTGAAAATCAATGGGAGCTTATTACTCATTCCCGACACTCATAAAACATAAAATCAAAAAGAAGTAAATCTAAAGGCTAACGTTCGGGACTGTAAATGTCAGATGATTCACAGATTATATTTTATTTAACTGACAATTTTTTACCAAATACATATCAATATTAAAAGCTTACAGCAATCACTTGTTCTGATAGCCAATTATTTCCAATCTCCGGAAAACATGTTTCGTTTTGACTAAACAGCCAGACTTGCTATAAGTAGCAGATTAATGGAATTTAAGTCAGCAGTTTATGATCTCAAAACAGACAATAATCAAAGACTTAGTTGATCATTCTAGGTATGCAAAACATAGTCCTGTATGTTGAAAGGAAGCTGCCCTATGCTAAAACAAAGTCGAATTATTGCAGGTTCTTCTTTACCTGTTTCCAGTATTGAATGGTCTTTGCACCTGAACCATTCCAGTTCCGGGCAATCTGCTCAAAATTATAAGGACCTAGCTGTGAAGCATAATAAAGAAAGATTTTTTCAGAGATATAGTAATTATATAAATCACTCTTTGAATAAGTGTTTCCTGTTCTTTCATTATAGTCCTGCAACCTGATCGGACGAATCTGGAAATACCCCACAGCTTCTTCAAACGGGTTGTAAGCCAGTGTGTCATAGCTGGTTTCCACCTTTCCTATTGCATGTATCAGGGTTCTGAACGGATCAACAGGAGTAGTCTTAATAATAATAACTGATTCCCTGTCAGGTGCAAATACCCTTAACGCGAATGACAATAAAAAGGTAATCGTAACTATCTTTTTTTTATTAACTGTCATAAAAATTATGAAATTGATGAGTAAACTGCGATATAGGAATTATCGCAAAGGATGAATTTTGAGAAACAGTAAATTTTTTCTTATTACCTGGTTCCCCAACATAATCCTGGTTTATAATTAATTTTTCCATAGAGTTTATAACAACAGGATTACAAAATTGTTTAAGTAAGAAACTATATTATACCATCATCAGCATACAAATTTACGAGTTAACATATTGTAAATAAACGAAATTCATAATCTTTTATAAACAATCTTTCAACCATGTGATGAGATGTTTCAAACGGCTTGCATCATTTTTGTTTATCAGATGGATATAGTGAGTCCAACAGACCATATTGTGGAAATTCATACTATTAGTCTGACAATAGTGATTATGAAAAATGAAGATCACCTGAGGTACGGAAATGATTTGCCTGTTCTAAAACCTCAGTTTTAATTGTGTACCTTAAATTTCAGTGACTTTAGGATTAATAGCTTTAAAGTAGTTAAAGCTAATCCTTGAATAGTTTCACATTCAGAGCGGTCAATCCTTTAGGACCTTTACCAATCTCGAATGAAACTATGTTGTTTTCCTTAATTTTATCAAGAAGATTGTTTGCATGAACAAAAACACTTTGTTTGTTATCCATGTCCCTGATAAAACCAAAACCTTTTGAATCGTTAAAGAAGGTCACTACTCCTTTCCGGATGTAGTCAGGTTTATCTGAAGTCTCATTTTTTGTTGCACTCAGCTCAATACTTTCAAGGTCAACTATTATCTTTTTATTTGGGTCGGGCGGAGTGGCTGAAATCTTGCCATACTCATCTACATAGGCAATCATGTCGTCAAAACTGCTTTTTTTCCCGCTTTCCTTTTTAACAAGTCGTTTCTTCTCTTTATCTTTTCTCTTTTTATCTTTTTTGTTTTTTACCTCTTTCTTATTGAATGTTTCCTGCGATCTGCCCATAAATTAAAATTGATTCGTTAATAGTTTAACCTGTTTAAAATATTTATCAAGATTTCAGAATAAAAATAATGAAGGGTTATAAACCAAATTGACCTGATCCGTGATCGTGAATATATGATCATTATTTCAAACCTGAATTACCTTCAAAGGTACGATTTTATTTTTATGGTTCAGCATATTATGTGAAATTACAAATTACAACAGGACGGAATAACCTGAAATCCACCCCATTTTTTACTCAAAATGAAATTTCAGTCATATTCCAGATTCAGGAAGATGAATCATAACTCAACTAATTATGGCAGATGCAAGATATGCTTAAGCTGTACTGTTAGTAAGTAACAAGTAAGACTTACCGCCCATTTATATCAGGTTTAAAGAAACAGCACGAAATACTCAAAATATGGATATTTCAGTATGATGTCAGGCATTACAGATATTCCTCCCCTGCTTTCCAATCAAAA
This sequence comes from uncultured Bacteroidales bacterium, assembly GCA_963760915.1. Taxonomy (GTDB): domain Bacteria; phylum Bacteroidota; class Bacteroidia; order Bacteroidales; family VadinHA17; genus LD21. The sequence continues at coordinate 1,027,471 of CAVXEU010000002.1, read as the reverse complement.
TAATTAATTAGTAAATTCCTGAATATTCATAATTTAGCAGTTATATTTGGCTAAGTTTTACCCCAGGTTATTAAAAGTAAATAATTAATCTAAATCTGAATATTTATATTAAAGTTAAACTTCACAAAAATAGCCGGAATGCGAAAGATAAAATTTGAATATAGATTAATTGCGGGCTATTTAATTGTCGGATGCTTGTGGATAGTATTCTCGGATAAATTATTAAGTTATTTTGTAAAGGATCCTGAGTTTCTGACCAGAATACAAACTTTTAAAGGCTGGTTTTATGTAATTGTTACTTCCATCCTGTTTTATTCATTATTGAAAAGGCACCTGATTAAAATCCGTAATGCTGAACAAAAAGCCAGGGATAGCGACAGGCTGAAAACAGCGTTTATTCAAAATATTTCGCATGAGATCCGTACCCCAATGAACGGAATAGTTGGTTTTACTGAATTATTAAAGGAAAAGAATCTACCTGAGATACAAAAAAATCAGTATTTAGAATTAGTTACTCTTTGTTCAAACCAGTTATTAAACATTATAAACGAGGTATTGGATATTTCTCTTATCGAATCAGGAAATCTAAGTGTCAGAGAACGAAATGTGCACCTCAATGATCTGCTTGAGAAAATATATTCATCATTTAAATCTCAGGTTAAAAATGGTATAGAATTTTCGCTGGAGAAAGGATTACCGGACTATAAAAGCGTAATTCTCACAGATGAGGTAAAAATCGTTCATATCCTTAATAATCTTATAAATAATGCAATCAAATTTACTGATAAGGGACACATCAAATTTGGTTATGTTTTGGGAAGTGATGAACTGGTGTTTTTTACTGAAGATACCGGAATCGGAATAAATGCAAATTTGCTGGACAAGATATTCGAACGATTCCACAAAGCAGAACCCGATAATACCAGATTATATGAGGGAGTCGGATTAGGGCTTGCCATCTGTAAGGGCAATATCGATTTACTAAATGGTAAAATATGGGCTGAATCGGAACTGAACAAAGGTTCAGAATTTTTCTTCACAATCCCCTACAAACCTGGTAATGAAACGCAAGTCATTAGTCCGGTTAAGGATGAAATTAAAAAAGGTAAGTTTGACCTGACAATTCTTGTTGCAGAGGATGATGAAGCCAGTTCTCTCTACATAAAGGAAATATTCAGGGAAACAGGTTGGGAGATCTTATATGCCGTTAATGGAAAAGAAGCGGTTGAGCTATGCAAGAAAAACAAAAATATCAGTATTGTATTAATGGATATTAAAATGCCTCTGCTGAACGGATATGAAGCAATAAAACAAATAAAGCAAATCCGTCCTGATATATCGGTTATAGCTCAGACAGCCTATGTAGTAGATAATGAAAGAGAAATAGCTTTAAATGCCGGGTTTGCTGATTATATTTCGAAACCCTTTACTAAAGGTGACTTAATCGCATTAATAACCAAATATGCTCATTAACGTCTGTCACACGGACAGGCAGTTTAGAGCCTTTGACCCGCTAAACTACTCAACGCCATGTACCAGAAAGATTATATTCTGAGAATGATTGAGATGATCGGAGATCTGATAGCAGCAATTTTAGGAAAGATAAGGAAGGGCGATTTTGAACAGGCATCTGACCAGCTCGCCAGAATATACTACGATGTTCTCAGGGAAGATGCATCTTTCTTCAGAACATTACCGGAAGATGAAATTACCAGCAAACTGCTCGCTGATCACAATTACACCAACGGTCATCTTGAGATACTGGCTGAATTGTTTAATGCTGAAGCGGAGCTCAGTCAGGCTCTTGGAAATATAGCCGCATGTATTGAGTATTCCAGGAAGTCATTGATAGTATTTGAATTCATAGATAAAGAGCAGAAGACTTACTCCCTTGAGAGGATTAATAAAATGGAGAGCATCAGGAAGAGAATAGATACGCTTAAGGCATCATGAGAATCATTCTACAATAGCCAGGGTATTAGAAACAACTAACGTACTGAATTATAACCTCCCGGAATCCCCTTTTTAGACAGAACAACCTGCCATAACTGGTTTCGCTTTCTTGTCCTGAAAGATCCGGCAGCTGAGAGAAGGAAGTATTTCCACATTCTGAAAAACCGCTCTGTGTAATTATCTTTTATCCGGTCCCAATTCCTGTTGAAATTTTCATACCACGCCATAAGTGTCTTATCATAGTCTGCGCCGAAGTTGTGCCAGTCTTCCATTATGAAAAGATTTTCAATTGCCTTACCAAGTTGGGCAACAGAGGGAAGCATGCCATTTGGAAAAATATATTTATCAGTCCAGATATCTATTGTCTTTTCAGATCGTATATTTCCAATGGTATGAAGAAGAAACAGACCGTCATCCTTCAGAGATTTGCTGGCAATTTCAAAGAATGTTCTGTAATTCTTATAACCAACATGTTCGATCATCCCGACACTGACAATCCTATCGTACACTCCATCTATATCACGATAATCGATCAGGCGGAATTCCACTGGCAGAGAACCGCATAATTTTCTTCCAAGTTCTACCTGTTCTTTTGAAACGGTTATACCAACAACTTCAACATTATATTTTTCTGCAGCAAATTTCCCGAAAGCACCCCATCCGCAACCAATATCGAGAACACGCATGCCGGGTTTGAGATCAATTTTGCGACATATCAATTCAAGCTTATCCTCCTGGGCTTTTTCCAGGTTGTCAGCATTTTTCCAGTAGGCACAACTATAATTCATCCGTTTATCAAGCATCAGTTGAAAAAGATCATTTCCCAGATCATAGTGCTTTTCACCGATAATGAAAGCTCTCCTTTTTGATTGCAGATTGACAAGCCTGGCTGCAAAGAGTCTCAGCAAAATCGAAGATTTAAGATGAATCTTATCTTCTGGAGTCGAAGAAACGATTTTAAAAATTAGTTCATCGATTCTTTCAGAATCCCACCAGTTATCCATATAGGATTCACCTATTCCCAATTCTCCTTCAGTAAGAACCCTTTTATAGAATTTATTATTAAAGACTTTTATATCCCATGGGTCATTGCCATTGATTTTCACTCCTGCCAGATCAAGAAAGTCTTTCGCCACATTTTTATAACTATTGTTCATAACAGGTATCGAAAAACTGATGAGATGAAAATTAACAGTCGCTGTCTTATTTACATTCTGTCTAGCCTCTAATACCGGAAATCCGGTTTATGGATATGAAATTCAATGGAAATTACATATTTATCATACTGATAATATGATATTTATATTAAAATGCCTTCCCATTCAGAGTATGATTAAACTTCTTAACTTTCCTTTCTGCATTTAAACTCTGAAATCCTAAAAAATATATAACACCAGAACTAATTCCCAAAACAAAACCTGGAATACATAAATATATTATTCTGTCAGAGATACTTAAATGATTTAACAGATATATTATTGTGACAATTAAGCTGCCGGTGCCGATAAATAAATATATATTTATCAGAATGAAAATGATTTTATTCTCTCTCCTTCGGCTAAAAGGAAGTAATCGTTTTGGCCTTTTCATTAACTTTTCCATAATTAATAATTAATCTTATAATCAAGGCAATCTCAAAGTTAACACTTATTAACTTCTTTGTCAATATTTATAAAAGATTTCATTTGCATGTCAATTGTAAAATACCATTATAACCAAATGAAATACTTTCTTTAATACCCGACAATAATCAGGAAGATACCATTACCCCTTACCATCTCAGTCCTGATCTTAATTCCTGAGGCTTGTGTGAAACATCGCAGACCTTCTTTTTCCATATATTTCCTGAAATTCCGATAGTGGTCACCACCTGCAAAATGTTCAATACCGTAAACTAACGATCGTGGAAAACTTTTTGATATGGGAAAATTATAATCGATGATTATCACCTTTGATGCAATCCTTTTCATTTCAACAAGAATACCTGCAGCCAGATCAGCTTCGAACTGATGGATAGACATTGAGGTGACGGCGATATCAAACTCATGTTCTTTATAGACAGACAGATCTGCCGCATCGCGAAGCTCGAAATGCACATTGTTTTTGCCTTTTTTCAGCGCCCATCGCCTGGCAGTGGAAATCATATCTTCAGAAAGATCTATGCCGGTAACGTCACTTGCCTTACTTGCTATTGCAATTGCCAGTGAGCCGGTTCCGCATGCAACATCAATGACACGGTCTGCATTATTAATATTCTCAATTACTGAGTTGTGAAGACTCGATAATACTGGATCAATAAGTAACTTATAGAAGAAGCCGGAGAAGGAGAAGTTCATAAACAGAATTTTCAGATATGTTAAAGTTAGTCTAAAAATTTTAAAATTGCGGTTCAGAATAATCGAAACCCCATCCATTCACATTCGGATGCTTTTGACATGCAAAAGAAGATTATAATTTCCATTCAGATAAACAATAAAAGAGGATCCGTGTTTATTATAAAACCAAATATTATAAAATTAAAAGTTGCCGGAAATATGAATAATAATATAGAAAAGAGCACGCAACCCTTCTTTTCAATAATAATTACAACATACAACAGAGCTAATCTTTTAAAAAAGGCACTGGACTCTTTGATCCAACAGTCTGAAAATGACTGGGAAGCAATTATTGTGGATGATGGGAGCACTGATGATACCTATTTCCAGGTTTTGCCCTATCTTAAGTCACACCGAAGAATAAAATATCTTTGTAAAGTTCACAGTGGTGAGGCAATGTCAAAAAATTCAGGGATATTTTCATCAATTGGCAGATATATTACTTTTCTCGATTCTGATGACGAATTTGATCCGATGCATCTTGAATCGAGGAAGAAGATTCTTTTACAGGACCCACCCATAAGCTTTTTGCATGGAGGAGTAAAGATCATTGGAAATCAGTATGTTCCTGACAGGTTTAATTATGATAGAAAAATCAGCCTCAAGGATTGCGTTATTGGTGGAACTTTTTTTATAGAAAGGAATATTTTGTATCAACTTAATGGTTTCAATAACATATTCCTTGGCACTGATGCCGATCTGTTTAACAGGGCTCTGGAGACCGGAATCACAATAAAAGAGACAAAACTGCCTACCTATATTTATCATCACGATACTGAAGATTCAATAACTAATAAGCTGTATGCAGGTCAAAAACTGTTAAGCAAATAATGGGAAATGCCCGCAAGTTTTTTATTATCAATAACCCCTGAGCTATCACGGGGATTTTGATCGGAAAACAAACCCGGCATATAATCCGGGGTATATCATTTTAAATAATAAATCTTAAGAAACATGAAAGCACTATCATCGGGGGAAGTAAAGGAATATCTTTCAGATAATCTGAAAGAGTGGTCACTTGAAGAAGGAAGTATTAAAAGGGTTTTTAAATTTAAATCGTTTGTTGAAGCCTTTTCCTTTATGACAGCCGTTGCTTTGGAAGCCGAAAAATTGGACCATCATCCCGACTGGAGTAATGTATATAACAGTGTAAGCATCAATCTGAGCTCCCATGATGCCAACGGAATTACAAGCCTGGACTTTGAACTAGCACAAAAAATTGAAAGTCAATTTGAAAAGTTAAGGTAATTCACAGGTTACAGAACTTGTGGTTTCAATATGGATTCATCCGGAATCCGCCTGTAAAACCTGACTCTTATCCTGATTTGAGGAGTCCGTTCTAATGGCTGAGTAAAATTCAATTACCTGAGTAATTCCTTATAAAAATGAAAATTTCAAACAATAAAATTCTTATTACAGGCGGTGCCTCAGGTATTGGCCTTGGACTGGCTGAAAGATTTATCAAAGAAACCAACCAGGTAATAATTTGCGGAAGACGGGAATACCTCCTGAAAGAAGTATCTGAGAAGTATCCCTCAGTTATAACAAGAAAATGTGATTTAACAGTAACAGGCGAAAGAGAAGATCTTTTCAAGTGGATTTCAGAAGAACACAACGACCTGAATGTACTGGTGAATAATGCAGGCATTCAGCAATCAATGTCGATCTTTGACGGTGATTTTTTTCAACGTGCTAATGAGGAAATAGAAATTAATATAGAAGCGCCGGTTCACCTGATCTCTCTTTTTATTAAGTTAAAATCACTGGATACAATCATCAATGTAACATCCGGGTTGTCTTTCGTTCCACTCACCAGGGTACCTGTCTATTCTGCTTCAAAAGCTTTTTTCCATTCATTTACTCTTTCCCTGCGTCATCTGCTTAAACCTGAAAACATTGAGGTTATTGAACTGATACCTCCTGCAGTAAATACTGATCTTGGGGGAAAAGGGATACACTATCATGCAGTACCTGTTGGCGATTTTATAGAAGCAGTTTTTAAACAGATTGCTGAAGGAAGGACAGAACTCACATATGGATTCAGTGAATCAATGGTCAGATCAGGTCCGGAAGAGCTTCAAAATGCATTTAAGAGGATGAATACCTGAGGCTGCAACAACAGATTTTTTTTATCAAAAAACTCCGGGTCATTGCAAATCAAGCCCGGCTAAATCATTCATAACGCCCTAACCCATACCGTTTTCAGGGAGACGCCGCTAAATTATCAAATTCTATCAGCCCCAAAGACTGATCCTTAGAGAATCAATGTACATAACACTGCAACCTTTTTAATGTGTAGTGATAAATATCATTATAAAGATGATATTCCTGAATGAACAAACCAAAAATTCATATGTTACCCTGTACTATCCAAAATAATAACTAAAATTCTAAAATTATGACAACACATTATCCTACAAAAATCGCAGCTGAACCAGGTAAACAGGATATCCTGATTACCAGGGAATTTAATGCACCGAGAGATGTCGTATTTAAAGCATTCATTGATCCGAATCTTTACAAACAATGGATCGGACCCCGTGAAATAAAGACAACGCTTGAAACATTTGAACCAAGAAAAGGCGGAAAGTATCGTTATATTCAGAGAGATAAGAACGGTCATGAATTTATATTTCATGGTGTTTTTCATGAAGTAAAGGCTCCTGAAATGATAATAGAAACATTTGAATATGAAGGAGCTCATGAAAAAGGTAGGCCCGCTCTTGAATCAATGAAGTTTGAATCTTTGCCGGGTAACAGAACCCGGGTTATTGAAAAATCTGTATTTATGTCAACTGAGGACCGTGATGGTATGATACAATCAGATATGGAAAAAGGCATTAAGGAATCGTATGAACAACTCGACGATCTCCTTGAGAATGGAAAAAAACATCCTGAAAAAGGCAGAATTCTATAGCTGGCTGAAACTTAAGAAAAGTCACATGAATTTTTATGCCGGTTTATCAAAACGCATTGCATCCATACAAAAAACCTAAATGGATGTAATGGTGTTTTATTTTTCAAAATACCACTTATAATGTCACCACAGCTGATGAACTTCCCGCTTAATATATTGGGTATAAATATTATTCATCGCTGAAATATGATCAGAGTCCAATTCAGGCAAGTCATAAACAGATAAATTGGAAAGTACGTGATCCGGCTTGGATGCACCGGGTATGATACAACTTACTTCCTTAAAATTCAAAATCCACTGTAAGGCGACCGGAGCCAGGTTCTTAAGATCAGGATATAAACGCTTTAATTCTCCTGTTGCTTTGATTCCCAGCTCGTAATCTATTCCTGAGAATGTCTCCCCTTTATCAAATGCTTCTCCTTTCCTGTTAAAATATCTGTGGTCGCTGGCTTCAAAGACCGTATTGGAATCATACAAGCCTGTCAGAAGTCCGCTTGCCAGTGGAACCCTGACTATAATACCTATATTTCGTCTATCAGCTTCCCTGAAAAAAAGTTCAGCCGGACGTTGACGGAAAAGGTTAAAGATGATCTGCACAGTTGAAACATTTGGGTATTCTATGGCTTTCAATGCCTCCTCCACCCGTTCCACACTTACCCCGAGGTTAAGAATCTTACCCTGTTCACGTAATCGTTCAAATATTTCAAATATTTCAGGTCGATAATATACACCGGTCGGCGGGCAATGAAGCTGAATCAAATCCAACGCTTCGAGACGGCTTCGCTTTAAACTATCCTCAACATATTTTTGCAGAACCCGGGGCTTATAGCCTTCATCAACATGAGGATTTATCTGTCTGCCGCATTTTGTAGCCATATATATCCTTTCTGAACGTGAGCGAATCACTCGTCCCACTGCTGCCTCGCTCATCCCCAAACTGTAAACATCTGCAGTGTCAATAAAATTAATACCATTGTCAATGGCAGTATTTATAATTTTATCTGCGTTCTGGTTATTGAAGGTTGAGCCCCATTTGCCACCTACCTGCCATGTGCCGAGAGAGATTTCAGATACTTTAAATCCTGTTTTACCTAAGATCCTATATTTCATTATATTATAATTTTTTATATTTTGTTGTGATAATACTGAAGTGTCCACAAAGGTCAACCAAACATAGATAAAAGTTAAAACTATGTTGTGGGTATTCAAATCATGTCAGTGTCATCTGACATCATATAATTAATAAAGATTCAAATATAATCAAAACAAATTGTTACGCCAAAGGCTTCAATATTTAGTATTGCTTATTGACTGTCTGGGGTTTACAGTAATGTCTGATATTATTTTTTATCTAAATAATCTGAGTCTATCTTTTCAAACAGATCAATAGTACTGGCAGGGTTTTTAAAGTTTAAATAGATATTTTGTCTTTCTGTTTTTATGAAAATATACGGAGGATATCCCTTCTTAATAAACAATTTGGCATTTCGCTGATCCTTAAGTCTGAAATTTCCCTTATATGTGCCTGCAAAAGCATAGCCATTTATCCGTAATTTTATTCCTGGGAAGGTAAAGATAGTGTCAAGTCGGGTAATGTCTGAAAATTTGATCGTCAGACCGTAAAGTCCTTTAATGCTGAAGTCTGTATCCGTTATTTTGACTTCTGTCTGACGAGTACCTGACAGAATAAGCAGAGCAGGCACTATTAAAGCAAAAAAGACTATTATTGCGGAGAGCCAGTAAGCTGATCTGTCATCATATTCCCTAACTTTCTCATATCCGTCACTTATAATCATTTTGTTTATTGTATCGGAGATTTCATAAGGATTATTTGTGCCAATTCTGACTATCGATTTTTGATTCTTGAATGTCAATTCGATTGCATTAAAACCAGATACATTATAAAGCCATCCGTCAGGAATTTTCCTTACCCCAATTCCATATAAGGGCTTGTTTTTTACCGGTGTACAACTCCTGATATCGGAAATAAGATATTTTTTTGAAATTAACCCGATACCCATTCTGAAATAAATATAGGTATCGTTAATATAAATAGTTAATTTATAGAATATTAGAATACAAATCAGGAATGTTGCTCCAAGAGAGATAAAGATTAATCCCTGACCTAAATCGTTAAGTCCTGTCAGTATAAGAATTGCAAAGCTAAGGATGAATAATGGGAGCATAACAATTAATATGGATGTCCCATACTGAATGAATTTTTTTGTCTCCATGGGTCTGTTTTATCAGATTGCTAAAGAACTCGTTTTAAACTCATCGAAGAAAGACTAACCAGTATGCTGAATTTTAGCTGAATGAATACCTGATAAATTTACTTATAATTAATTACAGAATATAATTTCATTGAATGTAACTCTATTGCGGATAATACTCCATAGCCAACTTTATCCGCATATACACAACCTGTATCTGTATTAATCACACGGGAGTTATCATGGATGAGCTGTTTACACACGGATAACGGTATTGGAGAATGTCCATGCACAATAATTTTATCAACCAAAACAGAATTTGTGTATTTTTCTCTTCTTGCCCATAACATTTGATATTTATCAGAGAAAGGATCGCAGATAGAATCATTAAAACCGGCATGCACAAAAAGATACTGTCTGAAGGAAAAGTAATATGGCAGGCTTTCAAAAAAATCTATGTACACATGGTCAAGGTCGCTCAACGATTTAATCCCAAAACTTTCCAATGTTTCTGTACTCCCATTCTGAAACCAAACCGGTAAAAGGTCATCGTTATGAAGGGCCCCGAGTAACATTGATTCATGATTACCTATCAGAGGAATGATATCAAAGCCATCCTTCTGAAGTGCAATAATATAATCAACTACTTCCTTGCTTTGATGTCCTCTGTCGATGTAGTCGCCGAGTAGTATAACCTTATCACTCTTCTGGATTGCAATTTTGTATTCTGCCAGTTCCCTGAATGCATCAAAGCATCCATGTATATCGCCAATGGCAAATAGTCTTTCTTTCATAAATCAGAATTAATTGTTGCATTCTTTAAATACAGATGCAATATTGAGGATAATACCAAATTTAATAGAAAATCCGATATTCAAAGAGATGTTCCTGATAATAATTCAATAATTAGGTTATGTGCCTGGAAATAAGAGGCTATAGCAGAAGAATTTTTAATATTGAAAAGCATGAAATTTTAACAGATCTTATCAGATTTTATCTTCGCTGAAATTATTGGTATGGCTTTTGTAATGAGTATAATGTTAATACTTGTTCTTTTAATACTAAAAAAGATGAAAAACTTACTAATCACCACAGTTCTTCTTGCAATGTTTGCTACCTGTACAACAATTCAGGCGCAGAATCAGCCGGAAGAGTACCTTGGTCTACCGGGGGATAATCTTAATTTATATGCTGTAATGAAGTTGTTCCAGGATTCACCGACTCTGGAAATTTTTGAGCAGCGCCTTAACGATGAAAATTCCACAATTAATAATCTTGACCTTAACGGCGATAACATGGTTGATTATATCAGGGTGGTTGATTATGTCGATGGCGATGTACATAACATAGTGCTGCAGGATCCGATAAACAGGAATGAAACCCAGGATGTAGCTGTTTTTACGGTGCAGCGTTTCTCAAATGGCCAGGTTCAGATTCAGCTTACCGGTGATGAAGCATTATATGGCAGAAACTATATTATTGAGCCTATATTTGATAATTCAACTGCCGGTCAGACAGTCAATCCAGGATATACCGGAGGCAATGTAGTCGTTACCAGAACTACAACATATGAGATTGCAAACTGGCCTCTGGTAATGTTCATATACAGGCCCAACTATGTCGTATGGCACTCTTCCTGGACCTGGGGTTATTACCCTTCATACTGGCATCCGTGGCGCCCATTTTACTGGCACTTCTATTATGGGTATCAGCGTAACTTTTACAATGATTATTACGGACACTATCGTCGTTGGGACAATCACCGTTATAACCGCTGGAACGACTTTTATTACAGCAGCCGCCGGTCACATGCACCGGACGTAATGGTAAGAATAAAAGCCGGTAGTTATAAAACCACCTATTCACATCCCAACCAGAGAAGACAAGGTGAAGCCAGATATGTCAGGATGGAGAAAGCTCAAAACAACAGATCCTCAGACAGAACTTCAGGAAATTCTTCGACCAGAAGATCTGCCACTCAGTCAACACAGGACAGACGATCCACCGGAACGAGCACCGGCACTTCAAGGAGATCGAACAATACTGTGACAAACAGGTCTGCTACTAATCCGTCATCGGGACAAAATAACGGCACTACCCGCAGGTCAACCAATACTGTCACAAACAGGTCTGCTACTAATCCGTCATCGGGACAAAATAACGGCACTACCCGCAGATCAACCAGTACTGTCACAAACAGGTCTGCTACTAATCCTACATCGGGACAAAATAACGGCACAACCCGCCGATCAACCAGTACTGTGACAAACAGGTCTGCTACTAATCCGTCATCAGGGCAAAATGCAGCCGCATCACCGCGATCAAACAACAGGGTGAGCAGCAAATCTGCCACAAACAGATCATCCGGACAAAATGCCGGTACCTCAAGGTCATCCGGCAGATCATCGGCAACTAAAGCCAGCTCATCCAGCAGGAAAAGCAGCAGAAGTGAAAAGTCGTCAGCTTCTTCAAGCAAGATCGGAAAAACCAAAGAGTCAGCAAAAACTAAAGCTGAACGCAAGAAATAGAACTGAGTGATAAAAGCGAATTCTTACAGAGGTAAGAATTCGCTTTTCTATTTTAGGATATTAAAGGAATAAATACGGACCCGGAGTCTGAATTCTGTCTTTCAATCAGGAACAACTCAACTACCTGATTATAACAGGTTGATATCATATAACTGTAAAAAAGTTTATTTTTTATTTATAAAAACTGAATTTTCAAGATAGTTCGTATCATCAGCATATATAAACAGACAACTGCCATCAGAAATCAGATCGATTATCTCTTTGGATATTTCAACAGGTAAAGCAGGACAGCCCCAGCTTCTTCCAAGTCTTCCGTACTTTTTAATAAAATCTTCACTTACATATTCAGCGCCATGAATGACAATTTCTCTTTCCCTGGCATTGTCATTGATATTTTTTTCCAGACCGTCAAGCTTCAGCGAGTATCCATGTATACCCGAATAGGTCTCTGCCGTTAAATAAAATCCGGGTGAACTTTTCAGTGATTCCTTCTGATTTGAAAAGCTTTTTGCGTAATTCCCGCCAGTATTTTTCCCGTGAGCGGTAAAACAAGTGTATAATATACATTTATTCTTAAGGTCAATCACAAAAAACCTTTTATCTGTGGATGGCTTCGAAAAATCAATTATTGTAATAATGTTCTTTTTCCTGATTTTATCCAGCTTATAATAGCCGCTCATAGCATAGTTGAATACTTTATACGTGAGCACATCTTTCAATCTGCAATCAATCCACAACTGTTGTATATAAGCATCAGAAGGTCCTGGCTTACAGCTCATGTTTGCAGGCAAATGAATAAAAAACAGGATTATTAATATTATTTTGGATGGCATCCTCATATAAACTGAATTACAAATATAATAGGATCTGATCAGTTAAAATATTGAAACCACACCGAAAAAGCCGGGAGTCATTCGAGAATTCTCATTTATGAGATAATAACTCTAAATTTATTTTCAATAAAGACAATTTTTTAATATTGAATGCTTTCTTTGAATCGCTGAGTATCCAGAAGACAACCCCGCTTATTAAAGCTGCAAAAAAGCACCATACAGAGGTAAGATACTGTGTAAAAAAAATTCCTGTAACAAGGCATGACAGTGTCATTAACAGGCCTAACAGATGAGTTCTTTTTATTCCTGAAACAAAAAGAGGGGTTATCGTAGCTGTTAAGTAGACTATAAATGCCAAAATGGCCAAAGATTCCGGGAAAGAAGTATTATACTGTATATGATAACCCATAATTTGAGGAGTTACACTGAATGACAATAAACAATATGCATAATACAACGAAAGAGATATTCCGATCATAAGAAGAATACGCAATATTCTTTTTCTCATCCTATTCTCTTCCATCAGCAGAACTGAGACAGGAATCAATGTTGGCCATAGAACCTGCGCCATAATGAGAAAGAGATAAGTTGATATTTTTTGAATAGTGACATACTCAATATCCGGTAATGTTATCCACAAACTTCCTTCTACTATCTGTTGAATCCCGAAAAATAAAGGAATACTGGCGAATACCACCTGGGAAGGTTTATGAACTTCTCTTAACGTTGCAATACCGATAGCTGAAATGATAAGTCCACCTGCAAAACTTGCCTCCGCTGAAAAACACATATTATTTCCCTTTCTGTTGATAAATATGAAGATTTATTTCGAACGAGAATAGCCGTACTGAAAGCAATTAACAGATAATAGTACAACTAAAAATCGGATATATGCTCTTGTTTGTATAAAAGAGTCAGTCAGACAATGAAGCAATCATGCTCATAATCCGCTCAGAGTCTCTTCAGGCAACATGAAATGATGACCGGGCATATGATTCAGGGAATCCTTTTTCCTTATAAATTCAGTCTGCTAATTTCTGCTCCATAGTCATACTGCAAATCTTCATGCAGGTAGCATATTTTTTTTCGTATTGTTTCCATTTGTCTGTTGTATATATTCTGAAGTGCAGGATTCCTTTTTACCGGGGGGTTAAAACTTCTGAGTTTCGCACAAAAATGAATCAGTAAGTCAATCTCTGTTTCCTTTTTCAGAGAATATCTGCTATGCTTCTTTATTCCTGACAGAATTTTTCGCACACTTTTTTTGATATAGTAATAGGTTTTTCTGTTTATAAGCTCAAATTGCTGATCGATCTCCATTTTTAAACTTTCAACAAATGATGCCTCATCTGCCGATTCAAAAAGCAGATAAGTTAATAACTCCTTATTTTCCTTTTTGAATTTTGATAAACGCAGACAGAGTTCCAGTAATTCGACAGGGGAACGATTATACAATTCTTGTTTGAGTTCTTTGACAGTAACAGGTTTCATGGTAATAATATAAATGGAACAGATCTGTGTTTTGCATCATCAGTACAAAGTTATCAATTTGCCCTGTGAAAATTGTATCGAAATTCAGGACGGAACAGATAGTGCACTATATCTGATAATATGTTTCTCAATTTGAGAAATACTTACTTCATCAATAATTGATATGATAATGAAATTCATATCGTAATATACTGCTATTTAATTATATAGCACAATCTACCCGAATTTAATAATAAACTGGCACGTTGTTGGTATATCATTGTCTGACTATAAAACCATTGAAATGAAAAAAAAGATAAATGTGCTTGTTGTTGAAGACAATATATATTACAATATCCTTCTGTCGAATGCTCTGCAACAAAGCATCCACTTTGTAAAAAAGGAAGTAAAGTATCAGCTTGTTCTCCAATCGTTTGTCGATGCGCGCATGTGTATGCAGAAACTTGAATCTGATGAATTCAGGAAAAATGACATCATTGCTTTCGTTGATTATTATGTAGGTGATGGCATCACCGGATCAAGTATCATCAATAAGCTGAAAAATCAGAATAGCCATACCCAGGCAATATTGCTTTCCCAGTCCAAAGAGGTTAAGGAGGAAGGCGAGCCGAACAATCATGATTACTTTGTTGTAAAGGATACATTTGCACCAGCATTATGCCGCCTTTATCTTGATCAGTATATTGAAAATAATTTTTAATAGCTTTGGGTATTATTATTCCAGTAATTTTACCCGTGAAAAAAAGTTCGATTCAGATAAAGATTGGATTATTGATGATACTGGCTGTCATATTGTTATCGGCAACCGGCTATTTGTCCTATCGTAACCTGTCTTCAATCGTGTCTTCAATTAGTGTTGATCTAAAACCGGAACTCAGGCTGATTACGATCAGGGATATTTCAATGGATCTGGAAAAGGCGCAAAACAGCATCCGTATTTATTCCATCACAAATGATACACTGGATATCAAGCCATATTATAATATCATTTACAACATAGACGAAAAAGTGAGAAGGTTGCGTTCAGAATGTATGGATGATCCTATTCTCCTGAAACAAACTGATACTATAAGCAAACTGATCGAACAAAATATTGTCATCTGGAACAAAATTTTATACCTTAACAATAACCAGAAGGTGGTTAATTATCTTAAAGGATTATCTGATCGCCTGAATAGCGGACCAAACGAGATTCTGCAGACTGAAAAAGGCATCCTGAAACGGGTTTTCAAACCAAATAATAGCCGGATTGATGAAAAGGAGCTTATGAGTGATCTGCAGGAAATGGAAGTACAGGATCGGATAACAAAAGCCCAGATGATGTCCAGGGAGGCGCAGCTGGCTGCAACCAGCAGTGAAATCAAAGAAAAATTTTATGACCTGATAGCAAAAATTGAAAATGAAATTTCAGGAATCATTAAAGCAAAAGCTTTAGCTGCTGATCAGCTTGCACGGAAAACATATATCTGGCTTGCAATGTTCTCGGTATCAGGTACAATCCTGGCAATACTGGTAATGTTCATCATTATAAGGTATGTAAGGAAAACTCATGCTTACCAGATAGCTCTTCATAATTCAAAAAATGAAGCTGAAAAACTTTCACGTACCAAAGAGCTGTTCATGGCCAATATGAGTCATGAGATCCGCACTCCCGTAACCGCAATATCTGGATTTACCGAACAGCTTTTGCACGAACAGTTTGATGAAAACACCACACGGTCTCTGAGGATTATCAAAACTTCATCCGATCATCTGGCAAATATTATTAATGATATCCTTGATTTTTCGAAACTACAAAACAGCAAACTGCAGCTTGAAAAAGTACATTTCAATATTGTACGTATCCTTGAAGATGTTTACTCACTGTTTGAAAAACAAGCTGCGCGGAATAACACCAGACTGAGCTACTCATTAAGTCCGGATACTCCCCCCGCACTCCTTGGTGATCCTTACCGCCTTAAACAGATAATGATAAATCTGGTAAGTAATTCTGTCAAATTCACTAAAGAAGGAAAAGTGCATTTTTCTGTTAAAAGCATTCAAAAGCAAACCGGTGAAATCGAACTTGTTTTTGAGTGTACTGATACAGGCATTGGTATTGATGAAAATAAATTGAATTTCATTTTTGAAGATTTCACTCAGGAGGAAATGAGCACTACCCGTAAGTATGGCGGAACTGGATTGGGATTATCTATCGTTAAAAAGCTGATTGAGCTGCATAATGGAAGCATCGATTGTAATAGCCGGAAAAATCATGGAACCGAAATAATATGCCATATCCCATACCTTACTGGGGATGAAAATCTGGTTATGGCGGAAGTTGAGTCTCCGCTTTACATTCCTGAAGAAATCAGAAATCTTAAAATCCTGATTGTTGATGATGAAGAATATAATCGTCTGCTTTTTAAAACCATTCTTAACAGATGGAAAACTCATTTTAAAGAGGCTGAAAATGGCATGGAGGCGTTGGAAATTTTAAAATCAGAAAGTTTCGATCTGCTCTTTATGGATGCCAGGATGCCGGGGCTGGATGGATTAAAAGCCACTCAGTTTATTCGCGGAGAGATGCATATAAGTGAATCTGTAATGCCTGTGATCTGTATCTCCGCTGCTTCGATAAATGATGACTGGCAAAAATACAGGGATGCAGGGATGAATGCATTTCTTCCGAAGCCATTTACTGAAAAAATGTTATTAACTACAATTCTATCGGTGATTAAAAATTATATTCCGGATATAAAAGCTGATACTGTATTTCAGGATAAGAATTCCACTTGCGGATCCCGAAAAAATTGATTTAAGGAATCTGTATCATCTTTCGGGTGGCGATAATAAGTTTGTAAAACAGATGCTGGTCTCCTTTATTGATACAACGAAAAATGGTCTTGATGAAATGAAAGAGGCAGTTCAGTCAGGCCACCTGGAATCGGTTGGAAATCTTGCCCACAAATTATTACCGCCATGCAGGCATATAGGTGCGTCTGAACTCACAGATCTGCTCAGAAAAATTGAAGAGAGTATCCAGAACAATTCAGGGATCAGCCATGTTGAAGAACTGACCGAAGAAATCTTCAGAAAATTTGAAAGCGTCAGTCAGCTAATCAATGAACACATTACGAAAATCAATTAAAGTTCTGGTATATCCGGCCATTTATTTATTACTTTGTAAGTTACTGTAATAAAGTATAAACCGGTAATCAACCATATATGTCTGAAAAACCCTTTAAGATTTTTGTAGTTGAAGATAGCGAATGGTATAACAGGCTTTTGGTCCATACTCTTTCTTTAAATCCCGATTATGAAATAAAGAGTTTTTTTAATGGCAAAGATTTTCTGAATTCTCTTTTTGAATTGCCCGATATTGTTACTCTTGATTACCGTCTTCCAGATATGACCGGACTTGAGGTTCTTAAGAAGATCAGAGAGGAAAATTCAGATGTTCAGGTTATCCTGATTTCTGAACAGGAAGATATCGATACTGTTGTAACCCTCTTAAAACTTGGAGCTTATGACTATATAGCAAAATCCAATGATATAAGAGACCGTCTTCTTAATACTGTTAAGAATATCCGGAACGGAATTGGTCTCAAAAGAGAAATTTCAACGCTTCGCAGGGAAATTCAAAAAAAATACAGTTTTCGTCAAAGCATCATTGGAGAAAGTCCTGCTATTAAAGTTGTATATGAACTTATTGACAAAGCATTAAATACAAATATAACTGTAGTCATTTCAGGTGAGACCGGGACGGGAAAGGAACTTGTGGCGAAGGCAATTCATTACAACTCTAAACGTAAAGACAAATCTTTTGTCACAGTTAATGTTGCAGCTATACCTTCCGAACTTATTGAAAGTGAATTGTTCGGTCATGAAAAAGGCGCTTTCACAGGTGCTGCATTCCGAAGAATCGGAAGGTTTGAAGAAGCACATGATGGAACACTTTTCCTCGATGAAATAGCAGAAATGGAGTTGAATTTACAGGCAAAATTATTACGGGTTTTACAGGAAAAGGAAATTGTAAGGATAGGCAGCAACAAACCTATAAAAACCGATTGTCGTATTGTTGTGGCAACAAATAAGAATCTGAAGGAAGAGGTAAGAAAAGGCAATTTCCGTGAAGATCTCTACTACAGGTTATTAGGCCTCCCTATTGAATTACCACCGTTACGTGACCGTGGAAATGATATTATTATACTTGCCAGGCATTTTATTGAGAAATTCTGTCAGGAAAATAATATGCGGATAAAAAAATTATCCGCTTCAGTCACAAAAGATACTCATGAGCTATTCTTTTCCCGGAAATGTACGGGAATTAAAATCAGTGATTGAGCTGGCTGTTACCCTCTCAGAAAAAGACGAGATTGAGCCCTCCGATCTTGTAATAGACCAGGGTGATCCATTATCGATAGTAGCCAATAATAATCTTACTTTGCGTGAGTACCAGGTAAAAATCATTAAAGCCACACTCAGGAAGAACAATGACGATATCAAACTCGTTGCCGGAAAACTTGATATCGGAATTTCTACTATCTATCGGATATTAAAAGAAGAAAATAAATCCTGAACAGGTCCGATTGTTTTAAATTCTGATTTTATTATTCTCACCTTTCCCGAATCGGGAAATGTATTCTCAATTTGAACAATTTATCAATAAAATGATTATATGTAAATTAGTCACTTTGAACATATTAACAAACAGCTTAATAAAAGGCACGGAGTTTGAAACTAGCAGGTAAACTTTATAGTCAGTTATATCCAGGAAAAGAAGACAGCTATATAAAAATTATAAAACTAAAATCAGGTCACTGAATTACAGAGTTAAATATAAAAACCAGGAGGAAATAAAATGAAAAATGAAGAAGTAAACAATTTAAAAACCGGCGACAATAACGCTCACAATATCAAAAATGATAATGTGGGGGTACGGTTTAATGAAAAAAGAGCCAGAAAAGAAGGAGCTACAAAAGGGGTTTTAATAACCTCCATTATAAGCTTTATTCTTCTGCTATCAACCGGTGTAATTTTCTATACCCAATACAACAAAGAGAAGACCACCCAGATAGCATTGATGGAAAATCAGAAACAATCATTCAATGAACAGCTTATCACCCGCGATTCAATAATCAATGAATGGATGTTGACATTTGATCAGATTGAAAAGGACCTTAATACTGTAAAGGAGAAAGAACACATCATCTCACTAAAAGCATCTGACCGTGAATTTTCAAAGGATAAAAAGCAGCAAATCCTGAAGGATATAGAGTACATTAATACCCTTCTTGATCAGAATAAAATGAAGATAGCATCCCTGAGTGCCCAGTTGAAGAAGTCGGGAACAACAATCGTTGGACTTCAGAATAGAGTCGCTGAGCTGGAAGCTTCAATGAAACTCCGCGAAAATGAAATATCTGAATTGAAGACAACGCTGGTAGAAAAAGATTTCCAGATAGGCCAGTTAAATACCCGTATGAACGAGCAGCAGGCTACAATTGCTCTTAAGGATACTGAAATCAATAACAAAACCTATGAGTTGAATAAGGGTTTCTTTGCTTATGGTACCTACAAAGCTTTAAAAGAAAAAGGACTTGTATATAAAGAAGGTGGATTTCTTGGAATTGGAAGGAAGGAATCACTCTCAGAAAATTTTGCCGACAGTTCATTCTCACAGATAAACATAAGTGAAACCAAAACAATACCGGTAAATTCAAAAAGTGCAAGGCTTATAACTGAACATCCCGCTAACTCCTATGAGATGATACGTGGCGACGATAATAAAATCGCTTATATTGAAATCAAAGATCCGGATCAGTTCTGGAAAATTTCAAAATATGCTGTTGTAGAACTTAAAAATTAGAAATATTTTATGGTCTGATACACAGGCATGAGTTAAGGCTGGCGAAATTTCTAAGCCCCGCAGGATTTAAACCCTGTGGGGTTTTTTATTTAATAGAATCAGCCGGACTTTTCTTGCCGGGGTACCCCCCCCGTCAAGAGCTTGAGAGATACCCGGAACCATTCAGGGGAATTCAACTATATCTGCTTTTTATAGGTGTCTTTGTCTTCATTAATTTTGACCTATTATTATACAAACCACTGGTTATCTTTATACTTGTTATATGCGTTATGACGATTATATTTTCTGTACTACTTCTTACATGTAAAATTTTTATATGCACTCACATAGGAATGTTGAATTAAATACTACTTCAGCCCTATTTACAGATATTAATAAATGAACGGTAAAAGTTTCTTTGTTCTTTTACTGTATTCAGAGTATTCTTCATATCGCGAAAGAAGAAATATTTCTTCCTTATTTATCCTTATCAGAATGCCGGTCAGGGTGGTTATAACAAAGAACCACATTATATAGCAGGAAAAAATTATACTTCCCGATATGGACATTAACAATACTGCGAGGTATAATGGATGGCGTACATATTTGTATATACCACTTACAATAAGCCTGCTATCAGTTTTCGATTCTATGGCAACTGAGAAGTTTTCACCCAGAGCCATTAAACCGAATACTCGTATAATTATTGCCGAATAGAGCATTAAAAATCCAATTATCACCTTAATTGTCAGCATCATGGGCTTAAATATTACATACTCAAGAGGAGATAAATAAACGGAAATATAAAACGAAATTATAAACAGAATGAAACTCATATCACGGTTGACCAATTTCCAATTTTGCGATTTTCTTTGAAGAACTATTTCTAATACGCCAAACAGGGCTAAAGAAAGAAAATAAAGCATTATAACAAATTTCTCCCGGTTCATGATTTCAGTTGTATGATTTCAGCTAATAAAATTACATGCTTTTATGGTTTCGCAAGTATGTATCCCCACGTAAAATTATTTACTTATTCCTGACCTGTTATAACTTGACTTGAAAAAGAGTCTGATAGTTGATTGTCTGATTTTTGAACGAGGTAAAACCAGTATTATTTAATCAGAAATGAAATGTTCACAAAAAAAGGCACAGTCTATTGTGCAAAAAAAAGGCTCCTCTCGGAGCCATTTCATTATTAATCCACAAACTCAACAATTATTTTTTATCATAAACCATTGTTGTAGTAGTTTCGCCATCCGGACCTGGTCTTGTAGATTTAATTGAAAGAGTTTTCGCATCAACCAGACTCCATACAGCTGTTGTTGTCATTTCATTACCATTGAAGTCCATTTTGGTCACAATTGTAAGTGACTTCCCATCAGGTGACCATTTTGCTGTTGATTTGCTTTCACCATTTCCCATTGAATTTACACTCTCTTTACCATCAAGAGTATATTTGGTAACTCTGGCTGTGCCATCCCGACCTGCCCTTGACTGAGACAGAATATTACCTTCCTGAGTAACAGTGAATTCACCGCCTCCCATTCTCATTCCACCGCCTCCACCACCCTGTGGCAGATTACTCTTTTCTGCATTCATTGTCCAAGTTCCGGAAAAGTTAACTTTGCCTGCCTGAGCATTTGTCATCGCAGGTGAAATAAAAGCAATCATGATTGTCAGTGACAATACTTTCATGAGCCATGATTTTTTCGTAATGTTCTTTTTCATACTGATAAAATTTAAGTGAGTTGATTCCGTATTAGACAACTGAATCTGAAGAAATATTCCCCCGGTTTTAAAAAATTTCATATAATTTGTCAATTTTGCCAACTGGAATCCAGTCATCACTAAGCATAAAATTTGCTTTGTCTATTCTGAATGGCTTAACCTCCTCAATATCAGCAAGACCGATTAGGACCAGGCATTTTTTCCCGGCCAGTTTTTCAAACTGTCTGTCAGGTAATTGAAGTTTATCCTGATGCCGGATAATTGTCTCGAATGATTCCTCAACTGAAAGACCTTCGGAATTCTGGACGGATATGACAACTCCCCTTGCTTTTACTTCTCGTTCCCCGTTATTATTTATGAAGTATAAAATATCACCTTCAGTAACCTGACCGTATGGGAGCTTTCTTCCCGAGGCTCCCCGTATAATCATTGATTTAATTCCTTTAACCAGATTCTCCAGTTCTTTTGCATCAGCATCAAGATATACAATATGGTCCATCTTAAATGAGTTTTAGGTTAATCATATAACAAAGACGACTGTAAAATGAAATTGTTACATCACTTACATGCCTAATTGGTTAATGAAGCCTTAATAAAATGTTAATTAAATAATTCATTTAGTATTTTGGCCATAGTTCATGTATGACAGTTCAGTCACTAACAAAATGAACAAACCAAAAAAGAAAACAAACAGACGTCATTTTATCACAACCACAATTGCAGGTGGAATTGCTGCTCAATACCACTCACAGCATATGGATCTGTAGTACTGAACTCCACCATGGAAAACAGAAATAAAGATTATTCAGGACCTGACCAGATTCTTAGATAAACTGTACTTAAAAGAGAATTTCTAAATTCACAGATGCACTTGTTCCCGATCTTATAATGGAAAAGGTATATATATACAAGCTGAATTTCCGACTCTCCGGAATGGCCCCTTGCCTACCCCTCGCTACTATAGAATTTTGCTGTTCCCGATCTGATGGGACGTATTTCAGGGAAACCTATCGGACATTTGATAGGAGATTAACATAATATCTTTCTTACTCAAAAATTGTCACACGATTGCATCTCAATTTCAGATATCAGTATCCATACCTCGATTTGGAAAATATTTTTTTATCTCTTGTTTAATTGATGTAAATTTGATTAGCTCTTTCTGAACAAATTAAAATCTACTGCCATGAAAAAATTATTTTTGGTATTGATGCTTTATACAGTGTTGATCTTTACTGCATTGGCTCAACCCGTATCAGACTATATCTATAAACTTGATAACGGGGTTACTGTAAAGACTGAACATTGCTGGAATCAGGTTTGGGTACAACAGAGTTATGCACCAATCAGCGCTGCTGATAAAACACCTTTGTCAGTAAATATCAGGACTTTAGGAGATCTGATTTCAAGTTCCTCCTATAAACTTCAGCTTGCAGGAAAAGATGTCAAAATGCAAGGTGCGGTACCAGGATCTTACGACCTGAAACTTACTTTTAAATTATCCGGTACACCGGGTACGCTTAGTTTTCTGATTAAGAACGTTGTCATAAAACCCAGGAACAAAACATCAGTATCGGTGACATTGTATGATTACCAGATTCTGATTGACGCAAAACCTGTATCATTAGCAGGATTATCTCAATATGAAACACTGATCAACAGGTGTAAGGGTTATACTATCCAGGATATATACACAGGTACTCCCTCTTTTTATCAACCTGGCAATCATGAAAAACCACTTACTCCGGCTGAAGTGATAAATAAAACCACGGGTAAGATTAAGCCGGGAACATATGATTTGCTAATCTCAATAGGAATATCAGATCAAACTCAAAAGGTATGGCTAAACAACTTCTTAATGAAACCTGACATCAGCTATAAAATCTCAACCAATCTTAATGCAGGTAGTATTATATATACAGGCGGGAACAAGGATGTAAACTCAATGTCTTTATATCCGGCAGGTACTGCTGCCATGCAAACAGGTAACCCTGCCCCGGTTAAAAACCTGGCCACAATAACCTACGGAAGTGTCTCAATTGCAAATTGTTGTTCTCCAGGAACATATGACGTATTACTGAATTTCAAAAATGGTTCAAAATATGAATGGAGGAAGAATGTTGTAATCCAGACTGGGATCAGAACGGAAGTTAAATAAAAATCTTCCTATTAATAAAACAGGAACTTTTTCATTAACGGTAATAATTATCCTTTAAGGAATTACTCTAAGGGAAGGATAGCAACCTATTCATAATGATAATCACTTAAAAGTTTGAACACCTGTTGTACTGTGAAATGGTAATTCGGTACCGGACTGCTTTTTTGTGAAAGGAGTCCTGACCAATCTGGTGTTTATCAATTACAAAGAAATTATAATCAAGAACATTCTTTACAATAGTTTTGTGCCCTGATTCTTAAGTATGAGCATAAAAAAAGGGCTCTGAAGAGCCCTTCAAAAAAAAGTGATCTTTTATTTTTTATCATATACCATTGTTGTCTTCCGTTCAGTATCCTGAAATACTGAGGTAGACAAAATAGAGAGTGTCTTAGGATCCGTAAGAGTCCAAACTTCAGAAGATTTCATTGTCATAGATTCACCATTCCTGTCGAATGTCCTTGAAATTGCAAAATCGAGTGCTTTTCCATCAGCAGACCATGTAACGATAGTTTTGCTTGGACCTCTTCCTGATTCATTTACACTTTCCTTTCCATCAAGTGTAAATTTCTCTGTGGTTGTTGTAGCTTCTCCGTTCTGATTGGTTCTTACACGATCAACAGTAAGATTATTACCCTCCTGTTTTACTGTCATCTGCGTGGCACTTCTGAAACCACGGCCTTCTCCCAGGTTGCTCTTTGATTCATTGAATGTCCAGGTACCTGAGAAGTTTGGTTTGGAACCCTGTGCATTCATTCTTACAGGAATCAAAAAGAGAGAAACCAGTAATGCCAATGCCATTAAACGTCCAGAACGGTTACGGTCAACCTGAAGATTTTCAACATTTTTTTTCATATCAGATAATTTAAGTTTGGTTGGTGTTTGTTATTGTTTATAGTCAAAGGTAGAAATTCCACATGAGATATGATATTAATAAATGTTAATTCATTGTGATGAATTAGCATTTATATCCTCCATTCCCGAGAGTAAATCATCACCTTTATCATTGAGGTAAAGTATAAATTTCATTGAACTCAAGAGCACTATTGAAATATACAAATAAAAATCGACTCTTGAAAGATTTCAGATTGCTGCATGATAAACCGGTGAAGAACAGTTAATGTGATATTTAGTATTGATTTTTAATTTTTTTTTCCTGATATTGCACCTTGTTGGAATAAAATTAAATAAACAGATAAAACTAAACTTTACCAGCCATGACCAGACATTTGTTTTCATTAATAATTATGATTGCTGTCCTATCCTCCTGCAGCAATACCGTTAAAAAAGAGGTTGCATCCAAAGGTTCTGAAAGTGCAATACAAGTCGAATTTGCATCACTGGCCGATAATCCGGATAATTATGTAGGGAAAAATATAATTGTGGAGGGTAAGGTGGTGCACGTATGTACCGAGAGCGGAAAAAAATTATTTATTGTTGGTGACAATCCGGATATCAGGTTATATATCGCTGCAGGAGAAGATATGCCAAAATTCCGTATGGAACTTCTGGGAAGCACAGTTGTTGTTGAAGGTTTGATCACTAAAGTTGGCGGACAGGCAATGGCAGAAGCTGAAATGCAGCCAAAAAGTATGGAGGTAACACAAGCTCCTGAAGGTGCACCGAAGACAGCTGAAGGTGATAATTGTGAAACTGAGACTGCTCTTACATCCCAGCCAAAACTTGCAGAAATAGTAATGGAGTACAAGAGCCATACGGTAAAATAGTCTCATAAAACAGTATAAGAGAAGAGCCTGTCTAAAAAGTTCTTTTAACCACAATGAATGCAAAGAATGAGCAAAACGCAAAAAGTTAAATACAAGTTATTCAGCTGTTTGCTTATCTGGCATATTACCTGGTGTTCCGGTAATTATTAATATTCCCGGTTGAAGGATTTCACCTTTTGATACAGTTTTTTCTTTTTAATATCCCTCCGTAATGAATCTGTTAAAACTAAACAGGGTCACACATCGTGACATTGGTTATCTTATAGCCGGGTTAACTATCATCTATGCTGTATCAGGTATATCACTTAATCATAAGAATGACTGGAATCCAAACTATATATTTGACAGCCGCACATTTACAACAAATATTCCGGTCAACCGGGAGACCTTTAATAATGAAACTGCACTCAGAATACTTAAAACAGTTCAGACTGAAAATGAGTTTAAGACTTTTTATTTTCCTACCGGAAATAAGGTTACCATCTTCATAAATGGAGGTTTTGTTCAGATAAATTCTCTCACAGGTGAAGCTGTTCTGGAAAAGATAAGCAAAAGGCCCCTCTTTTTTCAGATAAATTTTCTGCATTACAATCCGGGCAGATGGTGGAAATACTTCAGTGATATATTTTGTGTGGCACTTATTCTTGTAACTGTAACAGGTCTGTTTATTGTAAAAGGCAGAAACGGAATTACCAAAAGGGGAGCGATTCTTACAATTATCGGAATCATTCTCCCCCTTATTTTCCTGGTTATATACAAGTAAAGGCGTCTGGCGTCAGGCATCAGGTGTCAGTTGTTGGGCCTTGGCTTTATACCTTTTTCAGAGCTTCCAGAACCCTTGCCGGGGTCATTGGCAGATTGTAAAGTCTGGCACCTGTTGCATCGAAAATTGCATTTGCAATCACCGCACCCATAGCTATGATAGCAGGTTCTCCGCCCCCCTGAGGAGGTTCCGATTTCCTGTCAAGTATTACTGTTTCAATCTTGGGCAGCCAGGAGAATTTTGGGATTTCATATGTGTCAAATCCGCGATCCTTTATATTGCCACCGTCAAAAAACAGCTCCTCCGATAAAGTATAACCAAGTCCCATTGTAATACAACCTTCCATCTGAATTGTTGAACCTTCAGGGTTTACACACAATCCCATATCCTGAGCACACGCAACCCTTAGTACATTTACCTTTCCTGTATTTTTATCAACCTGAACCTCAGCCATGTGAGCTACCCAGGCTCCAGCATCTGCCCCGCATGCAATTCCAATACCCCTTCCACTGGGTGCTTTCCCGGATGTATACTTAAATTTATCGGCAACAGCTTTCAAACACCCGATAATATGCTTGTCGGTCAGGTTCTTCAGTCTGAATTCCAGCGGATCCATACCTGCGGCAGCGGCCATAATATCAATTTGTACCTCCCTTGCAAAAGTATTGGTATTATTATTTGGTGCCCTCCACGCACCGGTACTGAAAGGATGAACCTCGGGAGCACCTCTTTTCTGACTATAATGAGTGGTAACAGCATTTGGAATATCATAGGTAGTCTCTGATCCCCTTGTGCCGGAATAGTAAATCTTATAATCCCAGAGCTTGAGCATTCCTGTCTTGTCAATTCCGGATCTGACCTTTATAACCCCGGCCGGATGGAATGAATCATAGAAAAATTCTTCATCGCGTGACCACACAACCATTACGGGTTTTCCAGTTATTTTTGCTAGTCTTGCTGCTTCAACTCCCTGTTGTGACGGGCTTTTACCTCCGAATCCACCTCCTACAAACGGAGTAATAATTCTTACTTTTTCACGTGGATAACCCAGTTCACGTACAATCGTATCCTGGAGACCAAAAGGAGATTGAGTTCCGGCCCATACGGTCATCTTATCACCTGTAAGCTGGGCCAGGGCAGTGTGAGTTTCCATCGGTGTATGCGCCAGATAAGGATCATGAAATTCCGATTCAATAATTTTTTCGGAAAGCTTACTCCCGGTTTCCAGATCACCATCTGATCTTAATACCCGTACATCTGAATCGGCTTTCTGCATATAATCATAAATGGTCTTGTCATTGACAGGAAGTTCATTAAATGAGTATGCAGCCTTAATTTTCACTATTGCCTGGTCCGCTACATCCTTGTTTTCATGCAGAACAGCTATAAAATCACCGTCACGTACCACTTTTACTCCAGTAATCTTTTCAGCTTCGGAAACATCGGCAGACGTTAGTTTTGCTCCGTGTGAAGGAGGCCGCAGTATTCTTGCAAAAACCATTCCGGGTAACTTAAGGTCTCCGGTATACTTAGCCTCTCCTGTTACTTTGAGCTTACCATCACTATGCTTGTAAGATTTATTTACATAATTAAATTGGGTATAATCTTCTACTGAAGGTTTTACATCGAGAAATCTTTCAATTCTCTGACCTTTTGCAATTTGACCATAAGTCAAAGATTTTTTTGAATCTTTTGTATCCTTTATTATTCCGTTACTGGCCTCAAGTTGCCCAACAGGCACTCCCATCTTTTCCGAAGCAAGCTCAATAAGTACTGATTTTGCTTCAGCCGCAGCAGCTCTCATAAAAGGTCCAAATGCCCTGGTTGTCAAAGATCCCCATGTGCCTGCATCCCAAGGACAAAGATCAGTATCTCCCATAACCATCCTGATGCTCTCCAAGGGTACATTTAACTCATCTGCCATCATCTGCGGCAATGATGTTATTATACCCTGCCCCATCTCAATCTTACCTGTGAAACAGCTAACCGTACCATCTTCAGCTATCCTCAGGAAGGCGTTGTAGTCTTTCGGAAGGCTTCTTCCCTGCTCCCCGGCAGCTCCGAATAGTTCCATTATTCCCCATGGCCTGAAAAAGATAATTATCCCGCCACCGAGAATTTTGAAAAAATCCCTTCTCGGCATGCCATGGCGTCCTGTTGTTTCCGCTGGGACCTGATTTTCTGCTTGATTTTTTTTCATGGTTATTTCCCTCCTTTCATTTCATTTGCGGCTGTATGAATTGCCTCTACAATACGCACATGTGCCCCGCAGCGGCATAGATTGTCTTCCATACCATCCTTTATCTGTTGTGTGGTTGGTGAGGGATTTTTCAATAACAATCCTGTTGCATTCATTATCATACCAGGGGTACAGAATCCGCACTGAAGTGCATCATGCTCTAAAAATGCTTTCTGAACCGGGTGTAACTTGTCATTAGCAGCAAGACCTTCAATTGTCACTACTTTTTTCCCGGCAACATCACCAACAGACAATTGACATGACCTTACAGCTTCATTGTCAACAAGAACTGTGCATGATCCACAGAAACCCTCTCCGCATCCGAATTTAGTTCCTGTGAGCCCGAAATGATTCCGCAAGACCCACAAAAGAGTTTGCCCTGTGTCAAGTACGGCCTCTGTTTTCTTCCCGTTTAACTGAAAACTAATAGTCTCTTCCATATTTACAGTATTTAATTTACTTCAACTTTATACTCCTCTAAAGTATCAAAATCCCTGAGGATGTCTGGATCGTCAGTTTCAACCTCCAGAACATTATCGGAAAACCGATATGCCAGTGACCGTAATCCTTCACCGGCATCAAGCTTTTCAATTTCAGATATATATTTTTTATCAATAAGAAGCGGATGCCCACGTCTACCTTTATAAACAGGCATTAAAATTCCCTTGTCTGATGACCTGAATGCTTCAATAACCCTGTTTATGATCGAGGATGATATCAATGGCTGATCTCCCTGAAAAACCAGAACTGCCTCAACATCTAAAGGCAGGTTTCTGAATCCGCACTTAACTGAGGAGAGCATCCCTTCCATATATTTATCATTATAACAGTGCTTTACAGATAGTTTGTCTAACAACTCTTCCAGGGGTTCTTTCAATGCTCCTACTACAACAATAATAGAATTTACTTCTGATCCCGAAATGTTCATGATAACTCTTTCTATCATTGAGCTTCCTTTAAAAGGTAGAAGCATTTTGGGCGATCCCATTCTTCTGGACTCCCCTGCTGCCAGTACTATTGCCCAAATGCCGCTCATATCTCTCTGGTTATTCTGATCCATTTATATCCAACCCCTTGCTTTTCAGATGCGAACCATTCGTAACCGCACCATCCTGATTTTATGTTCTATTCTTCCTGATTCCTGATTCCTGATTCCTGATTCCTGATTCCTTATTCCTTATTCCTTATTCCTGATTCCTGATTCCTGATTCCTGATTCCTGTATTTAAGCCTTAACTCTTTTCTACCGGCTTCCTGCTATTTCTGACAAGCACCAGTTGTGCAGCGATACTCAATGCAATCTCTTCTACCGTCTGCGATTTGATATCCAGTCCAACGGGAGTATAAATTTTATCCCACTGGGCAGAGGTAGCCCATCCGTTTTCAATAAAGTTTTTTCGTATTGTTGTGACCTTACTTTTGCTACCTATCATACCAGTATAGCATGATGCAGATCCTATGCAGGATTTGAGCGCTTCAGCATCATCTTTATGACCGCGGGTAACAATCACAACATAGGTATCATCATCCTTATTGAGTTCACGGACTGCTTCACCTATATCTTTTACAATAATATGGCTGGCATCAGGTATATTTTCAAAATTAGCATATTCCTTTCGGTCGTCAATAACAGTAACTTCAAAATCCAGCATATTGCCCAAAAGGGCTAATGCCCTCCCGATATGGCCGGCGCCGGCAATTATCAGTTTTGCAATGGGAAAAAGTGGTTCAAGGAAAAAAATAGCAACAGACTCTGTTCCCAGAATTGAGAGTTCCAGTTCCCTGTAATCAGAAGGATTGCCTGAAGAAATCATTTGACTGACCACAGGTTCTATATTCCGCATAAATTCATCCGGTAATGAAGGTTTGTAGTCAACACTCATCCAGTAACGGTTAACAAGAATTGGTTTCTCCGTAACACCAGTTATCATGGTTATCAGTACCCCAGGAATCCTGTTCTCCACTGAGAGTCTGATCTTTTCAAAAACTGAGTGGTGATTATTAAGCCCGGCATCTACAAGTACATTTATCTGGCCCCCGCAAATTGCTTCTTCGGTTTTTGAAATGTCGTTAGAAAGGTTAAACTGAAAATGACCTGACTCTTCTGACTTAATTGCGTCCAACGCAATTTTCTGGATTTTCCCTTCCACAATACCGCCACCTACAGTACCAGAGATAAGACCTTTATTATTGAACAAAGCTGAACTTCCCGGTTTTTGAGGAGTTGAGCCCACGGTCCGCGTTACCGTTGCCAGAACAAGATGCGGATTTTCTGAAAGTTGATCAAGAATCTGAGTGTAAATGCATTTCATATTCCCAATTAACTAAATAATATAGATTAATATTGTTGATTCGGCCAACTTATTCGAATCAGTTACAACAAATATATTCAAATTGATTTATTATTCATAATTTTATGATTAATGCAATATACCAAAGCAGAGATATCCGAGTACTACGTTTAAAATTTTAAAACTACTCTAAACCATTTAATTATGAAAATCGTTCCTTCGAAAGTCCTGTTTCTGTTTGCGTCAGGAATCATATTTCTTGTTACATGCAAATCACCTGTTAACAATCAGGTTCCGAAAGAACCTGATAACAAATGGATAGAAGAGTATACAATATCTCAGCTCCAGGATGGATACAAAAGCGGTAAAATAACCGTTAAAGATGTGGTCAACATTTACCTCGATCGTATTATTGAACTCGATAAAAACGGGCCTCAGCTGAACTCTGTAATCGAATTAAATCCAGATGCACTGCAGATAGCAGAAGAACTTGACAGAGAGTTAGCTGCGGGGAAAAGCAGAGGCCCACTCCATGGCATTCCTGTGATTCTTAAAGATAATATCGATACACATGACAGCATGCCAACAACCGCCGGAGCCACTGCTTTAAGAAACTCATTCCCTGATAAAGACAGTTTTGTTGCCAGAAAGCTGAGGGAGGCTGGAGCTGTAATAATCGGTAAATCAAACCTTAGCGAATGGGCGAATTTCAGGGCTATGGTATCATCGAGCGGATGGAGTGGTGTTGGCGGACAGACAAAGAATCCTTATGTTCTCGACCGCAATCCATGCGGATCCAGCTCCGGGTCAGGAGTTGCGGTCTCAGCCAATCTCTGCATGATTGCAATTGGAACTGAAACAAATGGCTCAATTGTCTGTCCTTCAAATAATAATGGCATTGCAGGATTAAAACCGACAGTCGGACTTATAAGCCGGTCCGGTATTATACCAATATCATTTACACAGGATACCCCTGGTCCTATGGGAAGAACTGTTGAAGACATAGCTGTTACACTTGGTGCATTAACCGGTATAGATTCCTCAGATTCAAAAACACTTGCTTCAAAAGGGCGATTTCAGACCGATTATACTAAATATCTGAAAAAGGATGGTCTGAAAGGAAAAAGGATAGGTCTGTTCAGAAAGAGCATGGGGTTTTCAGATAAAGTGGATACACTTATGTATAAAGCGGTTGCGTATCTTAAGGGAAACGGGGCGGAAGTAGTTGATGTTGAATTCCCGAAAACTAAAAATTATGAAGACGCTTCCTTTGATGTAATGCTATATGAATTTAAAGACGGGCTAAATAAATATTTTGCGGGCCTTGGAAAAAATGCGCCTGTAAAAAATATTAAAGAGTTAATTGAGTTTAATAAGACCGATACGATTGAATTAAAATATTTTGATCAGAAACTTCTTGAGAGGGCTGAAAATAAAGGCAATCTGGAATCACCTGAATATAAAAAAGCTCTCGCTACCATGCTAAAAGCAACCAGGGAGGATGGAATTGACAAAGTTATGGATACTTATAAACTCGATGCTATAATGGCTCCTACTGGTTCTCCTGCATGGAAAACCGATCTTATACTTGGCGATCATTTTGTCGGCGGAAGTTCATCACTTGCCGCAATATCGGGATATCCTGCTATTACGGTACCAATGGGTTTTATTGAGGGATTGCCGGTCGGAGTTACCTTTTTCGGCAGGGCATGGACAGAGCCCCTATTGATAGAAATAGCCTATAGTTATGAACAGGGTACAAAACACAGAAAAAGACCAGCGTATATTGTTTCAGATTGAATTACAATACGTTATAAGAATAAAAGGTTGCTCACAACGTGCACCTGTATTAACCTTTTATTTCTTTTCTTTATCTTTTGGCTCAGCATTCATCTTATCAGGTTCATCTTCAATATGGGAGGCCTTCTTAAACTCTTTCATCCCCTGACCTATACCTTTCATAAGTTCAGGTATCTTCCTTCCACCAAAGAGAAGAACCACAACAAGCAAAATCAGTATAATCTCTGTTGCTCCGAAATTTCCCATTGTCTTTAATTTTAATTAACGTGCAAAGTTAGATATACTATCAATCATTACCAAGAGAAATACGTGAATCCGATATGTAAAATATTACTAAAAATATAGCCGTTTTATAATCATTTCTGATTTGCCCCTTTGTGAGACAGCTAAAAGAAAATTCATAATATAGCTTATATTGATAAGTATTAAGTGTAATTCTCAATATCCGGTAGATTATATTATCCCGTACTGTTTACATTCGGATGTAATTGCCGGCTTATCAGCAAGCCAGACATGAGACATAAGGCTTATTCTGTTATCGCAGAGCATTAATTATGAATCAAAACAGTATTATGTGACAATTGAGATCAGAATTGCTACTTAATCAGGACAAGACCCTATTTGTTTTATCTTTGTTACTAAAACCAACGATTGTACTCAGAAATGCAGAAGAATAATTATTCCAATACAGACGATTCACAAGACAAATATAAAGTATGGTTCTTTGCCGGAGGAGAAACAAGGGATAACAGGTTTAACATTTTTACCGGATCATTCATCCGGATTATGAAACAGATTCTCGGTAATGATTTTGAATTTATTAAAGGTATTTATTACAAATTTCCGATAATGAATATTATCTGGGCTTTAAACAATGCGCAGAAGCCAATAACCGATCCTGAAAATAACAAAATAACTGTGACAGCTTTCAGACAGATCATTGAAGCAGGTCTTTCACCTGATACTCAGCTTATTATAATATCTTCAAGTTCCGGCAGTATAATTGCTGCACAGACTGCCTGTTACCTGGCAGAAAAAAACAAGAATAATGTCTATTTCAGTAAACCATTCCATCTTGTTTTAGGTGCAAGCATGATCTCGCCTCGGTCAGAGCTGTTTAAAAAGCTGATTTATTATAATAAGGCTGGTACAATTGGTACCATCATACATGATGAAATACAGGATGAAGGAGATAACTCCATGGGGATTGGAGGTATGTCGAGGCTTGAAGCTTACTTAAATGCATTTGGTATAATGCTGCCCTTTTTAACAGGGAAATATACTGGTCCATCATTCCTTAATACACATCCTGACACAGGACATATCCATAGAAGAAGATCAAAAACCGTAAAAAAAGCCATTGACTATATTGAAGTGATCCTGATAAAAAACAATCTTGCCGGTAATCATTATAAGGAAAAAGCAGAAGATATTGTCAATAAAGAGATAACAGATGCTTTAAATTATAGATAATTTAGCAGATGGAATCAAAAGACTTACCGCAAAACTCAAATAAGACCTATAATATCCATTTCTGCGACTGATGGGTGTTTAATATTGCACCCATTATTTTATAAGAAAGTCAAGAAGGGGCTTATCATCAAGGAAAGCAATCAGGTTGTCGTTTCTGTAAAGCTTACCAACTCCTGAAGGCGTACCGGAAAATATCAGGTCACCTGTCTTAAGAGTAAAAAACTTTGAAACATACTCAATTATCTCATTAACACCGAATATCATATCTGAAGTTTTGCTTTTCTGTACTACTTCTTTATTTATCTCAAGTCTGAAATCAAGGTTACCTATATCCTTTACACTATCAACAGGAATAAATTCACCTATAGGAGCAGCACCATCAAAACATTTAGAAATTTCCCATGGCATTCCGGCTTTTGCCTGTCGTGACTGAAGATCACGGGCAGTTATATCAATACCAAGTGTGAGTTCATCATAATAACGATGTGCATACTTTGCAGATATTCCTTTTCCAAGCTTACTTATCTTTATTACCACCTCAACCTCATATTGAATATTTTCAGAGAAATCCGGTAAAAAAAATGGTTTATTTTTTTTCAGTATCGAAGAGTCGGGTTTAAGAAATACAACAGGTTCTTCAGGAATGGGCAAACCCATTTCCATAGCATGTTTCCTGTAGTTGAGTCCTATACAAATTATCTTCATTTTATACCTGAGTCTTGCCGAATGACCTTAATTTAATCTCAGTGAGTACTTTTTTTGTGTAGAGAGGAAATTCGCCATTCATCATCCATGAATAATATGCCGGGTCACTATTAAATACCATCTCAACAGGTTTCCCTTTATGCTTGCCGAAATTAAATATTTCAACCCCATTTTCATCAAGTATTATTCTTCCGGCAAAATCAACATTATTGTTAAAGGAACTGAAATCAGCCAGCTTATCAATATCATTTTCCAGATCATTGTACCTGTCGAGCTGGGATTTCAGGATCTCAAAAGTGGCAGCAGTATCAACTTTGGAACCATGAGCCCCTTCAAGCTCTTTTCTGCAATAGAACAGGTAAGCAGCAGACAGTGTACGTTGTTCCTTTTTATGAAAGATTATCTGGACATCAACATATCTGCGCTTTCTGAAATTAAAATCGATATTTACCCTAAGAAATTCCTCAGCAAGAACAGGGATATCAAATTTGACTGCATTATAGCCTGCCAGATCGCAGCCCTCAAGGAAAACGGCCAGTTTTTTACCAACTTCCCTGAATGTAGGAGCATTTAATACATCCTGATCTGTTATGCCATGTATGGCGGTGGTTTTTGGAGGAATGGGAATTTCCGGATTCACACGGGTTGTCATCCACTCTTCCTTTCCGCTTGGACTGATCTTAAGTACCGACAGTTCAACTATCCGATCGGTTGTAACATTTATCCCCGTAGTTTCGAGATCAATAAATGCAATAGGTTTTTTAAGGTTCAGATTCAAAGGTCAGGCATTTATCATCATTGGCATTAGCAGCATCAGCAGATCTTCAGATTCATTTTCAGTCAACACGGGAAGGAAAAGACCGGCTCTGGTAGGATCGGCCAGTTCAATCATAACATCCTGTGATGCAATATTAGACAGAATCTCAAGAAGAAAGACAGATTTGAAACCTATTTCAATCTCTTCTCCTTCATACTGACATTTAATTCTCTCATACGCGGATATAGAAAAATCGATATCCTGAGCAGACACTGTAACCTGATTGCCCTTAAGCTGCAGTTTCACAAGATTGCTTGCCTGATTTGAGAATACAGAAACCCTTTTGAGAGTATTATAGAATTCAACCCTGTCAATAGTGATTTTACGGGGATTATTCTTTGGTATTACTGAATTATAATTCGGATAATTGCCTTCAACAAGCCGGCAGACAACCTTATAGTCGCTCAGATTAAAAAATGCGTTTTTATCATCAAATTCAACTGATACAGGACCTTCCTCCCTGGGTAAAATATTCTTAAGCAGAGAAGCAGGTTTCTTTGGCAGAATGAAAGAAGCATTATCATCAGCATGTGCATCTGTCCTCTGGTATCTTACCAGTTTATGAGCATCGGATGCTACAAATGTAATTTTATCTATTGATGCTTCAACGAAGATACCACCCATTACAGGACGAAGCTCATCATCAGCAGTAGCAAAAAGAGTCCTTGTGATACCTGCCAGCAGAACTTCAGCCGTAATACTGAATACAAATTTCTTATCATTTTTTATAGAAGGTAATGCAGGAAAATCGATACCATTCTGCCCTACAACATTGAACTTACCATTTTCAGAGCTGATAACCACTGCCATTGTTTCCATGTTAATGTCAAATGTCAGAGGCTGAACCGAAAACTCTTTTAAAGTTTCAAGCAATATTCTTGCCGGAAGGGCAATTGTGCCGTCTCCATCGGTGTTTTCAAGCTTCATTCGGGTAATCAGAGTTGATTCGAGATCTGAAGCAGTAATCTCAAGATCGTTTCCCGAAAGATTAAAAAGGAAATTGTCAAGTATCGGAAGCGTATTTTTCGAACTGATTACCCTGCTTATAGCCTGCAGATGACCCAGAAGTTCCGAACTGGATACTACAAATTTCATATTGGTATCGTTTTAGGTTGATTTAATTAATTTCAAATATTTTATCTGCGTCTGAATGAATGATTTAAACCATTTATCCAATACAAATCTAATTTACCAATATTACAAAAAAAAACTATTACCTCAAACAAAAATTATTCACGGAAGAAATATGACTTCTTCTTAATTAAAGGGTCGATATCAAAATACCTGATAACAAAAAGCTCATCCCTGTTTTGTGTTTTTCCATATAACCTGTCACTGTCAACAGTTTTGGAGCCATTCTCTCCCATTAGTTTTTCCCATAAAGTCAGAACAGTCTTTTTCCCGTCTGTTGTGTTCACTGTTATCCTGTAAAGAGGTTGCCGCGATTCAATCTCTTTTCTCTCTTTTTCACTCATATTCAGAGCCCACGATTCGAAGGGAATCCATGTAAAATAAGAGAGATAGCGGGCGACAAGAGCTGAATCCCAGCCTGTAATATTCCTGTGACCGACTGTGAATGAATATATATGTTTTCTGTTGAAAATCGAAAAAGAGTTTGCTGTATCTGTCAGGTTTTCAAAATCAACCGATACTATTTCAGAAGGCAGCAGATTGAAAACCGTATAAGGTTGCCAGTACAATTCGTTAAGTGAGAAACCCGAACCAATATCACCTTCAAAGCCAGGTACATAAACTATAAAGGGTTTTGATCTTTCCCTTATCTTCATAATGTTTCCGTAAGTATTTGATGCAGTTTTATATACCAGAAACGTCTTAAGAAGTTTTCTTTTTTCAAATACTTTTACCCTGACCGGATCGATCCCTTTGCCTGTGATCTCGCTTTTAAACAGCTCCGGTGAAACCGGAGATTTTATCCTCATCTCCTTCAGAACTCTCAGAATAAAAAGGATACTGCTTTTTCTTGTTTCATTTCTGCCGTTTATAAGCCATTTGCCGTCCCTATTCTCAAGAGACAATCGTTGCCCTCCTTCTGAAAATTCAATCTTCGTAATTTCTGTATGAGGACTGGAGGCAAATGAGCTGTTATTCTTACCGAATGGTGACCTGTTCTTAAATAAAAGCAGTAAAAGCAAAAGGAGTACTACTGCCGCAAACGCACCTCTCAATATAGTTTTCTTCATTTCTTATTGTTCAGTTTATGAGCCGCCAACAGTTATAACGCTTTTCAAATCAGTTAATCAGAACATTGTGTATTTTCTTCTTCTGAAATATCCATAAAGCAGACCCGCAATAACAACTATTAATACCGGACCGGCAATATTAATAAGCTGCCATTTCAGTTTTTCGGTTTTAATCATTCCGGTGTTCAGAAGCCTTAACTTCAGCTCTCTTGATC
The DNA here is from genome assembly GCA_963760915.1 of uncultured Bacteroidales bacterium. Lineage (GTDB taxonomy): Bacteria > Bacteroidota > Bacteroidia > Bacteroidales > VadinHA17 > LD21. The sequence continues at coordinate 989,215 of CAVXEU010000002.1, read as the reverse complement.
TGAGTTCCATGATCCCGTGATCATCTACAAGATAATTAAGACAATTGATAAGAAAATCCCTGTTTCCGTACATCTGACCTGTGTATTTATCCTGACCAAGCGGAAGAGGCGATTCTTCCAGTCCGACTCTCCTGACTTCATTTCTTATTATATCAGCATCGGCTATAACTATCATTTTTGTTTTCCTGCTTTCAGGTATAATTCTGAGATTTTTTTCATTCATAAAACTGCTTATCATCCTGTTTTTAAAAGCTGAAGGAAAAACTCCCTCAAGCAGAACAGCCACCGGCAGATAGGATTTATTAAATTCCTTTTCATCAGGAGTTAATTCAGCTTCTTTAAGGCTTATCATTATAGGTGGTGAAAGTGTGCGGCTGAATTTAGAAGTTGACAGAAGTATTGTTTTTTTTATTGACGGATCGAGACCCACAGTATCAATATCATTTGTGAATTCACCCTTCACCTTATTCAGGTTTCTTGTTATAGGGTGCACCGGTGAAGGATTCAGCAGGGGATAATAAAGCCATTGTGCCGGAACGAATTGTGAACGACCATCTGCTCCTGTAACTCTCAGCCTGATCACCTGGCAATCAAGATCCTGAACGATAACAGGATTCACGCGCGCCCCATACCTGAACAACTGGTCCTCAATATTTAACGGACGATAAAGCCCTACTGTTTCACCGTAATTAAGACTATCGGAATTTACAGCCACCTCATCAAAAAGCCACAATACTTTGCCTCCGTTCATTATATACTGATCGATAACTAATTTATCCGGTTCACTGAACTCTTTCTCTGGTCCTGCAATTACGATGGCAGCATAACTGTTTAAAACACCTGGTTTACCTCCGATTGTTCCCCGGTCGACTGTAAAGAACCTGGCCAGGTTCATTGTAATATCAGCGGTTTCGGCCTCAGGTAATTCGCCCTGTCCTTCTAAAAACGCAACCTTGTATATTGTATCGGAACTTAATGTGGCAATTGTTTGAATCATCTCATATTCAAGGCCTTCAACTGAACGAAGAATATTCTCTTCATAGGAAGGTGTTGAATTATTCAGAAAGTTTACCGGTACCTCGATCCCGTTGTAGTTTACTATCATTCCCGGAAAGATTCTCTTAACAGTCGAACCACCTTCGGCGTCGCTTGCTCTCAGGTCGATAGGAATCAATCCTTTATTCACAAGATCTGTATACCTGACTTCTCTTTGTTTCGCATCGCCTCCTTCAGAAGGATTAATAAACTCATAGTCAATTTTTCGCCGTGATGCTATCCTGAATTCATCAAGCATCTCCCCGACAGATCTTTTAAGGCGTTTTAAAGGTATTGGCATCTCCCCGTCGAGGTAAACCTGTATATATATATCATTTTTTATGCCTGAAAGCACCTTTCGTGTAGGTACCGAAAGAGTATATCTTTTATCTTCGGTAAGGTCAAACCTGAACCTGAATAACGAACTGACCAGACCAAGAAGGATAATCACGGCAACAGCTGTTATAAATTGAAGCCAGCTGCGGAATTTTATGCTTTTACCATTTCCTGAATCTCTCATGGCTAATTTTTTTTCATCCATTTACGCGATAAGAGAACCAGCCTTGTAGCTTCATTGAAAATAGCAACTACAGCCATGAAATAGACAGCATCCCGAAGGTCTAAAACTCCCCGGCTTATAGATTTATAATGCTCATTAATACCAAGTCGTATCACAAATTCGTCGAGATTTTTTAATCCGGGCAGATATGCGAAAGAGTCAAATCCCATGAAAAGGAAGAAGCAGATCAGTACTGCAGAAATGAATGCAATTACCTGGTTATCAGTAATAGCTGAAGCGAAAATACCGACAGAAGCATAAACCGAAGCAAGAAAAAAAAGTCCGATAAAAGCTCCCAATATCGCTCCTTTATCCAGATTCCCCGGAGGGGCGCCAAGCCGGTAAACTGAAATATAATAGATAAGTCCGGGCACAAGTGCCAGAAGCACCAGGCTGACTGAAGCGAAGTATTTACCGTAAATAATACCCCTGTCGGTTATAGGTCTGGAATAGATCAGCTCTATTGTTCCCAGTCTTTTTTCTTCAGCGATCATTCTCATTGTTACGGCCGGTACCAGAAAAAGGAACACCCATGGAGAAAGAAAAAACAGTGTATCCAGTCCCGCATAACCGCTGTCAAATATGTTCCATTCACCTGGAAATACCCACATAAAGAGACTATTAACCAGGAGAAAAACTATTATAACGATATAACCTGTCAGGCTGCTGAAAAAACCGCTTATCTCCTTTCTGAAAATCGCAAACATCTGATAAATTTTCTAAAGTTCTGTTACAACTAATTGCATGTCTATACCTTATCAAACCAGCTCACCGGCCTTTGTCACGGAGTAATAATCCTTTTCATTTGTTTCTCACCGTTTGATTTTGAAAATGATTTGCCATCCCTTAATTCAGTTCTGATTATAAAGCCACATCATTGGGTCAGCAGGTAATTTCTTGAAGTTAAAATTACTGCATTTTTTATATCCGAAATAAAAACACCTGTATAATAAAAATTTAGTATCTGCAGATACTTGAATCCCTTTTCTGCCATCACCATCGCTCCTTCCTGACAAAGTCCAACACCATGTCCGTATCCCCTTCCTTTTAAGTGAATTGAATCACCTTCTGCAAATACTGAAAAAAAAGTTGATTTCAGATTCATTTCACTTCTTAAGGTTTTTAACGGAATTGCATATGAAGTTATTTTATAGTCAGTCAGCCTTGATCCCTGCGTAAAGCTGAAAACCGAGGGATCATCTGTTTTGCCCTTATACCCCGATTCCTTAAGAAATCTAAGCCATTCATTCAGACTTATACTTTTTTCCCATATGGCATTTCTTGAATTAAGACAGTACGGATCAACTACCCTTTTCAGATATGGCAAGCCTGTCAGCCAGACATCGTCGGAGGAAGAAGTCTCTCCACCACAGTTTGCATGAAATGCAGACATTATTAAAGAACTATCCCTGTCAAGAATGACAAGGCCCCTGGTTTCATAGGACGCTTTGTTAATGACAGTATCGGGAGATAAGCCCTTAAAGGACTGGCAATGTATGTCATCGCATAGATTATACCGATCAGGAAGATGCTTGTCAAAGTATTTGAACAGATATGTCCTGGCAATGACCGCCTGGGCTTTGAAATATTCAATATTTTTTCCGCTGCCACCCTCAGTCCATACAACACCTGCAATATATTTTTCAATGTCGGTGACATTTATCAGAACAAGTGTCTCCATATCAGGAAAACACTTAAGATCACCATAATAATTTTGCAATAATGGATTTGCTCCGTTCAATCTTAGTGAAAATGAATCATCTCCTTTTAATGCTGAGATTATAACTGAGTCACATACAAAACCTGCTTCATTCCTTGTTTTAATGGCGAGTTTACCCTCAAATTTAGAGATCAGTACAAGATCGGCCTGAGACAAATTTATGTTCCTCCCGTTAAAAGAGTTTAACTGGTATTTACCCCGGATCACACGAAAAGTTACTGATTCAGGAGATCTGCCGGAAAAAAGTCGGATTTTAACCTGCGCGGAAACAAGTGTACTAATTACACTTAAAATCAGTACCGTAAATATCCTCAAACTTTGCATACGCTCCTATCCTGAAATGTGTAATGAATATGCTTTAAAAATTTTACTCTTTCAGACCAGGGGTGACCTGAGCTGCGCCGGATCAGGTAACCATTCAATGTTTTTTCCATTCTCATTATAATCCTTCTTTATGTGCATTCTTCAATTCCTCAACCATCTCTTTGGCTATCCTGTCTGAGGCACCTGATTTCCCTATGATTTTCCTCAGTATATCATAGTCTGATAAGATCTTTTCTCTCTTTTCACCACCCGGCAAAACTGCCCTGAGTTCTGCAATGATATTTTTCTCATTTAGTTCATACTGGACAAGTTCCCGAACCACTTCCGAGTTCATTATCAGATTAACAAGCGATATATATTTAACTTTTATCACCATCCATGCAATAACCATTGAGAAAAAATCACCTTTATAGCAGACTACCTGCGGGGCGCCGTAAAGTGCAGCTTCAAGAGTTGCAGTACCGGATGCAACAAGTGCAGCCTGTGATGTATAGAGTATCTCATAGGTTTTCTCTTTAATCAGTTTTACAGACACATCGCCAATTAAATTCAAATAGAGTTCATCCGGAATATTTTTCACTCCGGCGAGAACAAACTGGTATTCAGGGAAATGTGAAACAACCTTTAACATTTCCGGAAGGATAAGCTCTATTTCATGCCGACGGCTCCCTGCAAGCAATGCAATGACTGGCTTATCTTCAATACCCAGGTAACCACAAATATTTTCCTTTGACGGCAAAGAACTGATCTTTTTTTCAATCTCATCAACAAGCGGATTTCCATAATATTCAACTGTAATTCCATGCTTTTTATAAAAATCCACTTCAAACGGAAAAATTATGAACATCCGGTCAATAAATTTCCTGATTTTCTTTACTCTGCCCTCATTCCATGCCCATAGCTTGGGAGAAATATAATAAAAAGTCCGGTATCCTGCATTTTTTGCGAATTCAGCTATACGAAGATTAAATCCGGGATAATCAATAAAAATTAAGACATCAGGTTTGTATTCAATTATCTGATGCTTGCAAAGATTCATATTTTTTGAAATTGTACCGAGATTTCTGATAACTGAAACAAAGCCCATAAATGCCAGTCTACTGTAGTGTACAAGGAGAGTAGCACCAGCCGATTCCATCAGATCGCCTCCCCAGCAGAATATCTCCGCACTTTTATCTGCATCCAACAGTCCTCTGACCAGATTTGATCCGTGAAGATCACCCGACTGTTCTCCTGCAATAATAAAATATCTCATTAAAATAACTTTAGTCCAAAAACAACTATTGCCCAGAAAATAGTAATTGCCAGCATTCCGCGTGAGGCACGAAGCATGTCGAACCTGTTAAAAAGAAGAAATACAACTATGTTGGGGAATACACACAGGCTTATGGAATGTGTTATGATATTTGAATTCGCTATCCGGGTCAGAAATGAAGAAACAGAGAGATGACCTGCCGAAAATAAATAAACAATCAATCCGATTATAAAAGGAAATATTAGTCCTGAAATTACTCCTGTTATAACCTTATCGTATTTTTCATAAAGTGTCATTTTTTAAAACGTGCTTTAAGGTTATCTATATACCAGTGGGCTGTCATATCTACAGTAACGGGAACTACCGAAACATAATTGTTTGCGATTGCCCATTCATCTGTATCAGTAGCCTCTGGTTCATGATTCTGGAAAATCCCTGTAAGCCAGTAGTAAGTTTTTCCCATAGGGTCTTTTCTCTTTTCAAACTCTTCTCTCCAGTTCCCTTTTGACTGCCTGCAAATCTTAATTCCCTTTATCTCCTCCTTCTTAGCGGCCGGAATATTAACGTTCAGACATATTCCCTGAGGAAGTGGTTCTGACGCAATCTTCTTCATTACCACCCTGATATATTTTTTACAAATGCTAAAATCTGCAGTAGGTGAAAAATTATTAAGAGAAAAGCCTACCGAACTGATGCCATAAAGGCATCCTTCAATTGCAGCTGCCATAGTACCTGAATAGAGTACACTGACCGATGCATTTGAACCATGATTTATCCCGGAAACCACCCAGTCAGGAGTTCTATCAACCAGCTGATTGATTGCCAGTTTAATACTATCGGTTGGTGTTCCGTTGCAGGCATAAAACCTGTGCTTCTCATTCTCCTCCAAAAGTTTGACCCTCAAAGGTGTTTTAACCGTAAGGGCCTGCGACATACCTGACATGCTTTCATTAGTGGATATAAGAACTATTTTTCCAAATTCCTCCATAACTTCCAGAAGAGTTTTAAGTCCGGCAGCATATAAACCATCATCATTGGTTATAAGAATCAGTTTATCGTCTTTTTCAACAACCATATATTTTAAGAGTTTGAACTGCAAATATAGACAAATTAGAAACATCCGTGAGATTGATATTTAATACAGGCAACAGCTATTGAAACTAAAGCTGCCTGAATAAATCATTCTTCAGTTTCAACCTATACTGCACCTACTATCAGCATTTTATGAAATGAAGCTGCAAATCTGATCGGGAATGGTACATAAGGCTGCTTAGTTACTCTTTATTCAATAACTTTTCCCCTTCTGGTATTGAAAGCATAAAATCCATCATAAGGTCTTATTAAGCTATAGCTTTAAAATACATTCCATAGAAACTGATTCAGTTTTATATGTGAACTCTTTAATTCTGATATTTTAAAAATCCTTACTTTTGCAGTCTTACTTTGGAAAATTTAACCTAGACCAAGAAATGAAGATTTCGTATAACTGGATTAAGGATTATTTAAAAATTGATCTGGCTCCTGCAAAAGTAGCAGAGATACTAACAGGTATCGGACTTGAGATAGAAGGAATGAATGAATGGGTATCGGTAAAGGGTGGTCTTGAAGGTGTTGTTATCGGTGAAGTACTGACCTGTAAAAAGCATCCTGATGCCGATAAACTTTCTGTGACTACTGTGGATATAGGCTCAGCACATCCGCTTCAGATCGTTTGTGGAGCTCCGAATGTTGCAGCCGGACAAAAAGTACCCGTTGCTACTGTAGGTACCCTGGTTTTCAAGGGTGATGAAAGTATTGAAATTAAAAAGTCGAAGATACGGGGAGAAGTATCTGAAGGGATGATCTGTGCTGAAGATGAACTTGGACTGGGTAAAAATCATGAGGGAATTATGGTTCTTGACAAAGATGCTGTACCAGGGACTCCGGCAAGCAGGTACTTTAAGATAGTGAGTGATTTTGTTTTTGAGATTGGACTGACCCCCAACAGGATCGACGGCGGCTCACATTTTGGTGTTGCGAGAGACCTTGCCGCCTACCTTAACATCAATTCAGATATGAAAGAGAAGGCTGTTCTTCCTTCTGTGGCAGCATTCAAACCTGATAATTACGATAATACCTATGAAATTTCCATTGAAAACATTACCGATTGTCCAAGGTATACGGGAATAACTATCAGCGACGTAATTATAGGAGAATCACCGGAATGGCTTAAAAATAAGCTTAGAGCGGTTGGCCTTAATCCAATAAATAATGTGGTTGATATCACCAACTTTGTGCAACTGGAGGCAGGACAACCTTTACACGCTTTTGATGCTGATAAAATTTATAACAAAAAGGTTATCATCAGGAATCTGCCGGCCAAAAGCAAATTCATAACTCTCGATGCAGTTGAAAGGAGTCTTTCAGCACGCGATCTAATGATATGCAATCCGAATGAAGGCATGTGTATTGCAGGAGTATTTGGAGGAATAAAATCAGGAGTTACAGGTTTAACAACAAATATATTCCTCGAAAGCGCTTATTTCAATCCTGTTGCAATCAGAAAAACTTCAAAAAGGCATGGATTGAAGACTGATGCTTCCTTCCGGTTTGAACGGGGTGCAGATCCTGAAATGGCACCATGGGCCCTGAAGAGAGCAGCAATGCTTATTAAAGAGATAGCCCGCGGAAAAATTTCTTCAGCTGTTATTGATATATACCCGGTACCTCTCACAAACACTCAGATTGAAGTTAATTTCAACAATATCAACAGGCTTATAGGCAAGACTATTGACAGAGATGTTATCAGGCATATACTTGCGTTGTTAGATATAGAAATTAAGAAGTCAGCCGGGGATAACCTGACTCTTGAGATACCCATATACCGGGTTGATGTAAAGAGGGAAGCCGATGTTATTGAGGAAATCCTGAGGATATACGGATATAACAATGTAGAAATAAGCAATCATGTTAATTCAACTCTTTCATATCCTGAAAAACCGGATAAGGAAAAGATCGTGAATATTATTTCTGATCTTCTTTCCGATAACGGGTTCGATGAGATTATGTGCAATTCTTTAAATCCATCGAACTGGTATGATAATGGCAGCGATTTCAATAAAGATCAGCTTGTTATGCTGGCAAATCCTTTAAGCTCAGATCTGAATTCTATGAGACAAACACTATTGTTTGGAGGCCTTGCTTCGGTTATCTGGAACATTAACCGGCAGAATGCTGATCTTAAATTCTATGAGTTCGGACACTGTTATTTTTACAACAAACCCGGACAATCAATACCGAAGGTTGAAAACTATACTGAAAAAGCCTCGCTCGATCTCTTCCTGACCGGTGATATCAGCAGGCAAAGCTGGAACAATAAGAGCCAACCTACCGATTTCTTCCATAGTAAGTCTGCAGTAGAAATGATCCTTTCCAGGCTTGGCATTAAACCGGAATACCTGTCCAATAGTGAATCAGATAAAAAATACTTCGCTGAGTCAATAACATATATCATTAATAATAAGGTTATTGCAGAAACCGGACGTGTTTCTAAAAGCTATCTCGCGATGTTTGATATTGGCCAGGATGTCTATTATAGTCATATTGACTGGGATCTTTTACTAAAAATAGTAAAAACTCATTCCGTCTCATTTATTGAGCTTCCCAGATTTCCATCCGTACGTCGCGACCTTGCATTGCTTCTTGACAGGGAAGTCAGATTTAGCCAGGTGAGGGATATTTCATTCAAAACAGAAAAAAATATTCTTCATGAGGTAAATCTTTTTGACGTATATGAAAATGATTCTCTTGGAAAAAACAAAAAGTCCTACGCAGTCAGTTTTATATTACGTGATGATCTGAAAACATTGACCGACAAGAATATCGACAAAGTCATGGGTAATCTGATCAGGGCTTTTGAAAAAGAACTTAATGCACATATCAGGTGACATAATGAAGAGGAAAGATGTTGAAATAATAAAAGGTGATATTACATTGCTGGAGGTTGATGCAATTGTAAATGCAGCTAATAACTCACTTCTCGGAGGTGGTGGTGTGGATGGAGCTATTCACAGGGCTGCCGGACCCGGTCTTCTTGCTGAATGCAAAATGCTGAACGGTTGTGAGACGGGCCAGTCAAAAATAACTCAGGGATATGAACTGAAGGCAAAATATGTTATTCACACCGTTGGACCTGTATGGTACGGAGGTCTCCGTGATGAAAACATGCTACTCGCATCCTGCTACCAGACGAGTCTGTCAATTGCAAACAAGAATAAGATTAAAACAATAGCATTTCCTGCAATTTCAACTGGCGTATACCGCTTCCCGAAAGATATGGCTGCATTGATTGCTGTAAATGAAACCAAAAGATTCCTGACAAAAAACAGCTATCCTGAGAAGGTAATATTTATTGCATACGATGATGAAAACTTTGAAATATACAGGAAGCTTCTTGATAAATGACCAAACTATTAGGATCCGTTAGAAACTATTTATCCTTTGTAAAGTTCAGTCACACTGTCTTTGCAATGCCTTTTGCCCTTATCGGTTTTTTTCTTGCAATCTCACAGGGAAAATATGATTTCAGTACCCGGCTGCTTTTGCTGATCATTCTTTGCATGGTATTCGCCAGGAATGCCGCAATGGGATTCAACAGACTGGTCGACAGAAAATTTGACTCTCTTAACACAAGAACAAAAAACAGGGAGTTGCCATCAGGAATTATCAGACCAGAGGCTGCTGCAGCATTTGTTATAATTAATACTGTACTCTTCATAATTACCACAGCTGTCATTAACAGACTAACTCTTTTTCTTTCACCTGTAGCCCTTCTTGTGATATTGGGATACAGCCTGACGAAAAGGTTTACTTCTCTTTGTCACTTTGTATTAGGATTAGGGCTCAGCCTGGCGCCAATTGGCGCGTACATTTCAGTAACAGGTTCATTCAGCCTCATTCCCCTGATTTATTCACTTATTGTACTTACATGGGTAAGTGGATTTGACATAATATATGCGCTTCAGGATGATGAGTTTGACAGGTCAAACCAACTCTATTCATTACCATCTGCCACAGGCCGAAAGAAAGCTCTCAATATTTCGATAGTTGTCCATCTCATAACTTTTTCCCTTGTTGTTCTTGCAGGCATTACAGAAAATGGAGGATTTCTGTTCTGGACTGGAGCAGCAATATTTACCTCATTACTGATCTACCAGCACAGCATTGTAAAACATGATAATATCAGCAAAGTTACTTTAGCTTTTGGAACTACTAACGGTATAGCAAGTATACTTTTTGCAATTCTTGTTATATTGGACCTCTTTTTCAGATACCGATAAATATTATTATATTTCACCGCGAAAAATTAGTTTATTGTTTATTTAACTTTGCATCTTATAAAAAAATATGGGGGAACTAGTTATTAAAGAGGTGCTTACCAAAAAGGACCGACGTGAATTCATTTATCTGCCTGAAAAAGTTCACAAGAATGAACCTGACTGGCTTCCTCCTATCTACATGGATGAGTGGGAGTTATACGATAAGAAGAAAAACAAATCCTACCAGTATGCAGATGCAATACTTCTACTGGCATACAGAGATAACAAACCTGTAGGGAGGATAATGGGTATCATTAATAAAAGGTACAATAGCATTAATAATGAACAGCATGGACGATTCTGTTTCATGGAGTGCTATAATGACAAGGAGGTATTTCATACGCTTCTTTCCAGAGTGGAAGATTGGGCCAGACAGAACGGGATGGTAAAGATCATCGGACCTCTTGGATTTTCAGATAAGGATCCTCAGGGATTTCAGATAGAAGGATTTGAATATCCTCAATTTATGACTTCTCCGAACAATTCTTCATATATGCCTGAACTCATTGAGGATGAAGGATACCAAAAAAAGGTTGATCTTGTAAACTACCTTGGTAAGTTGCCTGATAAATTGCCTGAAATATATGAAAAAGTGCTTACAAGGGTTGACAATAACAAAGAATACAAAATCATTGAATTCAGTTCCAAAAAGGAACTTAAACCATATATTATTAGTGTTCTGGAACTAATGAACCAGACATTTGCAGAAATATACGGTTTTGTGCCACTGAACGATAAGGAAAAGACAGATTTTGCTGCCCGTTATCTGCCAATACTCGATCCAAAATTCATTAAAGTAATTGAATCGGGAGGGGTCCTTGTAGGTTTTGCCGTAGGAATGCCTGATTTCAGCAAAGGAATAAGAGAAGCAAAAGGGAAATTACTCCCTTTCGGGATTTTCAAGATCCTGAGGGATTCAAAAAGATCAAAAAAATTACTGATGATGCTTGGTGGCGTAAAGAAAGAGTACCGGGGAAAAGGGCTCGATGTATTAATGGGTGTAAAGATACTTCAATCAGGTATTAAGCATAAGATGGACACATTAGACAGCCATCTCGTACTTGAAGATAATGCAAAGATGAGAAGCGAATATGAAAGAGTCGGCTGCCGGGTAGTGAAGAAATTCAGGATCTATCAGAAAGACTTATAGCCCCTTTGTAAAGGTTCAAATTCTAAAATCTGAATACCAGCGAAAATCCAAGCATCTCTTTAAATTGTATCCTGGCAGTTTTTTTCTCAGTCCCGTCAGGGCGTAAAACCGGCATTTTATCTTTTCCAAGCTCAACGGTCCTGGTGTCATCATCAAAAATGAGATGCGTGTTGAAACGCACATCAGTGAACCAGTTGAGGTTTGCCACAGCAATCATTTCCCAGTCAACATCAATATTCTGAGGGTTATGAATATAATTTGTAAAGAGCTGCAGCCGGTTAGTAACAGATACATTTTTAAAAGGTTTGAATATATTTGAGATCATAAAACTGGCTCCAGGTTCATTCAATGATCTTTTATCTTTAGCGATACCATACTTGGTCTGGTCAATTCTGACAGTATCCCTGACAAAAGTCCCTTTATATGACAAAGGTGAAAAGTTTATGGATGTATTCTTATCCGGTTTATAATCAAGGCCTAAACCAATTGTTAATATTCCGGGACTCATGAATTTCGATACCAGCGTTGCTGTATCCCTGTCATTTATTTTAGTGTAATTGTAGCCACGGGCTATCTGGGTCTTAAAAAGCATAATTGCACTGAAATCAAATTTACCGAATGCTTTATGGTTTAATTTTGAATTAGTTTCCAGCAGGTCGAGGTTTTTTCGAAGGGGATCCGTTCCTGATTTAAGAAATCCGAGTTTTAAACGGATAAAATTATTCGATGATAACTTCATTGGTTTATTATTATAATCTGAATAAGCAGTAACATCCATTGCTGTAGCAATACTGTTCTCCCCTCCTTTCACCCAGTTCGACAGGGCAGACTGGCTTAGTACAAAATTACTTTCGGTCCTGTATTTCCAAAATTGATGTTTTACCAAAATCTCCTGGACTTCAAGCAATCTGGAATTATCCAGCGACGGTACATTGATTTTAGCCTCAGAATAGTTTCCCTGCCTGACCGGTCTTCTGATATTTACTCCTTTTTCAAGATAGAGGCCAATTGTATTTCTGGCCGGGTTTTCAATCCAGATCGTAACGGAATCGGAGAACTCATTTTTCAGCCAGAATCGGACCATCTTATCCGAATTCGAATTCATCAATACTGAAGTTACACTATTATCAATCCCGGTGAAGTTTATTATAGTTGAATCTCGATTATCCAGATAATTTAAAAGGACTTCAATTGCGATCCTTATCGAATCGCTCTGGTAGGGAAAGCTGAAATGCCTGAAGGGAAATCCTTTCACAGATGAGGTAACTTCATTAAGAGTATCAACAACAACCATTATAGTTGTATCTTTCAATCCAATTGCATCTTTAATTACCAATTTGTTTTGATGTATCTGCGATTTGAGAAAGAGGGAATCTCCAACAGCTCCCGGATTTATATTTATGGTTGCAGAGGAATCTCCCTGGATATATAATTCATGAGCTGAAATGACCGGAATCTTTAAATGCAGAGATTTCCAGATATAAAATTTATTCCAGGGAATATTCAAAGAGTCATAAGGATAACTTTTAAGAAAATATTCTGCCGAATCAAAACCGGGGTGAGAGGCCTCATATACGAGTTGATCCATAGACTGCCGGAAAGGATCTTGCGGATCATTCCAATATTGAGGTTGAATTCTTTGAAGAAGAAATCTTACTGCCTGGTCCCGTGAAAGAATAATTTCAGGTTTCCTTGTTTTGTCATTAAAAATAATTCCGCTTCTTCTCAGAGAATCGATTAATACCTTGCCAGATTCAGTTCTTTCAGAACTTTTTTGTGAGACGGCTGATATATAACAACTTAAGCAGATAACTATGAATGACAGTCGAATGAATATTCCTCTCATAAGCGAATAATTTTTTTTATTTTTTCCCCCGGTTGAATATATCATAAATTACTTTTAATTTTACCAAAACCGTATTCTAACTTGATATGTCTTTATTAACTAACGCAAAATAGCGTGACTGATATATATAAAAATATCAAAAACAGGGATTTCTTTTCTGCTCAAAAAGGAATCTGACAGCTAAAGACTGATTTAATCCAATAGCTTTTTTGCTACATTCTTTTTAACCTCTCACCTGCCAGGGTGCTAAAATTGATAATGGATTCTAAATGTCCTGTCATGAAGTATTGACTTGAACAAGACAATTACCTTGATATTAAAGATGCTAAACTGTTGTCAAAACACGGCTAATTTCAATTACATTAAAATTAATAAATTATGAACATACCATTTTCTGAACCATTTAAGATAAAGATGGTTGAAAGCATTTACAAAAGTTCAAAAGAACAAAGAGAGCAATGGATAAATGAGGCCTCTTTTAATTTGTTTAATCTTAAATCAGAACAGGTATATATAGATCTGCTGACGGATTCGGGTACTGGTGCAATGAGTGACAGACAATGGTCCGAAATGATGCTCGGCGATGAGAGTTATGCGGGTGCAAATTCCTATTATAAACTGAAAAAAGCTATAAAAGAGATTACAGGATTCGATTATTTTCTGCCAACACATCAGGGAAGAGCAGCTGAAAATGTTCTCTTCTCTGTGCTGGTAAAGGAAGGAGATATTGTACCGGGAAATTCTCATTTTGATACAACCAAGGGGCATATAGAGTTCAGAAAAGCTTCAGCAGTTGATTGTACTATTGAGGCTGCTTCAGATACCACAATATTGCATCCTTTTAAAGGAAATGTGGATACCGAAAAACTGGAAAATATTCTAAGAACCAATCCCGCTGATAAAATATCATGCGTTATAATGACAATCACGAATAACTCTGCAGGAGGACAACCGGTCAGTATGGCCAATCTGAGGAAGGTCAGGGAATTGACTCTCAAATACGGCATAAAATTTTTTATTGATTCTGCCAGATTTGCCGAGAATGCCTATTTTATTAAAGTACGTGAAGATGGATATGCAGACAGAGAGATAAGGGAAATTGTTAGGGAAATGTTCTCCTATGCAGATGGGATGACAATGAGTTCCAAAAAAGATGCAATTGTGAATATGGGTGGTTTTATAGGGTTCAGAGATGAAGAACTTTTTCGTGAAGCTTCAACATATAACATTATGTATGAAGGATTTATAACTTATGGTGGCATGTCAGGAAGAGATATGAACGCCCTGGCCAGGGGACTTTATGAAGGAACGGAATATTTATATCTTGAATCGAGGATAAACCAGATAAGTTATTTGGGTACGAAGTTGACAGAGTATGGCATTCCCGTAATACAGCCGTTCGGCGGACATGCAATATTTATTGATGCAAAGAAATTTCTGCCTTATATCCGAAAGGAAGAGTTCCCTGCCCAGGTACTTGCCACAGAGCTTTATATTGAAGGTGGTGTGAGGGGGATCGAAATTGGCGCTCTGATGGCTGACCGTGATCCGGTCAGCCGTGAGAACAGGTATCCGTCGCTGGAGATGGTAAGGCTCGCAATACCAAGAAGGGTCTACACAAATAGTCATATGGACTATACTGCAGCTGTAGTAAAAAACGTTTATGAAAGAAAAGATCTGATCAGACGAGGATTTGAAATAAAATGGGAGGCACCCATTCTGCGTCACTTCACTATTAAACTCGGACGGATCTAGATCAATTCCTCCCAGATAATAGCAGTTGCATAATTTCTGGAAAAATCATAACTTTCATCCATCTTGTATTTCCATTCTAAATCAGTTATAGACAGATGATAAAATCCATGACAGGCTACGGGAAAGCCATCGCTGAAACTCCGCAAAAAAAGATAACGATTGAAATTAAATCTCTCAATTCCAAACAACTTGATTTAAATACAAAACTCCCATGGCTTTATAAAGAAAAGGAGCCTGAGATCAGAAACCTGATAAGTCAGAGACTCGACAGAGGAAAAATTGATTTTTCCATCTTTTTTGATATGCTCGATGATGAAGTTGTGACAGTTATTAATAAATCTGCAGTCAGGAAATACTATGACCAGTTCAGAGAAATAGCAGCTGATCTCAATATAAATCTTGATGATCAGATTTTTACCGCGATTATGAAACTTCCTGATACGCTGAAAACAGAGAAACCGGAGATGCCTGAATCCGAATGGGACCTTGTAAGAAATAAGATCAATGAGTCAATAACAATGCTGGACCTTTACCGGATCGAAGAGGGCAAATCAATTATGATTGATCTGAAAAAATGCATTGGTAAAATCCTCTCATTTCTTGAAAAGATTGAAACTTTTGAAGAAGGCAGGATAATCAAGATACGGGAGAAGCTGAAATCAATCCTTGAAGAAAATCTCAACTCCGAGAATATAGATAAGAACAGGTTTGAACAGGAGCTTATTTTCTATCTGGAGAAATATGATATCAATGAAGAAAAAGTAAGGCTAAAGACACATTGTGATTATTTCATTGATACGACATCCACTCCTGCTCCAAACGGGAAAATATTAAACTTCATAACTCAGGAAATAGGCCGGGAAATAAATACAATAGGTTCAAAAGCCAATGATGCATCAATTCAGAAGCTTGTGGTGATGATGAAAGATGAACTGGAAAAAATCAAGGAACAGACATTGAATGTTTTATAGCAGATAGTACAGGGTACAGGGTACAGGGTACAGGGTGCAGGGGGCAAGATGCAGGGGCAGGGTGCAGGGTGCAGGGTGCAGGGTGCATAGCGCAGGGGGCAATGTAATTACAACTACGTGTATATCTGTGTATTATGTAATAAGAAGAACAAAGAAATAAAGAATAAAGAACAAAAACAGGAACTTTCACTGAGGGACACAGAGAAGCACTGAGTTTCACAGAGAAGTGTCAATCAGATCTCCTTTTTATGGAGACATGGGGCAAAAAAGAGCAGGACAAATGCAAAAGAGAAAAATCAACAGTGATTGAAAAAATATGGAAGGAAAACTGGTAATTATATCAGCACCGTCGGGTGCAGGAAAAACAACCATCGTTAAATATCTCCTGGGAATGAATCTGAATCTGGAATTTTCAGTATCAGCAACAACAAGACCGATAAGAGGAGACGAGAAGGATGGAAAAGATTATTATTTTATGACAGTTCCGGAATTCAGAAAAAGGATTAAAAACAATGAGTTCGTTGAATGGGAAGAGGTCTATAAAGACATTTTATACGGTACGCTTAACAGCGAACTTAAGAGAATATGGGCAAATGAGCATTATGTTTTGTTTGATGTTGATGCACAGGGTGGTATAAGCTTGAAAATGAAATTTGGTACAAATGCTATTGCAATATTTGTAATGCCTCCTTCGGTTGAAGAACTGGAAAACAGGTTAATTGCCCGATCAACTGATAGTAATGAACAAATCAGAATAAGGGTTGATAAAGCAAGGGAAGAGATAAATCTTGCCAATCAGTTCGACGCTGTAATAGTCAATCACAAGCTGGATAAAGCAAAAGAAGAGACTTTGAAAATAGTTTCATCATTTCTTGGGAAGCAATACTTAATAAACTAATGCCAAAAATCGGTTTATATTTCGGATCATTTAATCCGGTACATCTTGGACATCTAGCCATTGCAGGATATATGACTGAATTTACAGGTCTTAACCAGGTGTGGTTTGTTGTAAGTCCGCATAATCCTTTAAAGAAGAAAGAAACTCTGTTAGCTGATCACCACCGTCTGTATATGACTCAGCTTGCCATTGGAGACAACGACAACCTGAAAGCCACAGATATTGAATTCAAACTGCCTGTTCCCTCATATACCATTGATACCCTTACTTATCTCAGAGAGAAATATACAAAGAATGAATTTTGTCTTGTAATGGGTGAAGACAATCTTTATACCCTTCATAAATGGAAAAATGCAGATGATCTGGTCAGTAATTATCAAATTTATGTATATCCCCGACCTGATTCAGACAAACCGTCATCTCCCCAGCTCAATAAGTTGTTAATGAAAGCTGAAGTCCACCATGTTAAGGCTCCTCTCATGGAGATCTCCGGCACATTTATCCGGGACGGAATCAGAAAAGGAAAAAATATGTCATATTTCCTTCCTCCGGAGGTATGGAAATACGTAAAAGAGATGCATTTCTATGAAAAATAGCTGAGTTTTGCAGAATTGGGCAAAATTTTATCCGGCTTTTTGAACCTCAGTTATTATTTTTTCACCCCGGACAAGAGCCTTTTCATTTATCGGAATAAGATTATGGTATCTTTCCGGTAAAGACTTCTTCAACCCTTTGACAACATTCTCCAGTTTAATGATTGGTTTAACTTTAAGGAATCCACCCAGAACTATTGTATTAAAAATCTTAGGGCTGTTCATTTTTGAAGCCTCTTCCGCTGCATCGATGCGATATATCGAAATGTCCTTTCTTTCGGGATGCCTTGTGATGCCATTACTGTCGTAAATCAATACTCCGCCTGGCTTTATTGTGCTTTCAAACTTATCAAGCGATTGCTGGTTCAGGATTATTGCCGTATCGAACCGTTTAATAATCGGCGAACTGATCCTTTCACTGCTGATTATAACGATAACATTTGCTGTCCCTCCCCTCATTTCAGGTCCGTATGATGGCATCCAGCTAACCTCCATATCCTGCAGTACAGCGGAATATGCCATTATTTTACCCATTGAAAGGACACCCTGTCCTCCGAATCCGGCTATAATTATTTCTTCAGTCATTTTCTCAGAAATTTCTTGATTAATATGTATATACTATTCTTCCGGTGTTTTCAGATCTCCAAGGGGGTAATACGCAAACATATTTTCCTCCATCCATTTATTTGCCTGAACAGGGGTCATCTTCCAGCCTGAAGGACAATTTGAAACAATTTCCACCAGACATGTTCCTTTATCAAGTTTCTGATAGTTAATGGCTTTCCTGATTGCTTTTTTTGTCTTCTTTACATTAGCGGAAGTATGAACACTCTGACGTGTAACATAATATGAGCCAGGAAGTGTCGCAACTATATCGGTCATTTTTAGGGGATTTCCCATCATTTTTATATCCCTGCCAAAAGGTGAAGTTGAAGATTTCATGCCAGGTAATGTTGTTGGTGCCATCTGTCCTCCCGTCATACCGTAAATGCCATTATTTATAAAAATAATCAGGATATTTTCACCCCTGTTGCATGCATGGATTGTCTCAGCGGTACCTATTGCGGCAAGGTCTCCGTCTCCCTGATATGTGAATACGAATCTGTCAGGTAAAAGTCGCTTAATAGCTGTTGCTACAGCCGGGGCACGTCCATGAGCAGCTTCCTGCCAGTCAATATCAATATAGTTGTATAAAAATACTGAACAACCTACCGGCGATACACCGATTGCCTTCGACTGAAGCCCTTCTTCATCTATTAATTCAGCAAGGATGCGGTGAGCCGTTCCATGTCCGCATCCCGGGCAATATGACAGGATATTTTCCGTCATCAAATTTGTTTTCCTGTAAACCAGGTTTTCTGGTTTTATTATTTCCTTTATTCCTGTAACTACAGCCATTATTTAATCTCCTATGAATTTTAATTTCAGATTTTCAACAACCTCTTCGGGTGTTGTAACAATTCCTCCCATTCTCCCAAAATGAAGCACAGGGACTTTACCATTTACTGACAGGAGAACATCTTCAACCATTTGCCCGGCACTCATCTCGACTGACAGCATACCTTTTACCTGGCCGGCAAGCTCGTTTAACCTTTTAGTGGGAAATGGAAATAGTGTAATTGGTCTTAGTAATCCCAGCTTTATTCCTTCTTTTCTGGCAAGCTGAACAGATTTCTGACATACTCTTGCGCTGGTGCCATATGCAACCAGTAGAAATTCAGCATCTTCACACTGAAATTCTTCAAAACGAACCTCATTTTCCCTTATCTCATCATATTTTGCCACCAGTTTTTTGTTAAATTCCTCCTGAGCGAACGGATCAAGATCGAGTGATGTAATAATGTTTCGTTCCCTGGTTGCCGGTTTGCCTGTTGTAGCCCATTCTGGAACATTTTTTGATCTTTCCTTCTGAGGATTCAGGTAAACTTTCTCCATCATTTGGCCGATTGCACCGTCTGAAAGCATCATTACCGGATTCCTGTACTTAAAAGCCAGATCGAAGCTCAGTTCAACGAAGTCAGCCATCTCCTGCACAGATGCCGGAGCAAGAACTATGAGATGATAATCGCCATGACCTCCTCCCTTTGTTGCCTGGAAATAATCAGATTGGGCTGGTTGAATTGTTCCCAGACCAGGGCCGCCTCTGACAACATTAACTATAAGGCATGGCAGTTCAGCTCCAGCAATATATGTAATTCCCTCCTGCTTGAGACTTATACCGGGTGAAGAAGAAGATGTCATTACTTTTTTGCCGCAGGCAGCACCACCGTAAACCATATTGATCGCAGCAATCTCACTCTCAGCCTGCAATACAACCATGCCTGTTTTCTCCCATGGTTTCGCTTCCATCAGATATTCAATAACTTCAGTCTGAGGTGTAATAGGATAGCCGAAATAGCCATCTACCCCGGCACGGATAGCAGCTTCTGCAACTGCTTCATTACCCTTCATTAGTCTTAATTCTTTTTCCATTACCTGCCTAAATTTTTGTTTTATAAACTGTTATTACACCGTCAGGACAAACCATTGCGCAATTGGCACAACCAATACACAGCTCAGGGTTTGCAGGAAAAGCATAATTATAACCTTTCCCATTCACCTCCTTAGCCATCGCAATGGTACCGGTTGGACAAGTTACCATACATACTTCGCACCCTTTGCATCTCTCAACATCAACAACAATACTACCTCTAATCTTTGCCATATATTTATCTATTTAATCAATTAAACGGATGATCCTCTGAAAATTTTTTCAATCTCAATTCAAGATCTCCAAACTGTTCCCTGGAAACCATGGAAACACAAGCCCGTAATCCCTCATGCCTGTCGCTTCCTGAAATATCAAGGGATATTGAACTTATTCCATAACAGAGAAGTTCTTCCAATAACCGGGGACCTGACATACCTGGATAGGAGATGGTAAAATAAAATCCGTCTGCCAGAGGTTCATCAAGATCCATGTCATAAACAATATTAAAATTATTTGAAATAAACATTTTTTTCATTTCATGGGCTTTTTCTCCGTATTCCTTCACATCGTCCCGAAACCTGTAAACTCCGTCATTAACTGCCTTAAGCAGAGCAGCGAATCCATACTGAACAGAATGAGCCACGCCTGCCGATAAAGCATATAAAGCCCCAAAGATAGCTGAATGTCCAAACTTTTCAGTAGAATAGTACCTTAAAAGATCCGGATAAGATCTTTCGAACAGTTTATCCGAGATAGCCATAATGCCGATTCTTTGCCCGGCATAGCTAAATATTTTTGAACTTGAAATCAGCATAATATAATCATCTGTGTAACGGGCAACTGTTGGCTGAAATGGCGGAACACCCGGATTCGAATAATCTTTCCTGAAATCCATACCGAAATATGCAAGATCCTCAATAACTATAACGTCATATTTTCGCGAAAGTTCGCCTATTATTTCCAGTTCTTCTTCAGTCAGACAAATCCAGGAAGGATTATTCGGATTTGAGAAGAGCAGGGAAGATATCTTTCCCGTTTTAAGATATGATTCAAGTTTATCTTTCAGTTTCGTGCCCCGGTACTTATATACATCGAATGAATAATAGTCATGGCCCAGCATTTTAACCTGTTGCTTCTGAACGGGGAAACCCGGATCAATAAAGAGGGTTCCTTCTTTTGTTCTGTCATTCCTGTTTGCGACAAGAAAACTTACCATGGCTCCCATCATAGATCCTACGGTAGGAATACAACCACGGGGATCAAGGTCAATATCCAGGAAAAGTTTTATAAACCTTGAGGATTCCTTTTTTAAGGTATCAATACCTGTAATATTGGGATAGACAGATGCAACTCCATTTTTAAGAGCTTCAATTTCAGCTTCAATTCCTATTAAAGGAGCAGGAAGGCCGGGTACACCCATTTCCATCCTTATGAATCTGATTCCTGTGCTTTCCTCAATTCTGTTAACCAGCTGAACAATTTCACGAATTGATGAAGATCCCGGTGAAGGGGTGCCAAGTTTATTTGCAATGCTTTTTATTATATCAGGCGAGATAGGTATATTGACCATATATTATATAAAAAATTAAAATTTGCGTTTATCAATCACATGTTGTGCCTTACCTTCGCTCCTTTCTATCGCTTTTGGCTCAACAAGCATTACCTTAATACCCAGTCCGAGTGCGTTTTCAAGATTATTCTGGATTTTCTGCTGCAACGATTCGAGCTGGCTTATTTTATCCTGAAAGAAAGCCTCATCCACTTCTACCTTCAGTTCAAGGGTGTCCAGGTTATTTATCCTGTCAACGATCAGAATATAGTGTGGTTTGATTTCGCTCATCTCCAGAAGGACGCTCTCAACTTGTGAAGGGAACAGGTTTACACCACGGATAATAAGCATATCATCACTTCGTCCCAGACATTTATCCATCCTGACCATTGTTCTTCCACAACTGCATTTATCATATATAAGCCTGGTCAGATCACGTGTCCGGTATCGGATCAGTGGTAATCCTTGCTTGGTGAGGGTTGTAAATACCAGTTCCCCGTAACTTCCTGCAGGCAAAGGTTCGAGGGAAACAGGATCAATGATCTCCGGGAAGAAATGATCTTCATTGATATGTAAACCTTCCTGAACCAGACATTCACTTGCAACACCCGGACCGATCACCTCGCTAAGTCCATAAATATCGATAGCCTTTATTCCAAGTTTTTCTTCAATCTCTCTGCGCATATTTTCTGTCCATGGTTCAGCACCAAAAACGCCTGTTCTCAGTTTTATTTCCTCCCGTTTGATCCCGCTTTCCTGAATTGCTTCGGCAAGGTACAGAGCATATGACGGAGTACAGGCAAGTACAGTAGTTCCAAAGTCATGCATAAGCTGGATCTGTCTTACTGTATTGCCACCCGATATAGGTATTACGGAAGCCCCTATCTTTTCGCCTCCGTAGTGAAGGCCAAGACCGCCGGTAAAAAGTCCGTAACCGTAGGCAATTTGAATAAAATCGTTTCTGTCAGCACCGGCGCTTGTAAGCGTACGCGCCATTACTTCCGACCATGTTGATATGTCGCTGCGAGTATATCCGACGACTGTTGGTTTCCCTGTTGTTCCTGATGATGCATGTACCCTGACAATCTCACTCATTGGAACAGCAAATAAGCCGAAAGGATAATTATCCCTGAGATCCTGTTTAGTTGTAAATGGTAACCTGGAAAGATCTTCGATTGTTAGAATGCTTTCCGGACCTAATCCCGCCTCCTGCATCTTGTGCCTGTAATAGGGAACATTGAAATATACTCTTTCAACCGTATCTTTTAACCTATCGCTTTGAACTTTCCTTAATCCATCCCGATCCATACACTCGAAATGGCTGTTCCATATTTCCATATTAAAATATTTCGTACAATGAATTAACCTGGTTTCATGATATCCCCACCTGTGAATAATAAACTAAATTTTGTATAAATCGCTTGCCTTCAACAATTCCATTTCATGACTTTTAAGAGCTTCTATGGCCACTCCCGTGTTATTACATCTGAGAATTATTATTGATTTGGCCCCCACAGAAAAAGCGTATGTATATTCAACACTTATCTCCAGATCAGATAATATCTTCAACACCTTTGCATAATATTTTGCCTCGTTAGGAGCCATCACTGAAATAACTTCAGTAAGATTAACAGTGAATGAATTTTTTTTCAGCAGATCCCTGGCCTTTTCCGGATCGGATACTATAAGGCGCAAAATTCCAAATTCCGATGAATCAGCAACACTTAATGCAGTTATCCTGATATTCTCCTCTCCAAGAGCTTCAAGTACTTCGGTAAGTCGTCCTGATTTGTTTTCAAGAAAAACTGATAACTGATGGACAATCATGACTCTATTGCTTTTATAATAAAATTAGAAAGTTCGAATATAACCATAAAACTTATTTTGAACCAATAAACAGTATGAAGATCATTTCTCAATTCTTATTCTTGCATCCACAACAGTAATCCTATCTGAGCTGCCAATTAATGGATTCAGGTCCATTTCCTTTATCTCGGTAGCATTTCGCAGCAAACTTGAAAGTCTGACAATAATTTCAGCAAATTTTGTTTCATTGATACCTTCCTTCCCCCGGGTTCCGTGAATTATCCTGTAACTTTTCAGGCTCCTTATCATAGATCCGGCTTCATTAAATGTGAGAGGTGCCAGTCCGGATGAAACATCACCAAGAACCTCAACAAAGATCCCTCCAAGTCCGCAGAGAATTATATGTCCGAACCGTGGTTCATATTTTGCACCGATAAATAGCTCTATCCCTGAAAGCATCTGTTGCACGAGAACTGCTCTTACATCATTTATCTGCATCATTCTGTTGAATTCTGCCTCCAGATGTTTATCTGATTTAATATTAAGAGTTACTCCTCCCACATCCGATTTATGAACAGGTCCCACTACTTTTAATGCCAGAGGGTAACCTGATTCCCTTGCAACTTTCAGAAGCTCTTCAATGGAAGAAACAACTGTTTCCTTCACAACAGGTATGCTGGCTGCTTTAAGCAATTGTTGTATCATGGCTGGTTCAAGATATCCGTTAGGAGCATCATCAATAATCTTTCTTACCAGAGGAACATTAATATTTTCCAGAAAGATTGTATCATCAGCAGGATAAGGAGTATTCGATATTTTCGTCAATGCCCTTCCCAATCCTACCTCATCAGGGAAATTTACATGACCTTTGTTCAGAAAATATTCAAGTTCTTTAGAAGAACTTGTTACTGAAGGCAATATTGGGTAAAGAGGTTTATCACACTCCAAAATTTTCTTGTGCAGAAGGTCATATATCTCTGTCATATCATTTAACCCGTTGCTTCCAAATATTACACTCATGCCATCTATAAGAGGAAGATGTTTATCGACATACTCAATCACATTATCAAGCTGAGCATTTGTGGCGGTTGCTATGAGGTCGATAGGATTGTCTGCCGATGCACCGGGACTCATCATCGCAAGCAGCTTATCGTGATGTTCACCTGTAATTTTAGGAATATTCATACCTCCTGCAGAGAGAGCGTCGGTAAGCATCACAGCAGGGCCACCGGCATGAGTAACAATAGCTATATTCCTTCCTTTCAGATGTTTATGCATAAAAACAGACGCAACAGTTGTAAGCTCTTCACGCCCGGTGCACCTTACAATACCTGCTTTACGGAATAATGCTTCAACAGCAGAATCCGATGAAGCCATTGCTCCGGTATGTGAGGAAGCTGCTCTGCTACCCGCTTCTGTTGTGCCTGCTTTTATAGCCGCAATTCTGCATCCTTTGCGAATAAGTGAAGAAGAGTGATATAGCAGTTTATCGGGATTCTGAATGCTCTCAACATAAATCAGTTTGATCAGTGAACTGTTTTCCGGATCAAATGTATTATCCCAATATTCGAGAACCTCCTCAACACCGTTCTGACCACTGTTCCCAACTGAAAATACACTGGAAAAGTTAAGACCCTTGGGCATCGCTGATTCGAAGATAAATACTGCAGTAGCACCTGATCCTGACACAAAATCGCATCCTTTGTTGTTAAGCTTCGGAACAGGTGAGGTAAATACTCCCTGATATGATGGAGTAATTACTCCGATGCAGTTTGGTCCGATCATACAGGCTCCGGTTCTTTCGATCATCTCAACAATTTCCTTTTCCAGCCGGCGTCCCTCTTCTCCCGTCTCACTGAAGCCCGCCGAGATAATGATAAAAGCCCTGGTATTTTTACTTCTGGTGAGAATGTCAACAGCAGGTAAGCAAAACTTTGAGGATATTGCCAGGATCGCAAGATCAGCGGGAGGAATATCATTCAGATCCCTGTATGACTTAACTCCCTGAACTATATCCTTATTAGGATTAACTACGCACAGGTTACCGGAGAATTTCCCGTCAATAATATTTTTCAGGACCTTCCCACCCGGTTTAAATATATCGTCCGATCCTCCTACAACAACAATGCTGGCAGGATTTATTAGCTTTTCATTTATCATAACAACGAATAAAGGTAATGGAATGAAATGTCAAATTCAAAAACCGGCAGATAAGAATATTACAAACCGGCAAACCTTTTCAGAAAGCCGACATTGTGAGCAACAACAAATAAATAAATTTCTGATATATAACGGTTTACAAACATAAGATTATCTTATAAATGACAGGTAAGATAATAAAATAAAACTAAATTATTAAGAACAGCAGTCATTCTTATTGCCCAAAATTACCGTAAGATATAATTACTTTTCAAGCTATTTATAGGCAAATATTAATTTATGAGTTCCTTTCTAATCTGTAGCCATCGGAATATCTATATTTTATTAAATCTATACCCTAATTAATCGAAAAACAGATACCTGAATGCCGGGCGATAAATAAAATTATTAAATTTAAGCCGGGATATTTACCAAATTATTAAATACGCAGGCAAAACTTTTTTGCCTCAGAATTAAGATTAAGGCAAGAGTGTAAATGTAATGAAGGCATTATTTATTATACTGATTCACATTTTTATTATTATTCCAAATGTTTCCCTGCTAACAGCACAGACCGAAGCATTAGATTCACTTAACCGGGCTTTAAATCTGACAATGGACAAGGATCAAAAGACTATGATCACTAACCGGATAGCCTTTGAATTAAGGGAACAGGATCCAAAGCAGGCGTTGAAATTACTGGAGGAAGTATTGGCTCAGGCAGGCAGTTCCGGAAACCTTGAGGAAAAGGCATTTGCTCTTAGTACAAAAGGTTACATTTATAATAATTATGACGAGTTTTCTGTAGCACTGAATAATTATTTGGAAGCGATAAATATTTATCTTGAGCTGAATGAAGAAAATAATCTGGATCCGGAAATTGCTCAACTCTATTATCAGATCGCCTCACTGTATAAAACTCTTGGAAATTATCAACAAGCTATAGAAAAATGTCTTGCAGGGCTGAAACTTTACGAAGCTTTAGATAATAAAAATGGAATAGCACTTATTTACAGAGTTATGGGTAGTATTTACAAATATAAAGATGACTATGATAAATCACTGTTCTATTATTTTTCAGGACTCAAGATCAATGAAGAGATTGGAAATCTGTCAGGAATTGCAAATTCATACAACAATATAGGTATTGTGTACCTGCTTATGAATGATTACAATAAGGCACTGAATTATTATAAGAAGAGTCTGCAAATAAATCTTTCCGAGAACATCGAATCTGAAGCAGCTATTAATTATGGGAATATAGGTTCTATTTATCTTGAAATTAATCAATTAGATTCTGCCTTATATTATTTTAACAAAAGGCGGAATGCGGCTGACATATTAAATGACAAAAAAGGCATTGCAATTTCGATGGAGTTATTTGGAGATTATTATTTCAAAAAAAAGGAATACGCAAAAGCAATAGATTCTTATGAAGGAGCACTGCCTCTTTCCCGGGAACTCGGAATTTTGGAAACTACCAAAACAATATTAAAAAGCCTGAGTGATCTATATGAAGAAAACTCTGATTATTTAGAAGGACTGACTTACTATAAATCCTATATAAACCTAAAGGATAGCTTGTTAAATCGTGAAGCAGTGCAAAGGATTGAGCAAATGGAAATGGAGTATTACTTTGAAAAAGAAAGAAATAACCATCTATTTGCAGAACAAAAAAACAGACACTATATAATAGGTGGATTTACGACCCTCCTATTATTAATCCTGTTCCTTATTCTTGTTTATATGAACCAAAAGCTTAAATTAAAACATAAGAACCTGGAGCAGAAAACACTGGAATTGGATAAGCAGCAATTGCAATATGAGGTTAATTTTAAGGATAAAGAACTTGTAAGTAAAGCTATCAATATTGCTGAAAAGAATGAACTCTTGACTGAAATAAAAAATCGCCTTAAACTTGTAAATAATAAACCAAGTGTCGTTTATAATGAAGTTAAGGATATAATTAAAGACCTTCGATTCAGTACAGACACTCATTTGTGGGATGAATTTGAATATACCTTTTTGCAGATTCATCCGGATTATTATAATTCATTGGGAAAACGTTTTCCTGAACTGACACCTAATGAAAGGCGGTTAAGTGCATTTCTCAAGCTAAACCTCACAACCAAAGAGATCTCAAATATTACCCATCAATCATTACATTCATTAACAGTCGCAAGAACCAGGCTGAGAAAGAAACTTGGTATAGCTCACTCGGGGGAAAGTCTCGTTTCATTTTTAAATCAGTTCTAAGAAAAATATTCATTCTTTCCGTAAATTCCAAATAACTGTACTGAAGCTTATTGAAACAGTATGTATCTAAATTGTAGCTACCCTTCCGGAGTAAGCTATTGTATTTGTATTGGATCAAACAGATGATCCCTTGATATTAAATAATAAAATTGACCCGTATAGATGAAGTGTGAATACAATGATGATCAAAGATATTTGCAAATGTTAATGGTAAATGCAATAAAAAGTGAAGATGTAAAATGCTTAAAATATTAAACCTAACCTAACAACAAAAGATTATGAAGCGAAGATTAACTTTTCAGTGTTTTTCATCGGGGCAAACGCTGAATAAATTAGGACAAATAGCCTGGCTGACAACGGTGATGATCTTATTACAGACATTTCAGGTCTCAGCCTCAATCAGTAATTTAATACATGATTCAAGTGACAAAGATAAAGTTTCAGAAGAAAGGACTCTTAATTTATCTTTCCAGCAAAAGGTTGTAGTAAGTGGTACCATTCTCCTTGCGTCTGATAATTTGCCTTTACCCGGAGCTACAATTCTTGAGAAGGGATCATCAATGAATGCAACTATGTCCGATAAAGACGGAAAATTTACGCTTACCGTATCGGGAGAACAGGCAGTTCTGACTATTTCTTTTGTAGGTATGAAAACAAAAGAGGTACAAATAACCAATGATAAAATTCCACTGGTTATAGCTTTGGAGGAAGATTTATTTAATCTTGAAGAGGTGATAATTACAGGGTTTGGCACTCTGAAAAAAGAAGCCTATGCAGGATCCGCCAGCATTATTAAAATGGACAAGCTTGCTGATGTCCCTGTTTCAAATATAGGTAACCTTCTTCAGGGATCAACCTCCGGGGTCCAGGTTACAAATACTTCAGGACAGCCTGGAGGAGCCACACAGATCAGGATCCGAGGGACCGGTTCATTCAACGCCTCAAATGATCCTTTATATGTTATAGACGGAGTTCCTGTTATATCAGGAAACCTTTCTTCCTTAGGAACAAGTTCCGGATTAGATATACTTTCAACTATGAGCCCATCTGATATTGAAAGTATTTCAGTTATCAAGGATGCAGCTGCAGCATCGCTATATGGATCCAGAGCAGCTAACGGAGTAATTATTATTACTACTAAAAAAGGAACTTCAGGTATATCGCAAGTAACCTTTAAATCAGAGTTTGGATTTTCAGATTTTGCTGTCAGTTACCGGCCTTTCATGAGCGGCGATGAACGACGGGAAACAATATATGAAGGGTTAGTAAATGAAGGAATCTATTACAAATCGATGGATCAAGCTGATGCAACAGCGTATGCTGATGCAAATATTGACAGGTATGCCAAGATACCATGGACAGGTGAATGGACTGACTGGAAGGCTCTTCTGTTCAGAAAAGGTAGTTTTAAGAACAATGAAGTTTCTATATCGGGTGGTACAGATAAGGTAAAATATTTCACATCGCTTGGTTATACCGATCAGGATGGAATTTCAGTCATGAGTTTCTTAAAACGATTGTCTGGCCGGTTGAATTTCAGTTATGATGCAACAAAAAAGCTAAGTGTAGGCGCCAATATTTTATTCTCTAATGTTAAACAGAGCACAAATACTGAAGGTACTGCATATCTGAGTCCTTTTTATTCTGTATTCAATACCGTTACCGGAAGAGATGTCCCGTTTAATGAAGATGGAAGTTATGCATCTGTTTTTCCCAGAAACGGAACAGGAAGAAATCCTAAAGCCTACGCGGACCTGAACTACCAAAATGAAAACATTATCAGGTCCTTCAACACAATCTATGCAAATTACTCAATAATAGAAGGACTGAATTTTAAATCAACCATCAGTTATGATTTCAGTATGGTCAAAGGAGACCAGTTTACCCACCCACTGACCTCCTATCCTCCTAATCTTGGACAGGTTTATAAGTCTTTCTATGACAGAAGAAGCACTGTCTGGTCAAATAACATACAGTATGTAAAAACTTTCGCCAATGTCCATAATTTTGATGCTTTGATCGCTTATGAAATCACAGATTACACCAGAGACAACATATATGCCTCAAAAGAAAATCTTGCAAACTGGAATATGGTGGAACTTGATAACTTTTCTGTTTCCAGATATATTGATGGGGCATCACAGGGATACAGGATGTTATCTTACATTTCAAGATTTAACTACGACTACAAAGGTAAATATTATGCAGGATTCAGTTTCAGAAGAGACGGCAGTTCCAGGTTAGCTCCACAAAGTCGCTGGGGAAATTTCTGGTCTGTATCCGGTGCCTGGAGAATCTCTGATGAATCCTTTATGGTTGGTCTGAACGATCTCTTTCCTGAAATAAAACTTAGAGCTTCCTATGGAGTAAACGGTACATTACCTTCCGGTTATTATGACTATATGGGGTTATCAAGCTATGGTGCAGATTATAATGGACAACCAGGTATCGTGGAATCACAGTTTTTCAACAACAACCTTAAATGGGAAACAAACTACAATTCCAACATCGGTCTTGATCTTAATGTGCTTGATAAAGTCAGATTTTCTATTGAGTTCTACAGAAGAAAAACAAAAGACCTTTTAATGAACGAACCTACCTCTCTTACTACAGGTTTTAGCTCTATCCTGAGCAATATCGGAGAGATGCAGAACCGTGGAATTGAACTTGAAATTTTTTCAACTATTCTGAATAGAAAGAACTTTACATGGTCCTCAAGTTTCAATCTTTCACATAACAACAATGAAATACTTGTTCTTGACGGAATACAGACATCCATCATCAGCGGTACCCAGATCAGAATGGTCGGGGAGCCATATAATACATTCTATCTAAGGGAATTTGCAGGTATTGACCCGGCAGACGGAACAACATGGTTCTATGTTAATACTGTGGATGAAAATGGTAACTATATTAAAGAAAAAACAAAAGACCTGAATACAGCAAATGCGATCCCTCTTCAAAGCCCTTATCCCAAAATAATCGGTGGTTTTGTAAACAATTTTAAGATCTATTTTATCGATCTTGGATTTACATTCACATATTCTTTAGGTGGATATTCTTATGATTCGGCTGCAGGGAAACTCGATAAGGAAGGAACCACAAACGGACTGGATGCCAATATCCCGATTTATTACAGGGACAGATGGAGAAAGCCGGGAGATGAATCAATTTATGGAATTTATATTGCCAATAATAAGTGGGATATGGCAGATGGATATTCAAATTCACGAAGAATTCACAGCACTGACCATATAAGGCTGAAAAATATCAGTCTTGGCATTAATGTACCTTCAGGCATAACAGATTTAATTAAAGTTGAAAAAGTAAGAGTCTTTGCTTCTGCCAATAATCTGTGGACACTGGCAAAATGGAAAATGTACGATCCTGAAGTCGGCAATGATGGAGTAATGGCCTGGCAGACACCTCAGTTAAAAACAACAACATTTGGACTAGAAATTACTTTTTAATACTAAAAGCCATGAGAAATATTTTATATATACTAATTATACTTCCCCTGTTCTTCAACTCCTGTAGTGAAGACTGGGTTGATCTGAAACCAACCACAGAGGTGCTTTCAAAGGAAGCAATAAAAAATATCGTGGATGCTGATTATGCCATAAACGGAATTTATTCAATTCTTCAGGATTATGAATACTATGGCGCCAGAATGCAATATTATGGTGATGTTACCGCTGATGATATGCAGGCAACAGGTACCAACAAAAGAAGTTCTCAATTCTATATGATGGTAAGTAATACAGATAATGTATACCGATCGTTATGGGAGTTGCCATACAGGGTAATGAGAAACGCAAACAACCTGCTATCACAAATTGATAATCTGGAGGTTACACCTTCTGAGCAGGATCAGAAAAACGACATTAAAGGACAAGCATTATTTCTGAGAGCTCTTGCTTTATTCGATGTTACACGGGTTTATGGTTCCACATACCTTAAAGATAACGGGGCTTCACTCGGCGGGTGCATTATTACTGAAGTGGTAAGTTCCGATTTCCAACCAGCCCGCAACACAGTAGCTGAGTGCTATACTCAGGTTATCAAAGATCTGACAGATGCCATAGCACTGCTGGGTGTGACAAAAAATGATGGAAAAATTACCAGATGGGGAGCTAAAACATTATTAAGCAGGGTCTATTTGTACAAAGGAGACAATGCCAATGCTCTGATCGAGGCAGAGGAAGCTATTGCAGGTGCAATTGCAAATAACTACAGATTATGGACCAATGCTGAGTATGCTTCGGCCGGAAATTCATGGAAAAGCAGATTTACATCGGAAATGCTATTTGAGGTTGTGAATAATGTTAGCGACAGGACTGGAAATGAGGGTATTGCATATTTGATGTATCGTGGCGGTTATGATGATATTGTGTTGACCAGTACTTTTCTTGCACTGCTTGAAGAAGATCCTCAGGATGTCAGACTTCAGATCACAAAGGCAGAGTCTAAAAGTGTAATAAATCCTACAAGAAAGATCTACCTATTAAAATATACAGGACCTGAAACAGATGTCAGAAACGGGGATGTACCTGTTCTTCGTCTTTCTGAAGCTTATTTAAATGCTGCAGAAGCAGCAGTAAAAACAAATGATAATATAAAGGCTACAACATACCTGGGAGCAATTGTCACAAGAGCAAATCCTGCAAATTCAGTCGTTGGAACAGTTACATTGGATCAGGTTATCAGGGAAAGACGGAAAGAATTGGTCGGGGAAGGTCACAGGCAATTCGATGCCCTTAGAAATAATGAAACACTCATAAGAAGCGGAGGATGGCATATATCAAACCTTATTCCGGAGGTAATGAGTTATAACAGGGATTACTTCCATGCAATATTGCCTGTTCCTAGATACGAAATGGATGCCAATCCCAGCCTAAGTAACCAGCAGAATCCGGGATATTCCCAATAATATTAAAAAAATTAGAATCCTGCTCACGATAGAAATACAAAATCATTACTATTAATATCATTCAGCTTTGAATGATTAAACACTTGTAATATCGATTGTTCAGTTTCAGTAGTACAATGATGAACTGACAATAATTCGGTAATGGTATTGTATATAGCTAAATATCACGCATGAGTTCATAAACAACTATCTGATATGGTTAATCTTAAAAATATAATAAGAACAGCCTTAGTTATAAGGATAATTATGTTATATCTCCTACTCTCTATCTTTGTAGATCTACATCCGGTTGCGGGGAATATCATAAATTCATATGGCCATTTCACAGATCAGAATAAGTCAGAAAAGGTAATGTCTGACACTCTGCATAAAGCAGTGATATCAGGTGATGCGGATCTTGTAAATGCATTGCTGATGTCTGGAATTAATCCAAACCTAATAGATAATGCAGGCTGGACTGCCCTTGATTATGCAAAGAAAAGAAACAGGGTTGAAATAAAGAAAGTACTTATTAAAAATGGTGCAGTAACATATCAAAAATCAATCCCTGATATGAGAGAAGGTCCGTATATCAGATTACTTGATTACCTGACTTTTGAAGTATTTTTTCTAAAAAATACAAACAATAAGTCAACGATTGAAAGCAGTGTCTACCCGATCAGTAACCTTCCCATGAAGATCAACGGGGTATTGATTAATCCGGAAGATTTAGATTTTACCGGCAAGCCATGCATAGCTAATAATACATTTTCAGATTCTAAAAAAATTTTTATCGTTGGAGATATACACGGAGAATATGAAAGAGTTCAATTGCTTCTTAAATCAAATAACATTGTTGACTCAGAAGGGAATTGGTGTTGGGGCAAAGGTCATCTGGTCTTTGTTGGAGACATATTTGACCGGGGAAATAAAGTAACTGAGACATTATGGTTAATTTATTCACTTGAAAAACAAGCCGCACTTCGTGGTGGCAGAGTACATCTGCTTCTGGGAAACCATGAACCAATGATTTTTAAGGACGACCTGAGATATATTACAAATGATTATTATTCCCTGTGTGAAAACCTGGGTCTTAGCTACTCCGATCTTTTTGATGAAAGAACCCTTTTTGGTCACTGGTTAAGACAAAAACCAGTTATGGTGCAAATTAATGATTATGCATTTGTTCATGCCGGAATCTCTCCTGAATTTTGTGATATGCAAATAGGTGTGGATTCTCTTAATTGTATTGTATCGGAATATATGAACAACAAGGAGGACGAAAAAAACATTACCAACAGAGAATTTATCCTGGGTAGTAAGGGAGTTCTGTGGTACAGGGGCATGGTAGCTGATGGCATACGCAAAGATGTAATGGGCAAACCAGATCTTGACAAAGCCCTGGAATTCTACAACGCAAAAGCCTTTATCATCGGCCATACTGAAGTTGATTCAATTTCGGGCTTCCATGATGGAAAGGTTATTGACGTAAATATTCCAAAGAGCGATATCAATATCCCTGAACAAGGTTTATTAATCAGGAGACACAAATTATGGGTAGCATATGATTCTAAAAAAAAGAAATTATTAATAACATATTAGACCTGGTGTTTCTACAAGTATTTCAATAAAAATAAGTAGAAAATGTAGTCACAATGAATCAAACTTTTTCATAAATAGAATTTAGCTTCCTGGCTAATAACACAAAATTCGTTTATAAAAGCCCTGGTGTTTCGCTAATTCTTAAGGTGTTTGAAGAGATCATCCGAATATGAATACTTTATTCCTTTTATTATCTTTGCGCACCGATTATCATTACAATGAATAACACAATAGAAGATATCCTGTCAGGGGAAGATTTCTCAAAAAACAATATCATAAAACTTCTTGAATCTGAAGGAGATGAAAAAACGTTGCTGTTTAATAAATCGGCTGAGATAAAAGAAAAATTCATTGGTAATAAGGTTTGGTTCAGGGGATTGATCGAGTTCTCGAATATCTGTGGAAAAAACTGCCTCTATTGCGGAATAAGAAAGGGTAACAAAAACCTGACGAGATATAACCTCACGGATGATGAGATAATTGCTGCAGCAAAGTTCGCTTATGATAACAAATACGGCTCAATAGCGCTTCAGTCAGGAGAGTTGGAGGGTTCTGTTTTTGGAAGACGTGTGGAGAATCTTCTATATAGGATAAAAGAGCTGTCGCACGGTGAACTTGGAATTACACTTTCAGTAGGCGAACAAAATCCTGAGCTTTATAAAAGATGGTATAATGCTGGTGCTCATCGTTACCTGCTACGGGTTGAATCGACAAACCGGTCACTCTACGGCAAGATCCATCCGAATGATTCAAAACACGATTTCGACAGAAGGATTGATTGCCTCAAAAGCCTGCAGGATATTGGTTATCAGACTGGTACAGGCGTGATGATCGGATTGCCTTTTCAGACAACTGGCGATCTGGCAGGCGATCTTCTTTTTATGAATGAATTTGATATTGATATGTGCGGTATGGGACCGTATATCGAACATACTGATACACCTTTAATGGAGTATTCTGCAACTCTGATGCCTCTAGCACAAAGATTTGATCTTACACTTAAAATGATTGCTCTGCTCAGGATCATGATGAAGGATATTAATATAGTAGCTGCCACTGCACTTCAGGCAATTGATCCTGTCGGAAGAGAAAAGGCAGTTAAGATCGGAGCGAATATCATAATGCCAAACATTACTCCGGGCAAATACCGGGATAGTTATAAGCTATATGATAATAAACCATGTACAGATGACTCGGCAGATGATTGCCAGAGCTGTCTTGAAACAAGGATCAGTCTTGCCGATGCCGAGGTCATTTATGGAGAATGGGGCGACTCACAGCATTACTCTGACAGAACTAACAAAGCTAAGACTAAGGTGAAATAAATAATTACATATTTTTAACCTTTATATTTTTGAGAATTGATAAAAATGATTTAGGTTTGAATTAAACCATTAAGCTATGGGCATAAAAAAATTAAATATTGGTATTTATTATTACTACTGTTATTATAGGCTACAGATGGTAAGACCTATGATAAGTAAGTGCTGACAACACAAATTTCAAGATATGAAGCTTACCTGACAAATGGTAGGCTTTTTTTTTATAACCCAACCCAACGAAATCATGGAAAAAACTCAGAAAAAAAGTAATGTCAAATTCTTCAACGGAAAAGAGTTACCTTTAGAAATGCACAAAGTGCGTATCGTCCAATCGCTCAACCTCGTTCCTGTTGACAGACGCCTGGATGCCATAGAAGAGGCAGGTTTCAACTCATTCCTACTGGGCACAAAGGATATTTTTCTTGACATGCTGACAGACAGTGGTACCAATGCAATGAGTGATGAACAGGTGTCTAAAATGTTTGTTGCGGATGATGCCTATGCTGGCTCACAGAGTTTCGTCAGGTTTCAGAAGAGCGTCCATGATGTTTTTGGGAAGGATCTGATATTGCCTGTGCACCAGGGTCGGGCTGCTGAAAACGTTATATCTCAGACATTAGTAAAAAGAGGATCCGTTGTACCCATGAATTATCATTTCACCACTACCTTAGCTCATATCCAGCTTAATGGAGGAAATGTCGCAGAACTTTTCACTTCAGAAGCAATGAAGATAAAAAGCGATCATCCTTTTAAGGGTAACATCGACATTGAAAAACTTGAAGGACTCATCATTAAGTCGGGACCTGAAAATATTCCATTTATAAGGATGGAAGCCTCAACAAACCTGATCGGAGGACAGCCATTTTCAGTGCAGAATCTGAAAGATGTAAGAAAAGTTGCAGATAAGTACAGTTTGCTAATCGTCCTTGATGCAAGTCTTATCGGTGAGAATGCATATTTTGTTAAAAACAGGGAGGCTGGATATGAAGAGAGATCAATAGGTTTCATCTTGAAAGAGATGTGCAGCCTTTCAGATATAGTTTATTTTTCAGGACGGAAAGTAAGCTCATCCCGTGGTGGTGCTATCTGTACCAACAGTAAAGAACTCTATAATAAAATGAAGGACCTGGTGCCATTATATGAAGGATTTCTTACATACGGAGGGATATCTATTCGTGAAATTGAAGCTATGGCAGTAGGTTTATATGAAACAACCTTTGAAGATATTGTCGGTCAGTCTCCCTCCTTCATAAGCTATGCAGTAAAAGAAATTGATAAGCTCGGAATACCGGTTATAATGCCTGGTGGAGCACTTGGCTGTCACATAGATGCTCAGCAATTTCTTTCACATATTCCGCAAAGTGATTATCCGGCAGGAGCACTTGTAGCGGCATTTTACATTACTTCCGGGATTCGAGGTATGGAGCGTGGAACAATGAGTAGTATACGTGATGAGAATGGAGCTGATATACTGGCTGATCTTGAACTTATGAGACTGGCATTTCCGAGAAGAGTCTTTACTCTTTCTCAGGTTGAGTATCTGATTGACCGTCTTAACTGGCTGTATCACAACAGAGAGCTTGTTGGAGGTATAAAGTTTGTTGAGGAACCTCCGGTACTTAGATTTTTCACCGGCCGTCTGGAACCGATAGGTCAATGGCCCAAAAAACTGGTTGAAAAATTCAAAGCTGACTTTGGAGACAGCCTTTAGTGCAGCAAATAACAATCCTAATTTATAATGACCTTATTTAATGTTAGTTATTATAAAAATCCAAAAAAGATAACCTTAAGACAGGTTGGTATTAAAAATATGGTAAATTGTCAGCAGATTTAAAAACGAGATTTTGTTCCATAAGGAAATCTTCCGGACTATCAATAATTATATTTAATTCCCAAAAATTCAATTATATATAGATAAAATGACACCAAAAATTTTTCTTGGATTAATGCTCTATCTTTCAGGTACATTTCTATCCCTGTCTCAGAATTTACCTTCCCCAAAACAGCATTTCGGATTTTCCATAGGCGATAATTACAAACTTGCCAATTATACGCAGACTGAAGCCTATTTCAAGAAAATAGCTTCTGCTTCAGACAGAGCAAGTCTGGTGGATATGGGACCTACCGAAGAAGGTCGTACCCAGTATATGATGATCATATCTTCTCCGGGAAATATCAAAAATTTATCACGGTACAAGGAAATATCACAGAAACTTGCACGCGCAAATGATATTTCAGATGAAGAGGCTAAGAAAATGTCTGTTGAGGGGAAAGCAGTGGTCTGGATAGATGGTGGACTTCATGCTACCGAAACGGTGGGAACACATCAGCTAATTGAGACAATCTGGCAACTTGTGAGCAGGAATGATCCTGAAACTTTAAGGATCCTTGATGAAGTTATCATTCTTTTGGTACATGCAAATCCCGACGGTCAGGAACTTGTATCAGACTGGTATATGAGTAATCCGGATACCCTAAAAAGATCCTATTCACAATTGCCAAGGCTATACCAGAAATATGTCGGACACGACAATAACAGGGATTTCTTCATGATGAACATGAAAGAAACAAAGAATATCAGCAAACAGCTTTATATTGAATGGATGCCCCAGATCATTTACAACCATCACCAGGCTGGTCCTGCAGGTTCAGTAGTAGCGGGACCTCCCTACAGGGATCCGTTCAATTACCTTTTCAATCCATTGGTAATAACCGGAATTGATGCATTGGGTGCCGCCATGCTAAACAGGCTGAATGCAGAAGGAAAACCTGGTTTCACCGAACGGAACGGTTCTTCATTTTCAGTCTGGTATAATGGAGGTCTGCGTACCACCACTTATTTTCACAACATGATAGGGCTGCTCACCGAGATCATCGGGAGCCCCACACCGTCTTCAATTCCTCTGGTTCCATCGCGCTTATTGCCCGATGGCAATACTCCCTTTCCGGTAACTCCCCAAAAATGGAATTTCAGACGATCGATAGATTATTCTTTATCGCTGAATTATGCTGTTCTTGACTATGCAGCCCGTAACCGGGAACATCTTCTCTATAATATTTATTGTATGGGAAAAAATTCAATTGAGACAGGTAACAGGGATAACTGGACAATAACTCCAAAGAGGATTAATGCGATTAATGATGCGTATAAAAAGGATCAGAAAAACACCAGAAATCCTGAACAGCCAAATAATGCCTACGGACAAAATCGAGGAATATTACCGGTTAAGTATTTCGATATCCTGTTTAAAGATTCAACTCAACGCGATCCGCGAGGGTACATAATTCCTGCAGATCAACCTGATTTTCCAACAGCTGTAAAGTTTATAAATTCCCTTATTCAGTCCGGAATCAGAATCTCTCAGGCAACTACCGGTTTTACAGTAGAAGGAAGGAGTTATCCGAAAGGCTCTTATGTCATTCAAAACAATCAGGCATTCAGGCCGCAGATACTTGATATGTTTGAACCACAGGACTATCCGAATGATCTTCTATTTCCAGGAGGACCCCCGGTAGCCCCTTATGATATGACAGGATGGACGCCGGCTTTTACTATGGGGTTTAAGTTCATAAGGATACTCAATGCATTTGAGGGTCCGTTTCAATCACTTCCTTATGGCGAGATCCAGACCCCCGGCGGAAATTTTGCTTTCACATCACAGGTGGCTGGTTATGTTCTTGATTCGAGGTGCAACAATTCCTATCTGGCAGTTAATGATTTAATCCATTCCGGACTTGAGGTATACAGGATTAATAAACAGCAGATAGGTTCTGCTGATTTTGGGGAGGGTTCCTTTTTCATTCCTTCCAGTCCGAAAGCCAAAACCATCCTGGAAAAAGCATCGAAGGATTTTAGCTTAAACGTCAGTCCGGTAAACAAACGACCTGTCAATCTGACCAGCAAACTTTCTCCGTTGCGTATAGCGCTCTGGGATATGTACGGAGGGTCAATTTCATCCGGCTGGCTGAAGTGGATATTTGAACAGAATCATTTCTCCTTCAAAACAATATATTCCAGAGAGATAGACGCAGGAAACCTGAGAAAGAAATATGATGTGATCATATTCGTAAGCGGTGCCATTCCATCCTTATCCGCTACAGAACGGGGTTCCTCAAGGGATACCACAACATTAAATGATATTCCAGCCGAATACAGGTCGATGTGGGGCAGGATAAGTGCTGATACATCAATTGCTTCCATAAGAAGCTTTATTGAATCGGGAGGTTCGGTTATAACCATCGGTAGGAGCACAAGTCTTGCATATCATTTGAAATTGCCTGTTACTGATGCTCTGGTTGAAATGAAAAACGGCAACCTGGTTCCATTATCCTCAGACAAATATTATATTCCGGGAAGCATAATGCGTGTCACGGTTGATACGACCCAACATGCAGCCTGGGGAATGTCTTCAGAAACTGATGTGGTTTTTGATTCGAGCCCTGTATTCCGGATAACACCCGATGCCGTAAGTAACGGTAAAATAAAGCCTCTGGCCTGGTTCGATTCTGCACAAGCCCTTCGCAGCGGATGGGCATGGGGACAGGAATATTTGCAGGACGGAGTAGCAGCCTTCGAAGCTTCACTGGGTTCCGGTAAATTATATGCCTTTGGGCCTGAGATTACTTTCCGTGCTCAAACTTACAGCACCTTCAAATTAATCTTTAACCAGCTTTATTCGGGGTACTGATTTTTAAATCCGATATTTATTGTTATTTTTGTAACACTAAAATTCTGAGAAATGGCTGATACCATTTCGAAGTATGTAAGTAATTAATTAAATGCATATCCAATCCAAAAGAGATCTGATGGAAAAGAGAATTGGCACAATTACGATCTTAATAAAAGGCAAAACAGCAGTTCCTGTTGTAAATGTCTTATTATCTGAATACAGCAGTATAATCCTTGCCCGACAGGGTCTTCCTCTGCACAATCGGAATATCAGTGTAATTTCTCTTGTTATCGAAGGTACCATCGAAACTATCAGTGCTCTTACCGGAAAGATTGGACGTTTAAAAGACGTTGAAGTTAAATCTATTCTTACAAAATACAGAGAGGAGCTGAATAATGAACACAAGGGAACGGAACAAGGTATTTATTGACAGGGAAAAATTATATTCGCTAATTGAAGGGAAGACCCCAACTGAAAGCCAGACAAACGACATTCTTAACAAGGCCCTGAAGCTCAGAGGCTTAAATCTAGAGGATGTGGCTGCACTTTTACGTGTGGAAGAGCCATCGGTCATACATAGAATTATGGAGACAGCCCATTCGGTCAAGGAAGAAATTTATGGCAAACGTCTGGTGATTTTTGCCCCGATTTATACCGGAAATGCCTGTATAAATAATTGCACTTACTGTTCCTTCAGATCTGATAATAAACTTATTAAGCGAAAAGTACTGACTATGGAGGAGATAGCGGAAGAGACACGCTCACTCCTTCAGGAAGGACATAAAAGGGTTCTTCTGATCTGCGGTGAAAGCAACCGAAACAACACAGACTATATGGTAGAAGCCATCCGTACCTCCTATAACGTGAGAGAAAACGGCGGCAGGGACTATATTCGCCGTATCAATGTTGAACTGGCACCCATGGAAGTCGAAGATTTCGCAAAACTTAAGGCTGAAAAAATAGGAACATACGTTTGTTTCCAGGAGACATATGACCCGTTGCTCTACAAGGAGTTTCATCCGGCTGATACCAGGAAGGGAGATTATGAATACCGGTTGACTGTAATGGACAGGGCCATGGATGGCGGCATAAATGATATTGGTATAGGGGCGTTACTGGGTCTTGTGGACTACCGTTTTGAAGTATTGGCAATAATGGAACACGCTCATCACCTTGAAAGTGCATATGGCTGCGGACCTCACACTGTGAGTGTACCGCGGATTGAATATGCAATTGGGGCTCCTCATTCTGAAAACATCCCCATGAAGGTCAGTGATAATGATTTTAAAAAACTGGTTGCAATTATCCGTATTGCACTGCCATATACAGGTATTATACTGAGCACACGTGAAAATGATGTAATGCGGAATGAGCTGTGTGATTATGGAATAAGTCAGCTTTCAGCAGGATCAAGGACGAATCCTGGATCGTATTCCCATGAAGAAGAGCAGTCAGGCAGTCAGTTTACACTTGGCGACCACAGGACTCTCGATCAGGTGATCTCATCTCTTGCCGATGGTGGATACATACCGTCATTTTGTACCGGCTGTTACCGCAACGGACGTGTAGGACAAGATTTTATGGACCTTGCAAAACCAGGGCTCATAAAGCAGTATTGCATGCCTAATGCCCTTTTTACATTCAGGGAATATCTTGATGATTTTGCCTCTCCGGAGACAATGGCAAAAGGATATGCTTTAATAAATAAGCTTGTCAACGAGGTTGAAAATGATGCACTTAAAATGAAAATTTCCGACAATCTCATGTCAATTAAAGAGGGCCAACGTGATATATATTTTTAACGAAAGATACATTATCAGTAAATAAGCTCTGATATCTCCTCTTTTGCTGCTTTTATCTTCATTGATGATTGACTGTCTGAAAGGTTCACACTGCCATGTATCTTTTTATGAAAAAAAAGGGACAGGTTGTGGTCGGAGGTTAATGTTATATCGTCGAAAATATTTACAAGCACATCTGTTTTTTCGTCGTTCTTCCAGATAATGACCATACCCTTAGATAAATTAATGTCTGATTCCACTGAAACTGCGTAAATCCCGGGTGCAGGAAGAAGCTTTGATTCCTCTGTTAATCCTATCTGAAACAGAGGCGGCAGAGAGGAATTCAATTCAGGGATATACTCCTGAGGCTTGCCCATGATCAGATAATAATGATCGAGATAAGCGTTTGCTCTTTGGATATAACCCTCGCTTATTGCCTTCCTTATTTTAGTTGAGCTGACCGTTTCATGATGTACCTCCTGTTCAGGTATCTCTTCAGCTTCAAAATTGTATTTCCCCTGCCATGCCCATAACTGCTTGTAGTCGCCCTCTTTATTAAACCCGAAATGATGATTAAAACCAGCGACTATAACTTTTGCGTGAAGAATGCCATGAAGATAATCCCTTACAAACTCTTCGCTTGTCACTTTCGAAAATTCCCTTGTGAATTCAATTATAATAACATTATCCAGGCCAGCTTTTTCAAGCAGATGCAGCTTTTCATCCTGTGAATTTATAAGTTTAAGATCCTTTCCTGAAGTTTCAGGGTAAAGAACCTTTCTGGGATGGGGATCAAATGTTATGAGCACCGACTCTCCATTGTACTTTTCTGCCAGCATTCTCAGACGGTCAAGAATGGTTTTATGTCCTATGTGTACACCGTCGAATGATCCGGTCGTTACAACAGGGTTTCTGATAGCCTTTGCCTCTTCAAAGCTTCTGAAAATCTTCATTTATCAGCAAGTACCCTAAATTTTATTCTCCTTAACAAAGTATGCTACCTTTTCTATTGAAGTTATCATATCATATTCTTCAAGATAGACACCTGAGGGAACATTCAGGGGAATGGTGGTAAAATTAAGGATACCTTTTATACCATAACGAACTGCCTCTTCACTGATTTCCCTTGCAAAATCGGGAGGAACTGTAAGAATGGCGATCTTTATATCAAGCTCTTTAATCACTCTTTCGATATCACTGTAAGGATAACA
Source organism: uncultured Bacteroidales bacterium (assembly GCA_963760915.1). Lineage (GTDB taxonomy): Bacteria > Bacteroidota > Bacteroidia > Bacteroidales > VadinHA17 > LD21. Next base: position 946,037 of record CAVXEU010000002.1, on the reverse strand, counting down.
TTTAACACCTGAAATTACTTTATTCACCTTCTGTGGATCATTGTCGAAAGATGCCACCAGGTTAAGTTTTGATCTTTTCCCCTTGAAATATCCTGCTACAGCTCTTCCCAGGTTTCCAATACCAATAACCGCAACATTCATACTTTCAACTGAATCGATTATCTTCCCGATTGTGTCAATAAGCTCCCGAACATCGTACCCCTTTCTGAGAACACTCGAATAGCCAATCAACATAAGGTCGCGTCGGACCTGGACTGCTGTAATGTGAAGACGTGCAGCCAGATCGTGAGAAAAGATAAAATTTCTTTTTTCGTTAAGGCATTCCAGAAGTGTTCTTCTGTATTCGCTCAGCCTTTCCACAGTTTTTCCTGGTAGTTTCATCATAAAATAATTAATTTTAATGGTGTGATGTTAATCGTCCCTAAATGGGGAATTCTGTTCATCATGAATTTCAGGTGATTGATATTTGTTTCTTTGGTAATCTGATTGTAAATACTGTGCCAACATCCGGTATACTCTCCACCTTTATTGTCCCATGGTATAATTCCACCACTTTTTTAACTATCGACAATCCTAGTCCGCTTCCTGAAATATTCCTAGTCTTTTCATTCTTTATCCTCACAAACTCAGCAAACAGGTTTTCAGTGTCATTCTGAGTAATTCCTATTCCTGTATCGGAAAATATCAGAATTGCTTCGCTGTCTGAGCTATCAATGGTGATTTCGGCTTTTCCTCCTATCTTATTGTATTTGACTGCATTTGAAATGAGGTTATTGAAAATAATCTCCATATCATCAGGATCAGCAAGAATAACAGAATCAGATCTTACGTCCAGGTTAATATTCACATCCATCTGGATCGCATATGGTTGAGCAGTAACGATTGAGGCAGATGCAACATCAGAGAGATTCACTTCCTGAATCTTTTCTTCTTTTCTTTCAAGGCGGATTTTAGTAAAATCGAGAAGGTCCATTATAAGGTTTCTCATTCCCTGTATCCTTTGGAGAGATCTTTCAATAGGAGTAGCATAGTCATCAATCAGCTCACCAGCCTGTTTTCCCTGCATCATTCTAAGATATCCTTCAAGCGCATTCAGGGGAGCTTTCAGTTCATGAGAGAGAACAGAGAGGAACTGATACCTGATCTTCTTTCCCTCCTGCTTCATTTTATGAGTGATCCTCTTCAGATACTGCTGTTTGGTAATATTCTCTATACTCGATTTGAGTTCCTGAGGGGTGAACGGTTTTGGGATAAAATCAATGGCCCCATCGCGGGTTGCCCTTATTGCAACATCAAGAGAAGCATATGATGTGATCATAGCAACAACAATGTCGTAATTCCTTTTCCTTAAATATTCCAGAACATCAACACCCTGTATTCCGGGTAACTTATTATCGAGCAACAGAATGTCATGCATCTCATTTTCAAGTATTGCAATACCCTCCTCCCCTGTTGCAGCTTCTGTTACCTCAAACGTATAATCCTCATCCATAAATGGATACGTTACATGGAAGTTATTCAATATTCTTGACACACCTGATCGTATCCCAGGTTCATCATCAATAACAAGTACTTTTAAAACAGCCATTTCAAAGTTTCAATAGTTTCATAACCTCCTGATCAAGCTGCTCAGGTCTGATACCTTTCTCAAGATACACATCAGCTCTGATCCAGGATTTTTCCTGCTCTGAATCAATACTGAAAGACATTCCCGTTTCATGCGATACAGCTGTAGCAATAATTACCGGCACATCAGGATATTTTCGTTTTGTCTTATAGCACAATATAAAACCACTGTCGTCACTTTCCATCATCAGATCGAATATTGCAAGGCCAGGCTTGAACCGGGAAATAACTGATTCTGCTTCAGCCTGGCTTTCAACCGCCACTGTTTTGTAACCAGCCTTTCCCAGGTTGAATACTGTCTGATAGAGATAATCCGGATCATCATCGGCAACAAGTATTGTAAAGTCACTCTTGTTCATCTTTATGCAAATTTCTAAAAAATCTTTAAATCAAAGAGTTATTATGATAAATATGATTTATTGTTATTTTATTAACATTCCATCCAATTTAAATGTTCAATGTCAGTTATTCAAAAACCATGATCTGAAGTTCGATTACAGCCTCGAATTATCTTGTCTTTTCATTCAATACTTTACCGGTTAAGCCTTTCGTCTCGGCAATACTATCTTAAAGGTGGTACCGGTCGGACCCAGAGTTAAGTTATTATTTGATTCTGCGGTGATCTGACCTTTATGCATCTTCACTATTCCATATGCTGTTGCGAGTCCGAGACCAGTACCCTGCCCTATACTTTTGGTTGTAAAAAAGGGCTCAAATATCTTTGCCCGGTCTTCCTCCCTGATTCCTGTTCCTGAATCGCTTATAAAGATAATAACATCACTGAGAGTATCTTCCAGTTTAATATCAATTAATCCGCCCTGGGGCATAGCATCGATGGCATTCTTTATCAGGTTGGTAATAACCTGCATCATCTGCTCCGAATCGAGCATAGCTTCAGGATTAGTTGAAATATCAGTAATATTTATTTTGACCTTTTCGGGAATAATCAGACTCTCAAGACTATGTCTTACAAGATCCTTGATACTTACCATCTGGTGATTAACCTGATTCTTCCTGGCAAAATTGAGAAGACCGGCAACAATTTTTTTACATCGTCCGGCCTGTTCAACTATGAGTTGCAGATCTTCCCTGACGGGATCATCTGCAGAAGATTCTTCGAGCAGGATGTTGCTGTACATGATCACAACTCCCAGAGGATTATTGAGCTCATGAGCTATTCCTGCTGAGAGTTGACCCATATGAGCAAGCTTTTCGGATTGTTTTAACGCCTGCTTCATTGATGAAAGCTTTTCATTTGATAAAGCAAGATCCTTGACTGATTTATGAAGTTTTTCAATGGTATAGGGCAGACACATTTCCACTTCGGCAAGACCTTTTCTGATAGCTATTGCATGCTCCACACAACTCTCGTAACCACATGCACCACAGTCAAGCTGGTCCTTTTTTGTTTTCTTTCCCATTTTTATCAGAACCTCATTCACTTCATTTTCAGCAGGAACATTAATCCTATGATCTTCAGGCATATGCCTAAAGGAAAGATCAAGGTCAGCAAACTCATCAAATGATTTTTGCCAGCTTTCCGAATCAATATTCTGCATCTTGCTGCTGGCATATGAACTAACCAGTGCACGTCTGTTGTACTGCTTTCCGTTTTTAGACAATCCGGGCCCCATTATACAGCCCTCACAACACAGAAGCTCCATGTGCTGATTTTTTATCAATCCGGCTTCAAATTCCTTTAATGCGCCCTGAAAATCAATTCTGCCTTCAGCAGCAATTATGTTACCAGTAATTGCGTTATCGCTGATTTTAGCAGTCTGGAGCAATCCCCTGGCAACCGGGAAAATTGCTCCTCGTCCACCTACAGGCTGGTCAAAACCAGCCGGAGTTGTGTTTTCCGGACTGATCGCCCTTTCTGCAAACATTTCTCTCAATTCAGTGAAGGTTATTGCTTCATCTATTTCTGTACTTTCAGCTTTCTTGGCAATACAGGGTCCGATAAAAACTATCCGTGTATCGTTACCATATTTTCTTCGGATAACCCTGCTCATTGCAACCATTGGAGAAACAACAGGAGCCAGGTTGTCAACAAGAGCCGGGTGATAGTATTTTATATAATTGACAATTGAAGGACAGTCAGATGAGATATAAAATTTACTGTTTTCCGAAACAAGTTTTTTATACCGGTCTGCAACCAGATCAGCACCAAAAGAGACCTCGGCAATGTATTTAAAACCCAATGCCTTTATCATACCATTAAGGGTATGATGATCGGGGATATCAGAGAACTCAGCAGGAAAGCTCGGGGCAATTATTGCCGCAACTTTTGATTCCCTGCCGAGCAGAGCAACCACCCTGTCGGTTGTATTCAGGAATACCTTAGCACCCTGACTGCAAACCTTTGTGCAATTACCACATGCAATGCACCTTTCATCAATCACCTCAGCCTGACCACCCTCAATCCGAATGGCTTTCGCGGGGCATTCCCTTACGCAGGTATAGCATGTACGGCAAAGCTCTTTTATGGTGTAAACCAGCATATTAATTCTATTATAAGATCATAACAATACATTTTTTTTCTCAAAATGAGTATGGAATATCTTCCTGTCAGATATATCATCATAATCATTCAAAAGCTTTTCATAGAGATTAATGAACGACGGAGATTTGCATGGCAGACTAATAGCCTCAGTATCGTCGGCATTATAAACAAGTTTCGACCTGCCCTTAATTTCATCCTTTGAACCGCTGAAAGGCATACCTGCCCCATTCACACATCCACCGGGACAGGTCATTACCTCAACCAGATCATATTTTCTACCCGATAAAAGAGAAGCTTTTAGTTTCTCCAGTCCTGTCAGTCCGTCAATAACCGCAATTTTTACTTCTGTCTCGCCGACCGTAACATTTACTTCCCTGAATGCCCCATTGGAATGTAACTTCTTAAAATTCTGTTTATCAGCCTCTTTCCTGAGCTTTCGAAAATAGAATAATCGTACAACTCCTTCCGCCAACCCACCAGAGACTTCAGCAAGCACCGCAGATGAGCTTCTCCCGGACATGGGCTCATCTGCATGTTCCTGTTCAATATTTGATGTATCAATTCCGTATAGCCTTATAAGCCTGGCCAATTCTCTTACAGTCAGAACGGAATCGACATCACTGATCCCCTTGCGCATCATTCCATCGCGACGGGCTTCAAATTTCATAGCCATGCAGGGAGTTGCAGAAACTGAAAATATTTCTTCTGGCTTTACGCCTAACTGACCGGCAACAAGAGTTTTAACAAGCGCCCCTGTTATCTGTTGCGGTGACTTCACAGTTGAAAGTTGTGGAATAAGGGAAGGGATAAACTGTTCAGCATACTTAACCCAGGCAGGACAGGCTGAAATATATAAAGGAACATCTGCCTTATTTTCAATTCTCTCAGATAACTGATCAGTAATTTCTGTGATACATACATCGGTTCCTGTACCGGTTTTAAACACCTTATCAAAACCTATTTTATGCAGAATACCATTTAGTATCTTATCAAACTCCCTGGTGTATCTCATGCCCAGTTCCTCGGCAATTCCTGCTGTCACCATCGGAGAATACTGGATCACTTTAACAACTTCAGGTCTGTTCAGGTACTCCTGGACTTCAGAGATATTATGTTTTTCATGAAGTGCCCCCGTAGGGCAGACAAGAACACACTGACCGCAATGGATACAACTTGAAAAGTTAAAATCCCTGTCCATTGCTGCTCCGACATGAGTTTCGCGTCCTTTATTAATGAAATCAAGTGAGGTGGAAGTAATTACCTCTTCACATACTCTAATACATCTGCCGCAAAGAATACATTTGGAAAGTTCCCTTACAATAGCCGGACTTGACTGATCGAGACGAGGTTTTATTTTTCTGCCGCGAATACGCCGTTCACGAATATTCAGTTCTTCTGAAAGCCGCTGCAGTTCACAGTTAAGATTCCTGTTACAATAGAGACAATCATCAGGATGGTTTGAAAGAAGAAGCTCAACAATAGTTTTTCTTGCCGTTATTACCCTGGGCGAATGAGTTTTAATTTTCATCCATTCTTCTACAGGCTGAGAGCAGGCTGTTACAAGTCGGTCGCGTCCCTCTACTTCTACAACACACATCCGGCAGGCTCCGGTTGGTGTAAAATCCTTCATCCGGCAAAGGGTAGGTATAATGATTCCGTTCCGGTTTAGAGCTGAAAGGATTGTTTCTCCTTTTTCGGCCCTGATTTTTTTATTATTTACCTGTATTGTAAACAGCATATCAGTTATTTAACGGTGATTGCACTGAACTTGCAAATATCGAAGCAGACGCCACAACCAATACATTTATCTTCAACAATAAAGAAAGGCTGGAGCCGTGTTCCGTATATTGCATTTACGGGACATTTGGCGGCACACGCTGTGCATCCTGTACATTTATCAACATCAATGGAGAAGGATCTTAATCCTCTGCAAATATTAGCACGGCATTTCCTGTCGAAAATGTGTTCTTCAAATTCATCCCTGAAGTTTTTCAAAGCACTTATAAAGGGATTTGGTGCTGTCTGACCCAGACCGCAAAGCGATGTATCCTTCATTACAGAAGCAATGGTTTCAAGTTGCATCACACCCTTGAACCTTTCGAGAGTTGTTCCTGATTCCTCGTTCAAAGGCTTTCTGATAACACTTTCGAGAATCTCCAGCATTCGTCCTGTTCCCTCACGGCAGGGAATACATTTCCCGCAACTCTCATTTCGAATGAATTCCATGTAATACCTTACAAGGTCGACCATACATGTATTTTCATCAATAATAACGAAACCGCCGGCACCCATTCCTATCCCTTTTTCTTTAAGGTCTTCATAGTCTATGGCAAGGTTAATGTTTTCTCCGGTAATAAAAGATCCGGATGCGCCTCCCAGCTGAATTGCTTTAAATTCTTTCCCCTCTTTTATACCATCAGCGATCTCTTCCAGTATTGTTTTTATTGTTGTTCCCATTTCAACCTCGATCACACCTGACATCCGTCCTTTTCCTGCAAGGGCAAATACCTTGGTACCCGGACTGTTCTCAGTGCCAAGTGTCCTGAACCATTCGGGACCATTCTGCATAATCAACGGGACATTCATTAGGGTCTCAACATTATTGATAACTGTGGGTTTGCCAAAGAGCCCTGATGTAGTAGGATATGGAGGTTTCAACTGAGGCATACCCCTTTTCCCTTCAAGAGTATTTATAAGAGCAGTCTCTTCACCACAAACAAATGCACCGGGTTCTTTCCGTATAATTATATCGAGGTTATATCCGCTGGAATAAATATTATGCCCGATCAGACCATACTCTCTGGCAAGGTCAACCGCTTTCTGAATCCTGTTTCTTGCATGGTCGGAACCTGATCTCATAAAAATTATGGCATTTGAAGCTCCTATAGCATACGAAGCAATGGCTATTCCTTCAACCAGACGGTGAGGATCACTTTCAAGAATGGTACGGTCGGTGAAGGCACCCGGGTCACTCTCTTTAGCATTACAGATAAGATATCTTGCATTTGAAGTGGTATTCAAAGCGTGTTTCCACTTCAGCCCGGTAAGATATCCCCCGCCGCTTCTTCCACGCAGACCGCTCCTTTCAATAATATCACAAACTTCTTCAAAAGTATAATGCCTGATTGCTTTTATATATGGACGGTAGCCGCCTCGGGCGATATATTCCCCAATACTTTCCGGGTCATAACAGCCGCAGTTTTCAAGTACAACTCTTTTCTGTCTTGAAAAAAAAGGCAGTTCATCCATAAACTGAATTCCCGGCCATAGTTCAAATCCTTTCGTTCCGGTCTGACCCACCAGATCATCTTCAATAATATCATTATGAAAAACACCATTTAGAAGAGGTTCAACCTTTTCTTCAGTAATATTTCTGAAGTACAGCTTATTCTTGCCAGGCATGTGAATACAAACCAGTGGCTCAAAATTTGCGGGTCCGGTGCATCCTACCCTGATCAGTCCGGCAGAAACTGCATTTTCCTTAATATAAATTTCAATCGCTGAACATGTTTTATCCGATCCGGCAATGAAACTGCTTGTACCAGAGGATACAAAAATTACTGGCTTTTCAGGCTTTTCATGCCTTATCCTGCCCAAGACCTTTTCCGTTTCCGGCGGTAGAGTATCGGATTCGAATAACAGAACCTTATTAATGAGAAATGCTTTTATATCTTCCATCGAAATACATCACATAATTAGTCGTTTTCAATAACGTACTTAAGTCTTTTAATAAACTCAGGCAGCTGTTCGGCTTTTATATGAGTATGATACTCACCATTAACGGTAATAACGGGCCCATTATTACAACCACCCATGCAGGATACAATCTCAAAACTAAAATATCCATCTCTTGTTGTCTGGCCTTCTGAAATTCCTGTCTCTTCCCTTATTTTATTGATTATTGACAGTGCCCCGTTGAGAAAACATGAAGTGCCATTGCAGATCATAATATGAATTCTTCCTGACGGGATAAACCTGAACCTGTCATAAAAGGTTGCAAGACCATATATTTTAGTGGTACTTAATCCAAGATAATTTCCTGTCTTTACAATTGCCTCTTCAGAAAGAAATCCATGGTCCTCCTGTATTTCCTGAAGTATAGGAATAAGATCCTCCCTTTTCCCCTGCTTGTACTTTTTCAAAATTATATTAAGATCTGTCCCCATTCTGATTTTATAAAGTGAAGAAATTGAAACTCCTCTCGTCAAGCCAGCAGGAATCTTCAATTCCCTGATTTAATTTTTAAATGCTTCCCCGCTCCGTATAAATCAACGGAGAACCGGTTTTTAAAGCTCTGCAAAGCCATTGTGCCCGCAGGGATTCAACACAAAGATAACTGATTTTATTGTTAATAAATAAACATTGTTATTTTATTAACAATAAAATCAAGAACTTAACATTTACCAAATATTTTATTAATATCCTGAATATCTTTGCTTTACATACTATAGACTTAATATTTGCGTATACGGTTGTCAAGATAAAATCAAGATGACAATTAAAATGTCAGCTAATCAGGTGAATTTAAGCTGGAAAGAAGGGAATTGAAGCTGGAAAAAAAATATTACTTTTGATGTTGTTGTTTATTTATGAACAGTAAGTAAAATGGTTCAGAGAGTTGAAATGAAAATTTGTCTTGGCAGTTCCTGTTTCTCAAGGGGTAACAAGGATGTTGTGATGTTCATAAGGGAGTATCTCAGGAAAAATCATCTTGATGACAGGGTCATTTTCAAAGGGGCCCGCTGCATGGGACACTGCAGTAATGGTCCGAATCTCAAAATAAACGGGATAATCATTGAAGGTGTCACTCTTTCAAAGATTGAGACCATTCTGGAAAAGGAATTTGCCGGATTTATTAAACAATAAAGCACTAAAATGAGAGACAGAAATCCTGTTCTTTATATAAATGATGAAAAATGCAGAAATTCATATTCCTGCGTTCGTGTCTGCCCTGTTAATGCGATTGAGGTTAAGCCCCAGAAAGCACACCCCTTTATTCTTCCCGACAGATGCATCGGATGCGGGTTATGCTATGTTACCTGTACTCCTCATGCCATTGAATTTCGAGACTCAACCGCTGATGTTAAGAAATTATTATCATCGGGAAGAAAGACCGCGGCACTGATAGCACCTAGCATTGCTTCGGAGTTTGATGATATTACCGATTACAGGAAATTTGTAGCAATGATCAGGTCTTTGGGTTTCGATTATGTACACGAGAATTCATTTGGAGTGGATCTGATTGCTGCAGCATATGCAAAACTTTTTTCTAAAGCCGAAGGGAAATACTTTATTACCGCTAATTGTCCCTCAATCGTCAAATTGATAGAGAAATTCCATCCTGAGCTGGTACCTAATCTTGCGCCACTGGTCTCCCCACTTATAGCCAGTGCAATGGTTGTAAAAGAGCTGTATGGTCCTGAAGTAGCAACTGTTCAGATCGGGCCATGCATCGATGCAAAGGATGAAACGCTTTATTATAATTCAGGAAAGCTTGTGGATTGTGTTCTGACATTTGTAGAAATAAGGCGGCTTTTTGATGAGTTCAAGATTCAGGAACGCCTGGTAAAATTATCAGATTTTGATCCGCCGCATGGAAACTGGGGAGCCCTATACCCTCTGCCTGCCGGAATTATCCAGGCAGGAGGAATAAAACGGGACATGGTCTCAAGCAGTGTTATAACAGCTTCAGGGAAAGAGGATATCCTTGAAGCAATCAATGATTTCGACAAGTATATAGATACTATTCAACATCATTTTAATCTTTTCTTTTGTCACGGATGTCTGCTTGGACCAGGTATGCAGCATCACAACGAGAGATTTAAAAGAAGATCACTTGTACGACATTATGCTGAAAAAAGGGTCAGTGTGCTTGATAAGAATCTCTGGCAGAAAAATATGGAGAAATGGTCTAAGCTCGATTTTTCGAGGACTTTCAATCCAAATGACCAGCGAATTCCCGAACCTCCGGAAGAGTCAATAAATGAGGTGCTAAAGATCATTGGAAAGGACAATCCGGAAACAGAGATTAACTGTGGAGCATGTGGTTATCTTTCGTGTCGCGATTTTGCCGCTACAGTAGCCAAGGGGCTTGCCATTCCTGAAATGTGCCATACTTTTAATCTGCGAAATAAACAGGAGTATATTGAAACCCTCAGGCAGACAAACAGGAAACTTGCTGACACCAAGAAAGCTCTAAAAGAATCAGAAGAACTGGCCAGACGAGAAAAAGAGATTGCCCAGAGTGCATCGGACATGATGAATAACATGCTTGAAAAGCTTCCGACAGGTGTGGTTATTGTTGACAACAATCTTAAAATACTTCATTCAAATAAGAGTTTTATCAACATAATTGGAGAAGATGCCAAAGCTATATCGGATGTAATCCCAGGACTGGCAGGAGCTGACATTAAAACCCTGATACCGTTCAATGTATATAACATGTTCACTTTTGTTATCAAGGAAGACGAACCAGTTGTGAGCAAAGATGTCCACTTTGAGGATAAGATGCTGAATATCTCGATCTTTCCTATAAAGAAAAATAAGATGTGCGGTGCTATTATCCGTGACCTTTATTCACCTGAAGTACAAGGCGAAGAGGTGACGAACAGGGTTAGCGAGGTAATTGAGAAAAATCTTGAAATGGTACAGAAAATAGGATTCCTGCTTGGTGAAGGTGCTTCTGAAACTGAACAGATGCTAAACTCTATTATAGAATCGTACAAGACAAAGAAAAGGGATAATAAAACCAACCTGAAATAATTTTTCGTGAATAAAAACTTTTTCATAGAGGTTAACAGTCAGCAAAGGAACCACGACGGAGAGAGGATCTGTGGTGATGTATTTCTTTACCGGTATATTAAAGAAGAAGACAGGGTAATTGCAGTATTATCAGATGGTATGGGACATGGTGTAAAAGCAAATATTCTTGCCACTCTTACCGCAACAATGTCATTAAATTTTACCAGGGAACATAAAGAGGTTGACCGTATTGCCGAAATAATCATGAATACCCTTCCGGTATGCAGTGATAGGAAAATAAGTTATTCCACATTCACAATTATTGACATTGAAAGCAGGGGCCGGGCTACAATTCTTGAATATGACAATCCCTCCACAATTGTTTTGAGAGGTAACCAGATTTTTGATCCTTCATGGAAAAAGGTGGTTCTTGAGAAAGGCAAACATTCGGGGAAAGTGCTTAAAACCTGCACTTTTATGCCTGAAAAAGAAGACAGGATAATATTTTGTTCTGACGGAGTTTCCCAGAGCGGAATGGGCAGTGAAGCTTTTCCGTTTGGTTGGGAAAGAGAGAACATAGCATCTTATGCTTCTTCTCTTGTTACAAATGAATCCTCCATATCTGCTATAACGCTTGCAGGCAAGATTGTTACAATGGCCCATAAGAACGACGGTTATAAGGCCAGAGACGATATAAGCTGTGCAATAATTTATTTTCGTGAACCGCGCAAGCTGCTTGTATGTTCAGGTCCGCCGTATGAAAAAGATAAGGATAAGGAGTTAGCTACCAGGGTGAATGGTTATAAAGGAAAGGTAATTCTTTGCGGAGGTACAACTGCCGATATCGTTGCAAGGGAGCTGAACAGGACAATTGTGGATGAACTTATCTTTGAAGATCCTGAATTACCTCCTGAAAGCTTTCTGGAAGGGATCGATCTTGTAACCGAAGGAATTCTGACTCTTCAGAAAGTAAATGAAATACTTAAAACATACAATAACAGCATTAAGCTTGGAAAAGGTCCGGCTGATAAGATAGTAAGGCTAATAATGGAAAGTGATGAGATTCACTTTATTATCGGCACAAGGATCAATATAGCCCACCAGGATCCCAATCTTCCTGTAGACCTGGAGATCAGAAGGACAGTTGTAAAGCGGATTGCCAGGTTGCTGGAAGAAAAATGGCTCAAGAAAGTAAGTTTTGAGTATATATGACAGGTGTCAGGCGTCAGGCATCGGGCGCAGGCATCGGGCTACTGATAGCTCCTAAAATCCGCATGTTGGATTTTGTGAAGTCTTTTTTTATGGATTTCTACTATTTTAATTGATTTAGATGGTGCAATTCAGAAAAAAACAAAAATAGTTATCCCATTTTTTACTCAGATTCGAGATTAGCATCAGTATTATAGTTGATTCTCCTTTCTTAGGGCATATGTTTCCTGTGACACATTGTGCCTTATTATCAGGTTATTAATAGATTGATGTTTACTACCTCTATGTTGAGAAGTTTATTTTTCCGTATATTCTAAGGTAGTTTTGTCTGGCCCTTTTAATCCATTTTGCAGGCAGGATGATAAACCGGAATAAGAACTTTTTAACTCTAAACGTAGGTTTTAATGACTTGATTATTTTTGAGAAGTGGCCAATAATATTATGATAAAGATTTCTACAAATTGCTGTTATATATAAAAATACGGTGTTCTGGTTTAGTTTTGAGAAGGGCATATAGTTCCAGCCAAAATCATTTTTCAGTATATCAAACTGTTTTTCCATATTACCACGATGGTTATAGAATTTAGCTATTTCAACAGTGCTCCACTCTGTATTATTTGTAAGTATAGCCCGGTATTCATAAGCGTCTTGAGTAAAAAGGTTGAGTTGGCCGTCTTTTTTCGGTTTTCTTTTAACAATCAATCTATACTCATGAGCAGACTTTTTATTATTACTTGCTTGTCGCTGAAAGGGAGTTATAGTTATCTCTCCGACCTCTATAATCTCATTAGAGGTATCTGTAATGGACATCCACTTATTGACTTGAGGAAAGTATTTTTCGATATAACTATTCCTGCATCCAATATAAAAATTCTTAACTTCTGCCTCCAGAAGCTTTATAACATCATATTGATAGGAAGCAGCGTCTGCTCTAAAATGATCAGCTTTTTTAATCCCTTTTGACTTAAGCAGGGTAAAAATGCGTCTTATAGTATCTGCCTGAAAGGATTTTGCATCACTGTTTCCATTCCTGTTTTCAATATATAATACCTGTTCTTCATTAAGAGTGCATACCCCAGGCTGATATCCGGGATTCCTCTTATATGTCATCTTACTATCACTTTTCTCATTGAATATGATTGTATTATCATAATCAATAATAATTTCATCCTTAGAAAAAGCTCCAAGTTTTTTAAGTAACTCTACATTAAGTTCCTCCAATTTTGAGTTCCTGTTATAAATATGCTCTACAGTTCCTCTCCTGGTAAAACAATGATTGCTATCTTCAGATATTTCCTTAAGCCTTTTTAAAACTGTGTCAGAACTTGGCACATTAATAAATGGATTCCTTTGAAAATGTGTCTTCAAGTGTATCTGCAAATCTTCAATGCAATCACCACCACATAAATAAATACTTAATATTGAATAGATTATGTCTTTCCAGTTATAAGTACTTTGAGGGGCTAATTCTGGAAGATATCTGTCGAACAAATTTTTGTAATTACCTTCTTCAAGGTGTTCAAAAACAAAATTTATTCCACCGAATGCGGATATTGTGTTACTATTTATTACTTTCATCTCTGGTATTTTGTGCAACACCAATTTAGGTGAAAATACTTTGGCTGCAGAGCTTTAGTTATTAGAGTTTTGCAGCCTTTATTAACAATATCCTGCGGATTTTAGGAGCTATCGGGAGGGCATCAGGAATCAGGTTTCATGCATTAATCAATGCTGAATTTTTGATCTCATGAACTCGACCGTCCTTGCGAAAAGATGTGGCTGGATATCAGGATAAGTCAGATTTTCAGGAAGCCTCTCCCGCAAAATCAGTTCGGCAATCTCTGTAGTGTCAGGTATTGGTCCAAGTTTGAAAACGTTAGCAATATAAAGCCTTCCGTAACCGGTAACTTCATCCATTTTCACGAAATATGTAGCTATGCATTCGAGATTAAATTTCAGTGCACCTGTTTCCTCCATTAATTCCCTGCCGGCAGCTTCAAACGAGGTCTCCCCCTTCTCAATATGTCCTCCGGCAATTTCCCAGGTTGTACGGTCCTTATGCCGGACAAATATCCACCTGCCTTTGTACTTTGCAGAAATGACTGAATAGGTAAACTCTGCATCCGGTTCAAACAGAGGATCATAAAATTTAACTTCGGTCATAATCGATTACAAATCAGTTTATGCGAATCATTTTTATTCAGGCTAATAAGATAAAAATACCAGATTGCACAATTTCATATTTACAGGTCGCTAATTTATGAATAATCATAAACAATTATGATAAATAATAATTGAGTACTTTTATGAGCTAAATTTTATTTTCAATGGGACTGCTGATCATTCTTATAATAACTGAAATTCTGACACCAATAGTTTTGCGGCAGCATTTTCAAGGCATCTCCAAAGGGAAATATTATAGCTCAATGACTATTCATTTCATCCTTAGCATCTGGCTCTGGATCCTCTTCCTCGACATATCCTCGTATAAAAGTTTTTTCGATAATCCCAGGCATATATGGTTATTGTTGAACCTTTACGGAATGATTTGTGCTGTTGTAGTTCCGAGGCTCATTCTGATTGCAGTCCACTTCTCAGGCAAACTGGCAAGGATGAGGAGCGGAGGTCATATAAGATGGCTTACGAACACTGGAATGACCTTTACAGCCATTATTTTTTCCATCATCGCTCTCGGAACTTTGGTAGGAAGATTTAATTTTAAAACAGAGTCTGTAACAATAAATGTCAGAGGATTAAACAAGGATCTTGACGGATTAAGAATTGTTCAGCTATCGGATATGCATCTATCCTGTTTTTATCATCACAGGAAGTTGCTACGGGAAGTAATGGAAAAAGTCAACAGCTATAAACCCGATCTGATTTTGAATACCGGTGACTTTATCAGTTATGGCTGGCGGGAATTTGGCAGAAATGACACAATCTTATCAAGAGCTGTAAGCAGGTACGGCAACTTTGCCGTTATGGGCAATCACGATTTCGGGACATACGATCCCTTTTTTACTGAAGCTGACAGGGATAATAATGTACTGATAATGAATAATCTGATAAAATCATCAGGTTATAAAGTCCTTAATAATGAATATGCTAAGGTAAAAATCGGAAATGCAAAGCTAGCTCTAATAGGTATAACAACGAAGGGGCGCTTTCCTGATATTATTCATGGGGACCTGGGCAAGGCTATATCCGGACT
Organism: uncultured Bacteroidales bacterium; assembly: GCA_963760915.1. Taxonomy (GTDB): domain Bacteria; phylum Bacteroidota; class Bacteroidia; order Bacteroidales; family VadinHA17; genus LD21. Next base: position 930,747 of record CAVXEU010000002.1, on the reverse strand, counting down.
TGACAGTGTAGACATGAAGATACTTCTATCTCACGATCCTAATCAATGGGAGCTGGCAGTAACCGGAAAAACCGATATTAATCTGACTCTTTCAGGTCATACTCATGGCATGCAGATGGGCATTCTTACAAAAAAATTTAAATGGAGTCCTGCAAAATATTTCTACCCTCACTGGAACGGGTTATATAAGGAAGGAAATCAGTCGCAGTATGTAAACCGGGGACTTGGGGTACTTGCTATTCCTTTCAGGATCTGGATGCCTCCTGAAATTTCTGTAATTACCTTGCGATCGGAATAACCATTCTATTTTGAGTTCATTTCCTTGTTCTTAAAAAGGAAACGGGCAACAGACTTATCTGCTACCCGCTTTTTACACAACTCTGATCTTAAACTAACCCTCTAACCTTTATAAGAGTATTTCTGAAAATGTATCTTTTTAATGATTAACTAACCATTATCGGTTTGGGTAATCAGTAAATTAATTTTGTCTTTGCCTTGATGCCTGCCGTCTTTCAGCTTCTTTGGTTTTAAAGAGTTCAAAATTCTTGTCGCCAAGAATAACTTTTAACTCTTTGTCTCTGGCTGCCGTAATCTCGGTTGTTTTGGCTCTCATAGCTTCGCGGTCGCCAGCAGCCATAAGCTTCTGTCTTTCTTCTGATGACTGTTTTGCATATTTAAGTACAACATTATAAACCTTTGTCTCAGTCGCCTGATCCAGCTTTAGATCTGTTTTCATCCACTCTACCTGTGCTTTGGCAGTCTCTTCAGGTGTTCTTTGAACTCTCTGACCCTGACCCTGCTGAGCCGATAGAGAACACATAAACATTGAGAAAATGACTACAGATAAAAATTTCATTCCTGTTTTCATGATAAGTGTGTTTAAGTTTAAGTTTCTATTTATGATCTATAGACAATTCATTTCAGGATAATATTCCTTCTACACTTATTTTTAGCTTAAATAAACTTACATCTATTGTTAACACAATGATATTTTGACTCTTACAGGCACCAGTCCCCATAAAGATTAATATCATAAAACTAAATAACGATTTATATAATCATCTTTAATTATTTTTAAATTGCATCCTTTCAAATTTCAAAAACTAATGTTAAAATCAAAGAAAGAGCACATTCATCAGGATATAGAATTTAAAGTGATACATTCAGGAAGAAGAACCATTGGCATCAGCATACTACCCGATTCAACTGTAATAGTCAGGGTGCCATACCGTACATCAGCTGATACAATCAACAGGATCGTCAATGAAAAAACTTCATGGATAATTAAGCACCGGGATAGTTTCAGGGAACAGAAAAACAATAATCTTAAAAGATCGTATATTGACGGGGAGTCTCATCTTTTCCGTGGAAATGAGTCTGTGCTAAAGGTAATAAAGTCTGCAAAGCCATATTTCAGATTTTATAACGGTACAATCGAACTTGGATGTGGTCAGACTGACGATGTGGAAACTCTAAAAAAGTTGCTGTACAAAGGTTATAAATATGAGGCTGCCACTCTTTTCCCTGAACTACTAAGCAAAGTTCAGAAAAAATTTGAAAATCAGATGTTCAGGCCCACGGGGCTTATCATCCGTACAATGAAAAGACGATGGGGAAGTTGCTCTAATAAAGGAATAATTACTCTCAGCACTGAACTTGTAAAACTTCCTGACTTATATATCGAATATGTTATTGTTCATGAACTATGTCACCTTAAACATCATAACCACGGTGCAAGGTATTACAAACTTTTATCAGAACTCATTCCTGACTATAAGCAGGTCAGAAAAGAACTGAGGAGGTACATTCTGTAAGGAAGGTTCAGTAAGATCTGATTCATCAATTGTAAGAAGATTCTGACCTTTGATAAAGATATACACTGTCAGATTTCGAATTCCTGTCCTCTGGCCGGTATTTCAATATTTGCATATCCCTCATTCTGAAGTGTTGCAACATATTTTTTCTGCGTTTCATACTCACCATGTACTATAAATGTTTTTCCGATGGCGCTCTTATCCTGGCAGCTTAAAAAGCTGATCATCTCTTTGTAATCCCCATGACCGCTGAACGAATCAATTTTTTTCACATCAGCCTTTACTTCATAAACAGTTCCATGAATTGATACTTCTTTATCACCTCTGACAATTCTGGCTCCAAGTGTAGCTGGTGCGCAGTACCCGACAACCAAAATAGTATTAGCAGGGTTAGTTATATTATTTGCCAGATGATGCTTGATACGTCCGGCCTCCATCATACCTGATGCTGAGATTATAATACACGGTTTTTTATGATCATTGAGTTTTTTTGAATCCTCTACCCTTGTAATATAAAACAGATTATCAAAGCCAAACGGATCCGGATCGGTTTCCAGTACATGAAGGAAATCATTATTAAAACATTCCGAGTGCATTCTGAATACAGTAGTCGCATTAACTGCCAGTGGACTGTCGACAAAAACATCAATTTTAGGAAGTCGGCCTTCATTAAAAAAATTATTCAGAGCGTAAACTATCTCCTGGGTACGTCCTACACTGAAAGCAGGTATTATCAGTTTGCCACCCTTATTTACACAGGTCTCTGTAACAATATTAAGAAGCTCATCCTCTGCAACTTTTGTATCGTGGTGTAATCTGTCACCATATGTTGACTCAGTTATAAGTATATCTGCCTGAGGGAAGGGCTGGGGATTGGCAAGAATAGGATCAACGGGTCTGCCGATATCTCCGGTATATGCGATCCTTTTAATCTGACCGTTTTCAATTATCTGGATGTTTGCCACACCGCTACCAAGCATATGTCCGGTGCTGGTAAATGTAACTTTTATATTCTCATCAATCCTGAATTTCATCTTGTTCGGAACTCCGATAAACAGACTCATACAGGCCGTAGCATCTGCCTGTGTATATATGGGTGTCACCAGCGGAAGACCTTTTTTAGCTCTGCGCTTATTGAAAGTAACCGTATCATGCTCCTGAATGAAAGCGGAATCTGCAAGCATTATTGCACATAAATCCCGTGTGGCGCTTGAGCAGATAACTGAACCTCTGAAACCGAGTTTGTACATATAGGGAATCAGTCCTGAATGATCGATATGAGCGTGAGTAAGAATAATATGGTCAATCATTGAAGGGTCAAACATAAGGTCCCTGTTCATACCATCCGTCTCAAGTCCTTTACCCTGAAACATACCACAATCAAGCAGTATCCTTTTACCTGAATTTGTTGTAATGAGATGCTTGCTTCCGGTCACCTCTCTTGCAGCACCTATAAATTTGATTTTCATACAATATAAATTATACTGGATATTTGCGTTTATGCGTTAACGATTTAAAGATAACGAAATATTTCAAAAGGGCGAGGGATATCAGGGATCAGAGATAAGGGACCGGAGGCAGAGAAATAAGAAACATTTTCTTCCTCACTCCTTATATTAACCAGATACGAGAAACAGACCGCAGTGAGGCAACTTATTAAATTCTTACACCAATCATGGTAATGTCGTCTACCTGATCAATTGTGCCTTTCCAGTTCTCCAATTCATTTTCAATGATCTGATGTTGTTCAGCCATTGGTCTGTAGTAGATTCCGGAGAGAAGTTTCCTTAGATTTGATTTTTTATATTTTGATCCTTCCCTTCCACCGAACTGATCAGTATATCCGTCGGAAAAAATATAAACAGTGTCGCCTTTTTTACAAATTATCTCATAATTCGTAAATGAATATTCTTCCCCGTAATAGATCCCGATTGGCATCCTGTCGCCTTTGTACTCTTTAAGTTCACCATTCTGAAAAATAAACAAAGAATTATTTGCACCTGAGAACTGGAGTGTTTTCCTTAACTTATTCAGGACACAAAACGATATATCCATTCCATCTGCTGCTTCTCCTTCTTTACCGGTCTGATGAAGAGATGTTTTTATCTTCTCCCGTAAAAGATTGAGCACGGTATTTGCGTGAAGGCTGGTGTTATTTGTTATTATTTCATTCAATGCTGATATTCCCAGTGTGCTCATAAAAGCACCCGGTACACCATGACCGGTACAATCTGCAACAGTAAAGAATACCCGTTTATCCACCTCTCCTATCCAATAAAAATCACCGCTTACAATATCTCTGGGCCTGAATATTACAAAGTAATCGGAAAAGCAGGCTTTGAAGTGATCATTTACCGGCAGCATTGCTCTTTGTATTCTGCTGGCATACTCAATACTTGAAGTGATCTCCTCCTTTTGTGTCTCAATTTCAGCAGTCCGCTCCCTGACCTTTTCTTCGAGGATCAGGTTTTTTTTGTGAAGCTGACTCTCCCTAAACCTGACAATAATAATAAGAAGTAGAAAAATAACTGATCCGCAAAGCAGATAGAAAACTGTTGTTTTTGTAAAAGGTGCTTTTATTGTGAACTTAACAGTTTCAAGCTTGCCAATATTGCCCCATAAATCTTTTGCTCTTACCTGTAGAGTATATTCACCCGGTGCCGATACAATAAGGTTATACTTTGTCTGAACAGACCATGGGGACCAGTCAGTCATTAGTTTACTTATCGTATACTGATACTGAGTAGTATTCTGTTTGAGGTAGCCAGGGGCGACAATATCAAAATTGAAAATATTCGCTCCCCTTTTAAAAACTATATTAGTGAGATTAAATGTTGTACCCTTATCATCATAAATACTCTTTACCAGTACATCTATTTCCGGATATATCCCAGGTTGTTTACTAATGTCGAGCCTGAAGAGTCTGTTTTCATCATCCACCACCCACAGAAAATTATTTTCTGAACTGACAGACACAACATCATTGAATATTTTAAACAACGCAGTCTTTCTGTCAACCTGTTTGTCGTACGGATTTAAACAGAACCATTCATCCCCATGCTTTATCCACGGGATATTTGAGAGGGGATACAAATATCGCATTTTCGTACCTGCAGAAGTAGTATCGGTTCTGGATATTCTGAATGCATCTGTAATGTTGTCATAAGTGTAAATTCCTGATTCTGTGAAAAGGTATAAGGAATCATTTACATAATCCAGAAGATACCTCTGTGGAAAATCACTAACGATATTCATTTTAGTATACTTGACTGACCTTCCTCCGTTACTGAAATTAACCCTGAGCGCAGAATTATCAACACCAAGCCAGACAGTACTGCTATCTGTACTGACTATTGCATAAACTGGATCAGTGAAGAGAGGATCAGGTAACTCAGTCAACCATTTCCCCTTAAAGTACTTTAACGAAAAATATCCGTCACCTGCTGCTACATAATACTTCCCACTCTCTGGCTGCCAGGTTATAAAATTGATATAGCGGCTTGGAGATACAACTGAAGCCCTGTGATTGTTTATTACAAGAAGTCCCTTGTTGGTAGCAGCCAGTATACCATCAGGAGTAGATACAAGTTGACGGCATTTTTCGTTTAATCCTTCAACTTTTTTATAAATATAATTGATTGATTTAAGTTTGTGAATGATACGTTTAGTATACAGACTATCTGATAGGCCTGGTTCAGTGACAGTTCCTTTTGCCAGAATGTTATCCGCAGCAACCAATTTATTCCTTGCTGATTTTCGTCCGAATATTCTTGTGAAGATATTTTCGCGGCGGGCCCGTTGTTCCGGAGGAATTTCCATTTTATAATCTGACAGTGAACTTTTTTGCGGTTCATTTTTAATAAGAACCTGAACCTCTGAATAATTCTTAACCTCCGTCAGATAAAAGACCCCTTCGCTTGTAGCAACATAAAGTTCATTGTTATGCCACAAGGTATTTGTCAGATTTCCCATTAAACCTTCATAGATACTGAAGTTCCCGACAGGCAGGCTTAGGTCTGCGCGGGTAATGCCAAACTGATGTGAAAGCCATAATCCACCACCTCTGTCCAGTCCAAGAGCAAGAACTTCATCATCAGGCAGGTCATTCTGATTATTGATAGTGTACCTGATAGTACCATTCATTCTGTTAATTACAAGTGCGCCTCCGTCAAGTGTTGAGAAAGCATACAGGCTATCTCCGATAGTAATTCCTTCTGACAAAATATTATCTTTCAGATAACCATCATCTTTTATCTGATAATCAATGAATCTGTATCCATCAAAAAGCGCCAGATTTCCATTGCTGAGACCAACCAAAACTTCAGAACCACCATAGGGAAGTGAGAAAAGAATATCAACCTTTGAAGTTATACTTCCAGCCGGAACAGGAATAAGAGTATCATTATCAATTTTGAATAATCCCTTATCGGTTAGATTGATAAATACATTTTCGGGTGTTACAAGAATGCCAGTAAACGGATTATTGACATCTGATTTAATACGGAAGTCAAGTGTATTGTTCTCAATATTGTGGCAGCTTACTGAATGATCTCCATAAAACCATACCTCTGATTCTTTAAAAACGATTTTTGTAATTACTCCCAGGTCAGAAGCTTCACCTGATATCGGAACAAACTCATATAAACCCGACTGGTCTTTATGAAAGTATCCATAACTGTCTTCCCCTCCGATAAAGATCTTACCGCTTTTCGGATCTGCACTCATTGAGAATGGTATTGTCGGTATTCTCACTAAAACCCAATCCTGTCCGTCAAATGTCAGGATGCCTTTCCTGTTGGCAAAAAGCATTACCTGGTTAATATCCTGACAGATAGCCCAACTCTGATTTTCGATTTCCCTGCTCTCCCTGAAATGAGTTAGCAAAGGCGCTCCGTTCTGTGCATCAAGAGTGAATGAAATAATCAATAAAGTAAACAGGAAAAATATTCTTTTTATCATTAACAGTATGCTTCTCAACCAATCTCTTTCAAGGTCGATAAATTAACAATTTATTTTAATTATAGATGTCAATACGGGATGAATATTAACAATTAATCTTCTAACCTGTACAGCTTTTAAGTAATGCCGGAACTACATGAATACACTGACCGGAAGCCAAAACATGGGTCTTCAGACAGCTATAAGTGTCTCTATTACAGTCCACGACTTAAACGCTAATTTCTTGTTCATACACAAATACTTACCTGCTATCCAAGATCCATTGTCGTTAATTTGTCAAGGCATTTACACTCCGGTAATTACTATAAAATAAATATCGTGCATACATGTAAACTGTCAGCAGGCATAATTAAAGGTTGCTTGTTACTGTCTGCCATCAAAACCGGGTTCAGGTCTGAGAGGAAATTTAACCGGTGCATTATCGCGGTCGGAACGATATATCGCTGTAAAAAGCTCAACGGTTCTGCGACCTGCAACACCATCTACAGATGGTTCTGATTTATTTCTGATAGCGTTCAGATAGTCTTCAATCTGGTATTGGATATATTTTATAGCAGGATCACAATTATTAAAAATTTCAGTATCAATCCTGATCCATTCCTTCAATAGATTTTCTTCACCTGGAATTGTCCAGAGGTCATTTACCGGTGGTTCGGCCACTCCGGTCTTACCTGGCAGGAACATTGCACCACCGTCGGTCTGCACTCCGGCAGTTGCACCATTTTCACCATGAACATGAACTTTACCGTAAATACCTGGTTTCTGAGAGTTGCTGACCAGTATGTTGCCAATCGACCCATTCCTGAATTTCACAATTGCCAGCGCAGTATCTTCAACCTCAATATATGGGTGATTAAGGTTTCTCCATATCCCATATACCTCATCAACTTCACCCATGTACCATAAAAGAATATCAAGCTGATGCGGAGACTGGTTAACCAGCACACCACCACCTTCCATCTTCCATGTTCCTCTCCACTCATCCGAATCATAGTATTCCCTGTCGCGCCAGCCAAGCATTAATACCGTTGCCAGAACAGGTTTTCCTATCTTTCCTTGTTCGATAGCTTCTTTTACTCTTCTTACAGGTTCATACCACCTTCTTTGACTTATAACTCCTAATCTTACATTGTTTTCCCGGCATGCATCAATTATGTCATCGCAATCCTGCAGATCCGAAGCAAGAGGTTTTTCAACCAGAACATTTGCGCCGGCTTTTGCTGCTTCAACTGCAGCTTGCTTATGAAAAGGATGAGCTGTGCATACAATGACAAGATCTGAATTATTTTCAGTGATCATCGTTGAAATACTTGAATAAGCCTTCGTTTTGTAAAGTAAGGCAAATTCAGTTGCTGTCTGATTTGTCCTGCTCCACACACCTGCCAGACGAGCATTGGGTATGCTCTGAACAGCTTTTGCATGGAGATGTGCCACTCTGCTACAGCCTGCTATTGAAATGTTATATATTTTCTCAGTCATTTCGTAAATATTAAGGTTCAGATATGATTAAACCGGATCTTCATGTGATCTTAAAACTTATTAAAACAAAAGACAATAATCTGCTTTACATTGAAAGGAATTTAAAATCAGGTTCAGACTCTATATCCCGATCTCCTGTATCCTGCCTAAACATCTGTCTTTTTACTGCAACTGTTACTGTAAAACGCTGCTATACTTAAGAATAACAATAAGAGATTTAGTTTCATGACATTTTGTTTACAGGTATGAAAATGTGATTTAATATAAATATATTCCTCATAAAACCTGATTTACAAGCCCGGATAAGATAACCAATTTCACAAAATGATATTTTTGCTTTTTTGAATATTAAAGTATATCCAAAAGGTTTTCTTCATGTACCGGACTTATCCAGGTATATTTCGCCGACTGATTTTATTGCCCTGTCGGAAAAAAAATCGGGAGAGACAAAAATCCGGAATAGTCCGCCGTCTTCATTGGGTTCAGTTTTTACCAGAAGAAATTCCTGTTGATCATTTCGGTTAAAAAGTTCGGAATATGAGACTGCACATCTGTAACCATCCGCTCCTGCTATGCAAAAAATTCCTGATTGAAGATTCTTCATGTTTACAGGATAATACTTTAGAAGAAGGTCTTTCAGAGTAACTCCTGTAAAAGGTGTTGTACTATGGATACCTTTTCCTCTTCCATAAAAAATTGTGTTATATGTATCATTACCAAGACCTTCAGGCAACACTCCAATTGCTCCTACCTTCTCCGATGAACTATAAAGTGTTATTACAGGAGAATAGAGCGGAGACAAATTTCTGTTAACCGTGAATGAACGACGGAGAGATTTTACAGTGATCTTTACGGGAGATGAGATATTCCTTTCAGTAATAAGGTCATTTGCTGCAACAATTTTATTTTCTTCCGGCAGTGGCCAAAGCTCCTTTGTCTTGGAAGGTACTATCCTCGACACACTATTGGCTATTATGATCTTATGCAGATTAACAGGATAGTAAATCTCACCCCAGCTGAAAGCAACTTTTTCGCCCTTATCATTCTCCACTTCAATATACAGATCTATAATCGGACTGAATTCTGCAAGATTTGACTTTTTGAGCACACTATTGTTCAGTATATCAAAAAGAGAATAGCCATCATATCTGTAAGCTCCGACAAACCTGTCGTTACCTGTACTGTCCAGAAGGGTCTCCTTTACTATAACAGAATGAACCGGAAGAGTCTTATAATCCACCTTGCCCGGATTGCTGATCTCTCCCCCGATTATTAGTTCCTTCAACGGAAGAGTATAGGTTTCAGCATTATCATAAAAGTTATTTGTCATATCTGATGTATCAAGTGCCTGAACGGGTAAAATATCCTTATTTTCGGATGTTTGTTCAGTGCTCGTATTACATGAAATCAAACTTAATAAAATTACAAGGAACAGAGATAATTCTTTCATGGTTTTGATTTTAAAAGGGTTTTGATTCTTAATTATTTTTATTATGAGTATCGGAATGACGAATAAATGGTTTTATTATTGAATATGAGTATCAGATAGCTGGGATGTCAAATTTTCTTTTTCTATTTCCAGAATTTATTTTTGTTTGATGGGTGATTCCTCATTAATCCCTCTCTGGCGGGATTCATTCGGAGTTACCGTTCCGTTTGAACTTCAATATGCAAAAGAATACATAACGGACGTAAAACTACTTATTCCATTGATATTTAAATTGATTTTTATCAGGTAATCTTAAATTTTGACATCAGTTTCGAATGTACAAACCTGTAACAACACGAGCAGGGATTTTTTACAATGAAGCTATTTTATATATCTTTGAATATATCAGGATAAAAAGATAAGAATCTGGATGCAAAATAGAATATACAGAAGTTTTTATATATTAATATTTTATGAAAAAGAGAAAGTTCCGGATAATAAGCTATAACCTGAATGAGATTTCCTTTTATGAAACGAAAGTAAAAACCTGGATTGGATGGGTATCTTTTACTGTCTTTTATAAAACTGACATCGTTCATATTTATTCTGATCCGTCTTTACAGAGATCTTCAGCGCACGAACGTATTAACCAGTATTGTAAGATAAAAGGATACAAAGAAAAAGAAATTGAAATAACTGAAATTAACAGAGACAGGGGGAAAAAATGGATATTTTTTCAAAGAATATATTCAGAGTGAACAATACATTTTTAATGCTTTCTTTCAACACATAAACCCTCAATATAAAATAACAATTACATATATTACATTCCTCAACGATTAGTAAAACCCGAATAAAAAACATTATTGTATAAAAACCCAATTTTTTAAACTCAACAATAGAGGTTCGATATGTTGAAATGGTAAGGAAAACAGATACTGTTAAGAGAATAATAAATGTCTATAACCTTCAACCTGATGCATGAATTATTCTGGCCTGAAGGCTTACCTCTAAAAAATTGCAGTGAGTAAAGTACTCATCACACGTAACTATGTAAAGAAGAGATATGCGATAAAGATCGCTGAAGTAAAACCTGCAAGATCGGCCAACAGTCCGCATCCAATTGCATGCCGTGTATTCTTAATACCAACCGAGCCAAAGTATACCGCAACAATATAAAAGGTTGTATCGGTCGTTCCCTGCATTGTACATGCCAGCCTTCCTATGAATGAATCTGGTCCGTATGTTGTCATAGCATCAATCATTAATCCGCGGGCACCGCTGCCGGAAAGAGGTTTCATAAATGCTATAGGCAGATCAGCAGTAAATCGGGTATCTACACCCATCCAGGCAAAGAATTTTGCAATACCTGCGATAATAAAATCCATTGCACCTGATGCTCTGAAAATCCCTATTGCGACCAGTATTGCAACCAGGAAGGGTATAATTTGAATTGCAATATTAAATCCTTCTTTTGCTCCTTCAACGAAAGCATCGTAAACATTTACCTTTTTAATAAAAGCCATCAGAATAAATGCCACAATAATCGACATCAGAATAAAGTTTGCAGCGAAAGTAGAGATAGTAGATATCTGTTCTTTGGGAAGTTGGCTGAAATAGATAATGATACCTATTACTATTGCTGTAAGACCTCCGAGATAGGCAAGAATAACCTTATCGAACAAATTAATTTTCTGAATTACAGCAACACTTATCATTCCTGTTATGTTGGCGAAAAATGTTGAAATGAGTATTGGAATGAATATATCGGCAGGATTAACTGCTCCCAGCTGAGTACGATATACAATAATACTTACAGGTATAATTGTAAGCCCTGCTGCATTAAGAACAAGGAACATTATCTGTGCATTGGAAGCAGTCTCTTTATCCGGATTAACCTCCTGCATCTCTTTCATGGCTTTCAGTCCTACAGGTGTTGCGGCGTTATCAAGACCAAGCATGTTGGCTGAAATATTAAGCATAATTGAGCCATAAGCAGGATGACCTTTTGGAAGACCAGGAAAGAGTTTCTGAAAAAGAGGACCAATAAGTTTACCAAGTATGGCTACAACTCCGCCCTTTTCTCCGACTTTAAGTAATCCCATCCAGAGTGTAAGTGCACCGGTTAGTCCAAGTGATATTTCGAAGCCCGTCTTGGCATTGGAAAATACCGCATTAACCAGTTCATTGAATATCTGTAAATTACCTGCAAATATCAGTTGACCGAGAGCAACAAGGAATCCTATTAGGAAAAAAGCAATCCAGATATAGTTAAGTACCATTTTCAGAGTTTGAGATGCTAAGATAATTATATTAGAAGATAAAAGACAAAAGGCAAAAGACAAAAGTTGAGTATCACTATAAAGAACCCTGATTGATCTGTGCCGGATGGAGTCAAATCCAGCACGTGCAGTAACAATCAGGAACAGAGAACAGGGATCAGGGATCAGGGATCAGGAAGAGCATACATGGATGAGAATAATAAAAAATGGCCAATCACCCGGTGCAAATACAATGCCTTCAACTTTTTCTGGCTCTTCAGTTCTTAAACCTCTAGAACTTCTGTTGCTTTTGGTATTAAACGTATTTTAGATACATTTGTCTGTACAATTTAAAAGATATGGCACGGTTTGCAAGAATAGATGTTATCCTCAGGATGCATGAAACAGGAATTGTCCCTGTATTTTATCATAAAGACCCTGATGTTTGCAGGAATGTGATCAGAGCATGTTCTGATGGCGGGATCAAAGTGTTTGAGTTCACCAATCGAGGTGATTACGCTCATGAACTGTTCAGCGAATTGAATAAATGGGCTGAAAAAGAGGTTCCATCACTCGTAATGGGAGTTGGATCGGTAATTGATGCTGCAACGACCTCCCTTTATATTCAGCTGGGAGCTAATTTTATAGTCTCACCTGTATTAAATGCTGAAATGGCTAAAGTTTGTAACCGCAGAAAAATCCTCTGGTCTCCAGGTTGCGGATCACTGACCGAGATCGGTTATGCCGAAGAACTTGGTGCTGAAATAATTAAGATATTTCCTGGCTCCTCAGTCGGTGGACCGGATTTTGTAAAGTCCATAAAGGGACCTTGTCCATGGACAAGCATTATGCCTACAGGAGGTGTGGAGCCAACTACTGAAAATCTAAGAGAGTGGTTTAATGCGGGTGTAACCTGTGTGGGGATTGGTTCGAACCTTATCACGAAAGATCTGATACAGAAAAAAGATTGGGAAGGACTCACAAAAAAAGTTGCAGGTTCGGTTGAAATTGTCAGGACCTTTCGAAAAGTCTGAAATCCTTCATGAGCAGTTCATGGAATACCACAAGGAATTATATATCCTTCTCACGAAGCAGATTACGGTTTCTTCCTACTGAAGCTAAGTGTATGCTCAGTGAGCCTCAGGGTAACCTCAATACTGTCACGCAGAGTCAGGATAGCTATCGGCCACGAATTACAAAGAGATAAATATAGTAATCAATTATCGGCTGAGATCTTTAATCCTGATATTCCTGAATTTTAATTCGGAACCATGACCCAGAAATCCGATGTGACCGGTTTTGTTTTTTAAGCCGGGATGATCTTTGTGATCCATTGTACCATTATCTCTCGGGCCAGCGATATCTCCATCAACAATTGTGGTTCCGTTCAGATTTATTTTAATCTGAGTTCCCTTTACGATAACTTCTTCATAATTCCACTCTCCGACCGGTTTCAGATATCCTCTTTTTGCAGGAATTACTCCATATACTGATCCGTTGTACTGATATGGCTGCAAATTAGCATAAACTGGTGCTGTGTCATCCAGTATCTGAAGTTCCATTCCAACATAAGCAGCATCGCCCGTTAGCGGAGCTCTTATGCCTAACCCACTATTTGCTGCAGTTGTAAGCTGAAATTCAAAACGGAAAATAAAATCCGAATACTCATCTTCAGTAAAAAGGTTTCCTCCGGTTCCATCTCCGGGTTTAACAATTATCAAGCTATCCTCAGCTACATACGATTCCTTATTCCCAACCCAGTTATCAAGGTTATGGCCGTTAAAAAGAGCGACAAATCCCTCGGATCTTTCTTCAGGAGTGAGATTAAATTCCTTTTCGCTGATCTCCCTTATATAGATATCTCTGAAAGCCAGATCTGTTCCATGAGCCTGAAGCTCAATAGGTCCTTTAGGGAAGACAGGAATTTTTCTGTCCCAATAATTCTCCATTATTACATTATCAACAACAAGTAACCCATTCAGCCAGACAGATACCTTTTCGCCCTCCATTACAATATGGAAACTATTCCAATCCCCAACAGGATTATCTGCTACTTTAAGAGGTTTTGAAGTGTTATTCTCGTTATTGTACAAACCACCTGAACCATAATGTGCCCCTGCTTCAACATTTGAAGTATCCCATATCTGTATCTTAGGAGTTCCTCTGAGATATATTCCACCGTCTCCCGCTTTGGATATTTTCCAATCAACAAGCAATTCAAAATCTCCATATTCCTTTATTGAACAAAGGTTTTCTCCACTTCCATTAAACATTATACAACCGTTTTTTACACTCCAGTTTCCAGATACTTGCCTGTCAGCCTCAATCTGCTTTTTTGCCAGTTCTGAAGGTTTCATCCTGGCTCTTAAAAAAGGATTTTCTACGATTCCATGCCAACCCGTAAGATCCTTCCCGTTAAACATTGACTCAAATCCTTTATCAGCCGGTATTTGAGCTATGTATTTGTTTACCATCTCTTTATCATATTCACTCTCCTGACCTGAAAGTTTTGTAACAGCTTTGGTAAGGAAATTTTTTACCAGCTCTCCATACAAACCTGCCTTAGAATTAACAGATGGTAGTGCAATGTACATTGCAGCTTTTGCTGCTTCAGCTGACGTTGATGGATCATCGAGGAAGGTTGAAACAAAAAAGAACGACTGATATGATTTCAGCTTCCCGACTTCTTTCAGAATTTCGCTTTTTCTGGCAGGGCTTAAAGCGTAAGGCATGATCTTCCGGAAGAGAAGCAATTTCTCGTCATCGGGAAGATCGGCAGTTTTTATTTGCCGAACATAACCTTCAAAGGCAGGACCTTCGAAAGTTTTATTTCCTGAGATACAGATCTCGTACAATGCCGATGAAGCTGAATAATCAAGCCAGTTTGTAAGAGTTTTGAAACAGACATCACGCAATTCCGGATTACCATTTTCAAATTCTTTTAAAACAACCGCAAGAGCTTCCCTGCCACCTGTTTTTGCGAGGACCGGAATTATCTTAATCCTGGTCTCAGTGAACTTTGAGGCATCAATGTTTTGTCCGAAGTATTTAATTAATATATCGGACTTTTTTTCAGGATCGGGAACTTTACCTGCAGCTACTGCAAGGGTAGCCTGGATATCTGCAATTAACCCGGGGTTTTCTGTAACAGCAAGAAGTTCTAACAGATTTTCCTGATCGCCTGATCCGGCAAGACTGACCAGTGCTTTATAAGCAGCGGATTTCACCGGTTCCTCTGTTGAAGAAGTGAATGGAAAAACGACTGAGAAAAATTTGTTGTCCTTACTCCATGCCAGAAGGTCAATTGCTGTTTTCCTTGCAGCTACCGGACCCTCTTTCAGAACCGGAATCAGAAGAGGCATATCATTGCTTCCCATTACAGACATAAGAGCCGATTTTGCGGCTTCCTGATCAAAGTCACTGCTGAATTTCATCATATAATCAATTAATGAGGGTATTGCCTTCTTCCCGCTTATTTTGACAATAGCTGCTGCCGCCTCTTTCCTTACTTCTTTATCAGGAGCTGAGAGAGACGAAATAATTAATGGCAAGGCTGTGTCATCTCCTCTTATTCCTAGCATGGCAATAATTTCCGGTCTGGCTTCAGGAACTGCTTCAGTAAAGAAACTTATCCATTTTGTAACCACATCTTCACCCGGTATTGTAAGTGACATACGTATTGCTGCTGTCCTGTATTTACTGTTTGAACTGGCAGCAGCTTTAAGAATGTAAGGCATCGCATTCAGACCATGGAACTTTACATAGATATTCAGAGCATCGATTTTATTCTGAACAGTTAAATTATCCCTGCATTTTGAAATTACCAGTTTGCAGATCTTATCCATTTTTTTTATATCCCCATCCTGAGCAATGATATCGCCATAATTAAGCAATGCGGCTGTGGCACCTGTATGTTCCCACCTGTATGCAACATCCCTGGCTGCTTTTGACAAAACAGGGTAAGCTTGCGGACTGCCACTCATAGCAAGAGCATTGTATGCTGAAGCTTTTATATTGATGTCAGTACCTGATGCCCAGACAATATACTCATTGACTGCAAGATGAGATTTCATAGAAGCCAGTGTATTCATTACAGATGCAGCACAGGGAAGATCATAATTCTTAAGGGCCTCAGCCAGAACTGATTCTGCTGTTTTTCCTCCGACAGCAGTTATTACAGCAAGCGCAGGACCACATAATTCCCTGTTAGCCAGGTAACCTTTCATCGCCTCGATGGATTGAATACCCCCGATCATCTGAAGTTGCTTCATAAAAAATTCCCTGACACTGTTATCCTTCCTTCTGATAGCATAATCAATACAGATTTTTTCCCATATTTTTCTGTCAGCCTCTTTTCCCTGCCTGGTAAGAAACCGTGAGTAACTTTCTACGGCTAATCTCGGACGGCTATCATCAGCTGTTCCATCCGGAATAATCTGGTCACATATCAGTTTCAGACCAGCATCACCAAGTAACTGCATATCTCCCATAAGTTTGTCTGTTAACTGATTATCTCTTGCGGGAAGTCGTGCAAGCAGATCAGCCACTTTTGTTGCTGTAGTCCTTGAATCCTGTGTAAAGGATACCAGAGATAAAAATGACAATGAAATACTGACAATAATAATTTTCCGAAGTTTCATAATTATAAAGTTATTTTTTTACGGGTATAATAAAACCTGCTTTATTAATCCTCTTCCAGATCTTAACGTGAATAAGGCCCGGTTAATTATTAAAAATTCTAAGGATATAAAATTACATACAATCGTCATATTTACCATGTGCCTCTCATCGGTCAATAATTTCCAGATTTCAGGATCAAAATACAAATGGACGAGGTTCTGTTTTTTCAAACCAAAATGGTATTCTTCAGGTCCGGATTTATGCTGACTTATAAAAAGAACCCCCTTCAGGTTGCGATGGCTTTCCGAATAAAATTTCGCACTTGAAGGGGGATAGAAAGTTCCGGGGTTGTTGGGGAAATTGGGAATAAGTAACCACGGAACCGGGGAGATTTTAATCTAAAACTTCATAGCTGTCACTATATATTTTTTTAAATCAAATAAAATTTATCATATACTTTATCAATCATTTTCTTAGTAAAATACCCTTTTTGCATTGACAAATGACTGTTCAAAATCAGCACTAAAATAGTCTGATATAACAATATCACTAAATATTGTGGCAGATATTGTATGAACTATCAATTATGATGTACATACCCATCTTTTGATTGAATGAACCGGATTAACCACGGCATTCAAAAGACAATAAATTACAAAAGGTGCAGACCTGATTATTTCATGCAATCAAGAAGATTACTATTTAAGAAGGTCCAGGCCCTCTACTGCAGATGTGCCATTAGGGGTATTAAGAAGTGCTTTCTGAAACAAAATTTTTGATTCCCTCAGATTATTTAATTTAAAATATGTCCATGCCAGCATTGTTAAGGCGTCATAATCAAATGGATAAAGATTTACCACTTTATCAAAATATTTTCTTGCTGTCTCAAAATCACCCTTTCCATAATATATAAGTCCTAAACGGTGGAGAACAATAGAATTATTCGGGGTAATCTCAAGAATCTTCTCATATTGACCTATTACTTCTGTCCAGTTTCCTAAGGCAGCAAGCGGGTATACAAAACCGAACTTTGCTTCTATGGAATAAGGCATCAGAACAACAGCTTTATTGTAATAAGCCCTCGATTCTGTAAAATTACCTGATAAATATGTCAGCCATCCGAGCCGCAAATTAAGCTCGTATGATTTTTCTTCGTAAACATCCTTAAGAGAAGTAATTGCAGCCAGATATTCTCCGGTCGCCTCCTGTATATAACTTTTCTGAAATGCATCCTTCATTTTGACAAAATCCTGAGCTTCAGCATATGAAACAGATATGAGCAGAAAGATTGCAGATAATAAGACTTTTCTTAAAATTTCCATGATATACCTCCTGTATAGTTATTATTATTATAATTTATCCTGTTTGTACTCCCTGAGCTAATGCCATCGGAGGGAATAAAATCACTGGTGTATGAACTTTTTCCAACACCTGCAGAAAAAGTAAGACCGGCTTTGTTATAGGGAATGATAATTCTGGCAGTTAATTTATTTCTCAGTACGTCAGTGCTGTTATAAATATATAAACCGTTTTCATCGGCATAATAATTCATATTCCCGCTAAGTCCGGAAAATTCAAACCAGATTTTGCGTGCAACAGATAATCCAGCAGTAAATCCAACCGTTAATTCCGGTTTGGATGAACTCTTTCTTATATCTTTCACTTCTGATAATTTTCCTCCAAAATAAAAGTCGGCATTTCCGGCCGGATAAATCATTAGTGAAAAAGTCCCGTTCAAGCTTTGAAAAGAATTAAAAGACGTATAACCTGATCCTATACTCGCAGTCAGAAAACCCATAGATTTTGTTACGGTCATTCCCGCAAAATATCCGTTTGATCTTACATTGTATGTTTTAGCTGAAGGATTCATCCCGTTTACCGATATAGTAATCATTGGATATGACGACATCAGAAAATGAAATGATGGGCTGAATAACCATCCTGTTGACATAAAGTAACTTAATGAACCGTAGTATTGATTCTGAACTATCCGTTGATCAGGCAGGTCTGACTGGTATGTTCCGTCAAAATAATGGAGATAATTAACTTTTAAAAGATTAGTAAAGGCATGGAAATAACTAAAATGATCTCCTAAAATGTGGGAAGCATATAAAGCATTATTTACAAAATATTTTGTCACTATCTGACCACCCGCTTCGGGGTTTGTTAAATAAGAAGACGGAACATCCAAGATACCCTCTGTTTCAGCATCACTTACAAATGATTCTATTGTAAGGCTGTTTTTTTTTATTTTACTCTCTTTTGTTATTCGCTCTCTGTTCTGAGGATAAAAAGAATGCAAAAGAGAAACTGCCTGGGATAATCGGCCTGATAAATAAAAGGAATAGAATAGATACTCCAGTGCTGTCTGGTCATTATCACTGAATATCAGGGCTTTTCTGAACTGAATTGCTGCCATGGCATAATTATGTTTCTCGAAATAGGCTATTCCGGTCCTCATTCTAAGGTAATAATAGTCGAATCCGTTTCTGTAAGCCCGGTGACATTCCCTTATAAGCAAATCCCATTGCTTATTTGTATACAAGCTATAGGTAAGGCTGTCAGCATACCTGAAACTTTCTGTTGTCTGACCATTTAATTTCAGTGCTACAGCCAGCAATACTATTGTTATGACTCTTCCGAACATTCAGCTGAAATTATTGTTTTTCCTTCTTTTTTAACATCGAAGCTATGAAGGCCTTTTTCATCTATACTTAAAGTAAAATTAATGATACTTAATTCATGGGTCCACAGGTAGTTTATAGCGGACGAAGAAAGCCTGATCCTTGTAGGCACTACCTCATTATCAATATATTCGTAGTTAATTTTATATTCTGACCGAAGGAATTTAAAGAACGGTGCAACAAAATCCTGGAAAAACAACAGAGGATTTCCAAGTATCAGGTTCAAAGGATATCTGTCCTTTATTTCAAGGCTTTTATAATATCCCAGCTGAACCTTATATGCTGCCAGAAAAAAATAATACAATAAAGTGTCTTTGGAACCTTCATAATGACTGAACCGAAAGAGACTGCCATCATTTGAGAACCATGCAACGGACCCTGTTCTGGTGCATTTTATAAATGGATAATTATATTCATTAGTTTCAATTCTCCATAAATCTTTAATTGATTCACCCTCGATATTGGTCTCAAAACAAATTGTTTTACCCGGTATAAGGTCAAACCCGTTACAGAGAAGTTCATTCTTTTCAACATTTGATATTTTCTGACCGACTGAAGGGACTGCATAATTCTTCAGTTCAAATCTGTTTTCATGATGATCAATATAATAGCTGATCGGATAATATATTGTAGGAGAACCGATATATAGAAGAGACTGCATCTGAAAATGGAGATGAGGATAAGGTGATCTGCCGGAATTGCCGCATCTTCCAACAATATCACCCTGTTTAAGTTTGTCTCCCGGTTTCACGATAATGGAATCTTTTCGAAGGTGACTCAGGGAAGAGAACAGGTAGTTATTATGCCTGATAATAACGGTATTTCCCCAGTTTTCCTTCAGATTTACCTTTCCTATTATGTTATCCTCAACATCGCTGGTTACAAATTCAACATAGCCATCAGAAGGTGCCAGTACGGGTTTGTCAAAGCAAAAATAATCTTCAGCTACATCTCCTGTCCCGGTAAACTGTTTGCCTGAATTGTCTGTTATGTTGAAGTCCAGGGCATGTTTCCATGCTCCTTTATGGGTGAGTGCTCCGTCATAATCCTGTGATACTGCCCATATTCCGTAAAAAGGTAGACTTACCGGTATCATATCATGTCTGAACCTCTCTGAATCGTTATGATATGAATAAAGATTTCTTTCAGGAGAATTCTGCTGAATAACAACTTCAGGAAGTTTTTTTGCATACCTCACCCTGAATTTGAGAACATAAAGAAAGAGAAGCACAACAACATTGAATGGCAGTGCATAAACAGGTAATCTGACTGAAACAAGTACAGAGGAAATACTCAGGGTTATAAGAGCCACAATAGGTACAAGCAACACTGACCACAAATATGAACGGTATGAGGGAATAACAAAAAATCCTCCTAAGGCAATCGATGTAAGTATATAGTTAAACCCGATATAGCTATAGTTCATTTCGGAAATATCTGCACCAACAAGATCATAGAAATAATAAGCAGTAAAGAATCCGATAAGTGAAAGAGTAAAAGAAATTCTTGAATAATACAGCAGGCCCAGTGCAATTATTATTCCTGACAGTACATTATACTGGAAGAGAATAGCGCCAACCGAGATGAAATAAATTTTGACAGGCCGGATTATATCCAGGTTATTCCACCATTCATACGTCTGGACCATTGATTTTCCGCCGAATGTATATAATTCATTTAAAGTGAAGATCCCTCTCTCACTTATCCCGAGGAATGACATATTCCGGGTAGCCAGAGTAAGTATCCAGGCTCCAATCACAAATGGAAGACTGAGATAGGGCAGTCCGTATTTTCCTACCACACCCTGCATGCTGACTGAGATAAAAAGCGTAAGTACAGCAGCAAGAATTATGATAATGGCAAGAAGAATACCGGGAGAGAAATAGATACCGAGACAAAGACCAACCAAAAGACTATTGAATCCATAGAGGCCTCTGTTTATTATCTTTTTGTCAAAGCCAAATAATATGCCGGTAATATTGGTTGTCAACACTGACAGCAGTCCGGCCATACCTGCGTATATATCTGCAAACGAGACCAGAATGAGAATTACAGCAAATACATTATTATCAGAAAAAAAGATCTGGGAATAACTGTTGAGCACACCCTTTATAAACTTGTTCAGGTTGTCTTTCATTTGCTGCAGGTAAAAAAAATATATTTACGATCAGATTATGCCAGATGTGCAGGTAGCTTTTCCAGTCCACGTATTGCATCAAGATTCTCAGAATCCCTGATTATATGCATTTCCCCTTTGGTATCAATAAGTACAATTTTTGGCCGGTAGGTTATAAACTGCATCCATTGTGTCATATTGTATGCTCCTACTCTTTTTATTACAAAGTTGTCACCTTTTTTAAGCAGCGGAAATGCGATGGCTTCCCTTAAGACATCAATATTCATACAAAGAGGTCCATAGATAGTTGTTTCCTCAAGGTGATCGGAGGTCTGTCTTGCGGGATGTATTTCATGTTCGTACCAGAAAGAAGTAAACAAAATGTTTACTCCGGCATCCACAATTGTTGAACGTCTTCCGTCGGATAGCCGTTTGTTTGCAATCACTGTCCCAATGAGATAGCCTGCATCATCAATGAGAGCCCTCCCTGTTTCCAGAAAAAGCATCGGAAGTCTGGAAGGGTTTATTTCAGAATCTACAAGGGCACTTGTAATTGCCTCGGCATATTCATCAAAACCGGGAACTATATCCCTGCCCTGGTAATATGCTCCCTTAAGAGTGTTTTTTGAAGCAAAACCACCTCCTATGTCAAGGTATCTTAACGATTTACCATGTTTCTTCTCAGTCCTGTAAGCCAGGTCTGCAATTTTAGTCATTGCTTTTTTGTAGGCGTCAACAGAAAGCATGTAAGTTCCTATATGAGTATGGAGACCAACAAGCTCGAGGTTTTTGTCCAGCATGATCCGGTTAATTGCATCCCATGCTTCTCCATTTTCATAGTTGAAGCCAAACCTGTCCCACATGGGGTATATACCGGTATCCATATTCACCCTTATGGCAACCTTAACTTTCCTTTTCATTTTTGATGAAAGTTCAATTACTGAATACAATTCATCAAAATGGTCAATATGAATAAAGGAATCGTTTTCAATAGCATTTATCAGATCTTGAGATGTTTTTTGCGGACCGTTGAAAATGATCTGTGATCCGGGAACATTATTTCCCAGTGCTTTTTCATATTCAAATCCTGAAACCACTTCAGCCCAGGAACCCTCCTGGTGAAAGATCCTGCAGACCGCATCGAGATAATTTGTTTTATACGACCAAGCGAACTGCACTTTCGGATATCTTGTCTGAAAAGCCCTTTTTGCTTCACCAAAAGTCTCCCTGATTGTCTTTTCAGAGATAACAAAAACCGGGGAACCGAATTTTTTAACTATTTCGGTGACTGGGATATCATCTATATGTGTTAATGGTTCAACCTGTACACTCATGCCAAACTTGGAGGGAATCCCTGCTCTGATCTTCTTAATATAAGGTCTTTCAAATTGCTTTTTCATTCTTACAGTTTATTTATAATTCAGCTGACATTGATAGTTTTTCAAATTCACGGATATCTGTTATAAGATCAAATGAATACCTGATAAATAGGACCCCTTTCCGGTAATCTGAAAAAGGTTTTACATCCTTCCCAATTGCCAGGTTCAGAAGCGCTTCCGGAAGATTCTGACCTGCTCCCACTGCCAGATATACCCAGGCCGGAATTCTTGGGTTGATCTCAATAAGATAATATTTCTGATCCTCGCTCTTTATTAGTTCCAGCTCCATCCCGCCACGCCATTTTGTTGAGGTTATGATATGACGGGTAAGATCAAGCATCTTACTGTCATCAAGTGTTATTCCAGACCAGGCTTTGCCTTTGTCGGTAATGTATAGTTTTCTCATAGGAACGGCTCCGATAGTGTTTCCCCTGCCGTCACCCAGAGCGACAACATTGACTTCAGTACCTCTTATATATTCCTGAACAATCACAGGCAGACCCCATTTGGCAGATATCTTATGAAAATACATAGAAGACTGGTCATAACCGTTTGCTATATAGGCATCATAAAACTTTCCTTTCATGACAACCGGATATTCGAATTCACTGCTTAGCTCCTTCAGATCATGCAAACTGGTTACTGTCCAGCCTTTAGGGACATTTACATTATACTTCTTCCCGAATTCCGGAAGGTTGGCTTTATGCCTCTCTTCAAACTGCTTTAAATCAGGAAGGAAAGTATGAATACCGGCCTTTAAAAGTATTTCCCTGGATTTCATAAAGGCCAGCAATTCAGCATCGAAGTTTGGAATCAGAACATCTATTTTTTCCTTTGCGTTTATCTCAAGCACTCTTTGGATAAGAATGTCAGTCCCTTCAGATGGATATGGGATCCGATATGACTTATCTACAATATCGTGCATATATATTCCGGGCTCCAGGTTCTCATATGCGAGACCAATGATTTTTACATCAAATTCTTTTGAATCGCGCAAAGCTCTTATTACCGGTATTCCGGGTCCGGGATTATCGGTATTGTTCAGACCTGTTACTGCAATACTATATCTTGGTCTGGTCGTCATCTTCCATCAGGTTAAATTGTTTCAGCATCCCAAGAAAATCAAAATAATACTTTTCAAAATCGTCTGACGCTATATCATATTTAGCCGTCATAAAAAGTGCTATCTCTTCATTTGATTTCTTCTCCTTTAACAGAGTCAGGATTTCCAGACCCTGTTCATTAAGGGAATAGGATTCTCCTCCAGTAGGGTCAAAAACAAACCCAGACTCACTTACTGCAATATTTCGCTTTAACTTCATAATACTGTTATTTTATTCACATCTGAAAGGACTTTTCAGTTAATAATTTGTTTCAATAAAACCGGACAGTGATAAATTATTATTGTCCGGGTGTCATATATCTGGTTTTCAATACTAAATGTTTACTAAAATAATCAATTAAACTAACAGGTCAAACCTTAAAAAGGTACTTTATTAATGATTCTTCAGGTCGCTTTTTCCATGGTTCTTTAGTTAGATGTAAATGCAGGCAAAAGGTTTAGTTTCGATAGAAACTTTTAATTACAATAGAGTATTACACCTTAACAATCAATATAAATCAGATTTATTTTCTCCCTCTGCAAACAGATACTGATGAAAAACAGGCCAACAATATTTAGAGTATTGACATTCCGAAAATAATATTAGACATAGAGCTAACCAACTGTTATCAGAAGCTTAATAGTACTATCGGAAACCGTCATTATGACGAGACCTGAAATAACCTTGAACCTAGCTTTTTGGCTGAAAGCATTTTAAAAAAAAGAGCACTTTATACATATAACTGTGAAAGGATCAATAGAAGAACAGGTGACATAACTTTCCCTATATCAGTTCCAAATGCTATATTATTTTCTACCGGAAAATTAAATATTAAATCTGGTCAGATTATTTTAAAAACTGCCACTGGAAATATCTAATTTTGTTGTGGCATTATAATAATTTCAATTGATTTAAGCTAATTTCATACATTATTCTGTACCTGCTGAGATTTCCCATTTGATGACAATTATTATATTTTACAAATATAATGCATTGAAAATCGTAATTTCGAACGACCTAATTGAATCAGTACATTTATAACTTGAAATCTATTATCACATTTCCATAAGATCGTAAATAATAATACATCAAATCATGGCAAAAGTTACAAAAGAAGATGCGCTTCTCTATCACAGCAGAGGCCGCAAAGGTAAGATTGAGGTGATTCCTACCAAACCTTACAGTACTCAGTTTGATCTCAGTATGGCATATACTCCGGGGGTTGCTTACCCGTGTCTTGAAATTAAAAAAAATCCTGAAGATGTTTACCAGTATACTGCCAAGGGAAATCTTGTTGCTGTAATATCGAACGGGACTGCCGTACTTGGTCTCGGAGACATCGGAACGATGGCAGGGAAGCCGGTAATGGAGGGTAAAGGCCTGCTTTTTAAGGTATTTGCAGATGTTGATGTTTTTGATATTGAGGTTGATGAGAAGGATCCCGAAAAGCTTATTCAGATCTGTAAGAGTATAGCCCCGACATTCGGAGGAATCAATCTTGAAGATATTAAAGCTCCTGAATGTTTTGAGATAGAAACAAGACTCAAGTCGATGCTCGATATTCCGGTTTTCCACGATGATCAGCATGGTACAGCAATTATTTCCGGTGCAGGTCTGTTAAATGCCCTTGAGATAAGCGGGAAAAAGATCGGGGATGTTAAAATGGTAGTGTGCGGTGCTGGTGCGGCTGCAATATCCTGTTCAAGACTTTATATCAAACTAGGTATCAAAAAAGAGAATCTGGTTATGGTCGACAGTAAGGGAGTTGTGAACAGCAAAAGGCAGGATCTCAATATATACAAGAAGGAGTTTATTACTGACAGGGATATTTATACTTTAGCAGAAGCAGTAAGTGGCTCGGATCTTTTCCTGGGTCTTTCAGCCTGCAATATGATGACAAAAGATATGCTTGCATCTATGGCTGCAAACCCAATTGTATTTGCAATGGCTAATCCTGATCCTGAAATATCTTATGAGAATGCCATGTCGACTCGTAAGGATCTGATTTTTGCGACCGGAAGATCGGATTATCCGAACCAGATTAATAATGTGCTTGGATTTCCATTCATTTTCAGGGGCGCGCTTGACGTAAGGGCTTCAACAATTAACGAGGAGATGAAACTTGCAGCTTCAAAAGCACTTGCTGCTTTGGCTAAAGAACCTGTTCCTGATTCAGTACTAAAAGCATATAATCTTGATAAACTTACATTTGGAAGGGAATATATTATACCTAAACCTGTCGATCCCAGACTTATTTCAACAGTGGCTCCGGCTGTAGCAAAAGCAGCTATGGATACCGGTGTGGCAAAATATCCTATAACTGACTGGGATGCCTATAAGAAAAGTCTTGACCGCAGGATAAGCCAGCATATTAAGAAGGTGGGTGAATGTAATGAGTAAAAACAGTATAAGCGAAAACAACTGAAAACAAGTCTGAACGGAGATTTAAAAGATTTTTGATTTTATTTTCCTTTCAGCAATCTGCCGGTATACTTTCTTTTCATACATCGAAAAGATCAGATCAGCAGTTTCAGGTATTGAGAATGAGCTTCGGTTTATTACCGCATCGAAAAGGTAATCAATATTTATTGTCTTCTTTTCTATAAATGTTTGGATCAGATTAAACCTTTTTTCATCGTTATCCACAACAAATTCCTCAGCAGTCTCAATATCTATACCCTTCTTCTTCATAACATTTTCAACACGCCAGTAAAAAGGTGCGATAAGCCTGATATGAAGTGAGTCAATGATATCATGGGCCAGTGAAACACCACCTCTTCCTACCAGAACGATAAATCCCTCTTTACACATAGCTGTTACAACATCTCTGATAGCTTTTTTTACCCTCAGGTCGGTAACAAAACCACCGGAAAACGCCATGATCATCTCTGATAAATTCGATAATTCAATACCGTTATAAAAATTTTCAACACGCTGAGTTTCGGTATTCAATTCCTTTGCAATGGCATAGATTATATCTTTATCTACCCATCTCCATCTGGCAGTACCGAATTTCTGATTGAGGTTGTTTACCAGAATTTCTGCTATTTTACGGGCATCACAACCTGTTAATCGTGAAAGGGTAATAACAGGACCGTCATCAGCAGGTGGTTTACTGAGTATGGATTCTCTGTACCGGCCATCAAAATAATCAAAAAATTTATCCATTTGATTTTTGTCCTTCGATTGTGATTTGTATAAAATTCCGCAATATGGAGTTTATTATTGCTTATAAATGACTCACTTATCCCGTATTCAAAACGGATGAGCAGTAAGAAATCTCAGGTTAATCCAACCTGAATTATTAAAGATAAAAATTACGAAAAAAAAATGAACTGGTAAAATATTTTTAATCAGGCAACCCAAATAAAAGCAATAAGAATAATCCGGACCTATAATCGTCAAAAATAATCCATAATGGTCCGATTTTTGAGGTATAATATTTTCAATAGTCATATATGAAATCGTCTGCAATAAAAATAACCTTGATGCTTCTTTTATTCCTGATATTGGCAGGATGTAAGAAGAATTATGTGATAAGCGATAAGCAGTTGATATTATTCCAGTATGAATATGTAAACTATGCCTGGGGATATCAGCACAGTGGATTTATTATCGACAGTAAAGGAGATGTATTGACATATAATAATCCCGATGAATGGAATTTCCCTGATAAGAACTTCATAATGACTGAAAAACAGGTTGAAGAGAATATAAGCCATTGCCGGCAATCTGGTAAAAACATTCCTGAAGAAGAACTTCTGAAGTATAGTAAATATATAAACAATATTGCATCAAGCAAGGTAACAGCTGTAAAGAATGTTGCTGCAGATGCAGGTTCGCTCGAATATATCTGTTATCAGTTTTCGGATGATGGAGGATCCTACAAAGGAACTCTTATCAGAATGGAAGGTGATTTTACCTGCGAAAACCTGAATTTCTATTCAAAAAAGGTCGCTGCCTGGATGAAAGAAATCAACAGCAGCATATCCGTGGATTAAGTTCATTCCCCTGATTATAGCTATTTCCATCAGTCCGTTTTAACATGAAATTTGCAATCAAATTTTAGTTTTTTATTGTTTTTATTATATCTTTACTTCAAACTAAACAATTCTCTCTAATCCAATAAATTCTACCAGTTATGATTGAAAATCTTTTATCCAGACCTGAACTCTTCTGGTTTATCATTGGTCTCGGTTTGTTTCTTCTTGAACTAGTCATTCCCGGTTTTTTTATCTTTTTCTTCGGACTTGGTGCGTGGGTAACCGCACTCTTTTGCCTGATTGTCAATCCAGATTCCATTTCAAATCTTCAGATGATAATTTTCGCAGTGACTTCAGTTCTTTCTCTTGTCATATTAAGAAGAATTATTCAGAAGAAATTTTTTTACAGCAAGAATAACCTGTCTGAAGAAGTTGAGGATGAGTTTACTGGGAAAGATGCTCTGGCTGTTGTTGATTTTGGTCCTGACAAAATCGGGAAAGTTGAATTTAAGGGAACTACGTGGAAAGCTGAATCAAAATTCGAAATAAAAGAGGGTCAAACTGCAGTAATTATTGAAAAGAAAAATATTTCTCTATTAGTTGAACCAAAAAAACAATAAAAATGGAAGGATCAAGCTCTACCTTTATTCTTGTGGGTGTAATCTTTTTAGGATTTATCCTGATTGCATCCATGATCAAAATTGTACCCCAGAGAACTGCAATAATCGTTGAAAGGCTTGGAAAATACCGGGCTACTTTTACAGCTGGATTCCAGGTACTTATCCCTTTTATAGATAAGGTCAGGTACAGACATACTCTTAAGGAACAGGCAATAGATGTTCCTTCCCAGGTTTGTATTACCCGTGATAATATTTCAGTTGAGGTCGATGGAATTCTCTATCTGCAGGTTTTGGATCCTCAAAAAGCTTCTTATGGAATCGACAACTATAGATTTGCCTCGATCCAGATTGCCCAGACTACAATGAGAAGTATAATTGGTAAACTTGAACTTGACAGGACATTTGAAGAGCGTGAAACAATAAATGTTTCCATTGTCGAAGCAGTTGATAAAGCCAGTGAACCCTGGGGTGTAAAGGTTACACGGTATGAGGTCAAGAATATTATTCCACCTCAGAGCATAAAGGATGCAATGGAAAAGCAGATGAGGGCTGAGAGAGAAAAGAGAGCTATCATTGCTGAATCGGAAGGAGCCAAGCAGGCTAAAATAAATGTCGCAGAGGGAGATAAACAGGCTCTTATTAAAAACTCAGAAGGTGAAATGCAAAAACGTATCAACGAGGCTGCAGGACGTGCCTCAGAGATTGAGCAATTAGCTAAAGCAACTGCAAACGGGCTTAGAGCCATATCACTTGCCATATCTGAAGAAAACGGTCTGAATGCCGTTAACCTGAGAATAGCTGAACAATACCTTTTGGAGTTCGGAAAACTGGCTAAGACAAATAACACCATTATAATACCGTCAAATCTTAATGATATTGCCAGTGTAATTGCATCTGCAACAGCTGTGTTCAATGAATCAAAAGATAAGAAGCTGAAATAGGGTTCACAAACTTTAACCCTTTAGGTTTATTCATAAAACCGGCGGGTGTGAAAAATCCACTTTTTCGCACTCTCTGGTTGGTTTGTTATATAAAGTCCGGGGTATTATATCCCCGGATGTTCTGTCCTGCTGATAATCTCATTCTGCAGATCTTCGCCAAGATCGTTGAAATAATCACTGTAACCAGCAACTCTTACAATAAGATCCCTGTGATGTTCAGGATTCTTCTGTGCATCCTTCAACGTTTCAGCATTAACTACATTAAACTGGATATGATGACCATCGAGGCTGAAATAACTTCGTATCAAAGCTGTAATATTGTCATAGCTGTCTTCATCTTCAAAAAACGAAGGAGACATTTTCTGATTTAAAAGCGTGCCACCGGTGCGTAGGTGATCGATCTTTGATGCAGATTTAATAACTGACGTGGGTCCGTTGTGATCTGCTCCCTGAAAAGGTGAAATTCCTTCTGAAAGTGGTAAATTAGCCTCTCTTCCATCCGGAGTGGCACCAATCACACTTCCAAAATATACATGAGATGTTGTAGGAAGCATATTAATACGGTGAACTCCTCCCCTTGAGGTGGGACGGTCATTCACTGCATCATAATAGATCTCAAATACTTCAACAGCCTGCCTATCGGCATAATCATCATCATTTCCGTATTTAGGTGTGTTATAGATCATCTCATACTGAATCTGTTCAAATCCATTGAAATCGGCATCGAGGGCTTCGGTTAACTCTTTCCAGCTGAATTTTTTATGATCGTAAATGTTATACCGGATAGATGTAAGCATATCGGTAATACTTCCCAGGCCAACTCCCTGTATATAAGAGGTGTTATAGCGAGCACCCCCGCAATTATAATCTCTCCCTGCTGCTATGCAATCCTCAACGAGCAGTGACAGAAATGGGACCGGAAGCCAGTTGGCAAAAGTTTTCCCGATCACATTATTCCCTCTTATCTTAATATCTGCAAAGTATTTCACCTGCATACCGAATGCAGCAATAAGATCTTCAAAACACTTATAATCAGAGGCATAACCCGTCTCCAGGCCGACAAGTCTGTTGGATCTCTTATCAAATCCGTTATTCAGAGTCAGTTCAAGTACTTTTGGCAAATTGAAATAGCCTGTGAGCCAATAAGCTTCAGTTCCGAACGCACCTGTTTCAACGCATCCTGAAGCGCCGCCATTACGGGCATCAACAATATTCTTTCCCTGCCTCAGCAATTCCTGTATAATAGCATCGGTATTAAAGCATGATGGCTGTCCGAAACCGGTTTTAATAATATCAAGAGCTTTATGAATAAACCGGTCGGGACTTTTTTTGCTTATCTGCACCATTGAGCTCGGTTGCAGAATCCTCATCTCCCTGATAACATCAAGAAGCAGATATGACATTTCATTTACGGCGTCAGAACCATCAGGTTTTACACCGCCAAGATTTATAAGACAGAAATCTGTATAGGTGCTACTTTCGCTGGCAGTTACACCCATTTTGGGTGGTGAGGGATGGTTATTGAATTTAACCCAGAAACATCCCAGAAGATCGTATAGTTTATTTTCAGAGAGAGTACCCCTATCAAGTTCCTTTTTATAAAGAGGAAATAAATGCTGGTCGAGCCGGCCAGGGTTGAATGAATCCCAGGGATTGAGTTCAGTGATAACTCCCAGATGTATGAACCAGTAGTGCTGCAGCATTTCGTGAACGGATTCAGGTGCATCTGCCGGTACCTTACGGCATATTGCTGCCATTTCGGTAAGTTCATTCTTTCTCACAGGATCAGTTTCAGATAAAGCAAGTTTTTCCAGTTCATCCGCATGCCTGTTTGCATACATTATTATTGCATTGCATGCTATATCCATTGCCTTAAGTTCCTCATGCTTTTCAAATGCCTGATCGTCATTGAAAAAATCGAGGCAGGAATCTGACTTTCTTATTTCTTCCCTGAGATTATTAAATCCTGTTCTGAACATTTTGTAACCCAGAACAGTATGTCCGGGCGCCCGCTGCTCCTGGAACTCAGTGAATATGCCTGCATTATAGGAATCTATCCATTCAGGAGACATAAGATTCATTATTCTGTCACGGTTGCTCTTTCCTTTCCAGAACGGAATAATATCATCTCTATAAATTCTCTTCACCTCCTCATCAACCATGAATGATACCTTTTCTCTTGAGTTCAGGATCTCAAGATCCTGAAGCGAATGAAGGCTAATCTCCGGGTAAGTGGGGGTCTCTTTGGGAGCAGGCCCCCTCTCTCCTACTATCAGTTCCCCGTCATTGATACATATAATCTTGTTTTTCAGGAGATACTCAAAAGCTTTTGCTCTCTTTACCGGCACCGAAAGTTCCCTTGCTTCATCACTCCTGTAAAATTGTGTAATCAGCAATGCTCTCTCTGCACTAATCTTTTCGATCGCATTCAGACTTTGTTCTCTTAATTTATTAACTCTTTGTGAGATTTTCATAATCTTTTATTCTGATTATTAAATTCTTTCTACAATCATATTCATCAGACTACTACTAAATATGCATATCGCTAACCTCCTATTTTAACCTTGATTCCAGTTTCAAGGAAAAGATCCTTAAGTATCAGCATATACTCTTTTGAAGGTGTTTCTACTTCGCCAATTTTATAGGGGATATTAAATCTTTTATATTTTGATGATCCGATTCTGTGGAATGGCAGCAGATTTATCTTTTTGACTGACCCTGTTCCTGCTTCTGAAATAAATCTCCTTAAGCTCTCAATATGATCAGGATCATCATTAATCCCTGGAATTACCGGTATTCTTATCATTATATCTTTTCCACTCTCAATAAGCAACCGGTAATTATCAAGTATTACTTTATTTGTCACACCTGTAAATTCAAAATGTCTTACAGAATCCAAGTGCTTTATATCGAACAGGAAAATATCGGTATATGGAATTACAGAATTGAATTTTGCAGCTGATGAGTATCCTGAAGTGTCAACCGCTGTATTGTAACCATTTGCCTTACATGCCTTTAAGGCTTCAAGAAGAAAATCAAATTGCAACATAGGTTCACCTCCCGAAAATGTGACACCACCTTTAGACTGGCTGATAAAAACACTCTCTCTTTCAAGAATCTCCAGTACTTCTTCAACTGTATAATACCGGCCTACCTCTTCATTACTGACGAATTCCTTATCACTCACTCTATAACTCCTGCTTACAATTTCCGGAACAGCAGAAATTCCTTCAGGATTATGGCACCATATACAACTCAGAGGACACCCCTTCATGAAAAAAGTCACTCTTATACCGGGTCCATCGTGAACTGAATATTTTTTTACGCTGAAAATCAGTCCTTTCATTTATGACAAATGTTGAAGTGTTAAAGTGTTGAAATGTAGAATTACTGAAATGATGAAATGGCAGACTAAATCAGTATCCTGTGAAGATCAGAACCGGATGCGCCTTATGAGAAACTGTAAAACATTAGGCAGCAATAGAGTCTGCGACCAAGACGCTGCATCATAAAACGATGTTTTAATCCTTGTATCATTAATAATGAATTGCGGATGCAAGATAGAACTTTTTAAGAGGTCAGATTTAAGAAACCCGATTTATTTTCTGAGGTTGGGTAATCTTCAGCTTCGCAGGATAAAAAAAACTGACTTTGAATAATTATCCCGTTCTCAAATGTTTAAAATTAATTCCCCGGATGTGTCGGGAAGAAAAAAAATTTAAAAATTAACGTCCGAAGGAATCAGGTACACTGAAAATGTCAGAATTGTATATCTAATGTGGTTCATAGTATATAGTTCAGCACCTCAGTTCAACGCTCTGCAAATCGAATATTCACCGACACAGCAAACTTAAGTTTTAAAAACAGCCGGGTTTTCATCAGGTTAAAAAAATCAGTTAGCCTTTTAAACGGCTAACTGACAATTTAAACACATATTCAGACTAACCTTTGAATTAATCAATTCTTAAAGCCAATATCTTACCTGTTCTGGCATCATAATCAAAAGTCAATCGCTTTACTTTATTATCTTTCTCTACTTTAAGTCTGAAATTTTGCGATAAGACAGTATTATCCATTTTATCATTGTTGACTCTTGTTACCTCCCGGTCTGCAACAACTTTCCAGTCCTTGTAAGCAGTATTTAAAAATTCTTTCATAATATAAGAGGGTACTCCTACATTTTTATATATTGCCTGACTTGAGAGAAGGTCACCAGCATCGTTGTAGGTACCCTGAATTCTACCTTTGGATGTTTTAATTAATACTCTATAATGAGATACAGGATTTTCTTTATCTCCAAATTCATACATCCATCCGTATTCCTTTAGCTTATCCGGAACTTTTATCCAGGTATCTGCGTTATTGTTATCTAACTTTGAATTTACCAAAGTAGTTAATGATTTAGGAACACTATTAAGTGGAATTTCAACAGAACCAACTGGAATCTCGTCTTCCGGAACAGCCAGGCTACTCACCTGGGCATTTAAAAATGGGAAATACGATACCATTGCTAAAATAATCATAACTTTTCTTTTCATGATACTTCGGTTTTAATTAATACTCACTTTCCTTTAAAGAAGAGACTAAATATTTTTTATTATTTTTATTTAGTCTAATTTAATTTTACTGAATAATTAAACAACACAAAAATGTTTATGTTCACTAGAAATAAAAAGATAAAAGGCACTATTAATTACAAATTGACATTTAAATTACATAATTGCTTTCCATAATTAAACTCAGGATTATCAGAATTATAAAGAATAAAATGTCAATACTTATTCAAAATCAATAAGTTAAAAGATGATAATTTTGAAAGATATTCAGGAAAGAAGACAGAAATGCCAAGTATTCAGAAATTGAAATATTCCTTAAAACATGATATATGCAACCTCATCAGCATAACCATATTGCAGACAAAATAAGGACCGGAGAATCTGATTTTAGAAACTATTGCCGTATTTCATTACTATTCAGATACATACCAATCGCACCTGACGACTGCGACCAGGCACCCTCACAGCTTTCTCTATGTAGAGTATAGCCTGTAAAATACTGGGTATTAAACAATAATTTCCCTTCACCTAAATCTCTGTATAATTCAAGAGCTACGACAACTGATCCATCAATAATTATTGAATATTTTGAAAGATCAGATGTAACCACTTGATCTGTCTCCTCTTTTGTGAATGTGATATAAATAGGTTCTGTTAAAATATTTTCATATATCTCTTTACCAACAACTTTGTATATATTTAGCCGGTATGTAACTGTATCATAGGTACAGGTTGCGACATTTATATTTAAATCTTTCAATCTAACCTTCTTATTAACAGTAAACATCAACCCCACTTCCGATCCCAGATTATTACTTCCAAATCCTGATTTTAAATCCTCTTTCATTACCGGAGTCCCTATCAGCTTTTTCCTGGGCTTAGAATAAACTATATTTACATCTCCCAATACATACGATTTAGGGACTAAATTAATATTCTCTTCTTTAATATCTCTTAATTTTTTTATACACAGTGTTTTAGAATAATAACCAATCATAGAAAACCTTAATGAGTCATTGTCAAATCCCCTATCAACGATAAGTGAAAAATTACCATCGCCAGAAGCAACTGTCCCTATGTTTT
The DNA here is from genome assembly GCA_963760915.1 of uncultured Bacteroidales bacterium. Taxonomy (GTDB): domain Bacteria; phylum Bacteroidota; class Bacteroidia; order Bacteroidales; family VadinHA17; genus LD21. The sequence continues at coordinate 895,720 of CAVXEU010000002.1, read as the reverse complement.
TACCAACAATTCCAATGCTGACAAAGCCCAGGCCTTCAGAAGTTTCACTTGAAAAGACCCTTCCCTTCAGACACTGGCTGAAAATTGTTACAGGGTAAATTAAAAATAAGAAAAAGAAAAACAATAACTTACGTAATACTTCCCGGAAAATATTTGATCTCATATTATTTTAGATACTAAAAGGCCATTATTAAAATTCTGTAGTATAGAATCTTCTTATAACATACCGGAGTGAACTTAATATCCGATTTAATCACACCTGATGCCAGGGGCACAGAATAATCAGGCAAAATCGTGAACGCTCCTATTGCATCGTGATGATATTAAAGTCAAAAAGAACAAGAATCGCTTTATCTTAAAAAGTTGCAGCAAATTTAGTGAAAAAATCTTTCTCTTTCCGTCAAAGTTGTATCTATCAATGATAAATATCATATTTACTGTTCTATTCAACTGATTAACAACTATGTACTATAAACTTTACCTGAAACTCTGCATCATAATTTAAGCAAAGATGCTGTTCCCCGTGAATGAAATTAAATTCAGAAAATATAAAAATCTGATCCTATCATATGCCAAATCTTATTAGCGTATCTATCTCATATCATGATATATACATAATTTTAACAAATGATTAACATAACATTAACAATAAAATCTGCAACATTTTTAATTCTCAAGCGTCTATCTATTAAATGAGAAAGCAAAGTAAAAAATATTCAACAGGTTATTTTTTATTGATTCATTTCGCAGACACTAAAAAGTTCTTTAAAACGACAATATAAATTTCTCTACAATCGCCATTCGGCAGATTCTACGATCAGGTTTAGGTAAATCAAGGAAAGACACCTCCCGGTGCCTTTCCTTTCTTTTTATATACTGCCCAAAGGGTGGGCCAAGGTTGATTTTAATCCCAAAGATCATGAATATCTGCAAAGTTCACAAAGTATGATTCTCTAAATCCCAGGTACTGCAATCTTACCTGATTACCATAGATATAAATTCTTGTTTTAAAATACAGATTATCAGCATGTTCGATTTTTTCAGCTATCGCATGAAGTTAAAAGGAATAAATAAATAAAGTGTAATAGTTATCTGCAATTTCAATTTTTGTATTTTGCACACCTGTAACCAATACCTAACCAATTAAGTGTATGAAAAAAATTCTGTTTATCATGTTAATAACAACCGCAATGTTTGCCGGTTGCAAAGAGAAAGAAAAGAGCGATAATCCTTTCTTCAGTAAATATGACACTCCGTTCGAGGTGCCTCCGTTTGAACAGATAAAGGCTGCTCATTTCATGCCCGCTTATCTTAAGGGTATCGAAGAACAGAGAATCGAGATTAAAGCAATTATCAATAATCCAAAAGAGCCTACCTTCGAAAATACTATAAAGCCTCTGGAGTACAGTGGTCAGCTTCTTACAAAGGTCAGCAGAGTATTCGGATCTCTGAATTCGGCAAATACCAATGATACGATACAGAAAATAAACAGGGAACTCTCTCCTGTTTTATCGAGGCACAGAGATGATATCAATCTTAATGACAGCCTGTTCAGGAGAGTAAGATTGGTTTATGAAAAAAAGGACAAATTTAACCTTAACGAAGAAGAAAAAAAGGTACTTGACGACACATATAAAAGTTTCGTAAGAAGTGGCGCTGCACTATCCTCAGAGGATAAAGACAAGCTTCGTAAAATAAACGAAGAAATGTCATTCCTTTCCGTTAAGTTCGGGGAAAACCTTCTTGCCGAAACGAACGGATATAAACTGGTGATAGATAAAAAAGAAGATCTTTCAGGTTTGCCTGAGGGTGTTGTTGCACAGGCAGCAACGCTGGCAAAGGGTATGAATATGGAAGGTAAATGGGTGTTCACTCTCCAGGTGCCCAGCATGACTCCGTTTCTTCAGTATTCCGACAGACGTGACCTGAGAGAAAAGCTCTTCACAGGTTACTTTATGAAAGGAGATAATGACAATGATCACGATAATAAAGCTATTATTGCAAAAATTGCAAAGCTCAGAGTGGAAAGATCTCATCTGCTTGGCTATAAGAGTTATGCCGATTTTGCTCTTGAACGCAATATGGCAAAGACACCGGAAAAAGTATTTGAATTTCTCGGACAGGTATGGGATGCGGCAACTCCGGTTGCCAGGGCAGAAGTGGCTGCGCAGCAGGAACTAATCGACCGGGAAGGCGGAAAGTTCAAGCTAGCTCCCTGGGACTGGTGGTATTATACCGAAAAGATCAAACAGGAAAAATATAACCTGAGTGACGAGGTTACCCGTCCATATTTCCAGATTGATAACGTCATGGATGGGATGTTCTATGTTGCCAATCAGTTATACGGGCTGAATTTCACAAAGAGAAACGATATCCCAAAATATCATCCTGATGTAAATACCTTCGAAGTTACAAGGGATGGGAAACATGTCGGAATTCTTATGATTGATAATTATCCACGTCCTTCAAAGCGAGGAGGTGCATGGTGTGGAGCATTCAGGGGCCAAAGTCGTGATATAAACGGGAAAATGATTTACCCGGTTGTTACAATGGTTACTAACTCAACTCCCCCCACTGCTGACAAGCCATCTCTTCTGACACCCGAGGAAGCATCTACATTATTCCATGAATTTGGCCATGCATTACATCAATTGCTGTCAAATTCAACTTATCCAGGCGTTTCCGGTACTTCAGTTCCACGCGACTTTGTAGAACTGCCTTCTCAGATAATGGAACATTGGGTGCTCGAACCTGAAGTATTAAAAGTTTATGCTAAACATTACCAGACCGGAGAGGTAATTCCTGCTGAAATTGTTGACAAACTTGATAAGGCAAGCAAATTCAATATGGGATTCATTACTATTGAATATCTTGCTGCTGCCCTGCTGGATATGGAATATCATGCACTTACCGAACCGGTTGATATTGATGTAAGGGCTTTTGAAAAGAAAGCTATGGACAAATATGGTCTGATCCCTGAAATTAAACCCAGATACAGGTCAACATATTTTAATCATATATGGGCAAGTGGCTACTCAGCGGGTTATTATAGTTATATCTGGTGCGAAATACTGGATGCTGATGCATTTCAGGCATTCAAGGAAACCGGAAATATTTTCAATAAAGAGGTTGCAGCAAGATTTGAAAAGGAGATCCTTTCAAAGGGGGGCACCAGAGATCCGCTTGATATGTATATTGCTTTCAGAGGTAAAGAACCCGGAATAGATGCTCTTCTTTTAAACAGAGGACTAAAACAGCCATGACAGCTTTCTTATAACTTATAGAAGTAATAAAAACCACCCTGGGCATGTTAGCAGATCAGGGTGGTTTTGAACATTAAAAGACGTATCTTTGAAACTAAAGCAATTCACTATTCAAGATGAGCGCCAGGCTGTTCTTCATACTTATTTTGCTCCCCTTTTCATCTGGTAATCTAAATGCATCCGACCATTTTCCAAAAGCAGTAAATGGAGTGCTTGATCTTCGTGAAATAAGTGATCCGCAACATTTCGTTATCAGACTTAACGGAGAATGGGAGTTTTACTGGAATAAAATGCTGCATCCTCATGACTTCAGCAGTGGCCATATCAAACCTGATTATTACGGAAACGTGCCATCATACTGGACAAATTATCCACAGGATTCAATCAAAACTGAAAAGTTCGGATTTGCCACCTACAGATTAATCATATTGCTCCCGGCAGGTTTCAGTACTCCTCTAGCATTTGACCTTCCTGTATTTGATTCCTCATATGACATCTATCTGAACGGAAGGTATCTTGGAGGCAATGGAATACCTGGGAAATCTGCCTCTGAAACAGAACCTGAATACAAAAGAAACTTTTACAGAGTAATACCTGACTCAGACACTCTGAAAATTATTATCAATGTTTCAAACTTTGATCACCGGCGCGGGGGATTCTGGCTCCCGTTAAGAATAGGATCATTCAGCGACGTACAGAAAAGTATGGCAAACGGATGGGCAGCCGAATGGTCAGTTATCAGTCTTCTTCTGGGATTTTCTATTTTCTTCCTCTTCTTTTTTATTATTTCCCCAAAAGAGAGGATCATGGGTTTCTTTAGCATGACAACTATCGGCCTGGCAACCAGACCTTTATTCACTTCATACTATCTAATACACAATCTCGTTGATATGAGCTGGATCTGGATTGTGAGGTTTGAATACCTGGGCTTATTCCTGGTTATAATAGGTTGGACGTGGTTTATCGACAATCTTTATGCTTCCAGGTTTATCAGAATAATCTCATGGATTATTACAATAATTTTCTCTGCCATATTAGTCCTAACTTTATTTCTCCCTGTAAAAATATTCAGCTATTCAATGTACGGATACTATCCTCTGATGATGCTGCTTATTATGTATCTTCTATACAGAAGTTTTAAAGGCGCACTGAAAAAAAATACACTTGATATTGTTTATTTCCTGGCTTTTCTTACTTTGCTTATTAGCGGAATTCACGATCTACGTGTTGCTCTGGGTTATTCTCTTAATTCAACTGTTTACCTGCTCACTTATGCAATTGTAATTTTTGTTTTCATTCAGGCGTCACTTTTGCTTTATAAGTGGGTAAGATCATTCCATGAAAAGGAGAAACTGCAATATGACCTTGCTTTCGTAAACCGCAACCTTGAACGTATTGTAAACGACCGTACACTGGAGCTTAAAAACAGGAACGAAGAAATTGAGAAACAGAACCAACGTATTGAATTGCAAAATAAACAGTTATCAGATACTATTCAGCTGAAGAACAGAATTTTCTCAGTCATTGCTCATGATTTAAGAAGTCCGGTTGTAAACATTCTCTATATGCTCAACCTGCTTAAGGAGAAGGAGTATAAAGAAAAATATGACACATTTGCAAATTCCAGTATCCAATATGCACAGCTTGTGATCAGTCTTCTTGAAAATATGCTTGTATGGGGAAGAGATCAGGAGGATAAGATTAAATTCTCCCCGGAAAAACGAGATCTTGCTGATATTATTCTGACCAACCTGAGTATATTTAAAGAGACTGCCGACAAAAAACAGATTTCTGTTAACTTCACCCAGAAAGGAAGCTCAGTTGCATTCTTTGATAAGGATCTGCTCGATATAATAATAAGAAACCTGTTATCTAACGCTGTGAAATATACACCTCGGGGAGGACGGATAAGTATTCTCCTTAAGGATAGAACAAATACCGGAGCAGGTATAATGCTCAAGATATGTGACAATGGAATCGGAATATCTGAAACAAGACAAAAATTTCTTTTCAAATCGACAGAAATAGAAAGTACCCCGGGTACCGAGAATGAAAAGGGAACAGGTCTGGGCCTTAAGCTCTGTTATGAACTTGTTGGTATTAATAAAGGCACCATCACAGTTGAAAGCAAGCAGAACGAAGGAACCTGTTTCATAATAACACTTCCAGGAGAAAAAGGATCAAAAAATATCTGACTCAACACTATATTTTCAGGAAAAGTATCACTACTCAGTGAAGCATGAACAGCTAAATGGTAATACAGAGGAAATTGATCCCTGGTGAACTTTAGTAATCCAGAGTTAACTCCCCCAATCCCTTCCTATCCAGAATTTTTATATTCTTTCGCTCTGCAATAATGTATCCATCATCTTCCATCTCTCCCAGGGCCCTTGCAATTGATGGTCTTGCAACTCCAAAAAAATCAGCCAGGTCATTTTGTGTTCGGTCAAGGGTTATGGATACTCTGTCTTCTCCAGCCTTCTGAAGAATATACTGTGCAAGTTTACCTTTGATGGTTTTGAAAGTCAAAAATTTAATTTTCTCCGAAAGAAACTGTGAACGGGTCGATATCATATCAAGAAAATTAACAAGTATCCTTTCGTTATGTTTGAGAATATTCAATAATTCTGACTTTTCAAGAACAAGTATTTCGGTATCTGATTCTGCAACTACATTTACAGGAAAAGTGTTCTTTTTTCCGAACATAAAGGCAGATGCAATAGCCCCGGGTGCCTGTATATCCTCAATTTTTATTACCCGTCCCGAATAATCCACCATTTCTCCCTTTACAACCCCCTTCAAAACAACCAGCAGAGACTTTACATGATCGCCGCTTTGAGCGATAATCGATCCGGTACTATTCTTTTTTATACGGTGTGGCACCTCTGACAGAATAGCTTCAATATCGCCGGCAGTCAATCCTTTGAACAAAGGGGAATCTGATAAAACAGTATAGTCCATGATTTTTATGTAAAAATAGTAAATTGTATCGCGTTTTCATAAATGATTTATGCGGCTCTCATTAACCTTACGGCTGACATACTCAGATTATAAATCTTCTCCTGTGGGAGCCTGTCTCGCAATACAGCAGAGGACAAAAACAGGATATTGTAACATATGTTACAATCCTTGTCAGCTAATTTCTTCAATTTTGTAAGATGAAATCAAAAATTTACACGGATGAAGAGAGATATATTAAAGATTGATGAGGAGATCTGTAACGGATGCGGTCTCTGCGTGCCAAATTGCCATGAGGGGGCACTGAAGGTAATCGACGGAAAAGTGAGGCTTGTAAGCGAGTTGATGTGCGATGGCCTTGGAGCATGCATTGGTCATTGTCCCGAAGGTGCCATCACAATTGAACGAAGGGATTCGGAGCCTTACAGCGAAATTCGTGTAATGGAACAGATGGTTGACAAAGGGGAAAATACGATTATTGCCCATCTTAAACATCTTAAGGATCATAATGAAACCGGCTTTCTTAAGGAAGGTGTATCTTATCTAAAGTCTCACCGATCAGAACTGAAGTTTGATCCTGATGAAGTGATTGGAGTTGTTCACAATCATGAGAAAGTTACAGCCTCGGTTCAAACGGTTCAGATAAAGAGCATTAATCACAGCCAAAAAGGAGCAGTCTGTCCCGGATCAGGAACAATGATTATTGAAAAACCTGAAGAGGCAGATGATAATAATCCACTGCTCATCCAGGCTTCAGAACTTAGACAGTGGCCCCTACAGATGCACCTGGTAAATCCGGATGCTCCTTATTTCAGAAACTCTGATCTGTTACTGGCTGCCGATTGTGTCGCATATTCAATGGGTGCATTTCACAGCAACCACCTGAAAGGAAAGTCACTGGCCATTGCCTGTCCTAAACTTGATCATGGAACGGATACTTACGTGGAAAAACTTACAGCCATGATCGATAATTCCAAACTAAATACTATAACAGTTATGATGATGGAGGTTCCCTGCTGCGGAGGATTATTGAAGATGGTCAGGACCTCTCTCTCGAATGCTTCAAGGAAAGTACCGGTTAAAAGATTAATTATCGGGATCAGTGGTGAGATTCTTGAGGAAGAATGGGTTTGATTAAATCGCTTAGAAATGAATGAGTCAGCGCGATCAAAATATGATAACTATCATAAAACCTCTTTTCGATTATGATTATTAGGATAGGAATATATATATTTGAAATTGCCAGATTCATTTCCGGATGATTTGTTTTAACCCTGATTAAAACCTCTTTTTATGGCTTCTAAATTTTTCCCCACTGGATTAACTGATTTAAAAGTCTTTCTTGGTTTTGATATTGGCTCTGTATCATTAAATACAGTTATTATTGATGAAAATAATAATATTCTGGCTGATTATTACGATTTTGTGCATGGCAGACCCTTTAATGTTCTGAATTCCAGACTATCTTCAATTTTGAAGGAATACCCGGCTGAAGCAATACTGGGAATTGCATTCACCGGTACAGGAGGTAACCTTGCTTCAGGACTCATCGGAGGTGTATTTGTAAATGAAATTATAGCTCAGGCAACATCAACAGGAACGTTGTATCCTGAAGCAAGAACTTTGATTGAGATAGGTGGAGAAGATTCCAAACTGATCATTCTTGAGAAAGATCCTGAAAACGGGCATTCTCGGCTGGTCGATTTTGAGATGAACAGTATATGCGCTGCAGGAACAGGCTCCTTTCTGGACCAGCAGGCAAGAAGAATAGGTGTGCCTATTGAGAATGAATTTGGTGCCATGGCAATGAAATCAGCTGATCCTCCCAGGATTGCCGGTCGCTGCAGTGTTTTTGCAAAGAGCGATATGATCCATCTCCAGCAGATCGCAACACCTATTCAGGATATTGTTGCAGGGTTATGTTTTGCCCTTGCCAGAAATTTCAGAAGTAATGTAGCCCGAAGCAAGGAGATTAGAAAACCTGTTATCTTTTCAGGAGGAGTTGCAGCAAATACAGGCATGATAAGAGCTTTCAGGGAGGTGCTTAACCTGGTCGACGGGGAGCTGATAATTTCTCCTCATCATGCCGCAATGGGAGCGATTGGCGCTGTATACTATGCCCGCGCAAATAATCTCAGCATGAACCATTTTACAGGTATCTCAAAGCTGGAGAAGTATCTTGCCGGGCCAACTTCAGATTTTAAAAATCTTCCTCCTCTCCGGGAATCTGAAGCAGAGTACAGGAAAAATGTACATTTCGTCAGGAACGGGAATGATAAAATTCCTGTTTATCTTGGCCTGGATATAGGTTCGCTTAGCACAAATGTCGTATTGATAGATGACAAACACAGGGTAGTTGCCAGGCGATATCTTCCTACTGCAGGGCAACCTCTGGAAGCCATCCAGAAAGGGATGACTGAGATATTTGATGAGGTTGGGAATGATGTTATTGTAATTGGAGCAGGTACGACCGGTTCAGGAAGGTACCTTACCGGAGATTTTATCGGTGCCGATACCATAAGAAATGAGATCACTGCCCAGGCAACTGCAGCTATTGATTATGATCCCACAGTTGACACAATTTTTGAGATCGGAGGACAAGATTCCAAATTTATCAGCATTGAAAATGGTGTAGTTGTTGATTTTGAGATGAATAAGGTATGTGCTGCCGGTACCGGTTCATTTCTGGAAGAACAGGCTGAGAAACTGAATATAAAAATAATTGAAGAATTCGGTTGCATGGCACTAAATTCGGAATGCCCTGTAAAGCTGGGTGACCGCTGTACGGTTTTCATGGAATCAGATCTTAATTCTTTCATGCAAAAAGGAGCCAGAAATGAAAACCTTGTTGGTGGTCTGGCATATTCCATAGTTTATAATTACCTGCAGAAGGTTGTAGGAGACCGTCATGTTGGCAAAAAAATATTCTTTCAGGGTGGTGTAACAAACAACAAGGCGGTGGTAGCCGCTTTCGAACAGGTACTTGGGAAAAAGATCATTATTCCTCCTCACTTCGATGTTACAGGAGCTATAGGTGCGGCTATCCTGGCAGAAAAATCAATGAAGGATGGACAGAAAACACGATTTAAAGGTTTTGGTGTACGAAACGCTACATACAAAGTCAGCAAGTTTGTCTGCCAGGCATGTACCAACCATTGTGAAATACGTCGTGTAAAGATAACAGGTGAAAAGAAATCATTGTACTATGGCGGCCGCTGCGAAAAGTGGGAGACTGACGACAGAAAAAAAACAGCGAATAATATTCCCAATCTTTTCGAGAAGAGGACTGAAATGCTTATGGATGGATTTGTGGAAAAGGAGATATGGAAAACGACATCTATTGGAATTCCAAGGGCTCTTATGGTATTTTACCAGCAATTTCCGTTCTGGAGAACCTTTTTTGAGGAGCTTGGATTTTCTGTAGTACTCTCGAAAGAATCCGATAAGTCGCTGGTAACAAAATCAATAGAAACAATTGCAGCTGAAACATGCCTGCCCGTTGAGCTTATGCATGGGCATGTAATTGACCTTATTGAAAAAGGCGTTGACTATATTTTTCTGCCTTTTATTATCAATGGGAAACAGAAGGAAGGAAATAAAACATCTAACAGCAATTGCCCATGGATTCAAACTTATCCATTCATGGTGAAATCATCTCTCCGGGGAAAAATTGACGAATCAAAACTGCTGATGCCTGCTCTGCATTTCAGGTATTTTGAACGGGCACTCCTTAAAGAGATGACAGGTTATTTCAGTGAGAAGTTCGGTATAAGCAAATCAGATATAAGAAAAGCAGTTTACAAGGCAGATGAAGTTCAGACAAGGTTCGAAAAACAACTTGTTGATTACGGGAAAGAGGTGCTCAGCTCAATTCCCGAAAACTGCCGGCCTGTTGTGCTCCTGGGAAGACCATACAACAGTACTGATCAACATCTTAATCTTGGACTGGTGGAAAAGCTTATTAACCAGAATGTCATGCCTATTCCTCTGGATATGCTGGACCTTTCGCCATACAATATTTTTGACAACTACCGTAACATGTACTGGCCAAACGGTCAAAAAGTAATAGCAGCAGCACAGCATGTGGCAAAAAATGATAATTTACATGCAGTTTATCTGAGCAATTTTCGGTGCGGACCTGATTCTTTTATATGGCATTATGTAACAGAAGAGCTTAAAGGCAAACCGTTTCTGCATCTTGAGGTGGATGAGCACTCGGCTGATGCAGGTATGATAACCCGTATTGAAGCCTTCCTTGACAGTCTAAGCGGTGCTGAGCAAAACAGGAAAAAAGAAATTGATATATTCAGACCGCGCCCAAGTCCTCCCTCTCCGCAAAAAGACCGGGTTATGTATTTTCCATATATGAATGACAGTGCCTATCTCATTGCCGCTGCAGCAAGAAGCTGCGGTATTGCATCAGAAGTACTGCCGAAACAAACTGAAGAGGATCTTGCAATCGGAAGAAAGTATACATCATCAAAAGAATGTTTTCCAATGATCTGCACTACAGGCAGTTTCGTAAAAAAACTCATGGAGCCTGGTGCCGACCCTTCAAAAATGAGCTTTTTCATGCCCGATCATAACGGCCCCTGCAGGTTCGGTCAGTATAATCAGTTTCACAGGATTCTCTTTGACAGGCTAGGCTACAAGGATGCAGAACTGATAACACCTTCAAACGATACATCTTATGAAGATGTCGCAGGAGAGTATAGCCAGAAATTCCGGATCAATGCATGGAAAGGATTTGTCGTTGCTGATTACCTCAGAAAGATTTACAGGGAAACCCGCCCATACGAGTTAAACAAGGGTGATTCAGATAAGCTGTACTCAGAATCGTTAAAACGGCTTGAAAAAAGTATTGAGGAAGGATCAAAGAATCTCCATAAAGTACTTACAGGAATTGCCTCTGATTTTATGACAATTAAGGTCGATAAAAGCCAGAAAAAACCTGTGGTTGCTATAATAGGTGAAATATTTATGCGGGATAATTCAAGCTGTAACGGGAATATCGCAAACAGGCTCGAGGAACTTGGCGTAGAGGTAACAATTGGCCCGGTATCAGAATGGCTCATTTACTCAACTCATCGTTTTACACGCGACAGCAGGTGGAAAAATGATACAAAAGGTATTATCAAATCAAAGATCCAGGCTGTTGGTCAGGACCTTGTGGCAGCATCACTGCTATGGGGGATTGAAAAATTTGTCAATCACCAAACGGATGTGTCGCTTCACGACATGCTTTCCTTATGTAATAAATATGTGAGTCATTACTACGACGGAGATCCGCCAATTTCAATGGGTACTTCAGTTGCCCTTGCCGGTAAAGGCGTTTCAGGCATGGCTGCCATTCTGCCGTTTACCTGTATGCCGGGTACTGTTATTGCTTCTGTTAGCGACACGTTCAGAAAAGATCATGGAAATATACCGTTTTTAAATATTGCCTATGATGGCCAGGATTCAGTTTCGCTCGATACCCGGTTGCAGGCATTTGTATTCCAGGTAAAGGAATTCGCTCTGGCGGCAAAACATGTTCCGGTTAATGCCTAATGACCTGACAATTCAGCGTTAAAACAATTATACAAACTTAACCTACTGAAACTATCAAACCCTGATTACCATAAAGCCCAGTGTCTCAAGCTTTTTAACATCATTATCAGTACCTGACTTAAGCTTAACTGTATATGATGAAAATTCACGTCTTAACGGATAATCCCCCCTGAGTCTTTCAAAATCATAAGGTGACAAGCGAAGATTGGTATCATCCTTATCAATATTATATGACCTTATAACAGCTTCCCTGATAATTTCCTGAGTCGGTTTGCCTTTGCCGTCAATCTTAATTTCCGGATCAGTAGGAAGCGGAACATTATCAGGATACCAGTTTTTCAGATCCAGACTGAAAAATTTACATAATGCATTCACAACAATTGCAGTACCGTTAGCTTTTCCGTCTGTGGAATAACCTGCAATATGAGGTGTTGAAATGAATGCTTTTGCCATCAGTTCAGTATCAATATCAGGCTCATTCTCCCATACATCCAATATTGCTCCGCCCAGCTTTCCTGCTCCAAGGGCTCTTTTAAGAGCTGCTGTTTCGGTTACTTCACCACGGGAAGTATTCAGAAACCATGTCCCCTTTTTCATCTTCTTAAAACTTTTAACATTAAAAAGATGATATGTTTTATCTTCCCCTACAATATTTAGTGGAACATGAACGGTTATAATATCTGAATTATAAAGGACATTGCCGAGAGGTACAAAATTCTTATTACCCTCTTTTCTAGCCCTGGGTGGATCATTCAGAAGAACTGTCATTCCCAGGGAACCTGCTATCTTTTCAACCTTTGCTCCTACATTTCCTACACCAACAATCCCAATAGTCTTTCCTTTCAGCTCATATCTCTGATCGCGTTCAAGCTTTAGCAGTGAAGCTGTAATATATTGCCCTACTGATGATGAATTGCAACCCGGGGCATTGGTCCAGGTAATCATTTTCTTTTCACAATACTGAGCATCTATATGATCGAATCCGATAGTTGCCGTACCTATGAATCTGACTTTTGTTCCTTTCAGAAGAGTCTCAGTACATTTCGTTCTGGTCCTGATCAAAAGAGCATCTGCATCAAGTAATATTTCATTGGTAATCTGTTTACCAGGTAAATAGATAACTTCTGCAAATGGCTCAAGAATCCCTGCCAGAAAAGGTATTTTATCATCCGCAACTATTTTCATCATATATGATATTTCGTGAAGTTAAGGTTTTTTAGTGTTTTTTAGTTCTTTTTACCGTATAATCAGGTATTAAACCGGAAGTCCGGTAACTAATTTTGCAGTCAGATAATTTAAATAATGGATTTAAGAAGTAATTTAGTTATTGATTCTTGCGGAGCAAAAATATAATGAAAATCTGGAACACTAAAAACGGCTATTCAATATTCCGGGTGCTGCCGGGGAAAAGCAAAGCTTTTTTAATCTCAGGCTGCGGAAGCAATATTCTTGTTGATACCGGAGCTTTATCTGCCTGGGATAGACTAAAAAAAAACCTGGATGCCATTGGAACAGATAAAATTGATTTACTGATACTTACCCATACACATTATGATCATGCTTCAAATGCAGCAAAAATTCGAAAAGTGTATGGTGCAAAAGTAGCAGTTAATACCCGTGAAGCATCAAACCTCGAAAAAGGAGAAAATATTATGCCCGGGGGAACAAATTTTCTTACACGTATCATCGCTGACAAGATTGCCCCTGCTATTAGCGGAAAGTTTAATTATGAGCCATGCATCACAGATATTCTTATTGATAAATCTCTCGACCTTAAAGATTTTGGTCTGAAAGCATATATCCTGCATACGCCGGGACATACAACGGGTTCACAAAGCGTAATAGTTGATGACGAAATAGCTTTGACAGGTGATTCTATGTTCGGGGTTTTTCCCGGATCGGTCTATCCTCCGTTTGCGGATAATGAAGACGAGATGATCAGAAGCTGGGGCAAATTGCTTGATACAGGCTGTTTCATTTATCTGCCGGCCCATGGAACTGAGAATAAGGCGGAAATTGTAAAAACAGATTATAGGAAAAGGCACAATTCCCTTTCCGGGTTAAGAGTGGAATGAGGGAATAGTTATAATAACAAATTACTAAAAACATCAGTTGTTGATATTCAACGACTAAATTGAAATCTTTCGTCTATTTTACTTAAATTGTTGGATATTTTATATTGCCAGAATTTTGGTAAGACTCAGACAGTATCCGAAGGTTCTTATAAATCAATCTGAAAACAAATCCTGAATGAAAGATTCAATTATAATCGGCCTGCTTCAAAACACAGCCATATTATTGGTTATAAGTGTTTTCTATGATTACTGGTGGATCAGGAATGATTCACCAAGAAAAATTCTGGGTAAGATTTTTACCGGCTTTATAATTGGCATTATCGGGCTTGTCCTGATGTTAACACCATGGATACTGGTACCTGGCATTACATTCGATATACGTTCTGTAGTGCTTTCATTATCAGGCTTGTTCTTCGGTGCTCTTCCAACATTGATTGCAATGATCATAACTGGACTATTCAGGCTTCTAGTAGGTGGCAGCGGCGTATGGATGGGACTGGCTGTGATATTGTTTTCAGGTACAATAGGTATTCTCTGGGGTAAAATCCGTCCTCTTCAAGAAAGCCGGAATTACATCCTTGAACTGGTTAAGATGGGATATTCAGTACATATTGTTATGCTTCTTTGTGCAATATTTCTGCCGGTCAGCCAGATATTCACTACTCTGAAAACAATAGCTCTGCCCGTACTTCTGATTTATCCTCCGGCTACTATATTGTTGGGTTCACTTATGTTCAGACAGTACAGAAACTGGCAGAACAGAATGGCCCTGGAAAAGCTGAACGAATCGGAACGAAGGTTTTCGGAAATGCTGAAGAATACCTTGCTGTTTTCGCTGATTATTGACGATAAGGCTAAAATAACCTTTGCCAATCAATCCTTTTTATCAGCAACCGGATATTCTGCCCGGGAATTGATCGGACAAAATTATTTCGAATTCTTCATTGAAGATGCATTAAGAGACGATCTTAAAAAAACCTTTAATGGAATAATAGAAGAGGATCCAGCATTACTTAATTTAGAGAATACCATTGTCACTAAAAATGGGTCAAGCCTTTTAATCGCCTGGAACAATACATTATTAAGAGATGAGGACGGACTCGTGACAGGTGTTGCAAGTATAGGAGAAAATATTACAATAAGAAAGCAGACTGAGACAGAACTGATCCATGCCATGCTCAAAGCGGAAGAGAGCGACAGGCTCAAATCCATATTCCTTGCCAATATGAGTCATGAGATAAGAACACCCATGAATGCCATCATGGGATTTTCAAACCTGCTTGGGGAAAAAGATGTAGATGATACTGAAAAGGCTCAGTATATTGATATAATTAATAGTTCAAGCAATCGTCTTTTACAGTTAATAAACGATATTATAGATCTTTCGAAGCTTGAGGCAAAGCAACTTACAATAAGTAATTCTGTATGCAACCTCAGAGAAATCTTTATCAATAGTATAGAGTCATTCCATAAAAGTGAATTATTAAAAAATAAATCCGGACTGAAACTTACACTTAAGTTACCTGCTGCTTATAACCAGATTAAATTTCTTTCTGACAAAATCAGAATTCAACAGGTACTTGATAATCTGATCAGCAATGCAATTAAATATACTGAAAAAGGTAAAATTGAGATTGGCTGTTTAATCAGACCGGAAGAGGGAAGGGAGATTATTGAAATCTCTGTTAAGGATTCAGGGATTGGAATTTCGGAAGATATGAGCAATCTGGTATTTGAAAGATTCCGTCAAGTGGAAGAAGGAAAATTTCATGAAGGGGCAGGTTTGGGATTAAGCATATCCAAAGGAATTATAGAACTGATGGGAGGAAAAATATGGTTTGTTTCTGAAATAAACGCCGGAACCACATTTTATTTTACAATACCATATATTAAGCCAGAAACAAATGTTGCTGTCAGGATCAGAAAAAAAGAAGAGCTTGCTTATCTTAAGGGGAAGAATATCATTATCGCAGAGGATGATTATAACTCATATCGCTATCTTCAATTATTATTAACCGGACAAAAAGCTAATGTTATGCACGCGGAAAACGGGAAAGTTCTCTTGAATATGCTAAAAGAGAGTATTCCGGATCTTATTTTACTAGATATCAATATGCCGGTCATGTCGGGGTTTGAGTTTCTTACCAAAATGCATTCTGAAGGCCTGAATACCAAGATAATAGCTCAGACTGCATATGCCATGCCCGACGAAAAAGAGATGTGCCTAAAATCAGGATGTCATGGGTACATTTCCAAACCAATCAAAAAAGATGAATTATTCCAGGTTATAAATAGCGTACTTTCCAGTTAGCAATTTTAACCGAGATATTTAATTTTGTCCGGCTTTCTATGTAATTGAAGTCCTTTTTTCCCATCAATTACCCTTCACCCGCAGTCTGAAATAAACTCAAAAACTAATCCCCGGGAACAAATAAGACCTTCACTATATTAAGCAAGCGTAAAAGTCAAGTATACGATAAGAATCTGATACTTAATATATTTCCGATTCCTCTGTGCCCCTCTGTGTCTTCCCTGTGACGCTCTGTGTAACAAAATAATAAAGAACTTACACAGAGAACCACAGAGGGCTATAACAGATTTTTTATTCTATAATCGTCATCTCATTCAAAAGATATCCTGCCCCCGCAAACTTATCGATCAGGAAAAGAGCATACCTGATATCAAGACTGATATTCCGGCTCTGCTCAGGATTAAATGCAAGATCGCTGGCAACTCCTTCCCATGCCCTGTCAAAATTGACGCCTATAAGCTGACCATCAGCATTTATAACCGGACTACCCGAATTACCTCCTGTAGTATGGTTATTTGCAATAAAACAGACAGGTACCTCACCATCCACTGCGTAGCGTCCGTAATCCCTGGTTCTGTACAGCTGTCTAAGTTTTTCCGGAACATCATAATCGTATATTTCAGGATTATCCTTTTCAATAATCCCTTTCAGGGTGGTATAAGGTGTAAAATACACAGCATCCTTTGAAAAATAACCCTTTACAGTTCCGTAGGTAATACGCAGGGTTGAATTGGCATCAGGGTAAAATACTTTTTCTTTATCAAACTCCATCTGCGCAGTCATGTATGCAGAATTTAGTTTTTGAATTTCCCTGTTAAGTCTGGCAAGTTCAGGTCTGACATTAGCAGCCAGAAAATCACTTACATCAGTTGCAAGTATGAAAAATGGATCTTTCACCAGCTTAGAGACAGATGATTCATTGAAACCCTTGACAAATGCATTGAACCTGTTTTCATCAGAGAAAATTGTTTTAGCAAATAACTTGTCTGTCACAGAGGAAAAATCACCTTTGCATGAATTCTTCAGTCTGAGGTATGACGGGGCCAGCCATTTCTGATCGATATTTTCGCCGTACATTGTCATTACAGCTATGAAAAGCTTTTTATCCGTTGCAAGGTTATAATTCTGGAAGAAAGCTTTTCCGGAAGCAAGAAGATTCATTTTCATTGCACTTATCTGATCCGCATCTGCTTTGTTTTTAACAAGTTCTGAAAGAGCTTTTATATTTCTGGCAAATCCAACAGCTTCGGCTCCATAGCTGAAAAATACATCATTTGTGAAGTTGTAAACAATATTATATTCATCCAGTCCGGCATATAATTCTTTATAAGCCGGAAGAATATTCCCATATTTCAGTTTAAGATTGGCATCAGAATTTATCCATTTTGTAAGTCTGCTCTCATATTCTCTCTTTTTCCCGGCAGTTGACATTTTTTCGAGTCCCTGACTCTCCCCTATCCATTTTTTCCATGAGTTGGCAATACCGGCTTTCTTCGCTGAATATTGAATCCTGATAAGCGGATCCGTTTTCATGGCATCCTCCATAATCTCAATTTTTTTTGTCCTAATTGCGATCATTTTGGGATTCAAATAATCCTTCACCATTTCTATATGATAAGACGGAACATATTCTGAGGTTGTTCCCGGGTAGCCAAAAACCATTGTAAAATCACCTTCTCTGACACCTCTGAGAGATATTGGAAAATGGTATGCCGGTTTATAGGGAATATTATCTTTTGAGTACTCTGCAGGCTTATTATCTTTCCCGGCATATATTCTGAAAAGCGAAAAGTCGCCAGTATGACGTGGCCAGATCCAGTTATCAGTCTCACCCCCGAATTTCCCGATAGCAGAAGGCGGAGCTCCAACAAGACGGATATCCCTGAATGATTCGTTTACAAAGAGGAAGTATTGCTTACCCATGTAAAACGGCCTCACAAAGGCTGAATAACCCGTACCTGCAGTTGCATTTTTAGTGATCTCTGAAATATTTGAACTGATAATTTTATCACGCTCATCGTCGGTCATTCCGTCAGATGTCCCTTCCATTACTTTATCAGTTACATCCTCAATTCTTTTCAGAAAAGTGACTGAAAGACCCGGATTTGGTAATTCCTCATTACGCGACATGGCCCAGAACCCATTTGTAAGGTAATCATGTTCCAGTGTTGAATGTTTCTGTATCTGGCTATATCCGCAATGGTGATTTGTTATGAGCAGACCGTCGGCCGAAATTACTTCCCCAGTACAGCCGCCACCAAATTGTACAACAGCATCTTTCATACATGCTTTGTTCACACTGTAAATATCCTCTGCTGTGAGTTTAAATCCTTTCTCCTGCATCAGTCTGATATTGTATTTTTCAATCAGGAGAGGTATCCACATACCTTCGTCAGCCCTTAAAACCGGGGAAAGAATCATGGTCAGCAATAGCCATGTTGTCAGTAGTTTGGTTCTCATTTTAAAATTTATATATATTGATGGTTTAATGTTGTTCAGGTGTTTTGAAGCTGATAAAAACCATTAACCGCAAAGAGCGCTAAGAATGCGCAAAGTACGCAAAGTTAATACCTAATAAATAAATACTTTGCGATCTTTTTCTTAAACCTTTGCGACCTTTGCGGTTAAATGAATCTGGTCATCTATGCTCTTTTGTCTTTTGTCTTTTGCCTTTTGTCTTTTGTCTTTTGTCTTTTGCCTTTTGTCGTTTGTCTTTTGTCTTTTGTCTTTTGCCTTTTGTCGTTTGTCTTTTGCCTTTTGTCTTTTGTCTTTTGTCTTTTGTCTTTTGTCTTTTGTCTTTTGTCTTTTGTCTTTTATCTTATTCTGATATAAATCGTTGAAGTTCTTTATAAAGCCGTTGCACCGGTAAACCTACAACGTTAAAATATGATCCATCAATATGGCTGCAGGCAATAATTCCAATCCATTCCTGTATGCCGTATGCTCCAGCCTTATCGTAAGGTCTGAATTTCTCAACATAATATTGAATCTCCTCTGCTGAAAGAGATTCAAAAGTAACTTTGGTCGAAACGGAAAAAGTGATCTCCTTTTTCAGTGATAAAAGTGTAACTCCGGTAATCACTTCATGGGTATTGCCTGATATCTCATTCAGAATACTGATCGCTTCAGCCTGATCAACCGGTTTTCCGAGCAGTTTATTGTTACACCATACAATTGTGTCTGCAGTAATAACAATATCATTATCCTCTATTTCTCCTTTAAAGGATATTGCCTTTTCATATGCAATATACCGGGCAATCGCTTCTCCTCTGAGGTCATCAGGAAAGGTTTCGTTATAATCCCTTACAATAACATCAAATTTCAGGCCCATTTCCCGCATCAACTGTTGTCTCCGTGGCGACCTCGATGCAAGAATAATTCTATGATTATTAAGGTACCCGGCTATCATGTTCAGAACAGGTTCCAGGTAAGTATTACTTTTACCACAACGGAGTAAAGGATACCCGTAAGCATCACAATTTTCATGATACCTGATGCACTATGAAGCTGCTTCCTGTTCCTGCTCATAACTACTTTATAGATTACCGTCAAAAGAGGTATAACAATTGCAACGGAAAGGTATATAAGAGTTATTATATCATTAATAAAGAAATACCATGTTAAATAAAGTAAAACAATGGTTAAAATTACGAGACATACCGACACAACCTTTGCTGAAAGCACACCGATAACCACAGGAACTGTATTTCTTCCATATGCTACATCTCCTTCAAAGTCTTCAATATCTTTTATTATTTCGCGTGTAAGAGTTGTCATAAAAGCAAAGAGAGCAAATCCGCCTACCCAAAATACAATAAAATTAAAATCAGGCAGCATAATAGCATTTACAGAGTAATACCTGTACAGTGCCGGCCATTCATAAAATACAACCAGCAAAGGGACAAGAGCTGTAAGTATTGCAACTATAATATTACCTATCAGAAACTGTCTTTTATAGCTTGCCGAATAAAAGTAGAGCAACCCTGATACGATAAAAAAAAGAGCTCCCAGCCATATATAACCAGCTTTCCAGGAAATAAAAAACCCGATTGCCACACCTGCTATATTAAAAATGTTGTGCCACATCATAGCTTTACGTCTGGGTATTTTTGTACCGACAATCACTTTTCCTTTATTGATAAGGTCGGTTTTTATATCGAAATAGTCATTTATAACATATCCGCCGGCTGTAATCAGGACTGTGGCTATAACCAGCAAGACAAAATAATACCAGGGAAACTGTAACGACATCGGAATTTCCAGTCCTGTACCGCTTTTAAGAATGACACCAATTTTACTTACGACAGGAGCAATAACCGCATATCTCATCAATGCCATTGTAATGATAACTATAAGAAGGTTTTGCCACCTGATTAGTTTAAAAAAAGCTTTCATATTTTACCATGTAAATGCGTCAGAATTCATCCAGTTGTTATGCAATCTCAACACCTGCTCAATTATGTCCCTTACACAACCCTCTCCACCTTTCTTATCAGAAATGTAAGATGAGATCTGTTTTATCTCACTATCTGCATCAGACGGACAAACAGCAACACCTGCTTCTTTCATGACATCAAAATCAGGAATATCGTCTCCCATAAATAAAACATTTGATTTATCAAGGTTATGCTTTTTAAGAAAAATATTGAAATGGTCAAGCTTTGTACGGCTTTTCAGGTAGATATCAGTCACACCAAGAAGTTTAAGCCTTTTCTCATACTCCTTTGAATTGCTGCCAGAGATAATACCGATCAGGTAACCTTTCTTAACTGCAAGCTGAAGGGCATAACCATCGCGAAGGTTAATAGTTCTGTTAGGAACTCCAAACACATTCAGACTTATCGTCTGTAACGACAATACCCCATCTATATCGAAAATAAATGCCTTTACATTTAACAGGTCCTCTTTAAAATTTACCATTCATCACTATTTATTATGGTACTTAATAATTGACCGGGTCATTTCATTGTATATCCTCTGCAATTCAGGCGAGAAAGATAGTAATTCCAAATGTTTTTCAATCGTATTCTTATCATTTCGTACAGCAGGTCCTGTCTGTGAGTTTTCAGGACCGAGATCCAGCGCTTTTGATATTGTTTCTTTTATTAATGGTTCCAGAATTTCAAGAGTAAAACCAGCATTGCCGGCTACTTCCTGCCCCTCTGTAAGTATATGATTTGTAAAGTTGCAAACAAAAACGGCCGCAAGATGAAGCATCCTTCTCTGCTCTGTACCAACGAAATGCACATCGCCACCAATGGATTCTGCGATGGTTTTGAGAATTTCAGACGATTCTTCATCTGATGCTTCAAGTAAAAAAGGAAGGTCAATGAAACTGACTATCCTGTTTTTTGAGAAAGTTTGTAACGGATAAAAAACGCCTTTTTGTTTGATATGTTCAGGAAAAATATCAAGTCCAAAACTACCTGCAGTATGCACAACCAAAGTTCCGGTCCGGCATTTAAGTGTATTCAGAACACTTATTAACCTGTGGTCAGGAACAGCAACAATTATGATCTTTGTCGAATCTGGAAACTGAAGAGTTGGTGACCATACTGCTTTGGAGGAATCAGCCAGAGATTTGCCGCTGATCTCAGTTTCAGAAGCAATCATATCTATCCTGAAGCCGGCATGAAACAACTCTTTGCACAAAGCCTCTGCAACTCTCCCTGCCCCGGCGAAAGAAATATTATTCTGATACATCATCCAATTTTTCTGAAATATACAAAATTGGCGCTGGATGTTGATATGAAAAATATGAAAAAAGTACAATTCTTAAACGAAAGTACATCGTGCATCAGACAGTAAATGAAAAAGGATTTACTTTTTCCCGTACAGGTTCACGGTAACATCGGTAACCTGGACCACATAAATTTTCTGATATGATTGATAGGAATAATTACTTGACTGATACAGATAATTACAATCCCAGTAGGCACGGCCTGATACAAGAAGAACATCGCCCGATTTATAATCAGTAAATTTCGGGAACATCTCACCCGGATTGCAGAAATTGTAGGTTGAATATGGATCATCTAATCTGACGAATTTAATATCTGTTCCGGACTCATTATAATAAACAGTTGCCTGTACATTTGTAAGAGTGAAAAGCACATCACCGTCGCATCCGCATTTTGCCTGCTTTTTACAGCCGCTATATGAAAAGACAGGGATAACAATTATCAGTATAACCAGTAATTTTCTTATAATGGATCCTTTCATTTCGGGGTATCTTAGTCATTTAACTTTAATCAAAGGACAAAGTAAACTTTTATTTCAATGATAACAAAAAAATAAGCCGTCAAATACTTGTTTTGACGGCTTGTATCTGGAGCTACAAACAAATCATGCCTGAGCTGTGGGACCTCCGAAACTTAACGGGATATTGGTTCCCGGATCTTTCCCCTCTTTAATCGTACCATGAACAGATTCATACTTGGCAATATTATCCTGAAGTGCAGCAACCAGTCTTTTGGCATGTTCAGGAGTCAGAATAATCCTCGATTTAACCTGCGCCTTAGGTATGCCTGGCATAATACGTACAAAATCGATTACAAATTCAGACGCTGAGTGAGTAATTACTGCAAGATTTGAATAAGTTCCCTGGGCAACT
Organism: uncultured Bacteroidales bacterium; assembly: GCA_963760915.1. Taxonomy (GTDB): domain Bacteria; phylum Bacteroidota; class Bacteroidia; order Bacteroidales; family VadinHA17; genus LD21. Next base: position 872,950 of record CAVXEU010000002.1, on the reverse strand, counting down.
TCTTCATTCAGCTCTATACTGATCTGAGTTGGATTCTTAGGATCTGTCATGGTAAAATCATTTAATTTATTTTACTGATGGAGTCTCAGCTTGAACGTCCTGATCAACACCAACAAGATTTTCATATTCTTCAAGAGAACCGACAATTATGCTATTGTACTGACGCTGTCCGGTTCCGGCAGGAATAAGGTGACCGACAATAACATTCTCCTTAAGGCCTTCAAGTCTGTCTATCTTGCCTAAAATCGCAGCCTCATTAAGAACTTTTGTTGTTTCCTGGAATGATGCAGCCGAGAAGAAACTCTTGGTCTGTAGAGAAGCTCTTGTAATTCCCTGCAGAACCTGGCTGGATGTTGCAGGTATAGCATCCCGTGCTTCAACAATCTTCTGGTCGCGACGTTTCAATACCGAATTGTCATCTCTCAGTTTACGGGCCGATATAATCATACCTGGACGAAGTGTCTGGGAATCGCCTGACTCAATAATAACTTTCTTCCCATAGATCCAGTCATTTTCATCCATGAATTCAAGCTTATCAACCACCTGTCTTTCAAGGAATTTTGTATCACCTGGATCAACAATCTCAACCTTACGCATCATCTGGCGTACAATAATCTCAAAGTGTTTATCATTTATCTTAACACCCTGTAATCGATACACTTCCTGGATCTCATTAACAATATATTCCTGAACTTTTGTCGGACCTTTGATCGCAAGGATATCCGATGGTGTAATAGCTCCGTCGGAGAGCGGAATACCTGCTTTTACATAATCATTCTCCTGTACAAGGATCTGTTTTGAAAGCGGAACAAGGTATTTTTTAGTCTCATCAGTTTTCGATTTAATTGTGATTTCCCTGTTACCTCGTTTGATCTTTCCGAATGTTACCTCACCATCTATCTCGGATACTATAGCCGGATTCGATGGGTTTCGGGCTTCAAAAAGCTCGGTAACTCTTGGAAGACCGCCGGTGATATCACCTGATTTTCCAACTGCACGCGGAATCTTGGCAAGAACTTCACCAGCCTCAACTACCTTATCGGTATCAACAACAAGGTGAGATCCTACCGGAAGGTTATATGATCTGATTTCTTCACCTTTGGCCGACATGATTTTTATTGCCGGATTCTTTGTTTTATCCCTGCTCTCAATAATTACTTTCTCCTTAAAGCCGGTTTGCTCATCAGACTCTTCACGGAATGTAATGCCTTCGATAAGAAAATCATAATCGATCTTACCTGCCATTTCAGAAATTATAACAGCATTAAACGGATCCCACTCACAAATAAGTTTACCCTTTTCAATTTCCTGTCCGGGTTTAATATAAAGCTTAGATCCGTAAGGTATTGTATGTGTGGTAAGTGCAATACCGGTTTTCTTGTCAACTATTCTCAGTTCAGCAAGCCGTCCGATAACTATATCAATATCGCCTTTTTCCTGATCAATTTTTGGAACAGTCCTGATCTCTTCAATTTCAGCGATCCCTCCATAGCGGGCAACAAGCCTCGATTCGGTTGTAATGTTAGATGCCGTACCACCGACGTGGAAGGTACGCAAAGTCAGCTGAGTACCCGGTTCTCCGATACTCTGCGCTGCAATAACACCTACAGCTTCGCCTTTCTGAACCATACGTCCGTTGGCCAGATTACGTCCATAGCATTTTGCGCATACTCCTTTTTTGGATTCACATGTGAGAACCGAACGTATCTCTACCTGTTCAATTGGTGAATCTTCGATTTTCTTAGCCAGGTCTTCTGTGAGTTCCTCACCTGATTCAACTATCAGTTCCCCGGTGAGCGGATGGTATACATTATGAACAGTTGTACGGCCCAGCACTCTTTCATATAATGATTCTACAACTTCCTCATTCTTCTTGATCGCAGTTGCAATGAGGCCTCTGAGTGTACCACAGTCTTCTTCATTAATAATAACATCCTGTGAAACATCTACCAGACGGCGTGTCAGATAACCGGCATCAGCTGTTTTAAGAGCGGTATCTGCCAGACCTTTACGAGCACCGTGTGTTGAAATAAAGTACTCCAGAACCGACAGCCCTTCTTTAAAGTTCGACAGGATCGGGTTTTCGATGATCTCTGAACCGGCAGCCCCTGATTTCTGTGGTTTTGCCATCAGACCCCTCATACCTGACAGCTGACGGATCTGTTCCTTTGAACCCCTGGCGCCTGAGTCAAGCATCATATAAACGGAGTTGAATCCCTGCTTGTCAGTCGACAACTGTTTCATCAGTGTCTGTGTCAGTCTGGCATTAACGTGTGTCCATATATCGATGATCTGATTATATCGCTCGTTATTGGTAATGAATCCCATGCTATAGTTGTTCAGCACTTCCTCTACCTGCTCATAACCCTCATTTACAAATTTTGTCTTTTCTTCAGGTATGATTACATCATCGAGGTTAAACGACAACCCGCCTTTAAATGCGGAGGTGAATCCAAGATTCTTGATAGCGTCAAGAAAATCCGCAGTTTTTGCGGTACCGGCCAGTTTGAGAACCCTGCCGATAATATCCCTTAATGATTTTTTAGTCAGTATCTCATTTATGTAACCGACTTCAGCGGGCACATATTGATTAAAGATAACTCTTCCGACAGTAGTTTCTACCAGGTGGTTTACAAACTCACCATCCACCCTGTCGTCGACTTTAACCTTTATATAGGCATGCAGATCGATCTGCTTTTCGTTATAAGCAATATTAACCTCCTGAGGAGAGTAGAAAATAAGTCCTTCTCCCCTGACCTTCTCTTTTTCCGTGCTTTTACGTCCTTTCGTAATATAATACAGACCAAGCACCATGTCCTGTGAAGGAACAGTTATCGGCGCACCATTGGCAGGGTTTAGAATATTATGTGAAGCCAGCATCAGCATCTGTGCCTCAAGTACAGCACCATTGCCGAGGGGAAGATGAACAGCCATCTGGTCTCCGTCGAAGTCAGCATTAAAAGCAGTACATACCAGCGGATGAAGCTGAATAGCTTTGCCCTCGATAAGTTTTGGCTGAAAAGCCTGAATACCAAGCCTATGCAGTGTAGGGGCACGGTTAAGAAGAACAGGATGTCCTTTAAGAACATTCTCAAGTATGTCCCATACAACAGGATCCTTCCTGTCAACAATTTTCTTGGCAGATTTGACTGTTTTTACTATACCGCGTTCAATCAGTTTACGAATGATGAATGGTTTATAAAGCTCAGCAGCCATATCTTTCGGTAGTCCGCATTCATGAAGGGCCAGCTCCGGTCCGACAACGATGACCGAACGGGCAGAATAGTCGACCCTTTTTCCCAGCAGGTTCTGGCGGAACCTTCCCTGTTTTCCTTTCAGACTATCGCTCAGTGACTTGAGAGGACGGTTAGCATCTGTTTTTACAGCATTTGCTTTCCTCGAATTATCGAACAGAGAATCGACAGCTTCCTGCAGCATTCGTTTCTCGTTACGCAGGATCACCTCGGGAGCTTTGATCTCAATAAGTCTTTTCAGACGGTTGTTCCTTATAATTACCCTTCTGTAAAGGTCGTTAAGGTCACTTGTTGCAAAACGTCCGCCATCGAGAGGAACCAGAGGCCTCAGCTCGGGAGGAATAACCGGAACAACCTTAATGATCATCCATTCAGGTTTATTAACCAATTTGGAATCTCTGAAAGCTTCAACAACCTGAAGACGTTTAAGCGCTTCATTTTTACGTTGTTGTGAAGTTTCAGAATTAGCCCTGTGACGAAGGGAATAAGACATTTCATCAAGGTCGATACGGCTGAGAAGCTTATAAAGAGCCTCTGCTCCCATATCAGCAACAAATTTATCGGGATGATTGTCTTCCAGATACTGATTCTCTTTTGGAAGTGATTCAGTGATCTCGAGATACTCCTCTTCAGTAAGAAAATCGAGATATTTAACACCATCCACCGCTTTAATACCCGGGTTGATAACTACATATCTCTCATAATAAATTATTGAATCGAGCTTCTTGGTGGGAAGCCCCAGAAGATATCCGATTTTATTTGGTAACGACCGGAAATACCAGATATGTGCAACGGGAACCACAAGTGATATGTGTCCCATTCTCTCACGACGTACTTTTTTTTCTGTTACCTCAACACCACAACGGTCGCAAACGATTCCTTTATAGCGGATCCTTTTGTATTTTCCGCAATGGCACTCATAATCTTTTACCGGACCAAATATCCTCTCGCAGAATAATCCGTCGCGTTCGGGTTTATAGGTACGGTAATTTATTGTTTCAGGCTTCAGTACTTCACCACTTGAACGATCAAGTATTTCTTCAGGTGAAGCCAGACCTATTGAGATTTTTGAGTAACTGGTCTTTGTTTTGTTATCTCTTCTGAATGACATATGCTGAATATTTTTTTATTCTAAAACTAAAAATTCAAAACCAGGCGAATTACTTAATCAAGTATAACGCTTAGTCCGAGACCTCTCAGTTCATGAAGGAGAACATTAAGTGATTCCGGAATACCAGGCAGAGGCATAGGCTCTCCTTTTACAATAGCTTCATATGCTTTGGCACGGCCAACAACATCATCCGATTTTATTGTAAGTATTTCCTGAAGAATATGAGCTGCCCCGAATGCTTCGAGGGCCCAAACTTCCATTTCACCAAAACGCTGACCTCCAAATTGGGCTTTACCGCCTAATGGCTGCTGAGTGATAAGTGAGTATGGCCCTATAGAACGGGCATGCATCTTATCGTCGACCATGTGGCCAAGCTTCAGCATGTATATAACGCCTACGGTTGCAGGCTGATCGAATCTTTCTCCGGTACCACCATCATAGAGGTAAGTCTTGCCAAATTTCGGAAGTTTTGCCTCTTCTGTATAATCGTTTATCTGACTAATTGTTGCACCGTCGAAGATAGGTGTTGAGAACTGAAGTCCGAGTTTTTGTCCGGCCCATCCAAGAACAGTTTCATAAATCTGTCCAAGGTTCATTCTCGAAGGCACACCCAGCGGATTAAGTACAATGTCAACAGGCGTTCCATCTTCAAGGAAAGGCATATCTTCGGCACGTACTATCCTGGCAACGATTCCCTTGTTACCATGACGGCCTGCCATCTTGTCGCCTACTTTAACCTTGCGTTTCTTTGCAATGTACACTTTGGCCAGACGTACGATACCTGCAGGAAGCTCATCACCGATAGTGATATTATATTTCCTGCGCTTATAGACTCCGTCAACCTCCTTATATTTAATGATATAGTTGTGGAGAAGAAGCTTGATGCTATCATTCTTCTTTTTATCGGTAGTCCATTTATTAGGATTGGCATTCAGGAAATCGACTTCCTGAAGCTGTTTCAAAGTAAATTTACTTCCTTTTGGTATCACATCAACGTTAAGATAATCTTTAACACCCTGTGATGTTTTACCATTTACCAGAATGAAAAGTTTATCAACCAGTCTTGCTTTCAGATCATCAACGCTCCTGTTGAATTCTGCTTCGATTTTGTCGAGCAGTGGTTTTTCAACGGCTTTTGCTTTCCTGTCTTTTATAGCCCTTGTAAAGAGTTTCTTGTCTATTACAATACCTTCAAGTGAAGGGCCTGCTTTCAGAGAGGCATCTTTAACATCGCCGGCTTTATCGCCGAATATGGCACGAAGAAGCTTCTCCTCCGGTGAAGGATCTGACTCACCTTTTGGTGTGATCTTACCTATCAGGATATCACCTGGTCTGATATGAGCACCAATCCTTATAAGACCGTTCTCATCGAGATTTTTCGTAGCTTCCTCACTGACATTCGGAATATCAGAAGTCAGTTCCTCGAGACCACGTTTGGTATCACGTACTTCAAGCTGGTATTCATCTATATGTACTGAGGTGAAGTAATCTTCCTGAACAACTTTTTCAGAAATCACAATTGCATCCTCGAAGTTATAACCTTTCCAGGGCATAAAAGCCACCTTCAGGTTTCTTCCGAGTGCCAGTTCACCATGTTTTGTACCATAACCTTCAGTAAGCACCTGTCCTTTGGTCACCTTCTCACCTTTTCTTACAATAGGAATCAGGTTGATACAGGTGTTCTGATTGGTCTTCCGGTATTTCGGAAGCGTATAACGTTTTATATCGTCGTCAAAGCTTACAAATTTCTCCTCGTCTGTACGGGTATAACGGATAACAATCTCATTTGAATCCACAAATTCCACTACTCCGTCACCTTCAGCGGCAAACAATATTCTGCTGTCTCTGATCACCTGTGCTTCGAGGCCTGTACCTACAATCGGAGCTTCCGGATTGATCAGCGGAACAGCCTGGCGCATCATGTTTGAACCCATGAGTGCCCTGTTTGCATCGTCGTGTTCGAGGAATGGTATCAATGATGCAGCTATTGAAGCAATCTGGTTTGGTGCCACATCCATGAGGTTAACCTTGCCAACTTCTTCAAACGGATAATCAGCTTCATATCTGCATTTTGCCCTGGTATTTTCGAAATGTCCATCTTTCAGCAGAGGAGCATTTGCCTGGGCTATCATTTTTTCTTCCTCCTCCTCGGCACTCAGCCACACAATACCGTCTTCACTGAAATCAACAATGGCATCGTTAACCTTCCTGTATGCCGTTTCGATAAATCCGAGAGTGTTTATTTTGGCATACACGCAGAGCGATGAGATAAGACCAATGTTAGGTCCTTCAGGAGTCTCAATCGGGCAAAGACGTCCATAATGGGTATAGTGTACGTCCCTGACTTCGAAACCGGCTCTTTCGCGTGAGAGACCACCCGGACCCAGCGCTGACAGACGACGTTTATGCGTCATTTCGGCGAGCGGGTTGGTCTGATCCATAAACTGCGACAACTGGTTTGTTCCGAAGAATGAGTTAATGACTGAGGAAAGTGTTTTTGAGTTGATCAGGTCAACAGGTGTAAACACCTCATTATCCCTGACATTCATTCTTTCTCTGATTGTCCGGGCCATCCTGGCCAGACCTACACCGAACTGTGAATATAACTGTTCACCGACAGTACGTACCCTTCTGTTACTCAGATGGTCAATATCGTCAATATCGGTCTTCGAGTTAATGAGCTCGATAAGGTAACCAATGATTTTTATGATATCTTCTCTAGTCAGGATCTTAACATTCATTTCTGTGTTAAGTCCCAGCTTTTTATTTATCCTGTAACGACCTACCTCACCCAGGTCATACCTTTTGTCGGAGAAAAACAGTTTGTCGATCACATCGCGTGCTGTTGCCTCATCAGGAGGTTCGGCGTTGCGAAGCTGACGGTAAATGTAGATAACTGCCTCTTTTTCAGAGTTACATGGATCTTTCTGAAGTGTATTATATATTATTGCATAATCCGAGAGAGTAGCATCATCCTTATGCAAAAGGATAGCTTTGGTTCCGGAATCGACGATCATGTCAACATGTTCCGATTCTATAACTGTCTCCCTGTCGAGGATCACTTCATTTCTTTCAATAGAAACCACCTCACCGGTATCCTCGTCAACAAAGTCTTCCACCCATGTCTTGAGCACTCTGGCAGCCAGTTTGCGTCCGACAAGTTTCTTCACATTCGTTTTAGATACCTTATGTTCTTCTGCGAGGTTGAAAATCTCGAGTATCTCCTTATCGCTTTCGAAACCGATAGCCCGGAGAAGTGTTGTTACCGGCAGTTTTTTCTTTCTGTCGATATAAGCATACATCACATTATTGATGTCAGTTGCAAATTCTATCCAGGATCCTTTAAAAGGAATTATCCTGGCGGAATAAAGTTTAGTACCGTTAGCATGTATGCTCTGACCAAAGAAGACCCCGGGAGATCTGTGCAGCTGTGAAACAACTACCCTTTCTGCGCCGTTAATTACAAATGTGGCCCGTTCAGTCATATATGGAACGGTTCCAAGATATACATCCTGGATAACTGTATCGAAATCCTCATGTTCAGGATCGGTACAGTAAAGTTTCAGTTTTGCTTTAAGCGGAACGCTGAAAGTAAGTCCGCGTTCTATACATTCTTCAATTGTATAGCGTGGAGGGTCTATGTAATAATCCAGAAATTCAAGAACGAAATTGTTCCTAGTATCAGTTATGGGAAAATTTTCGGTAAAGACCTTAAAAAGTCCCTCTCTTTTCCTGTTTTCGGGAGTTGTTCCTAACTGAAAAAACTCACCGAATGATTTCAACTGAATCTCCAGAAAATCAGGGTATTCGAGCTGATCATTCCTGGATGCGAAACTTATTCTTTCGGTATTTTTTGAGGACATTTATTAAAAGATTAAGTGAACTTATTATTTAAAGAACAAAAAGGCTTAGTCCCGAAAGATCGGGACTAAACCTATAACCCGGTATTCAGGTATAACTTATTTAAGTTCAACTTCAGCTCCTGCTTCAACTAATTGACCTTTAATAGCTTCAGCTTCATCTTTGGAAACACCTTCTTTAACAGGAGCCGGAGCGGAATCAACCACTGCTTTAGCTTCCTTCAGTCCAAGTCCTGTGATATCTTTAACCAGTTTTACTATCTGGAGTTTCTGGCCTCCGGCTGCTTTGAGAATAACGTCGAATGATGTTTTCTCTTCAGCAACAGGTGCTTCAGCCGCTGCCGGACCGGCAACTGCTACTGCTGCTGCAGCGGGTTCAATGCCATACTCATCTTTAAGTATTTTAGCCAGTTCGTTTACTTCTTTTACAGATAAGTTAACCAGTTCTTCTGCAAATTTCTTAAGATCTGCCATTTTTATCGATTTTTAATTTGATTATATTTTAATTATTCTTCTCTTTTTGACAGTGTTTCAAGAACACCGTGAATTTTTGTTCCACCTGATTGCAATGCAGATATAACATTTTTGGCAGGTGACTGCAAAAGCATAATAATATCACCTATCAGTTCTTCCCTGGTTTTAACCGAGACAAGTGCGTCAAGCATATTATCTCCCACGTAAACTGATTCCTGAACGTATGCACCTTTAAGCACAGGTTTATCATGTTTTTTACGGAATTCCTTGATAAGTTTTGCAGGAACATTTCCGGATTGAGTAAACATGATGGACGTAGTACCTGTCAGAACCGGATATAGTTCATCGAAGTTTCCATTAGACTGCTCCAGAGCTCTTTTGAGGAGAGTATTCTTAACAACAACAAGTTTAATATTGTTTTCAAAACACTTTCTTCGCAGGTCGCTTGTGTCAGCGGCATTAAGCTGAGCAGTATCAGTCAGATAAAAGTGATTGTACTCCTTTAATCTTTCAGCAAGGCTGTCTATGATAGCAATTTTTTCTTCACGTCTCATTTTTCTTTCTAGTTTTAACTTAACTAATTAATCATCAAGTCCTTTAGGATCGACCTTAACACCTGGGCTCATAGTGCTTGATATAAATACGCTACGGATGTAGGTACCTTTAGCAGCAGCCGGTTTAAGTTTGTTTACCATTGAGATAAACTCCTTTGCGTTGTCAATGATCTTATTTGGCTCGAATGAGACTTTTCCTATTGAGGCATGAATGATCCCGCTTTTGTCTACTTTGAAATCAATCTTACCCTGCTTCACTTCTTTAACAGCCTTACCAATATCCATGGTTACGGTTCCACTCTTGGGGTTCGGCATCAGTCCGCGTGGACCAAGTATCCGACCTAACTGACCGACTTTTCCCATTACAGATGGCATAGTTATTATAACATCCATATCTGTCCAACCTCCCTTGATCTTATCGACATAATCGTCAAGACCAACGAAATCAGCTCCGGCTTCAGTTGCTTCTGCCTCTTTATCGGGTGTGCAAAGCACGAGTACACGTGTTTCTCTTCCCGTTCCGTGTGGCAGTGATACAACGCCGCGAACCATCTGATTGGATTTCCTCGGATCTATACCTAACCTTACATCTAAATCGATTGAAGCATCGAATTTGGTTTTGGTCATTTCCTTAACCAGAGCAGAAGCTTCTTTCAATGTATAAAGTTTGTCCTTATCAAGTTTTTCAAGGGCAAACTTTTGATTTTTGGTAAGTTTAGTCATTTTTTCTCCTAATTAATTATTTTACCGGGAATTCTCCTTTAACGGTAATCCCCATACTTCTGGCTGTACCAGCTACCATTCGCATAGCGGAATCAACTGTAAAACAGTTTAAGTCCTCCATTTTATCCTCAGCAATTGATTTGATCTGTTCCCAGGATAATGATGCTACTTTTTCTCTGTTAGGTTCCTGAGAACCTTTCTTCACTTTAGTAACTTCAAGAAGCTGAACTGCAACCGGTGGTGTTTTAGTAATAAAATCAAATGATTTATCACCATAAACCGTTATAACAACCGGTATTACTTTTCCAGCCTTGTCCTGGGTCCTCGCATTAAATTGCTTACAAAAATCCATTATATTAACACCTTTTGAACCTAAAGCAGGTCCAACGGGTGGTGATGGATTAGCTCCTCCGCCACGAATCTGTAACTTGATAATTCCAGCAACTTCTTTTGCCATAATTTAAAATTTGCGTGTTTATTGCGAGAGCTTGATAGTTATTCAGGAAGCATTATGAATATTACAACTATCAATATCTTCAGTTAATTTTCTTTTTCTACCTGCATAAAACTAAGCTCAAGAGGGGTTTTTCGTCCGAATATTTTAACCATCACCTTAAGCTTTTTCTTTTCATCATTCACTTCTTCAATAATCCCGGTAAAACTGTTGAACGGACCATCGATAACCTTTACCGATTCCCCGACAAAGAACGGAACATTCAGTTCTTCATCGCTGGCATTCAGTTCATCTACTTTACCCAGAATACGGTTAATCTCTGATTTTCTTAAAGGTACCGGTTCTCCGTCCTGAGAGCCAAGAAAACCTATAACATTAGGCACGTTTCTTAACAAATGGGGTATTTCACCAACAAGAACAGCTTCAACAAGCACATAACCGGGAAAGAATGTTCTCTCCTTGCTTATCTTTTTACCAGCCCTTATCTGATAAACCTTTTCGGTCGGGATAAGAACCTGTGAGACAGAATCTTCGAGTTTCAGACGTGCTACCTCGCTATCGATATACTCTTTTACTTTTTTTTCCTTTCCACCGATAGCCCTAAGCACATACCACTTCTTAATGTTCTCACTCATTGGAATCTTCTCCTGTTTAGTATAATAAACTGTAAATGAATTCCATAATTCTGCTAAAGCCGAAATCCAGACCAGCAACAATAAGAGAAATGATCAAAGTAGCTACCATAACCAAAACAGCGCTGTTCTGCAGATCGCTCCAGGTAGGCCAGGTAACTTTATGTACCAGTTCTGTGTATGATTCCTGAAAATATCCTTTTATACTCATATTACTATTTTTTTTGCACGGGAGGAGAGACTCGAACTCCCGACACCTGGTTTTGGAGACCAGTGCTCTACCAACTGAGCTACACCCGTATTTGTTATATACGGAACAGTTTCACCTGTTCCGTAAAAACAATATATATCCAAAACCAATTATTCCAAAATCTGGGTTACCTGTCCTGCACCAACCGTTCTGCCACCTTCACGGATTGCGAAACGCAAACCTACATTAATAGCAACCGGGTAGATAAGGTCAACTGTTATTGTAACATTATCACCAGGCATAACCATTTCAGTTCCTTCCGGAAGTGTGATCTCACCTGTTATATCAAGTGTTCTTACGTAGAACTGAGGACGGTATTTATTATGGAATGGAGTATGGCGTCCGCCTTCTTCTTTCTTAAGAACATAAACCTCAGCTTTTATTTTTGTATGAGGAGTAATTGAACCCGGTTTGGCAAGAACCATACCTCTTTTTATCTCTTTCTTATCAACTCCGCGAAGAAGAAGTCCAACATTATCTCCAGCTTCACCTCTGTCAAGTATTTTACGGAACATCTCAACACCTGTACAAACCGATTTACGTTTTGAAGCACCAAGTCCGATAAGTTCAAGTTCATCGCCAGTATTAACAACCCCGGTTTCGATACGGCCTGTTGCTACAGTACCACGTCCGGTGATAGAAAATACATCTTCAACAGGCATAAGGAATGGTTTCTCATTTTCACGCGGAGGGATAGGGATGTATGAATCAACTGCATCCATAAGCTCCATAACTTTTTCTTCCCATTTCGCTTCACCATGCATTGCACCAAGTGCTGAACCACGGATAACCGGAGCATTGTCTCCGTCAAATTTATAGAAATTAAGAAGATCACGAACTTCCATCTCAACGAGTTCGAGAAGTTCCTCATCGTCAACCATGTCTACCTTATTCATAAACACAAGCACGCTGGGCACGTTAACCTGGTGAGCCAGCAGGATATGTTCACGTGTCTGCGGCATTGGACCGTCATCAGCAGCAACTACAAGTATTGCACCATCCATCTGGGCAGCACCGGTAACCATATTCTTAATATAGTCAGCATGACCCGGACAGTCAACATGCGCATAGTGACGTTTAGCTGTCTGATACTCAACATGTGCAGTGTTAATTGTAATACCTCTTTCCTTTTCTTCCGGGGCATTATCAATTGAGTCAAAATCTCTGATAGCAGAGAGACCCTTTTTGGCAAGGACCATAGTGATCGCTGCCGTCAAGGTGGTCTTACCATGGTCGACATGACCAATTGTACCAATATTTACGTGCGGTTTCGACCTGTCAAATTTTTCTTTTGCCATAACTCCAAGCGTATTAAATTAAGTTTATTCTATAATCAATATTTGTTAAATTTACTGTTGAGCCGGAGGGGGGAATTGAACCCCCGACCCCTTCCTTACCAAGGAAGTGCTCTACCCCTGAGCTACTCTGGCCTCAAAAAATGAGCGGGAGACGGTACTCGAAACCGCGACCCTTAGCTTGGAAGGCTAATGCTCTACCAACTGAGCTACTCCCGCCTGATATCGTCCAAAGAGAACTGTATGCTCTTACAAATTTTCTAAGCTTACAGCCTGTATCTGTTTGAAGTGGGGAGAGCAGGATTCGAACCTACGAAGGCATTCGCCAGCAGATTTACAGTCTGCCCCAGTTGGCCGCTTTGGTATCTCCCCCTTTAAAACAGAGTCTTACTCCTAAGACACATTCACAAATCTTTCAAGAGCCGATGAAGGGATTCGAACCCCCGACCTGCAGATTACAAATCAGCTGCTCTGACCAACTGAGCTACATCGGCAATTTAAAGAACGCCCCGCGAGTGCATAATCCACCCTCAAAAAACGGTTTGCAAATGTATGGATTTAAATTTTATTTATCAAAATAAATCAATGTATTTTTGAAAATAGAAATTTCAGACTCCCCTCAACTTCTGTTTGTGTTTGGTAATCTGTTTTTTAAGAGCTTCTATCACATCATCAGTTGCCTCCTCAAAAGATTTGCTCTGCTTCCTTGCAAATAAAGGTCCTCCAGGTAACTCCAGCTTAATTTCGCTAATTTTGTTCTCCCTGTCCTGATCTTTGTCAAGTCTGAGAAAAACCTCAGCATTAACAATATCTTCACCAAACTGGGTCAGTTTCCCCAGCTTCAGATGAACAAAGTCAATTAGCTTTTTGTCGGCATCAAACCGCACTGAATGAATCTGAACGTTCATAGTAGTACCTCCTGATTTTTTGATTAATATTTAAGCCCTCGGGTGGGCCTGTTTATATATTTTCCTGAGCTTTTCAAATGTATTGTGTGTATATACCTGTGTTGCAGACAGGTTTGCATGGCCAAGCAACTCCTTGATTGAGTTAAGATCTGCACCTCTGTTAAGCATATGTGTTGCAAATGTATGCCGCAATATATGGGGACTTTTCTTTTCAATTGTCGTTACCAGTGAGAGATAATTTTTAACTGTATTATAAACATATTTATCATACAACTTGTTCCCCCTGTCTGTAATAAAAAACCATCCTGCCTTATCTGTAACAAAGCTTTCATCTCTAACAGCTATATAAGCCTTCAATCGTTGAATAAATGGCTTCATAACCGGTATTATCCTCTGTTTGTTTCTCTTACCTGTAACCTTCAGGGAACCTTCCTCAAGATCGACATCAATATTACGCAGACCGATAAGTTCAGACCGCCTCATTCCTGTCTGATAAAGCATTTCAATTATTGTACGGTTCCTGATGCCTGCAAATCCATCACCAAAATCGTAATCATCAAGTAATATGCTCATTGCATTCTCTTCAACAAAGACCGGAAGTGTCTTTTTCCTTTTTGGCAGTACAACCTTTTCAAGAGGATCGCTCTTTACTGTACCCTCCTTCCGAAGATACCGGTAAAATACCCTGAGACATGAAATTTTCCTGTGAACACTTACTGTGGAATAGTTATTGTCGAGCATACTTACAATCCAGGCCCTGATGTCGTGCGAGGTTACATCAGCAGGGTTATCCGGAATATCATGCTCTGACAGAAATAAAAAAAACTGATCCAGATCATTCAAATAAGATCTGACAGTATGCGGTGAATACCGCTTCTCGGTTTGCAGATATTGTAAGAATGATTCCTTATGATTCATGAAGGAACTTCCATATCTGTTACGTTAAATGATAAGCTGCAAAAGAGGATTTATTCTTCGTTTTCCTGCAACTTCTGAACATACATAGCCTTCTTGATTTCTTCCCTGCGGCGAACTGAAGGCTTTATAAAAGCCTGACGTGAACGCAATTCACGAATTACTCCCGTCTTTTCAAATTTTCTCTTGAACTTTTTTAAAGCTCTTTCAATGTTTTCGCCTTCTTTTAATGGTACAATGATCATAATTAACGATTCAGTTTTTAAACGAGGCGCAAAGTTAGAAATAGAAAAAGTCTTTTCAAAACAATTAAGGATTAAAATTATCCATAAGGTTCAGTTTTTAATATTTAGTAAAAATTTATCTGAGTCATTCCTGATTTTCAATTCACTAAATATACAAAAATTTAAGCCATAAGACAAATCTGAAATATATCTCTGATCCCGGGGGTGTTGAAAAGGTCATTTTTAACCGCAAAGGACGCAAAGGTTTAGCAAAGGTCGCAAAGAGAAGACACTGTATTTATTCTATTTACGTACCTACAGCTATGTATTTCTTCACAATTCATGTAACAAATTCATCGGGCTTATCATTGCTAAGTTTTGCATCATCATTCTATCCAATCAAATCCCTTTATTTTCGCAACATATTTCATTTAAACATATCTCTTTAAAAATATTCATATGCGAGCAGGAGATTCCTCATTCATACCGCTTTGGCGGGATTCATTCGGAATGACAGATCATATTTATATAGTGAGGGGAAGAAGCGGCGTTTCGCAAATACTATTTTCCCTTTTCCGGGTTTTTGGGGCGAAACGCCGCTTCTTCCCCAGAAATTCCCTCTGCTACTGTCATTCCGAGCACCAGCGAGGAATCTCCTTCTCCCATTGATGCATAAAAATCCGGCATTATTGTTACAACAATACTGAAGTATAACATAGCTATAGGGACACTGTGAATCTCTGTGTAACAATATATCAAAAACTTTCACAAAGTACCACAGAGGTTACACTGAGTTCAACTGAGGAGTTTTTCGACAGCTCAGTTTATACTGTAACGATGCAGCGGATTTGTAATCGTGCCTTTGCCCACCTGCCCCCCTAAAGGGGGGTTAATACAGTATTGCTGACGAGGCTTTGTAATCGTGCCATTAAGTGAACTACTCGAAATTCAGATAGGGACTTACTTTACTTGCTTTTTCAGCAGTCAAAAGCTTATTATCAGTCAGATCATCAATACTGATTAATCTGCCTTTGAGCTCGCGGTACTTCAGAATGGCAGTAACCTCATATTTTTCAAAATAGGGAAGCCGCGATAACTCCTTATAGCCCGCCGTATTTATGCTGATCCTTGAGACTTTGGAAGAATCAGCATATACTCTCCCTTTAATGAGTTCAAAAGTTTCAACAGGCAAACCATAAACTTCCTTAAGCTGATCAACAGATACAAAGCCTCCCAGAAGTCGCCTGTATTTAATAATCCTTGAAGAAAATACCGGACCAATGCCGGGCAGGGTTACCAGCGCAGCAGAGTCGCAGCTGTTTATATCAATCGGTGGTTTCTTCTGCCATCCGGATATTTTTCTTTCAGGTTCCTGTGTTTTATTATTAATTTCTACAAACGGAATAAGCTTTTCAGCTTTGCCTTCATCAAGACCATACACTTTTTTAATATCCTCAGGCTGCCTGAATCTGGCACCGCTGTTCCTGTAATTAATTAATGTATTTGCTTCCCTTACCGCTAAGCCCAGTTTTATAAGTGTATCGTAAGGTGCGTTGTTCGGATCAAACGAAAAGAGTTGCGGGTTCGTTGATGTGTCATCTGATGAAAACTCACCTGCATGGTTAGTGCCCGGGATAGTGTCAGAAAGGAAC
Organism: uncultured Bacteroidales bacterium; assembly: GCA_963760915.1. Taxonomy (GTDB): domain Bacteria; phylum Bacteroidota; class Bacteroidia; order Bacteroidales; family VadinHA17; genus LD21. The sequence goes on along the minus strand of CAVXEU010000002.1, from coordinate 856,644 downwards.
TCAATGGATGTATTGCTTAATGGAACCGTGAACCTCAGGGCCAATACAAAGATCACAATAAGAAGCAATAAGAAAGAAGCTCTTCTTTCCCTCCGTGTAAAGCCAAACCAGTTCTTTACCGGTTCAATGTTAAATTTCATTTTTATAAATATGCAGTAAGACTGTATGCAATTTAAGTAATTCCCTTAAACCTGCATTAACCTGCCTCAATAATTTTCAATAAAGCTGATAAAAAGAGATGGTTTGAGAAATACTGACAGAGCGGATGATTCCAGTAAATCAGAAAGGATATCCGATTCCCAGTACCCACGTAAAGTCCTCCCTGTAGTTATACGGCCTTCTGGCAATTATCCATCTTGAGCCTCCTGTAAGCTTTGGATCGCGAAGCTTCATCCCGAGGTCAATCCTTGCAACAACAAATTTGAAGTCGAACCTGAATCCTGTTCCGGTACCAATGGCTATATCCTTATAGAAATTGTTGAATTTGAATTGAGCCCCCGGTCTGTTAGGATCGTAGTTATAATCCCATATGTTCCCGGCATCAACAAAAAGCGCACCTTCCAGTATCCAGAAAAGTTTAAATCGGTACTCGGCATTTGCCTCAAGCTTGATATCTGCTGTCTGGTTCAGAAATTTTACTTCCCCCGGATTGTAAGAGCCCGGCCCGAGCGAACGTACCTGCCATGCCCTGATGCCGTTTGCCCCACCGGCAAAATATTGCTTTTCAAACGGCATTGCCCTGGAGTTGCCATAAGGTATTCCAACACCGACAAATCCCCTGTAGGCAACTGAACTTACATCGTTTAATATATAATAATACCTCAGGTCAAAGTCAGTCTTGATATATTGGGCAAATGGTTGCCCCAGTATCTGATAGGCACCTTCATTCTTCTTCCTGTTTGCCAGTTTTTCTGCAAGAGAAAGCATATTTCCAGCTGCTTCGGCATTAATCCTCAGGAACCAGTAATCTTTTGATTTCTTTATTTTTTGATTATTAAATATGTATGAATAACTTCCCCCAAGTATCATGACACTCTTATAACTATAAGCCAGATATGACAATTCGATGGATGCAGCATAGGACGAATCGATGGATAAGAGTTTTACATAGTTCAGCTGAAGAGGATTAACAATATGCTCTTTATAACTGCCTGCTTTCCAGTTGTAGCCAAGATTTGCCGTAGCGATGGTTCTGGTATAGAACGGCATAGCCTGATAGTTATAAGCCGCAAGAAATGTCGTTGCAGGGTTATATTTCTTTATAAAACCCTCGTTTTTAAGAAACGGTATCAAGAATTCAGGAAAGCGCAGACTGGTCTCCACTCCATATTCCTGGATGCTTTTAAGCTTGCTGGTACTGTCAGGCTTGAAAGCTTCATAAGCTCCCTTTAACTTAAGACTTAAAAGTTCGGCTCCATGAAAAGTATTTTTGTTCTGGTATATAAGGTTAAGTGCTCCACCCAGATTACCGGCTGAATTAGTACCTTCAAGTTCTACCTGGTACGACTGCTGGCTGAGAAGTGTAAGCTGAATGTTACAATCGATTATTTTTGTCAAATCCTGCGGAGGTCCCAGCTCGCTTGCATTATTATAATAAATATTAACCAGCCGGTAAGTTTTCAGGGATAGAAGATGTGCCTTGGTCTGTTCGGTATTCGTGACATTGAAGACTGCTCCGGGTTTTAAATAAAGCGACTGAAGGATCAGTTCATATTTAATTTCAGGTATATCAGAAGAAGCAATAAAATAATATCCTTTGTATTCAGTGGTATCCAGACTTTTAATATATGCCTCACCTCTTTCAAGAGCATTTTTTGGTACAAAATCGGGATAGATATAAATATTCCTGACTGTATAAATTGAGTGGGGAACACTAGTGATCCTGCTGTTGGCATCAACTCTTACAGCATTTTTAATAATATAATAAATGTCAATTTTCCTATTTCCTATAGTACTGTCAACATCGTAACTAATATCGTCACTTGAAAAACCATAAAAACCCCGATCCTTGATATATCGCTCAAACCTTGACCGCTCAGCCTGCAAAACATCAACATCATAAGGTTTCCCCCTTTCAATCAGGCAGTTCACAGAGTCGAAATAAAAAAGTTTCCTGATATTACTGTCGGCAATCTCATAGTACACATTACGAATGGTATATGGCGGTAAAAGATCAATATTATAGAATACCTTTGATTTTCTGTCCTCCGTTTCAACAGTGTCTGTGACTTTCCCGTCAAAATATCCCTTTGATGCAACGTAAGATTTTATCTGCTCCCTTGTTCTGAGAGTGGCAGAGGGATCATAAATTACCGGTGCCTCCCCTATTTCCCTGAGCCATTTGTGCGGCCATCGCGTTTTGTTGATATTAGACAGATTGTAAAGTCCGAGATAAAACCTTGTTCCAAAGATTCTTTTGTTCGGCGTCTGTTTCATGTAAGGCTGAAGATCACTCTTCTTAATACCTTCTTTGTTTATTTCAACATTATTTTCATCAAGTAGGGTTTCTCCCTTCGGAACATACTTTGTAGGGTTACATGATGATAAAAGGAACACCATAAACAAAACAGAGAGAGTGTATCCCCATGTGAATAGTTTTGAATATATAGTGATTCTTCTCAAGATTTTCAGCAAAAGTTATATTCAAATATATCAATAATAATCTGAACAAATTTAAAAAATATATATCTCAAAAGCCGCAGATCAAACTGTACCGGCCATCTTATGTTTCTTCATTACTTTTCAATCTAAGTGCCGGTACAAAAAATAACCTAGGTACCTGTTATGCGACTGCAAAGAAAACTATTATGGTTTGTTATTTCTATTTTTTTATCACTTCTCTTCTTATTTTTTAAAAATCTGATTATTTATGCAATTGATTGCAAAACATTCCTGATGTTTCAGGAAATTTTTTGCAGGGGTGAAATAAAATTGCATGCTTTGCAGGAAGATCTTTAATTGATTTGAATTCATGGTTCATAAGTTTGAAAACAACATCTTACTTTAAACTATTATATGATCAGTAAAAACAAAGAGAAATTCATTATTTCGCTTCAGAGAAAAAAGGTAAGAGATGAAGAGAGACTTTTTGTCATTGAAGGAGACAAGATTGTAAAAGAGTTTCTTGCTTCAAAGATTCCTGTTATGACTTTAATAGCCAAACCTGAATTTCTGAGTTCTCTGTCTGCCGATATGACTTCTTCCGTAAATGAGACAGCAGATGTGAGCTATGAGGTACTTAAGCATATCAGTACCCTGAAAACACCACATAATGCCATTGCAATTGTACCTATGCCAGATCAGCTATTTGACAGCTCATCTCTTAATGATGAGTTATGTGTTGCTCTCGATTTTGTGCAGGACCCTGGTAATCTCGGAACCATAATAAGAGCAGCCGGCTGGTTCGGGATCAAAAACATAGTATGCTCTTCCGATTGCGCCGACGTATATAATCCGAAGGTTATTCAGGCAAGCATGGGTGCATTGCTTCATGTGAAGGTCTTTTATCACGATCTCAGAGAATTTTTAAAGTCCGCTTCTGAAAATAGTGTCCCGGTATTCGGAGCAATGCTTGAAGGAGAATCAATTTATGATCATAATCTTGATAATAAAGGTATTATCTTACTCGGGAATGAATCAAAAGGGATCTCTGACGGACTGATCCATTTTATTACTGAAAAAATTATGATTCCAAGGTTCAGCAATGCAAAACAGGGGATTGATTCGCTTAATGTTGGTATGGCTGCCTCAGTTGTGTTTTCAGAATTCAGGAGAAGAACAGTAAGAATGTCTTAATACAAAAATTATATTTAACCCTAAGTTTCACATTATGTCAAAATCAGAATTCAAAGTTTACGGCAGCCGTTGGGTGATGCTCGTTCTTTATATGCTAATGGTTGCAGTAAATCAGCTTTTATGGATCACTTTTGCTCCGATTACCGGCGATGCAACAAAATATTACGGGGTTAGTGACCTTCAGATAGGGATTCTTTCGATGTGCTTTATGATCGTTTATATTGTTGTTTCAATCCCTGCATCGTGGATAATAGATAAATACGGGATCAGAAAGGGTGTTGGTACAGGAGCTGCTTTCACCGGGATATTTGGCCTGATAAGGGGTTTTGCCGGCACAGATTACCAGCTTCTGCTTCTTGCGCAGATAGGTATTGCAATAGGTCAGCCCTTTATTCTCAATGCCATTACCAAACTTGCAGCCCGCTGGTTCCCTATAGGCGAACGGGCAACAGCTGCAGGACTGGGAACCCTGGCAATGTATATCGGAATCCTGGCAGGCATGACTGTCACTCCCTATCTCACAATAGGTTCCGGAATAGGTGGCATGCTTTACATTTACGGAATTATATCCGTTATCACGGCAGCTGCATTTCTTATTTTTATAAAAGAGGGTCCTCCTACCGCTCCCTGCCGGCCCGACCAGGAAGAACGTGCATTAGTTTTTGATGGTTTCAGGCTCACACTGCGCACTGTTGATTTTATCTGGCTCATGGTCATCTTTTTTATTGGTCTTGGAGTATTCAACAGTGTAACCACCTGGATCGAGGACATTATGAGGCCAAGAGGATTCTCTGCAACGCAGGCCGGAATTACAGGAGGAATGATGATAACCGGAGGTATTATCGGTGCTCTGATCATACCTATGCTGTCCGATCGTTATAAAAAAAGAACCCCCTTTATCATATTGGCTCTTACCGGGGCAACACTGGGACTTACCGGCATCACCTTTGCCACCACTTACTGGTTACTTCTTTTATCAGGCATGGTACTGGGCTTTTTCCTTCTTAGTGCCGGCCCTATAGGTTTTCAATACGGAGCCGAGATAACCTATCCTGCCTCAGAGGGGACTTCTAACGGCATGCTTCTTCTTATGGGACAGATCTCCGGCATTGCCTTTATCTTCGGAATGGACAGTCTTAAATCCCCGTCAACCGGTTCGATGACGCGCTCGCTGGTAATACTTATTGGTCTTATGGTAATTAGTATCCTTATGTCACTGCGGCTCAGGGAATCAACTATACTGGTGAAGGAAGCCGATGTGGTAAACTGAGTTTAAACTCAGGATGACAGACCGCCGGGAAATCGCATAATCAGTTAAAGCGACATTGCTCTTCAAAAGGTTTAAGTACGGCAGCCTCATTTTATTACCAGATACCCGGAATGACTCTTCTGGTCCTTGATTTATATTCCAGGTATTGTTCGCCGAATTCGGACAGAAGTACTTTCTCTTCCACGGTTATCCGGTAGGCAATTGCCAGGAATACAGGAACCACAAATACAAGAAATGAGTTTAAACTGCTCATGGTAAATGCGAACCCTGTTACGATAAGAAGCAATCCAAGATAGCTCGGATGCCTGATCCTCTGGTAGATGCCGTCTGTCTTGAGCACTGCAGAATCAGTTATGGCAACATCAACGGTGAATGATCTGCCTAGCGAAAGGATCGCTACCCATCTTGCAATTAATCCTGTAATTAAAAGGCCTAAACCAAAGCCTGACCAGAAATTATCAACCGGCTTTGACAGCATGAACCCTGCCGCAAATCCTGTCGTTATCACGATCCACAGCATTATCAGCGAGCCCCGGTCTTTCCTGGTTTTGGATGTTCCTGATTTTGAATGTTTAATAATCATGAGAAGCAGTTCTGAAAATGCAAAAGCAAACGAGAGCCAGACGATGTTTATCATTTTATTTTTTTTAGTTACTGAATACGTAAAATCACTTTGTAAGTTCAACCCTGACGGACCAGCCGTAAGATGTTGCGGTTGATATAATAATATCCCCTGCCCTGCTGTTAAACGGATAGATTTTCGATTTCATACTCTTCCTGTCAACCAGAATACAAAAATCGGGTTTATTGTCAAGATCATAATCAATTGTATCATTAATTATTTCAGGGATATTTCCCCGCCAGTCAATCTGCACAAAGCCTCTTTTTCTGTCAGAGACCAATCCTTTGAAAACCGGCTTTCTTATGTCCAGTGTGCAGCTTCCCGATACTATCTGGTCAGCAACCTCACCCCCGGAATATCGTGGATGAATTTTCATAAAGGTCAGTTTTGATGCAGCAGCAGAGAAGCCATTAAGACCCGGAAATAAAATTATTATCAGTACCAGGCAGGCAACAGCCCAGGTTATCCCTGCAATTATCTTAATTTTTTTCATTACGTTTTCCATGTCAGAATATGAATTTGAGAAGACTCTGTAAAGTTGTAATAACCGATCCGGCTGAGAATACTGCCATAAACAGGAATGAAACGAACAGGAACAGATTTCTGGAAAATTTCTTCATCGTCCCGGCAGAAATTCCTTTTATACCGAAATGAATCGCCTGCTTTGAACAGGCATCAACACATTTTCCGCACTTGCTGCAGAAATCTGAGACTTTTCCTGATTTGATATTTTCAACTGAAAGCGCAAAAAGAGGGCAGACAGCAACACATTTAAAACATTCATTGCAGGCTTTTTTGTCTATTTTTATTGTAAAGGGAGTGATCCTGTTCGAAAGGGTGTTAACCGCACCAAGCGGACAAAGAAAGCTGCACTGGGTTCTCTTCTTTGTCATTACCGGAAGAACAACAACCAGTCCGGCAAAGAGTGAGATGAATACTCCTGCTTTTGCTGCAGTCTCGACCGAGGTAACCTGCTCAAATTCTGTTACCGCCTTAAAAGGGCATATCCAGTCGCAATAAGTAGGTACAAGAGTCAATGCTGCTGTTAATGAAACCATTATAAGAACTGCAAAAGGCATCCATTTCCATATCTCATTTATGTGACGTAACACCGGTTTTCTTTTTATCCGTGAGAAACCATCATCCCAGCCACCGTAAAAACATCCCCAGCTGCAGAACCCTCTTCCAAGTACAAGAGTAGCTACAGACCAAAGGACAACCATAGACGATATGTTTGCAAACCCTCCGAGAATACTTCCCGGGAATATGATTGACCTGGAAAATGCAGCAGGCAGGATCATCATCGGAATTACAAGGTGACAGAAAGGTATTTTGCATTCCAGAATGTCGGCCTGTGAGAAAGACATTGAGGATCTTGCTTCAAGCATATTCTTAATAAGCGTGAATGAGAGAGCAAATGCAAAAATCATAAAAAGTATGGCCCTGAACCTGTCAGTCTTACCAGTGTAATGCATTAAAAAATAAAGAATATTCACTAACAGGAAAGCAATGATCAGGGCCAGTGAGGAAGCCGGATCAGAAAAGTCGGGGCGGCCTCCCGTCATAAACATAAATGTAAACAGGAACATTGGCAGCGTATAAAGAAGAGATCGTCCGAATGATTTCTTCATGTCAGTTTTCAGTACGTTATCCATTAATAAATCCTCCTATCAGATTAGTTAAACCTTTTATCATAAATATTATTCCTGCCAGCCCGGTTGCCAGGGTGCCGACAGTGCTCAGAATCTCCTTTTTCCTGATCTTTCCCGCAAGTGGCAGAGGTAAAAACCAGAGTGAAGAACCCGCAAAAAATGCCAGGAAAGCAATATAGCTCCGGATAAGTGTTGCCTCTGTAGCACCTTTGGTAAGGATGATAAACAAAGCAGGACAAAATCCAAGACTGTTCACTATACCAAGAAAGACCGGCACGAGTCTGCGGTCACTGAAACTCCTCATAAGCTTTGCAGGGCACTCCTTCTTCCGGTTTTTACCGATGCTGTACCAGACCAGCATTATTGCAAATGAAATATATAACAGGCCCGGTACTATATTCCTCACAATCTTATTGCTGAAAAAGGTCTGACCAAAGTACCACGCTGCAGTAGCCAGCATTAAATAAACGACAAACCTTGCCAATAAGAAGAGAGTGATATCGCCGGCAATCCTTTTGACACCTGCCGAGCCTGCCATAAGATATGGGAACATTACCATTCCGCAGGTTGCCAGACAGGCTGAACCACTGCTTAAACCGAGTATCAATGCATCTGTCATCAGATTTTTTTCTGCAAATCTATTTCAGGGAGATATGCATGTCAAGTGAAAAGTGGCCACCTGTATGCATTTGTGGCAAAAAGATAACTGCCTGGGGCGAAATGCTAAAATGAGGGAAGAACAGTTAAGATTGCAGAGGTGAGCTGAGAAGCCGGTCAGCTCTTTTTGATTTTTCTATTTACAATATCTGCCTTTGAACGGGAGACAGGGATCTCCGAACCGGCCGGCAGAAGACTTATTTTCATATTCTGGTTATGGCCGGTGACCCTTTGGACATAATCCATATTCACAATATAACATTTATGGCATCTTATAAACCTGCTGTTCTTTCTGAGTTCCGTTTCAGCAGATTTAAGTGTTCCGCGGATTGTAGTTTTGCCGGTTGAATCCCCCCTGATTGTAACAATTGTTACATAATTATCATTTGAACAGAGATAAACAATACTTTTGGGATCACATCTGAATTCGTTCTTCGGATTTCCTGCCCTGATCACAACTTCTTCTTCAGAGAAAATCTCACCGGCAGGAATGGCAGCCTTTTTCAGGGCAGTTTTGTACATTTTATTGAATGTGATTATATAACTTACTGTTACAGGGATAAATCCAACAAGAATAGCTGTCCAGACCGAGAATAACAGATATTTGAAAATAAACATATGCGGAAAGATAATACTGATATAAAAGTAGTTAGCAATACCAATGGATGATGCTATGAGTATATCCCACAGTATGTTTTTTCCCAGTGTCCAGTTGCCCCTTGTCACGACAGGCTCAAGCAGGAATGTAAAAATTACAAGCATAAATGCCGTCACCAGTCCAAAACCCAGTGTAACAAGAAACTGATCGCCTGTTTTAAGCTGGGATAGACCAAAAGGTCCAAACAGAAAGAGGAACAGGAAGATGAACAGGCCAAAGACAAGGATAAAGAGTAATTTATCCCGGGGCTTCCCCGACTCCCTGTATGGTTTATTAAACGGGTTTTCCTTCTTAATCAACATAGAGACAAATCTATATAATAAATGACGATTGAGCATTAATCATAAATACTTTTCTTCAGTGGAAGCAGAATTATTCAGCTCCTTCAGAGCTGGTTGAGGTTGGTTGCTTCGTTACCCCTGGTTGCACCAGGGGTTATTCATATGATGCCACTTTCGTGGCAGTACTTATTTACCACTGAAGGCATCGGAGGTTATTAATATGTGGCCGATTTCGTGACATTGCTTCCTTACCCCTGGTTACACCAGGGGTTATTTATATGTTGCCGATTTCGTGGCAGTACTTATTTACCACTGAAGGCATCGGAGGTTATTAATATGTTGCCGAATTCGTGACATTGCTTCCTTACCCCCGGTTGCACCAGGGGTTATTCATATGTTGCCACTTTTGTGGCAGTATCCCTCAATGTGACCAGGATATGGTAACAGCGCCGTGAAACGGCGCAAAGTGAATAACCCCCGGTGAAACCGGGGGTTACGGAACTACCCTCTGATAATAAGCCCTGAACAGGGCTTAATAACTTTGGTAATAATCAAGAGTTTTTGTAAATTAGACCTCTCTCGCTGTATTACAAATTTAATAAATCAAACTATGTCAAGTTATCATCAACTTCTCTATCACCTTGTTTTCAGAACAAAGGATAGCTTGCCTACAATCAAGCAGGGTAATGCTGGGCAGCTTTATGCCTACATTACAGGAATTATTAAAAACAAAGACAGTCCCCTTTATCGTATAAATGGTGTTGAAAATCACCTGCATATTCTGACAGATCTGCATCCGTCGATTGCCCTCGCTGATTTTATGAAGGAGGTCAAAGTATCATCATCAGTATGGATAAAAAGCAGTGGATTATTCCCGGCTTTTAGAGGATGGGCTGTAGGGTATGGGTCTTTTACATGCCCATATAGGGACTTAGATATGTTAATCAATTATATTAATAACCAGGAGGCTCATCACAGAAAAAGGACATTTGAGGAGGAGTACAGAATACTTCTTCTAGAGCATGGAATAACTCCGGATGAGAGGTTCTTTCCGTAACTCTTATATTCAGCTCCTTCAGAGCTGGTTGGGGTTGGTTGCTTCCTTACCCCCGGTTGCACCGGGGGTTATTCATATGTTGCCACTTTCGTGGCATTGCTTATTTACCACTGAAGGCATCGGAGGTTAGTAATATGTTGCCGATTTCGTGATATTGCTTCGTTACCCCTGGTTGCACCAGGGGTTATTCATATGTTGCCACTTTCGTGGCAGTATCCCCCAATGTGACCAGGAGGTGGTAACTGCGCCGTGAAACGGCGCAAAGTGAATAACCCCCGGTGCAACCGGGGGTTATTCATATGTTGCCACTTTTGTGGCATCGCTTATTTACCACTGAAGGCAACGGAGGTTATTAATATGTTACCGATTTCGTGACATTGCTTCCTTATCCCCGGTTGCCCCGAGGGCAATTAATATGTTGTCCCGCTGGCGCGGACTTGCAATCGGTGTTTTCAAAGGCTCAGTTTAACAGGTCTTTACAAGATCACTGGAGGAAGTGCGGTGATGGGATCAGGAGATCCTTCGTCCGCCTGCGGGCGTCCTCGGGATGACAGGGCTTACCGGGTTATTGGTGGGGAGGGCATCCCGAACGAAGTGGAGGATCTCTTTATTCCGCCTCAGAGAAATCTTGCCGGAAGTGATTTGCAAATCCCCGCATTTTAGAATCAGATTTAATGAATAAAATATTAAATTTGTTCTGATTTAAAAAATTGATTCATTTACATGATTGATGAGATTATTCGGTTGGCGTTCCTTCAACAGGGAATTTGATTTCAAATCAGCAGGCAGATGGTTGTTGTTAGGTTCAATAGTAGGTATTATAGCCGGTCTGGGTGCTATAATGTTTCAATCGCTGCTTGTTATAGTTAAGGAGTTTTGCGTAGTTCATCTTATGGGACTGAGCCCCACATCTCCTGGTGGCGAGCAGGAGGCTTTGCGTTTTACACATGGTACTTTCAATCCTTACTTTATTGTACTGTTACCAGCAGTAGGAGGATTACTTGCCGGATTTCTGATCTTCAGATTTGCCCCGGAAGCCGAAGGACATGGTACCGATGAAGCAATAAAAGCATTTCATCATAAGCGAGGATTAATAAAGCCGATAGTACCTATAATAAAATTTATTGCTTCAGTAATAACCATCGGTACGGGTGGATCGGGCGGACGGGAGGGACCAATAGCCCAGATCGGAGCAGGCTTCGGTAGCTTTCTTGCCACACGGATGAATCTCGATGCCAAAACAAGGAGATGGCTGCTCGCAGCCGGAATGGGTGCCGGTATTGGAAGCATCTTCAGGGCCCCGCTTGCAGGTGCAATTTTTGCCGCAGAAGTGCTCTATTCCTCCGCTGAGGTTGAGGCTGAAGTGATCCTCCCTGCTGCAGTGTCGTCGATCATCGCATTTTCTGTTTATTCTTTCAAATACGGATGGGAACATATTTTCACTAACGCCGGACAACATGGTTTTACTCAGCCTCTGGAACTTATTCCATATACTATTGAGGCACTGCTGCTGGCTTTTGCAGCATTGCTGTTTGTAAAATCCTTTTACGGGGTCAGAAAATTATTTACCGACTGGAATATACCGAAATTTCTTAAGCCGGTAATCGGCGGTTTTATTACAGGAGGTTTGGTGTTGTTACTGATAACCATAACAGGCGACAGAAAATTCACCGCTGATATTATGGGTGGTGGTTACGGAATTTTACAGGAGATCATGAGTAATGGTCTCACTAATGTAGGACTGGGCATATTACTTCTTGTGGCTGCCGGAAAGATATTATCTACTTCCTTTACAATAGGATCGGGCGGAAGTGCAGGTGTATTTGGTCCATCGATGGTTATCGGGGGAACACTTGGTGCAGCCTCGGGATATCTGCTTCAATTCATCTTTCCCGGTTTTACACTTTACCCTTCCACATTTGCCATTGTCGGTATGGCTGGTTTTTTTGCCGCGGCAGCCAATACTCCAATTTCAACTATCATCATGGTAAGCGAGCTTACCGGTAATTATGAACTGCTTATGCCCAGTATGTGGGTCTGTACAATCGCATTCCTTGTAGCCAGGAAATGGAGCATATACCAGAGCCAGGTTCCGGGGAGGATTTACTCCCAGGCTCACTTCGGCGAATATGCTCATGACATCTTCAGCACCATTACAGTAAGGGATACTTATAATCACACAAAGAATAACAAAACGCTACATGATAATATGCCAATCCCGGAAATTCTCTCCGCTCTCCAGAAGACCAAGCAAAGAATGTTCCCGGTGATAAACAAGGAAAAACATCTTATAGGAACATTCTATATCAAAGATATTCCAAAGCTTCTCCAGCAGTCTGATCACCATTTTAAAACGGTGGCTGATATTATGCAGCCCCAGGTTCTTAAGATAAGTCTTAATGAAACAATCCACAGAGCACAGGAGATCATGCTCCATAACCATGTGGATGAACTGGTGGTAGTAAACGACTTTGAAAACCCCGACCAGGTGCTTGGGATCATCACAACCGCCGATATTATTAAAGCATACCAGAAAGAGATGAATCTGCTTAAATTCGGAAAAGAGAGACCTGAGTCACTTCCGGGCGATCAGTCTCTGCTGCGGCAGATGAACCTGAACAAGGTGCTTGAGAAAGGATTCCTCACGGTTGATCCTGATGCCACACTGGGAGACCTGGTGGACATTTTTACACGTGCCAAGCGAAATATCTTTCCTGTGGTCAATAAGGACAATCATTATTTCGGGATCGTTATGCTGAATGATATCAGGAAACTGATGTTCGATGCAAGTAAATACAAGTCGGTGCACATAAGAGATATCATGACCACACCACCGGAAGTTGTGAATATTGATGACCGTATGGAGCAGGTGATGGCCAAGCTTGAAAGAACCAAAACATGGAACCTGCCGGTCATTGACAGTCATAACAGGTATGTCGGTATGGTTTCACAGTCAACACTTTTCTACTCCTACCGCAGTCAGCTGCTTAACCAGCTTGAGGTGTAGGGCGTGAGGCGTGAGGAAAAAAGCGTAGAGCGTAGAGCGTAAATCGTAAAGCGTAGAGCGTAAAGCGTAAAGCGTAAAGCGTAGAGGTTCAAGGTTCAAGGTTCAAGGTTCAAGGTTCAGGAAAAAAGCGTTGAGCGTTGAGCGTTGAGCGTAAAGCGTAAAGCGTAGAGCGTTGAGCGTAAAGCGTAAAGCGTAGAGGTTCAAGGTTCAAGGTTCAAGGTTCAAGGTTCAGGAAAAAGCGTTGAGCGTAAAGCGTTGAGCGTAAAGCGTAAAGCGTAAAGCGTAAAGCGTAAAGCGTAAAGCGTAGAGGTTCAAGGTTCAAGGTTCAAGGTTCAAGGTTCAGGAAAAAAGCGTTGAGCGTAGAGCGTAGAGCGTAGAGCGTAAAGCGTAAAGCGTAGAGGTTCAGGGTTCAAGGTTCAAGGTTCAGGAAAAAAGCGTTGAGCGTAAAGCGTTGAGCGTAGAGGTTCAGGGTTCAAGGTTCAGGAAAAAGGCGTTGAGCGTAGAGCGTAGAGCGTAGAGCGTAGAGCGTAAAGAGAAATCAAAGTGAGAAGTGTCGTTTGCCGAGCGTCGAGTGTCGAGCGTCGTTCGCCGTGTGTCGTTTGCCGAGCGTCGAGTGTCGAGCGTCGTTCGCCGAGAGTCTAATTTCCCGAAGATATTTTTCTGCCGATTGCTTCAGCGGCTCTAATTCCGTCGACAGCGGAAGAGACAATCCCTCCTGCATATCCCGATCCTTCACCACATGGATATAATCCTTCCACCCTTATATGATGAAAGCTCTCAGGATCCCTGGGGATCCGTACCGGTGATGAGGTCCTTGATTCCACCCCGACAACAACAGCTTCATTCGTCAGATACCCGTTCATCACATGCCCGAACAGCCTGAAACCATCACGGAGGCGCCTTCCCAGGGCCTTTGGAAGCCAGCTGTGAAGGGGGGAGGATGTAACTCCGGGGAAATATGATACTTTCGGCAGTGAACCGGATGTTACTCCCGATACAAAATCAGCGAGTCTCTGAGCAGGAGCCCGCTGGGTATGGCCTCCGTTCTTCCAGGCTTCACGCTCAAGTTCTCTCTGAAATTCAATACCTGCCATAACACCGGAACTGCTGTACTTAACAAGATCTTCAGGCCTGATCTCGACAACAATGCCCGAATTTGCATACGGGGAATTCCTCTCCGAAGGCGACATACCATTAACAACCACCTCTTCCTGCATGGTTGCCGAAGGTACAATGAATCCTCCCGGACACATGCAAAAGGAGTAGACTCCTCTCCCATCGACCTGTTTTGCAAGATTATATGAGGCAGCCGGCAGGAATTCGCCTCTGGAATTGCCATGGTATTGTATCCTGTCAATCAGCTCCTGCGGGTGCTCTACCCTTACTCCCATTGCAAAGGGCTTCATCTCCAGCTCAATCCCCCGCTTAATGCAGATATCATAAATATCCCTTGCCGAATGGCCGGTTGCCAGCATAACATAAGGTGACAGATATTTTTCATTACCTTCTGTTTCAACACCCTGTATCCTGTCGCCTTCAATCAGAAGATCAGTTACTTTTTTTTCAAGGATGAACTGTCCTCCGGCATCAATGATCGATTTTCTTATATTTGAAATGATAGCAGGCAGCTTGTCCGTTCCGAGGTGAGGGTGAGCTTCATACATTATATTCTCATTTGCGCCATGAAGACAGAGCAGTTCCAGCACCCTTGTATTGTCGCCCCTTTTCTTTGAACGTGTATAGAGTTTGCCGTCGGAATAGGTTCCTGCACCTCCTTCGCCAAAGCAGTAATTGCTGTCAGGATTGACTATCTGCTCCCTGCTTATCCTTGCAATATCCTTTTTGCGTGATGATACGTCGCGGCCCCTCTCAATTATTACCGGACGGATACCCAGCTCTATCAGCCTCAGCGCCGCAAAAAGTCCGGCCGGACCTGCGCCTGCTATAATGACCTCTCTCTTAAGAGAGACATCGCATGGAATATACGGAGTGATGGAAGGGGTGTCGATATCTTCCAGGGAAAATACCTCGACAGTCAGATTAACCCTGATATTCTTCTTTCGTGCATCGACCGACCGCTTGACTACCCTTATTGAGGAGATTTCAGACTGATCCATCCCTGCCAGTGATGCGGAGATCTTCCGTATTGCAGAATCGTCGGCTGCAGCTGCGGGACTGAGATTTATCCGGATTTCTTTCATCGGGTAATTATTTGATAATCAAAAGACCGATGGACTGAGAGCTGAGCACCCTGACAGATTCGTAAGATCTATTCAAAATGAAAGGATAGTACCCATATCTGGGATTTCATCTTCTCTATCGCATTAAAAAATTCAGGATGACCCGGTGCTGCCTGGTTGACCAGCACATTGCCAAGTCCTGTCGATAATTTCAGCTCCACCGAAAGTTTAAAATAGGTAAGATAGAAGTCCAGCCCCCCTCCCAGCTCATAGTACAGATCAGGTCGTTTAACCCTTATGTAAATCGGTTTCTCGTCGTCGAATTCCTTTTTCCCGGCAAGATCGTACCTGTAGTTAAATCCGCCGATAACATATGGCCTGACATTATTAAGCCTGGCACCTTTGAATTTAAGAAGAAGAGGAAACTCAAGAAAGGACGATTCCAGCTTCTGCTGATCATTATAGAGAACTTTGTCTTTATAATAGCGAATCACTCTCTGTCCAAACGAGACACCGGGCAGGAACCTGATATCAAGATACCTGGCCGGACGAAGATCGGTGACTATCTGGATATTGATACCCGGATTAAGGATGCTCACCTCAGGATAAAGACCAGTGGAATCGAGGAATGTCTGTGAGGGAGTGATATTGAAATCCATGGCATTGAAGCCCAGGGTGAACCCGAAATGCAAAACTTTATCATCATACCGTGAGTCGTTTTTCGGTTTCTGCTTCTGACCCGATACACTCAGACTTATCAAAAGAAAGATCAGTGCGAGGGCGGTATTGATTTTTGTTCTTTTCAACCTTAAGGGCTTTTCATTTCAGGGATACAAGATAGTAAACTGCTTTGAATTATAATTATTGTATTATAACCTTAACACCTGTATAAATACTTGCTACGCCGCCGGTAAGTTTTAACTGCCTTGTACCGGAAAAACCTGTCTCTGCCAGCAGTTTAAGAAAGGCCTCATTATCCGGAAATTTCATGACCGAATCGGGCAGGTAGCTGTATGCGGCTTTATCTTTTGAGAAAAGTCTTCCGAAAAACGGGAGGATATTCCTGAAGTAGAAGTTATAAACCGGACGAAACGGAAAACTTGAAGGTTTTGAGAATTCAAGCACCACTATCATACCGCCGTTGCGGATCACCCTTCTCATTTCAGAAAGTCCTTTCAGCGGATCGGAAAAATTCCTGACACCGAAAGCCACCATCGCCACATCAAATACATTATCATCAAAAGGAATATGTTCGGAATCCCCGGCTGTCAGCTTGATTTTCCCTGAAAGGCCCTTCCTCCGGATCTTCTCCTTTCCAATCTCAAGCATCTTTTTTGAGATATCTATCCCTGTCACTGCAGAAGGATTGATTCGCATGGCTGCAATTGCCAGATCGCCGGTACCGGTTGCAACATCAAGGATCTCCGGATTTTTATATGACTTAGCGATGATGCCGACCGCTCTTCTTCTCCAGAGCCGGTCGATGCCGAATGATAAAAAATGGTTCAGGAAATCGTACCTCCATGCAATTGAGTCGAACATCGATTCAACAGCGGCTCTCTTATCTTCCTGTATTTTCCCTGGCTGATTATCCATAAAAATTCAAAACGTAAAGATAGAATTATTTCCAAGCTGCCCTCATGGTTTTTGTAGCTCCGGGGGTATTGAATAAAATCTTTTTAACCGCAAGAGGACGCAAAGTTTTCGCAAAGTTCGCAAAGTTACGCCACGCTGGCTTATGGTTTTTGCATTCTGACCCTATGGTTTTTGTCCCCCTGCCCTGTTTTTTTTTGCCCCCCTGCCCCCCTAAAGGGGGGTTAATACTCTGGCTCCTTGCTGGCGCGGAGTTGTAATCGTGCCTCCAAAGTGCAGTGATAGGAGAAGGAGATCCTTCGTCTTGCAATCCTTTCCTCCAAAGAATCAGTAGAACAGGTATTTATCAGATCATTGGAGCTAGTGCGGTGATGCGATCTGGAGATCCTTCGTCCACCTGGCGGCGTCCTCAGGATGACAGGGCTTTCCAGGGTCATTGGGATATTGCTATTCACTTTAAAAGAGAATGGGGAAATAAATTTTACATTATTTTGTAACTTAGACATAAGAAATCATATTTTCCAGAATGAGGCCCGGGTGTTTATGTTAATAAATTAATTTCCTATTTCCTGTTTTACGCACTTTTTAAAAAAGCTTCTGAGACTCTCAAGTAATGGGGAATGATTTTTTTATTTGGGTGTTGCATCATATATTTATGATGTATTTTATTTGAATTTTTAATTTACAACACCATGGCAAACACTTATACTCAATGTTATTTCCATATGGTCTTTTCAGTAAAAAATCGCGATGCGCTGATAAAAAGAGAATGGAAAGATGAATTGGAAATGTATGTCACAGGAATTGTCCAAAACCATAGGCATAAAATGCTGGCAATAGGAACAATGCCTGACCATGTTCATATTTTGATAGGTTATAATGTAAATCAGCTGATACCAGATATTATTGAAGAAATTAAAACATCATCTAATAAATTCATTAAAGGAAAAAAGTTATCAAAATTTAAGTTTGAATGGCAGAAAGGTTATGGAGCTTTCACACATTCTCATTCCCAAATAGACCTTGTGGCAAAATATATCTTGTCTCAGGAAGAGCATCATGAAAAAAAGCCATTCAGTGAAGAGTATTTTGAAATCCTGGAGAAGAATAACGTGCAATTTAAAGATGAATATGTTTTTGAATTCTTTGATGACGTTCATGGTTGGGATTAAATATCGCGGTGCTCTGCACCTTCTGTAATGTCTTTCAAATGCATTTCTACAAATATTATGCGGCTCTGCCGCTTAATATTAGCCCGGAATGTGCAGCGCATCAACTATCAATAGATGAATAGCTGCATTGAATAGCCAAAGAAGGTGCGGAGCACCATAATATTTGTAGATAAATTATTATTATGAAGACAAAGGTGCATCGCACCGGAATATAATTATTAAATAATATATTTTTAATTCATTAGTAAACAGTTATTTAGAAATAACAAATAATAACCATTCAGAATTAAAATTCGGGTGTTGCAACGCTGAAAACAGGAGAATGGGGAAATAAATTTTACATTATTTTGTAACTTAGACATAAGAAATCAAATTTTCCAGAATGAGGCCCGGGTGTTTATGTTAATAAATTAATTTCCTATTTTTACAATGAATAATCAACAACCAGAAAAGATGAACAAAACGATCATGATAACCGGGGCTACATCTGGCTTTGGTAAGGCAACTGCAATACGTTTCGCAGAAAACGGCTATAACATTATAATAACTGGGAGGAGAAAGGAGAGGCTGGATGAACTCGAAAAGGTTCTGCTCTCGTCTGGTAAGATAAAGGTGCTGTCGCTGAACTTCGATGTCAGGAATCAGGCGGAAGTGGCTTCAGTAATAAAAAACCTGCCGGAAGAATGGAAAACCATTGATATACTGGTCAATAATGCCGGACTGGCTGTCGGTTTTTCCCATATCGATAACGGTGATATCGACGACTGGGAAAGAATGATAGACACCAATCTGAAAGGACTTTTATATGTCACCAGAGCGGTTGCCCCGCTGATGGTCGCACGTAATGCCGGACATATCTTCAATATCGGTTCCATTGCCGGAAAAGAGGCTTACGAATACGGGAATGTTTACTGTGCATCCAAATCGGCAGTTGATTCTCTCTCAAAATCGATGAGGATCGATCTCCTGAAAAATAATATCAGGGTGACCCATATTGCCCCGGGAATGGCGGAAACTGAATTCTCGCTTGTCCGTTTTAAAGGAGATGTGATGAAAGCGGGCAGCGTATATAAGGGAATAGATGCTCTTACAGGCGATGATGTTGCAGATGCAATTTACTATTGCGCAACAGTACCTGCTCATGTATGTATAAACGACCTGGTTATTACAGCGACCCAACAGGCCAGCGTGAACCACGCTTTCAGGAGGGAGTAAGGCGTCGGGAATAGCGTAAAGCGTAGATTGAGGATCCGCCGACCGGCGGAGACGAAATCCCGACAGTCCGAAGTATGAGGAATGTCGGGAGCGTAAAGCGTAGATTGAGGATCCGCCGACCGGCGGAGACGAAATCCCGACAGCCCGAAGTATGAGGAATGTCGGGAGCGTAAAGCGTAGATTGAGGATCCGCCGACCGGCGGAGACGAAATCCCGACAGCCCGAAGTATGAGGAATGTCGGGAGCGTAAAGCGTAGATTGAGGATCCGCCGACCGGCGGAGACGAAATCCCGACAGCCCGAAGTATGAGGAATGTCGGGAGCGTAAAGCGTAGATTGAGGATCCGCCGACCGGCGGAGACGAAATCCCGACAGCCCGAAGTATGAGGAATGTCGGGAGCGTAAAGCGTAGATTGAGGATCCGCCGACCGGCGGAGACGAAATCCCGACAGCCCGAAGTATGAGGAATGTCGGGAGCGTAAAGCGTAGATTGAGGATCCGCCGACCGGCGGAGACGAAATCCCGACAGCCCGAAGTATGAGGAATGTCGGGAGCGTAAAGCGTTGAGCGTAAAGCGTTGAGCGTAAAGCGTTGAGCGTAAAGCGTTGAGCGTAAAGTTAAATCAAAAGCGCCGAGTGCCGAGTGCCGATTGTCGAGCGTCGGTGGATAAGACTAAAGACTAGTTTTCACTGAGGACTGCCGCCTCCTGCTTAATGGGGACAGGTTTAGATTCTCTGGCTGCAGATCCCTTTCGTACTAAAATTTCTCCATGATCCATTATCACAACTTCCTCATCGCTGACCAGTGTCATTTGCCCGATCATCATTGCGACCTGTTCAGTGATACTCTTCCTGCGTCTCAGCATAAGGACAGGTATAAACGATAACACTGTAGCCAGTCCGAGAGTTATAGAGAACAGTATCATGGTCTCTGTATTTCTCAGCAGAATCACCATGACTATAAAGAAAATGTTTGATCCCAGAATAATTGATGTTGCTTTAAGGTGACTGTTCCCCAGGTCGATCAGGCGATGATGAACATGCTGACGATCGGCTTTGAAAGGAGATGTACCTTTTGCCAGCCTTAACAGGAATACCCTGATGGTATCGAAAAGCGGAACAATAAGTATCCCAATGGCTACAGCAGTGGTTGCAGGTGCGATTGCCACCCCCGATGCATTAACCTCGAACTGCAGGAACCGTACAACTATGACCGACATAGCCATCCCTATTATCATTGAACCTGTGTCGCCCAGGAAGATCTTATGTGTCTTGCTGAATACATTATAGTAAAAGAAGGCGGTAAGAGATGCGGCAAGGGAAAAGCTGAATACCACATAGGGAATATGACCGGAGATCCAGAACCAGATGCCGAAAGTTATGGAGGTTACGATACCGACACCGGATGACAGTCCGTCGATGCCGTCAATAAGGTTAAAACCGTTAATGACCACCACAAATACAAAAAGTGTAAACACTACACTTACAACATAGCTTACCTCGTTTATACCTTCAAAACCATGGAAATTGCTGATCCTGATGTCACCCAGCATTATTATGATAAGCGATGCCAGCACCTGGCCTATAAGCTTCTTTTTAGGATCAATGATCATTATATCATCCTTCACGCCAAGAAAGAAAAGGATTATCAGTCCGGCAATGATATACTTCAGTTCATGCACGAAGCCTACTCCGGCTATAACAACAGTGGTCAGAATCACACCTGCAAATACCGCCACTCCTCCGAGCAGAGGGATATTGCTTTTGTGCGACGATCTGTTGTTTGGCTTACCGTCGAGACCTTTTGCTTTAGCAACCTCAACAATTGACGGTATTGATTTCCAGGTAATAAAGAAAGCCAGAAGCGTTCCTGTCAGTACTAAACTCCATGCGGGGAAAAAGAAGCTAAACAGTTCATTCGAAAATTCCATTACTTAAGGGTCGTTGTTATGCGTAAATAAAATATTTTATGAAAAAAGGCTTTTCCCCTTACACCTTTCTTCAAAAAACTCCGATTCTCCCAAAAAATCTTTTTAATGATGAAAAGATAAGAAATTTTATTAAACTATGTTTAACAATAATTAACTTTTTTTAGATTTTTTTCCAAAAACCTCCTTTAAAGGATTATATGGCTTTTTGTTTATTTTTTGTTTATCTGAAAGCTATATTACTTTCTTTGGCTTGAAATAAAAAAAAGGCGTCAGGCGAGGGGCGTCGTGCGTCAGGTGTAAACCCGGAAAACTCCTGTGATGGTCTCCCCTTCAGGGGAGATGCCGCTTTAGCGGCAGAGAGGCTTCCCTTTGCGCTCTTTGCATATTTTCTTTGCGTACCGATAGCTATCGGTATTTGCGGTTAATGGATTTCGACTCCACAGGACGTAACTATTCCCTTATTTCTTCCTGTATATCCATGCTTCATGGTCATATTTATCCTGAAATTCTTTCAGGAACTTATCAGCGTCATAAAAATTTTTGAAGACATTGACTACAACCAATTTTAACTTCACACCGTTCTGGTTAGTGACGCTGATAATAGCTGATTCATAACCCAGTTTGAGATATTTCCCGGCCAGCAGACCAGCATTATCAGAATTGGTGAAGCTGCCTGCGATAATGTAAAAATTTCCTGCTGTATCCACATCCTTTACGGATTTCACCTTTTTAACGGTCCCCGGAATTGAATCACGTTTCCTTGAGCCTTGTCCTGCAGTATCAATCCTGATTCTTAACAGTGAGTCGGCAACACGCATACTATCCTGCTTTGCCCACAAAACTGCCTTTTCCATATTTTTTCTTCCAAAAACAAAGTACCCGTGTTGCCTGAGATATTTCCGAACAGGGAAAAACAAAATCAGGACAATAACGACTATTGCAATCAACCATCTTTTGAAATAGTACATGAAATTCTCCATTCCCGGCTCAGCTTTGTTTCAGATAAATTGAAACAAACTTACCAAAAATAGTAAGGAATTCAAAGAGGGGGAAGTCGGAAGTCGGAAGTCGGAAGTCGGAAGTCGGAAGTTGGAAGTCGGAAGTCGGAAGTCGGAAGTCGGAAGTTGGAAGTCCGAAGTAGGAAGTCGGAAGTCGGAAGTTGGAAGTCGGAAGTCGGAAGTCGGAAGTCGGAAGTTGGAAGTCGGAAGTTGGAAGTTGGAAGTCGGAAGTCGGAAGTCGGAAGTCGGAAGTCGGAAGTTGGAAGTCCGAAGTAGGAAGTCGGAAGTCGGAAGTTGGAAGTCGGAAGTCGGAAGTCGGAAGTCGGAAGTTGGAAGTCGGAAGTTGGAAGTTGGAAGTCGGAAGTCGGAAGTTGGAAGTCGGAAGTCGGTGGTCGGAAGTCGGAAGTCGGAAGTCGGAAGATGTGAGCGTAGAGCGTAAAGCATAAAGCGTAAAGCGTTGAGGTGAGTGGTGAGTGGAGAGTGGTGAGTGGTGAGAGATTAGTGATAAGTCATTTGACGTCAGACGTTTAATTTTGTACTTTACATTCAGCAAAAAAGCTGCCCTTTTGAGACAGCCTTAGCCATAATGTTAAAAACGATCAGTTTACATCTGCACTGAATATTTCAGCATATTTCTCCTCCTTAACCTTTTCATTTTGATTTTCTTCTGATACTATTACATTGTTCTTCTCCTCCCGGATTTCAAATGACCTAAAGAACGAGCGACTCAATTCGAATGCCTTTTTCTTTCTTGTTTTTACAGTGTTCACAAGGAAATAAGTCATCGTACCTGCTAAACCGACAATAACAGTCATGAGCCAGAATATTCCAATATCACGAAGAACGAAAGATAGAACAATGAAAAAGAAATTAACACCTATCAGTATAAGAGTTGCCTGAAGGTGATTGTATCCAAGCTGCAGGAGGGTTATGGTGGATGTGCTGACGGTCGGCTTTAAATGGCGATTTACCATGAACAATACGAATAATAAATACACGCAGGGAATCGAAGAGGGGGACTACCAAAACCCCGCAAGCCACGGCGGGTGCAGATGCAACTTTTAAAGCTCCCTGTACTAACAAATCATCCTGCAGGAATCTGCACACTATTATACCCATTACAAATCCTATGACCATGGAACCGGTATCACCCAGAAATATTTTATATTGTTTACTAAATACATTAAAGTAAAAAAAGGCTGCCAGTGTTCCCGCAAATGAAAAACTGAGT
The DNA here is from genome assembly GCA_963760915.1 of uncultured Bacteroidales bacterium. Classification (GTDB taxonomy): domain Bacteria; phylum Bacteroidota; class Bacteroidia; order Bacteroidales; family VadinHA17; genus LD21. The sequence goes on along the minus strand of CAVXEU010000002.1, from coordinate 833,327 downwards.
ATTGTTGATTCAATATACCCTGTCAGCCAAAACCATATACCGAAAACGGATGAGGTTAATATCGCAATACCGGAAGCAAGACCGTCAATTCCGTCAATAAGATTGTAACCATTAATTATCACGATAAATACAAATATAGTAAGCAATATGCTGATAATATAGGGTACCTGTTGTATATCCAAAAAGCCGAATAAACTTGATATTCTTATATCAGCGAAAATTGCAATTAAACCAACAGCTACAATCTGACCTGCAAGTTTTTTCAAAGGGTCAATTATCAGGATATCATCTTTAATGCCCATGAAAAAGACAATTACCAGCCCGGCAATAATGTACGTCAGTTCGAATTTAAAATAGGTCCCGGCAAAGATTACAGTTGCCAGAACCAGAGCGACAAATACAGCAATACCTCCCAGTGTTGGAACGGCATTGGTATGTAATGTACGGCAGTTAGTGTTAGCACAAAGGCTTTTTAGCTTTGCTATTTTCACAATTGATGGAATAGTAGCCCAGGTGATACCAAATGCCATCAAAAAACCCGACACGATCAATAGCCAGTCAGGGATAAAAACAGAAGAGGTATTTACAGGCAGGTTCACAATAAAATACGTTAGATAGTATTCAGTTCATGTACTCTGGGTTGTATAATCTAAAAGGCTGAAAATATTTATCGAAAATTCAAATTAAATCCTTTGAATACAATTGTATAGAACGAACAACTAAATTTACTAAATAATTTTTATTGTTTTGTAATGTCTAATCAAAGTCCAACGCAGCAGGATGAAAATAACAAAATAATATTTTACTAATTAATTAATATTATGATAATTACCATAGTTCTAAGATAATATGTTATGCCAATTTTTTGACTAACTCTGATATTTGATGATAAAAGTCAGTATTACGATGACGAAATTTTTCATTTTTTAAATTTATTTTTAGGTTTGCTTTCGCATACGCTGAATACTATAACTTTTATGCAATATGAACAGAGATATGAGATATGAGATGTGAGATGTGAGATGTGAGATGTGAGATGTGAGCGTAGATCGTAGAGATGTTAATAGTTAGCTACAACACCACTTGTTGGGGTTGTTAATCATGGAGATGAGCATTTTCCTCACTTCGTCATAACCACCTAATATCTTGACATATGTTTCATTACCACTATATTTACAATCACGTGAATAATCCAGCCAATTTTCAGTTTCATATTCTTCGCCCAGTGGGTCAGTCAACTTATTAACAAATGCCTTTTCATATTTCCTCTTTGCCCAGGACTCAGCAATATTTGAAGTCACTGACCTCGAGGAACGTCTTATTTGATCAGTTAATGAATATATCTCGTCTTTAGGAAAATCCATAGAAAGCTCAAAAATTTCCATTGCCAACTTATAGGCCTTTTGATAAACATTTAATTCCTTAAAACTTCCTACTTCACTCATAATAAAAATTCATTTTTATTATCCTATCTTCTTCCCTCACATCTCACATCTTCTTAAAACCTCCATCCCACCCTCACCAATACCCCGTAGCAATCATAATACAACTCCCCCTTGTCAAGAGCTCCTGTAAGTCCTATATTCACGCCATTTTTCAATTCCCTGGATACATCAAGATAGGCCGAAAATTGTTTTGTTTCGGGGAATTGACTAATGGTGGCATATGTGCCATAATTCAGCGAATAAGAGGTTTTCAAAATAAAATTCCAATAGTCTATCGAACCTTCATAACCAAAGTGAAAAGCAGCTACCCTGTTGCTGATGAAATACTGATATGTATCTGAGGGTAAACCTTCTTTTGTTGAGTTTCGTGGAACAATGAAGGGATTGCCGATTCCGATTCCCTGATATGACCAGCCCTGAAGGTACTGGTAGTGATTATAATAATCTTCCGGACCTGAAGGTCTGGGAACTGACCAGGACTCTCCTCCCTGACTTTTAGTATAAAACACTTCAAAAAGAATTTTTTCCCATTTAAAACCTTTGTTAGACTGCTTTTTATTTACCAGGCTCAGACCGTTCAAGCCATCACTTATATTTGCCAGATAATAAAGAGCTCCGGCTTCATATAAATTCTGACGATACGCTAATAATCTTACATTTTTAAAGTCATATTCAAAACCAAGGTCAATTGATCCTAAATGATCCCCCAACCTTGTATTGCCATCAATATAAGTTCCTCCTCTGATTACATACAGGTAGGTTTTAAGAGGAGAAAATGCATAGCCAAGTCCATAAGATTCTTTCTCATTACCCCATAAAACCTGGTGGTTAAATCCCCCATATAGTTTGAATTTCCATTCCGGCTTACCAAATCTTCCATATAAGGATGATTGATGTAAATATGTTTCTACCCTGAGAATAGTACTATCCATATTCATTGAGGCTTTTCCGATCCAGCCATGTGCAAAATTACCTTTAAAGGCGAATAGTCTTCCAAAAAATGGCAAACTATAGAATTCGGGTACACTGATCTGCACCTTTGGAATACCCAGGGCATTTCCTGAAACAGCAAAGGCCCCTGATGATAAACTTGTATCACAGAGGCCCATTATTTCTTTTGACCGTCCGGCCCCTATCTCAAATATACTGATGCGTGCTTTGGCATATCCTTCAATTAAGGTGAGGTTTGACTTATTCCCTATATTCGCCCGTCCTTCTACAGAAGCTCCTCAATCAAAAATCCGCTTTCGGCTTTTATCATATTCTTTATGCATTGCCCCGATCAGGCTTAAAGAGGCATTATCAAGCGGAACACTTCCAAACTGGTTTGATCTTAACCAGAAAGGCACATGTCCGGGGGTAATATAACCTGCAGAAGATCCTAAATAACAGGAAAAACTATTTTCTTGAGCGAATACTGTAGGGAGGGAGAAAAGAAGAAGCAGCAGGATGATCCGAATTCTTTTCATTGAAATTTAGATAAGATGTGAGCGTAGAGTGATGAGTGATGAGTGAAGATGGGGTGTAGAGTGCTCTACTCACTACTCGCTACTCACTACTCACTACTCATCACTAGACCCATTCGAGAATAGCCCGCAAGCATCGCTCTGCTGTATTGCCGTCCCATAATTCAGGACGAATGGGTTTTCTCTGCTGCGAAACAGCAATATGGTATTCTTTCCGGATACGATCTATATTATTTCCGACTAGTACACTTGCACCTCCAAATTCACGAAGGGTGACAGGTCTTTCAGTGTTCCACCTTAATGTAAGGCAGGGTGTTCCAAGAATACAACATTCCTCCTGTAAACCTCCTGAGTCGGTAAGCATGACCTTTGCTCCCATATTTAATCTTAACATTTCACGGTAGCCAATAGGTTCTAACAATATTAATGAGGTGTTACCAATCACCCGTTCCCATAAACCAAAAGTTTTTAGTTGTTTTTTCGCACGTGGGTGAATAGGCCAGATAAGTGTAAAATCTCTGGTGACTTCATTAAGAAGAAATTCAATAATCCGAATGAAAACCTGCTCCTGGTCAACATTCGATGGCCGATGAAGAGTCATGACGGCATATGAATTATCAGAAGGTATTACACCTTTAAAATTATATCCCTGAGATAGATTATTATTAATAATATAACTGAGAGTTAAAGCAGAGGCCCTTTCACGATTTGCTTCGAGAGTATCAATCATGATATTTCCCACGAAAGCAATTTTGTGATCAGTAGAGCCCTCATTTCTGAGGTTAGCTGAAGAAATGGTATCAGGGGTAAGGAGAAGATCGGAAATACGATCAGTAACCAGACGGTTGATCTCTTCAGGCATGCTCATATCTCCTGAGCGTAGTCCTGCCTCAATATGGCACACTTTGATATTCAGTCTTTTAGCAACAACAGAGCAAGATAAAGTAGCGTTCACATCGCCTATCACGACCACCCAATCCGGTTTATGTTCAAGTAATACTTTCTCAAAAGCAATCATTGTATAACCTAATTGTTCAGCATGGCTTCCTGATCCTATTTCAAGATTAATATCAGGCTCAGGTATAGATAGTTCTTTGAAGAAAGATTCTGACATTCTTATATCATAGTGCTGCCCAGTATGTATGAGTATATGTTCTACTTTTGGAAGTCTGTTCTCTGAATTATATTTTGCTATAGCCTCAATAAAAGGAGCAATCTTCATGAAGTTCGGCCTTGCTGCCGCTACAGTAACAATTTTCATTTAATGTTTACTAATAGTTTAAATAGTCCGATTTGAATCAGTTCCTTTCTTCCTCACTCACTACTCACTACTCACCACTCATCACTACTCTACGCTCCTCCACTTCCCTGCCTCCTACCTCCTTCTAACTCCTATCTCTGCCCAAATAAATCCGAATATTTCATGCATAGCATATCCCATTTTGCTGATATTTAAAACTGACGGACAATAGTCCTTGAGATACTTTTCCCCTTCTGATTTCATCATATAATTGGTTGGTGCAGGTATTGGTGATTGCCCTGCTTTTCTGAAAAGCAACATTGCCCGAGGCATATGTATAGCATCGGTAACAAGGATAAGAGTGTTACCGGTTCCAAATTTATTAGTATAATCAAAAGCCTCCATACGGGTGTTTTCAGACGCAGGAAGAAGACTAATTTCTTTTTCATTAACTCCCATCCCAATTGCAGACTGCTTTAAAATCTCTGCATGGCTGTACTTTTGCCCTCTTGACATACCTGAAAAGACCATATGACTACCGGGCAATAGCCTGTGCAGCCTGATTCCTTCTGATAATCTGCTTAGGGAATCGATCGTTGGTTTCCCTTTTGAAGACAGATTTTTATATTCTGAACGCCCGCCGCCCAAAACTAAAATATAAATGGTTCCAGCTTTTGGAACTTGGGATATTTCAATTAGAGGAGGAAAACGATCTTCGAGTGACCTCACCAGTATTGAAGGTACAAACGGAAATGAGATCAATACAAGCCAGAGAACCGAAAAGAAAACAACTAGAAGACCGGCTTTTTTAAATTTACAGAAATAAAAGACAATCCCGGTTAGAAAAATCACCAGGAATATTATTACCGGCGTACTAATATACCAATGACCCGAAGCTATCAAATAGGTTAGATGTTAACGGAGGGTAGGATCAAAGAAGATATGAGATTTGAGATATGAGATGTGAGATGTGAATAAGAAATTTTCAGGGTTTTAGAGTTTAAGATGTCTGATCTTTAAGGCTAACCTTTATGATTATCTCCTATCGTATAAAGAATCTCTGCCATATCTTTTGCAAGGCTGACACGATCGAAGTCTTTTACTAATTTCTGACATCCTCGTTTAAGGCTTTCATAAAGTGCTTTATCGTTTTTTAACAAGTAAAGTTTTTCAATAAAATCGGACTCATTCTCTGGTTCGAAATAAAGTCCAGCTGGATAAGATTCTACTATTTGTCTCGACTCTCCATCCACACCAAGAAGAATTGGTTTTTCCATTGCTGCGGATTCGAAGATTTTTGATGGAATGACAGTTTTAAATGTTTCAGCTTTCCTGAGATTGATAAGCGATACATCAATAACGGAAAGATAATCAGGAACTCTGTCCTTCTGTATCATACCCAATAATGTTACGTTGCCAGGTTTGATCTCTTCAATAAGAAGTTCAAGATGTTTTTTTTCAGCGCCTGCACCAATGAAAAGGAAATGAATGCCGGTATTGTTGATTTTTGAAGCTGCTTCAATTATGAAGTCAAGCTTATGAGCCATCCCAAGTGTCCCTATAAAGCCCACGATAAATTTCCCTTTCATGCCAAGTTCTGTTAGGATTTGTTGGTTCTTTGGCCTGGGAGTGTATAATGTAAGGTTTGCCCCGTTTTTTATTACGGATATTTTCGCCGGATTAATACCCTTTTTGATAATGTTTTCCTTAAATGAATCTGTTACTGGAATAATCTGACATGCTGACCGATAAAGCCTTATTTCAAGCCTTTCGAAATAACGGATCACAAAATTGTCTGTCATTGCTCCTACCGTTTTAATGGATTCGGGCCACAAATCCCTGACTTCCATTACCCAGGGCTTTCTTTTAAAGAATGACAGCCACCTGCCAGATACTGCAGCAAAAAACTGAGGTGAAGTAGCTACGATGAGATCTGTTCTTATGAATAATCCGGCAAGAAAAGCAGATAATCCAAAACTGATGTAATCAATCGTTCGCTTATAAAAACCATGATTAGCAGTGATGTAAGTAAATACCCTTATGACTTTTATTCCTTCAATATTCTCTTTTTGAAACAACCTGTTTTTGTAACCTGCAAAAAGTTTCCCTTCCGGGAAGTTGGGTAAGCAAGTGATTACAGTCACTTCAATACCAGATCCTGCCCATTCGCGGCAATGTTCAAATGTCCTCGTAGCTGGTGCATTGACTTCAGGCGGAAAATTATCAGAGAGAAATAAAAGTTTCATTTGCTATTCGAACCGGAATGTTGATTTTAATTGCTTCTTAAAGAAGATCTCAACGACTTTTCCTGGAATTAAGACATTGAAGCAAGGAGCAAACATATAATTCACTATTGATATTTTTTCAACATTCTCAAAATTAAGGTCCCCCATATGGAAGATAATTCGGTTGCCTTCTATTCTTAAATCTGTTTCCGGATGAAAATGAAACCTTGAAACAGCAACTATTTGTTTTTCTCCAATCAATCTGTCTGAGATACAAAATGAGCTTGCTTCAAAGTTAAATTCTCTTTCATGAATAATTCGCAATTGCCTATAGCCATCATGTCTTGCTTTAAATATAGTATCATTCTTTTCCAAAAAAACAACATTGGCTCTTCCGGCTACCCTGAAGCCACCCCAAACTTCGGAAGAATTTAAATTGCCTATTTGTAGGGTGTTGTGCGATGAAGTGCTTCTTTCAAGTTGTCTTCTTTCATTCTTATCATAAGTCGATACTCCTGCATCAACAATTATTGGTTTTCCATGGGAGTATAGTTCAAAACTAAATGTATCAGCATGTGCATGTCCTGGCTGATAATCGGGGCCTATTTGACCAACATCTATTATACATTCATAATTTGAACCGTTGAAACGGCGGTATCCTGATTCTTTTAGAAACGAATCAGAAGAAATTAAGTGAATTTGAGGAAGAATTTTTTCTGAAGGTATTCCTAATCGGGTAGCATAATCATTCAATTGCTGCGAGGATGGAGCAATACCTGTGGAAGCATCATTAAAAAGCGGAATGTTACCATTTGAAAAAGTCATGCAGTTGAGCCATTGCAACATTTTTACGGATTTCTCATTCATGAGTGTAAGCAACAATTCCTGCTCATCAAACAGCTTATTGTTTTGAAGAAGATTAATACAATCCAATACTCTGTCCAGAATGATTTGATGATACATCGGACTTAGCTCAAAATGTCCTCCGTCATCTAAAATCTGTTCATTTAATTCATTTTCAATTATATCTTTTGCTTTATCATAAAGTATCAAATTATTATAATAAAATGCACCAAAAAGTAAAGAGAATCCATTTTCCAACAAATGATTACCTAATAGATGGTATTCAAGGTTATTTAAAAGAATCTTATATTGTGCGAAAAGACAATTGTCAATTTTCTTATCTTGAATATCGTTTTTTGATAAGAATTTGATCCAGTTTATACCCCTTATAGATATGGGATATGGCTCCAAACCTGTTGATTCGTTAGTAAGCTTTTGAATAAAGTCATTAATTAACCTGATGCCCATCTCTTTTCCCAAACAGGGTTGGAGCAAAAAGTCCATATAATTTAAGTTATAGTTCCAAAGTTTACCATAAACATCAAAATTCCAGTTAATTTCAAGATATTCGAACTTATTTGAGAGGTTTAAAAAGCTGAATGAATCTCCTGAAAGGCTTTCAGGTTTATCAATCCAATCAATAAAATTTAAAGAAACTGAATTTGAAGGGGAAGATAACTTGTATCTGTATTTAAAACAATTCCTCCATTTTGAACGTACCCGATACCATATCTGATAACAGATTTGGATCCATTTGAGATACCTGATAGTATAATAATACGATCTGATTTTACTCAACTTCAATCCAGCGATTTTCTTTTAATGATTTAATTGCAGCAAAGCTGGCTCTTGTGGTGTTTACAATTTCATCAAACGGGACAATTGGCTGACCTCCTTTTTGAATGGATTCTACTAATAACCTGAATTGGTTCTTGTGACCTTTATCAAGTTTGGTTTTCATTCTTGAAAAACCTTTTGTACCATATCCTCTTAAAATACGCCAATTATCCAAAACCAAGGTTTTTTCCTGGTTATAAGCTTCAATATGCTCTTTAGAATAAGCTTTGCTCCCGTTTGCGAAATAGTTTATTACTGCATTAGTCCCATTATCGTATTTCAAAAGGATACTGGCATTATCAGTATTCTCCTGGCTATGAGTACCCATAATGTTCATGCACACTTCCTTAATCTTACTTCCAGCCAGAAATGTGCATAAATCAATATAATGGCAGGCTTCACCAATAATACGGCCTCCTCCAACTTCCGGATCATGCACCCACGAATTAGAGGGTATAAAACCTGCATTCATTGTGGCAACAATATTTTTAGGGCCCTCGCCTAATAGTTGCTTCATTTTTTGAGCAAGAGGTGCAAAACGACGGTTGAAACCGACTAAGATGTGAGATGTGAGATGTGAGAGGTGAGTGTTAATAATATCTTGTAGTTCTTCTTCGGAAAGGCATAGAGGTTTCTCAACAAAGACGTTTTTACCGGCTTGGAGAGATTCGATAACCATTTTTGCATGCATATTGTGACGAGTAGTTATCAATACTGTATCTACATCCGGATCTTTCAGAACCTCGTGATAATCAGAGGTTGCTTGCGATATGTTTCCTTTTTTTGCCAGAATTTTAGCGGTAAGTCCTCCTGCACTGGCTATGTATTTCATATTGGCACCAGCAGCTTTCATTCCAGGAATAATAGTTGAAGAAGTGAAATTACCTGCACCAATGATCCCAAATACGCCTTTCTTCCCTTCAAATGTCTGGCTATTTATACTTACCGTATTTGATCTTTTTGTATCGGTTGGATAAAGCAGAACAGATGCGATAGAACCTTGCTTGCGCATATCCCCGTAGATCTGCTCATAGTTTTCCAGGGGGACTCTTTCTGTTATAAGTGACTTTACATCGAGTTGACCAGCAGAGATGGCATTAAGGATAGTTTCAAAATTTCGTTTTTCGGTCCAGCGCACATAGCCAATTGGATAATCTTGTCCTTTTTGCTCATAGTTTTCATCGTATCGGCCGGGTCCATAGGAACATGATACTTGAAATGACAGTTCCTTTTTGTAAAAATCATCACGAAGCATATTCAAACCAATAACTCCTACCAGTATGATCCGACCTCGAATGCGGCTCATTTCTGCTGCCTGATGAATAATTTCATCGTTTTTGCTTGATGCGGTTATAATTACACCATCAGCACCGGTTTCATTAGTAGCTTGTCTGACAAATTTTACGGGGTCATTTCCCTGTGACGGATTAAATGCCAAAATTCCTTTAGCCAAAGACATTTCGACTTTTTGTTGATCAGGATCGTAACCGATCACTCTGCAACCATTGGCTTTCAGTAATTCGGCAGTCACCAGGCCAATTAAACCCAATCCAATGACAACGATGGTTTCTCCCAATGTTGGATTACAGAGCCTTATTCCTTCCAACCCAATAGAGCCAATAACTGTAAATGTTGCTTCTTCATCACTTACATTATCTGGGATTTTTATCGTTAGATTTTCAGGTACACAAACATATTCCGCATGATTTCCATTAGATGCAACTCTATCTCCAACGCGAAGTCCCTTAATACCTTTTCCTATGGCTTCAACAATTCCAACATTGCAATAGCCCAATGGCAAAGGCTGGTTCAGTTTGTTGAATACTGCTTCGAGCGTTGGAAATATTCCATCGGTTTTCATTTTATCCAAAACCTGTACTACCCTGTCAGGCTGCTGGCGGGCTTTCTGTATCAAACCGGCTTTCCCAAATTCAACTAACATGCGCTCGGTTCCCAACGATACCAGACTGCGGGTAGTCTTGATCAGTACTGCACCAGCTGTTATCTGTGGTGCCGGAACTTCTTCCAGTAAGGTTTGACCGTTTTTAAGATCTTGTATGAGTTGTTTCATTTAATTACATAGATCAAAAAATTCCTTTTTTAAATCAACAAACCTGTATTTTTCATTATTCAATACCATGTCTTTTACAAATAGCATTAGTAAGGTAGAAGTTTTTATTTCATTAAAATCTCTTTTTAATGACGTAAATGGCTGATGAATAGAATATTTATGACCGACATCTTTAGGCCAATAGGTTTCAGATTTTACTCTTTCATTTTGCCAAATTTTCATTTTACGAAAGTCATCAATTTTGGCAATGATATTTGCACATTGAAAATTAATCGTCTCATTAATGCCTTCGAATGGTTCGCTTCTCGAAGTCATGAATATTGAGATAATGTCATTTCTTTCAGTAGTAAGTAAAACACAAATATTATCATCAATCTCTTCTTTGTTGGCATATGTAATGGTTATTTCAAATAAATTGGATATAGATCCTGTTTTGTTTAACAAGTGCATTCCCAAATCAATCCAATGTCCCAAATTACCACATACTCTAGTTCCTTCATCTGGGTTCCTATACCAATGGTTTTTCTCTATATAATGTCCTGAAATAAAACATGATAACGAAATTGGTGAATTAAGGTTTTCAATAATTTCTCCAAGGTTAACAACTGCCTTTGAAAATGGCCGGTTATAACCAACATAGATTTTACTCTTTGATGTTCTGGTAGCTTGAATTAAAGATTTAAATTGTTCAATTGTAGTTGATAATGGTTTTTCAACATAAACATCTATATTATTTTGTAAAGCTTTTATTGCATAAGGGGTGTGCGATGCGTGGTTTGACGCGATATATATAAGTTTGCAGGATTTATCGAAGAACAATGCATTGCTATCGATATAATTTTTTTTGAATCCATAAAAATTCTTTAATTTATTAGCTTTCACGTTATCAATATCATAGCACCCCAAAAAATGTCCTTTTTTTGAAAAATATAAAAAGAAAGCAATAGTGGAAAAAGCAAATTGACCACAACCAATTAAACTTATTGTACGTTTTGATTTAAAATTTGGAAGTACAACCTTAATATTCGTCCGCCCAACGACTTTAACTAATGATCGAGTAATGCCGTAAATTTTAGCATATCTTAATACTTTACAGATTTCATGTTTCATCAATAATAATTTGTTTTTCAACGATTTTAGCTTCATAAAGATTTAAATAATCTTTATATCGATCATTTCTGTTATACAGTTGAATAGCCCTATTCCTGCATGAATCCGAGAAATTTAGCTTCTCTTTGGCTTGCATACACTGTATAGATTTATATAATCCATCAATATCACCTATTTTAATAATAAAACCTGTTTTATCGCTTAAAGATTCAGGACTTCCTCCTATACCATATGTGATAACGGGCGTTCCACATGCAAGTGCTTCTAGATTTGTAGTCGGAAAACTTTCTTCATAAGAAGTATTAATATATACATCAGCTAACGAGTAAAATGTTGCAAGTTGTTTCACATTATCCGTCCGTTCAATGCCGAGAATATTCTTTGGGAGAGTCTTTAGTTGATGTTTATTTAACCCAATCAGTACAATTATTGTTTTTGTATCAATAAGCTTACTTAGAGCTACAAAATCTTTCAATCCCTTCTGTTTGCTCCATATTGAAGCCACACCCAAAATAACAAATTTTTCAGTAAGTCCATACTTAATTAATGTCTCAGTAGCAGTAGATGCTTTAAATATGTCAAGGTTTATCCCATTTGGAATTACACTGAGTGGATATTTCCTGAGATATGATTCTTTAATAATCAAACCGAGCCATTTTGAAACAGGTACAAGTGTGAGATTCTCTACTGAAGTAAACAATCCCTTTTTAAGCTTATGATTTTTTCTCGACCTATCAATGAATATACTTGCAGGATATTCATTTTTTTGAGGGCATTTATTACATTCAGATTTCCATTTGTCACAACCAACAAAATCAAAATGAATACAATGACCTGTAATGGGCCAACAATCATGCAAGGTCCATATTACTGGAATAGATGCATTTGCTAAATAATCGAATAGAATTTTAATATTAATATAGTAACCATGCAAGTTGTGTAAATGGATTACATCTGGTTTTAGTCTTTCGATTTTTTTAATAAAATCCATTGTAGCTCGTTTCGATCCTAAACCATGGCGATCAGATAGTCGGGTTTGAAGACCATGAACTAAAACATCAATGAAGGAGCCAATTTTTATTAACTTCGATTCACTGGGTACCTTAAGCCTACCATAAGCGATATAACTTTCCCATCCCTGTGATATAGCAAGGTTTCCTATTGATTCAGCAATTTTACCAGTTGAACCATAATTGACAACAGTATTTATTTGAAGAAGCTTTTTCAAACGCAGAAATCGGAAATAATAATTTTAGAATTCTCAAAAATAATTCTAGGATGAAAACTTCTTGCTGAATTGAAAGAATATTTATTTTGTAAATAGAATGGCAAGAAATTTCAAAATATTCTTTCAAGAAGAAAGATTTATAAATCAGATAGAATATAGGTAAAAAAAGATGAACCTTTATGATATTTCAGCGATGCAAATGAGTTATCGTTTTAGCTGTTTGGAAATGAATCTAAGTTCTATAGCTTTTAGAAGGGAATAAACTATTTCAATAGCGCTCAGTTTAAATCTTTTCCGTTTGAACCACCATTCAAAAATTGTAAATAGAGATTTTTTTTGAGTAGAAAGAGCAATAGTTGATATTTTCTTCTTACGAATATACTTATCAATATTATTACTTATGTCTTTATGAATAATCTTATCAATTGGCAACTCTGGAATATCTCTAAGAAAAATGCTAAACCACTCTCCTTCTTTTATTATGGCAGCCATCTTTAGGAAATCATCACCGCTTGAAGATATTGTATATCTGCTCTGCCTATAATTGAAAACTGGTTTATTGGTATGGCCAATCCCTTTATTTTTACTTGCTCTATAGACAGATATATCATCAGCGGCCCATGCTAATGGCATAAAGTAGAATCCACCCAAATCTTTTAAAGATGAAGTCCTATAAACAAAATCGGAAATAGTATGTAATCTTCTTTCGTTAATCCGATGCCAAATATTATCATATACCGTCTCAAATTCAGGCCATGAGGGAGTCAAAGATATTGGTTGAGATTTTTCATCGATTATTAAAGATCGGCAATGATATATATCAAGAGTGGGGTACTTATTAATCAAGCTAACAAACTCAACAAGGTAATTTGCATCTAAGCGATCATCATCACACATTAGTATAAAAAAATCACCCGTTGCTTTGTCAAGACAGTTATTCCAATTTAAAACTAAATTTTCAGCACCTATATTAATATTATTCTCATAGTAATGAATTCGAGAATCTTGAAATTCATTAACTATGCTTACCACAGGATTAGGTGAACAATCATTTAATATAATTAGTTCAAAATTAGAATATGTTTGAGCAAGTATGCTAGATATACATTCCTTAAAAAAAATAGTTTTATATGCTGGAATAGCTATGCTAAAAAGTTGACTCATGGTTGTTTTAAGGTTTATTTTGTGCTAATATTGTTTGTATTTTCCCTGTTCAACTCTAAGAGACAATCTTAATTGAATTTTTGAAATTTCCTTCATTTCAAAGAAGTTAAAATTATTCAATAATAATTTATCGACTAGAAAAATAGATACTTATTATTTTCTTTCATTCCGCGTAATGTATTCAATAGGAAAGTCGTTGATTTCTAATTCTGGCTTAATATATTATTTATCACTTCTTTCATTTGGCAATAGACTTGTTTAGTGTCATATTTCTTTGCAGTTTTTAATGCATTTTTACACATTTGTTGATGAATTTTTGAATTAGCTTTTAGAAACAAAATCTTAGAAGAGATTGCAATAGGGTTGTCTTCTATTATGAATCCGTTATATTCATTTGTAATCAACTGTACATGTGTTTGAATATTATTAGCAATTACGGGTTTGCCGGAAGCTAAGTACTCGATGACTTTTTGAGGTGGGGACATATTATATACCATATTGTTATCAAGGATACTTAAACAAACATCAGATAATGCAATAACACCAGGAATGTAATCATATTCAATTTTCCCTAGACATTCTAAATTTTCTTTGATATTCCTTTCAAGGAAAAATTTGTTAATTTCCAAGGTATGTTTAACATCACTTCCGGCAATAACAAATAAAATATTTGGGTCTTTTAAAACAGAAAGATATATACTCTCAAGCATTGAATATAGACCACGCTCATTTGAAACCCAACCTGTGTAACAAACAATAAAATATCCTTGCTTTTTCTTCCTGAATAGTTCATTATGAAATTCAGAAAAATTGGGTTTTGAAAACTTATATAAATCGACACAGTGAGGAGTTAAATAAAGGTTATCTATATTGTATTTCCTAAGATATTTTATAATAGATTCTGAAACGACAAAATTTACTAAGCTCAATCTAATGCTCTTAATAATGATGTGCCTGAGGATTTTTTGGTAAATGTTTCTAAAAACAGACTTATTCTCCATCGCAAATCCTAATATTTCATGAACTTGAAATATATATAGAAAACAAGTCTTTTTTAACCATAAATTTATTGGTGCGGAATCGTGGCCAGTAAAGATTATTTTTGATTCATCAGAATTAAGGATTTTTGCAATTTTTCTATAATATAACAACATTCCGAAAATTGGGACTCTCCTTAATCTAATATGATCCAGAGAAATTATTCTTGCCTCTGGAAGTTGACTTCTTAATAATTCAGATTGATTTGTATAAATTATAACATCGAAATGATTTTCAATGAATGTTAATGTATGAATTATCACTACATTACCAATAGATTTGGGTTCTCTAAAATAGAAAAATGCAGAAATCGTTTTGCTCTTATTCTTACTCTCAATCATAAATCATAAATCATTTATCTTTCACTAAAAACATTTTTCTAAAAGGTGATATTTCAAGTATTTCTTTTCATAAATGAGAATCGTTATGTAATAATTGCTATTCGTTCAGACTTTTTTTATTATTTCATATACTATTTGATAACAATACAAAACAAGAATATTTGCCATTAAGAAACTCTGGGTATATAACGCTGCTGAGGTTAATGAGGTAAAAAGCAGAAACCATAAGTAATATTTCAAATAAAAATAGTTATCAGGAAGTTTAATTGTAAAACTCCTTATCCAAATTAAGATGAATCCAAACACAGCTAAAAATCCGAACTGAACATAGAACCCAATTAAGCCAACATCTGACATATCCATTGCACTTACTTCAAATAACCTTTGAACATAGTTACCATAGTTTGATTTACCCAAATAGGGTGCACCATTACCTAATATTTGGTTTATCCCATAGGGTGAAAATTGAGTCATAAAGAATATACCTGATTGTATCCTTATATAATCTCTTCCTTCTTTTAAGGTTTCTATCTGAGCATTTTTAAGGCCTGAGACAAGTTTAATATCAGACTGAGCGAGGTAAAACAATACTCCAACAAAAAAAGAAATAATAAATATTTTTTTATAAGAAGATTGGCTTTTAATAAAATGGAATAATATCATAATTAATAATACTATTATATATTGTCTGGTTACCTGTAAAATTATAATTATTGAACCTACTAATAAAAGAGAAAGCCAGAACCACCGATGGCTATTTTTCACAGAGCTTTTACTAAGTGCTATGAAAATGGATAATATAAGCAGACCATTACCTGGCAAGACAATTCGAGCTATACCCCTGCTCTGATCAAATTCATCATTAATTCCAAACTTAACAGTTTCGCTATGAGTAAATTGAAAAACATAGAGAATAATATATAAAATTCCAAAAATCACAACTAGAGTTTCAATAGTTTCAATTGAAAATTTTAAATGTTTCAAATAGAAAAAAACTGGCCAAAGCAGAAATGGGGATGTGGCAATAAAACTATCAAACCAACTTTGTTTCCAATCAAAATGCGCAAATATTATAGATATTATAATTGCTATTGAAATCAATTGAACAGGTAAAACAAACCCTCCTCTTTTTGAGAACATGAAGGGTATTGATATCCCAATAGAAAATATTAGATACAAATATCGAAAATACCTAACCGGAGTATCCTCGAGAAATTTTGGTTCAAAAAAATTAATTGAACATAGAATTAATAAGAATAAAAAAAGGAATTTTAGATATTTTGACACGATTTTGCAATTAGTTTTTTATTTCCTCTAATATTTTAAAAATTCTCTTGCTGATTATGAGTATACTTGTCCCTTTTAATTGTTGTCCTTTCCGTAGGTTTATATTTGCAAAGTGTTTTTTTAATATCTCTATAATTTATTTCTAATTCTTTATTAACTACACTTGGCCACTTCCAATTTTGATAAACTGCCTGTGCTATTCCAGGAGCAGCTATCAGAACCCATAAACCTGAATATGTAAAATGAAAAAATAATAGGAGCAATAATATTGTTAATCCTCCGGAAAGTAAAGATGCTTTGAAAAAAGGAACTTCATTTTTTGAAAGTAGTATCATTCCAGCTATACTATGATTACATTCTAAAAAGGATACAACAACGGCTACCAATAGTAATAATTGGGGTATTAATTGAGTATGGCTACCAATAAGTTTAAGCATCCATTCTCCTAAAACTATCAAAACCATTCCTCCTAGTATGTAGGTTAACAACAAAACCAACTGTCCTTTTAGGTAAAGCTCTTTTATAGCTGTACTATCATCAATAATACGTAACTGGGCAATTTTAGGTTGATAAGTGGTTGTATAAATTCCTGCCAATCCAGCAACTACTGCTATGAGTTGCATTGTAACGCCATAGGAACCAATATCATTCAAGGGCAAATATAGAGACCCGATTACAATTGCAGATCTTGTCACCATGAATCCACCCAGAGAGGTTAATCCGATTTTGATCGCATTTGGATAAATAACCTTTAAAACTTCTTTTTGGGGCCGAGGTATAACATTAATTAATTTTTGTTTGATTTCCGTGGTAAAAAAGGAATGATATGACAACCATCGAATGATGATGACTGATGATGCCTGTGCAGAAACAATGGCTAACAACCCGTACCCAGCCATTATCAGAATAATCGCTATAATTAAATAAACTGTTTGTCCAATGATTACAATCTGTTTTGATCTTTTAACCAAACCTTTGCCCTGTAATAAAGAATCGTAATAAATTGTAAAAAGATTGTAAGTATTTATTACACAAAGTAACGTCCAAGCAAAATATACCTCCCGATGTTCACCTATATAATTTTGCAGTAATGAATAAATATAATAAGTGCCTAAAGTCGCAAGTAATAAAAATAAGAGGATTGCCATCCGTAAATAGAACCATCGCATTGCAGAGATGAGCCCTTTAAGAAGCCCATAATCAATAGTCTTATTTTCTGTTGAGGCAGATTCAAAACCATTAACTTTCAGTTTGCTTACCCCGCTGAAAACATAGGTAACGTTACGTGTAAAGGAAGGGTTGAAACCAAAATCGAGTAATCCTGAAAAAGCAGTGATTGTCATAAAGACTGACCAGATACCTATCATCTCAGAAGGCATTAGCCTTAAAATAAATGGCAATAGTAAAGCAGATGAAGCTATTTTAAGAAAAGTCGCTGCATAGTTCCAGATTATATCTTTCCGCCCAATCTGCATCACTTTTTTATGTTTATCTATTATTTATATGAACTACAAGTGATTCATCTTAAACAATTATTGCAGTCCAGTGGGATAGAATAGCATATTAAAGAGCAAATTTTAAAAAAAATTCCCTTAACCAATTTAAAGAACATTAGCTACTGGAGATGCTTTCAACAAGTCAATCACATGGGTTTTACTAAGTACAAAATACAAAAATTAAAATCAATTTTGAAAAGTTTGATTATCATGATTTTAGGACAACAGTATCCAGAATATTCTTATGTTTTAAAGATTCTGCAAGTAGTTTAGCTAATACTTTGTTTTCAATTTCCTTGACAATATATTTATTAGTCCTACTTACTACCTACTGCTTTATATTTAATATTAATGAGTTAGGATCTCTTTGATCGTGCAACTTTTTGAAGCAAAGCATTCTCCTTACGAATCGATTTTTCACGCTTCATTTGTTCTGCTTTATTATTATACCCATAACCATAACCATATTGATCGCGGTTATATCGATTATCGTTCATCACTATACAAACATGATCAATGCTTTTCAGTTTCAGGTCCTTCATGATCAGAGAGAAAACATTTTTAATTGTATAATTATACCTTGCAACCATTACCTTCACTTCAGCCTGATTAATCAAGAGATAAGCATCAGTAACCTGGGCCAGGGGTGTGGTGTCAATAACAATATAATCATAATCATTCTTCAACTGGTTTATCAACTTTTCTGTTTTATCGAGGGCCATTAATTCAGTGGGATTGGGAGGCACGACGCCTGCAAGAATATAATCGAGATTTTCATGGGGTGATTTTATTATAATATCTTCCAGATTAGCACTGCTGATCAGGTATGAACTTAGACCCTCTTTAACTTCAGCCAGTTCATTAAAAATGATTTTTCGTTTTCTCATATCAAAATCAAGCAATATTGTCCTTCGGCCTAACTGTGCATAACTCATTGCAAGATTCATGGCAATAAACGATTTCCCTTCACACTCCATTGCGGAAGTTACCATAATAACTTTCTTTTGTCCTCCCCTTACATAAAAATCGAGATTGGTGCGAAGCGCCCTAAAAGATTCGGCAATATTCGATTTTGGAAATTCAAACATTACATTAGCGGTTTTGTATTTGTTATGCAAAATTTTTCCCAGTATCGGAACATTTGTAAGCCGCTCTATGTCATCCTGATTTTCAACCTTATTATTAAGACCATTCCTGATTATTAAATAACCAAAAGGCGCTACTAAACCTAAAAACAAAGCAATAAGATAATTTATTTTTTTATTAGGAGATACTGGCCCTAAGCCCACCATTTTAGCAGGTTCAATAATGATATCGTCAGGTAAATTGGATGCTTTTGTAATTTTAGCTTCAGCACGTTTTTCGAGCATGTAATTATATATTGCATCGTTTAACCTGTATTTACGTTCAATGTTCCCTAATTTGCGCTGTGTTGCCGGAAGTTTACTGATCTCGGTTTCTGTTTTCTTAATCCGCTTATTCATTTCATCAATGGAAATACCAGTAGTTTTACCTGCTGCCGAAATATTTTCAGAAATTGTATTTTTGATGTTCTGGATTTGGATACCCAGTTTTTGTACCAGGGGATTTTTTTCCTGGTTATTCTTGATAAGGTTCGATTGCTGTGCCTGGGCGGCAATAAGTTCTGACATGAGGCTGTTCAGCAATGGATCTGGGATCCCCATGGATGAAGGTACGATCATATCAGAGAAATTTTCGCTTTTAGAAAGGTAATCTGACACATAATCATAATATTTTTTACGGGCAACCAATTCCGCCAGTTTGTTTTGCAGATCTATATACTGCGTAGATATACTGTTTGCCTGTTCGGTAACATTTAACAACTGATTTGATGAGCGGAAGGTTTGCAGATTGTCTTCGGTCTGATTTAAGGAATCGGAAATCTCATTCAGCTGTTTTTCGATGTAATCGATGGTAATACTTGCGAGATGGTTTTTTCGTTCGAGATTCTGGACGGAATAGACATACATCAATTCATTTAGTATATCTGTTCCTTTTGATACGGATTCGCTCTTTAAGCTTATTTCAACGACAGTGGCTAACTTATCCACACTGGTAAACTGAAATTCCTTTTTAAATTTGGTTACCAGTGAAGGAATATCGGTAAATTCGAATCCATATGAGGTTTTCTTAACTACCTTTTTTGTGCTGTCCATTTCAACAGTGAATGCAAGATCGGGAGTCTCAATCAACTCTCCAACTTTCCCGTTTTTTAAAAGGCTCCAACTATCCTTATTAAATTTTATTTCATTATTTTCAAAATTATAAAAAGAGGTTTTACCCGATTCGGCCCTAATTTCAAAATACTCGTTGTTCATGAATATGATATGGAACCTGACATTTATTGGCTGAACATGATTCTGTTGTAATACTATATGGAAAGGCGCATTTTTATAAGCATCAAGATACCGGATATCTTCCTTACGGTAGTAACTGACTGATAAATCAAGATTTTTTAGTGTTTGAGCAATAACCGGCGAGGATTTTAAAACCCACAATTCATTCTGAAAGTTCTGATTAACACTGAACAAACCACTGTTAAGGAAATTATTAATACCACTGCTCCCGGGTTGTTTTGTATCTTCTTTGATCAGTACAGAGGATGAAATTTTATAAACCGGAATTGTAAAACGGTTTACAAGATATGCCAACCCTAATCCAAGAATTAAACATGCAAAAAACAATTTGTAATTTCTTGATATCAGCTCAGCGATTTTCTTAAGATCGTTCTCTTCCTGGAGATTGAAGTTTGGAGATTCGGGCATGTGGGTGGGGGGTTATGTGGAGTTAGGATTTTTTTTAGTTAGTCGGAAGTCCGAAGTCTGAAGACCGAAGTCGGAAGTCGGAAGTTGGAAGTTGGAAGTAGTAAGTGCAACTTCTGTCTGATTCCTGACTTCCGTCTTCCGACTTACTTTATCTTCTCTTTAAAACCTACCATCATATTCATTAGATTGTAGGCATAATCATAGTGTTCAATGAATTCTTCTTCAGAAATATAATTTCTTCTGGAAGCTTTGTGTAAACAAGTCACTACTTCAGCAAGGGACCGTATAGAGTAACTTATAAACTTTTTAAATTCAGGATTTGATTGACCAATTGATCCCTCTGAGATGTTTAATGCCACGGAATCAACGGCTCTTCTGATTTGTGAACTAAGATTATACAATTCATCTTTTGGAAATTTGCATGATAATCGAAATACATTTTCGCCATAATCCATCGCCTTTTGCCAGACAATGAGTTTTTCAAATTTAAATTTCGTCATAGCTTTATTTATTTTCTATGAATTTTCATTTTCTTTCCCCGGATTGTCTTCCGACTTCCGACTTCCGACTTCCGGCTTCCGACTTCCGGCTTCCGGCTTCCGATTTCCGACTTCCGACTTCCGGCTTCCGGCTTCCGATTTCCGACTTCCGACTTCCGGCTTCCGACTTCCGACTTCTGACTTCCGGCTTCCGATTTCCGACTTCCGGCTTCCGACTTCCGACTTCTGAATTCTGACTTCCGACTTCCAACTTCCGGCTTCCGGCTTCCGATTTCCGACTTCCGACTTCCGGCTTCCGACTTCCGACTTCTGACTTCCGGCTTCCGATTTCCGACTTCCGACTTCCGGCTTCCGACTTCCGACTTCTGAATTCTGACTTCCGACTTCCAACTTCCGGCTTCCAACTTCTGACTTAGGTCCATCCTCCTATTTAAAGATAGAATAGAATAACAGTCCTGTCGTCATGGCTGAGAACAGGATATCGAAACGGAACTGCCTCATTCCCCAGAATTTCTTTCGGAGGGGCTTGACATAAACTATGTCGTTTGGGCGCAGGTTATAGTAATCGGAAGTAAGTATTTCTGATTTTGTAATATCAATATTAATGCGCATATTTTCACCGTTAATGTTCCGTATCAATATCACTTTAGAACGGTTACCATAATCGGTGATATCGCCTGCCAGGCCGAGTGCATCATAAATTGTGAGCTTATCCTGGGCATAGGCGAAATGCCCCGGGTTTTTGACCTCACCCAAAACAGATACATACCTGTTAACCAGTTTCACTGTGACCAAAGGCTGATTAAGTATATGCGTTAGTGAATCCTTCAATAAAGAACTAACCTCCTCGGTTGTTTTATCCTTGACCATGATTTTACCTATTACAGGTAGTAGCAGATATCCGTCTTTGTCAACAGTATATGACAACAAAGATGCACCATAAGGTTGTATAGAACCAATATTATAAATATCCTGTTTTGAATTGGCAAATACATTGGCTGCTGCTTCGTCCAGACTGTTGATCTGTATATAGAGTTCATCATTTGGCTTCAGCCTGTAATCGGAGAAATCAGCTTCTTTGAAGGTTTTGATATCCTTGTTTCTGTCGCTGGCGTATTCGACTTCGCGTTGCGATACGCACGATGATAATATAAAAATTGTTATCAGAGTTGTGAGGAAGGAGATTTGTTTCATTGGTTTAAATCTAATGCTGTTGATAATAAAAAAAGGCGACAATCGCTCATCCTTCGCCAAAGGCTTCGGATGTCAAAGCAGGCGTCAGGTAAAAATATTATGAATGTTTAGAATCATAATCATAAAGATATAACGACATAACGACATAATGAAATAACTGTTTCGCTTTTATATGAATGGATTTTGAATTTCTTTTTAACCACGGAGTTTGTAATACGGCGAAAGGCTTACGGCTCATCGTTCTTATCTCACATCTTCCGACTTCCGTCTTCCAACTTCCGACTCTCCTTAACCTCCGGGCATACTTCCGCCCCGTCAGTCACATAGAATTATCTATCTAACTATCTATTATTGTGATACATACAGCCGTTTATCAGGTTTTATTGTCGATTTAAATCAAGTCTGCGTATCAGGTCAGGTAAAGGGCTGGTAATATTGAATAATTCACCATTAAATCTAAATAATTGATTTGTTAATACCAAATTAAACGATCTCCGGACTATTAAAAATCGCGTATTTCAGGATAACTGTCTTTTAAAAAAAACACTGTTAATACATCGAAATAATATACTTCATGAACGATTCGACAGTATTCATCAAATACATGAATAATTTAGTAAATTAGATTTATTGCTAATGGAGTCAAAACACCGGAAGAGACACATCAAAGGTTGAAGTCTCTCTGAACAACCTGCGTTTGGAGTATGCTCAATGCGAAGGCAGACCGGAAAAGGTGCGAACCTCGCCCTTTTTGGTGGCACCAATTTGGCCTTGTGTAGCGGGCGGACAAAAAGGGCAAGGGTGTCCTTTTGAGACACCCTCCCTGTTTCACTACAAAGACCTGTCATCCTGAGTCCCGCATCGCGGGGCGAAGGATCTCAAAATCACAATACTGTACAGTATAATTTAGTAAAGTCAGATTCAGAATGGTTGGAAACGCACCTCTTCCGCTGAAGCGGCATTCCCCTGCCCCTCTGCCGCTAAAGCGGCATCCAGACATAACATGTCGGGACCGTCACTGGTATTTCCCGGGTTTGCACCTGTGAGCCGCACGCCCCACGCTCTTCGCTCTTCGCTCTACGCCCCACGCTCCACGCTTTTACCTCCCCCCTAAATCAGTCCACAGCAACCCCGCATACTCATGAATTGCATATTCCATGTTAACGATGTTATCTGCCAGTGGGATCCGCTTGAACCCGTTGTCTGCCGGCTCTTTTTTAATGAGATGATTTGTCGGTGAGGCAACGGGATTGAGTCCGGCTTTTCTGAAGAGCTTCATGGCCCTGGGCATATGAACGGCATCTGTGACAAGTATCAGTGATCCGGTATTTCCGAAGGTTGAATAGAACCTGCTGGCTTCATCGCCCGTGTTTCTTGCACCGCCGATCTTTTCAATAAAGGAGCTTTGCACACCAAGTGAAACGGCAGCCCGGGTCATCAGCTCTGCCTGGTTTCCATGCTCGCTGGTATTGTCTCCCGATAAGACAATTTTACTCCCGGTTATCAGCCGCTGTAACCGTATCCCCTCTGCCAGGCGGCAAAGAGAGTTGGCAGAGATCCTGTCAATGGCAGTAAATCTGTCATCTGCATAATAGCCTGCTCCCAGAATCATGATATATACCGGATATCTGCCGGTAATACTATCCGTCAGTACCAGCGGAGTGTATTGATTTTCAAGTCTGTTTACAAGTCTGTCGGAAATAAATCTTGTTGTTATTATCAGCAACCATAGAAGTGAGGTAAATATAAGGAATACTGAAGATTTTTTCCTTTTTACAAGAAATAGTACTGCAGCTGATATTATCAGTAACCAGAATATGGTTAAAGGCATTATGAGTATTGAGATGAAATCTCTCATTTATATTTTATTTTTTTATTATTATTTGTTCATTTTTTGCTCGTCTGGAAGCTATTTTACTTTCTTTGTCTTGAAACAAAGAACCGAGCAGATCAGTTAAAAGGGTATTTTGATACAAACTTTTTCTGCGAGCTCGACGAAGTCAAAGTAAACAAAGAAAGTTCAAGGCTGCAGATAATTTTGGGGCTCATATTTTTTAGCTTGCTCACGCATTACAACTCGTCGTCCTTCGGACTCCTCAAACAGTAATGCTTACTGCAAGCCTTCGCAGCAAGCTTAAAAACATTCGCTCTAACCCAAAATTCTCTGAGGCCGTTGGAAATCCACCAAACGCAGTAATTGTTCTTAGAATTTGCAAGATACAGCGAGTCCGGCGAAGTCAACTTCAGAATGGGATGGAAATGCCCCTCTGCCCATACGCGTTAACTTAAGCTTTGGAGATAAATGAGAAACTGCATAAAAAAGTTTCCCCTCCTTTTGAAGGAGGGGTGGTCGGGACGATTGATTATCTTATATATACAGTATTTTATTTCCCGACCGGGGTGGTTGATTCATTGATTTCTTCTTACCTTTATTGGTATGAAAAACCAAAACCTCTTTAACAGGAAAAGCCTTAAATTCTTCAGATCATCACTTAGGAACAAGTCCACTTCTGCTGAGGCTGAGTTATGGAATATTTTAAAATCAAAAAAACTTAATGCAAGAAAATTCAGAAGACAACACAGTATAGGTAACTACATAGTTGACTTTTTTTGTTCTTCAGAAAAACTTGTAATTGAGCTTGATGGAAATCCGCATGGTGAATATCATAAAATAGAAAAAGATAAAAAAAGAGATCAATATCTTGAAGGCCTTGGATTCTCAATATTGAGGTTTGAAAACAGATTAGTATTTCAGGAACCTGAATTTGTAAAAAATGAAATAAGAAAAACCTTCAAAAGAGAAGATCCGGCATTTGAATAAACAATCAACCACCCCGGCCGGTATCAGCATCTGTATCATAATTATAAAATGGTCCGGCCACCCCTCCTTCAAAAGGAGAGGAAATGTATCTGGTTAATATACAATGCTTTACATACTGTTTTGTACACTATATTCAGCTCCTTAAGTTAACGCCTATGCCCTCTGCCGCTGAAGCGGCATCCCGACATAACATGTCGGGACCATCACTGGTATTTTCCGGGTTTGCACTTGTGACCCGTTACAGAATCTTCAACCAGAGAACCGAACCCCTGCTTTGCCCATCGTAGCCTTGGCGAAGATGGGACGCTCTACGCTCTACGCTCATTTTTCCCCTCTCATTTTATCGATCAGCCAATCAGTGATCTCCTGACTTTGCTCAATGAAATTCCAGTGGCCCGTTTTCTGGTAGACCGACAGGGTTTTGGGAGCTGTTATGACATTATATGCTGAAAACGTTGATGTTGGCGGGCAGGTCATATCATTATATCCCCAGGTATAGAATCCGGGAACTGTTACCCTGCGTGCGAAATTAACAACATCGTAATAGGAAAGTGTTTCCACCTCTCCGGGTTTTGGCTGGTTATTCCTGAAATAGTGCGGCCATCCGCCCGCTCTGTTATTAAGGTAACCGGTATTATCGCAAAGCGCCGGGTATTGTGCATTCAGATATTTAATCCTTTTGTCAAGTCCGGCAGTGACAATGGTAAGAGCGCCACCCTGACTTCCTCCTGTAACAGCGATATCGGTCCCGTTGAATTCAGGCAGGGAATAAATAAAATCCACTGCCCTCACGCAACCCAGATAGACTCTTTTATAGTAAAATGTATTGGGGTCGTTCATTCTTATTGACCAGTAATCCCTCAGGGCTCCTCCCATAAGATTTGAATAGACCTGCAGGTCGAGGTTAACAGGAATTCCGTGAATACCTATTTCAAGTGTAATGAATCCGTGCGATGCCAGAGCTGCATCACCGTTATACGGACGGATCCCTGCACCGGGCACCTTAAGTATTGCCGGGTATTTCCCCGGTTTTTTCGGAACAGCCAGCATACCATAGATCCTCGATCCAAGGGCATTATTCTGGAAACTGATATGGTAGATATTGATACTGCTGGTGCACTTTTCAGGGACCAGGGTAATGAGCGGATCGAGCGGAACCTTACGTGCTTCTGCAATAGCATCACTCCAGAAAGATTCAAAATCAGGAGGGTCTTTTACGGTGGGTTGTATCTTTTCAGGTTCAAATCCCGCAGTGCCAAGTCCTTCATATCTTCTCCCGTCAACCACGGCCCATACTCTTACACGGTAGAAGCCAGGTACCTTCATTGTTCCGGAGAACTCCGTCTTTCCGTTTTTAAGTACGATTCCCTCTTTCTTAATATCAGGGATCATCTCCTGGCCTGCTTCATAATCAATAGTGACATTGTCGAGAAGATTCCCGTATTTCATAACCTGTACGGAGAATTTTGCAGTTTCGTTTAGTTTATATGTCCAGTCTTTATGATCAGGTGCGACGATCACCTTTATCAACGGCGTCCCGAACTGGCCGAAGGAATTCAGGGTTATTGTTATCAAAAAAGCTGACTGGAACAGCAGTCTGTTAATCTTGGTTTTCATAGCAGGGTTTTTAATCAATATGTTAAAGATAATACCTTTTTGTTGAGGCGTGGGGCATAGAGCATGGAGCGTGAGGCAAATCGAAGGGAAGCGAAGATCCCGACCGATATGACGACTTACTACTCACTACTCACCACTCACCACTCACTACTCACCTCTCACCCTTCCCCTCTCCTTCAACCTCAACATTTAGAGTCACCCTGTTCCTCAACCCTTTTACACTAACAAATAAAAATTGTGCCAGCGTTCCGAAAGACATTCCGACAAGATTTGATATGATGTCTTTCCAGTCAAAAGAACGATGTGGTGTAAACGTCTGTAAAATCTCAAGCGAATTAATTAATAAAGCGAGAGAAAAAATACTTATTAAAAGTGATATAGTATGGATAGATTTTTCCGGATAATCAAAACTGCCTATATATAAAAAAAACAGAGTGAAACTAAACAACGCGTGAAAGATATAATCGAGATGTATATGCATGAAATACAACTTATGAATGTTTAGTCCAATTGGAATAAAATATGAAACGATAAAAATAACCAGAAATATAAAGAATAATATGGTATATCTTTTTGAAGAAAACATCATTTTAATATTCATTAATGAATTAATCTGCTTTACTCCTGGCTGGCGTTGATTTGCAATCTGTGTATTAAAGATCGGGATCAGGGATCAGGGAACAGGGATCATGAAGGCTGCAGCAACGAAGTTCTTATTGATCTGGTAGCCGCTAATAGTGGTGAACCCGAAAAAACTTTTCGCATAAGGAACATTTGTAATACCGAGTCCGACCCCGGCATTAAGCTCATTGATCGATATAAATCCGTTTTACTGATTAAGCGCAGAAATCGGCATCATTTCCAGCGCCGATACAGAAAGGGAGGCTAAACCGATTATCAGAAATAATAAAACAGAGGCACGTTTCATAGTTATATAATATTTAGGTTTAAGATGTTATTATAAAGATAAACTAAATATCATGTAGAACATAAATAAATTTAACTTAAACGTTTTGTGCCACCCGGTGATAACAGTTTACGGAGGATTTGCTGCTTTCGGGACATGCTTCCGCCCCGTCAGTCACATCGGTAAAAGTATCCCAACCAACCACAGAATGTGTCAAAAAGAACATTCTTCCCACGTTTTGAAGATAAGTTCCGGATTGCTGTAAATAACTTTATATCCGGACCACAACTCCGCAGGCTCTTTTTAAAAAATACATTCCTCAAATTTATGAATGTGAACTACCGATCAATAATCTGACAAGGACCTGAGTAAAAATAACAATTAAATCAAAAAACACGCTTCTAAATATATAAAATTTAGTTTATTAAAAATTAAACCATCCGGACGATCCAGGAAAATAAATTATGATTATTACACCACCGGGGTTTTTTCTTACATGATATGCGGGAATTGTTGTGTGAATGGGGCGTGGGGGGCATCAGGCGTCAGGCTCCCGATAGCTATCGATAGCTATAGGGACGAGAGGGCGGGAAAACTAAAAGCGTTGAGCGGTGGGAAAGCCTTTAAAGTACAGTAATGGGAGTTGGAGATCCTTCATCCCGCGATGCGGGATTCAGGATGACAGTGCTTTGGAGGGTCATCAGGAATTGTCAGGAGAGAACGGGCTGTGCCCGTTCTCTCCTGACAATTCCTCCTCAAAAACATAAGTGTCTGTCATTCTGAGCGAAACGAAGTGCAGCGAAGAATCTCCATTTAATTTCAATGCAGCCACTGATAATAAATCCCCAACAGCCATTTTAAGATGTTGCAGGTTGATTTTAAATATTGTAATTTTAAATTATAATTTGGCAGGGAACAGGAACTCCTGGCTGGCGCGGATTTGCAATCCGTGCCTTAAAGGAACACGGGTTAACACGAATTTAACAAGACACAATAAATAGTGATCCTGAATCAATTAAATATAACAATTTCATATTTAAAAACATCCCTTATGAAAAGACCGATTATTTTTTCTGCACTGCTTCTTTTCCTGCTTTCTGCCTTACCGGCCGGATTGTCGGGAATAAACACCAAAGACACCAGAATGCTGGCACAGCCTGCCATAAGCGCTGACCATATTGCATTCATCTATGCCGAGGACCTGTGGGTTGCAAATACCAACGGTTCGGATCCAAGGAGGCTGACAATTGATGAGGGTATCGAATCAGACCCCCATTTTTCGCCCGATGGAAAGCTCATAGCCTTCAGCGCCCAGTATGACGGCAACACCGATGTCTATATTATTCCTGTTGAAGGCGGTATACCCACAAGACTCACCTGGCATCCGGGAACCGACCTGGCAAGAGGGTTCACACCCGATGGCAAAAAAGTTCTTTTTGTATCGCCCCGATCGGTCTTCTCAAACAGGTATTACCAGCTGTTTACAGTGGGAATAACCGGTGGTTTTCCCGAAAGACTCAGGATACCGAATGCATGGACTGCATCTTATTCACCCGATGGCAGTTATATAGCCTATACTCCGCTCGGACCACAATACCAGGAATGGAAAGGTTACAGGGGTGGCTCCGAATCAAATATCTGGATATTCTCATTTGCCGATAATTCCGTTGTAAAGATCCCCCAGCCGAAGGGAGGCTGCAATGATGCCGATCCCATGTGGATTGACGGGAAAATATATTTTTCAAGCGACAGGAACGGGGAGTTCAACCTGTTCTCCTACGATATTACCGCAAAAGAGGTTAAGCAGTTAACCTCATTCACCGATTTTCCTGTTATAAAAGCAACAGACGGAGATGGCAGGATAGCTTTCGAACAGCAGGGTTACGTACATATTTACGATCCGGCAGCAGGAAAGGAACAAAAGCTTACCATAGGAATTGCCGCTGACCTGCCGGAAGTTCGTCCAAGGTTTGTATCGGGTAATAAATATATCCGTTCGGCAGACATATCACCAACAGGAGCCAGGGTGGTTTTCGATTTCCGGGGTGATATAATAACACTGCCGGCCGAGAAAGGCGATCCGAGGAATATAACTCTTACCACAGCCGTTCACGAAAAATACCCGGCATGGTCACCCGATGGCAGGTTCATAGCTTACTTTTCGGATGCCACGGGAGAATATGAGCTTAACATCAGCTCACAGGACGGCAAAGGCGAACCAAAGTCATTTAGGCTAACGGGAACAGGATTTTATGCCTATCCCAGGTGGTCGCCCGACAGCAAAAAGATTGCATTCGTCGATAACGGCAGAAATCTCTATGTTATTGATGTGGAATCGGGCAACATAATAAAAGTTGATTCCGACGAGGTATATTTTCCGGGAGCTTTCAGAGAGATATTCGGCAACTGGTCGTCCGACTCAAAATGGATACTCTATACAAAGCTGCTCAGTACAAATTTCAGAATGATAAATCTCTATTCCGTCGATCAGCAAAAATCATTCCCGGTAACGGATGGCATGAGCGATGCCTCAGAGCCTGTGTTTGATCCGAACGGTGAGTATATATATTTCTTTGCATCAACCGATGCAGGTCCGGTGGTCAACTGGTTCGACCTTTCAAACCAGGATATGAGGATGACTAACACCATTTACCTTGCCACACTCAGGAAAGATATCACCTCCCCTTTTGCAAAAGAGAGTGATGAGGAGAGTATAAAGAAGGAAACGGCTGAACCTGCAAAACATCCAGAAAAGAGTAAGAAAGATGCTAAGACACCCCCTCCTGCGCCGGAAAAAACTGCAGCATTAAAGATTGAGCCGGACGGTATTACAGGCAGGATCGTTAATATACCTGTTCCTGCAGGAAGCTATTCCAATCTCAATGTCGGAGCAACAGGTGAAGTTTTATATATAGTGAATCCCGAAAACAGGTCAGGAACTTCAGCGATGCATAAGTACGATATAAAGGAACGTAAGGACAGCGAAGTGATGGATATGGACGGTTATCTGGTTTCAGCCGACCGCAAGAAGATGTTTTATGTTAAAGGGCAGGTTTACGGCATCACTGCAACGGGAAAAAAACCTGAGCCCGGTAAAGGGATATTAAACACGGCAGCTATCACAGTCAAGATTGATCCGGAGGCAGAATGGCCTGAGATCTTTGATGAAGCATGGCGGGTCAACCGCGACTATTTCTATGATCCCGGAATGCATGGCGCCGACTGGAAAGCGATGAAGGTAAAATATTCGGCGTTTCTTCCCGATCTGGCATGCAGGAACGATCTGAACAGGGTTATCCAGTGGATGGGCAGCGAGCTTGGTGTAGGTCATCACCGTATTTCCGCGGGGGGCGACAGGCTTTATGATCCCAAACCTGTAAGCGGAGGATTGCTGGGTGCAGATTATGTCATTGAAGGGAACAGGTACCGGATAGCCACCATCTACAGCGGACTCAACTGGAATCCTGATCTCAGATCGCCTCTGACCGAGCCCGGACTGAACATTAAAGAAGGAGAATATATCCTTGCTGTTAATGGTAAGGATGTTACTGCTGATAAGAATTTCTTCAGCTTCTTTGAAAACACCAGCGGAAAATTAATCGAACTGACTATCAATGATAAGCCCGACTATGCCGGATCGAGGGTTGTGAAGGTTGTTCCGATAGGCAATGAGTTCTCCTTAAGGAACCGCGACTGGGTAGAGGGAAATCTGAAAAAAGTGACAGAAGCAACAAAAGGACAGGTCGCATATATATATGTTCCGAACACATCAGCAGCAGGTTATGAATATTTTAAAAGATATTTCTTTCCCCAGGCAAACAGGAAAGCTGTAATAATTGATGAGAGATTCAATGCCGGGGGATCGCTGGCTGATTATTATATCGACATACTGCAGAGGCCTCTTCAGGCATACTGGAATATGAGGTACGGAATTGATCTCAAATCTCCCAGCGCTTCCATACAGGGACCAAAGGTTATGATAATCGATGAGACGGCAGGATCGGGAGGCGATATGCTGCCCTGGATGTTCAGGAAGTTCAAGGTGGGAACACTGGTAGGCAAGAGAACATGGGGCGGACTGGTAGGGATACTGGGGTTCCCCGAGTTCCTCGACGGAGGATCGGTTACCGCTCCGAATGTTGCTATATGGACTAAAGACGGATTTGTTGTTGAGAATGTAGGTGTTGCACCTGATATCGAGGTTGAGCAATTGCCTGCGGAGGTTATTAAGGGACATGATCCTCAGCTTGAGAAAGCGATAGAAGTGGCTCTTCAGGAGCTGGCGAAGAATCCACAGGTGGAGCCTGTTCGTCCTCCATATCCGGAGAAGATGAAGAAGTGAGGCGTGCGGTGTGCGGCGTGAGGCGTGAGGCGTGGGGCGACTGTGCGATGGGGCGATGGGGCGAGGGTGTGGTGACCGGTAATCTGTAATCGGTAATCGGTAACCCGCTGGCGCGGATTTGTAATCCGTGCCTGAATGCCGGGAAGAGTGGAGCTTTTATTATACCACGGAGAACAAGGGTTGACACGGATTTGATCCGTGAAAATCCGTGTAATCCGTGGTGAAAAAATATCCCGCCGGCGCGGATTTGTAATCCGTGCCTGAATACCGGGAAGAGTGGAGCTTTTATTATACCACAGAGAACACGGGTTGACACAGATTTTATCCGTGAAAATCCGTGTAATCCGTGGTGAAAAAATATAACCGCTGGCGCGGATTTGTAATCCGTGCCTTAAAGAAATATTAATTCATTAACCAAAATTATGTACAGTTATAATTATTTACTTGAGTTTACCAGGCGTTTCTTCATGACGATGGGATGCAGCAGCCATGATGCGGAGATAATTGCCGATGTATTTCTTGCAGCGGAACTGAGGGGCCATTCCTCTCACGGGATGATAAGGATAAAAGATTATTATGAATTATGGAAGGCAGGAAGGATCAATACAAACCCGGATGTAAGGATAGTTCATGAATCGCCAAGCACCGCAGTTGTTGACGGAGATAATGCCGTCGGGATGGTATCGGCGCGCCGGTCGATGGAGATAGCCATTGAAAAGGCAAAATCAGCCGGAACAGGCTGGGTGGCCACCAGGCATTCCAACCATTTCGGTATTGCGGGTTATTATTCAATGATGGCGCTTGATCATGATATGGTGGGTATCTGTCTGACCAACGCCAATCCGCTTGTAGCTCCCACCTTCTCAATAAGCAGGATGATGGGAACCAATCCGATTGCAGTTGCTATACCGGCCGGGCAGCAGCCTGCTTTTGTTGCCGATTTTGCCACAACGCC
This sequence comes from uncultured Bacteroidales bacterium, assembly GCA_963760915.1. Taxonomy (GTDB): domain Bacteria; phylum Bacteroidota; class Bacteroidia; order Bacteroidales; family VadinHA17; genus LD21. Next base: position 800,414 of record CAVXEU010000002.1, on the reverse strand, counting down.
TGTAGCCCGCGGGAAGCTTGCCGTAGCTGAAAAAAAAGGAGAAAAGGTGCCATTCGGGTATGTCCAGGATAAAGATGGTAATCCGTCAGATGATCCCACAATCCTCAAACGTGGAGGTTCGATGCTTACCCTCGGTGGAGACAGGGTGCACGGCAGCCATAAAGGGTATTGTCTTTCATCGGTAGTGGATATATTCTCTGCAGTGTTCAGCGGGGCTAACTTCGGGCCCTTTGTACCGCCAAGTGTTGCCTATCTGCCGGTGCTTGAAAAGAAAGTCGGTGAAGGAACAGGACATTTTTTCGGCGCCATGAGGATAGATGCCTTCCAGACTGCAAATGAGTTCAAGGCGAAAATGGATGAATGGATTGAAACATTCAGAGCTGCAAAACCGGCTAAAGGTCAGGACCGTGTTCTTATTCCGGGAGACCCCGAAAGAGAGGCGACTGAGATAAACATGAGGGATGGGATTAAGCTTGTTCCTGCAATTAGGGATGATCTGGCTGCGATTGCAGGTGAGATGAAGATAGAGTTCAGGTAAGTAATTAGTGCCCCCTGTCGTGTAGCCTGAAGGCGTACACGACATCCCCCTGAAGGGGGAAAAATTAGCTGGTATTTACCTGAGTCACACTAAAACAGAAGAATGACAGGGCTATGGAAAAATTTAAATCCATTAATCGCAAATCGAAGCGAAGCGAAGATCCCGACCGAAGCATCGGGAGTGCGCAAAGTCCGCCTTTGCTAAAGCTCCGGCGGATTAATACACAAAGCACGCAAAGAGTTTAATTACTGTGTCTTAACTTTGCTAAAACTTTGCGTCCTCTGCGGTTAAAAAGGTTTAAAGGGCACGGATTGCAAATCCTAGCCAGCGTGAGGAATCCGCTCCTGGGAAGAAGGCTGGATTAACCCCCCTTTAGGGGGGCAGGGGGCATAGCCGTCAACTTAAGGATTGATAAAAATTTATATCTGTCTGATAATTAACGGCATGACTATTTTTTTGCCCATCCCTTTGGAGAACGGGGTTGAATGTTGTAATTTTACTCATATTAAAGAACTTTTTTTTGATTTTTAACGGGATGCTACTTTGGACGTGCGTCCCGTTTTCTTTTCTAAATATACACATATACATTTGATTTGCAAAACATTATATAAAATATATTTTCTAGTCCCACTTTATTTTTCTTTTTCTCCAGCCAATGATTTTCGTTTAATATTCTATTTGCCCACTGAATAAATTTAACTATTCCTTTCCTTCCAAGTCTGAGAGTTTCCCGTAATCGATAGATATTGTCAAACAAGGTCTTAAAACATTTATTAAGACTTAACAACTTTCCCTTCCATCGATAATGATAGTTACGTTGTGTCATGATTATGTTCCAATTAACTATCATCATAAGTAACTTGAAGTGCAATAGGCATAACCAACGATAATACTTCATTTTACGAACATTATGTATGCCAAATACAGATTTCCATATCTTGAATATCAACTCTACCTGCCAGCGCATCCTGTAAAGAGAAGATATGACTTCATCCGGCAATACTTCTCTGGTAACATTGGTAATGAAGAGATTGAATCGGGCTAAAAGCTTATATTTTTCGCTGGTTTGACGTCCCTTTTTCTTATGTAGCTTTTTAATCTTTCTCATTCGCTCCTCATAAACATCATCAGGCATGAGTTCTATTGCCAACCTGACGGGGATCTTTTCTTCAGAACCAATAAATACATCTTTGTAAATCCTCGATAGTTTACCTCTCTTCATCTGATTGTAGACTACTTTAAAATCAAGTTTTTTTAAACTCTCTGTTTTCATCTCAAAAACATTCGCCTTAGCTCCTAGTCTGGAGATAAAGAAGGCTTCTTTTTTTATGATATTGATCAACGATTTAAAAGCATAATATCCAAGATCTCTTATGATCAGGTCACCTTTTTTCACATTGTCCATTGACTCCTGCGCATCTTTAACATCCGGCCTGTTGGAAGCTGTAAGATCCATAACTTCTATTTGACCACTTTTTAAATCAAACTCAAATTGAATACACGCTCCTGCTTTGGAACCGCTACCCCCAGAACCAGGGAGATAATCCTTGTATTCTTCCGGAAGGTGGAAACGTGTTCCATCTTTAATAGGAACCCTATTAAATGAACTCATCCATCCTGCATCAATATTAAGGTCTAATTCGACCGATAGCTGCTTTTCAATCAGCTTCTTAATGAAAGACAAAGTGTGTTCATTAAACTTTTTGTCGATTGCTTGTTTTGTAACACCAATGTCATGTTCGGACCTTGCTTCAATTGAAAGCTGGCTCAGGCTTTTAGATGCCACGGAACTCATGTCATACATTAATAAATCAAAGAACACAGCAGGTTTTACCTTAGATGCTCGTTTATAAAACCCAGTCTCTCTGGCCGTAGACTCTAACTCTTCTGAAGTAAAAACTTCAGCCAAAGAATTTTTAAAATCAGAGAGTTGCGTTTTGCATACCCCCCTATATTATATATATTTACTAAACTTTAATCCTTAGGTTGACGGCTATGGGGCAGGGGGGCTCCTTATTGCTCCATAAAGCCCTGATCCTTCAGAACCTGCAGCAGGACATCAGAAAAGTAAACATTATCAGCCTTTTTGTATCTTACATCTGTAAATACCTGGGCCAGTGTCTCCTTATTGTTCTCCTTCACAAACTGAAGAGAGTCACTCCTCTCCTCTCTGGCTCTGTAATAATCATCAATGTCAGCACTTGAATAATCGTGATAAGATTCATTATGAATTATGGCCCCGAGCGGCAGCCTGTCAACCTTTTCAGGCTTCTCAGCCGGCCAGCCGAGAGTAACAGTTGTAACAGGAACGACTCCTTTGGGCAGCTTAAACAATTCAATGATTTTATGAGCCATATATGTTGTGGTGCCCAGGTAACAAATACCCAGACCTTCCGATTCTGCAGCAATGCATACCGTCTGGGCAACAAGCAGCGCATCGATGGCGGCAGTCATAAAAGAGATGAAGTTATTATATCCCGGCTCTGCCTTCCTGAGTTTGCACCACATATTGAACCTGTTGAAGTCGGCACAGAATGTAAGTACAACGGGAGCCTCAGTAACCATCTTCTGATTAAAATGAAACGGCGAAAGTTCTCTCTTCTTCTCTTCATCACGCGTTACAATGATGCTGTAAACCTGCATATTGCCAGTGGTGGAAGTGCGGCAACCCATTGTGAGAATATCATTGAGAAGCTTATCATCCACAGGGTCGGCTGAATATTTTCTGATTGACCTGTGATTGAGTATTACGGCTGAGGTGTCTGTCATAAATTATATGTTGTAAAATATGATGCAAAGTAAACAAATTCGAAAGGAATGTGAAGATTGAATGTGAAGGATTTTCTTATCTTAGCATGAATCTTAATACCAACCCTCATAAACAGTCTTAAAATGAAAAAAAACATTTTCATCACCGTTCTGCTGGGATTTTTAATTTGCTCAAATCCCCTGGCAGCACAAAAGAAAAAAGAGTCTGCAAAAGAGCCTGTGAAAAAGGAAGCCGGTCTTACGTCAGCTACATTCGGAGGATTATCATTCCGTAGTATCGGACCGGCATGGGCTTCAGGCAGGATCTCCGATTTTGCAGTTAATCCTTTAAATCATTCAGAGATCTATGTCGGTGTCTCAGCCGGAAGTATCTGGAAATCAACAAACAATGGTACCACCTGGAAACCTGTATTTGATAAATACGGCGCCTATTCCATCGGATGCCTGAAAATGGATCCTGAGAATCCTTCGGTTATCTGGGCAGGTACAGGTGAAAACAACTCTCAGCGCCAGCTTGGTTACGGCGACGGCATCTATAAGTCCGAGGACGGGGGTGCCAGCTGGAAAAATATGGGTCTGAAACAATCGAGACAGATCGGCATGATCGCTATCGATCCGCGTAACACCGATGTGGTTTATGTTGCTGCGGAAGGATCTATATGGGGGCCCGGGGGAGACCGTGGTCTTTACAAGAGTACTGATGGAGGAACAACCTGGAATAAAGTGCTTGAGATCAGTGAAAACACAGGTGTCAATAATGTAGTCCTCGACCCTCGTAATCCGGATGTAATATATGCAACATCTGAACAGAGAAGAAGGCATGTTTATACAAAAATAGGCGGTGGACCGGAATCAGCTGTTTATAAGTCAAAAGATGCCGGTAAAACATGGAACAAAATAATGAAAGGACTGCCATCAGTCGATATCGGAGGTATGGGAATTGCTGTCTCACCTGTCAATCCCGACGTAATATATCTTATTATGGAAGCTGCAGGCGAATCAAGTGGTTTCTTCAGGTCAGAGGACAGGGGAGCGTCGTGGCAGAAGATGAGCTCCTATGCATCGAGCGGGCAGTATTATAATGAGATCTACTGCGATCCGAAAGATGTGGACAAGGTGTACAGCACCGAGACCGTTTCGAAGGTGACTGTCGACGGCGGAAAAACATGGACAACCGTTGGCAATAACCAGAGACATGTGGATGATCATGCTTTATGGATAGATCCTGACGATACAAAACACTTCTATATCGGTGGCGACGGCGGCATTTATGAGACATTTGATGCCGGCGAGAATTATATATTCAAGTCGAACCTGCCGGTGACACAATTCTACAGGGTCTGTGTGGATAATTCATTCCCTTTTTATAATGTTTATGGCGGAACACAGGATAATAACTCTATGGGAGGGCCATCGGGAAATATCAACAGGGACGGTGTTGTCAACGACGACTGGAAAGTGACAGTAGGCGGAGACGGTTTCTGGGTAGCCGTTGATCCTGTAAATGAGAATATTGTATATACAGAATCGCAGTATGGAAATGCGGCTCTCTGGGATAAGAAGAGCGAAGAAGCAGTTAGCATAAAACCATTACCTGCCGAAGGAGAAAAGACTTTCCGCTGGTACTGGGATACTCCTCTTATTATAAGCCCGCACAACAGGGAAAGGATCTATATTGCTGCAAATAAAGTATTCCGAAGCGATAACCGTGGCCGGAGCTGGGAGGAAATATCAGGTGACCTCTCAAGAAATGAGGACCGTAACAAGTTCAAGGTTATGGGCAAGTACTGGAGTGTAGATGCAGTGGCAAAAGATGTATCTACCTCGCTGTGGGGATTGATAGTATCTCTTGCGGAATCAAAAGCAAAAAAGGATCTCATTTATGCAGGCACCGATGACGGTGTTATAGCTGTTACTGAAGACGGCGGAAAGAACTGGACCAAATACACAAGCTTTCCGGGGATACCCGAATATACCTATGTAAGCGATATCCTTCCTGACAAATTCGATGAGAATGTGGTATATGCCACATTTAATAATATGCTGAGCGATGATTTCAAACCATACATCCTGAAAAGTTCCGACAAGGGAAAAACATGGACATCCATCACCGGCAAACTGCCTGAGAACGGGAGCATTCACACAATTGAACAGGATAATGTCAACCCTCTGCTCCTCTTTGCAGGGTCAGAATTCGGATTTTACTTTTCCGTTGATGGCGGGAATGAATGGATCGAATTCAAATCGGGTCTGCCAACCATTGCAGTGCGTGATATAGCATTGCAGGAGCGCGAATCCGACCTTGTCATCGGAACATTCGGGAGAGGTTTTTATATCCTTGACGACTATTCTCCTATAAGGAACTATAAAAAAGAAATCCTCGATAATGACGCCTGGATCTTCCCCATAAAGGATGCAAAAATGTACGTACAGTCAAGCGGATTCAGCAACCAGGGCTCAATGTACTTCAAGGCACCCAATCCTGAATTCGGGGCAACAATAACCTATTATGTTAAAGATGTGCCGAAGACAGCAAAGGCAATTAGGCAGGAAAAGGAAAAGGCTCTTTTCGAAAAAGGTGAACCGATACCCCAGCCATCGATTGCCGATCTGGATGCAGAGGCAAAAGAGATCAAGCCTTACCTGATATTCACAATAACCGATGAGAATAACAATGTTGTAAAACGACTCTATAAGTCGGCATCAAAGGGAGTTAACAGGATAACCTGGAATTTCACCTATGAAAGTATCTCACCTGTAACAACAACAAAATATCAGCCTGTCAGTGTTGCCACAGCCGGCAGAAGAGGCGGAGGCGGAGGCGGACGCGGAATAGAGGCAATGCCGGGCAGTTATAAAGTTTCCCTTTCACTTTTTGCAAAAGGAGAAATAAAAGATCTTGTTCCTGCAGTCCCGTTTGTATGTAAACCCCTGAATCTTGCAACATTCCCCGCAACTGACCTCAAAGCAAAATATGCATGGATAGACGAGGCTTCCGATCTTGCAAGGACCATTTACGGTACAATGAGCTATACCAGTGAACTTATCAATAATATTAATGCAGTGATGCAGGCAATACATCAGACTCCAAAAGCCACAGACGAAATGATGAAAGAGGCTGAAAGGATAAATGATGAGCTTGATAAAATCATGTTCATATTCAACGGCCCGGAGGCACCAGCAAGTGAGGAAGAGCTTCCTCCAATGGCTGTACCTCTGTCACAGAGACTCAGCGAGATGGCATCTGCGAGCTATGGTACAAGCGGTGATATCACAATTATTGCCAAAGAACAGCTTGATATACTGAAGAAAGATTTCCCTCCCGTACTTACAAGAGTCAAAAAGGCAGGTGAAGACCTTCAGAAGCTTAACTTACAGCTCAACACAGTGAAAGCACCATGGACACCGGGAAGAGTACCTGTATTGTAAAAGAATAATACTGAATCGACTTTTGATGTAAATTATCAGAAAATTTTTAATTGGTGTCAGAAAATCTGAGGACAGGAAGAAATAAGACCGGAGCAGGAACAGAAGATCATGTTCAGCCTCCGGGCTTATGACTTCCGCCTTCCTTCACATTTTTAATTATTAACAAAAAATATTGAATTATGAGCAGACCGGTTACACTATTTACAGGACAATGGGCAGATCTGCCATTTGAAACTGTATGTCAGAAAGCTAAGTCGTTTGGTTATGACGGTTTGGAAATTGCCTGCTGGGGGGATCATTTTGAGGTGAATAAAGCTGATGAAGCCTATTGCCGCAAAAAGCATGAGACTCTTGAAAAGTACGGACTTAAAGTATATGCTATTGCCAATCACCTTGTGGGTCAGGCGGTTTGCGATCTGATAGATGAGAGGCATAAAAGCATTCTGCCTGATTACGTGTGGGGAGACGGAAATCCTGAAGGAGTCCGCCAGAGAGCTGCACGCGAAATGATCAGTACCGCCGCAGCTGCAAAAAGATTCGGAGTAGATACTGTAACCGGCTTTACCGGCAGTTCTATCTGGCATCTTATCTATTCATTTCCGCCCGTTACGCAAGCTATGCTGGATAAAGGTTATGCTGATTTTGCAGAACGCTGGACACCGATCCTTGATAAATATCATGAACTGGGCATTCATTTTGCTCTCGAAGCTCATCCGACTGAGATTGCTTTCGATATCGTATCGGCTAAGCGTGCACTGGATGCGATAAACAATCATCCCAACTTTGGCTTTAACTTCGATCCTTCACACCTCGGCTACCAGGGAGTTGACTATGTGGAATTTATTTATGCATTCGCCGGAAAGATCTTCCATGTACACATGAAAGATGCCTGGTGGTCCAAAGTGCCAGTTGAGGCAGGTGTTTTCGGCGGTCATACAGAATTCGGGACCAGGGGTCGTTACTGGGATTTCAGAAGCCTGGGGCATGGCAACACCAATTTTGAAGAGATTATCAGGGCGCTCAACCGTATAAATTACATGGGACCGCTATCAGTTGAATGGGAGGACAGCGGTATGGACAGGGAATTCGGAGCCAGGGAAGCATGTGAGTTTGTACGCAGGGTTGATTTCCCGGCTTCCGGTATCGCTTTTGATGCAGCATTTGAAAAGAAATAGACTATATCACTTAATAAATTAACGTCTGAAACAAACCTGGCGCCCGGATTTCCTGACCCCTGACGTCCGACGCCTGAAGCCCGGATTGCCCGACGCCCGACGCCTGGTGCCACAGAGTTTATAAGTAATAACACTTTAAAAAATAATTATGAAGAGAATAAAAATGGGTATGATTGGCGGAGGTACCGGAGCCTTTATTGGTGACGCACACCGCCGTGCCTCAAGGATATGCAATGATTATGAACTTGTTTGCGGAGTATTTGATTCTGACTTTGAAAAAAGCAAAACATTTGCAAAAGAGGAAAATATAATTGCTTCCCGATGTTATGAAAGTGTCGATGCACTTATAAAGGGAGAGTCTGCCCTGCCGGCAGATGAACGTATGGAGGTAGTAGCAATTGTGACACCCAATGCTCTCCATTATTCCTTTGCCAAAAGCTTCCTGACAGCAGGTTTTCACGTGGTATGTGAAAAGCCCATGACAATGACTGTGGCTGAAGCACTGGATCTGGAAAAACTTGTTGCAGAAAAGAAGCTGACCTTCGCTCTTACCCATACGTATACAGGATATCCTATGATCCGACAGATGAGAGATATGATAGCCAGTGGTGTACTTGGCACAATACAGCGTATTGATGCACAATACTACCAGGGCTGGATTAATTCAATCATTCATGGTACCGGCAGCAGAATAACCGGGGTATGGAGACTCGATCCCAAACATGCCGGAGTAAGCAGCTGTATGGGAGATATCGGGGTTCATGCCTTTAACCTGATTGAATATACTACCGGTCTGGAGGTTAAAGAAGTTCTCTCCGATCTTAATCCTGTTAAAGAAGATGTCAGGCTTGATCTGGATGGAACAGTGCTGATTCGCTTCAGCAAAAATCTCAGGGGTGTCATAAGGGCAAGCCAGGTATGCGGCGGGGAGGAAAACAATCTTACAATAGCTGTCTATGGTTCAGGAGCAAGTCTCAAATGGAGCCAGGAGAATCCAAATTATCTTTATATGCTGAGCGACAATGAACCGACAAAAGTGTTCAAGCCGGCACACGGATATAACGGACAGCTAGCCGAAGCAGGTCATACGATGCCAGCCGGCCATCCTGAGGGTATCTACGAAGCGCTGGCAAACATATATAAAGGCACTGCGAAATCTATCAGAGGCCAGAAATATACCCCGGGTGAATTTCCGACTGTTCACGACGGCGTCAGGGGTATGAAGTTTATCCACTCAGTTGTTGAGTCGGACAGGGCGGGAAATATCTGGGTAAGTATCTGAGGTGTAACGGCGCAAAGGCGCGAGGGCTCAAGGGCGAAAATCCACACGAGCTTTGCATAATTCTCACCACGGATTACAAGGACTATCACGGATTTAATCCATGTTAATCCATGTTCTCCGTGGTGAAATTTAATGTTCCGCGTCTTCCCGGCTTTAAGTCACGGTTTACAAATCTGCGCCTTCAATTATTTTTTCTTCCGGAGAAGGAAAAATCCGGCAGCGCCGGCCAGCACAACAGCTCCGCCTACGATTGCTATGACTGAAGATGAACCTCCTTTGGACTCTGCCTTTTCATCTTCAGTAGGATAATAGAACTGGGGTTTTGCATCGGTATCCATATTAACGGTATCTTTCTTCGGAGCAGGCTGTACCTGTCCGAATACAATATTCAAACCGGAAAGGAGAAGAAGTGCTGTCATTGAGAAGACCAGAATCGATTTTTTCATTTTTTACTTTTTATAAATTAGTTAATAGTGTTTGCAAGTTCATCATACTTCCCGGCTATATCCGGATCAGATTCCCTGTAGGTATCAGCCAGTGCAACAATTGCCGGCTTATACCTCGGACTCATTGTCAGGCATTTTCTAAGCAGCACTCTTGCTCTTTTTATATCACTGTCAATCAATAGTTCCGACAATCCGACATATGCATCAAAGTATTTTCTGTCAGCCCTGATAACTCTTTCATAATACAATATTGCTTCATCTTTTCTGTTCTGAGCAACGCAGATATTACCAAGGTACATCAGTATGGGTTCGAAATCAGGATTTATCTTTAATCCCTGTTTAAGAACAGAGTCTGCCTTCTGATATTGTCCGTCATTATACAGAGCCGCCCCAAAATTATAAAAAAACATCTCATCACAATCATCATACTTTAAAGCTTTTTCAAATAACCCGATCGCATCCCTGCTCCTGCCCTCTTTAAGAGCAAGATATCCGTAGTAATCATCTTTCGATCTTCTTTCGAGAACCGTACAGACAGGAATACCATCAGCATATAAAGTATGAACGGAATTTTCCGGCGGCCAGTCTTTATTTCTTAACTGAAAGGGGGAAATATATCTGCTTACTGCGATAGCATAATCCCAGTCTTCCATGCTTCTCTCTTCATATCTGAAATAAGAAGTCTCAATTTCAGGATGATCCCTGAACTGCCATTGCACGGAATAAGTTGCTTTAACCTTTACTGGACCAGTTATGTTTTTCTCCCTGAGATAATCAATAAGCCATTCCGAAGCTTCAGTCTGGGTGACATAATAATAATCAGTTTCATAGTTTGTGTATGCTCCTTTCAATCCCCCGACCAGTTGATTGAAGTACAAATAATAATATGGATGATTACTTATCATGAATTTCAGAGGATGAACCGAAAGAACTGCAATGATCAGGACAATCCCCCATTTTGAATATTTATGACCGGCATGCTCAAATAAAAAATGGAAGCCGATCGATGCCAGAAGTACGATTCCGGGATAAACAAACAGGAACTGCCTCCATGAACTGTAGAGATTCGATTTCTCAAAGATCACAAAAACAACAGGAAACAGTACGGTAAAGATTACAAATCCATACATTAAGATTTTCCCCTGCATTAATTTTACCCGTGCTGTAATAATGAAAAGAAGAAGACCTGCCATCACAATAACCGGTATTGTTATGGCCATTGATTTTGGAAGGTAGTACCAGGGCATATAATCTGACCATTCCACTTTTCCCTCAAATACCTGACGGAAGGTGTCGGGGAAATGAGCCATCACATGGTACGATTCGATTACATTTTTTACCGGACTCTGAAGAGCAAAAGGCCATAACAGGATGCTTAATGCCCATGAGACAACTGTAACCGCAATTATCCATAAAAATTTTGTTCTGATCCCGGCAAAGTCTATTCTTCTGTCTTGCAGATATTTAACCAGATAAAAGACAAAAAAGAATAAATAGAGATAGCAGATCACAAGTAATCCTCCCGCCCTTATACTCATTGCAAATGCAAGACTGACAGTCAGAAAGATTATAACAGGGAATAATCGTTTCGTTCCCGAATCAAGAAATTTCAGAGTAAAGAAAATACTTGAAATATATGCCAGTGCAAATGGTATGTCTTTCAGGTTATTCTGGGAATGTCCCATAAAAGTCGGTGATACTGCAAATATTATCAGGACCAATATTCCGGCACGATACCCTGCAAGCCATACGGCAAAAAGAGCCGTTATCAGTATTGCGAGCCAGCCGGCCACAGAACTCATTAGGTGACGAAAGCTGTAAACATCATCAATGCTGAACCATCTGGTAAGTATTGTAACTATGTTGTCGAACGACTGGCCATAGTATTTAAGATTCGTAACCGGAGTATTTAGGGCAGATTTATCTTCTCCGTGAGATGCAAAATATTTATATACGGATACCGACTGATCATAATGGAGTACCTCATCACATGAAACACCGGCATCCCTGACTGTCAGAAGCATAATCAGAAGGAGGAATGCAGCAGAAAGATAAAAAATATATTTTAGTCGGGCCACTCTCATTTTTCCTCAGGACAGTCATCATAAAATTTTTTGACAAAGTAGACCGGACGATTCTGTGTTTCCTTATAGCTTCTGTATACATATTCACCCAGGATGCCCAGAAAGACCAGCTGAATTGATCCGAGAAAATAAATGCTGAGAAGTGTTGATGACCAACCCAATATCGCAAATCCCCAGGCTTTGGCAATCAGAACATAAATGCCTGCTCCCAGAAAAACGACTGTGCCAATCGTTCCCATTATGAGGCAGAACCTTATGGGGAATCTGGAAAAAGAAAAAATGGCATCTGCTGCGAGTACAAACAGCTTGCGAAGAGTCATTTTAGGATTACCTTTGAAGCGGTCTTCTCGTACAAATTCCACATCTCCCTGCCTGAATCCGATAAATGTCCGCAGACCGGGAAGATATCTGACCTTTTCTTTCATGGATAGAAGTGCATCAACCGCTTCACGCCTCATCATAGAATAGTTGCCATAATTCTCCATATTCCTGATCTCGCCAATCCGCCTGAAAAAGATATGAAATAAAAAAGCACACATCATACGTCCTTTATTACCTTTTCTGCCGGTTTTCTTACCGCTGATAATATCAAAATCCTCCCGGGTTATTTTCCTGTACATTTCGGCCAGCAGTTCAGGAGGATCCTGCAGATCGCCATCCATCATTGCCACGATCTCACCTTTAGCATGTTCAAGTCCGGCAGTATAAGCTGCCTGATGTCCGAAATTCTTTGATAATGCAAGAATTTTGATCTTCCTGTTTGATTTCTGAAGGAGCAATAATCTGTTCAGGCTCCCGTCGGTGCTTCCGTCATCGACAAAAATCACCTCATAATCCTGAATAAATGATTCAAGGGATGAGATAGTCCTTCTGACCAGCTCATCGATAAGATTTTCTTCATTGAATACCGGTATTATGAGAGAAAGCATATCGATAAACTATTATATTATCAATGTTAACCTGCCAAACAAGGCACGGTTAGTATACCCATACAGAATGCATTAACCGCAAAGATCGCTAAGGTATTCGCAAAGGTCGCAAAGAAAAAAAATACATATTTTAAACTTTGCGTACTTTGCGTTTTTATCCGCCGGAGCTTACACATTCACCAAGGCTTGAGTGTAAAATTGTTGGCGAAGTCGGACTTTGCGTTCTCTGCGGTTAAAAAATTCTTTTTCAAAATCCCCGTGCACAGAGAATATTGATTGAATTTATCTATTTTGTCTGCTGAAGTCTTGCAAGTGCGAATTCAGCTTCATCTTTTAAATCGGTATCCGAAACAAGTTCTTTAATAAAAGGAATGGAATAATCGGATCCCATCAGGCTAAGTTCACGAAGAAGGAGCTTCTTTGAGTCAGCGCTTGCTTCTTTACTCGCAAGCACCTTTACCATTTTTTGCTCAATCCCGGCCAGTTTATTTACATCACCGTTCATATTGCGTATATGATACTGAAGACAGGTAAAATACCTTGTGCTTTTCGATATATCATAGCTCCCTATGTTATCCATAGCATCATCGAGAGTGATCTCTTTGAAGTCGGGACGAAGAACAACTCCTGCTGTTGTCGGAAAATCGAAAGGAATTTTCTGGGTTACATTGCCGGTAACTGCCCACTCGGCTCCACGCTGCAAGGTCACAATAAATCCCACACACTGCATGGCTGGTCCTCCACCTTCATCGGCATGACCAAGAACAGTATGGAAAATTCTTCCCTTACCATAGGTGACTGTCATTAATACCGGTTCATCCCTAGGTGGCTGTGAAGGACGTTCAGAAGGAGCAGCAGAAGGAGCAGGCCGGCGGTTTCCTCTTACACCTGAATAAGCAGTAGCAAGAATCTCCATATTTTCAGCCGGTCCGCGGAGCATACTGAAGAGTTCATCATTGCCATGCAGCCAGTTAACCGGTAACCCTTTGGTTATAGGGTGCTCAGTATCCCTGAATTTCACTGTGAACTCCCTTCTGTCTCCGTATATACCTGCGATACCTTTTGAAGTATCATCTCTGACTATATCATTGCCTTTGTAGAAAACATAGGGCCCTGATTTCTCATCGCGGTTTCCCCAGCCTCCCAGACCAATAATCTTATTATACTCTTCCCATTCGGGAAATGAATTATCGGCAGCATGGTAAACAACAACGCCCCCGCCATTCCTGACAAAGTTCAGGAATCCTGTCTTTGTCTTTTCTGACCACGGATCACCATTATAGTCCAGAACTACAAGCTTATACTTAGAAAAATCAGGATTGAAGGTACTCATGTCACCACCTTTTTCAGGAGTGATCACAATGTCGGTCATAAACAACCCGGTCTCATCGAGGATCTGTTTCAGGACCGGGGAACTGGCTTTCCAGTTTTGGCTATTCTGACCTGTAATGAGCAATGTTTTATATACGGCCTCATTTTTACAGGCAGTGAAGAAGGTAATTAAACCTGCGACTAATAATAAAAGTAAATATTTCTTTTTCATCTCGATTTCTGTTAAACTGTTGGTAATGTCCATGGCTGGGTATAAGGACGGCTCAATAAACGACTTGCTTCTGCATTTCCGATAATAACCTGTTTATCCGGGTCCCATTTGATTGTCTGTCCTGTTGTCATGGCTATTTCGCCTAACAGGCCAACGGAAATTGCCCTGTATGCCACATCGACCGGAGCAATTGTTGGTTTGCCTGACCTAACGCAATCTATGAAGTTCTGATAGTGATTATCACTCTTATAAAGATGAATTTCATTTTCGCCTATTTCTTCTTTAAGCAATTCAGGATCAGAAGCCGTAAGTTTATTACCTCTGTCGACATGGATCCATCCAAGATCTCCATACCATGTTGTACCCATCCCGAGAGGATATCTTGATGAGTTTGCCACCCTCATTTCAATACCATTTGCATATTTGCAGAGAAAATCATACTCGAAGGGGACATTATAGATACCCTCGGCAGGGTAACAGCCTTTTCCTGTTATCTCAACCGGCCCGGTATGTTCAAGATCGGCTCCCCAGTTTGCAATATCGATATGATGGCCTGACCAGTCGGTGAGCTGACCTCCTGAATAATCAAGAATCCAGCGCCAATCCCAGTGTGAAACTCCCCGATACGGAACTTTTAGTGCAGGTCCGAGCCACATCTCCCAGTTAAGTTCAGGCGGAACCGGCATAACAGGTGGTGTTCCTATTCCATTTCCACCGTCAGGCAATCCGACCTCGATCCTTTTAACCTTTCCCACGCGTTCATTCCTTACAAGTTCACATGCGCGGTGAAAATGAGCCTGTGATCTCTGCCAGCTTCCGGTCTGCCAGGTAATATTGTTGTTTTTAACAGCACTTACAATAGTCTGTCCGTCCTTTATGGTCCGGCATACAGGCTTCTCCCCATAGACATTGATCTTTTTGTTAGCCACTGCCGAGTAGATAATGCCATGCCAATGATCAGGCAGAGCTATCAGCATCGCATCAAGCGTCTCCTTTTCAAGCAACTCCCTGTAGTCACCATATGTTCTGGAGTCGGTGTTTTTATTTGCAGCATCAACCGTCTCTTTGGCTTTTGCCAGCCTGTTGGCGTCAACATCGCATAATGCGACGAACTGAACCTGATTGTCGAGTCTATAGAAGTCTCTCAGATCGCTCATGCCCTGAGAACCGGCTCCTATCAAACCAAAAACAATCCGATCGCTTGGTGCTACCTTTCCACCCATTCCAAAGGCGGAGGAAGGAATGATCTGAGGAAGTACTATTGCACCTGCCACGAGAGCAGATGATCGTTTAACAAATTCCCTTCTTGATGATTTTTGTGACATATTGCTATATTTAATTATTATGAAAAGAAAATCAGATTACAGTGCAATCGGAGTACCCGGTACAGGAACCTCGAAAACCATATCAACGGGTCCAAACTCAATTTTGGCAGGACCCAGAGCCACGTCAGATTTAAAAATTTCATCCCAGGTTATCAGACGGCCCGTATAGGCAGCTGTCCTTCCCATAATTGCAGTAAGTGTTGAAAGGGCAGTCTGTTCGGCTTCATTTACATAATTCCCTGTACGTATGGCATAAACAAGGTGCATATGTTCCTGAACATAGGGAGGTATTTTAACAGCATTCATGGAAACTCCGTTTTCATCTTTCGGATATTCAAATTTCCATTTGATATTTCCTCCAAGGTCCCAGATTGTGTTTACACAGTTTGTATACCCTTCGGTTCCCATGATCAACTCGCCAGTGCTATTGGCACAACTGTCGATCTGACGGCACATGCTGTGGGAACTGACACCGGCACCATAATCAAAATCGATACTGAAAAAGTCGTACTGATCGCCTGTAACTCGGCGTGCACGTCCACCGTAACCAATTGCTTTTTCGGGGTGTTTCCCCATGAACCAGTTGATAACATCTATATTGTGCACATGTGTATCGAGGATATGATCGCCGCTTAACCAGCAGAAATTGTTCCAGTTATGTAACATGTATTCCATATCGTTCCAGCCTTTTTCACGTTCCCTGAACCAGACATGATCCTGGTTCCAGAATGCTTTCGCGGAAGTGATCTCCCCTATTGCCCCGCTCATTACCTGTTTGTAGGTCTCAATATAATCTTCCTGGTGGCGCCTCTGTGTGCCCGTTACCACGCACAGCCCCAGAGCCTCAGCCTTTTTGCCGGTGGTAATTACCGATCGTATGCCCACGGGGTCAACTGCTACAGGCTTCTCCATAAAGACATGCTTGTTTTTAGTGACAGCTTCAAGAAATTGATCAGGACGAAATTTACATGGGGTTGCAAGAATTACTACATCGATATCAGGCAGATCCATCAGTTTCTTATAGGCATCAAAACCTACAAAACAATTCTCTGCCGGAATAGGCAGGTTAAAAGATGCAAATCGTTCACGGCAGGCGTCTATCTTTTCCTGGAAGACATCTGCAAGAGCTATGATTTCAAGATCGGGTGCTGAACTTATGAAATTGATTGCAGCACCGGTACCTCTTGCTCCTGCTCCTACCAGTCCGGCTCTCAGTTTCTTACCCTTTGGAGCTCCGTTCAGTATCGGAGGAAGACCAAGAGCTTTTATGTCCGGCTTTCTGTTGCATGCCGTAATAATGGCACCAGCACCTGCCAGACCAAATCCTGCAAGGGCTGTTTTTCCAATAAATTTCCTTCTGTCGATATTATGCATATTTTCAAAGTTAAAATAATCTGCTTATTTCCCAACCATAATGTCTGCTTCACATACCACCCTGAATCCTACATCGATACAATCAGAGTACCACCATATGCTTTTTGGCATCTGAGGATCAGTAACCAGCCAGGCTTTTGTTTTTGTGAAATCGCGTGATGCACTCCTGACATCTTTTGCATCACTTTTAAATGAACCTCCCCTGATAACGTGCTCCTGCCCCCTGAGCGGTCCTACAGGATTTATTACAGTAGTTGAATCGGATTTATATGTATCGGGCGAATAGAAATCAAGACAAAACTCCGCAACATTACCCGACATATTCTTTAACCCGAAGGGATTTGGCTGAACTGCTTCCGGCTCTTTCGTCTGCAATGAACTGTTAACCTTATAGATTACCCTGGATGCGATCAGAGCCGTATCGGGTCCGAAAATTTTCCTCAAGACACCTGAGGAACTGAAATTCTTCGGGTTGCCTTTAAAAAAATATGGTGTCTGTGTTCCTCCGCGGCAGGCATATTCCCATTCGGCTTCGGTCGGAAGCCTGTATTTTTTCCCTGTTACTTTCGATAACCACTGACAATAAACATTTGCAGCATGCCATGTCATAGTAATTGCCGGACGTGAACCTTTACCCCATCCCTGGTCGGGCGCGCCCCATGGAGGAGTTGCTCCACTAATGGCATCAACATTTTTCCGGGAGACAACCTGACCTTCAGTCCTCCCCTGCGAACCCGTAGCTCTGAAAAAAGCCATGTATTCATCCCAGGTCACCTCTGTACTGGCAATCCAGAATTCCGATAAGGTGACTTTACGGAGAGGACCTTCATCAGATTTGCGTAATTGTTCATCTTCGGGACTTCCCATATTAAATGTCCCACCGGGAATGGCAACCATATCGAATGAAACGCTTGTACCCGGAATCTTTTCTTCGAAATTTTCAAATTTCTCAACCTTTGCAGGCTCTGTATAAAGTGACTGATTAACTGTTATAGAAACACCAAAACTTGTATCATGTGCATGAATCAGATTCCTGTCATAATGACCAACACTGAGGTGACAATTAATGCAGTTCAACGGCTCCCTGCCCGATGTATATGACAGGTGCGCATTTCCACCATTGACTGACAGGGTAACAGGAAAAAGGTTCTGATGACATTCAAGACACGACTTTTCATAAACATATCCCTTTGCATTTTCGAGCAATTTTTTCCCCTGCCAGTTGATACTGGCACTGTCCTTAAAAAAGTACCCATAAATATCCTTAAGCCCGTGTCTTGCTTTTGCAAACAGGTACCCGTGTCCGGCGGGAGGAAGATGACAATCAGCACAATGAACAATATTCCCCGAAGAGTTATTATAATGTGTTGAAAATTTCCAGCTTTCATCGGCCAGGGGGTGAATATGGCACGATATACAATATTTATCGGACGATGTATAATTTACCACGGCTTTCCCTGATAACATAATGACCAGTGCTGTTGCAAAGCCCGCAATAATAAACCCGACCTTTGTTTTTCCTGATATAAAGGTCCGGTTATAATATTTTCTTAAGTTCATTTTTCCCGGTAAAGAATCAATTCAAAGTTGATAAAGATAATTAATTGTCTGACTTTACTGCAAAAGAAGAGTTACTTTTTCGCAGTAAAGAATATTTTTCCTGACTTCTGACAATTAGTGCGGTCGTTGTAGAAGTGCTGCATTGAGGAAAACAGGAAAATTGGTTCTGATGTGCAGCAGAATAAGGCATCGGTTTACGAATGATCAGGCAGATACCCTGTTACTATATTTTTAATTGTATGGTGATAAGCCACCAAGTGGCTAAATATGAATAACCCCCGGCTTGTGAGGCAGTATGCACAGAGTTCTGCGCCTGGCATCATCAGTATTCAAAGAACAAATTTTCAGACTAAAAATCCAATGATTACATAAGAAAATAGAGAAGTATTGATATTCAGATATAAATAAGCAGATATTATTTTTGGCACAAATATTGTTTTTAAAATGAAAAGTTTATTTTTGTGATTAATTAATATTGATTCCTGTATGAAAAAATTTGCTGTAATACTGATTTTGGCTTTTGTAACTGTTCTGGTTGTAAGTTCCTGTAATAAGAAGGAATGTCCGGCATATTCAAAGATAAGTACTGAGCAGTCAGACAGGAATGTCTGATTTTCATGGTAGTATCCCGATTTCTCCAATTTTATAAGTTAGCATAAGACAATGAAGAAGCTGCTTATAATAGCGGTAATGTTTGTATTTGGTACAGTTTTGCTCTATGGGCAGGGTGATCTTGACGAACAGCAAAAGGTATTTTTTAGAAATGAAAGGTCTTTTGCCATACTTCTTAATACCGATGGCATAGGGCTAAGTTACCGGGAAGCAAAAAGAATAGATTATCTCAATAAGCGGCTGCTCGAGGTTGAAGCAGGAACCCTTAAACATCCGAAGGAATATAAACAACCCTCCCAGTACTCACAGGGAAGCTCTTATATCTTCGGGAAATTAAACTCAACATTTTACTTCAGGGCAGGAATTGGTCATCAACATGAACTTTTCAAAAAGGCAGATCTCGGCGGAATAGCTATCAGGTATTTTTATACAGTCGGACCTGTTCTGGCTGTTTACAAACCAATTTATTACAATGTTCTTTACCAGATTTCAGGTAATGAGTTTGAAATAAGGGAGGAAAAATTCAGTTCCTCTATTGCTGCACCCCAGGAAATTTACAGCAGAGCTTCCTTTACAAAAGGATTGAAGGAAATCAAGGTAATGCCCGGACTATTTGCCAAAGGAGGATTCAATTTCGAGTACAGCAAGCAGGATAAAATAATTCATGCTGTTGAGGTAGGTGCCCAGATCAATGTATTTCCTTCGAAAATACCGATAATGCTGAATTCTTCTAATCAAAACATATTCTTTTCATTGTTTGTCAGTTACAGGTTTGGTGTGATTTTAGATCCACTGAATCCCGAATCAAATAAGCTCTCGAATATCTTCAGGAGAAAAAAGAATAATTGATCTTAATAACCTGTTGCCTTTTCCATTGAAAATATTAATTTTGTATTTCCAATTTATTAACTAATTAATGTTAGAGATATGTCAAAGATTAAAGTAGCTATCAACGGATTTGGCAGAATAGGCCGTAACGTTTTTAAAATTGCTCTGGAAAAACCGGATATTGAGATTATTGGGATCAACGATCTTACTGATACAAAAACACTTGCCCATCTTCTTAAGTATGATTCAACACAGGGCAGATTCGCTGGCGTAACCCACGATGATGAGAATATTATTGTCGATGGATTCAAGGTTAAAGTAACTGCTGAAAAAAATCCTGCAAATATCCCATGGAAAGAAAAGCCGGATGTTGTTATTGAATCGACCGGTATTTTTACCTCGAAGGAGAGTCCTAAAGGTGGTTATGGCGACCATCTGAAAAACGGAGCAAAAAAAGTTATCCTGACTGTTCCAGCAAAAGACACTATTGATGCCATGATAGTTCTGGGTGTTAATGACGGTGATCTTAAACCTGAACATCAGTGCGTTTCAAACGCATCATGCACAACGAACTGCCTTGCCCCTGTTGCTAAAGTACTGAATGACAGTTTCGGCATCGAGATAGGCTATATGACTACCATCCACTCGTATACTAACGATCAGAGAATACTTGACCTGCCACATAAAGACCTGAGACGTGCCAGATCAGCTGCCCTGTCCCAGATTCCTACAACAACCGGTGCAGCAAAAGCAGTGGGAAAAGTTATTCCTGAACTTAAAGGAAAACTTGATGGTATTTCCGTACGTGTACCCACACCTACAGGTTCACTTGTTGATCTGGTAGTTGTTCTAAAAAAAGAGGCCACAAAAGAGGAGATCAATGCTGCTATGAAAAAAGCTGCTGAAGGTCCGATGAAAGGAATTCTTGAATATACTGAAGATCCGATCGTCTCTGTTGATGTTGTACACACAACTGCATCTTCTATTTTTGATTCTCAGAGCACAATGGTTAACGGGAAAATGATTAAGGTACTCTCATGGTATGACAATGAATGGGGTTATTCCTGCAGAGTTGTTGACCTTATACCAATGCTTAAATAATTTTACATTTTTATAAATAGAGGAGGGTATCTCAAAAGGGCACCCTCTTCTTATACTATCATCTCCAGTTCAAGCGGGATACCTGCTGTATCGCGATAGTGTTCACCAAGTTCAAACATGGCTTCATCATCTTCTTCATAAAGCCATTTGAACTTTATATGTTTACCTGATCGGCCGTACCCTGTAAGCCTTTTAAGTGTCTCATATAAATATTTGGATGAACCGCTGTTAATATATTCAAGCTGAATATTAAAATTCAGTCCTTCATTTGTTTGAAAATGGAGAGTGATCCATTCTTCAAGATGTCTGTAGATAAGCTCCGGATTTTCAGGGATAGACCGTCCAATCAGTTCAAGAATATTTGAATCGGGATAATAGTATATTCCGGGACAATTTTTTAACTCTTCCTGAATTACAAATTTTTCCATTTTCTGTTATTTTATTCGTATCTCAATGCTTCAATCGGGTCAATGTTTGCAGCTTTAACTGCCGGAGCATAACCTGAAACGACCCCTACAATAAAACAGACGACAATACCGGTCATCACCCATACCCAGGGGATCATAAAACTTGAACCCAGTACGGATGATACAGCATTTCCGATCAGTATTCCCAGAATGATCCCAAGCAGGCCTCCCATCTGACCTATCATTATCGACTCAAAAAGGAACTGATACTTTATTGTTTGTGTCTTGGCACCAATTGCTTTTCTTACCCCGATTTCGCGGGTCCGTTCCGTTACAGACACCAGCATTATATTCATAAGACCGACTGCAGCCCCAAATAATGTTACTACACCAATCAGTGTTGCTGCAAGAGTTACATACCGGAGGTTCTTAAGAAGCAGATTGACAATATTATCACTTTTGGTTATGTTAAAATCCGATTCATCCCGGGGATTAAGATTACGCACAACTCTGAAGACCGCTTCTGCCTCACCTGTCATAATATCAAGGTTCACAGAGTTTACTGGCATTACAGTAATACTGAATGACATATTGGGACGAGAAAAATACTGTCTGGCAGTAGTGACAGGCATAAAACATACACGATCACTATTAAGAGCACTGGCTCCCTTACTTTTGAGAACACCGATTACCTGGAGCTTTAATCCGGCAACCGTAATCTCTTTCCCCAGCGGATCATCTCCCTGCGGAAAGAGATCTTTTGCAACCTCAGATCCGATAAGAACGAATCGCCTGTTCAACTGAATCTCGTCCGCACTAAAATTTCTACCCGATTCTATCTCATATCCCGATACAGTAAGATGATTTTCATCAACACCTTCAAGACTTACATTCGGATTTGTTTCTTCAGATCCGTACTTGACGGTTGCTAACCCCGAGGCATTAATAGAAACTGAAACCTTTGCCTGCTCATTAAACCGATTCTTAAACTCTTCAGCTTCCCTGTATGAAATGTGAGCAAAATTCTTTGACCTTGACCTGTTGTTTCCAATATTAATATTCAATCCCCTTGATGAAATTGTGAAGGAGTTTGCTCCCATCATGGTAAATTGATTTGTCAGTGATGATTTAATTGCATCAATGGCTGTAAGAATTCCAACAAGCGCCATAATACCGATTGCGATGATACACATTGTAAGAACCGCCCTCACCCTGTTGGAACTTATTGCTTTAAAAGAAATTCTTAAATTCTCCCTGAAAATGCCTATTTTAATTTTAATTCGCTTCATATATATGTATGTGCACCTGTGATTTTATAATAAAAAATAAAAGTACACTTTTTTTCCTTTTCACCGAAAACATAGATGTTAATAATTGTTCTGCAGATAAGTGGCTGGTAAGGGAAACAGGTGAGCTGAGGCACGAAAGTGGCAAGAGATGAATAACCCCCGGTACTATATGTGTAATCGTTACATGCAACCGGGGGTTATTCATATTTAGATACTATGTGGCTAAAATAATAAAATGCTATCTAAAACCAACTTTGCAAGCATCTGATATTCTGTGAGATATTACATGTTGTCATTTGTAGTCCTCATACATATTTTTGCACATCAGGTTATATGACAAATTCCTGTTGAATTCAGTAGATTCCTCGCTGCGCTTCGGAATGACATGTCACTCCAGGTCAATGAAAGTATATAAAAAATAATGTTTAAAAGTTGCATAACTAATCTATTCGTTGTATATTTGATAATTGCAATTAACCCCGGATTCGTTTATAATTTCGAACCAAAATAATAATTAACAACCATTATATGAGAGATTTAACTAGAGCTGAAGAGCAGGTTATGCAGGTTTTATGGAAGATAAAAAAAGGATTTGTCAAAGATATTCTTGAACTTTTTGATGAACCTAAACCTGCATATAATACAGTTAGCACTATTGTCCGCATTCTGCAGGATAAAGGATTTGTAACGCACAAAGCATATGGAAGGACACACGAATACTATCCCCTGGTTTCAAAAAATGAATACTCAAAGTCACATCTCAAAACCTTTGTCAACGACTATTTTTCAAATTCATTTGAAAAGATGGTCAGTTTCTTTGCAAAAGAGAAGGACATTTCCGTAAAAGAGATGGAAGAGATAATGAAAATTATGGAAGGTGAAGTAAAAAAACAAAAACTAAATAAATGAACGCATTGTTTATATATATGGTAAAAGTTGCTGTTTACCTGACAGCTTTTTACCTGGTATATTCATTGATGCTGAGCAGGGACACAACCTACAGGCGTAACAGGGCATTTATCCTTGTTTCACTGGCCGGTTCACTACTTATCCCCCTTATCTCTTTTCATACTTTAAAACCTCACAATATTCAGGTTTTCGGGAAACTTTTATCGGAGGTGCTGATTACAGCAAATTCCAAAGGATCAGAAGCATCTGGAACGGGATTATCAGCGGAATCCGTATTGAAGGTTATTTATTCAATATATATAACAGGAGTTGTTATATTTCTCTGCAAATTACTGATCGACCTTTTGAATCTTATGATGCTTATTTTCCGTCAGAAAAACAAAGGGAGCAGGATTATCAGATTTCAAGGTTTCAATACAGCCGGTTTTTCGGCAATGGGCTATATCTTTATAAGTTCAAAAATCAGTCAGGAAGAGGCATGTGAAATAATCCGTCACGAACAGAATCACCTTAAACAGAATCACTTTATTGATATCATCTTTATTGAGACAATTATTGCTTTCCAGTGGTTCAACCCTGTAGTTTACATGTTTAACAGGTCGCTCAGAGCACTGCATGAGTATCAGGCCGATCAGGACTGTCTGAGATCCGGAGTAGAGGTGGTAAACTATCAATGTCTTTTATTAAACCAGGTCTTTAAATCAGGAGTATTCAATCTGACAAACAGCTTTTCAAACCCGTCGCTTATTAAGAAAAGAATGATAATGATGACAAAAAAACGCACCTCCGCGTTCGCCAATCTCAAACTTCTTTTTGTAATACCAGTTACGGGACTTGTTTTCATGGCAATATCTGCATACAGGGAAATTCCTGAAGCAGCAATTCAGCAGATTATGCCCCCCTCTGTAAAAAAGACGCTTTCAGTAAGTTTATTACCTGCATTGGACACATCAATAAATACTGCGGAGTCAACATTAAATACAGATAAAGTAACAGCCTCTCCATCCTTGGAAATTGCTAAGGCTTTTATTCATGAGCTACCTCCTCCGCAACCTGACTACAAAGAAAAAGCTGTTGAGGAAAAACCTGCGGAAGATCCCTATGTTGTAGTTGAGGAGATGCCTATGTTCCCGGGAGGAGATGCGAAGCTTTTAAAATATATCGCTGAAAATACCACATATCCCGAAGCTGCCAGGGAAAATAACATCCAGGGTAAAGTTATAGTCAGGTTTTGTGTGACCGCAAAGGGTGGTGTGAGCCAGACAAGTATCCTCAAAGGCGTTGATGATGAACTCGATAAAGAAGCTTTAAGGGTAGTGAATACCCTTCCCGCCTTCAATCCCGGCAAACAGGGTGGAAAACCGGTTCCAGTATGGTATATGGTACCTATTACCTTCGCTCTTAGATAAGCTATTTTTCTTATCAAGGATTCCGGATCTAAAGACATAAGCCATAAGTATGTCTTTTGTAATAAATTACATTTTGGAACAATTTCCCGTGCTATGCCTGTCTCAATACATATTTTTTAAAATAATTAGTATTTTAGTTGTATAACTATCATTTTCGTTATATATTTGTATTCAGTATGAATTCTGAACCATATATGACAAACAATAAATAAACCAAGGTTATGAAGACAAGAAATCATTTCAGAACACTTGTGCCATTTAAGGTACTCATTTGCCTGCTGGTTATGGCAGCGATGCAGATCGTCATTACGTCCTGTAATGACGTAAATAGGCCGGAAAAAGTAATTGCTGCACCTGTTCCTCCCCCTCCGTCTCCAAAAGCAGTATCGGACTCGGTCTATAACACTGTTGATGAAATGCCAGTGTTTGCCGGCGGGGAAGCGGGTATTTTGAAATATATAAAGGATAATACAGTATACCCGGCGGAAGCTGTTAAAAACAAGATCACCGGGAAAGTGTTTGTGAAATTCATTGTCGGGAAAGACTGTTCAATATCGGATGTTAAAATTCTCAAAGGTGTAGATCAGCTGCTTGATACTGAAGCAATCAGAGTTGTCAGGACTCTTCCTGAATTTGAAAAACCGGCTATCAAAGACGGTAACCCTGTTTCGGTCCAATATATCGTTCCGATTACTTTTGCATTAAAATTAAAATAGATATGCCAGGTCTGAGACCTGCCTCACTAAAACTATAAAGAACTGATCCGTAACCGGGATCAGTTTTTTTGTTTTATTGTAATTCAAAATCAGTAAATTTGTCTGCTGCTATGCAATTATTTTATTTATGGATCTGAAAGAAAGAGTTAAATCGTTTGCTGTCCTGGGGGAAATTCTGTCAAAAGCTCTAAATGGCGGGACAGTAAGTCAATCAGAAAAGCTTAACAGTCTCATCGACAATCAATACAGGATTAATCCATGGTTCACACCTGAGAATGTAAGAACAGCTGTAAAAGCGATAGCAACGGAGCTCACCGAACAGAACCTTAACAGCTGGGTAAGCCGGTATCCCCGGCTGAATGAGAAGATTAAACCTCTTAAAGCAGGAGTGATAATGGCAGGCAATATACCACTTGTCGGGTTTCACGATTTCATTTCAGTGCTGATAAGCGGAAATAATATCGTTGCAAAAACCAGCTCGAAAGACAGTCAGCTGATTATTTTTATCAGCGATATCCTGTGTACCATTAATGAAGAGTTCAGGGATAAGATTGAATTCACCGGCGGGACTCTTTCTGATTTTGATGTTATAATAGCAACAGGCAGCAATAACAGTTCAAGATACTTCGAATATTATTTCGGAAAATATCCTAATATTATAAGAAAAAACAGGAACAGTATAGCCATTCTTGAAGGAACGGAAACTGATGCTGAACTGAATGCTTTGGGAACTGATATCTTCTCATATTTCGGATTGGGATGCAGAAATGTTTCAAAGTTATATTTGCCGGAAGATTATGAATTCTCTGATATGATAAAGAACTGGGAGGCATATTCCGGAATTACCAGACACAATAAATATGTAAATAACTACGATTTTAATAAAGCTGTATATATAGTCAATAAAGAACCATTTTTTGATACGGGATATATTTTACTAAAGGAAGATTCCAGGTTATCTTCGCCCGTATCTGTTGTATATTATGAATATTACCGGTCCCAATCTGCTGTAAAGCAGAAGACAGACCTCCTTAGAGATACTATTCAATGTATTGCAGGTAAAAGCCATATTCCTTTTGGTAAAGCTCAGATGCCTCATTTGTGGGATTATGCAGACGGGATTGATACAATCGAATTTCTTCTAAAAAAAAACATACAAGGAATATTGTAATCTAAAAAATATTATATTGCACCCATCGAATTAATAGATGTTATGGTATACAAATTTGTAGTATTATCAGATGAAGATGAGTCATTTATCAGGGAATTTGAATTCCTTGACTCCGATACATTATTGGATTTTCATAACCAGATTCAGGATGAATTGGAGTTTGACAAATCACAGATGGCTTCATTTTTTATGGCGACTGATAATTGGGAGAAGGAGGAGGAGTTTACTCTTTTCGATATGGGAACCGGTTCTTCCACAATGGAAGTAGCTGTTCTTGAAGATATAATTTTCCGTAAGAATCAGAAGTTGCTATATGTTTTCGACTTTTTCAATGAAAGAGCCTTGTTTGTTGAATATACCGGAGAAACAAAAGAGATTGAGGGCCGGGAATATCCTTCATGTACAAATTCAAAAGGTGTTCCCCCAAAACAGGTGATTTTCGGAGGAAGCACCCGCAAGCTCTATAACACTATTGTCGTCTCCGATGATGATGATGATGATGATGAACCCGAAGTTGATGAACTCTTCCTTAATGCTGATGATGAAGACAGCCTTCCCGACTTCGAGAATATTGATAGTCTGACTGAAGACGAAGAATAGATCCGGTCAGGGTAATACCTAAATGAAAAATTTCCTTATAGTTCTGCTTGGTCCGACCGGGGTCGGCAAAACTGATATTTCAATTGATCTGGCTTCCAGCTTCAACTGTGAAATAATATCAGCTGACTCAAGGCAATTTTTCAGGGAAATGAGAATCGGAACAGCAGTGCCTTCAGATTATCATCTTAATAAGATCCGTCATCATTTTATTCAGTTTTTATCGGTAAAAGACTATTATAGTGCAAGTCTTTTTGAAAGAGATGTACTTGATCTCCTTACTCAGCTTTTCAGTAAAAATAATATTGCTCTTATGGCAGGCGGCTCCGGGATGTATATCGATGCTGTCTGCTCAGGTATTGACGACATTCCCGATGTTGATCCTTCCATAAGGCAAAAATACATTTCCAGATACAGTGAGGAAGGAATAGAAGGTTTGAGGTCAGCCATACACATACTCGATCCGGAATATTACAGATCTGTTGATCTCAAAAATCATAAACGTATCATAAGAGCTCTTGAGATCTGTGAAACCACAGGCAGGCCATATTCTTCCTTCCTTACAAAACAAAAAAGGAAAAGAGACTTTGGTATAATCAAAATCGGACTCAACAGGCCTCGTGATATATTATACGAAAGAATTAATTCCAGAGTTGATGAGATGGTCATCCAGGGGCTGGAGGAAGAAGCAGGGCGACTTTATGATTTCAGACATTTCAATGCTACAAATAGTTTCGGTTACAAAGAGTTTTTTGATTTTTTTGATGGGAAAATAAGTAAAGAGAGGACAATTGAATTGATAAAAAGAAACAGCAGGCGATACGCAAAACGACAGATGACATGGTGGAGTAAGGATACTGATATCAGGTGGTTTCAACCTGAACAGGTTGCAGAGATAATCAATTACACTGAAACCACGATAAAAAATTTCCTCTCTGTGTGACTCCGTTCTTCTCCTTTTAACTCTGTATGAGTTCTTATCTTATTGTTACACAGAGATCCACAGAAGATCAGAGGGTTACATAACCAATTATATCAGGACAGTCTTTTTCCTGTTTTACGCACTTTTTTAAAAAGCTTCTGAGACTCTCAAGTAATGGGGAATGATCTTTTTATTTGGGTGTTGCATCATATATTTATGATGTATTTTATTTGAATTTTTAATTTACAACACCATGGCAAACACTTATACTCAATGTTATTTCCATATGGTCTTTTCAGTAAAAAATCGCGATGCGCTGATAAAAAGAGAATGGAAAGATGAATTGGAAATGTATGTCACAGGAATTGTCCAAAACCATAGGCATAAAATGCTGGCAATAGGAACAATGCCTGACCATGTTCATATTTTGATAGGTTATAATGTAAATCAGCTGATACCAGATATTATTGAAGAAATTAAAACATCATCTAATAAATTCATTAAAGGAAAAAGTTATCAAAATTTAAGTTTGAATGGCAGAAAGGTTATGGAGCTTTCACACATTCCCATTCCCAAATAGACCTTGTGGCAAAATATATCTTGTCTCAGGAAGAGCATCATGAAAAAAAGCCATTCAGTGAAGAGTATTTTGAAATCCTGGAGAAGAATAACGTGCAATTTAAAGATGAATATGTTTTTGAATTCTTTGATGACGTTCATGGTTGGGATTAAATATCGCGGTGCTCTGCACCTTCTGTAATGTCTTTCAAATGCATTTCTACAAATATTATGCGGCTCTGCCGCTTAATATTAGCCCGGAATGTGCAGCGCATCAACTATCAATAGATGAATAGCTGCATTGAATAGCCAAAGAAGGTGCGGAGCACCATAATATTTGTAGATAAATTATTATTATAGAAGACAAAGGTGCATCGCACCGGAATATAATTATTGATGAGTATCGGCAATTATGAATATATACTTATTGATTTTCTTCGTTTACCCCGACCCCATGGGGTGCGAAGAAAATCAATTTACTCCCCGTGGGGCTGGGGTAAATAAATTGATTTTCAAGCAAATTACCATATCTCATGCATGATTCCCGATACTCATATAATTATTAAATAATATATTTTTAATTCATTAGTAAACAGTTATTTAGAAATAACAAATAATAACCATTTAGAATTAAAATTCGGGTGTTGCAACGCTGAAAACAGGAGAAGATCAGAGGGTGACATAACCAATTATATCAGGACAGTCTTTTTAATTTCCGTATTGTTTCCTCCGGGTCGGCTGAACTAAAAACCGAAGTTCCTGCTATAAGTACATTAACTCCCGATTCAATAAGTCTGGAAGCATTATTCGTATCAATTCCGCCGTCGACTTCAATCAGTACATTATGCCCTCCTGTATCGATCATCTTCCTGAGTTCATAAATTTTATTATAGCTCTCTGCAATAAATGATTGTCCGCCAAAACCCGGATTAACCGTCATAATAAGTACCATGTCGATACAATGCAGGACATTTTTAAGAAGCATGACCGGAGTATGCGGATTCAGCGCCACACCTGCTTTCATTCCAAGGTTATGAATTTCTGTAACGGTCCGGTGCAGATGTATGCAGGCTTCATATTGAACTGTAAGGTTGTTTGCCCCGGCTTCACAAAAACGGGTCAGGTAGCGGTCGGGATCAATAATCATCAGGTGAACATCGAGAGGTTTTGCTGCCAGTTTCTTAATATCCTCAATAACAGGAAACCCAAAGGATATATTAGGAACAAAAACACCATCCATTATATCAAGGTGAATCAGGTCAGCCTGACTCCTGTTTAACATCTGCACTTCCTTTTCAAGATTCCCAAAATCAGCAGCTAACAATGAAGGTGAGACAAGATGGTCCATTTAAGATATTTTTTGGCTAATAACAGAAATAAAACGTCATCCAAGATATGTTTTCAATATCCGGCAACGGGTGGTATACTGAATCCTTTTAATGGCTTTTTCCTTTATCTGCCTTACCCGTTCCCGTGTCAGGCTGAGTTCCTCTCCTATCTCCTCAAGGGTATAGGGATGTTTCATGCCCAATCCGAAATAGAGTTTCAGAACCTTGGATTCACGGGGGGAGAGTGTATTCAGAGCCCGTTCTATCTCATATGCAAGTGACTCATTAATTAGATTTTTGTCAGGACTTGGAGTATCATTACTCTGAAGGACATCATACATATTATTATCTTCCTCTGAACTAATAGGAGCATCCATGCTGACTGTCCGACCGTTTGTTTTAAGGGCATCCTTTACCTCTTCAGGAATCATTTCGAGGATTTCGGCAATTTCCTGCGATGTTGGTTCTCTTTCATATTCCTGTTCAAGCTTTGAAAAAGCCCTGTTTATCCGGTTAATTGAACCTATTTTATTTACCGGAAGCCGTACGATCCTTGCCTGTTCGGCAAGAGCCTGAAGAATTGCCTGTCGGATCCACCATACGGCATAAGAAATAAATTTAAAGCCCCGCGTCTCATCAAATCGCTGGGCAGCTTTCATCAGGCCCAGATTACCTTCATTTATAAGATCAGGCAGGCTCATCCCCTGATTCTGATATTGCTTTGCAACTGATACAACAAACCGAAGGTTGGCTTTGACAAGTTTTCTGAGAGCCTCGGTTTCGCCTGCCTTAATTCTTCTGGCCAGGATAACTTCTTCCTCAGGGGAAATAAGATCAACTCTACCTATTTCCTGAAGATATTTATCAAGAGACGGAGTGTCGCGATTCGTGACCTGTTTTGTTATCTTTAACTGACGCATCGACAGACCAGGCATTAAGTTTTCAAAGGTATTCCAGGCAATGAGTACAATTTTAATAAAAAATTGGTATTGTACAACATAATCTCCTAATTATTTTTTGATTAATAATACTTTTTTAGTAAATTGCACCGTTATTTTACATATTGAATATCAAATTATTAATCGATTTGATAGAATTCCGTTGCATTTTTAACAATAATTTGTAGGAAATATATTAGCAATTTTATTTAATATTGCAGCGGTTTTCGGACATGTGAAATCGTTGTTACAAAATCCATCGGGCTAGTTTTCATTTCTTGGTTCGTGTTTCCAAAAAAATCATTAAGATCTCTTATATTCCATTTATCATTAAAATATGTATGACATTCTTGAGTTAAGTAAGAAGCTGCTTCCTGAATTAAAGGATATAGCCAAAGAGCTGAAAATCAAAAAAGCAGAATCTTTAAAAAAACAGGATTTAATTTACAAAATCCTTGACCAGCAGGCTATTGAGGCCACTGAAGCTAAATCTCCGGAGAAGACAGAGAAGAAGCAAACCCCTTCATTGCCTGAGATTGGTGATCATGAGTCTGATTCTTCAGGGAGAAGGGGCAAAAGGCCCAGGACACTAAAACCAATAGTCAAACGCACAGTTGAATCAGTAATGTCCGTTTCACCAGATGATCTCAAGAGATCTGAATCCGGGAAAGAAGAGTGGCAGGAGCAGGTTAAAAATCCTGAAAAATCAATTGAAAAACCTGACCTGTTTAAAAAACCTGACCTGGCACCTGAAGAGAGAAAAATACCCAAATGGAAGGGTGACCATAAAACTGACAGAAAAGCTGAAATCAAGAATAGGTATAATAACCTGCCTGCCGGCAGGTATGAAAAGAAAGATGATATTGATCCTGATCCTCTTATTGAGGATACGATCCAGATTGAAAGTTCAGATATTCCAACTGATGAAACAAAATCTGATGTGGGAACTTTCTCAGGAGATTTTATTATCGAGCAGCCGTTGAAAGAGACTATACGCGAGGCTCCTGCAAAAGAGGAAAAAAAGGAACGACCATATGATTTTGAAGGAATAATATATAATACAGGCGTACTGGAAATAATGCCTGACGGATATGGATTTCTGAGATCTCCTGATTACAACTATCTCAATTCACCAGATGATATTTATGTTTCACAGTCGCAGATTAAGCTTTTCGGACTGAAGACCGGTGATACAATCAAGGGTTCAATACGTCCGCCTAAAGAAGGTGAAAAATATTTTCCTCTTATCAAAGTTGAGGAGATTAACGGAAGAAGCCCTGATTTTATAAGAGACAGAGTCCCGTTCGATTTTCTTACACCTCTGTTTCCTGATGAAAAATTCACTCTTTGCCAGCCAGGTGAAGGATCATTATCGGTAAGGGTAATTGATATGTTCACCCCTATCGGAAAAGGTCAGCGCGGATTAATCGTTGCACAACCAAAAACAGGAAAGACAATACTTCTTCAGGAGATAGCAAACGCTATTGCCAAATATCACCCTGAAGTTTACCTGATGATCTTACTTATCGATGAAAGACCTGAGGAGGTTACAGATATGGCAAGAAATGTAAAGGCTGAAGTTATTGCCTCAACATTTGATGAGCCTGCTGAACGTCATTGCCGTGTAGCCAATATAGTGCTTGAAAAGGCAAAGCGACTGGTTGAATGCGGTCATGATGTAGTTATTCTTCTGGACTCAATAACAAGGCTTGCAAGAGCTTTTAATACAACATCACCAGCTTCGGGGAAAGTCCTGTCCGGCGGTGTCGACTCAAATGCTCTTCACAAACCAAAAAGGTTTTTCGGAGCAGCCCGTAACATTGAGAATGGTGGGTCTCTTACCATCCTCGCTACCGCTCTCACCGAAACAGGTTCCAAAATGGATGATGTGATTTTCGAGGAATTTAAAGGTACCGGTAACATGGAACTCCAGCTCGACCGGAAACTTTCTAACAGAAGAATATTCCCGTCAATAGATATTCCCGCATCAAGTACCCGCCGTGAAGATCTGCTTCTGAATAAAAATATCCTGCAGAAAATATGGGTTCTGCGTAATTTCCTCACCGATATGAACTCAGTTGAGGCTATGGAATTCCTGCGTGACAGGCTTCTTCAGGCCAAGTCAAATGAAGAGTTTCTGATTTCAATGAATGGAGGATAATAAACGGGATTTTTTTGTACATTCGCACTTTATTTGGAAAAACACATTTTAATCAAATATATTAATCACAATGGGAACAAAAAAATTTATAACATGCGACGGCAATCAGGCCGCAGCGCATGTTGCATATATGTTTAGCGAGGTAGCTTGCATATATCCAATAACACCTTCATCCACAATGGCAGAATTTATAGATGAATGGGCTGCCAACGGTTTAAAAAACATATTCGGGGATCAGGTAAAAGTTGTTGAGATGCAGTCCGAAGCCGGAGCTGCCGGAGCATTACACGGCGCATTACAAACAGGTGCACTTTGTTCAACCTTCACCTGTTCACAGGGTTTACTGCTTATGATACCTAATATGTACAAGATTGCCGGAGAACTCCTTCCGGGTGTCTTTCATGTAAGTGCCCGCTCTGTAGCTGCTCACGCTCTTTCAATCTTCGGTGATCACAGCGATATTTATGCAACTCGTCAGACCGGCTTCGCAATGCTGGCCAGCGGAAGTGTTCAGGAGATAATGGACCTGGCTGGAGTAGCACATGTTTCATCGATAAAATCACGAATTCCGTTCATGCATTTCTTTGATGGCTTCCGGTCATCTGCAGAAGTTCAGAAGATAGAATATCTGGATATGGAAGATCTTAAGAAACTCATTGACCTCGATGCTCTTAAAAAATTCCGCGAAAATTCTTTGAATCCTGAACATCCGGTAACAAGAGGGACCGCACAGAATCCTGATATTTTCTTCCAGGCTAAAGAATCGATTAATAAGTTTTACGAGCCTATTCCGGATATCGTAAACTCTTATATGACTGAAATAACAAAACTT
Source organism: uncultured Bacteroidales bacterium (assembly GCA_963760915.1). Taxonomy (GTDB): domain Bacteria; phylum Bacteroidota; class Bacteroidia; order Bacteroidales; family VadinHA17; genus LD21. The sequence goes on along the minus strand of CAVXEU010000002.1, from coordinate 766,182 downwards.
ACAGGACGCGAATATAAACCGTTCAATTATTATGGTGCTCCCGATGCAGAGAATATCATTGTCGCAATGGGCTCAATTACAGAAACTATTAAAGAAACCATTGATTATCTTACAGAAAAAGGAGAAAAAGTCGGATTGATCAGTGTTCATCTTTATCGTCCTTTCTCATCAAAATACTTCTTTAATGTATTTCCAAAATCTGTAAAGAAGATATCAGTGCTTGACAGAACAAAAGAACCCGGTGCCAATGGTGAACCACTTTACCTCGACATAAAGGAAATGTTCTATGACAAACAGGAAAGACCTCTGATCGTAGGCGGACGTTTCGGACTCAGCTCGAAGGATACCACGCCCGGCATGATGCTCTCAGTTTTTGAAAACATGAAGCTTAAACAGCCAAAGAACCAGTTTACCGTGGGTATCGTCGATGATGTTACCTTTACCTCACTGCCTGTACTGCCTGAGATAAATGTAGCCCAACCCGGAACATATTCTGCTAAATTCTACGGACTTGGTTCGGATGGCACTGTAGGTGCAAATAAAAACTCTATAAAGATTATAGGTGATTCTACCGATAAATACTGCCAGGCATATTTTGCATATGACTCCAAAAAATCGGGAGGTATTACCACCTCGCACCTGCGTTTCGGTGATAAACCTATCGGTTCACCTTACCTGGTTAACACTCCGGATTTCGTTGCCTGCCATGTTCCTTCGTACCTCGATAAGTATGATATGCTTAAGGGTCTGAAGAAAAACGGTACATTTCTTCTCAACTCGATATGGGATGCTGAAGAGACAAAAAACCGTCTTCCCGACCATATGAAAAAGTACCTTGCAGAAAATAAAATTAACTTCTATATTATAAATGCAACTCTGATAGCAGAGGGAATCGGACTTGGAAACCGTACCAATACCATCATGCAGGCTGCTTTTTTTAAGGTAGCCAATGTGATACCTTATGAAAAAGCCGAAACCGAAATGAAAAAGGCTATTTATAAAAGTTACGGTAAAAAAGGTGAAGAGGTTGTCAAAATGAATTATGCAGCCGTTGAGAAAGGTAGTGATGTTGAGAAAGTTGAAATACCTGCTTCATGGGCTAATGTTAAAATTGAGAAATCTGTCGATTCCCGCAATGTTCCTGAATTCGTACGTGATGTGATGGAACCGATAAACAGAATGAAAGGCGATGATCTTCCTGTAAGTGCCTTTGCCGGCAGGGAAGACGGTACATTCCCGTCGGGGACCTCAGCCTACGAAAAACGAGGCATCGCTGTGAATGTTCCGGAATGGCAGCCGGATGAATGTATCCAGTGCAACCAGTGCTCATATGTTTGCCCTCATGCTGTCATCCGTCCATTCCTTTTAACTGAGGAAGAGGCTGCAAATGCTCCCGAAGGAACTAAATTAATTCAGGGAATTCCCGGTGCTCTGAAAGCTTATAAGTTTAAGATTCAGGTAAGTGTTCTCGACTGTACAGGTTGCGGAAACTGCGCCGATATATGCCCTTCAAAAAACAAAGCATTGATAATGAAACCCCTTGAATCGCAGCTTGAAGAGGTAGCTCGCTGGACATACATGCATGAGGAGGTTGGTTATAAAGATACTGTTGTTGACAAGTTTGTAAATGTTAAGAATAGTCAGTTCTCACAGCCCCTGTTCGAATTCTCAGGTGCTTGTGCAGGTTGCGGCGAGACTCCCTATATCAAGTCGATTACACAGCTTTTCGGCGACAGGATGATAGTATCAAATGCCACAGGCTGTTCTTCGATCTATGGAGGCTCTGCTCCTTCTACTCCATATACACATAATAAAAACGGTCAGGGTCCTGCATGGGCCAACTCACTATTTGAGGATAATGCTGAATATGGACTCGGTCTTTCGCTGGGTGCCGGAAAACTCAGAGAGAGAATTGCATTACGTATGAAAGGAGCTCTGTCAGATGGTTCGGTCAGCGCTGAAACCAAAGGCATATTTGAGGAATGGCTTTCCGGAAAAGACAATGCACAGGCATCCGTTATCGCATCGGCAAAAGTAATTGAAGCCTGTACCAAAGAAAAATCTGAAGTAGCTAAAGAGATACTCAGCCTGAAACAATACCTGGTTAAAAAATCCCATTGGATCTTTGGCGGTGACGGTTGGGCATACGATATAGGTTACGGAGGACTCGATCATGTTATTGCATCGGGTGAGGATGTAAATATTCTTGTTCTTGATACCGAGGTTTATTCCAATACCGGAGGTCAGGCTTCCAAATCTACCCCTGCCGGAGCAGTTGCAAAATTTGCTGCTTCCGGTAAGAAGATCCGTAAGAAAGATCTGGGAATGATGGCCATGAGTTATGGTTATGTTTATGTTGCCCAGGTTGCTATGGGTGCAAATAATGCACAGTACCTAAAAGCTATCAAAGAAGCTGAAGCTTATCCGGGTCCTTCACTTATTATTGCTTATGCACCTTGTATAAACCATGGTTTAAGAGATGGGATGGGGATGACCCAGACTGAGACAAAACATGCAGTGGCAGCAGGGTACTGGCATATGTACAGGTTTAATCCTCTTCTTGAAGCTGAGGGAAAGAATCCATTCATTCTGGACTCAAAAGAGCCTGACTGGACAAAATTCCAGGATTTCCTGAAATCAGAAGTGCGTTATACTTCACTTACCAAAGCCTTCCCGGCTGAAGCTGAGATCTTGTTTAAAGCTGCCGAAGAGAATGCAAAATGGAGGTATAAAACATATCAGCGTCTGGCTGCTATGGAATTCGAAACTGAAGAAACAATTAAATAATAATAATCGTTGTGTAATAAAAGGAGGGTGTCTCAAAAGGACAGTCTCCTTTTTTTTCAGTGCCTGATAAGTAAACGAATATAGCTGTTAACCATTTGAATGGCGTTTTAAGTTGTGCATCTGTTTTAAATAATATTCGTATTTTTGCACCCATTAATAGATTATGGGCAGAATACTTGCAATTGATTATGGAACAAAACGGATAGGACTGGCTGTAACAGATCCGCTGCAAATATTTGCCTCTCCTTTAAGGACAATTAGCCCTGCTGAGTTTGACAATTTTATTGACGAGTATCTTAAAACTGAAGATGTGGAGGCTTTTATTATCGGATATCCGGTACAAATGAACAATAAACCAAGTGAAGTTGTTAGACACATCAATCCGTTTATAAGGAAACTGGATAAGAAATTTCCGGAAAAGAAAATTCATCTTGTAGATGAGAGATTCACATCACAAATGGCTTTGCAGACAATGATAGACGGAGGAGTGAAGAAAAGGGACAGACTTGATAAATCGATGATCGATAAAATTAGTGCATCTATCATCCTTCAGTCATTTCTTGACAAAAGATCAAATGAAAAAGAAAATAAATTAAAATGACATACCCTATTGTTGTTTATGGACATGCGATATTAAGAAAGGTTGCAGCAGAAATTGATAAAGATTATCCGGGATTGAAACAGATCATTGAGGATCTTTTTGAAACTATGTATAACTCTGAAGGGCTGGGCCTTGCAGCACCGCAGATAGGAAAATCAATAAGAATATTTGTGATTGACGGTAAACCGGTAGCTGATGATGAGCCGGAACTTGCCGAATTCAAAAAAGCTTTCATTAATGCCCGGATTATAGAAAAAAGCGGAGATCTTCAACCTATGACCGAAGGTTGTCTTAGCATCCCGAACCTGAGGGAAGAAGTTGTCCGCGAATCCCGCGTCAGGATTCGGTATTATGATGAGAACTGGGAGTTCCATGATGAGGTGTATGATGGATATAAAGCAAGAATCATACAGCATGAATATGATCATCTCGACGGTATTCTTTTTACCGACAAGGTAAGTCCTCTGAGAAGAAGACTTATTAAGAGTAAGCTTACAGCTATAAGTAAGGGCAAGTTCGAGGCTGAATACAAGACAATTCTTCCCGGACAGAAAATAAAGCAGTGACTAAAGTGCCTAAAGTGCCTAAAGTGACTAGAGTTATAAGTATTTTCTCTTTTCAAATTTAGTCACTTCAAACTTTAGCTCACTCTAAACTTCTTTTTAACTTTAGTCACTCCAAACTTTAGCTCACTCCAAACTTCTTTTGAACTTTAGTCACTCCAAACTTTAGTCACTCCAAACTTTTTATTTACCTTTATAGAGTCTCATAAGCTGCAGACTGTGCTACACAAGGAAATTCCATTTCTTCGTATTGGCCTGCCATTGTGCTTTGGAATAATTTCAGGCCTTTATTTCAAACCGGATATTTTTTTCCTGCTGGCAACTTCCTTGATTATACTATCAGGTTTCATAATCAGTCTCCGTTTCAATAATTACCAGAACAATATTCTCTTTGGTTTTTCTCTTTCACTATCTTTTTACATTTGCGGCCTCCTGCTCTATAATAATGAAAAAAACTCTCTTTCAGTTCTCAAATCCGAACAGACAATTGTCAGATGCACCCTCTCCGACTACCCTGTCGAAAAAGAAAACAGTTTTATGCTGACGGTAAAACTGAACAGTATTCAAACAGGTGGTGATACAGAAACTGTTAACGGTTCAATGTTACTTTATAACAAAAAAGATCTCTTTCAGGACACTTTCATTCCCGGCGACAAACTGATAATTAAATGTATTCCCCAGGAAATTGCAAACAGAGGTAATCCATATGAGTTTGATTACAGGTTCTATATGGAAAACCACGGGATCAGATATTATGCATTTACCACCAGCTATGATATAATTGCACATAAATCACCAACTAACAGGAATATTATTCATAATGCACTTATTATTAGGAATAAACTGATTAAAATGTATAGTGAGAGGGGAATCAGCGGTGAAAGACTGGCGCTGGTGGCTGCTGTTACCCTGGGGCAAAAGAATATGCTTGACCCTGAACAGAAGCAGAATTTTATCAGGGCCGGGGTAATTCATATAATGGCCGTTTCAGGCTTGCACGCATTAATTCTGAGCATGTTTGTTTTAAATCTTTTATTATTTCTTAAAAAAAAGTTTAACTTAATGAGGATATTAATTACACTACTAATCCTCTGGTCATTTGCATTTATAACCGGACTAACACCCTCGGTGGTGCGGGCTACAATGATGTTTACTTTCCTGCAGGCAGGCACCCTCATGAAAAGGAAGGTAAATGGCATTAATTCCGTATTGGCATCTGCTTTTGTTCTGATAATAATAAAACCCTCCGTAATTTTTGATTCCGGATTCCTTCTTTCATATTCGGCTGTTATTTATATTATTTGTTTCTATAAGGATCTTTATCTAAAGTTACACTTCAAAAACAGGTTAACAGATAAATTCTGGCAATCGGCGGTTATAGCAGTTGTTGCCCAGGCAGGTACATTTCCTCTGACAGTAATGCTCTTTAACAGGTTTCCGACATATTTCATTTTAACGAATATTGTAATAGTACCGCTTGCAACTCTGCTGATAATATCAGGATGTCTTGTATTAATGCTATTTCCAGTCGCTTTTCTTTCAAAATTTATTGCTGTGCTTCTAAATTTTCTGACCGGAATAACCGGAATGATCGCTGAAAAAGCTTCATCCCTGCCCGGCTCAACAATTGAAACTATAGGAATGACTCAGGTACAATGTGTGATACTTACCGGAACAATTTTTATTTTAAGCTGGTTCATTTTAAAGAGGAAGAAAATTTCAATTACATATCCGCTTTTTGCAATTATACTTTTTCTAATGGCTGGTACGGTAAAGGAGATTACAACCCGTACCACTAATGAACTGATCGTTTATAACACAACCGGATCCCCGGCTATAGGGGTCAGGACCGGAAAGATACTTTATCTATACTCCCCGAATGGGACTGCTGGACCTGAAGTAATAAGACATTGTGCCACTCTGGGTCTTAAAATAAGAATATACAGCCTGGATCAGAAACCATACTGTATAAGGGTCAGGAATAAAAACATACTTATTTGCAACTCACCTGAAAATTATACCCTTCAGAAATATTCACCCGATTTTGTGATCTCCACGGATTTAAAGCCGGTGCTTAAGAATTACTCCGCATTTTTACCTCACAAAAACATCCCCGTAATCTTCTCCGAAAGTACATACTCATCCGGGAACAATCAAAAATCTGATTCTGTTCTTTCTGATAATACCCATTTAATAAGAAAGTCCGGAGCCTTTATAGTCAGGTTATAGGTTGTATGTGAAGAAAAATCAGAAAAAACTTGAGTATTAAGCTATTTATCTCTTATTTTGTCATGTTTTTCCAAAAAAATTTCGATGAGAATAATTATTGCCGGAGCAGGTGAAGTTGGGTCGCATCTTGCGAAAATGTTATCAAATGAGAATCATGAAATTATTCTTATTGACCCGGAAGAGTCCAGACTTAAACCCATTGATGCCTCGCTTGATATCCTGACATATGCCGGTTCTGCCACTTCGGTCAAAATATTACAGGATTCACTGAGAAAAAAAACTGATCTGTTCATTGCTGTTACACATTCAGAAGATACCAACATAACATCATCGATTCTTGCAAAAAGGTTCGGGGCTCTGAAAACGATCGCCCGTATCGATAATATTGATTTTCTGGAGCACTCCACCCTGGATTTTTTTAAATCGATTGGGATAGACTCGCTGATTTATCCTGAACTGATTGCTGCGCGCGAAGTACTGGGTCTGCTTCATGAGACAGGGGCATCTGATTTTATGGAGTTTTCCGGAGGTAAACTGGCAATATATGTTCAGAAGCTAGATGAAAAGGCCCCCATAATCGACAAAACTCTTCAGGAAATTTCAGTTACAAACAAAACCGACAAATACAGGGCTGTTGCAATAAAGAGAACTGGGAAAACAATCATTCCCAGAGGAAACGAGAAATTCCACCTGGGAGACCTTGTTTATGTTATTTCCACACATGAGGGAATTGATGAAATGATGAAAACGTCTGGAAAAGAAAATTTTGAAGCTAAAAGTATAATGATACTCGGGGGAAGCAGGGTTGGCAAGCATGTTGCGCTCTATATGCAGAAAACATGTGAAGTCAAGCTCATTGATTCGGATATTAAGAAATGTGAGGATCTGGCTGAGATCCTTGACAATACTCTCATTATCAATGGTGATGGTCGCAATATAGAGCTTCTGGAACAGGAAGGTATTACGCAGATTGATGCATTTGTTGCAGTAACAGGAAATTCCGAAACCAACATACTTTCCTGCCTCCTGGCAAAAAAGCTGGGCGTTAAAAAGACCATAGCTGAAGTTGAGAATATGGAGTATATAAATCTTGCTGAGAATACCGGGATAGATACAATAGTTAATAAGAAGATATCAGCTGCAAGCAGGATATTCAGGCATACTACCAATCCTAATGTAACGCAGGTAAAATGCATGACCGGTACAGATGCGGAAGTTTTGGAGTTCAATGTACCCGCGAACTCAAAAATTACTAAAGGAACGCTTAGGAGCATTGACTTTCCTAAAGATGCCATAGTTGGGGGAGGAACAAGGGATGGAGTTCCCTTTATAGCAACAGGTGATACTATAATAAAGGCAAACGACAAGGTTGTTGTTTTTACATTACCTTCAGCATACGATAAGCTCTCGAAATATTTTACCTGATATGCTATGATCAACTTCAGGATTATAGCAAGGGTTTTCAGCCTTTTGCTCATTTTTGAAGGTCTGTTCATGCTGGTTTCAGCTGCTGTAGCGCAGATTTACCATGAACAGGTTGCTTATACCTTTCTATACTCTGCCCTGATCACAATACTTACCGGGGTTATCGTATTTACTCCCCTACGGAATGAAGAAAGAATTTACAGGAACAAGGAGGGCTATATAATTGTAACAGGTACCTGGGTTATATTCAGTCTCTTTGGCACATTACCCTATATTCTCAGCGGCTCTATAAATAATTTCGGAAATGCATTTTTTGAGTCGATGTCTGGTTTTACAACAACCGGAGCCACTATTCTAACCGATATTGAGTCGTTGCCGCACGGTATACTTTTCTGGAGAAGCCTGACACAATGGCTTGGAGGTATTGGAATAATATTTATTTCGCTGTCGATTTTCCCGATTGTAAAATCAATCAATATACAATTGGCTGCCACAGAGTTTTCGGGGCAGCAAGCTGATAAGATTCAGCCAAGGATTAAGGATTCTGCGAAACGGCTTTTTGCCATTTACTTCATTATTACATTTACTGAAGTTATATTATTGATTCTGGCAGGAATGCCTGTTTTTGATGCAGTATGTCATTCCTTCTCAACCATCTCAACAGGAGGCTTCTCAACAAGAAACGATGGCATTGCATCATTCAATTCACCTCTTATCATGATCATACTGATTATCTTCATGTTTATCGCCGGGATAAACATGACATTGATATATTTCGGTCTGAAGGGTAATTTCAGGAAGTTTTCCCGGAATAATGAATTTGTCTTTTATTCCTTTCTTTGTATTGGTTTTGTTTTGTTAGCTACGGTAGTCCTTCGTTTCGGTGAGGGCTTTTCGACCGGCAAAGCCCTTCTTGAGGGTAGCTTTCCATGTAGTATCAATTATTACGACCACAGGATATTACACACAGAATTATAACCAATGGGGAGATCTTTTGATAATTATTCTGTTCATACTTATGTTTACTGGTGGAACAGCCGGATCGTCCAGTGGAAATATTAAAATTGTCAGGCTTTTGCTGATAACCAAAAACAACAGACAGGAATTGAAAAGACTGATCCACCCGAATGCCTTTATACCTGTCAGGCTCGATAAACGAATAATACCGCAGACCACAATTTACAACCTACTGGTATTCATAACATTATATTTTATTGTGATCTGTGTTGGCACCTTCTTAGTTTCTTTTATGGGCTATGATCTTATGACCTCTTTCAGTACTGCTGCTTCTATGTTGGGAAACATTGGCCCGGGCATTGGAACTTTTGGCCCCTTTACTAACTATTCTGTTGTACCTATGGCAGGAAAATGGTTTTTGTCGGGATTAATGCTCTTGGGTCGTCTGGAATTGCTGACAGTTATGTTACTTTTTACCAGAAAATTTTATAGCAGTTGAAATTCCGGATTATCGAATAGATATTTAATATTACAAATTCATAATTCAATCACACCTAGTCCCTGCCTTATTATCTCAATCTCCTCACCAGTACAGTCGACAATTGTGGATGCTTCATTTTTACCAAAACCCCCATCAATGACGGCGTCTGTAAAATCGTGGAATTTCTCATAAATCAGTTCCGGATCTGTTATATATTCAATAACCTCGTCAGTATCACGTATTGATGTGGTTATTATTGGGCTACCCAGCTCTCTTACAAGTTCAAGAACTATATTGTTATCCGGTATTCTGATCCCTACCGTCTTTTTTTTATTCTTGAACATTTTGGGAATCTGGCTATTTGCCTGCACTATAAAGGTAAACGGACCCGGAAGATTTCTTTTAAGAAGCTTGAAAATCGTATTATCCCTGATAATTGTATATTCAGAAAGCTGGCTCATATCATGAAAAATAAGGGACAGTTCCGGATTTTTAGGATTTAAACCCTTGAAACGGGCAATTTTTTCGATTGCTTTAGTCGCACGTATATCACAACCCATCGCATATACTGTATCTGTTGGATAGATTATTATTCCTCCGCTTTCAAGCAGGTCCACAATCATCCTGATATGCCTGGGATTTGGATTTTCTTTATATATGCGGATAAGCATTAATGATAAAAATTTTGGCAAATATAGGGAAAAGTGAATAAAGTGCCTAGAGTGACTAAAGTGACTAGAGTGACTAAAGTGACTAAAGTGACTAGAGTGACTAAAGTGACTAAAGTGACTAAAGTGAACAGAGTAACTGGAGTTAAAAGTGTTTTAAATACACTTAATTTTATCTTCTTCCGACTTTAGTCACTCCAAACTCTCTGTTTTAGTCAATAAAAAAAGGGTAAGCTACTTATATCGCACCGCTACAACTGCCTACCCTTGCTATCTTCCGATCCTGGGGGAGTTCAGCAGGAGCTGGTCGTATAAGACTTACCCCGCTCAAAAGTACTATATTTTAAGAAGTCTGCAAATAAAACATTCAATTTTCACACTTGCTCTCATTTCTATATTTTACATTATATTTGCTATTGGACAATTAATATATCTTAAGAATCAAATCAATATTATTATGGAAGAAAAAGTAAGTGTTTGGAAAGCTAACCTGACAAATGGAATCATTCTTGGTCTTGCAGGAGTAGTTTTTACGCTGGTCATGTATTTTCTTGACCTAACCTTTAACAGATCAGTCGGATATATCTTTTATCTTCTGACTGTATTCCTATTATATTACTTCATAAAATCATACCGCGATAATTACCGGCACGGGAGCATTACATATGGTCAATCTGTCGGAGCCGGAGTAATCATATTTCTTTATTATGCCATTATTGCTGCAATATTCACATATATACTCTATACCGTTATTGATAAAGGACTGACCGATAAAATGCTGGCTTTTGTTGAAGAACAGATACGAAAACAAGGCAGAGTTCCAGAAAGCAGCATAGATACTGTAATGGCTTTCCAGAAAAAACTCATGAAACCGGAATTTCTGGCTATCGGCACCATTATTAATACCATGATAATTGGTACAGTTATATCTCTTATTGTCGGCATTTTTACAAGGAAAGAATCTAACCCGCTTCTCGACTCACCTGAAAACTAACCTGAAAATACAGGATGGATATATCAATTGTTATCCCTGTTTACAATGAGGAGGAATCCATTCAGGAACTTACCGAATGGATTAACAGGGTTTGTTCTTCACGAAGAATATCGTATGAAATTATCTTTGTTGATGACGGAAGTTCCGATTCATCATGGGAGAAGATCTCATCACTGGCAATGGAAAACCAGAGTGTGAAGGGTTTTAGCTTCAGACGTAACTATGGCAAAGCAGCTGCCCTTTATACTGGCTTTAGTAATGCAAAAGGAGACGTGGTTATTACAATGGATTCTGATCTGCAGGACAGTCCGGAGGAGATCCCTGAACTTATGAGAATGGTAAGGGATGAAGGTTATGACCTTGTTTCCGGCTGGAAAAAGAAAAGATTCGACCCGTTTATAAAGCGCTTTACGAGTAAAATTTATAACAGAACTGCCAGATGGTCATCAGGTATCAAGCTTCATGATTTCAACTGCGGACTTAAAGCCTATCGCCTTGAAGTTGTGAAGAGTATTGAAATTTTTGGCGAAATGCACAGGTATATACCTATGCTGGCAAAAGAAGCAGGTTTTGGCAAAATCGGCGAAAAGATCGTTGAACATAAAAAACGAAAATACGGTGTAACAAAGTACGGAATTGACAGGTTTGTAAAAGGTTATCTTGATCTTCTTACAATCGGTTTTATTACACGCTTCGGGAAAAGTCCGATGCACCTGTTTGGCTCTATTGGAAGCTTTATGTTCCTGATTGGATTAACTATGGCAGGTTATCTGGGTATCAGAAAGCTGATCTTTGTTCATCAGCATCTCAGAGCGCCACTCGTTGCTAACAGTCCCTATTTTTACATTGGTCTGACAGCAATGATAATAGGTACATTCCTCTTCCTTACAGGTTTTCTTGGAGAACTGATAAACCGGAATTCATCTGAGAGAAATAAATACCTTATTAAGGATGAGGTGAATATTTAATAACCTTACTTCTACCAGCTTCAGAACAGCGTCTCTCATGTCATAACCCATCTAATGTTTTGACTATAAAAATGCTTTTCGGCGTGTTTAAAAAGTTCTTCTTAACCGCAGAGGACGCAAAGTTTTTGCAAAGGACGCAAAGTTAAGACACTGTATTCAAGCTCTTTGCGATCTTTGCGATTTTATCCGTCTGAGCTTTAGCAAAGGCGGACTTTGCGATCTTTGCGGTTAATAAGTTCTTCTTCAACCCCCCTGAAACCATAAAAGGAGCTGGCATCCACAATGAAGTGAGCGATCTCCATCGTCCAGCTCATAGAAATCCCGCTGGTACATATCTTATTGAGATTCATTCCCGGCATAATCAGAACTATTCAGCTGAACTGAGGTGTCCATACACCTCAATTATAGATGCTGTCATCTTATCCCATGCAAATTTTGCCTTTTCCTTCCTTACTCCTTCCGTAAAAAGAGCCTTCCTGTCATTTTCGAAATAATCAAGAAGGGATAATGAAATAAATTCCGGCTCAGGTTTCACAACATATCCACATTCGCCATCTTTTACTATCTCCCTTAAACCGCCTACATCAGTCACGAGCATGGGTTTTTCATAATAAAATGCAATCTGTGTTACCCCGCTCTGGGTTGCAGTTTTATAAGGCTGGACAACAAGATCTGCAACACAAAAACAGAGCGCTACCTCATCATCTTTTATAAAATGATCAAAAAAGATGATTTCACTTTCCAGTTTATATTTCCTAACAAGGAGCCGGTAAGGCATATCATCTTCATAAAACTCACCGGCAACAATAAGTTTCAGTTTTCTGTTTCTTAATCTGCTGTCAGAGAAGGCTTCAATCAGCAGGTCAAGTCCCTTATATGCCCTGATAAATCCAAAAAACAGAAGATATGAATATTCAGGATCAAGATTCAGAGCTGATAATGCTGTCTCCCTTTTGACAGCTTTGCCATAATTATCGAACAGAGGATGCGGGGTAAGCTTCACGGGGATATTTTCCCGGAATGCCTTAAGTTCTTCAAGGACAGTTTGCGACATTACAACTGCACCGTCGATACAGGATGTCATATACCTTGTAAGGAGCTTATCTCCGGGCCTTTTTTCATGCGGGATAACGTTGTCAAAAATACATATCACCCGGGTATATTTGTTTGACTTGGCCAGTCTGGAAATTGTCCCGAAGCAAGGTGCCATAAAAGGCAGCCAGTACCTTATCATGAGAATGTCAGGTTTTGCCTTTTTTATACTGATACCTGCTGAAATCCAGTTAAACGGATTAATTGAATTCAGCCTTCTTTTTATCTTTATCCCTTCAGGAGGAGGACTATCTGTATATTGTGTTTTTCCGGGAAACAATAACTTTGGATACTGCAAACTGAAGGTAAGCACTTCAACATCATGGCCCTCATCAGAGAACTGCCGGGCAAGCCGGTCATTGAATGAAGCTATGCCTCCCCTGTAAGGATATGCAGGTCCGGTAATAATGATCTTCATGCCTGAAAAAGAAACAAAGATAAAAAATAAAAGGCAGTCCCTCATTAAAACAAATCCCCGGTAATTTCCGGTTATTTAACAGAATTATTCCTGAACGAATTAATAATTACAGAAATGCCTGAAGAGAATTAACTATCAGAGAAGTTTTTAATACTCAGATGATGGATTAAAGTCCGCAACATATTCATAATCAATAAGGGTTGTTGAGAAGTCCTGTTTAACCGCAAAGAACGCAAAGGTAAAATACATAATTTCAGTGCTTTGCGATCTTAGCGCACTTCCGACACTCAAATAAAGTATTATTCCGGAAGGTATATGAATATCCTTTTCAATATAAAATCCCGCAGACAAGTCATTTCTGCGGGATCTTAAGTGGATCAGCCCTCTACTTTCCGGCCTTCATATTATCATACTTTGACTGAAAGCGTCTGTTAAGCTGCTTCTGTTTATTGTCGAGATCTATATTCCGACCAGTTATAAATGCAATTTCAACATTATTGCTAGACATATCAAGTAAATCTCCGGTTGACACTACAATATTCGCATCTTTACCTGCTTCAAGAGATCCGGTTTTATCATCGATACCCAATATTCTGGCATTGTTAAGAGTAACAGTCTGGAGCGCTTCTTCCCTGGTTAATCCGTAAGCCACTGTCTGACCAGCTGCAAAGGGAAGATTGCCATAAGCCTGATTTGAGTAGGTCAAACCAACCAGAATACCTTCATTTCTGAACATTGCAGCCAGTTTATACGGAAGTTCTGTATCGCTGTAATCATATTTAGGCAAGCTCAAGGGATCATCAAGAAGAACTGGAATATTATTCTCCTTCAGGTAATCCCTGACCAGCCATGCGGTTTCATCGGCACCCACAAGAACCATTTTCTTTACTCCATATCTCTTTCCGAAAGATATTGCTGCAATAATTCCTTTAGCTTCACCAGCACTGATAAAAAGCGTTTTTGTTCCGTCAAAAAGCCCTTGCAATGCTTCGAGTCTAAGATTGGTATTTTTCGGTTTGTCAACAGAGCCATAGGCAACAGCATCGGTAAAGATTTTTTCAAGAGACTCTACATTTTTGTCATACGGGTTTGTTCCTGACGATGCAGGTGTTGCGTAATCGCTGCCTCCTCTCCTGCCTGTTCCGGAAGCTTTTGCCGGCCATCCGAGCTGAATGCCATTATCGGTTTTATAAGCGGCATCTTCCCAGTTCCAGGCGTCGAGCTGAACAACTGATGATGTTCCCGGTAAAAGCGAACCAACCGGAACAATCTGTGCCAGAAGGATGCCATTTGACCTGATTACAGGAATCACATGTGAATCAGTATTGTAAGCTGCTATTGCTCTGACATTTGGGTTAATATCTCCTATCTCCCTGTTATCGGTGGCTACATCAACTCCGCTTCCAATCTCTACAAGGCCCAGACTCGTATTGGGGAATATCAGGCCAGGATAAACCTGTTTACCTGATACATCTATCAATTCATATCCGGTTTTATCGATATTATTGTTCTCCGATTTACCCACAAAAGTGATTTTGCCTGCTGAAAAAGCTATGATTCCGTTTTCTATGACCTCTCCTGTACCGGTATGAATAGTACCTCCCACCAGCATAACCGGCTTTTTCTGGGCAGGCGCTACAACAGGACTCTGCGATATTGCCTGAATAAAACAGGTAAATATCATTATGACTGAAATTAATATCTTGTTTTTCATCGTCTTGAAAAATTTGGGATTGTTGAACTTGTTACCGGAGTCTCATGAAGTATATTGGAAATTATCCTGTTTCTTTCACTGTCAATCTGTTCTTTCAGTCTGGCATCCTCCTCCTCGTTAAAATAGATTGTTCCATCAACCATGGTTTTAGAGGCCCGTGCATAGATAGAAAGAGGATAATCCGTCCAGAGAACCAGATCAGCATCTTTTCCAACCTTTATACTCCCAGTCCTGTCACCGAGGTGAAGTATAGTAGCAGGATTAATTGTAACCAGTTTTAAAGCATCAGTTTCGCTTATACCTCCGTATTTCATAATTTTTGCCGCTTCCTGGTTAAGCCGTCTTCCCATTTCCGCATCATCAGAATGGATGCAGGTAAGTACTCCCTGTCTGACAAGCATAGAGGCATTGTAAGCGCTACCTTCGTAAACTTCATATTTGTAATCCCACCAGTCAGAAAATACGGATGCGTTGGCACCGTGCTCAATAATCTGGTCAGCAATTTTATATCCTTCATTGAAGTGGATCAGAGAGTTGACTTTTACACCGAAATCCTTTGCGAGATTCATTATCATAGTTCCTTCAGACTGAACATATGTATGGCACACTATGAAACTTCTTTTTTCAAGAACATCAACTATTGCATCAAGCTCCAGATCGCGCCTTGGTGGTATTATACCAACTCTGTCGGCGGTTTTCATTGCATTCCATGCTTTCCATTGATTATTATAATCGACAGCTCTTTGATAAGCATCTCTGATAATCTGTTCAACACCCATACGAGTATTGGGATATCTGCTTGTTGTGCGCTTGACATTCTCTCCGAGAGCATGCTTAAGGAACCCAACCTGGTTTTCAACCTTCAGATCTTCTGCATTATGCCCCCAGCGTTCCTTAATAAGTATTGACTGGCCGCCGATAGGGTTTGCTGAGCCATGAAGGGTATGGGACAATGTCACACCTCCTGCAAGCTGACGATAAATAGTCTGATCCTCAGGATCTACAACATCACCGGCCCGTACCTCGGATGTAACAGCCTGCCCCATCTCATTCGTAGCATCAAGGGCAAGATGTGAATGTTCATCGATAATACCGGGTGTGAGATGTTTTCCTGTTGCATCAATCGTTCTTACACCTGCCGGTGCAGTAAGGTTTTTTCCTATCTTGGCAATCTTTCCCTTTTGAACAAGCACATCGGTATTAAGAAGCTTGCCCTCTTTTTCGCTTGTCCATACTGTTGCATTTTTAAATAATACATCTTCCTGTTTTGGTAATTCAGGCCTTCCGTACGCAGTGAATGGATAAACCACTTTACCCGGTTCCGGAACAGGATTCTGCCGTTTCTGTCTGGTTCCCGTTTCAGGAGCAGCTTCTTCATATATTGCTTTCCAGGAAACCCATTTGCCATTATCGAGCTGTCCTTTACCTTCAAGATCTTTTCCATTAATATATCCTGATAAACGGTACCTCGCCCTTGCCCTGTTAAAGTTTATGCTGATAATATCCTTTTCAATTGAAAAAGTTGCCCCGCTTATCGAAGTTGTATCAACAGTAAGCTTAATTGACGGTTTGTCAGATGTTCCTGAAAGCAAAAGATTAAATTTTGCAGTGTCAATATTCAGTGAATATTTACCTCTGATATCCTTGAGCCTCAGGTCAACAAACCGATAAGGTATTCCCTGAACCCAGTTTTCGTAGATTATGCAATTATCACTGAAGATATTTCCTGAAGTAATAAGCAGGTTGGCGATCATATTCTTTTTAACAGCTCCCAACAAATCTGCAGCCCCTACCATGGTTGCCGGTGTAACCGTTAATGCTTTGAGAGCCTCTGACTCAGGAAGTCCATACTTTACAGCTTTTCTCAGATTGGTTAGAAATGTTGTTCTGGTCTTCAGATCTGAAGATGTTATTGCAAATGTGAGTCCGGCAGCAGATATTCTTGAAAGGTTATATGGGGCAAGCTCATAGTGCTTCAGAGTTGTGTAAGGTACCGTTGCAGCATCATAGGGATCTTTGACATTTGGAGCTTCCGGAAAATTTACCGGGATAATCAGCTTATTGCCTGCCTTTTTTATATCACTAAGAGTTTGATACTCATCACCGCCACCTTTAATAATATAATTGATCCCGAATTCCTTTCCTATCTTATCGGCTCTCAATACTTCAAGCTTATTTGTTACTTCAAAAATCTGCGGCAAAGATAGATTGGAGGTATATGCTTCAAGGCCATCATCATGAAAATAACCGGCAGGCAGCTGTTTGTACCATTGTGCATCATAATTGACCTGCCGAAGAAGTGCAATTATTCCAAACTGGGATGCAGGGTACATATCTGATGACCGGCTACGGCCAATATAATAATTTGCTGATGCTTTCTTCTTCAATATGACATTATTAGCCTTTCCGTCGCCTGTTGTAACCAGGGCTGAGGTTCCTCTGGCAATCCCATCAGCTTTGAAAGCCACAACTGCGCCGAAGCCCAACTGCCTGTACTCACCTGCAGTTTTAGGATCAGGAATAAACTCAGAAGTGACATCATATGAGGCATTTATACCATCATTCCAGTAATCGGCAATCCTGGCTTCGGTTGCAGGTACCTGTGAACCGCCTCTTCCACCCTGCACCTGGGTCATCATTGCCGCATACGGATTTGCTGATGCAGACGATGCTTGCTGTACCTTAACTCCAAAATTTCCAGCATAAACATCTACAAATGAAGGATATACTGTTTTGCCCGAAAGATCATAGATAATTGTTCCTTTTGGAAAGGTCAGATTTGCACCGATCGCTTCAATCCTTCCCTCAGAGATAAGAATATCGGCATTTTCAATAGTGGTCTGATAATCAACCACAACACGTGCGTTTTTAAGTCCGTAAACTTCTGCTCTTTTATCGCTCACTCCAACCACAGGAGCATTGTCTTGCTGTGCCTGCATTTGAATCGATAAAAACAGAAGAAGTAAGCATAAGGTTTTTCGCATAATCAGTTTAAATTAGGTTTCAGATATAATCAATGGATTAATTCAGGAAATAATTCAGGATCAGAGTGCAGGTCACCAGATTCAGGTGAATACGCTTTATACATATATAGAATAACATTCTGTAAATCAATAGCAGCGTCCGGTGTATATCTTTCAGTCATTAAGAAAGTCATTCAGGTAAGAATATCGGGATGTCAATCTGCCATTATCAAGAACTTTTGCTCTTTCAATCATGCTGGTGTGAGCACTGGTAAATAAATCTTGCAGTACATTTCCCATTAATTGCCTGCCAAAATCCTGGGAAGCATCTCTGGGAAGCTCTCCCGGCAGATTATCAATCGACATGACTGTAATATTTTTGTGCCTTGAAAATGCAGGCTCTTCAGTTTCAAGGTAAGGATTGTATGCGTAAAACGGATCAGATATTGTTGTTGCCCTTATTGTGGAAGCGATCGGACCATTTATATCACAACTGATATCGGCAATCACTGAAATCCTGAAGTCCGGTTTCTTCATATCCTCTCTGGTAATAAATACAGGCGATAGTGGATCCCAGTAATGACCGGTTATTAGAATATCAGTCACTCGTGTATAGGGGCTGAATGCAGATTCGTATTGCCGGGGATATTTTTTAAAATGGCTTATCCGGAACATTCCACCATCAATGCGCCTGGCATAATGCTCAGGTCCTATTCTGCAAAAAACAGGTACATCAAAATTACGGGTCAGGAATTCCTCAGGATCTACCTGCACAATATTGCAGACGTTCAAAGTTTCAATTGCGCCATGCGCTACACGCCCGTTTCCTGTTACAAGAATTTTCAGGCCGGCTTTTACATCAATAAGTCTGAGACCTGCCCACATCTCATCGAGATCGCGGCACTGATAAGCAGGTTTAAGCCTGAACTTATTTGTTTTAATCCCCCTTGCCCGTAATCCGTTATATGCTCCAACTATTCCTGCATAACGACCAAATGCAACTACTCTTTTTCCACTGTCAGTTGTAAGATATTCAAAATCAATAAGAGTGATTTTCTCTTCAGCCATTTCCTTAAACATCTGTTGGTTATAAGGTTGTTTCTTAGCTACATGGGCAAAAAACAGATATGTTTTTCCGGGAATAAATGTCCGCCTGTCCACTTCCTTGACTCCCATCAGAATGTCACAATCGCGAAGATCCTCCTTTAGAGGTATATTAAGATATTCATATTCTTCATTTGAATAACACCTGAAGTCGCTCGGCTGAACATAGATTTCCACATTTGGATACAACTCCTCAAGTGCTGTTATCTGAGGAGGAGTAAGAGGCACTCTCATATCGGGAGGATTCTTCGTTTCCCGAAGGATTCCAACTCTTAATGTCTTTACCATAGATATATAAACATGTGCGACGGAGGTGTGAATATACAACTTCTGTTCTGAATTCTTAATATTATTTTAACGGCCTCGCGGGCAAAATGGCTTTATATTACGGTTTTCTGTTTTATCAAATTGGTTATTATATATTTACAGAAATGTTAAAATACCATAAATGCAGAGCTAAACCTGAATACATAAGCTATAAAAGCAGGTATGACTATTAGTTAATCAGGAGTTCATATCTGCGAGGTGCACGACTGGCAATGGCCAACAATATGAGGTAAATTTGCAGGAAAGGAAATTGGAACAAATTTTGTATCTTTGCAGTTCATAACAACGGGGCTGACTTGGTTTTGACAGCATGAGGGGTGTTATGTAAGCATGCAGGGTGTGGTAACGCGTCCCTTAAACAGAGTTACAAAACAATAAAAGGCGAAAACAATTACGCTCTCGCAGCATAAGCGAATAACAGTAGCTTAAGCACTTCCTTCCGAAAGGCAGGATCTCTCAGCACATGTGTTGGGACGAGACGTTTCCCGGGCGGTCAGGCCCTGATCCAACCCGACACGGAGACGCACGCAATCCGGGGCTAGTCTGAAGGTTGTTCCGACCCGATGGCGAAACAAACAGGAACTAAGGACAGGTTAGGTTGCTCTGCAGCTGACAGGTCACGAAAACCAAGCAGGGATAAGCATGTAGAAAGCGTATGACTTCCGTGTTTGGACGCGGGTTCGACTCCCGCCAGCTCCACCTTCGCCCTCCGTAGCTTTAGCGAAGGAGGGCTTTTTCTTTTCCCATAGAATTTATTGTCACTAAAACTCCTCCGGGCTACGGTGGACACAGTCCACAAAAAACTTTATATGTAGCTTTAGCTAAAGAGGGCTACTTCTTTTCCCATAGAATTTATTGTCGCTAAAACTCCTCCGGGCTACGGTGGACACAGTCCACAAAAAACTTTATATGTAGCTTTAGCTAAGGAGGGCTTTTGCATTTCCCATAGAATTTATTGTCGCTAAAACTCCTCCGGCCTACAGTGGACACTGTCCACAAAAAACTTTATATGTAGCTTTAGCTAAAGAGGGCTACTTCTTTTCCCATAGAATTTATTGTCGCTAAAACTCCTCCGGGCTAAGGTGGACACTGTCCACAAAAAACTTTTTATGTAGCTTTAGCTAAAGAGGGCTACTTCTTTTCCCATAGAATTTATTGTCGCTAAAACTCCTCCGGGCTACGGTGGACACTGTCCACAAAAAACTTTTTATGTAGCTTTAGCTAAAGAGGGCTACTTCTTTTCCCATAGAATTTATTGTCGCTAAAACTCCTCCGGGCTACGGTGGACACAGTCCACAAAAAACTTTATATGTAGCTTTAACTAAGGAGGGCTTTTTCTTTTCCCATAGAATTTATTGTCGCTAAAACTCCTCCGGGCTACGGTGGACACAGTCCACAAAAAACTTTATATGTAGCTTTAGCCAAAGAGGGTTACTTCTTTTCCCATAGAATTTATTGTCGCTAAAACTCCTCCGGGCTACGGTGGACACAGTCCAATCAATTTAGTATCTTTACATAAGTCCCGCTATATTAATTTACCCAGATGTGGTTCGTTTATATTTTAAAATGTTCTGATGGTTCATTCTATACCGGTTGTACAACCAATATTTCCAGAAGAATAGCAGAACACAATAGCAATAAAGTTCACTATACAAGAGATAAAACTCCTGTAATACTTGTATCCTTCACTGCTTTCCTGAATAAATATTAAGCATTCGAATTTGAGAAATATCTAAAATCAGGTTCAGGTTTTGCGTTTAGAAACAGGCACTTAGTGTAGATACCACTTGTATACAGGGTGTTTATGTCCTATTTAGGGCTGAGTGCCAATATTTGCCAACAGTAAATGGCAGAGCTTATCTGCTGCTCTGGAACTCAGGCAACATCGAACGAAGTGATGTACCCTCTCCCCTTCATAATATACTATGCACCAGGCAATATTCAATCCTGCTCTCAGCTCATTTCACTATTTACTGGCAATACAGTAAACGAATTTTAGTCCCCTGAGGAATATTTCATTACCAGCTATAGCAGGCGAGGCGGTAAAAGAGTCATCAAGTTTATTTTCCGAAAGAATTTCCAACTCCGGGCCCTCTTTCAAAGTGTAGGTTAGTCCTGTTCCTCCAAGCTGATATATCCTGCCATTGGCATAAACCGGAGAATTATATACTGTTCCAAGGTTTGCAAGCATTTTCATCCCGTATAAAACTTTTCCCGTGGTGGCATCAAGACATGAAAGCGCACCACTGTTTATCCTCAGAAAATAAAGTCTTTTGTTAATAAGAAGAGGCGATGGTACATACGGAGTGTTTATATTCGCTGACCAGGCAATTGCACCTGACCCTGATATATCACCTTTAGCATCAGCCATTCTGATAGCCAGAAGAGCGTAACCGCTATAACCACTCATTACATACAGGATTCCGTCGCCATATACAGGATTGGGTGTAACATTTCCGGTTAAGCCGCTGCATTCCCAGATAAGATCACCATTATCAAGGTTATAGCTCCGTACCTTCTTTGAAGCGGCAGTTATAACCTGAACCTTCCCTTTATATTCCAGTATAAACGGAGTAGCCCATGATGAAGGCTCATCGCGTTCCTTTTTCCAAAGTTCCTTTCCGGTAATCTTATCCACACAAAAAATTTCAGACTGTCCTTCATGATCCCATTGCACAACAATTTTATTACCATAAAGTGCAGGAGAGGATCCTTCACCAAAATTATTTCTTTTCTGCATTTGTCCGAAATCCTTTTTCCATATTATTTTTCCCGTAAAATCGAGGCAAAACAGTCCCCTTGATCCAAAATATGCATAAAGATATTTACCGTCAGTAACAGATGAATTGGAAATATGGCTTGCAGTCTCGTGGATACGATCCTGAACCTCTTCCTCTGCTACGGTTTTCTCCCACAAAAGTTTCCCATCTGAACGGTTCAGTGCTACAACCTTAAATATATAAGGCATCATTGCTGCTTCAGGGGCACCCTCTTTTGGAATTGCAGTTGTAATGAAGACATACTTATTCCAGACTATGGGTGTTGAAAATCCTTTACCCGGTACCGCTGCTCTCCATTTTATATTTGTACTCTCATTCCATGAGACTGGTGGATTACTTTTAGGAGCTATGCCATTGGCAAGAGGTCCGCGCCATGCCGGCCAGTTACTTTCAATATCAATTCCGGTCTGTGATAATACAGAATTAGTAATAATGACAAATAGCAATGGAATAAATCGGAAAAGTCTCATAAATATTATTTTTAATGAACTGCGAAGATAAAGTACTTATCACAATTAGATCATGAATGAATGCTAAATATCATTAAATATCAAAGACTTCCCTTTCAATCCGCTTTAATCTTAAAGGAGAGGTGATGAAGAGACGAAGAGACTAAGTGACGAAGAGACGAAGAGACGAAAAAATTGAGACTCTTAAATCAGATATGCTTTTATAAACAAAAATATCATGAAATATATGGCCCACATTCTGAACCACCCAGACAAGAAAAATCTTTTACACCCGTCTTCTATATGCTCTCATCGCAAAGATATATGCCACAGGCATAATTCATATGCAACACAAGGGCAACCCATATTTCCTTGCCTACCGGCTGATTTGAAAGCAGAGCACGTATTGTCTCCACTATCGAGGTCCAGGTTGATTCTCGGCAAAGACTCGAACGACTGGTTGCATCGACTTGGTTGGCACAAACGCTGAGCTGATAAACGGCAGGATGATAATGGGATATGAGAAGGCGCTTGCACCGTGCACCGCTTTTGCAGAGAGTCCGGCAATCATTATATCAATTAAGGAGGTGCGGTTCCACACAGCGCCGGCGATTGTATTTCTTTCGGAATCCCCCGATTTAATCACTACTCCGCTAAAGCCACCAGATTTAACAACCACTCCGGTAAAATCGTCGCCAGTAATATAGCCATCATTGATATAGCTTTCAGAAAATTCAGTTTCTTTCAATGAAAAATACTGAATGATCTTTTCACCATTTCAGGGAAAGTTATTATCAAGTTCAAAATCTTCAATATGAATTACAGAAGTGAAGTTATTCATCAGTAGAGTTCCTGCATGATTTAAATTCAGGATCAGGTGACTACCTGTGTTAACGGTTTTATATCACCACTTTAAATTCATAAAAGCATGAACCACAATAGTGCTTTCTGATGTCCTTTTATAGTCTGTAGCTTCCCCGATTTTAATTTAAATTTTAGTTTTGGTTCATATTGTTGATACAAATTCCTTAACCCAGTCACTGGCAGGATTCGCCAAGATATTCTCTGGTTTATCTGCCTGCACAATCTTTCCATTGTTCATAACAACCACAACAGTTCCTAAAGAAAATGCTTCGTTGAGGTCATGGGTCACCATAATAATAGTCATTTGTAATTCATTATGAATCTTTTTCATTTCTGCTTGCAGATTTCTCCGTGTTATATTGTCCAGAGCACCGAATGGTTCATCCATAAGCAAGATCTGAGGTTTCATTGCAAGTGCCCGGGCAACACCTACACGTTGTTGCTGACCTCCGCTGAGGGTATCAGGGAACTCATTGAGCTGAGGGATACTAAACCCAATTATCTGTGCAAGTTCCATTACTCTTTCTTCCTGAAGATCCACTGCCATATCTGAAATACTCATAACGAACTCAATGTTCTGCTTAACTGTCAGATGGGGAAACAATCCGGCCCCCTGGATTACATAACCTATTTTGCGTCTTAATCTTACCTTTTCCCATTCATGTATATCATTGTTAAGTACTACTATTTTTCCTGAATCAAAATCAGTCATCCCATTAATAAGCCGAAGAAGAGTTGTTTTTCCGCAGCCGCTTGGGCCAATTATAGTTAAGAAACCTCCATCAGGAACTTTTAATGACACATCATCAAGAGCAAGTTTTTGTCCCTCATAGATTTTTGTAACACCCGATATTTTAATTACAGGTTCCATCATTTTTAAAATGCTATCTTACCAACCCTTTTGATTTAAGAAAACTGTATGCAACTTCTTTGGCAGATTTTTTATTTATTTCCACCTGGTAGTTCAGCATAGTCATTGTGCTGTCATTAATAGTATTGTTTAGTCCTGCAAGCAATGGTTCCAGTTCAGGATGGTTCTTAAGTGTTTCATTTCGCACCACTATTCCTGCCTGGTAGGCCGGGAAATAATTTTTATCATCTCTTAGTGTTCGCAGATTCATCTGTTTGATGAGCGGATCTGTTGAAAATGCATCAATGACATCAACTGTCCCGTTTTCAAGGGCTTTGAATTTCAAATTGATATCAAGCTCTATAATTTTTTTGAAGTTTAGAGAGTAAAGCCTGGACAATCCGTAAAATCCATCATCTCTCTCAAAAAAATCAAATTCAGCGCCAAAACGATACCTGTTACTTTTGGGAGCAAGATCGGAGATTGTTTTAATTCCCACCCTCGATGCAGTTGTATCAAACATGGCAAGTGTATAAGTATTGTTGAATCCGAATCTTGTTACCCAGGTAAGATGGTACTCCTTATTATAAATATCAGCCAGATCATAAAAAAGAGTGTCAGGATTGCTGATCTCCTTCTTTTTCAGTACAAACAGCCAGGCAGTACCTGTATATTCGGGATAAATATCAATTTCTCCCGATAATATTGCCGGTTGGATATTTGAAGTTCCCCCTCCAATACCGAAAGTTCGTTTAACGGGTAGGCTGGTTCTTTCTTCGATTAGCCTTGCAATAATTTCGCCGAGGATATATTGCTCCGCTGTTGGCTTAGAGGCAACTACAACTTCAGAAGACCTGTTTACTTTATTTCCCTGTCTGCTAAATATGAAAAGTAACAGTGGTGTGACAAGGAAAAACAGTGCGGCAAAAGCTGTAAATAACTTGTTCCGGCGCGAGTGTAACTTCCTGCTATTGACTCTCTTTTCAAAAATCCCTATAATAAGGTCTGTGACCAATGCAAGCAATGCAACCGATATTGAGCCTGCCAGAATAAGTGATGAATTATTGGTGTTTATACCCCTGTAAATTGCCTGTCCAAGACCTCCTGCACCAATGAAAGATGCAAGTCCGGCAAGCGCTATTGTCATTACCACCATTGTTCGAAAGCCGCTTAGGATTGTCGGGAATGCGAGTGGCCATCTTACCCTGAAAAATATCTGAGAGGGTGTTGCTCCCATCCCTTTGGCGACGTCAATATACAGGGGATCGACTTCATTAAGGCCGGTATAGGTATTTCTTATCATTGGCAACAGGCCGTAAATAACAAGGACAACCAATGCATTAATAAAACCGATACCTACAAGAGGAATAAAGAGTCCGAACATTGCAATTGATGGAATGGTGTATATAAAGTTCACAAATCCAAGAACAATCTGTCTTATGCTCTTAAATCTCAGAATAGCTATACCCGTTGCTATACCAATGATTACTATTATTATTATTGCAGTCAGTGACAGTACAAAATGCTGAATAAGCAATTCATAAAGGTATTCCCGTCTTTGGAAAAAAACCTCCAAAAACTCTGGGATTGATGCGGCTAATAAGCTAACCATCTGTAATATCATTAATCTCAGCAAAAATCAGGGTTTTGTCCAGAGGGAATCTGTGAACCAGCTTTTTTGATCTGTGAAATGTTTAACAACAGAAAACCCATGGCTGAATGCAAGAGATTCTATTGTGGCGATATCAAATTTTCTTGAAAGTTCCATAAAAACCGGTTCCCATCTGGTAAAAATAAAACGTTGTCTCAGTGATGTGATATTAACAGTCTGCCGTTCTTTTGAAACCAGGAAGCTTTTCAGGTAACCTGACACAGGGTTGTATGTAGTATGATGTTCGAATGCCGAGAGGTTAAAATCGGCTCCAAATTCCCTGTTCAACCTGGCAAGATGATTCAGGTTAAACTTCCGTGTAAGGCCATAATGATCGTCATAGGCCTTCATTATAATTTCAGGCGACTTTTTAAGATCAAATCCGATTAATATCTTATCCCCTTTCCTGCATAAATCATAAATCTGTTTTAAAAAGAGATCAATTTCAGGTTGAGTAAAGTTCCCAATATTTGAGCCAAGAAACAGGATCACTTTTCTTGTATCTCTGTTAATATTCCCGGAATCTGTCAATCCAAAGAAATCTCCGGTTAATGGACTGATTTTTAAAGAGGGGATCTCTTTACTGAGCTCCGAGACCAGATCACTATTTGCTTTGGAACTGATATCAACAGGAATATATTTAAACCCTGATTCTTTTTGCAGGAGAAGCTTCAAAAGTATTTTTGTCTTTGATCCATCACCTGAACCAAGTTCGAGAAGATCGAACCGGGAGTTATCCGAAATGATTTCATTTGTTATTTGTTCCTGCTGATTTTCAAAAATTTCCTGTTCAGATTTAGTCAGATAATATTCCGGAATTTTAGTTATTTCCCGGAAAATGAAACTGCCTGTATCATCGTAAAAGTATTTTGACAACAGATATTTGGGTGTTGATGACAAACCTTTTATTGTATCAGTTTCAAGACTTTGAATCTCAGTCATTTCAGCTATATAATATTCATTCTTAATTTGTAACATAATAGACTCTGTATAACATTTTTATCTTTCCTGTATTCCGGTTTCATAAGGATTTTGAGAATCATTGCTCCATTCGAACCAACCTCCATCATAAACTGATACAAGCAGCCAGCCCATAAGCCAGGCAATGAACCAAGATTCACTACACCTCCATCCCGTACCACAATAAGTGTCAAAAGGACGAACATCAATGATTTGAACGGGATGATTTTCCAGTAAAGAAACTACTTCCCAACTGCTCATCTCAGTTATTGGTTCAATCATAATATTCTATTCTGAGAAAAGTTCATCAACGTAACAGTATTTCCAGTCTTCTCCAGGCTCGAAGGATTTGATAACCGGATGACCGGTTTCATGGAAATGTCTGGTAGCATGCTTGTTTTTTGAATTATCACAACAACCAACATGTCCGCATTCAAGGCAGAGCCTGAGATGTACCCAGGAATCACCTGTTCTTAAGCATTCCTCACAGCCTTCAGGAGTATTCGCAGTGATATAACTGTCGGCATTCTCAATATGATTACAGGTACTTGTCATAGCTTTTTATATTAACTGAAATAATCAAAATGTATAATTCGATCTGAACTAACCGTAAACTTGTTTAACAGGTATTTCAGTTGTTAATGATTCAACATCCCATCCGGCAGCTCTTGCCCCATTGTCATAAGTTTCATTAAGAAATTTAAGAATTGATTCCTCCGGATTTTGGGAATCAATCACTTCCTGATAATCAAGTATATATTCTCTCAATTTATCATTATAGTATTTTCCACCATGATTACCGGTAGTTTCTATTCCCTCAGGTGCAGGGTAGAAATATGAATAAAAAGCTGCCTGAGGATAATTTTTATCTCCCGGCCAGAATCCGAAGGTGAAGTTTTCCTCATTTTCTGCAAATTTAAGAATACTGCCGGCTCCTGCAGGAATCGCGCAGGGTTTTCCTGAAAAACGAGTCTCACATAAATCAAAGGTACCCCAAAAAAAATGCACAGGACTGCTTTTACCTCGGAATCTGGATCTGAAACTTTCGAAAACTTTTTGTGTCTGAATAAGAATCTTCCACCATGTGTGTACAAAGTCCTTATCATACGACTTTTTCTCAACATCCAATTCGAATTTTACAGGATCAGGAACTTCACTGGGTAAAGTATTAATCACAGCATTTATTCCCATAGATTTGAGCATGTCTGTAAAATTCCTGTAAAATTCTGCTACAGAAGAGGGAAAAAGTGGAATGACTTTCAACTGGTTATTGCTTAACAGTATAGACAGATTATGATCAATGAAATTAAATTCAATTTCAAAAACACCATCCTCATAAGGGATAAGCCCCGTTGTCATTCCCTTCATATTCAGATAAAAAGCTACCTGCCACCACTGATTTAAGAACGGATTTAACGCAAGCTTCACCTTGCCTATGATTTGCATTTTCATGTGAAGCGAATCAAGGGTATCGCTCCAATTAGCGTATGGCAGGAATGGCCAGGAATCTGTAGAATTCATGCTGTTTCTTGTAATTAAAAGTCAACAAATCCAATTTGCAATTGTTCATAGTAAATCCGACCTATTTTGGGTACAAAATGACATTTACAAATTAGAACTATAAGTGTTAGGATTAATTGGGGGGTATACTGCACTTCCCGAAGTCGCCTGGCTCAGGAATTTCCTCCCTGATTTATGGGTTGACCAGAGAAGTTTCTGTTTCTAATGTATGACAGTGTGAATAGAGCACCATATCCGGATAATCTTTTGAATTTGGAATATCTGAAGCACCAAAATGAAAAATAATATAAACAAACTATCATGGAAAAATTTGATGCAATAGTTATAGGATCCGGTCAGGCAGGAACACCTCTCATGTTCAGGATGGCTGAAAAAAAAATGAAAATTGCCTTTATTGAAAAAGAACATTTTGGAGGAACCTGTCTGAATGTTGGCTGTACACCAACGAAAGCATACCTTGCCAACGCCAGGCGTAAATGGGATGTCATGCATGGAGGTGAACTGGGTATTATCATCCCGGAAGGAACAATAACCGATCTGAAAAAAGTGAAAGATCGCAAAGATGCTTTGATTAAAAAATCAGTTGATGGCATCTCAGATGGAGTACAATCCTATAAAAATGTCACCTATTTTAAAGGTGAAGCAAAATTTACAGGTCATAAAACAGTAATGGTCAATAACAAGGAAATTACAGCCGAAAAGATTTATATAAATGTGGGAGCAAGACCATTCATACCAGAAGAATTTAAACAAATAAAATACCTGGATAATCAGTCAATTCTTCAGCTGGAAGATATACCTGAACATCTTATAATTGCAGGAGGAAGCTTTGTCGGACTTGAATTCGGACAGATATTCAGGCGGTTTGGAAGTAAAGTAACAATTATTGAACGGGGGAACACAATTATTGACAGGGAAGACGAAGATGTAAGTGATTCTATTCTCCAATTTCTCAAAGTGGAAGGTATTGAGTTCCTTCTGAATGCAACTTGTTTATCAGCCAGAAATAACTCATTGGGTGGAATAACGGTTTCCCTGGATTGTGCAGTGGGACCGGATGAAATAAATGGGAGCCATCTTCTGCTTGCTGTTGGCCGCACTCCAAATACTGACACTCTGAACCTTGAAGCTGCAGGAGTAAAAACAGATTATCAAGGATATATTGATGTGAATGAATACCTGGAAACTAATATTCCCGGTATATACGCTATGGGTGACTGTAATGGCAAAGGTGCATTTACACACACTGCTTATAATGATTATGAGATTGTTGCAGGGAACATGTTTGATGGCAAAAACAGGAAAGTCACCGATAGAATTACTGCTTATGCACTTTTTACCGATCCCCCTCTGGGCCGTGCAGGAATGACATTGGACCAGGCCAGAAAAAGCGGTAAAAAGCTGAAAGCAGGGTACCGTAAAATGACCGATATAGCACGTGCCAGGGAAAAAGGTGAGACGAACGGGTTTATGCGGGTAATTGTTGATGCTGAAACCAATAAAATACTTGGAGCAAGCATACTGGGTGTCGGAGGTGACGAAGTAATTTCAGGTATACTTGATTTAATGTATGCTGATGCCCCTTATCAGGTAAACCGTGATTCAGTTCAGATTCATCCTACCGTATCAGAATTAATTCCTACAATGCTTCAAGGATTGAGAAATATTGAATAAGGCGTTGAATAAACAGTCCCCTGTTACGCCTCCAGACTGACCCACTGACCTCTCCAGGCAGGAGCATCGAAAGGATCGGCGAAGTATTGTGTCTCGTGCACCACCTTTTCATCCCGGAACTCCATGATACTCACTGTGTAGACACGCTTATCCTTGTAATTAATAACATACTCCGTAACCCATAGATCGCCTTCTCCTACGATCCGCCGGACCTTAAACCCCGATGGTTTACCAGGGTGATGGCTGCGAAGAGCCTGCAGGTTATGCCGGCCAGCAATAACCTCACCGGACTGTGGGTACTCGCACACTATGTCATCATGATATATTTCATGCTCGGCATCCTGATCACCCGCAGCCGATGCAGCCCAATGCCGATTAATGGCCTCCCGAAAGTTATGCTCTTTCATAATCTGCCTCCGCTTGTATTCGCATGTTCACTGCTATACCGGTGATTATCAGACGTCCAGATACTCATCGGTCCACAAAATTGCAGTCTCTCTTTTGTTAGTCTTTTGGCAAACGCGGTAATAATTAAATAGTCATAATTCATTTGATTTGAATAATTATTGTAAAAAAATTACAAAGCCAGGCTTTGAAGTTTGTCTCTTTTTATCCGGGATCTATTCTTCAAACAAGATTTGACGAATCATTTGATTGGTAAAGCCCCATTCGTTATCGTACCATGTCATCACTTTAAGCAAATCGCCATCCACTACCCTGGTCATGCCCAGGTCAACGGTTGAAGCAAAAGTACTTTTAACAATGTCGGAAGACACAAGTGGTTCATTTGTAGTTGTCAGTATGTTCTTATAACGGGGTGATTCAGCCTCTTCCTTAAAGATTGCATTAACCTCTTCCACTGTAACATTACGTTGTGTGATAAAGGTTAAATCAGAAATAGAACCTACCGGAATTGGGACACGAAGAGCCACCCCATCAAATTTCCCGGCATATTCCGGCAATGCTTTGGTTGTGGCAATTGCTGCTCCTGTTGTAGTTGGCACTATATTGGCCGCTCCTGCACGACCCATTCTCAGGTTCTTTTTTGAAGGTCCGTCAACTATGCTTTGTGAAGCAGTATACGCATGAATCGTGGTCATTATCGCCTTCTTAATTCCGATTCTGCGCCCTAATATTTCAACTACAGGACTAATATTATTGGTCGTACAACTGGCGCAGGAAAAAACAGTTGTTTTACCATCCTCCGAATTTACGCCATGTACTACTGTAGGGATATCTCCACTTTTGGTTGGTGCAGAGATGATTACCGTTTTGGCTCCGGCAGTGATATGCTTCCTGGCATCTGCACTTGCAGTAAAAAAACCTGTGCATTCAATAACTATGTCAATATTGTTCTCTTTCCAGGGCAACTCTTCCGGATTTCTAACCGAGTTGTACTGAATTTTTTTACCATCTACGAAAAGATTGTCTGCATCATGAGTCACTTTTTTTTCATAAATACCATACACCGAATCATAGTTTATCAGGTATGCTATATTTTCAACGGGAACAATATCATTTACTGCTACCAAATCCAGATTTGAGTAGTTTAGAATCACTTTTAGCGCAGCTCTTCCGATGCGCCCCATTCCGTTAATTGCTATTCTTTTCATCTTACTGAAATTTAATTAGTTAATATTTTTTGTTCTTCAAAGCTTGCCCGCAAATTCTACTGCAAGCTCATCAAATCTCACTAATCATCTTCCTGCCCACTCCCGCTCGTTCCAACAGCTATCTGGAACAATGAAAACTTTAGGCAATTCAGTTTTTTTCTATTTTTTTTACAATCAGTTTCATGCATAATGGTCATTGTTTGAAATCTGCCCCGATTGTTGTTGATTTCCATTGTTCCAATTCTTCAGACATGGTGGCAAGTTTTTCAGAAGCCCGGTTATAAGCATCACTTCCGAGAAACAGATGGACCGGTGGCTGTGAGCTTTCGGCTAATTCAATGAATACTTCAGTTGCGCGATCCGGATCTCCAGGTTGCTGTCCATCTGTGGAAAGATATCGCTCTTTTGTACTTTTAACTGATTCGTAACCCTCTATTTTTGCAGGAATTAGTTTAAGTGAATTTTTAGTTAAAAAACCCGTCCGGAAACCTGATGGTTCTACCACAGTAACCTTAATACCAAATTCCCGGACATCCAGTGCAATCACTTCGGAAAATGCAGCCACGGCAGCCTTGGTAGCTGAATAAACAGACCAGCCGGGAGCGCCCACAAAACCAGCCACTGAACCCATATTTATAATGTAACCCGATCTCTGACTGCGCATTACAGGCAGGACACTTTTTACTACATTGATGGTTGCAAGTACGTTAATATTAAAAATATCCCTGATATCTCGTTCAGCAATTTCTTCTACTATACCGTCCATACCATAGCCTGCGTTATTAACGACTACATCGATGCGACCGAACGCAGCCAGCGTTTGTTGTATGGATTCATCAATAATACCCGGGTTATTCAGATCGACAGTCATAGGGAGAAAACGCTCACTGTCTGTCAATCCAACAGCCTGGCTCAGCGTTTGCGCTTTACGTGAGGTTGCCGCAACGCGGTAGCCCCTATCAAGCAGTTTTTTTACGAGTGTCAGTCCAAAGCCCTGCGAGGCTCCTGTTACATACCATACTTTTGAAGTGTTCATGACATTATGTATATAATTCTTCAATTTCAGATGTGAATGAATTATCCCTGTATCCTTTACACTAATTTTATTCCGGCACGTCCGATATCATTTTATTTACGATTACCCAGCGGTTATCAATTTTATGAAATGAAAGAAATTCGTCATAATTAAACTCATACATTTTAACGTGAACCCTGGCAATAGCTATAGAGTTAATAACATCTACCGATATGATGGTTCCTTTAAAAGGTTTGCCGGAATCTTTCGGACTTTGGCGGCTTTTTACCCCATCAAGGTACTGATTGAGCGTTTTGGCATATGGCTGCCCTTTTACATCCCCGAATAATAATGTGCCGGGATTAAATATCTTTTCAAGGGCATTAACATTTCCCTCATAAATCCCTTTGAAATAATAGTTTTCAAGTGCCTGCGTGATGGCTAATGAATCTTGCTGATTATTTTTCATTTTCGTTAAATTTTGTGCTTCTGATTCAAGCAAAATGCTGAACAAAAAAGCAATCAATAAAAATATTTTCATATTAACAAGGATTGCATCCGGCTCCCATACCGCCATCCACATTGATAATAGCGCCGGTAATAAACTTGCTTTTTGCAACTGCATAAACCATTTGTGCAATATCCTGCACCTCGCCAACATGGTTCAGCAGGTGTAATCGGGCGCTTCTATCCATATCCTTCTCATGCATAGATGTACGTATTACGCCTGGTGCAATTGTATTAACCCTGATATTCCATTTGCCGAATTCGGCGGCTAACTGTATAGTAAGTGATTGTATTGCCCCCTTGGAGGAAACTGCTGCTGTTGCATATGAGCTGCCTGTAGCGTGGGTTGCCTTAGGTGTGCCGATATTAATCACCACGCCGTCATTCTGCTTAAGCATCTGCGGAATGATTGCCTGGGTTGTAAAGAATGTTCCCTTCAGATTTGTATCGAGAAACCGGTCGAGATAATCTTCATCCACTTCGAGGAATGGTCTGGATTCAAAGATGCCGGCATTATTTACCAGTACATCCGCCGAACCAAATTTTTCAAGTGCGACAGCTAACAGCTTTTCTCCGGTTTTTTTGTCGCTTACATCACCGGCTACAGTTGCGAGGTTTGCCCCGCCATCCAGTTCCCGGTAAGCCTGTTCCAGCTTTTCAGCTGTATACGAATTAATAACCACATTGTCACCTTTTTCTAAAAAGTATCGTGCTATCTCTTTACCAATACCTGATGATGCGCCTGTAACAATGACCGTTTGCCTTTTCATATTATTTTTTTTTGTTCACGGTAATCTTTTTGTTTTTTAAAAGATTTTATAAAAACTGAAGCCATGAATTATTCACAATTTACCTGATTGCCCTCATAGATAAAAACTTGCTTTTAAGGGATTTTTTTTAAAGCGCGAAAGGACATAACCGGGCTGCTCACCATTCATTATGGCTTCTTTTGTTATACGAACTCTAAAGATTTTATAAGCTTCCATATGACTGACCCTTAACTAAAATCGAAAACAATTTTGAAATAAAAAAGTTCGTACAGACTACCCAATCTATCTTTTGTAATTCTGGCTGATTCAGTTGGCGCAGGCTTGCATTACATACATTGGAATATCTTTCGTATTAAGAAGTAATAAGAAGAGCTATTGAGAATAATACCGTAACTGAAAAGCTGCAATTATTGCTAAACCTGTCAAAACAAAAGGCGACTGGGAAGCGATGGGAGAAAAATAGCTGGACTGACATCGTATGCCAGGGAAATATTAATATTAGATAAATAAAATTATTGTTATATGACTGGTTATCTGCTACCTGAGGTTGTAAATAGCTGGTCATTTCCGTAGGCAGTGCCAAAATCATTAACTGCTTTCACCCTGAAATGATATTCTGTCCCAACATCTAATCCTGAAACACTTGCACTGACACCTTCCTGATCTGTCACAGTCCCCGGAGTAGCTTCTACGGTCTGTCCATAGCTAGCAGTAGTGCCATATTCAAATGTTACTGTTGTTAATGAATAGTTTGCAACGGCATATCCATTCAGTGTTACACTTGTTGATGATACATCTGATGCCGAATAAGTTGCCGCAGACGGCATTCCACCAAGAGTTGTGAAAGTTAAATCATTTCCATAAAAAGTGCCAAAATCATTAACTGCTTTCACTCTGAAATGATATTCTGTCCCAACATCTAATCCTGAAACACTTGCACTGACACCTTCCTGATCTGTCACAGTCCCCGGAGTAGCTTCTACGGTCTGTCCATAGCTTGCAGTAGTGCCATATTCAAATGTTACTGTTGTTAATGAATAGTTTGCAACGGCATATCCATTCAGTGTTACACTTGTTGATGATATATCTGATGCCGAATAAGTTGCCGCAGACGGCATTCCACCAAGAGTTGTGAAAGTTAAATCATTTCCATAAAAAGTGCCAAAATCATTAACTGCTTTCACTCTGAAATGATATTCTGTCCCAACATCTAATCCTGAAACAATTGCACTGACACCTTCCTGATCTGTCACAGTCCCCGGAGTAGCTTCTACGGTCTGTCCATAGCTAGCAGTAGTGCCATATTCAAATGTTACTGTTGTTAATGAATAGTTTGCAACGGCATATCCATTCAGTGTTACACTTGTTGATGATATATCTGATGCCGAATAAGTTGCCGCAGACGGCATTCCACCAAGAGTTGTGAAAGTTAAATCATTTCCATAAGCTGTTCCGGCACTGTTTATTGCATAAGCTCTGACATGATAAGCTGTATTAGCAATAAGTCCAGTTATGTTGCTTGAAAAAATACCTGTCCCGCTACCATCAATTGTTTTTTCATTACTAGTAGTAGGGTCTTCATCAGTTCCCCAGCATACTCCTCTGGCTGTTATTTGTCCCCCTCCGTCCGAAGTGATATTTCCACCCGAAACTGCAGTTGTTCCTTCTATTGAAGTGACACTAACAGTAGTTAATGTTGCAAGTGAAATCTGTCCGGTAGTAAATGACAGCTGGTTGCCATATCCAGTACCTGCTTCGTTAGTTGCATAGGCTCTGATATAGTATTTTGTTCCAGGAGTTAATTGCATAAGGCTGCTGGTAAATGATCCTGTTCCTTTACCATCTGAACTCTTGCTGTTTGAAATAGTAGGATTTTCCGCAGTATTCCAGCAAACACCTCGTGATGTTACATCAGCAGAACCATCATCAGTTACATTTCCTCCCGACGATGCAGTTGTCTGTGTAATATCGGTTGCACCTAATGTAGTCACAACGGGTAGAGTAGCTTTCTTTTTACATTCAGTAAAATTCAGGAGTGAAAAAACTAAAAGAATTAGAATTGCGATGTTTTTGGATAAGTGTTTCATAGCTGTATCATTTAATTAAAAAAAATCACAGAAATTACACTAAAATATCTCTGTTATAAATTTAGGTCTTTCAGAAATCCAAAACAAAAAAAAATTGTGATTGTGGAGTCTTAGAGTTTAAGATTATTTAAAATGGTTCTGTCATATTTATAAAAGTAAATCAGATACATAGAGTTCAACGATTAGAGATGCTCACACAGAATACTATTGCAATATTGATCAATTTATGTTTTATCAGATTCAATAGATCTTTCTCAAAAAAGTTCAACTCTACTCCGGGCTTAGGTGGACACTAACAGACGAAGAGTGTGAGGGACGAAGGGATGAAGGGACGAAGAGACGGAAAGACGGACAATACAGGGCTAAGTGTGTCTCGTCCTGAAATAGGTTTACAGAAAAAGTAAACTTAAAAAAGGATTATGAGAAGAAAAGTAAATCAATTCACGGATGAATTCAAGTTTATGGTTATTCAAGAGTATTTGAATACAGACATAAGCCGAAAGGAGTTACAAGAGAAACATGGTTTTAGAGGTAATAGCGCTATTTCCGAATGGATGCGTAAATTTGGTGATCATAAAGTCACAGATGAGCAAATAAGCATTCAAAAGGCTATGTCAAAAGAAGTAGATAAAACGCCACAAGAGCGTAAGTTAGAGGCAAAGGTCAAAGAACTGGAGAAAGCACTGGAGC
Organism: uncultured Bacteroidales bacterium; assembly: GCA_963760915.1. Taxonomy (GTDB): domain Bacteria; phylum Bacteroidota; class Bacteroidia; order Bacteroidales; family VadinHA17; genus LD21. The sequence continues at coordinate 729,460 of CAVXEU010000002.1, read as the reverse complement.
AAGAACGGCTTCGTACTCTGGCTCTTAATACGATGATTAATATTGCGGAGCGGGATTTAAAAATCTCAATTAGAAAAAAGTCTGGAACCAAACAGTAACAGAGCTACGTACAATGAATCAAAGTTTTAAAGTAGATGCATTGTGCGGGCTGTTTGGTTATAGTAGGCAAGCTTACTATCAGCAGATGAATTATAATTATAAAGAAGTGGTAAAATCGGAGATCCTTTTACAGTTAGTTGCCAGGGAACGTAAGTTAATGCCACGCCTGGGGGCACGTAAGCTGCTCTATAAGCTGCAAGATCGTTTACCGCAGGAACTTCAATTGGGAAGAGACTCTTTTTTTACTTTTCTCAGAGAGAATGGATTATTGGTACGTAAAAAACGATACAGGGCAAAAACCACTTTCTCAAATCACTGGCTTCGTAAATATCCGAACCTGATAAAGGAGTTTATCCCAAATGGGCCTCATCAGTTGTGGGTTAGCGATATAACATATATTGAAACAGAGGAGGGATTTGCCTATCTTTTTCTTATTACTGACGCTTATTCAAGGAAAATAATAGGATGGAGCATAGCAGATACATTAGAGGCCAAACATGCTATAATTGCATTGTATATGGCTTTAAGCCAGCTACCTGCCGGAGTTAAAAATGTGTTTCACCACTCAGATAGAGGTGTCCAGTATTGCTGTGATCAGTACGTAAAATTATTACAAAAAAACCACTTTCAGATTAGCATGACTGAAAATGGAGATCCACTTGAAAACGCTATTGCAGAACGTGTTAATGGCATTTTAAAGACAGAATGGATATATGATCTTAAAATTAAAACCAAAACAAAAGCAAAAGAAGAAGTTTATAGGATTATAAACATTTATAACGAAGACCGGCCACATGATAGTCTGAACAAACTTACCCCCAATCAAGCACATAAGCACTCTGGGGAACTTAAGAAACAATGGAAAAACTATTTGAAAGTATTGGATAAAGACCAAAAAGATGAAAAAAGTTTAGTTTTGTAGCTACAAAACTAAACTTTACTATTAATCAGAAAAATGAATGTAAAGTTATATTAGTATTAACAACAAAAACTGTAAACAAAAATCAGGACAAGTCAGTGTTTCCTTTCAAACCTGTTATCTCAAATCCCATCCTTTTACAGCAGCTACCTGCTTTGGTGCCAGGTAGGTATTTGACAGACTTTTACCGGCTAAAAAAGCAATTGACGCAGCGACCACACCGGTAAGATTAAGAAAGACCACACAGACGAACAATACCATAATTATCCCAATAAGCTCTATTGCTGTTGCCTTTGAGATTGGGCCGGTAGTACCGTTTATTATAAGAGAGGATCTCTGGAAGTTAAGAAGAACGGTAAGCGCCGGCAGCAGAACCAGAATTTTAAGCGGAAGATATGACAGGCCGGCAAGTTCTGTGCTCAGACCGGAAACGTTTATAAACCACAGATCTGACAGTGGAGTGAAAGCCAGCACTGATATCAGAACAGTTACCAGTAATCCAAGGTATATGGCAAAATTCCTCAATACCTTGTAATTCTGCTTTTCCTTTCCAATAAGGGCAATATTCACCTCCTGGAAAGATAAGCCCATGCTCCTGAAAATAAACACCAGCGAACTCACTACCGGAAGAACTGCCAGCGACTCAACTGCCATATAACTCCTGCCGAGAAAAAATGTAACAAAGGGATTCACTCCAAGCGACAGTATTGATGTTAATGCAAGTGGAAAATAAAACTTTGCAATTAATCTTAAGTTAAGATTACGTTTATCTGTATCTTCCTTTTGAATCAGAACCTTCAGAGTTGCTGAAACCATAATCCTGGTTGCTATTGCCTCACAGAGAACGGCTAATGACATCGCTCCTGCACCGACGTATGCCCCTTTCACTCCGGCTGTATAAAGAATCAATCCAATAATCACAATTACTGAAAGCCTGACAAGAGTTCCATAAGTCACCCGTCTCGTAAGGTTATTCCTGATAAGGATACCCTGGTAAAACCTTCTGTAACCTATCGATGCAGCCCAGGGCAGAAAAATAATCAGGGCAATATGGGCCAGCCTTGCAACATCTTCAGGCACTTCCATAAGACCTGTTACAATGTAGTTGAATACCGGCGGAATAAGTAAAATAAGCTGAATACCCGTGATACCGGCATTTAGGATATCTGTGAATCTTTTTAGCTTCCTATAAGAGTTTTGCCCCGTGACAAGAGCTGTGGAGGCACTCATAAGCATTATTATCGGAGATTCGATTATCATGGCAAATGACCCGGCTATTCCGAAGGCGGCCAGGTTAAATTTGGCATCATTCAACCTGGCGATAAAAGCTATAAGAAATGGCTGTTCAATGGACATCATCAGCCAGGTAAGTGCCAGCGGTCCCCAGAACATAAAGATCGTCCGGTATGTCAGCCTTTCAGTTATATCCATTTTTTAGAAAAAGTCCAAAGATAATTATTTATTGATGAGCATACCTGGCAAAACAGAGTCTAAACCAGTGTCATATTATTTGCATCAACGTATTAAAAAACGTTTTTAACTACGTTGATTAATTAAGAAGCATGACACAAAAGAGCTATGGCTTTTGAACTGTGGACAGCAGCGCAAAAGAATGAACTGATTACAGGAGCGATCATTATGTTGAGATAAGTACCAGTGGTGCAGAATCTGTTATACACCATAAATGCAATATAATCAGCAGAAATGGTTCAATACAATCTGGTAATACTTACTGTCAAAAAACCACCGATCCCGGATAAAATGACTAACAACATACGCACCAGTTGTCTGTTCTTAAAGTGATCACTGGTTATCTGCATACATTGCAGATATTGCCAATTAAAATGTTCTTAAAACAGAAACGAACAGCATCCGGTGCAATTTCTATTCCGCAAAGCTCATTGACCGGCAGCCGGTATCTTTCGGGAATGCATCAAAATCCAGGGGTCAGATAATAGCAGTGTCCGGAACCATTCCTATTTACCCAACGCCTTCTTTATTGCCTCATCAGCCAAAGGTTGCATAACCAGATATCCGGCTTTATTCGGATGAAGCCCATCATTTGTATATTCTTTTTTAAGTCCATTTTTCCCGTCGGTCAGACTTGAAAAATAATCTAAATAGACACAACCGTTATCACTTGCATACTTTTTAATCCATTTATTTAGTTCTACAACTCTTTCAGCAGGATGCAAATCCGGTCGACTATAAATTGAATCACATGGAAGTACTGAAGAGAGGACAACATGAATATGGTTAGCCTGTGCAATTTCTGTCATTGAAGCTATATTGTCCTCTATCATCTCAAGGGTTGAAGGACCTGTGTTTCCATTAATATCGTTTATTCCGGCCAGTATCACCACCACCTTTGGCTTCAGGTTTATTACATCCTGACGAAACCTTATTAGCATCTGCGGTGTAGTCTGGCCAGAGATACCCCGATCTATATATGATTTGGCAGCAAAATATTCCGGACTAAAACGAATCCAAAAATCAGTAATAGAGTTTCCCATAAATACTATTCTGGATTCTCCTGCAGCCGGAAGACCTATTTTTGCATTATCTTCTCTGTAACGATTAAGATTAGCCCAGTCATTTCTTTGTTGTTCCTGCATAGCCTTAAAAAAAGCATCTCTCTGCTCCTGTGTCATAGGTTGTCTGGGGGCTCCGTTATTGTTCTGGGCCTGTATAGATATAAATCCTGATGCTAACAGAATCAATGCCACAAATATTTTATTTATAATTTTCATTGTCTTATTTATTAAATTGTTACGTGAGTGTCTTATTATTCGCCAACAAGAAGTCTTTTTTTTTATATGCATCGGAAGTATTAAAGACATGTCTGTCAGTTCAAAGGATTTATCAATAATGAGGACTGACAAAAAGAAAACAATTGATTTCCTTCTGTTTTAACAATACTGGTTAATAAATCCCATCATTTTAAACTTGTTTATGACTAGAATTTGACCTTTTCCATTAAGTCAAGAAAGCCGTTCACAATGCCGCTCTCGGCATAGCCTGGTTTAATCCTTGATGATAACACTTCAAATGTCTGATAGCCGTAAGCGACATCACTGGGAATATATCCGGTATTAGAACCTCCATTGGCTACGGTTACCATAATGGTACGTGTAAAAGGTGATTCCTTCTTCAGGCGTACAGCAATTTCATTGTAAACTTCAGAACCCATAGCGCAAAGAGCTATATCCTCAATCTGTAAATAGAAGAGTTTTGCTGAAACAGAATCGGCATCTTCATATTGACCCTGGTACCCTGCACGGCCTCCTCCATTAATCTGGCGACGTCCGGGAAATTTTATGATTTGCTGTGCAGATGATATGCGTATGGAGTTTTCGCTGCGTTTTACGGTCCTCATAACATGCATAACCTCTTCTCCAAGCATCTGTCCCATCGACTGGCATATCTCTTTTTGCTGGTTCATCAATTTTGCAACTTTAGGATTGTTCCTGTCAAGTCCTGTTCCGCCGGGAGGCATCCTGTTGCTTATATCTTCACCACGTGAGGCATAATCAGCAATCCTGATATCGCGCAAGTCGAAAGTCTGCTGGAAATAAAGCGGATTCTGATCCCCACAGGCACCTTCCGACCAAAGTGCAACTACTGCGTCGTCGAAACTATCTTCAATATAATTTGATGTAGCACCCGGAGCATCGCCGCATACCATATCGAGCTGTCCGGCGGCAACGGCATGCATTGCATAATTGTAATATACTGCTATAGGGTCCCCCTGCAGATTTTTAAATGTGATCACAGCGACGGTTTTATCGGATTGTCCATCATAATTAGGGCCTTCCCACCATGTGCGACGATCTTTATCATAAATATTGCGGTTTACATTGATATATGAAACACCTGTGCCCCAACTCATGGTCGCAGGCTGCATTTTTTCATATGCCGTTTTAATGATCCCATATACATAATCAATCATTTTATCATTACTGATACGTGCTGCACTGTGGGTATGAGTAGCGTTGATTATAACGTTGCCTGCAGGAATTCCCAGTTCGCTTTCAGCCCGTTTGGTAACCGCTTCATAGAGAGGGCCGGAAATCATTCCGGCATCAATAGAAACCAGTGCCGCACTTGTGATCCCATTGCTAACAACTATAGCCCTGGCATGAATGCGGTCCGCAATTCCGAGCATTTTAGCATTCAGTACTTCCTGTTCAGTAGGTGTAATGTCAACCTTTGCTGCACCGGCTTTCAATATACCGCGTCCATTGGACTGCACAGATATTGCGGTTGGTTTTGCTGCTCCGGCTTTCAATGCGCCTTTCCGGGCTGACTGCGCATTTACAGTGACTGATAAAAACAGAACAGTAATCAGTGTCACTGTTTTAATAATTCTAAGTTTTATTTTCATTATAATGGTTTTACCAGGTTAAATATATTAATACCAAATAGCAGGATTCCGCCTTTTGGGCACACCTGGAGACCCTCAAGTGGGATCGGCTAAAATCTTTATTACAGGTATATAAAACATTAAAAGAAATATCGATCTTTTCATCCAGGCATGTTTCAAAGGGTTATATATTTTATTGGGTAAAAGTTCCCTTTTCGTGAAATAATAAAATATATCCCTCCCTGAATGATCATGGAATCTATTCAACAGTACTATTTGGTTTTTAACACACCTGAAATAGCTTTCTCAATCAGACCATCCATGATTTTATAACCCTGCAGGTTCGGATGAACGCCATCTGGTGAATATTCAGCTTTCATACCTTTTCTTCCATCTGCCATAGCTGAAAAGTAGTCAACGTAAACAATTTTATTTTTTTCGGAATAAGATTTCAGCAGGGAATTCAATTTTACTATTTTTTCCGCAGGTTCCAGTCCGGGGCTCCAGGGGTATTCATAAACGGGAAGAACTGAACAAAGTATGACCTTAATGTTGTTTGCTCTTGCCAGCTCTACCATTGAAACAATATTTCCAAAGATATTTTCAATTGTAATCGGGCCTGTATTTCCGGCAATATCGTTAGTGCCTGCCAGAATAACAACAACAGCAGGTTTAAGATCAATAACATCATTCCTGAAACGAACAAGCATTTGCGGAGTAGTCTGACCACTGATACCTCTGTCAATAAAAGATTTATTCCTGGCAAAAAAATCCCCGTCAACGGTCTTCCAGAATTCAGTTATTGAATTACCCATAAACACCACCCGCTTTTCTCCGGGAGCAACAGCCGGAAGATTTTTATTTTCGTCTGAGTATTTTTTCAGGAATGCCCAATCCTTCCGTAATTTTTCATCAGCAATCCTTCGTACAGAATCAAGTTGTACAGGTGTTAACGCCGGTATCCTGGCATTGCTTTTCTTATCGGAAGCATTAGTTGCCTGTCCAAAGCTCATTGGTACATTAATTGTGAAAAATAAAGATAAGAATGCAAGTACAGATAATTTATTCATTCTGGTTTTCATAATACTAATGATTTAGCTTTATTATTAAAATTCATTAATTGGTACTATTTTGATTCCCTCCGGTATTTAAAATATTGCTCCATAAGTTCAAGTTTATCGAGATTGGGTACCGGTCCCTGTTTAGGAGTATTATTCAAATACATAACTGAAGAATTCTTTTCCCTGAATTCAGGCCAAACTGGTAAATTTTTTCCATTCGGATCGCCATATTTGGCAAAATTGGTCCAATAAGTGGCCATCAGTTCTGATAATTTTAAATCATGTGCATCAGCCGTTTTTTTATCCATAGTTTCTAAAACATATTTAATTTCAGCAGCATGCTGTGCACCTCTGGGTGCTATAGACATAAATGGTGCCTTTGGCTGTTGCTGGTTGAAATAATACATAAATACTTTCGACTTACCAGTGCGGGATTGCAGTCGGGCCCAGGCCCATGATGGCCAAGCAAATGCTGTTGCAGTGAAAATATCGGCTGTTGAAAACTGGGCTTGTTCTTTTGTATCTCCCGGGAATGCTTTAAGAATTTCTCCTGCATAATCTCCAAAACGTTGTTCGATTCCTTTTTTATAAGCATCAGGTTCAATTGGCCTTGCAAACATTGCCCCTTCATCTGAATTCGTACCAACAATTACATTTACATCATTAAATTTCCCGGCCTCGTACAATTTGTATTGGTCATCGGGAATAACGTAACCGTCAGCATTTGGCCAGAAGCTCATTCTTGAAGCCGGGCTTTTAAACCATTCCTGCGGATCCATCTTTCTTAATTCAGCAATAGAGGTTACCCCTGATTGTTTCATAAATTCAACACCTGCATTTTCGGCGCCTTTTAAAGATATAATTCCGTCCTGTCGGGAATTCCCTACCGGGCCAAAACTACCGCCACTCTCGCTTATTGCCCCCCGGAACAGACCTTTGGCCAGAGGGGATGCACACAACTGGCTTATAGCTATTGCGCCCGCTGATTCGCCGAATATTGTTACTTTATCAGGATCACCGCCAAAAGCTGAAATATTTTTCCGGACCCATTTTAGAGCCTCTATCATATCGAGCAGACCATAATTTCCGGAAACTTTATTTGGTGACTCGGCACTTAAATCGGGATGAGCCATAAAACCGAGTATACCCAACCGGTAAGCTATACTCACAAAGATTACACCTTTACGGGTCAATTCCTGTCCGAAATAGGTAGGTTCTAAAGGAGCTCCTGCAGAAAAACCACCTCCATGGATCCATACCATTACCGGCAATTTCTCTTTATCTGAGGTTGCAGTTGTCCAAATATTCAGATAAAGGCAATCCTCCGACTGTTCGAGTTTCTGGTTTTGAATAGAACCAGGTGCAAATTTATCGGCTTTTTTAACCCCTTCCCATGGTTTAACAGGTTGAGGGGCTTTCCATCGTAATTCACCAACAGGTGGAGCGGCAAACGGGATCCCTCTAAAAACCGTAATTCCATTTTCAACTGTTCCTTCTACTTTTCCACCTTCAGTCATAATTATACCTGGCAGAGATTGTGCATTACAGGAAATGACTATAACACCAAGAAAAAAAAGTAATAGAATTCTAATTGATTTCATTTTCTTAATTTATTATTATTTGAAATTAATATTCGGTTTGATCGAGTTTCATTAACCTCTGTTTAGTAGGGTTAAACAACATATTCAAAAGTACACAAAGAAATAATAATCCGGCAAAAATTGTAGCCAGAACAAAACCATATTTGACGTTATGCCCGAACACATCGCTGATCGCTCCCATAGCCAATGGGCCTAAAGCAGCTCCGGCTGCTGTGAAAAACAGGATAATGCCGGCAATTGAACCATGTTTAGCCTTGGGAAAACAACTAATACCTTTTGAATTTAAAGTAGGATAAACAACAGACATAAATAAGCCGGAAAGTGGAAGCAATATAACTGCTAAACCAATTCCCCCTATTATGCTTCCTATAAAACAGACAAGTATTAAAAAGCAAAAAATACTCAATACTATTGCCCAATTGAATTTAGCCATTAACCAGGATCCCAAAAACCTGCCGGCTGCACGCAGAACGAAAAATATTGATAAAGCATATGTTGTCAGTAAAACAATACCTCCCTTATACCCTGAAATGAGCGTTGGCATCCAGACATATACTGCACATTCAACTGCTACATAAAGGAATATGGCTATTGAGAAACCCAGAGCATAAGGATCCTTCACCAGAACCAGTGCCCCCTTCAGGCTGACAGGTTCTTCGGTGGTCTTAATAGTGGTGGGGTATTTAATAAGGAAAGACATAATAATCAGGATAACACAAAGAGTGCCTGCCACAACATATAAGAACTTCCAGTCGACTCCGACTGAAAGAAAGTAGGATACTATAAAAGGGCCAATAATAGCCCCGACTCCAAAAAATCCCTCTACAGTATTCATGGTTGAAGTATGTTCGGTTGTCGATCCCGAAATATCGCCTATGAGTGCAAGAGCGCCTGTTTTGAAAATTCCAATCGCTATACCTGCAATAATCATAAGATTCAGGTAAAATGCAAATGAATTTCCGGCAATAAACAGATAGGAGTTAATGGCATATAAAGCCAGGCCTATTATTATTGTTTTTTTCCGGCCGATTTTATCGGCAAGAAACCCGAGAAATATCCCTGAAAATGCAATGGCAATCATTGGTGTATAATGCATAAGTCCGGCAGAAGTCAAACTCAGATTAAATTGTTTCATTACTTCCGGTATTATTACACCAACCGCATCAGTTGACATGGCAAACATCATAAACATTAAAAATGTCAGCCATTTTATAATTATTAAATTCTGTTGGCCAATTGGTTTTGAACTTGCTTTCATAAGTTTCAGATAGTTAGTAATTTTTAAATCCGGTAATGTCACCGGAAATTATATACAACCCTGCCGTTTTCATCGGTTGCCGTTATATTGCAGGAAAAGTCTTTCAGATTCGCTTCCAAGGTTGCGACGCAACCATTATTCACCCAGCGCAGTTTTAATATTTCCGGTCTGGTACTGAGGATATTTAGTTTTGCGTCAAAACCGAAAGCCGGGAAACTGTTTCTGAATCTAAGCAGAGAAAGCTGCCTTTGGACAACATTTTTCTCAAGACCCTTAAAGGCCTGTTCCAATGTCAGATTTGTCCTGTTGATTTCCTTGTGACCTGCAGGACCGGCTTTTGCAACGGCAGCATGGTCATTCTTTCCTGCAAGAAGATCCAGGTACCAAACCTGAGGTTTTCCGGGCATAAATATCTGGATTGCCCTGGCTAAAATGAGTTTTGTGTCATTTTCTCCCAATGCACTGTAATAAGTTGCATTTACCTGGTAATACATGTTCTTTTTACCATGGAGATCCTTAACATAACCGCCACGCCTGACAACAATATCAATCAACTTTTGTATCTGTTCATCCTTTAACAGTCCTTTTAAGTCCAGCAGGGGTATACCGTCATGACAGCCAAGCATGTTTACAACCCTGATGCCCTTTTCCTGTATATCATTTATCCACCTGATCAACAGCTCACTGGTATTCCTTTCAAATGCATCAATGATAAGGCCGGGCAGGAAAAAGTCATAAGTCATATAGCCCTCCAGAGCAAGTTTTTCGTGAATCTTCTCCTCATACCTTGAATGTATCTCGGGTAAAAGAGTCAACCCGTATTTGTCAGCCAATGCCCTTATACCCCCCAGCAGAGCCCATGTTCCGGGCTCGTTAAGAAAGTTTTTGGCGCCCGGTTCTTTCGGTGTGTATGCAAAGGCATCAAGCCTGACTATCTCCGCCCCATACCCTGCAAGCTTTTTAAGTGTATCCTCATAATATTCCCATACCAAAGGAGATTTTATGTTCAGATCCATTTGTCCCAGGTATTTACGCCTGGATTCGAGAATATCTATAACATTCTTACGGTAGCGCATAAAATTGCTGAAGTCGATCCCGGATGGCTTCTTACCTTCACTTAGAGCCATATTAACCATTTCAGCCAGTTTATGTGCCATACCATACTGGATATCCATAGCTCCCATAAGGTCCTGGACATCAATTTTTTCATATCTGACTTCCTGGTAGAAGGTGTTCCAGTAAGGCACTTCTTTTCCATCCGGCATACGAACGTTAAGTACCGGGAGACCCGGCTTCCTGAAAAACATTTCCTTTATATATCCGGGGTCAGGCTGAATATAACCCTCATCCGTCATCAGACCAAAGCCTTCCCAGAATTTATTCCAGTTAATAAAAAAGTCTTTATATTTTGAATTCTCCCCATTTTTCAGAATATCCTGAAATTGTCTGGAAAGCACAGATAAATGATTTAACACAAAGTCAAATTTGAGAGCTATGCCGGTCTTTTTCAGATCTTTAAGATCTTTATGTGAGCCATAAAGTTCGTTCAGATCATTATCAATAACTGAGAACCCCCTGTCCAGATCAGTATTGAAAATGCTGGGCAGTATATAAAATGATTGAAACACATTTTTAAGTTCGCGAGTCTGAAGAAATTTTACAATACTCCCTAATGATCCTCCAATACTGTCGGGATATGCATTAAGCATCGGACCCGATTTAATTGTTGTTTTTACAGGTATTCTTGTCTTGATGCCCATAACTCCTTCATCCTAAAGCTGTTCCTCGATCGTGAGCCTGACAAAATCCCTGTAAGCTAATATTTCATTGCTTTTGGATAATATCAGTTTTGCATTCGGCGCCTGCGAAATCAGCATGTCCTGTTCAATTTCCAGTACCATTGTTGTAAAAGGACTGTCGGTTGCGCCATCCCTGTTACGTGATCTGCGGTGTTCAAGCGTTTCCCGGGGAGTACTGTTAAGCAGAATCGGTATATCTACACCCTGAAGGTTATGGTTGTTACCGTGAGTCCATTCTATAATAATTATGTTTTTATCGCTGAAATCAACGCGATCATACCAGAGATCAGTCTCTTCTCTTCCCATTCTTTTAAGGAATATCTCTGAATCACCGTTTTTAAACCGGGATATGATTCCTGTCAATTCTTTGAAATCTAATTCATTTTTTGTACCAAGATAATTCCTGAGTCCGTTTCGACCCGCACTCTGGTATAATGATAGCCACGGATAACGCTCTGTGTATTCCGGGTTTGAATCATTACCGTTTTCCTGCAGCTCTTTCAGTATGGCATACCTTCCCTCAACATACTGTCCGTTCGATATAAGGCCATCGATTCCGCTTTTTCTGAAAACGCGCAGCCTTTCCGCATCATTGTATTTTGGTATTCTGTGAGGATAATTGTCACCTGACAAAGCATAACTGCCCACTCCCATGCGGTTGAGAAAGTAGCTGATCAGGGATGCAACCCCGGATTTGCCCACACCGGACCCACCGCAAACAACTATAACTGCCCGCTGATAAGGGTTTGCTTCAAGTACGGGGATCAGCAGTTCCAGCAATTTCGGAAAAATTACCCTGGCTTTAAGAATATGCTGAAGATCAATCCTGACTTTTTCACCGGGCATATCTCCTTTTGGTATGCTGTCAGTATCCCTTATGTCTTCGGGAATCCATGGAAGCTTTTTGCTGATAATCTCTGCAATATTGTTCCGTGTATTTTTTATACCGTCATTTAACATTGTTTCAGAAGCGTTATTATGAGCGATTTTTTTTGTTCTACTATCCCGGTAAAGACTTACCTTCTTCTCTGTCGGAATCATTCTTTACCTTACACGTATCATCCGGAGACATTGTTTCACATTTTGACTGAGTGTACTTTGGCCCATCTGGCAGTCCGGCACCTTTCGGATCACCGGTTTTCATGAACTGAATGAGTGCATCCGACATTTTTCCAGCTAAATTTCCTGGTCTTGCTCCTCCGCTCTTATGTGAAATCTGAACATCAGCTCTGATAATAAATATTTCTATATCCAAAAAAGTATGGACATGCAATATAAAGATTTTTGAGGTAAATACCATCGGGTAAACAAGAACGGACAGGTAATAAAAAGACTATTTATAGTTCAGTTAATGATCTGTTTCCACAAGCTGTATTTGTAAAAACCGGTGAAAAAGCATAACTATAAATCCTGCTTACTCCGGAATCGGAGGTCTTGGATAGGCTGTGTCAAAAAAGGATATGCACCAGGGTAATAAGTTACAGCAATGTTCATTTCTGCGGCCCCGGAGCAACATACAAAACATCCTCTTTCAACTTTACTTTCTCTCTGTGATGGTTGGTGATAATTATTCCAATTAAAATAATGAAAGCCAGAATCAGAAGTAGTTTGACCGGCCCGCTTTTGATAAATTCCAAAAAGAAGTAGTCTTTTTTCATTACTGACTATTATTATGATGAAATTATCCTGTTTACATTTATCCAGTAGACCAAAGTTAGAAATTTTATGAACAATAACCAAGAATTTTTATTCCGGATTCATCCGGAACAGTTGATTATTAATATAATCGCTAACAATATAGAATCTGGTATGCATTTCATTTTTCCCGGTAACAACTTCAGTTTAATTAATTCGGCTATATCTTATCCTGCCTGACAGTAAAATTTCAGGAAACTGAATCCGGCAAAATCGATACCCGTGAATTCAGCTGCTGCACGCTCACATGGTTCTTCCAGCCTGCAAAATGGTGCGATGGAATAATATAGCCTGATATTTGATACTGTCAATACCTCAACAGATGGAAAGATTAAAAAATTATGGCTATTATAAGCGGTCATATGCAGTAACATTTGGATAATCCGGCTTTCAAAAACAAGAATACGTTTCAGTGCCTTAATGAGATAAAATATATGACATTAATATGTTGACAATGATAGGGATAACATCCTGGTGTTTGAAAAAGCGATGATATTGGCGGGTAAGAAAACAGGGAGACCGGAAAGATTATCAGATTGAACTGAAGGAGATTTTTGGAAAGTGGCTGGCTATCATCCCTGAGGTTGAACAGCAGGTACCTGCTCAGCAGGTATCTGAAATAAATATTAATATTTGGGAATGTAATATTTTCATACACCTTACTGTCTAATATTTAGACACAAAATATAAATCAACATTTGCTATATATCTGATAATGTATATGATATAAGTTTGGCATATTCTTTGGCATAAATAAGGAAATTAAAAATCAGAAATTAACTATCAAAAATGGAAAGAATCAAAATTATAGTACCACTGTTATTATTCTTATGTTTTCAGGAAATTTCAGCACAGGAAAAGAAATGGACGGTAGAGGATTGCATAAACTATGCCGTAACCAATAATATAAGCCTTAAGAGGCAAAGGCTTCAGACTGATGTGGCAAATGTGAATCTACTGAAATCTAAAATGGATGTGCTTCCTTCTCTTAATCTGGGTTCAGATGGGCGGGTCGGATTTGGAAGGTCGATCGACCCTGTTACCAACCTGATTACTTTTAAGCAAAATATCAGCAATTCATACTACCTGACATCAAATATTCAGCTCTTTAATGGCTTTGCAACAATGAATACTATAGCTGCAAATAAATTTATGCTGAAAGCCGGATTGGAAACTGAGAAAATAACAAGAAATACCCTTATTGTTGACATTCTTGGCCAGTATTATCAGGTTATGTATGCCAGAGGACTTGAAGCTGCATCAAAAATGCAGTTCGATCTCTCCGAAAAACAGCTTGTCAGAATTCTTAAGATGGTGGAAACAGGCAGAGAAGCTTTATCGAAACAATATGAAATTGAGAGCCAGGTATCGGCAGATAAACTTTCATATACGATAGCTCAGAACTCAGCCAACCAGGCACTTACAACTCTTAAACAGATGCTGCAGCTCGCTCCCGGTTCAGACTTTGACATTATTATGCCGGATCTTGATTATATCCTGATAACCGACAGAAGATTCAACACCGACAGCATCTATACCATTGCTTCTCAAACACTTCCTCGTCTGAAAGCAATTGAATATGAGCTCACTGCCACTAAAAGACAGGTTGCTGCTGCAAGAGGTAGCATTGCACCAAGACTTTCTGCCGGTGGCCAGGTATTTACAGGTTATTATAAAGTAACCGGCGAAGCTGCGGGTGGCCAGCCTTCTTTCTCCACCCAGTTAAAAAACAATAACAGCCAGGCTGTATTCCTATCAATTGACATTCCGATATTTAACAATTTCAGTACCGCCAAAAATATAAAGCTTGCAAAGATCAGAAAGAATGACGCCGCTCTCAGGCTCGAACTTGAAAAAAACAATCTTTACACTGAGATTGAAAATGCCTGTCTTAACTATAACAGGGGAAAAGATGAATTCTCAGCTGCCTCTGCAAATCTCGATTATAACAAAAAATCATTTAATGTCGTTGAGAAGAAATTTGAATCAGGACTGGTTGATGTAACAGATTATTCAGCTGCAAAAACGACATTATTCAGTGCTGAAACAGAAGCTTTGAGAACAAAACTACAATTATTGATACGGGAACTCACTATTCAGTTTTACACCACCGGCGAATATGAGAATCTTCTTAACAAATAATTACTATCAGGTTGTTGGTAAATTTAAAACAACATTAAATAAAGACTTTATTTACTCAGACAACCGCAAACAATAAATACTAATACGAATTATTACAATTAACTAATATAAAAACAGTAGAAATGGATACTCCTCTTGAAAAAATGGATAAACCTATTGCAAAGAAAAAAGGCATTCAGAAGAAACACATCGGATATTTTGCTATCGGAGCTGCAATCATAGTGCTCATTTATATGGCTTTCTTTTCAGACAGGACCTCAACATATAAAGTTGAAAAGGATAAGCTGATTATTGAACCTGTAACCGAAGGTCAGTTTAATGATTATATAACTGTTCCCGGAACAGTTGAACCAATTACCATCATCTATCTGGATGCACAGGAAGGCGGACGGGTTGAAGAGAAGCTTATTGAAGAGGGTTCTATGGTAAAGAAGGGTGATATAATCCTGAGACTATCCAACCCCGATCTTCATCTGAATATTCTCGACAGTGAGGCTCAGCTTGCTGAGAAAGAGAACTTCCTGAGAAATACCCAGATAAATATGGAGCAGCAAAGGCTCCAGATTAAAAGAGACCTTGTCAATCTCAAATATGATATTGAAAGAAAGAGGCGCAATTATATGCAGAACCAGATCCTTATAAAGGATAATCTTATATCGCAGGAAGAATTCATCCGCTCGAAAGAAGACCTTGACATGGCCATTTCGTCGCAGGAACTCGCCCTGGAGCGTCAGAAACAGGATTCCTCATTCTATTCCATAAACATAAGCACAATGGTGACCAACCTTGATAATATGAGAAAAAACCTCAACCTGGTACGGCAAAGAGCAGAAAACCTGAATGTCAGGGCCCCCGTCGATGGTCAGCTTGGTCTTTTAACACCTGAGATAGGCCAATCGATCCAAAGAGGTGCCAATATGGGACAGATTAACGTTTTAACATCATACAAAGTAACGGCACAGATAGATGAACATTACATTGACAGGGTCAGGACACAACTAACTGCAACACTTGACAGGCAGGGGAAAAATTATAATCTGGAAGTGAAAAGAGTCTATCCTGAAGTCAGAAACGGAACATTCGAAATTGATATGATTTTCAGAGACAGCATGCCGGATAATGTCAGGACCGGCCAGACATATTATATCAGTCTTCAGCTGGGACAGCCAAAAGTGTCGGTTCTTGTTCCGATAGGCGGATTTTTCCAGGAAACGGGTGGTCAATGGATCTTTGTACTTGATCCTACCGAATCATTCGCCTACAGACGCAATATCTCAATCGGAAGAAAAAATCCGAAGTATTATGAAGTGCTTGAAGGATTGCAGCCGGGAGAAAAAGTAATAGTCTCAGGTTATGAAACCTTCGGTAAAAATGAAAAACTGATTCTTAAATAAACCAAATAACTATTAATAACAAATATCATGATTAAAACTAATGATTTAACAAAGGTCTTCAGAACAGAAGAAGTCGAGACAACTGCACTCAACAAAGTGACTCTCAATGTAAAAGAGGGGGAGTATGTTGCAGTAATGGGCCCTTCAGGATGCGGAAAATCAACACTCCTCAATATCCTGGGATTACTTGATAACCCTACAGCCGGTAGTTATGTTTTCAACGGAACAGAGGTTGCAAACCTTAAAGAGCGCGACAGGACCATTTTCCGTAAAGGGAATATCGGTTTCGTTTTCCAGAGTTTCAACCTTATAGATGAACTAAATGTCTATGAAAATGTAGAGTTACCTCTGATCTACCTGAAAATGAAGACCAGCGAAAGGAAAAAAAGCGTGGAAGACGTTCTGGAAAGAATGAAAATCGGTCACCGCGCCAAACATTTCCCACAGCAGTTATCCGGAGGACAACAGCAGAGAGTTGCCATCGCCCGGGCTGTAGTTGCCAATCCAAAACTTATCCTTGCTGACGAACCTACAGGTAACCTCGACTCAAAGAATGGTATTGAGGTAATAAACCTGCTTACAGAACTTAACAAAGAAGGAACAACAATTATAATGGTAACCCACTCCGACAGGGATGCAGGTTATGCACACAGGGTGGTCAACTTATTTGACGGCCAGGTTGTTACAGAAAAAATGGTTTAACCTGAAAACTCTTTCTTCAGCTAACAGAGAAGGAGATCTCTCTCCTTCTCTTTATAGAATATTATAAGCCAAACTTCTTCATTTTGTTATAAAGAGTCTGCCTGGTGATCCCGAGCTTTGCTGCAACGATGCTCATATTATTACCATATCTCTTCAAACTATCAATAATAAGCTTTTTCTCCATATCATCAAGAGATATATCACCATGCACAAGACTTCCGGGAGTTGAACTGAAAACAAAATCAGAAGGTTTCAAAATAGGTGTATCGCTCAAAATAACTGCTTTTTCCACCGCATGCTGCAGCTCTCTGACATTACCTGGCCAGTTGTGATTAGCAAGTTTCTCAATAGCATGGGTGCTCATTTTAAGCGAACCTTTCCCATATCTTTCGCTGTGCAATCTAAGAAAATAGTTTGCCAGAATAGGAATATCATCAACCCTGTCCCGCAAAGGCGGGACCTCAATCATTATCGTATTTATACGGTAAAGCAGGTCTTCGCGGAATCTGCCTTCGCTGACCATTTGCATAAGGTCGCAGTTTGTAGCACAAACCAATCGTATGTCAATTGGAATCTGCTTATTTGATCCGACTCTTACAACATACCTGTTCTGAAGTACACTAAGAAGCTTAGCCTGTGACTGGAGGGAAAGATTCCCGATCTCGTCAAGAAAAAGGGTACCCCTGTGGGCCTGTTCAAATTTCCCTAACCTGTCCTCCCTGGCATCGGTAAATGCCCCTTTCACATGGCCGAACAGTTCACTTTCGAAAAGTGTCTCTGTAATAGATCCCATATCAACACTAACCATCAGTTCCCCGGCTCTCTTTGAAAGATTATGGATCTCTCTGGCTACAAGCTCCTTGCCGGTACCATTTTCTCCCGTGATCAACACATTGGCATCAGTTCCGGATACTTTCCTGACAATGTTCATTACATTGATCATTGTAGGTGACGCACCTAAAACAATTTTCCCTCCCCCTCTGTTTATCTCTTTCTTTAATAATTGATTATCTTTCTTCAGGGTTGATGCCTCCAGTCTTGAAGCTCTGAGCTGCCATGCGGCATTTAAGGTTCCGAGAAGTTTGGAATTATCCCATGGTTTGAGAATAAAATCCACAGCTCCTTCCCGTATTGCCCTTACTGCAAGTTCTATATCCCCGTAAGCAGTTACAATAACAACACTTATATTGGTATCATATTTAAAGATCTCACGCATCCAGAAAAGACCTTCGTTGCCATTGTGAACACCTGACCTGAAGTTCATATCAAGCATCACAATATCTACATCATTATTTCTTAAAATCTCATTTATCCTGTTCGGATCAGAGATAGTGATAACCTTCTCAATCTCATTCTGCATGATTATCTCAAGTGCATTCAGTAAGCTTTTGTTATCGTCAACGATAAGAAGTGTTCCCTTTATCATTTATATAGTTTTTATCAAAAGACGGTACAAAAAACAAAATGTGTCAAAAAAATAGACATTTTTTTAATGATACCCAATTTTAATCTGACATTTTTGAGAATGCACCTTTAAGATATTTGCAAATATCAGTGCGGTGATACAGCTTAAAACAGGCTTCAGGCCAGCGAATCCCGAAGGCCCGACTAAGTCAAATATTATTTGAACAACTGTTATCAGGTGTTACCGGACAACAGTTTTATTATTTAAATATAAGGAATTTCAAGCCCCTGATTTTCAAATAATAAGGGCAGTCAGGTATTTCTCTCAATTGCTGATATCAGAATGCATCTCTCAGGATATCAACAGGGTTTGCAGATGCTTCCCGCTATGATTAATTACTGATTGTAGTCATAGCTACCAGATAACTTATCAAACCTGTTAATGCAAATATTCGCCAGGGAATATTGGTATGATAGCATATGCTTCAATCCGTCTTTCAATAAAAAATATTGAAACTGAACAGTGTATCAGAAACTATAATTGTATGCGTATTGTGAAAACAGTCAACAGAAACCTCTTAAAAGTATTACACACTTTCAGAACTTCAATTGCTAACTGTATCGAAAATGCTTCTGAATGTTTTTGCTTTCAGACTTTCCTGACCCACTGGTTTTGAGGCACATTTATCTCACTTAACCACTGTTATCACATCCGGGTGGTATTAAGCTATAGTAAAAGCAGAATGAAATCAGATACGTATGTTCTGCAAATTGTGCAGAACTCCGAATGCACTAAGCAACCACAGAACAAGAACGATCACTACAACAATATTAAGAATGTTTTTAATTGTACGTTGCATGGGTATATAATTATTCACTAACCATAGAATTACACCTGCAACGATAAGTACGAGGACAATAGTTAAAAGTGGCATGATAATAATAGTTTAAATTTATTTGTAAATATCTTACAGCAAAGATGGTCTGTTTCTCAGGTGAAACCATTACACAATTTCAGTAATAAGTTACATGTTTCACATATTTCAATAAGCCGGACATGAATTGCAGATGTGGAATCTTAAATTATTTAATTTGATTCTTATTTGTTTTGAAGTTTTTCAGCCTTATCTTCAAGAAGTTTAATGGAATCCTGCTTTGCTTTCTCAGCCTGCCTTTCTTTCCTGTTATAATAACCTCTCAGGAGAAAATTGCTTTTTGCCGCTTCCATATTCTCATCCAGTCCTCTGCTGCTCTTTCTGAGATTAATTATTGTCTTATTAATATTTTCTGCAATTGTTGAATCCTGAATGAGTCTTCCAAGAGTTCCCTGCCCCTGATTGATCTTAATCATTATTTCTGCCAGTTGTTCCGAAATAATCTCAAAATTTCCAGCTGTTATGTTTAGGCTCGATATAATACCGTCAACTTCAACAGGTTCAATCGATGATATAAATTCCTCGCCTTTTACTGATTCAGCCTCTGAGCTTCCCTGGGTAATAATCACAACGCGATCTCCAATAATTCCTTCGGAACCGATTGCAGCCAGGCAATCTGTTTTGATAAATGGCTGGACACTTTTTTTGATTATCATATCAACCTGCACAGTCGAATCATTAATCAGTTCAATATTTCCTATTGTACCAACATTTATCCCTGAAAAACGGATATTGTTTCCAACCTGCAGTCCACTTACATTATAAAAAGCTGTAGTCAGCTTAAATACCGGATCGAACAGGTTTTTTTGCCTTCCTATCAGGAATATTGCAACAATAAAGAGTAAAAAACCTCCGGCAACAAATAATCCCAGCCGTATTTTAAATTTTTGTGAATGTGAATCCATGTTTCTGGAATTTTATATGATTATCAATTAGCAAATTACTTAAAGAATGATTTTATAAACGGGTCGGATGAATTTTCGAAATCTTCAAGTTTCCCTTCTGAGTAAACTTCTCCCTCATTTAGCATGATTATCCTGTCAGAAGTTGTTCGTGCACATTCAATATCATGAGTAATGATCAGGGAGGATGTTTTATATTTTTCCCTGACATCATTGATAAGAGAGCTTATTTCATCTGATGTTGCAGGGTCGAGCCCCGTAGTAGGTTCATCATACAACATAATAAGAGGATCAACGACAATAGTCCGGGCCAGGCTTATTCTCTTGCGCATCCCTCCTGAAAGTTGAGCGGGCATTTTATTTAAAGCATCTGCCAGCCCTACATTTTCCAGTACCTCATTTATTTTTTCAATAATTCCCTTATCAGTCATTTTTTTTCTTATTCTTCGCAGGGGAAATTCCAGGTTTTGCCTTACAGTCATAGAGTCATATAATGCACCACTCTGAAAAAGAAAACCGATTTTCTTTCTTACTTCTTCTAACTCACTCCTGTTAAGCATATTCATATTTCTGCCAAGTACCCGGATATTTCCGGCATCAGGATTTAACAGACGGACAATGCATTTAATTAAGACCGATTTGCCTGATCCTGATTTACCGAGCACTACAAGGTTTTCTCCATTGAACAGTTTCAGAGAAACATTTTTTAACACTTCCTGCTTTTTGAATCCCATTCTAAGATTATCGATTTCAATCATCGGATCGGCCGCACACAATCCCAGCGAATCATTATCTGTCAGATCTGTCTGCAGGTTTTTCATATCAGCATATCTACTATTTGAACAGCCATCATATCAACAACAATAACAAGAAGCGAGGAAATTACCACAGCAGAGTTTGCTGCTATTCCTACACTTTCGGTACCTCTTCCGGCAGTGTATCCTTTATAGCATCCTACAATACCAATCACTGCTCCGAAAACAACAGATTTTATAAGGGCGGGAAAAAAATCAATAAAATCGATTGACCCGAATGCCTGTGAAATAAATAACACAAGATTTACACTCCCTTTTATATTTACCCCGGCCCAGCTTCCCACCAGCCCAAATGCGTCAGCAAATAATACCAGAACAGGCAGCATAATTGTTGAAGCAAGTACCCGGGTGATGACAAGGTATCTGAAAGGATTCGTTGCCGATACCTCCATAGCATCAATCTGCTCCGATACCTTCATTGAACCTAATTCTGCACCCATTCCAGATCCGATTTTTCCCGCGCAGATCAGAGCTGTTACCACAGGACCAATTTCCCTGAAAAGAGATACTGCTACCATACCGGGAAGCAGAGTTACAGCTCCGAATTCTGCAAGTGACGGACGGGACTGAATTGTAAGCACAATACCCATAATTGCTCCCGTGATGGCAATAAGCGGTAATGTTTTATATCCTATCTGAAAACACTGATACAGAAATTCTTTGAATTCAAAATGTGGAGAAAAGGTTTCCTTTACAATTCGTGTTACGAATAAAGTCATATTTCCTATGTCTGAAAAAAAACTGCTTGTTTTATCAGCTTTCACATAGGTTCTTTCGCTGAGCCTTATTGATTGACCAGTCGCAAAACTTTTTACTTTTTTAACAGGATTTGAAATTTTCATTATTTCTTCTCAAATAATTCAGAATTAGAATATTGTGAATCGATTGATATAATTTTGACTTACAGATCTTTATGATTATATAGTGTAATAAATACACTAATCCTGAGTTTCTAGTCTTTTTTAAGTTTGATCTTAAATATGGTTATTTCAGGCATAGTATCGCCTAATAAGAATCCCCACGGTTTTAATGGTTCAATATGGTCGCAGATCAGTTTAACAATGGCAGTAAGCGGAATTGATACAAACATACCCGGAATGCCCCATAGCGCTCCAAAAGCCAGTACAACAATTATTGAAACAAGAGCATTGATCTTTACCTTAGATGCAACTATCATAGGAACAATATAATTATTGTCTATCAACTGGATGAAATAATATGCTGCCAGTACATAAACCGGATACCAAGTTGAGTTTTTTGTGACCAGTGCAATCATCATTGGCATTGCAACTGCAACCAGTCCTCCGATGTATGGGATTACATTGAGCAGAGCACCCAGAATTCCCAACAGTACGGCATATTCAATTCCGAGTGCCAATAGGGCAATTATATTGAGTATTGCCACTATTACAGCTTCAATTGCAAGTCCTGTAAGATAACGTTGAATTACTGATTTTATCTGGCTGATTATCAAGCTCACCTGTTTTCTGTTATCGGCACCAAATAATCTCCGGAAAAATTCGATCAGCAGAGGCTGATAAAACATTATCATAAAAATGTAAACCGGAACCAGAAATATTACAACAAGTCCATTCCCGACATTAACAAGAGTATGACCGATTGCGGTACCTGTTGAAATGATAATATCACCTTTTGTTTTTGTTATCCAGGCAAGGATCTTTTCCGGACTTATATCAAAATATCCGGAAATCCACGATATTGTTTCATTAATATAACCGGTAAATTTCTCCACCATCATTGGCCATGATTCGCTAAACCGAACTATCTGGGAAATCAGAAAGGAGCCAAAAGCAATAATGAAAATAAGCGTAATCAGTAAAGTTATTATTATTGCAACAACCCTGTTGATTTTAATCCGGACCAGAAATTTTACAGCGGGGTGAAGTACAATTGCAGTTATAGTTGCAAAAATGAGAGGTAAAATAATCCCCTGTCCAACGTACAACATGAATATTAAGGCACATATTCCTATTATAAGGAGAGATGCTTTTGCATAAAAAGGGATTTTCAGCTGTGGATGCATTTACTACAGAATAAAGAGATGAATTTTAAGAATCATCTTCCTCTTTACTGAAAAAGCGCTGATATAAGCTCCTGGCGAAAGATTCAATGACTTCAGAATTTTTCGAAACTATGTTGGCAACCCCGAACTGTAAAATACTGCCAAACAGTTTTTTTAAGGGATTGGACGATGAACCTGTAACTATTTTTTTTGACACATACCCTGTACCCATGCCTATTACAGTACCTAACAGATTATTTATTAAAAAAGGAGATGACGTTACTTCATTCATAGTGCTTTTTAAAAGGTTAACGGGCTTTAAACTCTCATAAGTCACAAGGAATTGCTCTTTAAAAAGCTTGCCATTTAAAGCTTGTTCAGTTTCCAATAGCCGGATGGCACTATTAAGATCTTCTATGGAATTTATGTTTTGCATGTCTGTTTATTTTAGCATCTGGTTAATGATATTATTCCGGACTATTTTTTTTATCCATTTATGCATAATGAAATGCAAAACAATGCCTAAAATAACATAGAAAGCAGCTACCATAAAAAATCCATAAAAAGCTCTACCCATTATTTCCCCAAGCCAAAATGCTAATCCAAGATTGAAAAAGAGCATGAATGACGATATTAAGATCAGGACAACGGAATGGGGTATGACTGATGATACCAGATCAGATGATTTCTCAAGAGCTTTAAGTTTTAATAACTCAAAGCTTGTCTTGCCATATTCCTCAGCACTGTCGAGCAGGTCCTCAAGCTGATGATGTTCTCTCCCTTCCATTGCACTGATTATTATTGATTTCAGGTTGTTTTAGATTTTAAATCATTTTTGACTGATTCTGCCTTTGATTTTACCTCTTCCACCCCTTCTTTTACATCTTCAATTTTTTCGGTGAGTGTATCAAGAAATTCATTGAATTTCTCAGTTAACCCTTCAGCATAATCCTCACTTTTTTTAACGATCTTTAAACGTGTAACAGAACCTTTATCCGGAGCAAATAATACTCCAAGTAATGCTCCTGCAGCAACTCCTGCCAACAGGCCTAATAGTACTTTCCCTGAGCTCATATTTTATTATTTTAGTGATTGGTACACGATGTTTATTAAATTCTTCTGCCCTGTACAACTCTCAGGATAACAGCAATAATAGCTATGACAAGAAGGATATGAATGATGCCTCCTGCACTATATCCGATAAAACCAATTGCCCATGCTATAATTAATATTACAGCTACGATGTAAAGTAAATTTCCCATGATATTTTATTTTTAGTGATTGAGTTTAGAATTAACATTTAACCTGATAATACTGTCTGCCGCTTTACTTTATGTTTTCCATTATCATGCTTAACAAGAACAACACATGATGAAGAAAAGATTAAAAAAGTGAATTCAGATAAAGCGTCGCAAAGATTTCCAACTGTTTCATTTCATTGAAATTACCTGTTTGAATATGAGTTGAATCTGTTAGACAATTATTGCTTAGGAAGATTAAAATAATCAGTTGTCAGTACAACTTCCTGGCCGGGATTTTGAAGATTCGGATCATATTCAGCTGTTATCAGAATTTTAACAGGTCTGAACGATGATATAGTTTCAAAGGAAGCTTTTAGTTTTTTAGCTAAAAAGGTTTTTTTGGTCCTGATCTGACCAATATTTTTTGTCAGATTATCTTCAGTCACCATCCATACTACATATGTATTCCTGGGAGGAGTAAGTCTGCCGGCTTCAGAAAGATTATAGACCTTTAATTCTATAACATAATTATTATACTTGTCTTTCTTAACGTCTACTGTACCCCTGGCTGCTGGTACAACGGTGGAGACTAAAAAATCTGCCTGTGCATTACAAGGGCTGAATAAAAATATCATCATCACTGCTGCAACAGCCGAAATGATATATTTAGGTAATGTCATAAATCTGTGAGTTTCCATTTCGTTTAAAATTAATTTTCTAACTGAATTAACACCCTGCAAAGTTGAGTATATCTGTAATAAAGAATATTACACAACTTTGAGAATATGTTACATTATTTACATATTTGAGTTTTGTATTGTCTGTGAAGTATGAAAGCTGTCTTCTAGAATCTATAAGTGATTCCGAATTTACCGCCTGAGAATGCGTTACCACCACCTAATTCAAGGTTAAGACCCAGATTGTTTTTGAAAAAATATCTTCCTCCGATCTGAGCACCCAGACCAAGACCTGAAGCGCCTGACCCTGGATAATCTGAGGGTGTTGACCAGAAAAAGTAACCGATGTTTAATCCTGCATAAAAATCCCAGTTATCCG
The DNA here is from genome assembly GCA_963760915.1 of uncultured Bacteroidales bacterium. Classification (GTDB taxonomy): domain Bacteria; phylum Bacteroidota; class Bacteroidia; order Bacteroidales; family VadinHA17; genus LD21. The sequence continues at coordinate 704,051 of CAVXEU010000002.1, read as the reverse complement.
GAATTTCAAGAATTGTATTAAAATGATAATTTGCATTTCCGGATAATCCAACAATGGTGCTGTTATACCGGGTATCAGTAAAATGCTGGTTATAAGATCTGAATGAAGCTTCAAATCCGAGAGTAACATCTTTTGAGATTCCAAAATCCATTCCCACATATAATGGGATTCCCCAGCCGGAAAATCCGATTCCGGCATTGAGTTGTTTGTGACCCTTGTCAGGCGAGCTCTGGGCATTTACAGTAAAAACGGCAATGATTGTCAGAATAAGGACAATACTTAATTTTCTCATGATTTATTGTTATTAGTAAAAAAATGGTGCATTTAATTATAGGACAAAGGTGAATCATTATATAACTTAATGTCTTACATAAGTTTATAAATTAGTTACATTCTTCACACATTTCAGGGTACAATAGGTCGCCAGAGATTTACAAGTTTCATGTTGATATAAAACCGGTAAGTTCAATTTAAGGGATCAGGATAATCTGTAAATTATGTAACATTATCTTGTATTTATGTAGCACTTTTCAGTTAAACATTCCTCAGCTTTGCAGAATTCTTTATAAAAGAGACTTCTATTGAAATTGTATATCAAATTCATGGTGAGCAACCATTGCAAACTTGCAGTCAAAGAAGAGCTGAAAAAGCTTGGATTGCATTTTATTGTCGCTGATTTAGGCGAAATTGAAATCATGGAGGAGCTTTCCGGTAAGCAAAAAGAACATCTACGAGTTGCTTTGCTCAACGCAGGTTTTGAATTAATGGACGATAAGAGAGCGATATTGATTGAAAAAATTACTAATGTGATTATTGATATGATTCATCATACGCCTGAGATGATTAAAATTAACTTCTCTGATTTTCTCAGTAAAAAATTAAATCATGATTATACATATCTCTCAAATATTTTTTCAGAAGTGAAAGGTATAACTATACAACAATTTATAATAATACATAAAGTTGAAAAGATTAAAGAATTAATAATGTATGATGAGTTAAATCTTACAGAGATTTCCTACAAATTGAATTACAGTAGTGTCGCTCATTTATCGAACCAGTTTAAGAAGATTACCGGACTTACTCCCAGTCATTATAAACAACTGAAAGAAAAAAGGCGTATGCCTATCGAAGAGATCGGGGCCCATGTTACAGAAGGACAAGTCAAATTAAAGCAGATTATTTAAATGAAAGAGATTAAAACCAAGGAGTCTAAATATGCAAGGAGTCTTATCGAAGCCAGCCGTGATCCTTTGGTTACAATAAGTAACAAAGGGAAAATAACTGATATGAATGAGGCTTTGGCTAATATAACGGGTCTGACACGTGAAAACCTCACCGGTACTGATTTTCTGGATTATTTTACCGAACCCCAAAAAGCACGGGAGGTTTATCAGGAGGTATTTGCAAAGGGTTCAGTAGCAGATTCCCCTCTTACCCTTCGTCATAAAAACGGAAAGCTTACAGATGTATTATTTAATGGATCAGTATATAAGGATGACAGGGGAAATGTGCTTGGAGTAGTAATTGTGGCAAGAGATGTCACAGCCCAGAAATTACTCTCGAAATATTCCCTGAGCCTTATAGAAGCAAGTCTCGATCCATTGATTACAATCAGTGCTGCAGGGAAGATAACCGACATGAATGAGGCATTGGTTAACATCACAGGAATGAGTCGCGAGAAGCTCACAGGCACTGACTTCTTCGATTATTTTACAAATCCTCAAAAAGCCCGTCAGGTTTATAAGGAAGTATTTGCAAAAGGTTCTGTGGCCGATTCGCCCCTTACTTTGAGACATAAAAATGGCAAACTGACTGACGTATTATTTAATGGATCAGTCTATAAGGATGACAGGGGGAACGTTCTTGGCGTTGTAATTGTAGCAAGAGATGTTACTGAACAGAAAAAGATTGCAACTGAATTGAATGATGCGAAAATCGCGGCAGAGATGGCAACGGAAATAGCTGAAAAGGCAAAAAGAAAAGCCGAGAGTGCCACTATTACTGCTGAAAATGCAGTGAAGGCAAAACAGCAGTTTCTGTCAAATATGAGTCATGAAATCCGTACACCGATGAATGCCATAATCGGATTTACAAAAGTGTTGTTAAAGACCGAATTGTCAGAAAAGCAGATTGAATACCTGACAGCAATTAAGTTAAGCGGTGACGCATTGATCGTGCTTATAAATGACATTCTTGACCTGGCAAAAGTTGATGCAGGCAAGATGACTTTTGAAGAAATTCCTTTCAAAATGGAGTTATCCCTTTCTGCTATGCTTCATCTGTTTGAGACAAAAATCCAGGAAAAGAATTTAAAACTGGTTAAAGAATATGATAACACGATTCCAAAAGTGCTGGTTGGCGATCCGGTACGTCTCCACCAGATAATTTTAAATCTGGTGAGTAATGCTGTAAAATTTACTACTAAAGGTAAAATTAAGGTAAGTACAAAAATGCTTCAGGAAGATGAAGAAAAAATCAAAATTGAATTTGCAGTCTCAGATACCGGAATCGGTATAGCTGAAAATAAAATAGATAAAATTTTTGAGAATTTTCAGCAGGCATCCAGTGATACTTCCCGAATATACGGGGGAACAGGCCTGGGTCTTGCCATAGTAAAACATTTAGTTGAATCTCAGGGTGGATCTATAAATGTAAAAAGTAAGGTAAATGAGGGATCAGTGTTTAGTTTCGTACTTCCCTTTCTGAAAACTAATTCAGATGCGGAATTTGATACAGAATTTGTTGAATTGGATCCGGAAATAAGAAACATCAATGTTCTGGTGGTTGAAGATATTGCATTGAATCAATTACTGATGAAAACACTTTTAGATGAGTTCGGATTTGAATGTGATATAGCGGAAAACGGGAGAATAGCTACAGAAAAAATACGAACAGATACCTATGATGTAATTTTGATGGACTTGCAGATGCCTGAGATGAATGGATTTGAAGCCACGGAATACATTCGTACTAAACTAAATTCTGAAATACCGATTATCGCATTAACCGCCGATGTAACCACAGTCGATCTAGCAAAATGCAAAGCGGTTGGAATGAATGATTACATAGCCAAGCCGGTTGATGAAAGAATACTGTATAGTAAAATTGTCAACTCAATTAAAAAATCCACTACTTTTTTGGATCAAAAAGAAAAAGAAAAAGGAACAGTTTCAAATAAAAAAGTTAGATGCATAGATCTTGATTACTTAACTCTGCGAACAAAATCGAATCCCGACCTGATGATGGAGATGATATCAGTATATCTTGAACAAACCCCTCCTCTGGTAAGTGCGATGAAACAGGGCATGAAAGATAAAGACTGGAAATCATTGTACTCTGCAGTACATAAAATGATTCCGTCATTTTCGATTATGGGAATCAGCCAGGACTTTGAAAATATGGCAAAAAAAGTTCAGGAATATGCCAACACGCAACAACAGGTAGACGGTATACCAGATCTGGTCTTGAAGCTTGAAGATGTTTGTAATCAGGCATGCAGAGAACTTAAAGCAGAGTATAACTCGATAAAAGAAACTATCATATGAAGAACAAAAATAAGATAAAACTCTTTCTTATTGACGATGATGCTGTATTCCTGAAACTATTGGAATTTGACTTCCAGCAGACATCACAATTTAATATCGAAACATTTCCGACCGGAGAACTCTGTATTGAGAATCTTAGTCACAATCCCGATGTGATAATACTTGACTATCAACTTGACGGTATCCAGAAACATGCCATGAACGGGATAGAAACATTAGATAAGATAAAGGCTTTTAATGCTGATATACCTGTTTTAATGCTCTCCGCCCAGGATAAAATTGATGTGGCCATAAACTGTATGCATCACAAAGCATTCGATTATGTAGTTAAAAGCGAAACAGCCTTCATCCGGCTGCAAAAAATCATTACTGCCATTTATCATCTGAAAAAGATGGAAAAGGAATTGAACTGGTATATGGAAAGGATGTGATTCTTTCCATTATTTCCCTAAGGTCTGATCTGTCTCTTAAGTTACCTTTTTTGGTAAATACTTAATATTAAGCTCTTTTGCAGTTACTAATATGTGAAGAATGTAACTTATATCTAAAGTTATGTAACACTTTAGAGTATAAAAACAACCAACTTTGCATTGTGAAAATTCTTTCACACCTGTCCGCCAGAAGCGGAAAAACTAAGAAATACAAAATGAATATTAAAATCAAAATCCTTTTGACGACTCTTGCTGTTGCATCTGTTGTTTTTACCGGAGGCTGTAAGAAGGATGAAGTACAGGATCTCACTAAACCAACTGTGACCTCAACAACTTCCGCCGATGCTGCCACCGGTGTAGCCCTTAATGCTGTTTTCACGGCAACCTTCAGTAAGGAGATGGATGCACTGACTATTGATGAAACAACATTTACCTTGGTACAAGGCACATCTGCTGTTTCCGGAGCTGTAACCTATAATGATTCGGTTGCAACTTTCACGCCTGACGTTCTGCTTACAGCCAATACACTATATACGGCTACAATTACAACAGGAGTAAAAGATTTAGCAGGTAATGCTCTTGCAAATAAGCTTGAATGGAGCTTTACTACAGGAACAACAACTGCACCAGTGGGAACTATTAATCTCAGGGCAGCAGGTGATTATGTTATCCTTGCAAAAACAGCTATCTCAAATATTTCGACATCTTCAATAACTGGTGATTTAGGTCTGAGTCCTGCCGCTACTTCATATATAACAGGATTATCGCTGACCAATGCAACCGGATATGCCACCTCAGCTCAGGTGACCGGAAGAATTTATGCAGCTGATATGGCTTCTCCGACTGGTACTAATCTAACCACAGCTGTAAACAATATGATAACCGCATATAATGATGCTGCAGGTCGTAAATCACCTGATTTCTCAGAGTTGGGAACAGGAAATATCGGAGGACTTGTTCTGACCGCAGGTTTGTATAAATGGACAAATACAGTCACATTGCCCTCAGATGTTACAATATCAGGTGGTGCTAATGATGTATGGATATTCCAGATTGCACAGGACCTCACTATGGGGAATGGCGTGAATATTACTCTGACCGGTGGAGCCCAGGCCAGGAACATTTTCTGGCAGGTAGCCGGTACAGTGACAATAGGGACAACCTCACATTTTGAAGGTATAATACTTTCAATGACAGGGATTACCATTCAAACAGGTGCCTCCATTAAGGGAAGAGCCCTTGCACAAACCGCAGTCATACTTGATGGCAACGCAGTTATAGTCCCATAATAAACAAAACTGAAACTCAGAAAAAAGGTTGTCTCAAAAGTCATAATCCATTAACTGCAAATACCGATAACTATCAGTACACAAAGTCCCGGTAGTTGTCGGGTTTGCCCTTTATTAGCACAGGACTTCCATTAATGATTTAGCTCACAAATATTATTAAAGAATTATACTTTCTGAAATGCAGATCTCTGACCTTTCGGATAGAAATAACCACCTGATTGAATGTGTGAATTATGTAATTTATTCTGGTAAATGTGTAACGAGTTAAAATGTCTCATACCCTACCTTTGATACGTAAAATCAAATAAACCAATTTAAAATGTAAGACAATGAAAAAAACAATTCTATTTATTTTTATAATGATCTTATCATTGACTGCTACAACTGCATTCGCATCCAATTCAGACAAAAAATCTGAATCGGACAATCTTGCTGTTCCTGCTAAAACTGAGAATAAATTATCAGCAGAAGAAATGAGTCGTCTGACAAAACGTGTTGAAGAAATTCGCGATATGGATAAATCAAATATGTCAGGTACGGAAAAACGTGAGATGAAGAAAGAATTAAAAAGTATTAAGGAAAATGTACGGAGAAATGGCAGTGTTGTTTATATAGGTACCGGAACACTGATTCTTATTATTATTCTTGTAATTCTTTTAGTCTGATAAAAAAGTCACAAAATTTTTATTAAACATATTGGACCCATAACTAAGAGCATAAATACAAACAAAGGTTTAGGTTTAGGTTAGTTTTAGGTTTAGGTTAGTTTTAGGGATGGAGGAGAATTGCTGATAGTCAATTCTCCTCTTTGCATTTCATACTTTCTTTACATGCCTGCTGATCAAATTGCCCGCCATGATCCTTCTTTCAATAATCCTGATTACCATTATCTTGCATTTTGAAGTAATTTCAGGAACAGATCAGACAGACATACTTAAATCTGAACAGAAACAAAAAATAATCCTTTTTGTAATATTTTCTGCAACATTTTGTCGTGTTCACCGTCTTTATATCAAAAGTTCTAAAATGGTGAACAAATAAACAAAGCCATGACAGTAAAATTAAATGCAAACGAGGTTGTTCTTAAAGCGGGTGATACAAATCAGGTGGTTGACAACAATACTATTGATGGAAAACTTATTGTTACAAACCAGAGAATATACTTCAAGACTGTGAATGAAGACGATTCTGAGAGATTCAATCTTGAGATCTTATTCGATAATATCCGTGAGGTGATCTTTTACAGCAAGGGACTGCTATTCGGTGTCAAAGGGTTAAATGTTGTAACCAGAGATGGCAAATCGCACATTTTCCCTCTCAAAAAAAGAGACGAAATAGGTCAGCTTATAAATAAAATGTACTAGCACATTATTACTCAATATATAATCCGAACATAAAAATAAGAATATCTGCCATAACGGCGGATATTCTTATTTCATCCCCATGTGCGGTTCAGGAGGGAAGCAGAGGCTGAACCGACTTATTTATTCATACCTTAACGAATCAACAGGGTTCCTTATAGCGGCTCTTAAAACCTTGAAAATAATTGTAATGATAGTTGCCAGGAACATAATCATGGCAGCTGACAGAAGAATCCCTGCTCTTATCTTAACAAAATAGTCCCAGATACTGTCGAGCAGCATCAACGACAAATAATAACCTCCGGTACACCCCAGTACTGATGCAACAGCAAGCACTATCAGAAATTTTCTGCTTACCAGAAACATAATTAATGGCACAGATGCTCCCTGAATCTTCCTGATGCCTACCTCTTTTGTTCTTCTTATTATATCAAGAGAAACCAGGTTATACATTCCGATAAGTGACAAAAGCGTAGCCACTACAGCAAGGAACATGTTGACTTTTAATATACTGCCATTTATATCCTTTTCCTCCTGCATTGTATCCTCCTGAAGTCTGCCTTCAAAAACTGCATTTATCCCAAGATTTTTCCATTTAAGTCTTATAAAATCCAGTATCCCGGCTAAATCCGCTGAATTCGCCCGCACGACAATTATTCCAAACTTATCAGCTCCAGATATTCTCAGCATTGTCGGTTCAATTTTATTCCATAGACCATTTGTATAAAAATCCTTTACAACACCTATTATAGTCAACCGGGTAGTATCATACATCGTAACTGTCCTGCCAATGGCCTCTTTCCATCCTAAATCTTCCACAAATTTCTGATTTACAATGACTGAATTGTTTGTCCGGTCAGCTCCCAGCCTGTCTTTATCGAAAAGACGACCTTCCACAAGTTGCAAGCCCATTGCCTGAACATAACCGGGTCCGATATCAAGAACGTCAACTTCCAATGGTTTGTCTTCATCTTTTACAGGCCGGCGGTAGCCTCCAAAACCAATGTGTTGTTGAGTGCCCTCTGCCAATATTACTTTTGGATCTGTAAGAATTTCATTCCGGAGCGCTGTGAAATCGTTACCTGGAACAGGTACAACAATCACTTTATCCCTGTCATAACCCAGATCAAGGGTTTTCTGAAATTTCGCATTTTTGGCAAAGACTATTCCCATTACAAGAGCCATAACAGAAATAGAGAATTGTAATGCCAGAAGAATTGCTGACAGTCTGCCCGACCCTTTGAATGTTGAATCTCCTTTCAGAATATTAACAGGGCTGTATGCACTCACATATAATGCAGGATATACTCCTGCAACAAACCCGGTAACAAGCAGAAGCAGAAGGATAAAAACCCAGAAGAATGCGTACCTGGTAAGGCTGAGTTCAATTGTCATATATGCCCATAAATTGCTGTATGCAGGGACCAGAAACTCAGCAATGACCATTCCTGTTATTAGTGCAAGGAAACAGATTATGAATGTCTCAAGCATAAACTGCATCACAAGCTGTCTCCTCTGACCGCCAAATGTCTTCCTTAATCCGATCTCCTTTAGTCTTTTGCTGAATGTTGCCCTGGATGTATTTGCAAAATTAAAGCATGCTATCAGAAGAATGAAGAGCGCCATGACAGGAGGCGCCATAAGAGCTGCCGGATGGAGGGACGGGAACAATCCTGATGCCCAGGTGGTTCTGGAATTTGAGCCAACCTCCTTCAGGGGTACAAGAGTAAACCTGTTAATTTTAAAATCCTCCCTTGCCCTGTTCTGGACGGGAAGATAAGTTTTCATAGATTGTATAATAGATGAAATTGATTGCTTATCAGGTACCATTATAAACAAGGCAGTCGTCCACAACTTCCAATCAGTGTCTTTTTGTTCAGTCATCAGAAGAAAATTATCGAAATGGCTGAGAATATCAATTCTGAAACTTGAATTATCCGGCAGATCAGTAAATACGGCTCCAACTGTATAGGTAAATTCCTTTTTATTACCCGAAATTATTGATACAGTTTTTCCAACAGGATATTCCCTGCCAAAAAGTATACTTGCTGTTTTCTGACTTATAAGAATATTGCCCTGATTCAGGATTGATTTCTTATCTCCGTATACAAGGGGGAAGGTGAAAATATCAAGAAATTCAGGATCAACATATGATATTTGCATCGGAAAAAGATCATCACCTATCTTTACAGGGGAGCCTGATCGAACCAATCTGGCAGATCTTTCTATTCCGGGTATATCCTTTTTTATTACCAGGCCCAGGGTTGCAGGTACAACTCCATATTCCTGCTCCCTGTTTTCCATATCTCTGAAACTGTTTACCCGGTATATCTTTTCGAAATTAAGGTTGGTCCTGTCAAACTCATAATTAAACATATGGTTGAAAAAAGCAACGATGCAAACTGCCAGGGCTATTCCCAGTCCGATAATGTTTATAAGGGTAAATACTTTGTTTTTTAACAGATTTCTATAGGTGACAAGCAGGTAATTTTTAAACATCTGGTTACAATTTACTATTCATATTTTAACGACTGTGCAGGGTTTACCCTTGCTGCCTTGAGAATCCGGAAACTGATAGTAACAAGAGCAATTCCCAAAGCTATAGATAAACCTGCAACAAAACTGAATACCCCGGGGTTGATCTTGTAGTAAAAATTTTCCAGCCATTTCCCTGCAATATAGTAAATTATGGGCCATGCAATAAGCGCAGAAACTGTAACCAGCATTATTACTTCTTTCGAAATAACTATATAAATTCCTGTGATAGAAGAACCCATTGCCTTCCGTACTCCTATCTCTTTTGTTCTTTGTTCAACAGTAAACGAAGTCAGTCCGAATAGCCCCAGCGATGCAATAAAAATAGCCAGAATAGAAAATATCACTGCCATATGGGCATTCTGTTTCTCCTGTTTATACATTTGTTCAAAATCTTCATTCAGAAAATAATACTGTAAAGGGCTATTCTGTACAAACTCTTTCCATGTGGATTCAATCCCGCTTATTGTTTTGGAATAATTCACTGAGGACAATCTTACTGTAATATAACCCCATAACATACCATCATTCTGGAATCTGAAGATATACGGAGTAATAGGATCACGAAGAGACTCGAAGTTGAAATTCCTGACAACACCCAGAATGGGTAAGTAATTCATCTTTCCTGAATCACCAGGCTCCATAAATCTTGTCTTCTGAATATCTTGTATTATAAAATTCTTGATTGTGCTTTCATTGACAAGACAGGCTTCCTTATCTGTCGTATATGATTCATTAAAGAACCTTCCGGAATCGAGCGTCATGCCGTAGGTATCGAGATAATTATAATCGACCCAGTTCGTGACCATAAGAAAACTCTCATCTTTTCTTCCTTCAATTCTGTAGCCGTTAGTATTGTTTGTACGGCCCGGAACAGCGGTAGAGCTTGTAATATTTACCACACCGGGAATGTTTTTAACTATTTCCTTAAATGATTTCATTTTGGATCCGATAGCCCCTGCCCTGTTTATCACTATTAACTGATCCTTATTAAATCCGACATCTTTATTAAGCATATATTTAATCTGCCTGTACATTACAAGTGTACCAACTATCAGCAGGATTGAAACAGCAAACTGAAATACAACCAGCACTCTTCTAAGTCTGCCATTCTTCATACTGTTTTTCACGCTGCCCTTTAGTACTTCGTAGGGATTAAATGAAGAAAGGAACAGGGCAGGATAACTTCCTGACAGGAAACCGACAAAGACCGAGAATATCAACAACAAAGGAACAGTATACCAGTTGGCTAAAAGTCTGAGCTTAAGATCCGTCCCAAGCAGATTATTAAAATAAGGAAGTGTTGCCTTAATGAAAATAAAAGCAAGTACCAAAGAGATGAACGAAAGTATAAAAGACTCTGATAGGAATTGGGTTATAAGCATTCCTCTCGAAGATCCCCCGATTTTTTTGATACCGACTTCTTTTGCTCTCCTTGATGCCTGAGCTGTTGACAGATTCATAAAATTTATTGCAGCTATAAGCACAATAAGAACCGCTATACTGCCGAATATTATCAGAAATTTCGGATCGCTTGCTGATTTAAATTCCTGCTGAATAGAGGGATCAAGATGAATATCTTTTAGATTCTGCAGGTAAAACCGGTACTTATTACCCTGTTTATTGAATTCATCCGTAGATACTCCAAGATATTGCTGTACCTCAGGACCAACGTACTTTTTTATTAGTTCCGGTAATTTTTCATCAATAGTCAGATAACTTGTATTTGGCTTAAGAAGAAAATAAGTACTGAAGCTGTTGCTTAGCCACTGGGGATTTTTAGATCTTGGGTTTGTCATGAAAGAGGTGAGAATATTTGCTTCAAAGTGTGAGTTCCCGGGTATATCACCCATAACACCGGATACTGTATATCTGACCGTGTCCGATCCGATTTTTATGGCTTTGTCAATTGGATTTTCATTACCAAATATTTTCCTGGCTGTTGATTCTGAGAGAACTGCCCTGCGAGGAGCATTCAACAGGTTATCCGGATCACCCTTCAAAACAGGAATTGAAAAAAAATTAAAAAATGAAGAATCGACTTCTATAAGGTGGTCCTCAGTAAATGACTGATTATTGTACTCGATTACTGTAGGGCCTCTTCCTGACATCCTTAGAAAATCTTCGATTTCCGCAAATTCCCTGATCAATGTCGGACCCATAACTGCAGCCGAGGTTGCTATTGTCACTTCCTGACCACTTATTTTACCGTTGAGTATTGCTCTGTAAATCCTGTCTTTTTTAGTATTATACTTATCATAACTGGCTTCATTGATTACAAACAGTGCAATAATAAGGCTGCATGCAATACCGATAGAAAGACCAAGGATATTGATGATAATGTATGCACGCTGTCTTTTGAAAGATCTTAAACTGTGTTTTATCAGATTTACAAACATGATTTTCAGGTTTTAATAGTTTTTGGTTTTTAAATAGTTAACAGGCAATCGCTGAGAATGGAAATTTCCCATTTGTTTCTATTCATATTTAAGCGATTGTGCCGGATTTACTCTTGCTGCTCTGAGTATCCGGTAACTTATTGTCAGAACTGCAATACCTAAAGCAATCGAAAGACCTGCAACAAAGCTGAATGCTCCGAGAGTTATCCTGTAATGAAAATTCTGTAGCCAGTTACCGGCAAAATAATAGATTAACGGCCATGCAAGAAGTGCTGAAACAGACACGAGAACTATAATCTCCCTTGAAATGACAAGAAATATCCCGGTTATTGAAGAGCCCATGGCTTTTCTTACAGCAATCTCTTTGGTACGCTGTTCTACAGTAAATGAGGTAAGACCAAAGAGTCCAAGAGCAGCGATAAAAATTGCCAGGATGGAAAAAATTACTGCCATCTGGGCATTCTGCTTTTCCTGGCTATACATCTGTTCAAAATCAGCATCCATAAAATAATACTGCAAAGGGTTATTTGAAACGAATTCTTTCCACTTACCTTCAATGGCACTTATAGTTTTAGAATAATTCTGAGCTGACAATCTTACAGTTATATAGCCCCATAACATATTATCATTCTGGAATTTTAATATATAGGGACCTATAGGATTTCGAAGCGACTCATAATTAAAGTTCTTCACAACACCAATAACCGGTAAATAATTTACTTTCCCTGAATCCCGTTGTTCCATAAATCTGGTTTTCTCAATATCTGCGATATTAAAATCCTTAATCGCACTTTCATTGATGACACAGGCCTCCTTATCGGAAGTAAATGACTCATTAAATGACCTGCCTTCGACAAGAGTCATCCCGTAGGTATCAAGAAAATTATTATCCACCCAGCTGGTAGCCATGAGAAAAGTCTCGTCCTTTCTGCCTTCCATCATGTACCCGTTCCGGTTATTAGTGCGTCCGGGAATTGCTGTTGAACTTGAAATATTAATAACCCCCGGCAAGTTCTTCACTATCTCTTTAAATGATCTCATTTTCGGACCCAGCGCCTCAGCCCTGTTAATAACTATCAATTGTTCTTTATTGAATCCTAAATCATTATTAAGCATAAATTTAATCTGCCTGTACATGATCATTGTTCCCACAATAAGAAGAATTGAAACAGCAAACTGAAAAACAACAAGAACTCTTCTTAACCTGCCATTCTGCATACTGTTTTTTACACTTCCCTTAAGAACTTCATAGGGATTGAATGAAGAAAGAAACAGGGCAGGATAACTCCCCGAAAGAAAACCGACAATAAGTGAGAACAATAAAAGCGAAGGGATTGTAAACCAGCTGGAAAAAAGGTTGAGTGTCAGATCTGTTCCAAGAAGATTATTGAAGTAAGGAAGCGTTACCCTGATAATTACCATGGCCACAATCAACGAAATAAATGAAAGGATAAAGGATTCTGAAAGAAACTGAGCAATCAGCATTCCTCTGGTTGAACCTGCGACTTTTTTTATACCCACAGCTTTTGCTCTTTTTGATGCCTGGGCTGTTGAGAGGTTCATAAAATTAATTGCAGCAATTAATACAATAAGAATGGCAATAATGCCAAATATTCTTAGAAATTTAGGATCAGCTGAAGCTTTAAAAGCCTGCTGAACAGAGGTATCAAGGTGAATATCGCTTAGATTCTGGAGGTAAAACCTGTACTTGTTACCCTGAGCTATAAAATCCTCAAATGAAATACCTGCATATTGCTGGATTTCCGGACCAACATATTTTAACATCAATTCATGATATTTTGCATCAACTGTTTTATAGGACGAATTCGGTTTTAACAGGAAATATGTGCTGAAGCTGTTATTCATCCAGGTAGGATCTTTGGACCTCGGATTGGTCATAAAAGATGATAACACATTTGCTTCAAAATGTGAATTATGCGGGACATCAGCCATAACTCCCGAAACTGCATATCTGACAGTATCTGAACCTATACTGATCAGTTTATCAATCGGGTCTTCATTTCCAAATATTTTTTTCGCGGTTGATTCCGATAGAACAATCTTTCGCGGAGCGTTAAGCAGATTCTCAGGATCTCCTTTTAAAACCGGGATCGAAAAGAAATTAAAGAAAGAAGAGTCAGCTTCAACGATATGATCCTCGGTAAAGGTTTGATTATTATATTCTAAAACTGTAGGGCCCCTTCCATTCATTCTCAGGAAATCCTCTATTTCCGGAAATTCTTTTACCATAACAGGTCCCATGATTGCCGGCGAATATGATGCGGTAATTTCCTGACCTCCGATTTTACCATTAAGAATCGTTCTGAAAATACGGTCTTTTTTAACGTTATATTGATCATAGCCAGCCTCATTTATTACATACAATGCAATAAGAAGACTACAGGCAATGCCTATTGAAAGTCCCAGTATATTTATTATTATATATGCACGTTGTCTTTTAAATGACCTTAAACTATGCATAAAAAGATTGTTGAACATGACATTTAGGTTATATGATTAGTATTAGATTTTTAATTTAACCGGAAGCATCTGAGATTTATTTTCAGATTATTCCGACTAAAAGACGGATGAAATCCTGATAAGTTGCAGGGTAAGTAATTTATTCTACCTTCAGTGCTTCAGCGGGATTAGTTCCGCTGGCTTTATATGCCTGAAAACTAACAGTTAACATAGCAATCACAATTGAACCGGCTGCTATCAGCGCAAAGATGAATATGCTCAAATCTATCCTGTAGGCAAACTGCTTAAGAAGGTTTTTGACGATGATCCATCCAAGAGGAAATGCAATTATAATCGAAAGTATAACCGGAAAAAGATACTCTCTTGACAATGTGTACATAACTGTAAGAGAACCGGCTCCCATTACTTTCCTTATTCCTACTTCATTTGTACGTCGCTCTGCTGAATACGACGATAATCCGTAAAGTCCCAGACAAGCAATAATTACTGCCAGAATTGTAAAGTATTTCAGCAGGCTGGTAAGACGAATCTGGGCTCTGAACAATTTGTCATAATCCTGGTCAATAAATGTATAATCAAGTGGATATTGAGGTATAACCCTGGACCATGCTTTTTCAACTGCCTTTAAGGATTCAGGAATATTTCCCGGTGTTAATCTTATAAGGATCACTCTCAGGTAATTAGGAGGTGCCAGTGCAAATGCCATAGGTTCAATGGCCTGATCTGCGCCTTTAAAATGAAAATTCTTTAACACCCCTACAATGGTTCCGTTAAGACCCATAAACCTGAAATTCCTGCCAACCGGATCACCTATCCCCATAAGCTTGACAACCTCTTCATTGACCAGAAAATTTCCGGTTGTATCCCTGGCCATGTCTGATGGAAAATCTTTCGAGAAATCCCTGCCTGATACAAGCTGCATATTCATGGTATTCAGATAGTCATAATCGACAGCATTTGTTCCTATCAGAACCTGTTTTTCCGGATCCTTTCCATCCCAGCCTGCACCTCCTGAGTTGCTCCCCATCATGGTCGGGTTCCACATCGAAGCAGTGATACCATGGATCAATGTTTCTTTCTCAAGCTCCTGCTTAAATGATATGTATTTTGGCTTCATATCGTCAGGCATTGGAATACATATAAGGTTCACCTTATTAAAGCCCAGGTCCTTGTTCTGAAGAAATTTAAGTTGCTTATACATAAAGACTGCCGATATGGCGATCAATATTGACAAAGTGAATTGAATAACAACCAGAATTTGTCGTAATCTTCCGTTTCCTCTTGCTGCAACTGATTCTCCCTTTAATACAGTGACCGGTTTGAATGAAGAGAGATAGAGTGCAGGATAAATCCCTGAGATTAATCCTGCAACCAACCCAACAGCTATAAAGCTTAAAATAAATCTTGTATTTACAAGATCAGCAAAACTGAAGTTTTTCCCTGAAATATTGTTAAAAATACCAAGCGATAAGCCGACCAGCAGAACAGCCAGAACCATTGCTATGGCTACTAATAACAACGATTCAAGCATAAACTGGACTATCATAGACATCTGATCGGCTCCGGCAACCTTTTTTATGCCAATTTCCTTAGCTCTGCCCGAAGCCTTGGCTGTTGACAGGTTGATAAAATTTATACATGCAATAATCAGCACAAAAATTGCAATAAGTGTAAAAATTGATACAACAATCACCGGGCCATTAGTCTCATTAAATCCAAACTGACCATGCAGATGTATATCATACAAAGGGAACAGACTGAATTTGGTGGTTGTCTGTGGATAATTCTCTAGAACTACGTCCGTAAGCTTTTTGTCAACTGCCTTAATATCTGCACCCTTCTCAATCTGAACAAATGTATAAATCGAGTTATTACCCCATGATTTATCCGCAACGCCGATCTCTTTCAGATAGGAATAGGGTATAACTGCACTGAAAGTCAGCAGTGAATTACCAGGAATCTCTTTAAACACGCCTGTAACTGTAAATTGAGCGCTATTGTTTACAGTAAATGTTTTACCTATTGGATTATCCTTTCCAAAGTATTTTGTTGCCAGCTTCTGAGTTAGTATAATTGAATGCGGAGAATTCAAGGCTGTCTCAGGATCTCCCAGGCTTAAAGGAAGAGTAAAAATTTCAAGAAGACCCGAATCTACGGCAGCAACAGAAGATTCAAAAAAGATTTTATCATCATATTTGAACAGAACCCTTGGCAGATATAAATTTATTCTGACCTGATCCTTAATTTCCGGAATCTTTTCTTTCCATACAGGTCCGCCGGGAACCGGTGTTACAGTAACATGGTACCGGGCACCTGAATAAAACTGATCTTCCTCCACACGATAAATGTTCGCTCCGTTAAGGTTAAATTTCTCGTAGCTTAATTCATCCTGAACCCATAGAAGGATCAATAGTGAAGCAGCAAGACCTACTGAAAGACCGGATACATTCAGAAATGTAAAACCTTTATGTTTTGAAATATTTCTGCCAGCAATTTTGAAAAAGTTTTTAATCATTATATAAACAGGTTAAGTCCGACGTAAAGACGATCCCAATCTTTACTTGCTGCACCAAACATTAAAATAAGCTTCTTCACTGCAAGTTACATTCTTAACTTGTAAAAAAAATCGTCTTTATCCGGTTAGGGTATCCGGACAAAAGCAGAGACACACATGATGGACATAATCAGTATTTTTTATATAAATTTTTTATTAAATGTACTTTTTACACTTAATAATGGGATCTAATAAAGTAAAGTTACACCAAGCCACCTTCAATTTATCAAAAAAGGTGTGAAATTAATGAGTATAATTATCAGATACTTTTTAATGAAAGCTGATAGTCAACTAATTTTTTTCTATAATAAAAAAATGCAGCCAGGAAAAGAATTGAAATTCCAATGCCTGTAAGAGATGAAACACTTAGTGATAATGAAAATCCTTCAGGTGCGAATAACAGGTACGTACTTGTTACTGCAGTCATAAAAACTGCCGGAACAAGTGTTACCCAATAGAGTTTTCGTTCCTGGGTCAGGTAAACTGTTATTGCCCAGAGAACAACCATTGCGAGGGTTTGGTTCGACCATGCAAAATAACGCCAGATAATACTGAAATCAAGACGGGTAAGAATATAACCCATAGCAAAAAGAGGGATACTGATGATCAACCTGTTCCGAACAGGTCCCTGCTTAAAACTCAAAAAATCAGCCACAATTAACCTTGCGCTTCTGAATGCTGTATCCCCTGAGGTAATGGGTGCAGCAACAACACCAAGCAATGCAAGGGCACCACCGAACTTTCCAAGAAGCGAATTTGAAATTTCATTCACTATAAAAGCCGCATTTCCCTCATTAGCTGTCATTACGTCATTTAATCCTCTAACTCCGCCATAGAATGCCATCCCGATTGCTGCCCATATCAATGCAACCACTCCTTCAGTTATCATTGCGCCATAAAAAACCCTCCTCCCGAATTTTTCGCTGGTAATACAACGTGCCATAAGAGGAGATTGTGTGGAATGAAAACCTGAAATTGCACCACATGCAATAGTTATAAATAACATGGGGAACACCGGAAATTTTCCGGATTCGACATGTAAATTACGGAAATTATCGAAATTCAATTCCGGAATATGGTACCCCCGGATTAACAGGGCAATTATCAAACCGAATGCCATAAAAAAGAGTGCGAACCCAAAAACCGGGTAAAGCTTCCCGATTAGCTTATCGATCGGAAGTATTGTTGCAAGAACATAATAACCGAAAACCGCCCAGACCCAGAAAGTCATTGAAGCAAAATCAGGCGTCAGACCTGAAAGAATTTTTGCCGGTCCCATTATAAATACTGCTCCGACAATGACCATGAGCAGAACTGTAAAACCACGCATAAACTGTTTGACCCCCTTTCCAAGGTAAATACCCACAATCTCAGTAATACTCAGCCCATTATGCTTGACTGAAAGCATTCCTGAAAAATAGTCATGGACTGCACCTGCAAAAACAGATCCAAGTACTATCCACAAAAATGCTATGGGACCCCACATAGCTCCGGCTACTGCACCGAATATCGGACCAAGACCGGCGATGTTCAGAAACTGAATAAGGAAAATCCTCCACCATGGCATCGGAATATAATCGACCCCATCATTCAGTCTGTAAGCAGGGGTCGTACGTTCTGGGTTAATTACTTCAATGTGCTCAATAAATCTTGAATAGAAAATATAACCCAGTAATAAAACCAGTATGGAAATAAAAAATGTAATCATAATATGTCATAATAAAGATTTGATTTACAGTCTTATCCAATTATTAATTACTCCATTTTTGACCTGTATTCTGTACGCATTAATGTCTGTGTTGAATATGTTTCCTGATCCAATAACTGAAACATCAGATCGAAGAGACCAGCACGATCGGCAGATAATTGTCTGCTGGGTAAATCTATCATGAATACAGACACAAACATCCTTTTCATAATATATTTTGAAGACCACGTGAATATACTTACTCTAAACTGAATTCTTAAGAAGATTTAATTGATTTTAACAAAAAATTGTCTTTTTCTAAATTCTTACAATGATACCCTCAGCAGTTATTTATAGTATGTTTTAATAACAGTTTCTCCTCTTTTTTCAAAGTGTGCGTGATGAAATATAACTTAAAAATAGATTTTATTATGCTAATGCTTAAAACTGCTTAAACTGATCAGGTGAAAACTAAAACCCGGGTAAATATTGCACAATTGACCAACAGATTTCCTGTTTTAAATACCATATATCAGGCTTCAAAACACATTTTTGACAAGCTGGAATTTTCATCCCAAAATATCAGTTATTGGTCAAAATTTGAGAATTTAAAACCAATCACAGTTTGAACAAAAAACCACTACCTATATTGCTGTATATCTGCTGTTTAAAATACATTTTATATTGGAAATGTTAAAATTTCCTAAAATCTTTAATAAATATGAGTCTCTTTTGACGAACATTGATTATTTGTTTGTCAGCTTATGTTCTTCATAGACATGTGCTACGATTTCATTGATTAGCCAAAAAGCATAAAGCCGCTTATTCATGGACAACACGTCTTAAGCTATTGACTCAAATACTCTTATTAGTTAATTTAATTTTTGAAAATAAAGACTCTGAACATGGAAAACGGAATAGCGGTTGAACCAAATTATATTACTAATAATCAAACGTTTAATACATTTATGAACCTGACTGACACAACTGTTGATTTAACCGGAAATAGTCAGATTGATGACGTTTTGAGTTCTGAAGGTCATGAAAATTTTGTCAATTATCTTGAGATTCTTGGGTATGGCAAAGAGCAAAATCCTGTTGTACTTTCTTCACTTCATCACTATTACTATGATGCGGAAGAAATGAAGAATGTTAAAACTGTCATCAACCTGAAAGAACTTAATCTGATTAAACATATCAAGCATTTTCTGCACTCAGTCTATCGTATACTTCCTCCAAAAAGCAAACTTATTGGCTGTTTTGTTGATAATAAAAAGGTTAACGGATATGTATTAAGAAACTATTTACCCTCCCATATTAAAAGTGGAAGTTCTGATGCTGTAGAAAATGGAATTGTATCAAGAATCCCTTTTTTAAACATGTTGTACAGTATAATGGATTCAAGGACCAATAATTATATGTCAAAAAGTAGTGTTACTTTGTTGCTGGAAGATCATGGCTTTAAAGTATTGGACATGACTGAACTTCATGGGATCACTTTTTTCTGCGCACAAAGTCTTAAAACTGTTGTTAACTAACACTACAATCAAACAAAAAAGTTCATCTTTGCGTTATATTCATTTAATCAGAACTGTACTATTAAGAAGTTTTTGATTATGGATTTTATTAACCACCTTTTCCGTGTAAAAATAATTCCATTTTTAAAGAGATGGAATCTTATTAATGTATTTCTGGGTGTCATAGACATTCTTGCAATAGGGCTGGCATTTCAATGCTCTTATTTTATTAATTATTCTGAGACAGGAGGTTTTTTTTTCACAGAAAGGAAATTTCTATTCCTCTTTCTGGCAATTCTGCCGTTTTGGTTATTTTTTCTCTACCTTATTAAAATTACTGAGATACCTCGTACTAAACGATACAGGGTATTGTTTTTTGAATTTATGCAATCAGCGATAGCTATATTCATCCTGCTGATTTTTTTCTATTTTATTTTTAAGCTTTATTCTATTTCGAGACTGTTTCAGATTGAGATTCCCTTATACGGATTTCTGTTTTTGTTTACAGCCAGGGTAATTGAGTATAAAGTTTTCAAAAGTTATAGAGCAAGAGGGCATAACCAGGTTAACATAGTAGTAATATCCGACGATTCATCAATACCATTTGTTGAAACTCTTGTATCGACCAAGGAATGGGGATACAGGATTATTGCAGTATTTACGGCCTCCTATATTCTGAAGGAGAAATATGAGAAATCCATTATACTGCTTCCTGAACAATACCTGACGGTGCTTAATGACCTGATGGAAGTTGATGTAATAGATGAAGTACTTTATATCAAGAGCAAGATTATTCCTGCTGAAGTTAGAAATGTTGTCAGGTCCTGTGAAGAGCTGGGTGTAATTTTCAGACTCAGGTATGAGGATAATAAAATCAATCTGACTAATGCCATAAAGACAAATATTGGAGATGAGAAATTCCTGACATTTATTAATATCCCATATAATTCCTATGCTCTGGCGATCAAAAAGATTATGGATTTAAATATTTCAATTTTCTTGATATTGTGTTTATCTCCCGTACTGTTAGTCATTACTTTATTAATAAAACTTACATCACCAGGACCCATAATATATAAGCAGGTCAGAGTCGGGTTAAGAGGGCGTCAGTTCAATCTTTATAAGTTCAGGACAATGATCATAAATGCTGATGCACTGAAAAAGGATCTTGAAGCCGAAAATGAGATGGACGGACCAGTATTTAAAATAAAGGATGATCCGCGTGTAACAAAAATTGGCAGATTCCTGCGAAAAACCGGATTGGATGAATTACCTCAGCTCTTTAATATCCTAAAAGGTGAAATGTCGCTTATTGGACCTCGACCGCCAATACCAAGTGAAACCCAGCAATACAAACGCTGGCAGCTTAGACGATTATCGGTAAAGCCTGGTCTGTCTTGTTTCTGGCAGATAAAACCAGACAGAAACAGTATTAAGTTTGAAAAATGGATGGAAATGGATTTAGCTTATATAGATAATTGGTCGCTTCGATTAGATTTTCTAATTTTGCTGAAAACCATTAAAACAGTTTTTCAAAGAACAGGTTTATAATAAATCTTTAATATAATTCACATTTATACAATGAAGTTTAATCTTTATAAAGCAGGGATCATTCTGATAATGATTTATCTTATTTCATGTGTTCCCACCAAGGACTTAACTTACTTTAACGACGTTAATGAACTTGAAGCACCGGAAGTCAATCCCAGGACTCAAAAGGTAATTATGCCATTTGATAAACTATACATTAAGGTATTAAGTATTGACCCTCAGACCAGCCAGATATTTAATTCAACAGATGAGATGAGATATGGCAGTAATGGTGCTATTGGCTACCTGGTCGATGAAGGAGGTAACATATATTTCCCCTTTGTTGGTAAAATAAATGTCGGTGCTCTTACAACTACCCAGGCAAGTGAAAAAATACAGAAAGCATTAAGTGAATATGTTTCTCCCAAAATTTCGATTGTTGTCAAGTATATTGATAATCAGGTCAGTGTCATAGGCGAGGTTCAACGGCAGGGACTCTTTCCTTTTACCCAGGATAAACTTACCATATATGAAGCCCTTGCTTTGGGAGGAGGTATTTCACGTTACGGAAACCGAAAGAATGTAGTATTAATCCGGCAGGAAGGTGATAAAATAGTTCGTCACAGGCTTAACCTTTCTGATTCCAGGATTGCAAGTAAAGATTATTATTATGTTTTACCCAATGATGTTATTATTGTTGAACCGATGAAGTCAATATCCACGAGCTATCAAAACATTACTTATTCAACGATTCTGACGACAGTAACTACCCTGATAGCTGTTTTGCTATTTGCGGGTCTTAAATTTTAATATAATATTAATAACCAAATGATAAAGACAACTGAATCAGATCCTTCAATAGATTTACTAAAGCGATATATCTCAAAAGCTGTTTCTATTAAGTATTTTTATATTGCATGCCTGGTTATTTTTTTTTCAACAGCATTTTTATATAATAAGTATGCTCAAAAAGTTTACGAAGTAAGTGCTTCAATAAGTCCTGTTCAAAACGAAGCATCTACCCTACTAAGTTCAAATGACCTTTTCAGAAGCATTGGAACACTTCAAAATGATAAGAATATTGAAAACGAAGTAAACAATCTAAAGTCTTTCGCTCTTGTATATTCTACAGTTACCAAGTTGAATCTTGAAATCAGTTATTATAGGGAAGATGTCGGTTTCTTTAAGCAGTCAAGCGAACTTTACAAAGATTCGCCATTCACAATTACCCTGGACAAATCACATCTTCAGCCTATTGAAACTAAATTTAATGTTGAAATTCTTAACGACTCAACATTCAGGCTTTATTCTTCCCAGGACAAAATATTTCTTTATAATTATATTGATAATCAGGTTGTCAGTGAGAATAATACTTTGAATATTGATACTATCTGCAGATTTAATGAAACAATAAATAATAAGCTTTTTAAATTTGCTGTCTCATTCAACAAAGAATTTTACACTCATCAGACAGAACCCAAATATACCTATTACTTTACTCTTCATCATTTAGACTATATATCCAAGTTATACCTTGAAAGGTTAGATATTAAGAGGGTTTCACCGCTTGCTTCAATAATTACTGTAAAGTTCAGTGGGGAAAACCAGGATAAAACTATTAGTTTCTTAAATAACTTTCTGGAATCCTACCTTGAAGCAAACCTCGCAAAGAAAAATAAGAAGGCTATAAGCACTATAAATTTTATTGATTCTCAAATTTCTGAAATATCTGATTCTCTTGTTAAATCAGAGTCAAAACTCAGGAATTACAGATCAGCAAATCAGGTCATGGACCTGAGCTTCCAGGGAAAAAGTATTTATGATCAGATTACCCAAATTGATGCAGAGAAAGCAAAACTAAAAGTCCAGGAACGCTATTTCAATTACATTCTGAATTATTTAAAAACAAATAATGATGTCTCTGGTGTAGTTCTTCCTTCAGCTATGAATGTGGCAGATCCTATAATGAACCAGCTCATTTCAGAACTTCAGGCATTAAATACCCAAAGATCAGGTATATTAAGTAATAATAGTGAGAAGAACCTGTTTATGAGCCAGATAGAGAATAAAATCAAGATTCAGGTGCGAACAATTATTGAGACTGTCACAAATAATCTTAATACCCTGAGCCTTTCTATTAATGAGTTGAATTACAGATCAGATAAACTATCAAAAGAGATTTCCCAACTGCCTAAAACTGAGCTAAATATGGTTAGTATGCAGCGAAAGTTTAATCTGAATGATGTGATCTATACATATTTGCTTCAGAAAAGATCAGAAGCAGCAATAACCCAGGCTTCAAATTATCCCGATTATGAAATCCTGGAACCTGCCAGAGGCATTGAGGCAGTTGCAATTTATCCCAAGAAAAAAACAAATATTATTATTGCCATATTTTTAGCTCTGCTGATTCCTTCATTATACATTGTTAGCAAGGAACTATTTAATGATACGATTACCAGTTTCCATGAAATAGAACGATTTCTGAACCGTTCTATCATTGGGGTCATTTACAGTAATGATAAAAAAACTGAATCAGTTGTAACTGAATATCCAGGCACTTCTATCTCAGAATCATTCAGGAATTTACGAAGCAGCTTATTCCTTAAACTTAAGTCAGACTCATCAAAAATTATCCTTGTCACCTCCTCACTACCCGGGGATGGAAAAAGTTTCATTTCTTATAACCTGGCAGCTTCGATTGCATCAGTTGGGTATAAAACATTACTTATCGACTGTGACCTCCGTCGCCCGACACTTCATACAAAACTTAAAATTGACAATTTAAAAGGCTTATCGAACTATATTTCAAACAACGCATCAATTTCTGAAATTCGCCTTAAAACTAGAGTTGAAAACCTCGCTTTCATATCGGCAGGGCCGGTAATGCCGAATCCTTCAGAACTTATTGAATCCGGAGTACTTGATAATCTAATTAATACTCTCAAAAATGAATATGATTATATTATCATGGATACAACTCCAATCGGTCTGGTAGCTGATGCCTCTCTTTTAATAAAATATGCAACCCATATTCTTCTTATATCCAGAAACAATTACACAAGAAAAGACATTTTTGCTAATGTGGTTGACAATTTTTCTACAAAACAAATTACAAATTTTGATGTAGTCTTTAATGATCTCAATTTTGATAAAAGTCCCTACAAGCATTACAGCAGTTATTATCTTAAAAAGTAATTTACTGCTCTCCCCAATAATTATTCAACAGACCAAATGATTTAACAGGGGAATAAGAACAGATTATTACAAAAAGGCTACTGCTTCAGACAGTAGCCTTTTTGTAATTTAAATACTGTTTTAAAGACCAAAGTAAGCGTATATTTTTTTAAGCTTCACTTTAAAACTCCTGCACCTAACAGAATCTAATTATCAACTTGTATCTTTTTGTTTTTCTGAGGATTAAAGAGCCTGACTCCTAAGGATACCTGGTGACTACCGAATGTATTTAAAGCAACATTAGTACTTAGATTGTAGGAATAGTTCAGTAAAATACCATCATATACCTCACCACCTAACCCGGCTCCCAATATACCCCCGGTTCTGAAAATAAGAGTTCCCCAGAAGCGTTTATTCCAGGTAACAGTAGGAGCTATTTCCAGTTGCATGGGTACATGTTCGCCCCCTCTAAGGATAAAAGTTGGCTTAAGCGACCACATATCGTCCAGGATAAAAAGATAGGCTGCATGTACAAGATAATTTTTCAGTGGTTTATATGTAAGATCGGAGTTGCTGCTGTATCGCACCGTTCCAAACATTACGTTTGAGAACAGAATGCCCGCTTCAGCCTGTTTATATCTGTACAACGCACTCACGTCAGTAGCAAACTTAATCCTGGACGTTTGCTGACCATACAAAAGTACCAGATCCTGCACATATGTAGGATCATTATAATACTTGCTCAGATCAATAGAATTCCTGTAGAATCCAACTGATAATCCAAAGTTTATTAAATGATCCTTTGCAATATTAACCTGATAGGTATAAGTGCCAAGAACAAGTGTCTGCTTAAATATGTCTGTCTTGTCATAGATAAACCTGCCACCAAAACCCACCTTCCCTATCCTGTCATTGTAACTAAGCTGGTAAGTCATAGGTCCTCCTTCAAGACCGGACCAGTCAGATCGATAATCTGCA
This sequence comes from uncultured Bacteroidales bacterium, assembly GCA_963760915.1. GTDB lineage: Bacteria > Bacteroidota > Bacteroidia > Bacteroidales > VadinHA17 > LD21. The sequence continues at coordinate 678,564 of CAVXEU010000002.1, read as the reverse complement.
AAAACAGTTTTACTGTTCAGGATTCCGGCATAGGCTGGTGATAGTGTGAACGGGTTAACATTGTATCCTTCCATGAAAGGAAACTGTTGTCCTGAAGCAATTGTTGATATTAATCCAGTCAATATGATAAGAATTTTTTTCATTTCTTTTATTTTTAATTTTTCAATAATTTTTTATCTGACAATGTTAACAACGCCTTTAATTATACCTTTCTCCGACGATTTCATAATATAATAATATGAAGCTGAAGGAAGAGGATTTCCATTCCAGGTTCCATCCCAATCATTTTTATAACTATCTGACTTGTAAACAGATTGGCCAAAGCGGTTGTAAACTGTTACCTGAAGATTTCCATATTCCTCCAGTTTAGGAATGTACCAGTAATCATTAATACCATCATTATTGGGAGTGAAAAGTGAAGAAATGTTATCAAATGAAGGAAGTGTAACAACCGATTGTGTTGCGTCTGCAGCCGGATTCCAGTTAATATTTCCATCCTGCCTGGCCGTAACAATAAAATTCCCGTCTGAGATCACTGTCATTAAACCATTAATTATGCTTACAATTGAAGGATCAGAAACTTCAAAACTGACCGATAATCCGCTTGTTGCGGTAGCATCCAGCTGGTACTCCTGAGTTACACGTAATCCGGAAGGAATCCCGTTAAAAGTGATTACCTGATCGGCTTTTGTGATTGTAAGAGTTCCATTAATATACACAAAGCTGTAATTGACAGATGCAGCTCCTGAAACTTCAATATCATAATTACCGGCATCTGAATTTACCCCAGCATCAGTTGAAGCAACCGGAAGAATATCAAGAACACTCTGGTCATCACCAGGCACAAACCCGGAATAAATTATTGAAAGATCAGGATTCGGTTGTTTGTAAGCCTTTGACTTGTCTTCAGCAGTTATAGTCAACGAAGCTTTTTGAATTTCCAGACTTCCATGCACCAGAGTCAATTCGTAATTATTATCGCTACCTCCTGCAAGGGATATCGGATATGAACCGGCATTGCTGGAATTTAAGGCCGTTGTTGAAGCAACAGGAGCCTGGTCGAGTACCGATTCAGTCTCACCATTTTTAAAGCCGGTATAGGAAATAGTTAAAACAGGGTTTGAAGATCCATAGACTTTAGTTTTTGGATCGGCTGTTGCAGTTAAGGGAGATTTATTAACTGACAGAACTCCATCCTCATATATGAATTCATAGTTACTGTCAGATCCCTGCGAAACAGTAATAGTATAAGTTCCTACAGGTGCTGAGGATACCATTCCCGGACTATTCAGAGTAACTAAAGGCAGATCATCACCGGCAACCAGACCCACTGTTGTTATTTCTGTGCCTGTCAATGTCAGTGTGTTCCCATAATTCTTTGTTTGATCAACGGCTGTTACAGTCAGCGGTTTTGGTAAAATATCTGCAATTAACAAAGGTTGAGCCAATGTGTAATTATCAGCATCATTTCCGTTAATTGTGAAGCCAGATGTTGAAACATTTTTTTCAATACCCGCATTTTTATCTGCAAAAGTACCTGATGTTACCGTTGAAACCAGATTTACTATATCTGTTCCAAACACTCCAACAAGTGTTGCACCCGATGAATTTAGCACTGCATCGGTTGTACCATCATAAACTTTGTTATTTGCAATTACGCCTGATATTGTCAGACCGGCTGCAGCTATATCGGCAGTTGAAGAAGGTTGGGTTATTGAATAGTTTACCGCATCAGTGCCTCCCAGAATGAATCCTGATGTAGAAACCGCTTTACCTGTTCCCACATTCTTGTTTACAAAAGTACCTGTGGCGCTTGTGGAAACAAGGTCGACCATATCAGATCCTAATATACCCACGAGTGCAGCACTTCCCGTATTTAGTGTTGCATCTGTTGTTCCGTCATAGACCTTATTATTTGCTGTGACACCGTCAATCGTCAGACTAACCGTGGTAATATTAGCTGTGACAGTAGGTTGAATAAGGGTATATTTACCAGCATCAGGACCTGTGATTGTAAACCCATTAGTATTGACAATCTTCCCGACACCAGCGTTTTTATTTTCAAAAGATCCGGTCGCTGATGAAGATACAAGAGTGACAATATCTGACCCTAAAATACCCGTCAGGTTTGCCCCTGCAGTGTTTATAACAGCATTTGTGGTTCCATCATACACTTTATTGTCGGCAGTGACTCCAGTTACGTTCAATCCGAATTCAGTAATATCAGCCAGAGACGTTGGCGCACCAACTAGGGATAAAGTATAATTCAAAGCATCTGTGCCGGAAAGAGAGGAACCTGTAAGTCTGACAATCTTGGCTGTACCTACAGTTATATCAGAAAATACTGCTTTAGCGATCAGTGAAACATCATCACTGCCGGCTATAGTTAAAAGTGTAAGATTGTTTGTTCCTATAGTCGCATCTGTTGTGCCATCATAGACCTTACTATCTGCTATAAATGTGCCGCCAATAGTGAGCTCTCTGGCAGTAATATTAGCTGTCAGCCCTGACGGTTGTAAAAGACTATAGTTAACAGCCTGTGCTCCTGCAATTGTATAACCTGAAACAGTGATATGGATACCTGTTGCGACAGATGAAGAAATAAATGCAGCCACCGGAGTACCTCCTACAGTTACAATATCGCTACCAACAATACCTGTAAGAACAGCAGTTCCGCTAAGTGTTGCAGTTAAACTGCCATCATAAATCTTACTATCAGCCGTAATGCCAGTAATATTAAGAGCTTTAGGCGTTATACTGAATGTAGGTGTGCTGGCAACTGACAAAGTATAATTTGAACCTGCTGTCAGTGTTCCTGGAGTGTATGTATATGTACCAACATTCACTCCGGCAACTCTGCTAAGTGCTCCGGTGAAACTGTCACCAGTTTCCAGTGCAGGAGAATTGGTATAAGTAAACACCGGATCGGATTGACCATATATCTTTGTCTGCCCGGCATTTCCAGTGATAACTATAGCTTTTGGTGTTATACTGAATGTTGGAGTTGCTGCAACTGATAGATTGTAATTTGAACCTGCCGTAAGGGTACCTATTGTGAAGGCATAAGTACCTACATTTACACCGGCTAACCTGCTCAACGATCCACTGAAACTGTCACCTGACTCCAGGGCTGGAGAACTGGTATATGTAAATACAGGATCTGCCTGACCATATATTTTTGCCTGTCCGGTATTTGCGGTGACGACAATAGATTTTGGTGTAATACTGAAGGTTGGTGTGGCTGCAACCGACAGAGAGTAATTTGAACCTGCTGTAAGTGTGCCCAGGGTGAAAGCATATGTGCCTACATTTACTCCGGCAGCCCTGCCAAGTGCACCACTGAAACTATCTCCTGTTTCCAGCGCAGGAGAGTTAGTATATGTGAATAAAGGATCAGCCTGACCATAAACTTTTGTCTGTCCTGCAGTTGCTGTAATAACAACCGGTTTTGGTGTAACACTGAAGGTTGGCGTAGCAGCGACCGACAAAGTGTAATTTGAACCTGCAGTAAGTGTACCTTCAGTAAAAACATATGTACCAACATCTTCACCAACTGCTCTGCTAAGTGCCCCGCTGAAATTGTCACCCGTTTCAAGGGCAGGCGAGTTAGTATATGTAAAAACAGGATCAGCCTGACCATAAACTTTTGTCTGCCCGCCAGTTGCTGTTATTAATACAGGTTTAGGTGTAATGCTGAAGGTTGGCGTGGCAGCGACCGATAAGGTATAATTTGAACCTGCCGAAAGTGTGCCTGTGGTAAAAGCATAAGTACCAACATTCACCCCTGCGGCTCTGCTGAGTGCTCCGCTGAAACTGTCTCCGGTCCCAAGTGCAGGAGAGTTAGTATATGTGAATACAGGATCAGCCTGACCATAAACCTTAGTTTGTCCTGAAGTTGCTGTAATAACAACAGGTTTTGGTGTAATACTAAAGGTCGGAGTTGCTGCAACCGACAGAGAGTAATTTGAACCTGCAGAAAGAGTTCCAAGAGTAAATGCATAACTTCCTGCATTTTCTCCTGTTACACGGCTCAAAAGGCCTGAGAGAACATCTGTGCCTATCAATGCAGGAGACGTTGTGTAAGTGAATGGAGTCGGGTCAGATGTACTGAATACCTTTGTCTGGCCTGCAGTGGGGTTGATGATAATTGGCAATGCACTAATATTTGCAGTTGTTGTAGGTTGAACCAGTGTATACTTACCTGCATCCGCACCAGATAAAGTTAATCCGGAAACTGATACAACCTTACCTGTACCGGCATCCTTATCAGCAAAATTTCCGGTTGCTCCGGAAGTCACCAGAGTAACATCATCCCCCGTAGTAACACCAACAAGAGATGCACCTGTAATATTTAGGGTTGCCAGAGTTGTACCATCATAATTCTTATTAAAAGCTGTAACATTTGATACTGTCAGAATAGTATTGCCATATACTCTGAAATCGGTAATATGAGCACCTGGACCTGAAGAGTTGGCTGTCACAGTTACTTTTATATATCTGGCAAGAGCATTAACATTATATGTATCACCCTCATCCACAGCCACATTATCATTGGTTTTTGCAGCATATGGTGAATAAGTAATATCATCACTACTTACTTCAATATTATAATGATAAAATCTCGAATTATCAACATAATTACGAATAATAACTGAGGTTATACTATATATATTCTCCAGATCGACCTTCCACCATTGCGGATTAGGATCCAAAGATGCCCAACGACTTTCATTTGAAGCATTATTATCATTTGCAAATAAGGCATCACGTCCAAATTCAGTGCTTTGAGCAGAAGACGGTTTATTTAAAGCCAGATGTGGAGTAACTGTAAAGGTAACTGAGATAGTGTGATCGGCAGTTACATTTGTAAAAGAATATGATGATATAGCTCCCTGGGAAACACCGTCTACCAAAACATCTGCTATCTGGAAATCCGAAGCTGCAGCAATTGTGAATCCCTGATCGGCCCCATCTACAACAACGACTGAACCTGAGGGACTTATAGTACCTCCAGTGCCAGCAGTGGCAGTTATTGTATGACTTATTACTATTGGTGTGAATGATGCAGAAATAGTATGATCTGAATATACATTATTAAAGGTATAAGAGGACACTGCCCCAACTGAAGTACCATCAACAATAACGTCCTCAATCTGAAAACCGCCATTTGGAGTGATATCGAAAGCCTGATCTGCAAACTGAGCTACTGTCTGGCTTCCTGCAGGTGTTATTGTACCATTTGCCCCCGCACTTGCATTAATAGTATATGTAACAGCACTTGGAGTACCATATACACGAAAATCTGTAATATGAGCTCCGACTCCTAAAGAGTTTTGAGTTATGGTTGCTTTTATAAATCGTGCTGTTGAGGCAATAATATATTTATCTCCCTCATCAGTAGCAACGTTATCATCAGTCTTTTCTGCATAAGGCAAATAAGTAACATCATCCAGACTAACTTCTATAGTATAATGGTAAAACCTTACTCCGTCAACATAATTGCGTATAACAATTGAAGTTATATCAAATACGCCCTGTAAATCTACTTTCCACCATTGTGGATTACTCCCTAAGGATGCCCATCGACTTTCATTCGAAGCATCATTATCATTAGCATACAATGGTCCGCGAAAATCTTCACTACTCAATGCTGAAGAAGGTTTGTTCAGTGCCAGATGTGAAGTAACCGAAAATATTGCTGAGATTGTATGATCCGCAGTAACGGAAGGAAAGGTATAAGATGGAATAGCTCCCTGAGAAATGCCATCGACCAGGACATCTGCAATCTCAAAATCAGTATTGGGAACAATTGTAAAAGTCGGAGTAGCACCAGATGCTACTGTCTGGTCTCCCACTGGATTAATGGTACCTCCTGTATTAGCACTTGCAGTAATTGTAAAATTCTGCGAATACGCTGATATTTGAAGAAAAAACAAAAATAAAAAAGCGAAAAAGGATCTTTTCATCGTTTGGTAAGTTTAAGGTTATAAGGTTAAATAGCAGGGCCAGTAAGTTACCCCATCATTAAAAAAATTAACAAAAAATCAATTTGTATTGGCGTGTCATAATTAAAGTTTCAAACTATAGTATGGTTAAACAGTTTTATGCTTTTTGACAATAGTGTCATTCTCTTCAGGGAAAAAATGTAAAACCGAACCATTATTAATTATTGCAGTTAATGTACTTAAGATATTTATCATCAGCTTATGTCATTTATTTTCAAAGAGATCATGTAATATATATCATTAGTATACTTCACACATGCTTTGTGTAATTTAAAATATTAAGTTAAGCATAAAAAAAAAATGAACCAACAGGATAAATCATGAAAACATAAGAAAGGTAATTATTCATTTTTTTCTAATCCATGATTTATGCTTATTAATCAATGATATACAACAAATAATTGCCATGATTCAACAAGATGTCAAAATGCATCAAATTTATAAGCAATTTTAACAGAATTAAAAATAATTTCAGGAAGATAAATCATAAACATTTGACACACAGTGAAATGAAAAATATTTCATCATAATATTTTCAAATTATTATGTATCTGCTGATTTTGACTAATGACAGATTTTTTAAGATAAAAACCTCATGAGGAATTTTCCCTGAAATACAGATGATATCAAAGGTCTGATGAGACCAGTTGAAATAAATTCATACTGTAGAATATGAACTTTATGAATATTAAATACCAGAAGGATTAAAAAAATCCAATAATTCCAGTCAGGAACAGGTTTTTGCCTTAATTATCTTACAATATTTACAACACCTTTTATTATACCTCTCTCATCTGATTTAAGTATATAATAATATGAAGCTGAAGGAAGAGGCTTTCCATTCCAGGTACCGTCCCAATCATTCTTATAGCTATCTGATTTATATACAACCTGTCCAAACCTGTTGTAAACGGTTACCTGGAGCGTACGATATTTATAAAGGTCAGGTATAAACCAGTAATCGTTCATCCCGTCATTATTTGGAGTGAAAAGTGATGAGATATTATCAAATGTAGGCAGGGTAACTATTGTCTGGATTATTTCAGTTGCAGGATTCCAGTTATGATTTCCTTCCTGCCTCGCCGAAATATTGACATTCCCGTTTCCCATCACGGTCAATAAATCACCGTTCAGTCTGGCCAGATTAGAGTTGGATGATTCAAAGCTGACGGGAAGCCCGCTGGATGCAGTGGCATTAAGCTGATATTCCTGCGTAATTCTTAAGCCTGAAGGGATCTTTGAAAAAGCTATAACCTGAGAAGCTTTGGTAATTGTCAGAATCCCTTTTTCATATACCAAACTATAGTTATTGTCAGATGCACCTGATAAAACAATATCATAATTCCCTGCATCTGAATTAATAGTTGCAGAGGTAGAAACTCCTGGTGGAACATCCAGAACAGTTTGATCCTGACCGAGTACAAAACCTGAATATTTAAAAGTAAGATCGGGATTTTCCAGCCCGAAGACTCTTGTTTTGTCCTCAGCCGTAATAGTCAGAGGCGCCTTGAGTATTTCCAGGGTCCCATTTACAAGAATAATATCATAATCGCTATCAGTACCTCCTGACAGGGAAATGGCATAAGTTCCTGCATCGCTTGTTACAACAGCACTGGTAGTAGCCACAGGAAGTTCATCAAGTACAGATGGATCTTCATTATTGATAAAACCCGTGTATGTAATTGACAGATCCGGATTTTGTGAACCGTAAACCTTTGTTTTGTAACCGGCAGATGCTGTGATAATTGATTTTCTGACAGTCAGTATCCCGTTCGTATACTTAATATTGTAATTATCATTAATTCCGCCTCCTACTGAAATTACATAAGTACCAACATCTGCAGATGCGGGCGCTCCGGGGCTGCTAATTGTAACTCCGGAAAGTACATCTCCGGTTACCAAACCTGGTGCTGTATATTCGGTTCCTGTAAATGTCAGTGTTGTCCTGTGAAATTTTGAAAGATTGTTTGCTATTACTGTCAGATCTTTAACTGTTATATCTGCACTTAATACTGGTTGAGTTAAGGTATAATTACCTGCATTTGTACCGGTAAGAGTAAATCCCGATGTTGAAACTAATTTACCCGTTCCTGCATTTTTGTCTGCAAAAGATCCTGTTACACCCGTTGCCACTAAGTTCACATCATCGCTTCCAAAGATTCCAAAAAGGATTGCATTACCGGTATTCAACGATGCTGCAGTGGTTCCATCATATACCTTATTATTTGCAGTAATACCTGATAACGTCAGATCAGCAGCAGTAATTTCACCAGTGGCTAAAGGTTGAATTATGGTATAATTGGCACCATCTGCTCCACCCGTCGTAAAGCCTGACGTCGAAACCAATTTGTCTTTACCGGCATTCCTGTCTGCAAAAGTACCAACAGCACCGGAAGAAACCAGGCTGACAATATCCGATCCTATTATACCTTCCAGTGTTGCCCCTTCCATGGTCAGTGATGCTGCAACTGTTCCATCATATACTTTTGTTATTACAGTCACACCTGCAAGTATAAGGGTTGCCGGAGTAATATCAGCTGATGCTATCGGTTGAGTCAAACTATAATTGTCAGCATCAGTTCCAATAGTTGAAAAGCCGGAGGATGAGACTGTTTTGCCGGTACCGGCATTTTTATCTGAAAAAGTTCCTTTAGCTTCTGTTGTAACAAGAGTAACCACATCAGTCCCTATAACCCCCGCAAGGGTTGCACTCCCATTATTTATTGCTGCTTCAATTGTGCCATCATACACTTTTGAGTTTGCAGTAACACCAGATATTGAAAGGTCCGATTTCAGGATATCAGCTGTGGTTGTTGGCTGAGTTAATGAATAATTTCCGGCATTTGCCCCGCCAATGGTAAAACCTGAAGTTGTAACTGTTTTTGAAATGCCGGCATTCTTATCTGAAAAAGTCCCTGACGCACCTGTTGATATCACACTTACAAGATCACCTCCCAGAATACCCACCAGAGAAGCACTTCCAGTATTCAGTGTAGCGTCTGTTGTACCATTATATATTCTATTGTTACCGGTTACGCCGGATATTGTCAAAATGGCCGGAGTAATATCTGCAGCTGACAATGGCTGGGTTAATGTATAATTGCCGGCATTAATGCCTTCAATAGCAAAACCTGATGTAGTTACAGCCTTCGCTGTACCAACATTCCTGTCTGCAAAAGTACCATTTGCACCTCCTGTCAGAAGAGTCACAATATCTGATCCTATAACACCCAGCAATGAAGCGTTATCGGAATTTAAAATCGCTGTTGTTGTCCTGTCATAGACTTTGTTTATTGCAGTAACTCCTGTAACTGTTAATCCTTTCGGTGTTATATCACCAGTTGCAGATGGTTGAATCAGAGCATATTTCCCGGCATCGGTGCCAGTGAGAGTAAAACCTGAAATTGTAACTGTTTTAGCCAAGCCGACATTTTTATCTATAAAAACTCCGGATGCACCTGAGGAAACAAGATTCACAACATCATTGCCTAAAATGCCAACAAGCATTGCACTCCCTGAATTCAGATTCGCTGAAGTTGTACCATCATATACTTTATTTTCAGCTGTTACCCCGGCAATTGTTAATTCAAATTTGGTAATATCAGCAGTGGTTACCGGAGCTCCGGCAAGAGACAAAGAATAATTAAGAGCATCCGCTCCTGTAAGGGATGAACCTGTAAGGCTGACAGTCTTTCCTGTTCCAATATTTATATCAGAAAATACAGCAACAGCAGAAAGGGTAACCAAATCTCCTCCTTCTTTCGTAAGAATGATCAGGTTGTTTGTTGCTATTGTTGCAGCAGTTGTACCATCGTATACTTTATTGTTTGCACTGAATGTACCTCCAATAGTCAGAGACTTTGCAGAAATATCAGCTGTTGCTGACGGTGACCCTGTCAGGGACAAACTATAATTATTTGCATCAACCCCAGTAAGAGATGAACCTGTGAGGTTGACTGTCTTCCCGGTACCAATATTTTTGTCTATAAAAACAGCAACAGGAAAAAGAGAAACAATATCGCCACCGATTTTCGAGATAAGTGTAAGATTGTTTGTCACAATTGTTGCGGATTTTGTACCGTCATACACTCTATTGGCTGTTGTAAATGAGCCTCCGATACTGAGTAGTCTGACAGTAATGTCAGCTATTGCCGTGGGTGCGCCAGCCAAAGACAATGTATAATTTATTGCATCAGTACCTGCCAGAGTCGATCCGATAAGACTAACCGTCTTGCCGGATCCAACAGATTTATCTGAAAAAGTAACCACGGGGTTAAGACTGACAACATCACTGCCAACTTTGGTTACAAGAGAGAGATTGTCAAAGAGAATGGTTGCCAGGGTTATTCCATCGTATACTTTATTGCTTATAGTAAATGAACCCCCAATGGTAAGCACCTTAGGTGTTATATCAGCAATTGCAACAGGAGAACCTGATAGCGTCAGAGTATAGTTTGATGCATCAGAACCAGATAGTGATGATCCTGTAAGCCTTACAGTCTTCCCCGTACCGACTACTTTATCATCGAAAACAGCAACTGCTGATAAATCAACAATGTCGCCAACTACTTTTGACACAAGGGTCAAATTGTTCGTTAAAATAAAGGAAGAAGTAGACCCATCATATATTTTACCAGCCACAGTAAATGTACCTCCAACTGTAAGCAACCTTGGAGTGATATTGGCAATTAGTCCAGCGGGTTGTATAAGAGTATAATTACTTATGCCTGCTCCTGAAATTGAATATCCGGTAACACTAACGTGAATTCCGTTACCGGCATTTGCAGATGCAAAAGTTGCCACAGGAGTTCCTCCAAGATTGACAGCATCAGGAGAGATTACACCAATAAGTGCAGCGATACCAGTAAGTGAGGCTGTTGTATTGCTATCATAAACCTTATTTGCTGCAATAATCCCAGTAATTGTCAATTCCCTGGCTGAGATGTTTGCAATTAGTCCAACCGGCTGGTTAAGAATATAGTTGCCTGCTTTAGTTCCGGAAATGTTATAACCTGTAACATTGACAGGTATACCGTTTGCAACATTTGCCGACGTGAAAGTTGCAACAGGAATACCGCCAAGGGTGATAACATCAGGAGATATCACTCCCGAAAGAGCCGCAGTTCCATTAAGAGAAGCTGCTAAAGTTCTATCATAATTTTTGTTCGCTGCTGATATTCCAGTGATACTGAGTGATTTGGGAGAAATATTAGCTGAAAGGCCGGAGGGCTGAGTCAGAGTATAGTTTCCAGCTTTCGTTCCAGAAATGGTATATCCGGATACACTTACTGCTTTCCCGTCTGCAACATCTGATGATGCGAATACTGCAACAGGGGTGCCACCCAAAGTAATTGCATCGGGAGGCAGTACACCGGAAAGAACAGCTGTCCCGCTTAGAGTGGCTGTTATACTGCGGTCATAAATTTTGTCTACTGCAGTTATACCACTAATTGTAAGTTGTAAAGGAGTAATATTTGCACTTAGACCCACTGGCTGGGTAAGAGAATAATTTCCTGAGTTAGTTCCTGCAATAGCATATCCTGAAACATTAACAGCGATCCCGTTTGCAACATTTGCAGATAAAAAAGCAGCAACCGGCGTACCTCCTAATATAACAGCATCAGGTGATATTACTCCCGACAGAACTGCAATACCGGTTAAAGAAGCTGCAGTTCCCCGATCATATATTTTATCATTTGCTGCTATCCCGTTTATGGTAAGAGATTTGGGGGTGATATTTGCGAAAAGCCCGGCTGGTTGATTCAAGGAATAATTGTTTGCACTGGTACCTGAAATTACATATCCGGAAACATTAACAGTTATTCCGGTTGCGACATTTGCTGAAACAAAGGTAGCAACAGGGGTCCCTCCAAGAGTGACCACATCAGGGGATATAATCCCGGAAAGCACAGCTATACCATTCAGCGTCGCAGATGTATTGCGGTCATAAACCTTATTAGTAACAGTTATACCGGTTATGGTAAGGAGTTTGGGAGTAATATTACCTACTGTTGTTGGCTGTGTCACAGTATATTTATTTGCATCAGTTCCTGTCAGAGTAAAGCCTGCTGTTATTACTGTTTTTCCTGTTCCGACGTTCTTACTTGAGAATGTCCCTGAGGCAGCAGTAGAGACAAGAGTAACATCGTCACCTCCCATAACGCCACTAAGTGATGCACTTCCGGTATTCAAAGTTGCAATGTTGGTTCCATCATATATTTTATTATTTGCTGTTACACCTGAAATTGTCAGATTAGTAGTAGGAACAATTGAAAATGAAGCTGCAATTGTATGATCAGAAGTAACATTAGTAAATGTATATGGCGATGAGGTACCAACTGAACTTCCATCTACATTTATGCCGGATATCTGGTATCCACTGTTTGGGGTAATACTAAAAGTCCGGTCACTGCCCTGGTTGACAGTTACAGCACCGAGTGGACTTATTGTCCCTCCGGTTCCAGCGCTTGAAGTAATTGTAAAAGTAACGGGAGGAGTAGTCCCTGCTAATGCAGCAATTTCGCTGTCGGAAAGTACATTACTGAATAACATAACATCTGAAATCTGTCCTGAGAAAAAAGAGGCCGTCTCATGTGCCTGCCCGATTACAAATTCCGGTGAAATATAACTTGTTGATGCATTCCCTGCAGATACTGAAGACTCAAAGATTCCATTTATATAGATCTTAAGGCTGCTACCATTTGCAGTCATTAAGATATGAGTCCAGGTATTAGGCGACAATGCTGTAGTTGATGTAACAGTCCTGGATTGTCCGTCAAAAATACGCGCAGTGATATGACCATTGCTTTGCATGTAGAAACTACGGTCACATTGGGGAGCTGACGGATATTCTGACATCTTTGAAATATCCATAGACCTTATTTGGTCGGGTTTTATCCACATGCCAATAGTAAATGTTGTATTTTTATTGCCTGCCAGAGTAAGATAATCATCTATCCCATTAAATATAAAAGCACCTGGCTTGTCCTGAACGGGGCCTGAAGTTGTAACTGTTTCCCCAGGTAACATTATATCGGATTTATCTATGCCTCCGTCTACAATCTTTATATATTTAATATTTCCTGTCGGAATGAATGACGGGTCCCATGTCCAATAATTATTAGAACTGGGAAAAGTAAAATATTCGTTTCTTACTCCTGCAAAAAGAGTGGCATCATATGAAGCTAAGGAGTAGGTAATATTAGCACCATCCGGAATGGCCCAATCTACAAAATCACCGTCTGCACCAAGCATCCATACATCCTTCCTGTATTTTACCGCCAACTCCCTGACAGCCAGATTGACTGCCTTATGATGTTTGTTTCCGTATTCACCCCAGTTATCATGAGTAATGATCCTTGAAACACCCGGACTTGCAATAAATTGTTCAAGCTTGGCTTTCATTTTGTTGATATCTGTTCGAGAAACATCATCGACAGCATTATACAATTTGGTCTCAATGTGATCAAGCGCTATATAGGCATAGGATGGATCGGCACTCCAGTAATATTGAATATATTCTGTAGTGCTTATATCAGGCCATGGATTTACCCAGGTTGATTCATAAGGAATAATATATCCATGGCTATCCAGGTATCCTTGTTGATTATGAATCAACTGATGATATTCCGGAGTTGACGGGACAGCCGCCTGAATAAATTTTTCAGATTTAGTCCACCAGGGAAGCATCCAGATGATATCGTCATCCTGATGTGAATAAACCAATACAGTTCCGGTTTTAGGTATTGAACTGAAAGAGACTGGCGTTCCCTGGGAAAAAACTGATGCATTAACCAGTACCCATAAAAGAAACAGAAATATTGACTTTTTAAAAGGTGCATTTATCATATTTGATTGCTGAGGTAATTATTCTTTTGCAGTCTGCTATTATAACAAATTTTACTTATAATTGATGAATTCTGAATCAAATAGGATACACCTTTAATCAATATTTTGACTTGATTTGTCAAAATGACTTTAATTACTTAAAAACTTCAGGATTAAAAATCCAGATTTGAGAAGTAAGTTTTTAATTCAGAATATAAATTATTGAATTCATAAATCTATAAAAAACCCGCCTGAATTAAGCAGTTTGAATTATTAAATTATAGAAAATTAATCTTTCCTTAAATAAACTGCAGCGAAATTTATATTTCCAATCAGAGTCAAAAAGCCAGTAATATTCAGTTAATCTGTATCAGATAGCACCAATTTTCTCAAAAAACAACTCGTATAGGTAAGATTTTTGCTAAAATTGGTACGGCAGGTAGTCAGAAATTTCATTTCTTCCCCTTTGCGAAAAAAATATATCTGCCAAATGCGGACAGGAAAATCGAAAACTAATCCACCCGATTAAGAAGTTAATATAGGATACATTTTTGTAATGATCATTGAGAAGAAATGAACCATTAGGGCTTCAAGGAGAATAATGTCACAGCATTTGAAAAACGACTGATTGGTTTTTAAGTCTCCCGGATAAGTCCTAATTATTGATTATTAACTTTTGAGCAGATATTGTTATTCCATTGGATACCAGATGGACAATATAAAAGCCAGATTCAAGACTTAACGGTATCTGAAAATTATTATTCCCGGCTTCGACCGGGTTTTCTGCAACAAGTGTTCCTGAAATACCGTAAATACGTATACTTCTTGAAGCCATAACCAGATCCTGTATTTCAGGTGAGTCAGGATACTCAATCGAAATATTGACATTATTAATAGCCGGATTCGGATAGATAGTCATTTTTGCCTCCTCAATCCTGGATATTCCAAAAATTTTTAATTCAGAAAAATTATTCCAGGAATCTTGTGGGTTTCCTTTACCTACTAATTTAACATATGAATATTCAATATTGCTTTTTGATTCAGGGAAAACAAATACCTGGTAATCTCCCGAAAAATTACACGATGAAGTATTTAATAATACAGGATCCCATAACAAAGAATCCTCAGATGCATAGATGTCAAAATAGGATGATCGCTTCTGTTCCTCGGGGAAAGTTATTCCCAGATGACTTATTCTGCATGGGTTTGTTAATTTAAAGCTAATCCATTGACCTGACCCGTTAGTTGACCATTTGGTTTCGCGTTTGTTATCAATTATATTACCGGGATAATTTATTCCTTCATAGCTGCTTGCCTGAACTTTAGCTATTACGGCAAACGGGATCTCAGGTTTATATGTTTGAATATTAATAGGGATGGATTGATTCCGAATTGATTTTCCATCGGAAACATCCAAAAAAAAATCAATTTTTTCATTTCCGTTTACAACAGGAGAAAGAAATTGAATATCAGGATCACTGTTTGATGATAATGCCACATTTTCCGGAGCATCCCAGAGATATATCAGATTATCCTTATTCCCATCATAAGTATTTGATGCGTCGATTGAACTAACAAATCCAGAATAAGAGCTTTCTTCATAATTTACAACAATTACAGGCGGGGTATTAGCGTTTTCCACTGCTGCAACATTGTTAGTTACTGTTTTAAAACTAATACTGGCAGCCTTCCCTCCTGATGCTGTTTGTAAGGGATTTGTTGCAGGTTGTGAATAAGAAACACTGACAACATCGCCAAATAGTACAGGACTTGATAAAGTAAGACGGACTTTGCCTCCGGTTATGCTTACCGATATTATGGTCCGTCGGATAGAACTAACCAGCACGCTAAATGCAGAAACTGCGGGTACAATGTTGGCTAAGCTTACATCATAGGTCAATTCCAGCAATGCTGGCGTTGAATTCTGAATTACGGAACTTTTATAAACAGGCACCACTAGAACAACCTGCCTGGTATTATTAGTCACCGGCTTTGCACTGATACTTGCAGCCATACCTCCTGAAACAGTCTGCAATGGATTTGTGACAGGCTTAGTGTATGAAACGGTTACAACATCTCCGCTGATTACCGGGGTGGAAAGGGTTAATGAGACCTTTGTGCCTGAGACTGAGACCGAGTTGACTGTTCTTGCTGCAGAGTTAACCATAACACTAAAGGCAGAAGCAGCTGGAATAATTGCAGCCAGGTTTGCGTTATAATTCATTTCCAGCAGGCTGGGGGTGGCATCCTGTATTACAGAACTGACATAAACAGGGATCACCGGACTTGTGGAAGTGGTAGAAGACTCAAAGGCTCCCATGCTTGGAGGGTTGGCATATAAATTAGAGCTCATATCGCTTACTACAGTTGAAATAACAACACCTGAACCGATAGCACATGAACCTGATTTTAATGTAAAATCATATCCACTTACATTTGTAAATAACGGATCATCCTTTTTTGCAGTTGGTTCCCATGAGGTAATAGTGCTCTGATATTTGCTGCTGCCGCCTTCTGACACCAGAAATACATCACCCGTACCTACCCTGTAATATAAATTATTGCTGTGTACTGTTGATCCCGCTGAGCTTATTATAACTGGATTGTCAGTACTCAGTGTGCCAGCATGATATATGATATTATTTTTAAATGTACAAACACCTGTTAAGTGGGAATCATCTTCATATGATCTTCCGGTTCGTGTATAAAAGGTATTGTTATAAAAATTCAATTTTGCCCCGGTATATGTCCCGTTACTGATAATCCAGATATTACCCCCGGAGGTATTGGAAGAAGAAGTATGAATAAAAATATTTGAATATGCAGTCATTGTCATTGCCTGCCCCTTTTGTACAATAACGCACCATTCATTTGTTCTGTTAACTGTAAGTTTGTTATAGCGGAAAATAACTCCGGTAGGGTAATATCCTGCAATTGGCTCATTGGATTCAAGATGGAAAGCGTCGCCTTTCCCGCTTGCTCCCTGAGTCAATGTATTGCCTTCAATTAACACATTGGTAGCTTTATTATTAATCTGCATCCCGTACCCGGTGGATTGTCCTCTTCTGCCCCAGTTGGTAAGGGTATTGTTTCTGATAACGACGTTACGGCATTCCCTTGCCTGTGCATCCCACTCATCGGTTCTTCCACCGTAAAAGGTTAACTGTTCATCATCTGCGCCATCTAAGGTACAGTTCTGTATTGTTATATTCCAAATATCGGTGTACCACGTGCCACATAAAAATCCCTGATTATATGCAGCTCCACTACCTATATTAAGAATTGAACAGCCATCAATAGTTATATCATGTTCATTGTTTTGTGCATTGCCGGATATTGCCGAGTGATATCCGATAACTATACCAAAACACTGATGATTCCCTCCATCTGCTATTATATTTTTAAATACCACATCATGACTACCGGATGTTATGAAATGAACTAAAGCATTGTTACCATCTCCCCGGTCTTTTGTATTCAGGATCTTCCCATTAGCTCCACTGCCCCATAATGAACCATCCCATGTAACAGGGCTTCCTGTGGTACCTCCATGCTTAATTACAACGCTTGTGGCCAGAGACCATGTATCACCTTTCTTAAGGGCTATAATATCTCCCGGAGCTGTTGCATGAGATTCAGCCCAGGAAAGTGTTGCCCAGGGGGCTGAAGTTGATAATCCGTTATTGGAATCAGATCCGGAGGTGCTTACATAATATGTAGTGGCAGAGGCTATTGAAGAAAACAAAAGAAGAAATGGCAATATTATTCTTTTCATATTTTGCAAGTTACAATCAGGCGTAATTTTTGCACATTATTTGCTCTTGTTTAATGAGATAAGTATAAACAGTTTAATAAGAAAGAATCAGATTTTATTAGGTATTTGAAAAAACATGGAATTATGCTCGACCAGAAATATCAAATCCGGATTTTTACTTAATATTTTGATCTCCATTTTTCCAGCTATAAATATATTAATCTTTTTGATAAATCAGCAAAATAAATTGATAAACATATAAAAATAAATGTTAAAGCTTTGTTCTGTGTACACTGTCAACATAAATTATATTAATCTTTTTAATTGCATGACAGTCAGTACCAATTTCTCTCAAAAATAATTTTATGATACAATTTATACTTCAAACCCCATTTGGAGTATCTAAAAAAAATTTTGGAATCTCCATCAAAGCCAGTGCCGCAATCAATAAAAAATTTATCAGGTTCTTATCGAGTACGTTGCGTTTTCTTAATGTTAAAATATTTATTCAAAATGAGAAAATAGTTCTTATTTTGAGAAATTATTAATTGACGATGTTGAGTGTTTTTGTGATTAAGTTATCAATGGTAACTGAAAAGATTAAGGTCATTGAAGAAATCTCAACTCATAGGAAAATCAATTTTACAGGTCTGTAATAATTTTCAGGAAAAATGCATAATGCAGTGCATGATAATCATAAAACAAAAAACCCGATTAGGCCCATTGAGCTATTAATCGGGTATTTATATCTCACTAATAAAGGTTAAAAAAATCTCAACAATGCACTTTAATAAGTTAAATAAATCCGGAAAATTCCCGGCAACAAAATAATAAATTTATCATCTCAGGTAATCTGGATCAGCTAAATGTTGGTAAACTAAAGGATAAATATGGGAGCTAAAATCCATTTTAGGTAAATAAAACCCGGGAATAAAAATTAACCAGTTTTACGCTCTCAAAATCCCAGGATAATTCATTTATGACACGGTTATAACCATATTCAGACATCTTCATTCTCAGAGAAGGATTATCAATCAATTGCATAATTTTATCAGCAAAATCATGAGTATCTCCACTGGTTGCATACAATGATGCCTCCCCTGCTGAAAATCTGCCCTCTTTTAAGTCAAACTGAACTATTGGCTTTTTTAAAGCCATATATTCCATAATTTTGTTCATGGTCGATAAGTTATTCATTTCAGTAGGCTTATCAGGATTAACACAAACATCTGAAGAATTCAGGACAGCAATCATAAGCTTATCAGGTACCCTTCCATAGAAATCCACATACTCATCAAGACTCATCTCTGAACATAGTTTCTTTAGCTTTTCCAGATCGGTACCGCCTCCAACAATTGCAAATTGAATATCCTGTCGTATAGATACAATGTATTTGACGCTTTCGAGTAAAAGGTCTATGCCTTCTTGTTCTCCAATTACCCCCACATAACCTATCAAAAACTTTCTTCCTTTTAAAAATTGCCTATCAGGCTCCATTAATTTTAACCGATCCAGTTTTGGGCCACTTCTTATTACCTGTATTTTTGATTGGTCCATTTTACCTCTTCTGACTGCAATTTCTTTGTATGATTCATTAGTGGCAATACTATAATTGGCAGTTTTAAAAGTCAATCTTTCAAATAATGACATCAATTTGTAGAAAAAGTCTTTCTTTCCATATTTGGCAGTATAAAGTTCCGGGTTTATGTCATGATGATCAAAGACATATTTTACACCAAAAATCTTAAACCATAATGCTATCAGGAATATCAGATCAGGTGGATTGCATCCGTGAATAACATGAATCCTGTTTTTCAGAAAAATTTTCCATGTGAGGACAAATTCCCAAAACAAGGCACAACTATATTCAAGCAAGTACCCGGCGGCACCTCTGGCCTCATTTGGTAAGGGATGTCTGTAAATCTCAATGCCGTTAATTGTTTCGAAAGAGTTTGTATAGTCCTTCATCCTGGGACAGATAATACTGACTCTGGCTCCATTTTCCTTAAGAGTATTTGCTTCCTGCCAGACTCTTCTGTCGAATGGAACAGGCAGGTTTTCAACGATAATAAGAATATGTTTTTTCTGAAACATTGTCATCTTACCAGTTAATTCCAAAGTAATTATCATTCAGGATTAAATGCTCATCAACGCGAACAAAGTCAATGATTACTTTATTTTTAAGATTTTCGAGATACCCTGAGAACTCAGGTTCCTTAGTATTAATTATTATAACATCACAATCATTAATCAATCTGACCGGATCGTCTGTAAGCAGTGTTGCGAGATGAGGAATTCGACTATTTATATAATCCTTATTGGTACCTGTAAGCATAGCAAGATTAATATTCTTGTCATAAATCTTAATATCACATCCTTTTCCCAATAATGATTCAATAACTGTTACTCCCGGACTGTTTCGAAGATCATCGGTACCTGCTTTAAAACTCAACCCAAGAAATCCAAGTTTCTTATTCCAGTACTTGAAGATAATTTTTATAGCACGTTGTATCTGTATCTCATTAGTTCTGTTAATACTATCAATTATGGGAACATCAACATAGAGATCATGAGCGAGAGTCTGAAAGCCTTTCAGGTCCTTAGGAAGACATGAACCACCATAGGCAAAACCAGGTTTGAAATAATAAGGGGATATATTCAATTGTCTGTCTTTGCAAAATATTTCCATCACCTTATGAGAATCAATTCCCAGTTCGGAACAAATATTGCCAATCTCATTCCCAAATGAAATCTTAAGAGCATGGAAGGTATTGTTCACATACTTCATTATTTCGGCAGTCTTAAGGTCAGTAATAATGATTTCTCCGGGCAATTTTTCATACAACAATGAAACCTGCTGAGAAGCATTTATATTATCTGATCCAATAAGAGTTAGTGGTGGGTTATAGTAATCCTGAACAGCTGTACCTTCACGTAAAAATTCAGGATTATCCACTATGGCAAAATCTATATTCCTTTTCTTCCCTGAAACTTTTTCGATAGTATCGGCAAATTTATCGCAAGTGCCCGGCATTATAGTGGATCTTATTGCAATAATATGCATTGTAGATTTGTTTTTTAATACCGCACCAATATTTTCAGCAACATTAAAAATATGTTGTAATTCCAGATGCCCTTTACTTGTACTCGGAGTGCCAACAGCAACTATTGAAATATCTGATCTGTTTATAGCAAAAGCATTGTCGGTTGTTGCAACTATCCGGCCTGCAGCTACCTGTTCCTCAATAATACTATCAATATCCTTTTCAATTATAGTGGCCTTACCTGAATTGATCTGATCAACTTTAGTCTGGCTTGTATCAACACCAATCATATTATGGCCGTTCTTTGCCAGACAGCCAAGGCTTACACAACCTACATAACCGAGTCCGAAAATACTAATATTCATATCAATTAATTTTAATTAGATACTCAAAAATTGTTGTACTACTGATATTTATATGACAGTAAATAACATTTGTAGCTTTCTTATTCATGAACGTTTCTGAGTACCAGCCCAGAATCTGAGGCATTTCCTGGCCTTTTATAACTACCGGATTTAATTTTCCGTCTACACGGAATTCCATTTCCCGAATGCTATCATTTTTTATGGCAAAGCAATTTTTACCAGTGAGCTCCACCTTTATATCAGTATTAAAATGAAAAGGGATTTCAACTTCAGTTGGCTCCGTTTTCTTCAGAATAATAGTATCAGCAATAAAAATCTCATTCTTTGTTTTTCTAAATGAAATTTCCCGGATATGTTCAACGTTTTCATTCGTATAACCGTTATGAGATGCCTTAATAGAATCTACATCCTCTCCCAGGTTAAGGTCAAGTATTCTGGTTTTGTAATGGTCTACCCACAATGTGGGTCCCCCGTTTACAGCCTGATCCTTCTTATTTATGCGGACAGTGTTGTGAGCCAGGGTTCCTATGAAATAATGACGCCATTCAGGATGAGTATGGTAAGTATAAGTTCCTGAATCTACAAACACCGGATGCCCGTCTACATGCAATACAAATGAAAGTGCATCCGCATGTCCATGAGCTGCAATAGAGAGATAACCTAAAGGAGCAGCATCAAAATGAAGGTACAGTTCCGTATCCTTCTCTTTCTTTCTGAATATGAAATGACCTTCGGACCTATAAGATTGTGAATTTTCTGTAAAATCATTGTCTTCAATAGCTTCATATATAGCTTTCCCCTCATTTCCAAACATAAACCAATTCTTAAAATCGAACCCTTTGCTTTTTGTCTTAAGCATGGAATCCTTAAATAATATTGCCCCCGATGTTAAAAGAGACTGAAAATTATTAAAGTCCTTTTCATAATTAATAATAAAACATTTCCCGTCATCCTCATCACCATATTTAGGGAAATTGCCCTTACAGTCCAGAAAATTGCAAACATACTTCAGGATTTCGTGGAGTTGTTTCCTATAATCTTCTGAAAAAGTATTTCCTGTTCTTTCTCCTACAACTAAAGACAGAAGAAAGAAATCGGTTATGAATTGAATATACTCAGCTGCCTCCTCCCTATTAATACCAGAAGAATGCTGTAAAATAATCTCTTCTTCTAAACCTGATTTTGCATATCTAAGCCATTTTACACTATCACTGAATTTCCACAGGGAGGAAGCAATAAACAGCCCGGCATATTCAGAAACCAGATGGTTATTTGCAGAAGAATATCTTGATGGGTTACGAAATGAATAGAGACAGTGCTGATAAACGGAAGGGATCCATTTTCTTTCTACAAATGATTTAAAATCTTCTCTGTCTGCGATTAATCTTTCAACATCCAGGATTTCCCAGCACAGCACCCAGTTTATCAGACGGATATTAACTTCAATATTACTATACCAGTTGATTCCAACCAAATATGGATTATGCCCGATCCAGGAAGATAAAATTTCAATAAACCGTTCGAGATAAATTTCTGAACCTGTCTTTTTGAAGTTTAAAGCAACCTGAGGTAAAAATTGCAGCCTGTTTATCTCCCATACATTTTTAGCAGAAAGTGAAGGGCTGTTTCTAATATTAATATTCTTTGAAAAAATAAGTGGGAAGCATTTATCAGTAAATATATCTTTATGCCAATTGATCTCCTCATTAAAATAATCAAGTTTCTTTCCAAAAATCAATACATCATTGGGATAGATTTCCTCAGGAATGATCTCAACCGGACTAAAAATTCTTCCGTTGGCAGCAATTAATTCATGGGGTGATAATTTATATAAAAAATATTCTTCGAGTTTCTTTTGAATAAACTGTTTGCTCCTGAAAAACAGTTCTGGAACCGACATGGTTTTTAGCCTATTAAGATACCATGCCCTCATTTAATATCTTCAAGTTTTAATTTATAGCTTAATTTTGTTTTCAGACTTTCAACAGCCATGATTGAAGTATAGGTATTTAACAAAAGGGAATCGAATGGAACAGGCATTTTCCCGGTTTTTAACGAATCAACAAATGCCGACATCTCATTTTTCTGTCCTTTATCAATCATCATGAATTTCTTACCTGATTTTTTTCCATCTTTGTAGATATCAACCGATTTAAAATTATCAAATTCAATATTTGTTCTGTAACCTGTAATCAGAATCTTCTCTTTGGAATAATTTTTATCCCCATCAGCAAGATAGGCCAGAACACATGAAGATCCATTTGTGAATTTAATTGTAATAAATGTGTTATCCTGATCGGGCATTCCTCCAACCGGTGTCGCACTAGCAAATACTTCCTCCGGATCAGATCCCAGTAAATATTGAAGAGTATCAATGAAATGACATACTTCGCCAATTATTCTCCCTCCCTGATCGGGTGACTGGTACCATTTATCCATTGGTATATAGCCAGCATTTATCTGATAATAAACGGAATAAGCAACAGTATTTTTCAAATGTTCTTTCAGGTAACGGATAGAGGAAGAATAACGGCGGTTATACCCAACCATGATTGAATTGTTACTACCGGTTAAGACCTCTGAAATGTTCTTAAGTTCCTCAAGTGATATTGCAAGTGGCTTCTCGACATAAACATTTTTCTTGTTTTTCAATGCTTCAATAACCATAGATGCATGCTGATTATGCCTGGTTGCAATAAGGACAGTATTAATATCCTTATCAGCAAGCATTTCCTTATAGTCGGTAGTAGCGTAATTAAATCCAAACTTCTTTGCTTTATCCTGTGCATTAATGCCGGTAGCAGTTGCAATACCAACCATATCTGCTTTATCAGCCAAAAAGGGTAATAACATTGTACTTGCATAATTACCAGCACCTATGACGCCGATTTTAGCCTGATCAGCCTTATTGGATGTTTTAGTATTTTTATTAACCAGCTTTTTTATCCTGTCAATATCAGAATTGTATTTCAATACTACCCCTAAATAATCTGATTTACCTTCTTTTATTTCAATAAAGACTTTTTCAGATTCACTGAAGTCATATTCGTGTGTAATTAATTGGCTAAGATTGAGTCTGCCATCTTTTAGCAGCTGTAAAACAGACATCATATTCCGCTGTTCTGTCCAACGCACATAACCAATGGGATAATCAGTACCTTTCTCTTCATACGATGGATCATATCTTCCGGGACCGTATGATCTTGAAAATCTGAAATCCAACTCTTTATGATAATATAAATCCCAGGGTAAATCCATTTTAGTTATGCCGATATCAACTACTTTTGCTTTATCCCTGGCTATTTTACCAGCTAAAAGTATCGGATCGTTACTAGAAGTTCCTGTAGATATTATAATCGAATCACATCCGAATCCATTAGTCAGGGAACCTACTTCCTCCTCAAAATTTGTTTTGGTAGCAACGTCAGCAAAATATGCCCCGTTCTTTAATGCCAAATCACACTTTCCTCTGGAGATATCAAATCCAAAGGCTCTGCAACCATTGGCCTGAATAATCTGAATAAGAATCTGACCTAGCAGACCAAGGCCGATAACGGCCACATTCTCTCCTATCTGAGATTGAGTCTGTCTGAATCCCTGCATCGCAATTGAAGCAATGGTAGTAAAAGAAGCTTCCTTAAGGTCGACACCATCAGGCACCTTTGCACAGAGATTCTTCGGAATGAAATTTATTTCAGAATGATTAGCATAGCCAGCTCCTCCGCACGCAACAATATCTCCAGTTTTTAAGTCCTCGACTCCTCTGCCGGCTTCAATAACTTCCCCTACCAGGCTATATCCCAATGGCGATAATGAATCAAGTTTATTCATTACTTTTCTGTATGTTGCAACCGGCCCAAGTTGTGTAATAGTATTCAGTACATCCTTAACCTGTTCAGGCTTCTTTTTGGCCATCTGTAAATAACTCAGATCGGCATTTTTCAATTTCATTACTTCTGTCCCTACGCTAACAGCTGAATATATAGTCTTTACGAGAACTCCTCCTGCTTTACAAACCGGATCAGGCAACTCTTCGATTGTCAATGACTTCTTTTTAATATTTTGAACTAGTTGTTTCATAGAAAAATCTATTTAATTGTAAACTAAAGCCTTCAAACATTTTATCTAAGGTCGCCTCTTCCTGAAAAACCATTTTTGCATTTTCAGAGAATAATAACCTCTTTTTATCATCAAAAAATAATTCGTCAATCATCCTGGCTAATTCAGCTTTATCATGCGCCATCATTGAATTAATTTCGTTTCTGAGATAATAGGCTTCCGGACCATGGTTTACATTCATAGTTAAAACCGGAAGACCCCAGAATAATGATTCAACGATTCCAAGACCTAATGCGCCGGGCACACAGTATAAATCAGAAATTGTAAAAATTTCCGCCATTCTCATTTTTTCATACACCGGACCGAGATAATAAATATTATTTATGCCTTTGATTGTGCTTTTTATCTCTTCGCTCAGGTCGGGTCCAACAATTACCCACCCTACGTCAGGTGAATTCTTATAATTCTCAATAAATATGCTGCTTAATATTTCAATTTTTTTTCTGCCCTGAAGTCTGCCGGTAGTTAAAATTATCTTTGGGGAAGTTATATTATAACGATTTTTTATCTGGTCCTTATTTTCAGGGATATCAATTACTTCAAGGTCAAGTGTGTTATTAGCGCAAGTGATTTTTGAGTGAAACCACTTCCAGAGTTTTGCTTTTTCTGCTGGTGTATAAAGAATTATTCCATCAAACAAAAAATAAGTAAGGTTATAGAGGATATTTCTCCACCACTGATCTTTTTGCTTGTCGATACCATGACCATAAAAAATGATCGGTAAATTTAATCTCCTGGTTTCCAGTATTGAGGCAAAATAGAAATAATATCCAGGGTCGCTTTTAAATAATATATTAATGACAGCATCTACTTTATTTTCCTCAATCACCCTTTTGTACTCCTTAAGGGTCATAGGTGCATCTCTTATATAATTAAAACTGCAATCATTATTCGGATCACTTATTTTTCTGTACCAGATTATCAGTTTAAAATCCCGTTGCCCGAGGAAAATGCTCAGCTTGTTAAAAATTGGAATTTTATAAAAGAGCATATCGGGGTACAAAAGAAGAATTGTCTTCATACTATTCCGTTTTTTTTCCATTGATCAATAATTGCTTCCAGGGAATATTTTGAATTAATGAGCGATAAATGTCTGCCGAGATCTTCAGAATTAAATCGACCCTTTATTGGGCGACAGGGTGCACCAACACTTATTGAGTAAGGGGGTAAAGATTTTGTAACAACGCTTCCTGCTCCAACTATGGATCCTTCTCCTATTGTAACATTTTTTAAAACTGTCACATTGCCACCCATCCAGACATCGTCCTCAATAGTAACAAACCCGATATTTCTATCATCCATGGTTGAAAAAATAGTACTGCCAATGTTGGTAAAAATATGATCATCACACTCAAGCAGTAAGTTGGGACCGATCAGTACGTTATTCCCTATTGTAAGATTTCTAGCCGAAATGTGGAATCTTGGTGCGATATATATATTGTCGCCAAGGTGAATCTCCTTAGGACGTATGAATCTGCCTTCTGGTCCCAATCTGTTATTCCTACCCATCCTTTTCGAAAAAAGAAAAAGTTTCGGGTACCGGACTATTGAAATCAATTGCCGGAGATCTTTCTTTAAATTAGTCATAAACAATAAATTGCAACCTTATATCTTCAATATCTCTTTTCACATGATCACTTCACTACTAATTACAGACTATTCACGGGAAAGGATAAGCCTGGTTAATTCTTCAGGATAATTGAATGCATATTCCTGATTTTTTATTTTGTCAATTAACGAACCGGAACTGCTATAATCCGGATGAACCATAATTTCCATCTTTCCGGTATTTCTGAAAGTAGTATCACTTTTTAATTTTGATATTGCTTCAATCTGATTTCCAAGAAAATCAGAGTAATTAGCACCTTTCATTTTTATGAACCTATTTATGATACCTCTATAAAGAATTTTATGTATCCTGGTAGAATTACTTAGATTATAGAGTATCCTCATTGAAGGGATATCATATGTTTTTAACAAATTCAGAATAATTAGTGTGATTGACCACACTTCATCAATATGATGGTGTGTATCAATATGAGTAATATTCAGTCCTGATCTTTTTACTTTTTCAATTTGGGCTGAAAACTCATTAAAGATTACTTTCTTTTCATCCGAATTAAGCAGAAAAAGAGCCTTTTTATGCTTTTTTAAAGTCGAATAATTCTCATTATAAAATAAATCTGTGGTTAAAATTTTTTGGGTCAGAGGAGAACCTTCGGTCAGATTCAGGTGTATGCCAATTTTTGTTAATAGATTATTATTATGAGCCAGATGTACAGCTTCTTCAAATCCGGGCATATTAGCCATAATGGTGGTGCTCGTAATTATACCTCTGTTAAAGGACTCAACAATTGCCTTATTGACAGATGATTTATATCCAAAATCATCCGCATTTATTATGACTCTCTTCATTTAATCCAAAAAATTATTTGAAGCCGTTAAAAATATTCTTACCGGTGATAAGATCAAATAACTACTGAACATATTAATAACAAATAAACCCTTCAGTATTTCAAATGTTTCTGATTTGATACTACACTAAATTCATACAGTGGAGAAAAATATAATTAAAGATTAACAATACTAAAAACTTTCGACCACACCTCAAGATTGATTATCCTCCAGAATGGAAATTCCGGATATTTTGCAGGATTTTCAAATATCTTTTTGATTTTTTCTGCATTCCATATATTTTTTGATGAAAAACTTGCGGAATTCAAGGTATCGAGGATATATGATTTAAAGCTGGGATCGCCTGAAACATATTCAGTAAACGGGGTATTAAATCCTATTTTCTTACGGTTTTTGGTAATAGAGTCCGGTAATGATTTCCCAATTGTTTCTCTTTGAATAATTTTGGTAATACCTTTTTTAAATTTAAGGTCATTTGGTATGGAAAAAGCAAACTCCATTAATCTGTAATCCATAAAGGGCGAGCGTATTTCAATAGATTGTCTCATTGATGATACATCTTCATACTGAAGTATGTTGTTCAGGGTTTTATGAGTTATGTGATTCATAAGATACCTGTTAAAATTATTGCCTTTCAGGGAGAATTTCCAGTCAGAATTGTAATGGTCATAATTAGACCTGACAAAATTGCTGTTCAGGCAAGAGAGTGACTTTTCCATATATTTTGCCCTGAGATACGATGAATATGGAAGGCTAAGTGTCGATTTAAACATCTGAGACAACAGATGTGGAACTGAATATTTGTTCTTAGAATTCAATATATGAAATTCATTAAGAAAGTTACCATCAGCTGACAATAACTGATCAAGTAAGTGAACACCTGAAATATATCTTACATAACCTGCATACGCCTCATCACTTCCCTGTCCGTTTAATACAACTTTGATCCCTCTCTCATTACATTTTTTCATGATATTGTTATGAGCAATAGTCGCAAATGAACTCACCGGATGATCAAAACTATAGACTGAATTTTCAAAATCGTCAACAATATTTCTTGAGTCAACAATCATTTCATGTAGCTTGATATGTTTGCATGTTTTGATAAACTCCCTGGCAATTGGTGTTTCATCATCTTTAAAATTCGGAAATGAGGCAATAAAAGCATGAATTTCAGTTTGTTCCAGTTCGCCTTTATCAATCAGATTATCAGTAACTTTTGCAATTGAAGAAGAATCAAAACCGCCGCTAAGAAGAATTCCGACAGGAACATCGCTTCTATAACGTAATCGCACAGCACTTTCAAAAAGCTGTGAATATTCTTCATGAAAAGTCATGGAGTCATCATGATTATAACTATTTATTTCCAGTGCCCAATATTTATGCAATTTGATCTGATTATTTTCATATATTAAACTTGTCCCGGGTAAAAGCTCAGAACAATTTTCAAGAAAGGTTTCACCGTCGTTTATCCTATAACCGTAAGCTAAATATTCATACACCTTGCTAATGTTTGCTTTTTTCAAATCGCACACATCATGAAGAGATTTTAGCTCGCTAGAGAAATATAAAGAATCATTGCTTAAAGAGTAGTAGAATGGTTTGACCCCAAAACGATCCCTGGAACAAAACAATATATTTTTTCTGAAGTCATATATTGCAAAAGCCCACATTCCATTGAAATTTTCCACACAATCGAAACCATATTCAATATAGCTGTTTATAATTACCTCAGTATCAGACTGCGTATTAAAGACATAGCCCGCATCAACAAGTTTTTGTCTTATTTCCACATAGTTATATATCTCACCATTGAAAATTATAACGATATCCCCATTACTGCTCACCATAGGTTGGTTAGCTTCATCAGTCAGATCAATTATGCTTAATCTCCTAAAACCGAAACAAATTGGATTTTTCAAAAAGATACCGTCTGAGTCAGGGCCTCTGTGGGCAATCAGATCATTCATACGGTTAATTTTCGATTTGATATCCTCCTGATTATTTTTATCTATTGAGTTATTCAACGAAACAAATCCATTTATTCCACACATAACTAATATAAATTAAAACTCACTAATAAATTATTCAGTTTAACCTGATGTCTCTTATTCCTTGGTATAGTTAATTGGGAACCGGCTTTCAAAATATTCTCCAATATCCTCATATTATCCTCCAATGTAGTGCCGGTCCGGTGATGATATAAAATTTATCAAAAATAATAAAACTTTCATGATCCTATACATATATAACCAAATGTCCGTTCGCCCCAGGTTTCTTTATTGTCACAATTTCCCACCTATCTGAACAGACAAATGGCGATTTTTTCAGTTATAAGTAAATGAGATAATCATCTGGCTTTTGCATACTCATGATATTTAAAATCAAATAATCCTGCAAAGCCTCCGATGCTTTCTGCTAACTTAATTATGCCCCAATATTTCCATCGTATCGGGAGAGGTAACAGAATTAATGAAATAAATCCGCTTCCTAAATAGAATGCACTTACAATCGTTTTTTTTAATAAAGCCACGTGGTTCTTCTCTAACTTTAGTATATAGGTATAAGTAATCGCACTCCTGAAGTTTCTCATGATCAACCATCCTAATTTAGCTCTTTTTTGAGGAATAGTTTCATATGCAACGGCATCTCTGGCCCAATAGATTCTGGCCCCTTTTTTTAAAACTGTAATCCTAAAATAAGAATCTTCAGCTCCTGTCGAATTGAAACGGTTGTCAAACTGTAATTTATGTTCTGATAAAAATTTTACGCTGATAATATAGTTATTTGTTTCAAAAACCCTTGTTATCTGATGGTTAATAAGATCATGATATCTGAACCAATAAGAAATAAATGGAGATACACGGTTCTCAAATTCAGGAATTACAGGACCAACGGCAATATCACCATTATTTGAGGATACAGTTAATACCAACTCATTTAACCAATCCCGGGTTGCATATTCATCATCATCGATGCTAACTATATAATCAGGATTAAATTCCATTGCCCTACGAATCAATTCATTTCTGACATTCGACAGACCCTTCACCGGATAATTACAATAATGAATATTAAAGAAACCGGAACAGGTATCTGATAGATGGGTAACTGTGCTTTCTGCAGTCCTGTCCATATCATTGTCGATGACAACAATATCTAAAGTCTTTATAAATGATTTATTAACATTACACCGGCTAATACTGACAACTAAATTTTGCAGCATTAAGGGCCTCTTGTAAGTAGGAATACCTATGACTATATTATACATTAAGCTGGCAAATCGTTAAAAGACATTTCTCAATTTCATTTATCCGAATAGAAAATTCTATGAAGATACCATAACATCCTCTGCCAAAGAACAAACTATCTTCTTAAATGAATTAGTAACTTCTACAGAATTGTGATTTAATTGAGCTATCCGGATAGCATTTTGAGATATTTGCTTGCGGAATTCCTCCCTTTCAATTAATTGCTTAATTGAATCTGTTATTGTACCGATATTATTTTGGGTAATAACTTCTGCCCAATTATGTCTCCTTGCATACTCCACGATTGCAGTCTCCTCAGGAGCAAAGATTATTATAGGGGTTCCGCTGATCATGTATTCCGGAGCCTTGGTGGGCATTGAATATTTAATATATTTAACTGAAGTCTGAGTAAAGTCATAGGGCAAAAGAAGAAAATCGGCTTCAGAAAAAACCTTTGGCAGATCTTCATATGAAACAAAATTATTATGCTTTACACATTTATAATTATTTGACCATTCAGGTTTCTCCTGAGTCTGCAAAAGAAACCTCATGGAAATTTTCATATCCAGATTAATTTTTTCTACAGCCTGGGCCACTAATTCCAATGATGTATCAATACCCATGCCAATTCTGCCTGCGTATAATATCGAAGGAGTTTCATTCAGTTCATAACTTGATCTTTGATGCTTTTCCCAAAACTTAATATCAATTGTATTATGAAAGGTAACAAAATCCCTATCGTATCTTTTCTTATATTCACGGGCCATACTATCACTTATGCTCATTAATATTTCAGCCTTTTCCAGTAATCGTCTGAATTCATAATCAATTTTTCTGAACCAGTAATTCTTAAAAAGTCCATTTTCGTCAATTATTGAGGGCCAATCGTCCATCATGTGATAAATTAAGGGCTTATTTAGATATGACTGGACAGAAATACAGAACAGATTATCTGCTCTTGAGGTTGTTTGTGCATAAATAATATCAGGTTTATACTCATCCAACCAGTTACAAAAAGTGCCGGAAAGTTTTATCTTTGAACTGCAATGAAACAGACCTATAAATCTC
This sequence comes from uncultured Bacteroidales bacterium, assembly GCA_963760915.1. GTDB lineage: Bacteria > Bacteroidota > Bacteroidia > Bacteroidales > VadinHA17 > LD21. Next base: position 646,716 of record CAVXEU010000002.1, on the reverse strand, counting down.
AAAAAAGGATAAAAATAATTCATTATCAGAGATACCCGATATGCAGGTCTTTCTTCTTTCAGATTTTGAAACCGGTTATCATCAAACTTTATAAGGCCTGAAGAATATTTCCTTTTAAAAAGATTAAAAGGGAAAATCCACTTATGTTCCTTATATCCAAGTTGATAATAAGTGTTGCAAACCTCAGTATCAATATTATCCAGTAGTAAATAAGCCGCACACGTCACTGCAATTTTGTCCCTGTCCCAACCCCTGAATAAATTGGTCAGAGTAATGCCTCCTCCTGTATTCATGTTGAATGGTTGCCCTATTATCAAAACTCTAGGTAATGACATAATCTGTTTCAAATAGTTTATAATAAATTTATATACTTTAACCGTAAGATCATTTTCAATATTTCTCCAAAGTTGTTTTATTGCTCAAAATTCCAGCAACTTCACTTTCCTCCATATTTCTTATATCCTTCGAATAGCAGATTCCGATAGATAACCATACCAAAATATAATTCATACTAAAAGTTGTTGGTGTTGCCGGATAGAGATCAATTAAGAATAAAAGGATCCAGATACCTGCGGCTTTTGAAAACATATTTTTTGAAAAAAAGATCCCTTTTATCATTGCCGGAATTGCGATAAGCAGCAGTAGCCCTAAACTGACAACTCCTCCTTTCAGGATTATCTGAAGATAACCTGTTTCAATTACACCTCTGTAAACCGTAAGACTGCCATTCTCAATAACAGGACAATAGTATTGACCGTTAATTCCTTTACCGACCAGCCAGTCGACCGGTCGCATATCATTATAAAAGTATTCCTCAACTCCTGATCTTGTTTTTTCATCGACACGTTTAGTTATGTATCCAAACAATCCGCTGCTGTTATCATTGTAAATTTTCGCACCTAATATATATATAGGAACTATTAATATTATTGATATAAAAAAGAATAATATTTTCACTTTGTGAGCATAATAATACATAAAAAAAGAAACTACCATAATATTTAACGACATAAACATTAGCCCCCTTCGGGCTCTGATAGCAGCCAGAATAAAAGTGAGCAGAATCACAATTAATCCAAGTATTCTTCGTTTTTTTGATTGATAAACAAAAGTAAGAAGTAAAAAACCACTCTCTATACTTAAGTTTAGAGAGAAATATTCTATCATACCCTGACTTTTCAAGTTTCTGCCTATAAAAAGCAGATCCTTTATGAACATTATATCATAGAGGATATAGGCAAACCCAAAAATCACAATTACATCAAAGATTTTTTTATAATAAGCCAAATCGCGGGGAAACAGTAATATTAATGGCACAAAATAAAGGAATATACCGAATGATGCATCAAACAACAGAAATTTAATGTACTTATAATCAAAGAAAAATCCCCTCACAATCACTGTTAACAGCCAAAAGATATACAGTGTAAAAACCAGTTTAAGATATGTAGTGTCAATTTTCCATTTCATTAATATTAATGCCGATGTTATCAACAAGAATAGTCCTATTATCTGTAGCAACTGGCAAAGAATATAATTGACAGAATCCGAAGTGGAAATTGTGTAGCTCAGTGAATAAACAAGAAATCCTACCCAGAAAAAATAGATGACTTTATTTATCTTATTATCAGATTTGCTTTTTGATTGACTTTCTGTAAAATCTGCCATCAATAAATAATTACCATTAAATTATGCTATTTATCAGATCTAAATGCCTTTTTAAAATATTGTCTGTTTCAAAAAAAGGTAAAATTTTAGCCTGTATTTTATTCTTAAGACAAAATCTTATTCCATCAGCCAGATCATCAGCATCTTTATATCTTGCCAGATAACCATTTTCCTTGTGGCTGATCATATCAGGTATTCCTCCCACTTCAAAACCCACAACCGGCGTACCGCAACACAGACTTTCCATTACGGTTGTTGGTTGATTATCCGCTAAGGAAGGAGTAACAAACACATCTGATGCATTATATACAACGCTTGTCGAAAGTTCATCACCCAGATATCCTGTAAATATTGATTTGAAAGGAAGTTCTTTTTCAATTTTCTTATTAAATCCGCTACCAAATAATAAAATTGAAATATTATCGAAGCTATTGTCTTCTTTAATTAATTCCAGTGCTTTCCGAAGATATGCCCATCCTTTATAAGGACTTTCTACAGAAGAAGCACCAAAAGCTATCAGGGTTTCATTCCGATCAATATTTAGAATTTCTCTTGCAGTAGTTTTATCAATTGGTTTAAACCATTCATTACTAATAATATTTGGGATATAATAAATCGGTTTATCTTTGGTAAGAAACGATTCTTTTGCGCAGTTAAAAAGCCATTTGCTGGGAGCAACAAAATAAAGATTAGAATATTTTGAATATAGTTTAAGCTTTTTCTTAAATTCCCTTGCAGGCCAGTCAATCATACTTTTATCAGGAAACATCTGGCATGCATTGCATTCTGTTTTATATTTTTCACACGTAAAACTGTGATGACAGCCACCCGTGATTGCCCACATATCATGCATAAAGACAATAACCGGCTTACCCAGTTTTGCCAGTTTTTCAATATTTGAAAGATTCAAAAATCCGGCCAGGACCCAATGAATGTAAATAATATCTGCATTTTTTATCTGATCCATTGAAGATACATCATTACCAAGTATCGGATAGGAATATTGACCGTATTCTTTGTGATTATTTCGTGTGAGGTATGATTGCAATTTATTATCCACCCATGCGCCGACAGTCGATTTTATGCCCAGGTGTCTAATCTCCTCCGTATCGTTAATATCATAATGCAGAGAAAGTATACTTGATTCAATATTTTCCCCCAGAAATGCTGTATGGAGTCTTAGGGCAGCTCTGCCGGCAGAATATTTCGCGAATTGTAAATGTACTATTTTCAAGATTAGTTTGTGTAAATTACTATTTATACCAGATAGCTGATTTTGATTTCTTAACTATTATCTTATAATATTGGAGCGGAGCTAAAAGATATGCATTATAATTAGCTATAACAGAAGCTATAAAAAGTGAATATACCCCCATTTTATAATGTTTAATTAATAGAATAGCTATACCTAGATACAAGAAAGGACTGATTATCGAAGAGATAAACTGAATCCTTAATGCACTTATGCCATTTAAAAAGTTCACATACTTCCCTCCGAACATTGAAACATTAAAAAATAAAAATCCCCATAATGAAAGTGAGAATGGGATATCTACCTTTCCCTCCCCTAACCATAACCGATAAATAGTTGCTGAAAAGAACAGCATTAGCAACCCGCCAAATATCAATAAAATGTTTAACTGGTTATATTTTTTGATACCGTTTTTAATCCATTGAATATCATTCTTTTTGTACGCTTCGGTGGATGCAGACCAAAAAGGAAGGATAAAAATACTGAATACCATGCTTAACACACCAAAGTATTTGTAAACTATGTTATATGAAGTAACATCATTTGTACCAAAATTTCTTGCAATTATAATATTAGCAGTCTGATACTGTACAATCCCGGCAAATTGTATTAAGAAGAATACTAATCCTAAATTAAAGAGCCCCCTTGCATATTTAAAGTTGACTTTTGAAATCTGAGGTTTATATTTACTATATGGACCTGAAAACAAAAACAGATTTGCGCCAACAAGTACAATAAGAGGTGAAAGACAAAGGGCTATACCTAATCTTACCAGAGAACCTTCTGTAGTCTTTACTAGAATCAGTATAAATAATAAAGAGAAAATCTGGCCTAACAGATCAATCATTGAAGATTTTGCAGGCTGTTGATCCGCTATTAAAATTGTCGTAATAATTTTAATAACGAAGGATATACAAAAATATGTAAAAACTATAACAGCCAGTATTGAGACCTCAGATTTCATGCTATCTGCAACATTGAGGATACTGGTCCAGTTTAAAAAAGGGTTAATAATTAAAAATAGTACCCATATAGACAAAAAGATAATCCCCAGTACAGCATATGTGGTACTTACATAAATCTGGGCAATGGTGTCGTCGTTTTTTGCTTTCGCTTCGGCAAATTTGTTACGAAGTCCCTGTGTAAGACCTATATCGAAGAAGCTCAGCCAGGCAACTATTGAGCTCAACGTAAGCCAGATACCATAACGGGAAGGGTTTATATAGTTAATTGTTAATGGTACAAGGACGAGACTTATTGCTATACTTAATCCTTTTATAACAAAGGAAGCCAGAATATTTTTTTTTGCTTTAACACTCCTCTCATGGCCTTTGGTTATTAAGCCGGAGAGATAAGCATATAATAATTTAATTTTACCCACGTGAATTAGTATAATTGTTTGCTGGAGAGACTGATTTATTCCGTGTCATCTTACAATAACTATTTGAAAAGGTTTATGGTCATGGGTATTGTTAATGACTAGTTAAAGGAATAGATATCGGGAATAGAGCCTGCAAGGGCTGATACTTTTATTCCCGGTAGTAAATCTGAAGACGAAGCTATGCTTATAAGTGTTCCGTTTATCATGATAGTCGCAACATGAAAAGAGCCGGGGTCCGATAGTAACTCATCAATATCTATTAAATTTTCACCTTCCAATACCTGAACTTTACTAAGGTCAGTAATCATCCCAATTCCTATTGCTTTTAACAGAGCCTCTTTACGTGTCCAAATTTCAAAAAATGATCGTTCCTGATCGTTTTTACTTCCAAAAGCAAAGATAAATTTATGTTCCTTAATACTAAAATAATTTCTTGAAATATTCCGGATATCAAAATCAGGTACAATCTTCTCAATATCAATCCCAAGAAGCTGACTACTTTCCCCGATTACAAAAGTAAATAAATTTTTATTCCTTGAAATGCTAAAGGGCAAATCAACTCCTGCTACAAAGGGTTTGCCCCCTTCTGCAATTTCAATTTTTACAGATCTTGGATCTGTATTAAGATATTCTGATAGTTTCAACCTTAGCAGAGCATGGGCGGTTATATAGCATTCAATAATGGGCTTATTTTTGAAACGATCTACCCTTTCCTTTTCAAAATCAGATAAAATATTATAAAATTCAGGCATCAACTCTGTATAACTATCAGAGGAGCCATAATATATATGGTTTGTATTACCATTTTTCTGAATCAGAATATCATTTATATTCTTACAATAAACCTTAAATTGCATATTCTTCGGGTATGGAATTAGTGGTTTTAACAGGCTATAACATCCGGATTAACAATCCGCCAACTATTAAAGAAATAAACAAGATAACTTATAAAGAAATGCAATTATTTTATATTCTGTTCTTAAGCGGATTACAAACACTATAACATTATAATAGCACAATTGTTCCGGTTATTTCTAATTTGGGACGAATTGAATATAGAAAAGCTATTTCTTCTGTGAAATTTTGCTTTCATGTTCCCTCTGCAACCATTCTCCGATATTTTTACTCAGTATTTTATAGCTTTCAGGACTTTCATATATGGTTTTATGATTCCCTTCTATTAATAGCATAGTGATTTTATTACACAGCTTGTCCCATCCCAGATATTCATGGGTGGATTTGTTCTGCTCTGTCCTGAACAATAAAATTTCTCCATTATATGCTGTTTTTGGCTTGTACCGTTTCGCGATTTGACGGTAGGTCCCCATTATATAATAGTTTCTGCTTTTATTATGAAGTCTTCGTTTAAACAATAAGGTGAATTCAAAATAGAATTGTCTTCCCTTATGGTAAGCCCAGTAATAAACGCCCTTAGAAAAATTATACAATCTTAATAAAATGGCACCCATCTGACTCTTTGCATTCACACGCTCCTTTATAGATGGATTTATGCAATCAATAAGTATAAGTACTGGTACTTCAAAGCCTTGTCTTTGAAGTTGTATTGCCATCTCAAAGGCAACTAATCCCCCAAATGAAAATCCTGCAATCAGATAAGGTCCATTTGGTATAATACGTTGCAATTGTGTAATATAATCTTTGGCAAATGCTTCAATCTTTCTATGAAATATTTTTTCACCTTCAGATCCATAATGGAAGAATCCATAAAATGGTTGATCAATACCAAAGTAATCGCTTAAGGGATAATTCATTTTCTCCCCATGTAATAATATAAAAGGTGTCTTCGTACCTTCTGTGTTAATTGGCATCATATTGGTACATTCAGTGGGCCAAAGATGCTTTATCAGTTTGCCTTTGTACTTTTTGAGCCTCTCGATAAATTGTGAGGTTATAAACTCCTCTGGTCCGCTGTATTTAATCTTACCTCCTGAAAAAGAGATATTTATCTCCTTTTGATTAATTTCCTTTAAAAATTCACTAAACATTATATCTCCCCTTTAATAACTTTTAAATTGGTTTTTTCATTGTTAAGGTCAGTCTTACCCTCAACCATTTTATTCCGTGCAATATCAATCGTTTCTGATAAATCTTTTATCCGTGGGCTATCAAAAAAGACTCTTAAGCCCAGTTCGACATTGAAAGTATGCTCAATTTTTGACATGACCGATATTGCGATCAGCGAATTTCCACCTATTTCAAAAAAGTTATCCTGAATTGAAATATTGTGTGTTTTTAATGATTCACACCATATTTTCAGAACTTCAGCTTCAGTTTTGGTAATAGCCTTAATATCCTGTTTCTCTTTTCTGACCAGGTCATCAATATCTATTCTCAGAGCATTCTTATCGGTCTTTCCGTTAATAGTTTTGGGAAAACCCTGCATGAATCTGTATGTTGCAGGTATCATATATGAAGGCAACTTATCTTTTACACGGGCAATTATCTCTTTATTATCCATTTTAAAAATTTCAGGGACATTAAGAAAAGCTATCAGACGGTAATCTCCTTCCCCAACTTTAACAGGCTTCACCACAGTTTCAATGACTCCCTCAATTTCAGAAATGACTGATTCTATCTCTTCCAATTCAACTCTGAATCCCCGTATCTTTAACTGATTATCAACCCTGCCCTGAAATTCAATATTACCATCCGGCATCCATCGGCCAAAATCTCCGGTTTTGTAAAGCTTTTCTCCCGGAATAAACGGATGATCTATAAAACTGGATTTGTTCAGGTCCTCTCTGTTAAGGTAGCCTTTTGAAAGCCCATCCCCCCCTACGTACAGCTCTCCCAATACTCCAACCGGCTGATAATTCAGTTCCTTATCAAATATGTATACCGTTGAATTGCTTACCGGTTTACCAATTGGAATACTATGGTCAAAATCTTTCTCAATTAAATATGTTGTTGAGTAAGTAGTATTCTCTGAGGGACCATAGCAATTAATGACTTTAAGTTGGGGATTATCTCTTCTTACCTTATTAATGTGGGGCGCTGACAGAACATCACCCCCAACAAGCAGGTACTCAAGCCCTGCAAAGATGTCCGTTCTTGCTTCTGATAACTGGGTAAAAAGTGCAGAAGTAAGATGAAGAATCGAGATCCTGTTGTTAATAAGTTCTTTCCCGATTGCAGCAGGATCAAGAATAGTTTCTTTTTCAACAATATACAAAGTCATCCCATTTAGCAGGGCTCCCCATATTTCAAAGGTTGATACATCAAAGACCAGGGATGATGTATATAAGATGCTATCCTCAGAGGAAAGAACCATGTAATTTATGTCTCTAACCAGCCTTACAACACTGAAATGTCTTATCATGCTGCCTTTCGGAACCCCTGTAGTGCCTGATGTGTACATGTAATAAGCCACATCAGATGAATTATTTATACTATTAAGATTCTCAGCTTCTACCTGATATGAATCCGGAGAATTCATATCCACCTTATATGTTCCATTAACCACCAACTCCATATATTTGCTTTGCGTCAGGAGAATTTTGCAACCAGATTCTTTAATAATAAAATTTATTCTTTGAACAGGGTACTCAGGATCTATCGGCAGATAAACACCCCCCGCCTTAAGTGTCCCAAGTATCCCAACAATCATTTCAAGTGATTTATCGGCTAATATACCAACAGGTACTCCTGTTTTAACTCCCATATTTCTCAAAGTCAGGGCTAACTGATTTGATCTTTCATTCAATTGTTTGTAGGTAAATGAACTATCTTGAAAAACAATGGCTGGCTTATCAGGATTCTGAATTACCTGTTCCTCAAACAGATTTACAATAGTCTTGGACTTGGGATATTTTGTGATAGTGTTATTCAAATCACTAATCATATGATAATCATCCTCTGTTATCATTGATATTGATGTAACCGGAATACCAGGCTGGTCAATCAGTTTTTCTGCCAGACAAATAAAGTTTTTCTTCAACCGTATTATTGTGTCATGGTTAAGGAGATCGGTGGAATATCCTATTTCACCTTCAATATGATCTTCATTTTCCCAAAGAGATAAAATTATATCAAATGGTGTTGTTCCTTCTTTTAAAGCTACCTTTTCACTCATGATTCCATCCAGTTTTAATGGCATATCCATATCCTTCTGCCAGGCAAAAGAAATTTGGAATAATGGATTAGTATTAGCATAGCGTTCGGGATTCACAATCTCCACTACATTTTCAAAAGGGAGCTCCTGATGAGAGATTGCATTTAATGCAGTATCATTCGTCTGGTGAATTATATCTTTGAATGTTAATTCGCCGGCATACTTCAAACGTACCACGACTGTATTTACAAACATTCCGAATATATTTTCAAGTGATGAATGAGGCCTGTAAGCTATTGGTAATCCAATATTGATATCATTTTCACCCGAATATTTGTACATCTGAATTCCAAATGCACTCAGAAGTGTTACAAACAATGATGCATCTTCAGTTTTGCTTAAGCTGATGAATTTTTGCGAAAGATCCCGGGAAAGAATTATTGCCTCATAACTCCCTCTGCCAGAAGGATGTTCACTACGTTGAAAATCATATGGAAAATTCAGGACCGGGTTTGATCCGGTCAGATTCTCTTTCCAGAATTTTTTCAATTCATACTCCTGAAAGGTATCCAGTGAGTTTTTTTCCCAGTGAGCATAGTCATATTGTTGAAATTCCAATTTCTTAAGATCGATTGACTTATCCCGTAAAAGCCTGCTGTAAATCTCATTTAAATCATTAACGAAAACTGACCAGGACCACCCGTCAAATACGATATGATGAATGCTGAAATGAAAATAATATTCATTGGCACGTGTCATAATAAGATATAAACGATAGAGAGGGCCTTGCTTTAAATCAAATGCTTTTTGCGATACCTCTTTTATAAACTCAAGTGTCCTTTTTTCCTTGTCAGCTTCAGGTAATCCTGTAAAATCAATGAAGGAAATATCTGTTTCAGTTGGGACAATATCACAATATGGTTCGCCATCCGTTTCTCTTATTCTGGAAAAAACAATATTATGTCGCTGGAACAAAATGTCTACACTCTTTTTAAATACAACACGGTCAAGAGAACCTGTAAGTTTATAGGAGAATGCAATCAGGTAAGACGGGATATCAGTTTGAATCTTTGAAATCAGCCATAGCCTTTTCTGATTTCTGCTAAGAGGCAGATTTAATGTTCTGGTAAGATGGGAAAGTTTAATTGTCCTGCTTACTTTGGGACACTTATCATCAATAAATATTGCTGATTCGGAAATAGTCGGATGGGATAAAAACTCTTTAAACGACATTACACACCCAAGCTGTTCTTTTATATTATTTATCAGACGGAAAGATAAAAGTGAATTTCCCCCTATATCAAAAAAGTTATCATTACGTTCTATGGAAAAGATGTTCAATGTTTCGCACCAGATTTTGTGAATTTTCTTTTCCATGGAGCTCAAAGGGATATTCTCATCCCCAGGTTTATTATCAGTCTTCTTCTGGCTTTTACTCTCCAATCCTTTAAGGTAGTCATCCAAAAGCTTCTTCGAGTCTACTTTACCGTTTTTTGTTACAGGAAATTCCGGATACTGAAATATTTCAGCCGGAATCATATATTCCGGAAGGCAAGCCCTCAATTCTTTCCTCAGCTCCTTAAGTTCCAATTTGGAGTTATTGTGGGTTGTAATAAACAATATTACTTTAATATCATGACGGTTAGATTTATCTGGTATTACAATTGCCTCCTTTATTGCCTTATTAAGCAACACCATATTTTTGATTTCACCAATCTCAACTCTGTAGCCTCTGATTTTTAACTGATCATCTTCCCTTCCCAAAAATTCAATATTACCATCAGCCATCCATTGTGCCTTATCTCCTGTCAGGTATAGTTTTGAACCTTCATTATATGGATCATTTATAAATTTTGAATCTGATAATACAGGATCATTGTAGTAGCCAAGTGCCAGACAATCTCCTCCGATATAGAGGTTGCCCGGTTGTTGGACTCTGCAGTGTCTCATCATATCATCAAAAACATAGTATCGGGCATTCTGTATAGGTTTTCCATATGGAATGCTTTTCCATTCGGGATTTATTTTATCAATTATAAAATAATTCGACCATATTGTCGCTTCAGTTGCTCCACCCAAACCAACGACTACAGCAGAATTAAAAACAGATGTAATTGTTGGTTGTAAGGATAAGGGAATCCAGTCACCACTTAGGAAAACTAATCTAAGAGAATTATACAAACCTGCATCCCTGCTTTTATTAAGAAATGGAGTAATCTGTTGCAGACTCTGGGGTGCAGAATCCCAAAATGTTATTCCTTCATTTAATATAATATCATACTGCTTTTCAGGATCTAACCTGTCATCCTCATTCACTATCCTGATACAACCTCCGGCAGCAAGTATTCCAAAAATATCATACACAGAAAGGTCAAAGCTCAGATTTGTTATCCAAAGCAATTTGTCCTTTGAAGAAACATTAAAAGTTCTGTTGACCCACTCGATAATATTAATGACAGACCGATGATTTACAAGCACTCCCTTTGGCGTCCCTGTAGTTCCAGAGGTAAATATAATGTATGCATTATCAGTTGACCTGCCTTCAAAATTTTTGCCTGTAACCCTTACTCCGGCTGATTGATCAACTAACTGTTCGATGCTAAGCCGCTCACAACTACCCGGGATCTTTAAATCCTGGTCAATATTGGTTATTACAAATTTAATATCAGCTGTTTTAATAATTGACAGTATCCGATAATCAGGATCAGAAAGATTTAAGGGGACGTAAGCTGCCCCACATTTGAATATTGCCAGTAAACAAACAATAAGATCAGGAGATCGCCTAAGCAATAATCCAATTAAATCACCTGGCTTTACATCAGAGGATTTTAAAACTTCTGCCAGCCGGTTAGCTTTCTCATTTAATTCGGAATATGTTATTCTGCAATCATCAAACACAATTGCTTCATTTTCAGGAACAACTGATGCTCTCTCCTCAAATAACCGGACTATTGTTTTTTCTTTTGAATAAGGCGTCTGCGTATTGTTGATGCTAGTGATCAATTTCTTTTCCTGATCTGAGATAATAGAAAGCAATTCGACCGGAGAATCAGCATCCTCCACAATATTATCTACCAGGGTAAGAAAGTGATTCCTCAACCTTATCAGACTTTCATATCGCATGATGTCAGCAGAGCATTCAATTTCGCCTTCAAGCATATTACCGTTCTCCCATATATAGAATGTTATATCGAAAGGAGTTACACCTTTTTTCGGCGCTGTCCACTTGCCAGAGACATCCCCCAGGTCCAGGGTCATTGACAGGTTATTAACCCATGACAATGAAATCTGAAAAAATGGGTTGATTCCATTGATTCGTTGAGGATTAACAGTCTCAACTATTTTCTCAAAAGGGAGTCTGGAATTTGAAATTGCTTTTTTTGTAAACTCATGCTGATTAATAATATTCTGAATCAGGTTATTCCTATTGTCAATCTTCATGCGCACCACAGCAGTGTTTACGAACAGACCGGATATTCTGAAAGCCGGGAATGACCGACGATTTGAAACCGGCACTCCGATACAAAAATCAGCTTCACCCGTATATTTATGAATTAATACTCCCAGAACCGTAAGCATTGTCTGAAAAAGCGTTGAGTTCCCATTTTTAGACAGTTCCTTTAACTTATCAGTTTTTTCTTTTGGAATTTTAAGTGACTCCCTGAAGGCAAAACCACTGGATTTTTTTTTCCTGGGATAATCGTACGGAAATTTTAACTCAACGGGAGTATCTTTTAAATTCTCTTTCCAGAATTCAAGCATTGCATCTTCATCAACCGGAGATCCTTTTAGATCTTCAGATGCAGCAAAATCATAACTATAATATTGCAGCGGTTCAAGCTTTTCATCAACCCCTTTAATAAGATTATTATAGATCCGGCTTAAATCCTGAATAAATACCTTTATTGACCATCCATCAAAAATAATATGGTGAAAAGAAGCATAAAAGACATAACACTCTTCGCTTTCCTTAAGCAGAAACAATCTGTACAAGGGACCCTTTTCTATATCAAAACTTTTTCTGGAATCTTCTCCGGCAAACGAAAGAATTTCTTCTCTCCTCGACTGAACAGATATATCAGAAAAATCAATCAGCTCAACATTTACTGAACTCTTAATAATATCAATACAGGGAACTCCATTTTCCTCCCTGAACACAGAAAATAGTGTATGTTGACGTTCGAATAACTGGGACACGCTTTTCCTGAAAATCTCTATATCGATGACGCCCTCCAGCAGGTATGTCATCTGAATATTATAAGCAGGATTATGCTTATCTAACTGCGACATTATCCACAATCTCTTCTGATTTAATGACAGAGGAAGATTTGTAGTAGTTGTAAGATGAATTAATTCTTCCATAAAATGCTGATCAAATTTCCTAGATATTAATTATGTACTAAATTTCCCCTTTTACGACCTTTATGCTATTCCCGTTTATTCTCCCCGCAGTATCATTTATCAATGTTTTCTGAACTACAATATCAATAGCCTCTGCCAGATCAATTATACGCGGACTATCAAAAAAGACTCTTAGACCCAGGCTGCTATTGAAGTTTGAATTTATCTGAGCCATTACAGAAATTGCCAGAAGGGAATTTCCTCCTATTTCAAAAAAATTATCAGTAATCAAAATGTCATTAGTCTTTAGTATATCACACCAGATATCAAATATTCTCTTTTCCGTAGGATTTAAAGTTTTAATATCCAGACTTACTCTGTCCGGTACCCCAGGCAAATCATTGAATTTAAATATGAGAGCTTTCCTATCAACCTTTCCATTCAAAGTTCTTGGGAATTCCTTCATTGTCATAAATGAATAAGGGATCATATAATTCGGTAGTTTGGTATCGATTGATTTCACAACCGCCTCCCGACTAAATATGAAAGAATCATCCACTTTTAAATATCCAACTAGCCTCTCATCATTCTCAGCTAATTTCTCAAGTTTAACAATTGCTTCTTTTACTCCCTCGAGCTGGCTTAACTGGAATTCAATTTCTCCTGGTTCTATTCTAAAACCCCGCAATTTTATCTGATTATCGGTTCTTCCAAAAAGTTCAACTCTCCCATCATCGAGAAATCGTGCGAGATCTCCTGTTCTATATATCACTTCATCATTCCATAATACAAATTTTTCTTTGTTAAGTTCTTCCCGGTTATGATATCCTTTAGATACACCCATCCCTCCAATACATAACTCTCCACATGCTCCAATTGGCTGTTCTTGTTTGTGATAGAGAATATAAAATTTGGTATTAGCAATGGGCTTTCCAATTAGAATTTGATTATAATCGGTTAACAACTCACATGAGGACCAAATAGTGGTTTCTGTGGGGCCATACATGTTCCATACGGAATCGACCTTGTTTATTAAATCCCTGACAAGACTTGGCTGAACAGCCTCACCACCACATAATGCTTTAAGCTTTTTATTACCCTGCCAGCCGCTTGCGAGCAGAATTGTCCAGGTTACTGGAGTTGCCTGCATTATTGAGATATTGTATTCTGAGATAATCCTGGACAAGCCCTCCCCATCATTAATATGTTCATTATCTGCTATATAAACAGTAGCTCCTTGAGAAATTGGTAAAAACATTTCAAGTCCGGAAATGTCAAATGAAAGTGTTGTAACGGCAAGAAGTTTGTCTTCTGGAGTAAGACCCGGTCTCTTCGACATGCTTGTGATAAAATTAACCAGGGCCTTATGGTGAACTTTAACTCCTTTAGGTTTACCCGTAGAACCAGAAGTATAAATAATATAAGCGATTGAGTTGACATCTACATTTATATGAACAGGATTTGAACTCTCTTTCGAGATAGTGATTTGTTCTGCATCATAAACAATAACATTAGTATTTGATTCGATAAACCTATGCTTAAACATGTCTTCTGTTATCAAAAACGTTGCACCTGAGTCCTCAATCATATACAATAACCTATCATCCGGAAAAGCCGGATCAAGGGGAAGGTAGGTTCCACCTGCCTTTAATACTCCAAGAACAGCGACAAGCATACTTTCAGACCGGGTCATACTTATTCCTGCAATACAACCCTCTTTAAATTTTCTTCCCTGCAAATATTGCGCTAGTTGATTTGCGCGTTCATTGAGTTCTGAATAATTCAGGTTTCCTCCTCCGGTAACACTTTCAACAGCAATTTTATCAGCGAATAAATTAACCTGCTGCTCAAACAAATTCTGTACAAGAACATCTGGAACGAAGGTCTCTGTTCTATTAAATTCTGCTAACCGTTCTTTTTCTTTATCTGAAATAATCGGAACATCCTTTAAAAAAATCTCAGGATACTTAATTATTTGGTCCACAAGATAAATAAAGTTCTCCTTAAATGCTTCAATAGTACTGCGTTTAAAAATGTCAGTGGAAAATTCAATTTCCCCTATTACAGAATCATTTTCTTCCCAGGCATAGAAGGTCATATCAAGAGGGGAAACACCGTTTTTCTGAAATACTCTTTCAGAACGGATTCCCATTAGATCCAATGGTGGACGAGGTGCATTTTGCCATGCAAACATCACCTGAAAAATGGGATTCATATTTAGAACTCGCTCAGGTTGTAAGAGATCGACCAGATTTTCAATTGGCAAATCCTGATGTGATATGGCATCAATTGCTACATTTTTAACTTTTTGGAGTAAGTCTGAAAATTTTAATTCTTCATTAAATTGTAATCTTAGTACTATGGAATTTATAAACAATCCGATTAACTTCTCAAGATTCGAACTTGGTCGGTTTGCTGTTGGAGATCCGATACAAATATCATCGTCGCCTGAATAACGACTTAATAAAAATCCAAACAACGACAGAAAAAACATATAAAGTGTAACATTCTCCTTATTGCAGTATTCCTTAATTTTCTCGGATCTTTCTTCCCCAAGATTCAAATCTACACGACCCCCTGATCCAGTTGATATTTCTTTGCGTTTAAAATCAAGCGGGAAGTTTAATTTACCGCTAATACCAGCTAACTTTTTCTTCCAAAACTCCTTTAACTCCTCATATTTTACATTCGGATCCTCCTGCCTGGCCAGCTGTGCATATTCAAAATAATTTAGGGGGAGAGGGTCTAATTCAGTTTTTGTACCTGAAATAAGGCTATTGTAAATTTCCTTTAATTCCCTGGTGAATATACCCCATGACCAACCATCAAAAATCAGGTGATGAATTGTTAAATGAAACAAACTTTTTCCATTTCCAATATTAAGTAACGAAAATTTATATAACGGGCCGTGTTCAATAATAAACTTTGTTTTGCTTGCATTTTCCATGAATTCCTGCAATTTGTCTTCCAAATCAGAGCTGGGTATTCCAGAAAAGTCTATTAATGAAATATTAATCCCTGAATCCTTGTCAATATATGCGACCGGAGTTCCATTTTCTACCCTGAAATAACTTTTCAAGACCTTATGTCTTTCAAACAGTTCTTCAAGGCTCTTAACGAATAATTCTGTATTTAGGCTACCTTCAAAAAGAAAGGAAAAACTAATATTGTTCGCAGTATTATTATCAATCTGTTCGATAGTCCAGAACCTCTCCTGGCTGGGAGATAAAAGCAGTGCTCCTGTTTGATCCACATTAGATAGTACTTGTTCTGAAGCTCCCACTTTATGCTCGAAGGAGGCATTCTCCACCAGACCTCTTATTGTAGGGAAATTAAAAAACGTCCCGATTGTAATCGATGATTTGAACTCCTCATTTATCTTGTTAATAATTTGTGCTGCCAGAAGAGAATGCCCGCCTATCAGGAAAAAATTATCAGTTACTCCAATATTTTTTATACCTAATAATTTCTCCCAAATAGCTGCGATACTTTTTTCAATATCTGAATCTGCAGCTATAAAATCATTCACCAGAGAAGGTCTCTCATGGTAAAAATCACTTGATTCTGTACTGGTTCCATTAACATCTGGTTTGGTTGCACCGGAACTTTGATAACCACTCCTTTCTCCCATTAAAATATTTTTGTCGGAACGTTGGACCAAAGGATTTACCCAATGTGTTCGTTTTTCAAACGGATAGGTTGGTAAAGGAACTCTAAATCTTTTCTCTTCCTCATAAAAATGTTCCCAATTAATAATACCACCTTTGAGCCAGTAATCTGCAACTGATTTGAAAAAAAAGGTTACATCATTAGTAGAAAGATTTGGATGTCTCAGGGTAGAAACACTAATAAGGGATTTATCTACAGGGAATTGAGATAAAAACATTGACAATGAACTCCCTGGACCAATTTCAATAAATATACTATTTTGATCTTGGATTAATTCAACAACACCATCATTAAAATTAACCATTGATCTTATATGTGAAGCCCAGTAATTGGGGCTTAATGCTTCCTCTTCAGTGATCCACGTTCCTGTAACATTTGACAGGAAAGGTATATTAAGTCTATTAAATTCTATTTCCTCCATTACTTTCAAAAAAGAAGCCACAGCTGGTTCCATGAATTTTGAATGAAACGCATGCGAAGTTTTTAAGCGGGTTGCCCGACAGTTTGGAAATATATTATATAATTTTTTCTCGAATTGGGCAATAGCATCAAAGGACCCTGATACCACACAAAAATTTGGAGCGTTATGCAAGGCGAGTTCAACTTCATCACTCAACAAAGGAATAACCTGATCTTTGGATAAATTAATCGAAAGCATACTTCCAGGTACCTGTTCCTGCATCAGCTTCCCTCTCCACGCTACTACCTTTATTGCATCTTCAAATGAAAATACTCCGGAAAGACATGCAGCTGTAATTTCACCGATACTATGCCCGATAAGAATCTGTGGTATAACCCCGAATTCAATTAACAGGTTTGCAATAGCGAATTGTAAAACAAACAGAGCGGGTTGAGCGATGGAGGTATTATTTATTAATTTTTTATTACTTTCATTATCATTAAAAATAATATCGAGAAGATTTAAGTTAATATTCTCTATCAACAGAGTATTACCATAATCTATTATTGTTTTGACAGAATCGAATTGTTCATAGAGTCCTCTTGCCATATTTATATATTGTGACCCTTGACCTGTAAACATAAAAACTGTCTTAGGTTTAACAAGTTTTTGCAGTCCATTATAGTACGATAAATCAAATGTTTCGCTGTTGTTAATATCAGATTTATCATATATAAATAGACCCCTGTGCCCGAATTCTTTTCTTCCGATTTGAAGTGTAAAAGCAATGTCATCAATATTATCTGAGGTAGTACCCAGATGTTCAGTAAGGTTATTATACATACCCTGCAGAGCCAATTCACTTTTGGCAGATATAGGAAGAAGAAGAAACCGTCTAAGTGATGCTATTGAAACATCAGGAATCCATTCTTCCAGAATCGCATGGCTGTTGGTCCCGCCTATTCCAAATGAACTTATCGCAGCTCTTCTTGGAGAGGCCCCATCGACCCAATTTTTTAGCTCCCTATTTATGTAGAAAGGACTTCGTTCGATATCAAGTTCAGGATTAGGGTAAGTGAAATTGACTAGTGGAGGCAATTGCTGATTCTTCAAAGCCAATGCAGCTTTTATCAGACCTGTTACTCCGGCTGCAGCATCAAGATGGCCTATATTAGCTTTAACAGAGCCAAGCGCACAATAATGTGTTCTCCCCGATGGAGTTAAAAATGCTCTTCTTAGGGCCTCAATTTCAATTGGATCGCCTAATTTTGTCCCTGTCCCGTGTGTTTCTATGTAAGAAATTGTTTCCGGATCAATACCTGCGACCTTAAGCGCCTTAGAAATAACCCTGACTTGTCCGGATACTCCGGGAGCCATAAAACCAACTTTCATTGATCCATCGTTATTTACTGCAGTTGCTTTGATTACTGCTAAAATATTATCATGATCTCGTACCGCATCTTCAAGTCTTCTTACAACTACTACTCCTGCACCTTCACTGAAAATAGTCCCGTCGGAGTCTTTATTAAAAGGACGACAATGTCCTGAGGGTGAATCAATGCTCCCTTCCTGAAAAATATACCCTTCCCCATGTGGTATCATAACAAATACACCACCAGCGAGAGCCATATCACATTGATTCGTTATCAGACTCTGGCAGGCAAAATGAATTGCTACCAGAGAACTTGAACAAGCAGTTTGCACATTAACACTTGGACCTGTTAAATTAAGTTTATAAGAAACACGTGTTGTTAGAAAATCTTTATCATTATTTACTATTGTCTGCAGTTCTCCCAAAGAATTTAAAACTTCAACATGCGGAGAAAGATTTTTTAGTAAATATCTGTTGCTGCTGCACCCGGCAAAAACTCCAATATCTCCATCAAATCTTTCAGGATCGTAACCAGCATTTTCCAATGCTGAATAGCTCTCCTCAAGAAAAACCCTGTGTTGAGGATCCATAAAATCAGCTTCTCTGGGAGTATAACCGAAAAAAGATGAATCAAATTTATCAGCCGAATCAATTTTACCTCCAGCAAATACATAATCAGGATTTTTCAGGAGCTCGGCATTTACTCCCTTTTCTAAAAGTTCTTCTTTTGTATAATAAGATATAGTTTCTTTTCCATCTTTAATGATATCCCAAAACGCATTAATATCCTCCGCACCAGGAAACCTACCTGATAATCCTATTATTGCGATATCATTAGTATTATACTTAATATTAGTTTCGGTCTTCATTCTTATTTTTATAATATTTTACAATTAATAGTCTACTATTAGCTTTGAATACCAATTACAAAAGTTAATGTCAGCGATTGTTTTTAATAATATAATCAGATAAAGTACGTATTGATGGATTGTCAAAAATATCCAGAATTTTAAGTTTTATACCATGTTTGTCATATAACATTTGAACCATTTCAGGTATAAGAATAGAGTCTCCTCCAATATCAAAATAATTATCGTCTAAATTAATCTGATCAGTTTTTAGAATTTTTTTCCATATGGAACTGACTGTGGTCTCAACCTTATTAGCATCAAAGAATCTGTTTCTTATATTATCAGCTCCACCTTTATCCGCATATTCAACATCTGAGTTTGATGTAATAGTCTTGTGTGTCGCGGAGGAAGAAATATCTGGCAATTTTGAAAGCTGGGTTCTATTCATTAATTTCATAAACTTCTGACGCTGCTGTTCCTGAGGGCTTACTGCTTCAGTTGACTCGTCTTTAATAGGTTTACCTTTAAGAGCTGCTTCCAGCTCCTTTGAATATGGTTTTAGTGTTTTACCTGCTGTTTTTTCTCCGCTTACAAGCACCAGTTGCCTGTACAATATATGAAAAGGATCTTTAAGCATCTGAAACCATTTCTCAACAAGATTTGATAGAATATTCCTGTCAAGATACCCTCCTTCAACAAGACTCTTTGAAATATTGACATTCTCTGCTTTTAGGAAAGATTCATCTCCTGACAATTTACTATGCACTGCAACTATTTCAAATCTAACTTTTTCAAAATTTGAATTTTCAAGGTACACGGGGAGTTGACGACCGATTAATGGATTACCACCTTCTGAAAATCTAGATTTGCAATAGGCATCATACATTTCATCTAATTCAGGGATTACCGGGTATGTAAGCAGATGATATGCAAAATCATTACTTACGATAACCAGTTTACCTCCTGGTTTTAGAATCCTGCTAAGTTCATTTATCGCTTTCAAAGGTTCTTCTAAATGCTCGACAACCAACCGTGTAATAACAAAATCAAATTTATTATCAGGAAACTTAGTGTCATAAATGGATCCGTTTATAGGGGTATAAAGCTTTTTGCCGTCTGAAGTTGAATTCTCTACAAGCACAGAATACAAAAAAGAATCAATTTCAAGGGCAAAGGCATTGCATGCAGGAAGTCTTTCGAGGATATTCTTAATTAGATACCCTGGACCGCTACCACATTCAATAAGGTCCATTCCATCTTTCAATCCGATTTTTTTATACAAATCAAATTCTTTTTCAAAAAATAATTCAACCTGAGTTTTAAGCCTGGTTACCTCAGTTTCTTTATTCTTGGTAAAATTTTGAAGTTGATAAGATCCGTTCATGGTTTATAATTTTGTTTACGTTAATTTTTTACAAGTATCTAATATTAATTCCTTTCGTCAAATCATAACTGACATTATTACACCTTTTCGTATTTATTGGCTAGTTCCCCGATGAAAGGGCTTAATCAATATGTCGTGTTGTCCAAACGATATTGAGGGAAACAACCCTTTTCCTAAATATCAAGCACCCTCCCTCTTTAAACGAATATAATCCACGAAGATGTTTCATTTAATGTTTCTGATCAATATCAAAACTAAACTAAAGATACCTCCATTTACCGTAGATTTTTATAAAAAGCGACATTTAAAATACCCCTTTAATTTAAACCAGTAATAGTATGTTACAAATGAACTGTTACCTTTGTTTAAAATAATACAGTATGCTCATCAAAATCCTCCAAAAAAAACTTTTACTACTAATATTTATAATATCCTTGTTAAGTATACCATTATTCTTCACCACCATGTTCTCTCTGTCGGATTATCTTTCAAAAACTGAAAAGGTGAAAGCTAATCTTCTTATAATTGAGGGATGGTTACCGCCATATGCTATAGAAATGGCGTATAATGAATTTAAAAAAGATGATTATGATCTCGTTATAACTACAGGAATAAAGATTTCCGGATATTTCCAGGTTTATACTAATGGATATCTGGTATTTAATACTTCTGGCAAGCTAAAAGGTCTTGAAAAAAACATTGAACATACTATTGAAATTGATGCCTATAGTGAATTGAGTGATCAAAACAGCGCTCATTTTAATGTTTTTGTAAATGATTCTCTGGTTTCCGGTTTTGTTGCAGATCATAGGAAGCGAAAATTCAAATTCAATTGGAGCGGAAACCTGAATAAGATAGATTCCGTGATGATTCAATTTGACAATGACATGGTTGGCAAATCAGGCGACCGGAACCTGTATATAAAAGAGTTGGTTTTTGATGATAAAATCCATCTGTCATATCAGAAAAATTCTGTATACTATATTGGTAAATTAAATAATAAATTCAGGATTAACAACAATTATAGCTCACATTCTGAATTGGCAAGAAACAGGCTTTTATCAATGGGGCTTGATTCTTCAAAGGTTATATCTGTTCCTGGTCACAGAGTCAGGATTAACAGAACCCTTTCAAGCGCTCTGGCTTTCCGCGACTGGCTCAAAACATCCAGAATGAAGGTGGAAGGAATCAATATTATCACACTTGGAGAACATGCTAAAAGAACATGGTTTACTTACAATAAGATTCTTGACGGAAAATACAATATCGGAATAATTTCTCTTCCTGACTATAAAACCAACCGGTCATGGAAAAATAAGATTCTGAAAACTCTTCGCGAATCTCTCGGAATAATTTATTACTGGATAATCCTGCTTCCTTATTAAAAGTAATAAAATCTCATATGCCGATAAGCTGATCATCCTATCCGGTATCAATTGATAATTCTAAAATCGATACGCCTGTTTAAGATTCTGTCTTTTTCCAGAAAATTTGGAGCAATAGGTTTTAAATCACCAAAACCTTTCGGAATAACTCTCTGTGAGCTAATGCCTCTGTTTATAAGGTAGTCGACCAATATTTTAGCACGCTGTTGTGTCAATGCGAGATTGGCGGCTTCTGACCCTATATTGTCAGTATGGACCGCTATTTCAATTTTCAGGGAAGGATACTTATCCATCAGCTTAACTACCTGATCGAGCATTATATAAGCATTTGAGGTCAAATTCTCCGAACTGTCAAAATAAGAATCTGCCAGAGCGCCATATATCTTAATGAGATTAAAGAGCTCCTTTTCAGCATCATTGCGAAGTAATAATATCTTTATCCTGGCTTTATTGAACCCAAGATCAGAGATCTCCTTAAATGCAGGATATGTCGCCATAAGGCTCATCTGCCTGTCAATAACGTAACTATACGAGCTATCCTCAGGATTAAACCTTTCTTCTATTGTGTATTTATCCGGAATCTTTCCGAATTCACTACCCGCAAGACTAATTTTATTTTTTGATGATACTAACTCAATACAGAAAACGGCTTCCTTTTTTAATTCATTTTCAGCAGAATACTGAATCTGAATTCTGGCGTTCTCATAATTCCGGATATCAGTCAATAGTGGCTTAACAGCGGCTTTTTCAGAAACATAGGTATCCATCACATTCTTGTTATCAAAAATTGATATTTTCTTTGAGACGCCTGTCCCGTGAACATTTCCTGTTGTCAGAGATTTTAAGGTTAATCCGAGATTGACTATATATTCTCCCTTTTCATTGTACTTATGTTCAACACTTTTACCAGAGGATCTTACCCCATCCCCGAAAGCCCATGAATAACTCAGAATTTCGAATCCTGGAAGATATGATTTAAGAGCGTCAAATTTCATCAAATCTCCTTTTAGTCCATATGAAGGAGAATTGATATAAGGCTGTTGAAAATCTCTAAGTTCCAGACTATAGTCCAGTTTTGAGAAAAAGAGCCTTCCATTCGATCTTTCAACAATATCAAGTTTAACTAAATAATTTCCCGGTCCTGTATAACAATGGCTTACAGTCCTTCCGGAGGCCTTCTCACCATCACCAAAATCCCATATATATTTTAGATTAAGAGTATCAATCACTATTTCTCCGTCATCATTGAATCTGAAACAATATTGGTTTTCATTCTGAATCCCGGAATAGAATATCTGAGGATATATTGTTTTAAAGTGGTAAATATCAATTGACTTACCCCTGTTTGAGGAAAAATATCCTTCGCCCATCAGTGTGTCAGTGATTATTCCGAAATCATCAAATTCAGAATTTATTGGCTCATCAAGGAGAACAGGTTTAAGCCATGCAGAATCTGAAAATCTGGAAAAATAAATATCTTTCCCTCCAAAACCATGATGTCCGTCTGAAGAAAACAAAAGCTCTCCGGCTGGATTAATGTAGGGATAAACCTCATTGCCTTCGGTATTAATCTGGGGACCCAAATTCACCGGTTCATTCCAATAGCCACCTTTCCATTCTGTGTAATAAAGATCTGATCCGCCATATCCACCCGGCTTGTCAGAAGCAAAGTATAATTTCCTGCCATCAGGAGAAAGCCATGGAGTTGTAACGTTATACCATTCATCATTAATTCGCAGATCCCTGATTTTAGTCCATTTCTGGCCACTTAAAACTGCATAAAAGATTCCCAGGTTATTGCGCAGTTTTGAATTGCCGTATAATTTTCCACCGACCTCCTGATTCCTGGAAAAATATATTGTGTCACCCAGACTATTAAATGTTACCGGACCATCATTGAAGTGTGATGTAAGGCTTTTTGAAAACAATCGCGGTCTTTGCCAGTTCTCGCTACTTGTTGTATCTACATAGTATATTTTAAAGAGACCCTTATTTTCCTGGTTATAATATTCAGAGACAATGCTGGGATTCCTGTTTGTACAAAATACTATAGAGTTTTTATAAAAAACAGGTGAGAATTCGTCATACTCATCGGTGCTGAATTCTGTCTTTTTGACCGAATATGTTTCAGATTGGCCCAATAAAATATTGGAAGAAAAAGCAATCAACAGGACCGGAATCAAATTTCGTAACATTGTAAAATATTAAAAACCAAAGATATCATTAAGTATCCGGAGTTTAGGTACCAAAAACATTAAATTCATCATCATTTCAAAAAGCAGAGAAACTTACTGTAAATAATACCCTTATGATATCAGTTACAAATATTAAAAAATCAATGGACTAATTGCATTAATTTTATAACGAAATTCATATCTGAACATAATCTCATGTGAGCCATTACTATAGCGACCCAATTTCCCGAAATCAAAATCATAAGTGTATGCAATTTTAAGCTGATTGTTAACAGCAAACTGCATTAATGCAGCTAATGATCTCTTATTCCTGTATGATAGTCCTCCCCAAAACCGGTCATAAATGATGAAATGTGCATTAAGATCATAGAGGATCTTCTCTCCAAATGAAACAGTTATGAGAGTTGAAGGAAAAAACTTAAGTTTAGGTGAGATTGTATATAAATAACCTGAGTTAATCATATAATAATACTGACCCGGGTTGAAACTCAGGGTATATTTGTTCTTACTAACATCAAATTGATATCCCAACAGCCTGGGAATAGAAATACCTCCAAAGTAATTCTGGTATGAATAAAAAGCTCCAAAACTAAACTCAGGTACAACAAAGACGTGTGAATCGGAAAGATAATTCTCATCACCCGGATCAAGTACCACAAGATCTGACCATTTGGTATTTGTGGTAATGAGTCCGGCACCCAGTCCAAAAGATAAGTTTCCCTTATCCATTTTGATCTTATAGGAATAATTAGTGCTGAAGTGAGTATTTTTAGTTACTCCTATTTTATCGTTTGCAACTATCAGGCCCACGCCCAGTTTTCCTTCAAGAATGGGAGCATCTATAGCCAGGGTCATTGTCTCCGGAGATCCCGTTATGCCTACCCATTGTCTCCTGTAAAATGCTGCTATATTCAATGCACCTGTGTTACCGGCATAAGCCGGGTTTATAATAAGCGGATTAAGAACATACTGACTTGTGACTGGTGGTATCTGGCCTGACAAGCTGAGAGGTATCAGAAGTAAGATGACTGATTTAATTATTCTTTTCATTTTTAATGCCTTATTACAATGTAACCACTAAGAGATTTCCCATTTTCAGTTCGAATAACATAAAAGTAAGTATCGTCTGGTAAAGAGTTTCCATTATAGTCAACCCCATTCCATGTATTATCGTAATGGCTGTTTTTATACATCTGTGCTCCCCTCCTGTCAAAAATTATCAACTCTGTTATACCCAGAGTGCTTAATCCCCTTAACACAAAATAGTCATTCTTCCCATCCATATTTGGTGTAATTAATGTTGGAATTATAAAATCATTCACTGTTATTTTTACAGAATCAGACGATGAAGGGCAAACACCATTACTTACTGTCCATAGAAACAAATTTTCTGCAACCGACAGGTCTGTCACAGAGGTCTTACTATATTTATTATCAGCAAACTGACCGGTTCCAGAAATTACTGACCATATACCAGTCTCTGAATCATTGGCAAGCTGAGCATTCATTGTGGTTTCAAACACATAGTCAAGAACCTGATCAGGACCAGCATCAGCCACAGCTTTTTCTATTACCTCTACAATAAGAGAATCAGAATTTTTGCATCCGAATTGATCTGTAAGATTAACTCTAAATGTTGTAGTTGTCTCAGGACTGGCAACCGGATTAAATATGGCTGGATTGTTAAGCAAATCAGCTGGCACCCAGTTAAATGCACCAACTCCCTCTGCAAGTAACTGAATAGTGCTACCCTTACAGACTGCCGTGTCTGCTCCGGCATTTATCACAGGCAGGTCATGGAATACCACCCTTACCACACCACTTGAAGTACATGTGCTGTTTACTACAGTCCAACCAAAATCATAAGTCCCAAACTGATCTACTGTAACAGTTGCATCAGGCTGATGATTATCAGGGGTAAATACAGCATTGCCAGGACCACTGATTTTTGCCCATGTTCCCACTCCGGTACCTGTTGCAAGAGCATTAAGAACAAAATCATTATCACATTCGCTGCCGCCAGAACCTGCATTCGCAGGTGGTTGCTGAATGAAAACAACAGTAACATCAGAAGTGGCTGAACATGTTCCGTTGAGAACCGTCAATCTGAATTTATATGTCCCAAATGCCGTCACAGTGGCCGTAGCATTTAAATTATTTGCATCAGGAGTAAATGTTACACTTCCGGGACCGCTTACTTTTGACCAGGTACCGATACCCGTATTTAATGTTCCATTTAATAGGAATCCCAGCCCGCAATTATTGCCACCCGTTCCGGCATCGGCAACAGGTTGCTCATAGAAGTTTACACTAATTATGGAAATACTTGAACATTGACCACTTAACTCTGTCCAGGTAAAATTGTATGTACCATACTCTGTCACTGTGACCACAGCATCAGGACTATTCTCATTTGGAGCAAAAGTAGCACTACCGGTACCGGAGGTTTTCATCCATGTACCAATACCTGTGCTTGGTACAGCACTTAATTTGAAGTTCAGATCACATACATTACCTCCTGATCCTGCATTTGCTTTAGGTTGGGAAACAACAGTGTTTGTAATCCCGGCTGAAGTAACTGAGCATCCGCTGGAGTTGCTAACAATCACATCCACAACCTGTCCATTGGTTAACGATGTTGTAGTTAACGTGTCTGATATACCATTCTGTACACTAATTGCTCCCACCCGGAAGTTGTAGTTTGTTCCGCCGGAAGCAGTGAAAATCACTTTGGTTCCTTCACAAATAATATTATCAGAATCGGAACTGGTAAGAGTAGGTATAGGTGCCTGGTTAACAGTGTTTGTAATTCCCGATGATGTGGCTGTACAACCTCCTGCATTACTGACTTTTACACTAACAGCCTGACCATTGGTTAATGATGAAGAAGTATAAGTGGAAGAAGCTCCGTTTTGAACACTTATCCCATCTATCATAAAGTCAAAAACTGTTCCTCCACCGGCTGTAAAAGTAACACTTGCACCGGAACAGAAAATATTGTCTGCATCTGAACTTACGAGTGTTGGAACCGGAGTAGAATTAACTGTATTCGAGATAGGGGTTGATGTCGCTGCACATCCGCTCGCGTTTGTCACAATTACATCGACAACCTGGCCATTAGTCAAAGTACTTGAAGTGTACGTTGCTGATGTTCCGTTTTGTACACTGACACCTCCCACTCTGAAGTTATACATTGTTCCGCCTCCGGCAGTAAAGGTTACACTTGTACCTGAACAGAAAATGTTGTCTACATCAGAACTGGTAAGTACAGGTAAAGGTAACGGGTTCATTGTAACTGTCACAGGTGTCCTTGTACTGCTTATACATCTTGTTACTATATCCATTGCCTGAGCATAATAAGTACCTGCAGATGCCGGGGTGTAAGTAAGGCTTCCGCTCAACAGCGGTGTCCCTCCGGTTGAAACACTATACCAGTCTATTGTTTCACCTGATAAAACTGTAGCTGAAATTGCCGGGATTGTTCCGGATGCACAATAAAATTTATCTCCACCGCTTACCGGAGCAGGGACGACAGGACAGGCACAATTAGGTGCCGTTACTTCCAGAGTATTTATACAACCACTTGAATTTGTTACTGTAATAGTAATATTTTGTCCAGCGGGAATACCATTTACTGACCATGTATTTCCACTGGAATTGGTTACAGTGCCTGAAGTACTCGTGACGGTACCGGAACTTACAGTTACAACAAGTGAATATGTTAACAGATCAACTGAACACGTAGGCGAGGTGGTTATAACTATAAAAGGAAGGGCATTGACAATATTTGTGATCCCTGCTGAAGTTGCAGAACAGCCCGCAGCATTTGTCACAACTGCATCGACAACCTGTCCATTAGTCAAGTTATTTATAGTGTATGTTGCTGATGTTCCGGTTTGTAAACTGACACCTCCCACCCTGAAAGTATAATTGGTTCCGCCTCCTGCGGTGAATGTTACACTGGTACCTGCACAAAATGTATTGTCCGCATCTGAACTTAAAAGGGTTGGAACAGGTATGGTACTGACAGTATTGACAATTGGTGCGGATGTAGCTGTACATCCATTTGAGTTAGTAACTATTACATCCACATTCTGCCCATTGGTCAATGTACTGGTTGTGAAGGTCGGTGAAACGCTATTCTGTATACTTACGCCGGCTACCCTGAAGTTATAATTAGTCCCTCCTCCGGCAGTGAATGTCACACTGGTTCCTGAACAGAAAAGGTTATCTGCATCTGAACTTGTGAGTGTGGCAACTGGTGGCGGGTTAACTATATTGGTAATACCTGCTGAGGTGGCTGCACATCCACTGGCGTTTGTAACAATTACATCCACTACCTGGCCATTGGTTAATGTACTGGTGGTGAAGGTCGGTGAAGCGCCATTCTGGATACTTACGCCGGCTACCCTGAAGTTATAATTGGTCCCTCCTCCTGAAGTGAATGTCACGCTGGTTCCGGCACAGAAAGTATTATCAGCATCAGAACTGGTGAGAGTTGGCGTTGGTGATAAATATACCGTATTTGTTATTCCGGCTGAGATGGCTGAACATCCATTGATATTTGTAACTAGAACATCCACAACCTGACCGTCAGTCAGTGAATTGGTTGTGTAGGTTGATAATGCCCCTGTTTGCATACTTGTGCCTCCTACTCTGAAGTTATAGGACGTTCCTCCGCCTGCAGTAAAAGTGACTACTGTTCCTGCACAGAAAGTATTATCAACATCAGTGCTTGAGAGTGTAGGTATTGGCAGTGCACTGACAGTATTTATTATTCCCGCTGAAGTGACTGAACATCCGGATGCATTTGTAACTATTACATCCACCACCTGGGCGTTGCCCAAAGCAGACGTAGTAAATGTAGAAGAAGTTCCGTTCTGAATGCTGGCTCCTGCTACTCTGAAATTATAATTTGTCCCTCCTCCGGCGGTAAATGTAACACTTGTACCCGCACAGAACTGATTATCTGCGTCTGAGCTTGTCAGCGTTGCTGCCGGTAATGCAAGCATAGTTACCACGACAGGAGTCCTTGTACTGCTTATGCAATTTGTTATGATATTTCTTGCCTGAGCATAGTAAGTGCCTGCAGCTGATGGAGTATATGTAAGACTACTGCCCATTAGCAATGTTCCTCCTGAAGAAGAATTATACCAATCAACTGTTTCACCGGTTGACACTGTAGCTGTAATTGCAGGTATTACACCTGAAGCACAGTAGGATTTGTCACCTCCGCTTACCGGCGCCTGTATAATGGGGCAAGCACAATTCGGGGCTGTAACTGCAGTAGTATTTTCACAACTATTTATATCTGTCACCTTTACGGATACATTTGTAGCTGCAGGTACACCTGATATTAACCAGATATTACTACTTGTATTTGTAGCCGTTCCAAATGAACTTGTCACAGTACCCTGGCTTACAGTTACTTCAAATGAATATGTTAATAAATCAACTGCACATGATGGAGCAGTAGTTACGGTGATGGTTGGAAGTGGATTTACAGTTACAGCTGTAGCTGCTGAACTTAAACTCTGGCATCCACTGGCATTGGTGACCATTACAGAATAACTTCCTGTAGAAGTGACATTTATACTTTGAGAGGTCGCTCCATTTGACCATAAATATGTTGTTCCGGTACTTGAGGTTAATGTTACTCCCCCACCTGAACAAAAGGTTAAAGGACCTCCAGCAGTTATTGTTGGTACTGCCGGTAAAGTATTAACAGTTACCACAGTTGCTATTGATGGTGCACTCAGACAAGAAGTTGCATCAGTAACCTGAACAGTATAACTTCCTCCTGTCGTTGCATTTATGCTTTGTGTTGTTGCTCCGTTCGACCATGAGTACGTTGTTCCCGGACTTGATGTTAATGTAACACTGCCACCTGTACAAAAAGTCAGAGGGCCTCCCGCTGAAATAGTCGGAGTTGCAGGTAAGGAATTTACAGTCACCACCGTTGCTGCAGATGAGGCACTGGAACATCCGGCTGCATTAGTTACCGTTACAGAATAACTACCTCCTGTGGTAACAGTAATACTTGGTGTAGTCGCTCCGGTCGACCATAGGTATGTAGTTCCTGTACTTGAGGTTAACGTTACACTGCCTCCGGTACAGAAAGTTGTAGGACCTCCGGACGTAATAACCGGAGTCGCCGGCAACGCATTAACTGTAACTGTAACCTGGCTGTTAACAATGGAAAATCCATCATTTACTGCAACATAATAGACTGTAGTAACTGAAGGATTAACTACAGGATTTGCCACAGCAGACGAAAAGCCAGCAGGACTTGAACTCCATGTATATGTATAAGTGCCTGAACCACCACTTGCAACAGCATTCAGTTGAACACTTGTTCCGGCACAAATTGTTGAAGGTGCAGCTGTAGGAACAGAAGACAATGCACTTCCAGATACAGTGACAATCACATTGTCTGTGTTGAAACACGATGTTGCAGTTGATGTTGCGAGTAATGTAAAGACTGTTGTGGAGGATAAATTTATTGTAGTGGGATCTTCAATAGTAGCATTGACAAGCTGAGCAGAGGGTGTCCAGCTGTATGTAAACGGCCCTGTTCCTGAAACTGTTGCATTCAGTGTAGTACTTGTTCCATTTGGTATGGTAACATCTGCACCTGCATTTACCACCGGAAGAGTGTTTACCGTAACGACTGCAGGTACTGATACTGCACTCTTACAACTGTTGGCATCAGTAACCTGCACTGTATAACTTCCACCGGTTGTGACATTTATGCTTGATGTTGTTGCTCCGTTTGACCATAAGTATGCTGATCCTGTACTTGATGTTAATGTTACGTTACTTCCTGTACAAAAAGTCAATGGACCTCCTGCAGATATAGTCGGCGTTGCAGGTGTGGCATTTACAGTTACCACAGTGGCTGCAGAAGATGCACTCTGACATCCGTTTCCATCTGTTACTTTAACGGTATAACTTCCTCCGCTTGTTACATTTATGCTTTGTGTTGTTGCTCCGTTTGACCATAGGTATGCTGATCCTGCACTCGAAGTTAATGTTACACTGCCTCCGCTACAGAAACTCAATGACCCCCCGGCTGAGATAGTCGGCGTTGCCGGTAAGGCATTTACCGTTACCAGCGTTGCCGCTGATGTTGCACTCTTACATCCGGCTGCATTAGTAACCGTCACAGAATAACTTCCCCCTGTGGTTACAGTGATACTTGATGTAGTCGCTCCTGTTGACCATAAATATGAAGTTCCGGTACTGGATGTTAAGGTTACACTACCGCCTGCACAAAAAATCAATGGTCCCCCGGCTGAAATAGTCGGAGTTGCCGGCAGAGCATTTACTGTTACAGCAGTAGTTAAAGAGGATGCACTCAGACATCCGTTCCCATCAGTTACCTGTACTGAATAGTTTCCACTTGTTGCAACACTTATACTTGATGTTGTTGCTCCTGTTGACCATAAATATGATGTTCCCGGGCTTGAGGTTAACAATACATTGCTACCGGAACAGAAGGTTAACGGACCTCCTGCAGTTATTGTAGGAGTTGCCGGTAATGAATTAACTGTCAGACTCTTTGTTGCTGAAATGGATCCGCAGCTATTGGTAATTGTATAGGTGACTGTAACTGTTCCGGCAGTCAGACCTGTAACTATTCCACCCGAAGTGATACTTGCTGTGCCGGTTACCGGTGTAACAGACCATGTTCCACCTGCAGTTACATCAGTAAAAGCTGGTGTAACAGAGTTGACGCAGACACTTGCTGCTCCCCCCCCTATTGCGGCAACAGCCGGCAGAGGATTAACCACAACCGGATAATTTGCACTGAAGGCTCCATTACCACATGTGTTGACTCCACGAACAGTCAGGTTTCCAGAGGTAGCATTTGAGGCAAAGGTTATTGTGACTGCATTGGTAGTTCCTGATATCGATGCTCCCGTTCCTGAATAAGCCCAGTTGTAACTAAGCGCATTGGTAATTGTAGGTACACTATATGAAACTGAGGCAGCACCCTGGCATACAGTGGCAGTACCGGTAATCGTACCTGCCGCAACTGGAAGTGGACTCACTGTAACAGGGTAAGCAGCACTTACAACTCCGTTTCCACATGAGTTAACTCCATATACTGTCAGATTCCCCGATGTCGCAGTTGAAGAAAAGGTAATTGTTATAGCATTGGTTGATCCTGAAATTGATGCTCCTGTACCGGAATAAGTCCATGCGTAACTTATTGCATTAGTAATTTGGGTTACGTTGTATGCAACTGCAGTAGCGCCCTGGCATACTGCAGAAGTGCCGGTAATTGTACCGGCTGCATCAGGATAGGGATTAACGGTAACCGGAAAAACAGCGCTTACAACCCCGTTTCCGCATGTATTCACCCCGTAAACCGTCAGATTTCCGGATGTCGCACTCGAATTAAAATCCAGTGTAACAGAATTGCCGGTTCCATTGATCGTTGCTCCGGTACCTGTATAACTCCAGACATAGCTCGTTGCATTGGTAATTGGCGGCACAGTGTAGGCAACAGCCGTCCTTCCCCTGCATACGGATGAAGTGCCGGTAATTGTTCCAGCTGCAACAGGTAACGGATTCTCCGTAAAAGTTGCGCTTCCTGCCATATTGGTTGTTCCACCTGAATTATTCCCGCTTACGGTGTAGGTACCTGCCAGCTGGTTGCCAAAAGTTATGGCTGATCCTGTACCGGCAACAGTTGGCACCTGAGGATTCCCGTTTTTGTACAAAGTATATGTCACACCAGGTTCCGAATTATCAAGACCAACCGGCAATCCTGATCCACCCTGGCAATAACTGCCTGTTCCACCTGTAACGTTATAAATCAACGGTAAAGTGTGGAAGCTTAAAGGAGTTGAAGCAGATCCTACAATCATATCGGTAGTATATGGTAAAGTCTCATTAATTTCATATACTGTACCGGTTGAAGGGTCAAAGTATTTAAAAGTCAATGTTTCTCCGGAGTTTACATTACTATAGCAGATAACTGTAAATACAGTTTTCATTATGAGAGAAAAATATACACCATCTACTACTCCCCTGCAGGCCCCTCCAACAAAAGCCGCCAGAGTACCTGATGTAACTTCAGAAGCACCGTGAATAACAATTGCTGTAACTTGACCATTAGAGCTATAATCAGATGGAGAAACCGTCCAGTCTGCCGGCTGGCTGAACGCATCATTCGAATAAAGACCAATTGCTATTATAAAAGCAATCTTTAATGTTAGTTTCATTAGGCTATTATAAGGTTTATCAAAGTCAATTTATTTTATTTGGTACGTATAACTTTCCGGGTTATTTGTCTAGAACCGGTCTGTAGTACGATAATATAAATTCCGCCCTCATTGGATGATGAATTCCACTGAACTGAATACTGACCTGCCATCTGTTCTTCATCCACCAATTGCTTAACCAGTTTCCCGTATATATCATAGATCATTAGTTTAACATTTGACTGAACTGAATTGTTGTACTCAATAGTCAGCAAACGGGCAAAAGGACTCGGGAAAGTTTTTAATTTTATTTCTTCCGGTACATTTTGTTGTTCATTATGAATCATGGTCGAAGAAGTACTCAATGCAAATGATTTAAAGGCATTTGAGATAACCATATCTTTCATAAAACAAATATTCTCTTTACATTCATAAGTTGCATCAAGCATGGCATCGTAATATCTGAACTTAAGGCTGTCTCCTTCGCTTATATTACTATAAACCATTATCGGGAAGAGGTAAACTCCAAGCGGATCAAAATAATACCCCCTGGTAACTCCACGGAGCTCGTCTTTAACATATGCCAATAGTAAATCATCGTCAGAACCTGCAACTTTCCCATCCAGTACCACTGTGGCTGTAACAGTTCCATTGAACTCATAATCAGCAGGATTGAATGTTATCTTGGCCATTTCACCTGATGCCGGAGCGTTCCCTTTTAACGGTGCATCAGGATATTTCAGAGTACCCGGAGAAGCAAGCTTCATCATATAACCCTCCCCGGGGGACAAGTCTGTAAGGGAACCAAACCAACCGTATCCGGCATAGTAAGTTGATGATTGTGTCTGACTTTTAATATAATCCTGATCAAATAATGAAAGGGATGAGAATCCGCTATTAATAGGTAAACTATTTTGAGGCAAATAACCGATCCAGTTCCATCCTGTAACAAGATCTATTGAAGTGGAGGCCGTATTTACGGGTGCTCCCGATAAATTAATAATATGGGTATTTTGTACCTTTATCTTATAAAGCTCTTTTGGATTAATCAAAGTCAGGCTCCCAAACCATCCGAATCCACTGTAATAAGTTGCTGAGGCTACCTGGTTCTTAATGTAATCGCCATCAGTAGCTACTGACGACAGAACATTGCCAAGGCTCATATCCGCAAGCAATGTATTCACTGAGAACCAGTTCCATCCAACAGCAAATGATAAGCTTAAATTCAGATTTACCGTTACATTATAGACTGTTGGTATAATAGCAGAACATCCATTTGTATTAGCATAAAATACGCTTACTGTCTGTGGTCCTGCAGTATTCCACGTCACTGTTATAGCGTTTGTTCCGGCACCAGCTGTTATTGTTCCCCCGGTTGATATTGTCCATACATAACCAGTCTTACCGGCTTCTGTAATATAAACATTGTTAATTGTACCTGTAGAAGTTAACGCCGGACCTGAAATTGTTGGTACAGGCAAGGCATTGACTGTAACATTATATACTGCAGGGGTTGTTGCCGTACAGCTGTTGCTATTGGTATAATTTACACTTACCGTCTGCGGGCCCGATGCATTCCACGTTACTGTCACACTGTTATTTGTCGTCCCCCCGCCTGCTGTTATCGTCCCGCCTGTTGATACGGCCCATGTATAATTTGTCATACCGGCTGTGGTGGAATATACATTTCCCGCAGTACCTGCACAGACTGCTGTGGGACCTGCTATTTCAGGCACAGGTAAGGCATTGACTGTAACATTATACACTGCAGGGGTTGTTGCCGTACAATTACTGCTATTGGTATAATTTACACTTACAGTCTGTGGCCCCGATGTATTCCACGTTACTGTTACACTGTTATTTGTCGTTCCCCCGCCTGCTGTTATCGTTCCACCTGTTGATACGGCCCAGGTGTAACCAGTCATACCGGCTGTGGCGGAATATACATTTCCCGCAGTACCTGCACAGACTGCTGTGGGACCTGCTATTTCAGGTACAGGCAAAGCATTGACTGTGACTGTTGCCGTGGCTGTTAATTGTACTGATCCACAGCTATTTGTTGCATATACGTTAAATGTTGTGGTAGCCGTCAGGTTCCCTGTCGGAAGATTGATGGCATTACCTGTACCTGTAACAGGGGTTCCCACAGCTATGATGCCATTCCTTAACTGGTAACTTGTACCTGTCTCCGATGAAGCTACCGTAATATTGGTTCCTGTACCTGAACATATCGAACCTGCGCCGCCAACAGACAGATTAACATCAGGCAGTGGATCGATTGTTACATTATACACTGAAGGAGTTGTTGCCGTACAGCTGTTGCTATTGGTATAATTTACACTTACAGTCTGCGGGCCAGATGTATTCCACGTTACTGTTACACTGTTATTTGTCGTCCCCCCGCCTGCTGTTATCGTTCCACCTGTTGATACGGCCCATGTATAATTTGTCATACCGGCTGTGGTGGAATATACATTTCCCGCAGTACCTGCACAGACTGCTGTGGGACCTGCTATTTCAGGTACAGGCAGAGCATTGACTGTGACTGTCGCCGTGGCTGTTAATTGTACTGATCCACAGCTATTTGTTGCATATACGTTAAATGTTGTGGTAGCCGTCAGGTTCCCTGTCGGAAGATTGATGGCATTACCTGTACCTGTAACAGGGGTTCCCACAGATGTGATGCCATTCCTTAACTGGTAACTTGTACCTGTCTCCGATGAAGCTACCGTAATATTGGTTCCTGTACCTGAACATATCGAACCTGCGCCGCCAACAGACAGATTAACATCAGGCAGTGGATTGATTGTTACATTATACACTGAAGGAGTTGTTGCCGTACAGCTGTTGCTATTGGTATAATTTACACTTACCGTCTGAGGGCCCGATGCATTCCACGTTACTGTCACACTGTTATTTGTCGTCCCCCCGCCTGCTGTTATCGTCCCGCCTGTTGATACGGCCCAGGTATAATTTGTCATACCGGCTGTGGTGGAATATACATTTCCCGCAGTACCTGCACAGACTGCTGTGGGACCTGCTATTTCAGGCACAGGTAAGGCATTGACTGTAACATTATACACTGCAGGGGTTGTTGCCGTACAATTACTGCTATTGGTATAATTTACACTTACAGTCTGTGGCCCCGATGTATTCCACGTTACTGTTACACTGTTATTTGTCGTCCCCCCGCCTGCTGTTATCGTTCCACCTGTTGATACGGCCCAGGTGTAACCAGTCATACCGGCTGTGGTGGAATATACATTTCCCGCAGTACCTGCACAGACTGCTGTGGGACCTGCTATTTCAGGTACAGGCAGAGCATTGACTGTGACTGTTGCCGTGGCTGTTAATTGTACTGATCCACAGCTATTTGTTGCATATACGTTAAATGTTGTGGTAGCCGTCAGGTTCCCTGTCGGAAGATTGATGGCATTACCTGTACCTGTAACAGGGGTTCCCACAGCTATGATGCCATTCCTTAACTGGTAACTTGTACCTGTCTCCGATGAAGCTACCGTAATATTGGTTCCTGTACCTGAACATATCGAACCTGCGCCGCCAACAGACAGATTAACATCAGGCAGTGGATCGATTGTTACATTATACACTGAAGGAGTTGTTGCCGTACAGCTGTTGCTATTGGTATAATTTACACTTACAGTCTGCGGGCCAGATGTATTCCACGTTACTGTTACACTGTTATTTGTCGTCCCCCCGCCTGCTGTTATCGTTCCACCTGTTGATACGGCCCATGTATAATTTGTCATACCGGCTGTGGTGGAATATACATTTCCCGCAGTACCTGCACAGACTGCTGTGGGACCTGCTATTTCAGGTACAGGCAGAGCATTGACTGTGACTGTCGCCGTGGCTGTTAATTGTACTGATCCACAGCTATTTGTTGCATATACGTTAAATGTTGTGGTAGCCGTCAGGTTCCCTGTCGGAAGATTGATGGCATTACCTGTACCTGTAACAGGGGTTCCCACAGATGTGATGCCATTCCTTAACTGGTAACTTGTACCTGTCTCCGATGAAGCTACCGTAATATTGGTTCCTGTACCTGAACATATCGAACCTGCGCCGCCAACAGACAGATTAACATCAGGCAGTGGATTGATTGTTACATTATACACTGAAGGAGTTGTTGCCGTACAGCTGTTGCTATTGGTATAATTTACACTTACAGTCTGAGGGCCCGATGCATTCCACGTTACTGTCACACTGTTATTTGTCGTCCCCCCGCCTGCTGTTATCGTTCCACCTGTTGATACGGCCCAGGTGTAACCAGTCATACCGGCTGTGGTGGAATATACATTTCCCGCAGTACCTGCACAGACTGCTGTGGGACCTGCTATTTCAGGTACAGGCAGAGCATTGACTGTGACTGTTGCCGTGGCTGTTAATTGTACTGATCCACAGCTATTTGTTGCATATACGTTAAATGTTGTGGTAGCCGTCAGGTTCCCTGTCGGAAGATTGATGGCATTACCTGTACCTGTAACAGGGGTTCCCACAGCTATGATGCCATTCCTTAACTGGTAACTTGTACCTGTCTCCGATGAAGCTACCGTAATATTGGTTCCTGTACCTGAACATATCGAACCTGCGCCGCCAACAGACAGATTAACATCAGGCAGTGGATCGATTGTTACATTATACACTGAAGGAGTTGTTGCCGTACAGCTGTTGCTATTGGTATAATTTACACTTACCGTCTGAGGGCCCGATGTATTCCACGTTACTGTCACACTGTTATTTGTCGTCCCCCCGCCTGCTGTTATCGTCCCGCCTGTTGATACGGCCCATGTATAATTTGTCATACCGGCTGTGGTGGAATATACATTTCCCGCAGTACCTGCACAGACTGCTGTGGGACCTGCTATTTCAGGCACAGGTAAGGCATTGACTGTAACAATATACACTGCAGGGGTTGTTGCCGTACAATTACTGCTATTGGTATAATTTACACTTACAGTCTGTGGCCCCGATGTATTCCACGTTACTGTTACACTGTTATTTGTCGTTCCCCCGCCTGCTGTTATCGTTCCACCTGTTGATACGGCCCATGTATAATTTGTCATACCGGCTGTGGTGGAATATACATTTCCCGCAGTACCTGCACAGACTGCTGTGGGACCTGCTATTTCAGGTACAGGCAGAGCATTGACTGTGACTGTCGCCGTGGCTGTTAATTGTACTGATCCACAGCTATTTGTTGCATATACGTTAAATGTTGTGGTAGCCGTCAGGTTCCCTGTCGGAAGATTGATGGCATTACCTGTACCTGTAACAGGGGTTCCCACAGATGTGATGCCATTCCTTAACTGGTAACTTGTACCTGTCTCCGATGAAGCTACCGTAATATTGGTTCCTGTACCTGAACATATCGAACCTGCGCCGCCAACAGACAGATTAACATCAGGCAGTGGATTGATTGTTACATTATACACTGAAGGAGTTGTTGCCGTACAGCTGTTGCTATTGGTATAATTTACACTTACCGTCTGAGGGCCCGATGCATTCCACGTTACTGTCACACTGTTATTTGTCGTCCCCCCGCCTGCTGTTATCGTCCCGCCTGTTGATACGGCCCAGGTATAATTTGTCATGCCGGCTGTGGTGGAATATACATTTCCCGCAGTACCTGCACAGACTGCTGTAGGACCTGCTATTACAGGTACAGGCAAAGCATTGACTGTAACATTATATATTGTAGGGGTTGTTGCCGTACAACTGTTGCTATTGGTATAATTTACACTTACCGTCTGCGGGCCTGATGTATTCCACGTTACTGTTACACTGTTATTTGTCGTTCCCCCGCCTGCTGTTATCGTTCCGCCTGTTGATACGGCCCATGTGTAACCAGTCATACCAGTTTCAGTAGAATAAACATTGCCTGAGTTTCCTGAGCAAACATTTACAGGGCCTGAAATTACGGGAACAGTTGTTGAAGGTTGGGCATTAATAACTGCTTCTGATGATGAAGCAGATGTTAATCCGGTCATTTCATCAGTAACAGTAAATGTATAGGTGGTTGATGCAGATAATCCCGAGAAAGTTCCGGTAGTTGTTGGTCCTGTTCCTGTAATTGTTAATCCACCTGGTGACGAGGTTACCGTCCATGTACCAGTCGAGGGCAACCCGCTTAAATCTACACTCCCGGTTGGTTCAGAACATGTTGGTTGTGTAATAGTTCCTATCTGAGGAGGTTCCGGTGCAACCGGAGTTGATCCTGCCAATGCTGCAATTTCAGGATCTGTAAGCACATGATCATATAATGTGACATCAGAGATCTGTCCTACAAAAAAGGAGGGTGTTTCCTGCGCCTGACCAATTACAAACTCAGGTGAAATATAACTTGTTGAGGCATATCCGGCAGAAACTGATGATTCGAAGGCTCCATTGATATATATCTTAAGGTTACTTCCGTCAGCTGTCATCAAAATGTGGTACCAGTTCCCCGGAGATAGTGCTGTTGCAGATGTAACAGTTTTTGA
Organism: uncultured Bacteroidales bacterium; assembly: GCA_963760915.1. Taxonomy (GTDB): domain Bacteria; phylum Bacteroidota; class Bacteroidia; order Bacteroidales; family VadinHA17; genus LD21. The sequence goes on along the minus strand of CAVXEU010000002.1, from coordinate 607,031 downwards.
AGAACCATCGTTTATTCGTGCTGAAATGTGTCCGTCACTCTGCATGAAAAAACTACGGTCGCATGTTGGTGCAGACGGGTATTCTGACATCTTGGAAATGTCCATTGACCTGATTTGATCAGGCTTAATCCACATACCAATTGTAAATGAAGTATTATTGTTGCCAGCTAGTGTAAGATAATCATCTGTCCCATTTAGAATATATGAACCAGTTCTGTCCTGAACTGGTCCGGATACTGTTACAATTTCACCAGGCAATAAGATATCTGATTTATCGATGCCAGCATCAACAATTTTAATATATTTTATATCTCCGGTAGGAATATACGTGGAATTCCATGTCCAGTAGTTATCTACAGTACTTATGTTAAAATAGACATTTCTGATGCCTGCAAACAGTGTTGCATCATAATTTGCCATAGTATATGTAATATCTGCACCTTCCGGAATAAGCCATTCATCAAAATCCCCGTCAGCACCTAACATCCATACATCTTTACGGTATTTGACTGCCAGTTCTCTGACAGCTTTGTTAAGACCCATATGATGTTTATTCCCGTACTCTCCCCAATCATTATGTGTAATATACCTAAGCATTCCCGGACTAGCAAAATATTGCTCCAGTTTAGCTTTAATTTTATTAATATCAGTTCTTGAAAGGTCGTCAACGGCATCCGACAATCTGGCTTCAATATGATCCAGAGCAAGATAAGCATAGGCAGGATCGTTGTTCCAATAATACCAAAAATATTCAGTCTCAGTTATATCTGTCCATGGTGTTATCCAATTTGATTCATAATCAATATTATATCCCTCGCTATTCATATAGATCTGTTGTTCATGAACCAGATTTCTGTAAAGAGGAGTGGAAGGAATTGCGCCACTTATAAATTTCTCGGTTTTAGTCCAGAATGGAAGCATCCAGATCACGTCATCATCCTGATGGCAATATACCAGAGCAGTACCACTTTTAGGAATTGAACTGAAGTTTACCGGAATTCCCTGACCATAAATTGAACTTTGTAACAGTATCCCTAACAGAATAGTTAATATTGAACTTTTCATTTCAGCCGTCAGATAAAGTAAAATTTCTTCCAGATAAGATTTGATTGTAGTTATATAATACTCTTGTCTTCATCAAACACTTCGATGATACCTACAAAAAAGACAATATAGAAAGTGATAAGTTGTTAATGTTGACATTTGTCTGTTGCTGGTATAAAAATATTAATAAGATCTTATATACTAACTGATAACTTAAATTAACAAAGAGATTTCTCAGGTAATAATAAGAATATATGACTTAGATTTAGCATTGTTATTAACCTGAAAAATAAAAAATTTACTTTGTACAATTTAAAAAAATATTCTCATTAAACGACTAACAGTAAAATGAATAATGATTCATTTTAGCTCCTAAAATTTTACTCCCGGGCATGCTTTCGCCGCGTCAGTCACATCTAGGCCGACTCTCATAAAACAGATCTTCAATATTTATTTAAGGTTCTGATAGAAGCCATAAATTACCTGTTCAATTTTTTAGCATTGATATCTTCTATCCAAAAAACATCATTATTAAAAGAATTAAACAAGTATTAAGATCAGTCTTTTATATTATGTACAGGCGGTAAATTTAAATGATTGTTTGTTGAATTCGATTTTTATTTGACAAACGAATAAAAATCATACATAAATAGAACTCTTTGAGAATTTTCATTTCCCGCTGTTCCGGAAAGGTGCTTTAACCACGAATAAGTCCTATTCACATTCTCCACTTCAGGCAGAGCCTTTCTTGTTCTCTAAAGGAGAGCTATGTAATCTCTAACGTATATTTCAACCGTTCCGCTATACTGACCAATCAGCTTATGCAAGATATTATTTTCACCTATCAGAATGCTTAAAATATCAGGTTTAATATCCAGACAATATTTGAACATTTGTAATTCCCGCTCCCTCTACCAGATAAGACAGATAAAAAACAATATCAGTAATACTGCTGTTGGGCTAAATTTCATAATTCCTTAATTAAAATAAATATATGATAATAATCGTAAAAATTTATAAATAAGTTCACAATGAAAGGTTGACAGAGGTATGTAGTCATTTAAAATAAAAATTCCGGTTACAAGCTCAGATAATCATACAAAATAGAAGGCATTCAACAGAATCTATCAGAAGATTTTTACTGAAAATTGATATTCTTTCATTTCCGCTCCTGCGGAACGCTTGAAAATAGCTAACTTCAGGTTTTCTTAATGTGTCATGAATTACCGGTTTTTTAATAAAAACAAGTCATGTAATGCTTTTGAACAGTAAAATAATTACATATTTCTTTCGTTAGTTAATTAATATAACCTGAATTAAACTTTCTGACATGATGAAAAGAATAATCCACGCTTATTTCAGATTTGCTTTGCTCATTGCAATGCTTTTGACCCCTTTTATAAAGGGAACCGGACAGACTCCAATGCCTGATGTACTGAAGAGTGGTACAATGAAGGAACAATTGAATTATATAGAGGAAAAAACCAGAATTTATGAAAACTACAGGGCAATCAGGGAGGATATGTTTCAGAAGATAAAGGGAAATATGTCAGATACTCTGTCATCTGATAAAAATAGAATCTCCGGTTTGAATAAAAAAACTTCAAATCTTAATCAAACCATCGATTCACTTAAAAGCACACTTGAATCAACAGAATCCAATCTGGATGAGATGACCCGCACAAAAAACAGTATCAGTGTCCTTGGTATTGCAATGAACAAGCTTACTTATAATGCCTTCATGTGGACAGTCGTGGCCGTACTGGCTGCTCTGCTGGTTTTTGGATTCCTGATTTTTAAGACAAATCTGGCAGTTACAACCAATACGAAAAAAGAGTTATCTGAAATGAAGCAAGAGTTTGAAGCTTACCGTAAGACTTCCAGGGAGGCACGTGAAAAAATGTCAATGGACCACTTTAATGAGCTCAAAAAACTAAGAGGCGGGTGATAACCTGGCTGTTGTACGAATCGATTTTAAAGGCCTGCAAATGCAGTAAGACTTTATTAATTTCTTTTTTTATCCCTTTGCTTTGGGTTTTACGGATTTTCTCCAAAGGAATTCTTCCTCGATATAGATTTTTTTGGGCGAGTTGTTGGTTTTCTTTTCAATTTCATTAATAATGAGCTTAATAGCTTCCAGACCCATTTTTCTGGGATCCTGATCAATAACTGTCAGTTGTGGATAAAGGAAATCAGTAATTTCATGAAATCCATAACTGAATATCCCGATATCCTCAGGAATTTTGAGTCCGGCTTCTTTAGCTGCTTTATAAATACCCATGGCAACTCTATCATTTACAGCGAAAATTACTTCCGGAAGATTTTCGAGACTGATTAACTTTTTAAATGAATCATATCCGTCTTTTATTTCAAATCCACCTTCAATTATCCATTCCTTTTTTATTGCAATTTTATTTTTAGATAATGTATCAATAAATCCTTCAGTTCTTTTATTTCCAATGTTAGTTTTCGAATATCCTGAAAAAAAAGCAATTTTTGTATAACCTTCCGATTGAATGCGATTTAACGCAACCGAGGCACCGGGTTTATCATTAAACAATACCTGAGAAAACTTCAAATTTTCAAAAGCTCTGTCAAAAAACACCAGTGGGATTTTCATTTTTTCAACAATCCTGAAAATATGTTTGTCAGTTGTTTCCTGGGAAAGGCATACCAGTAATCCATCAACTCTGGTTCCAATAAGATTCTCAATATTTTGTCTTTCTATATTTTCCTTCTCCCGTGAAACAGTAAGTATAATATGGTAATTATGTTCTGTTGCATAATCTATTATCGTATCCACAACATATGAAAAGAAAGTGTTTTCCAGATCCGGAATAACAATTCCGATAGTAAATGTCCGATGTGAATTAAGCTGACGAGCAATCAGGTTTGGAATATATCCCATCTGCTTTGCAGTTAATACTATTTTTTTCTTAGTCTTCTCAGAAATATCCGGATGATCACGCAATGCCTTTGAAACGGTAACTCTTGATACTTTTAGCTTCTTGGCGATATCTGACTGGCGAATGTTAATCATTTTGGATTTATTATTAAATAATTCTTAAAAATAATCAAAAATGTTTAACAAATTATATTTAATTTAATTCGGAATTGGAATACCGGAATAAAGGTTGATTTGGTTGTGAACAGTTAACCTAAATATCTATTCCCTTATTTTTAATCTGTTCCAGATATTGTTTTATATTTTGTTCATCATCTTTTCTGATAATAAGGAGGGAATCTTGTGTATCAACAACAATAAAATCATGTAACCCCTGGATAAGAGCAACTTTCCCTGGCGTTATACTTATCAAATTGTCTTTGCAGTCGTGAGAATAGGCTTTACCCCTGACGACTGCATTATTCTCATTATCAGTTTTGGAATGAACAAATAATGAACTCCAGGTCCCAAGATCGGACCAGCCCATATCGGTACACAGAACATAAACATTTTCAGCCTTTTCCAGAACACCATAATCTATTGAGATGCTCTTAAAAGTGCTATATGTATCATTTATAAAATCCGTCTCCCTCTCTGTTCCTAGAAGTTCGGCATTTTTAATAAATGGCTGGGTGATATCCGGCAAATATCTGACCATGGCTTCCACAATAGACTTTGACTTCCAGATAAAAATACCTGAGTTCCAATAAAAATCACCGCTTTTCACAAAAGATTCTGCCAGATTAATATCAGGCTTCTCTCTGAAAGCTTTAACCTTAAACAGGTTATCAATCCCATTAACTTTATCTTTATTATCTGCCTGAATATACCCGTATCCTGTATCAGCTTTTTCCGGTCTGATCCCCAGAGTTATAAGAACATTATTGTTCTGCGCAAAGTTAAATCCCCTGTTTATTGTATTCTGAAATTCTTCTTCGTTTAAAATCAGATGATCAGCCGGGGTTACTGCAATTACTGCCTCAGGATTTTCCTTCATAACCCTAAAGGTACCATAAGCAATACAAGGTGCAGTGTTTTTCCGAAATGGTTCGGTAAGAACTTTTGTCGGATTGATACCCAACTGATTAATTACAAGCTCTTTATGGTCATAGCTTGTAACCACATAAATATTCTCCTCCGGACAAACTGACTTGAAACGTCTGAAAGTCTGCTGGATAAGAGTTTCCCCGCTTCCGAGAATATCCAGAAATTGTTTTGGTTTTTCAATTCGGCTAAGAGGCCAGAAACGACTCCCGACACCACCAGCCATTATTAAAATATATCTGTTATTCATTTCAGAAATTCAAAAATTATTCTCAGAAAAAAAGTTAATTACCTATCATTTTCTCATTACCATTTTCTTTTGTCCGTCAGCAGCTTTATATTCATCTATCTGATCCATTTCATAAATTCGTTCCATTAATATCCATTTACTGTCTGCGGTATCCTTAATTCCGGCATTTTGAAACTTTGAAACATATTTTTCCCATTCTTTTTGTCTGGGTTTTAAAGATAGTTCATTCATAGCTTTTTCATGGTCAAAGTCAGGCAATGTATCCATAATCATAAATAAAATATTCCCATGGATATAGATTTCCATATCAATTATTCCAACCTCCTTCATCCCTTTTGTAATCTCGGGCCAGGCTTTATTGATGCCATGTACTTCTTTATACTGTCTGATAAGGTCAGAATCATTCTTCAGGGTAAGTATCTTACAATATCGTTTAAATGAATTATCCATAGTCAATTATCTTTCAGTACGTCAGTTATTTGCAGTCAAACTATTAGGAACGGACCACCAGAAAGCATAAACTGTGATAAAGAAATAACAGCCTAGCGGTATCAGCATTGCCATAGCCATGCTTTTTGCTGCTACAAGTCCCATAAACGGAGTGAATACACCGCCACCTATTATTGCCATAACAATTACAGATCCCGCGATTTTTGTATTTGCACCGAGACCTTTTATACCTAAAGCAAAAATTGTCGGGAACATTAAAGACATAAAGAAACTTGAAAGGAAAATAGCCCACACACCCACCCATCCGGGGTATATTACAGCAATTGACACAAGAAGCATATTCATAATGGCGTAAATACCCATTAATTGTCCAGGTTTAATATATTTCATAATCACAGTTGCGGAAAATCTTCCAACCAGAAATGCAACCAATGTGCCTGTAAGAAAAAGGCCTGCTGATTTCTCTGCAATACCTGTATAATCCTGAGAATATTGAATAAAATAACTCCAGGTCCCGACCTGAGCTCCCACATAACAAAATTGAGCGAGGACACCCATCAGAAAATGACGATGTTTCAATAATTCACGTGGATTTCCCTTATTTCCACTGTTATCTTCTTCCGCAGTTATCACAGGAAATTTTGTTCTGAGAATAAGTATAGCCCATAGGAATATTATCACTCCAAGTACCATATATGGTCTGACAACTCTCATTGTTTCAAACTGAATGTAAGCCGAGTATTCACCTGCCTGTTTCATTGCCTCAATTTTAGCCTGGTCATGTTCAATACCTGAAAATATAAATATGGTTCCGATAAGAACACCTATGATAGCTCCGAAAGGGTTAAAAGCCTGGGAAAAATTCAGTCGGCGCTCGGACGATTCGGGATTTCCCAGTCCTGCAATAAATGGATTAGCTCCGGTTTCCAGGAAGGAGAGCCCGCTGGCAATAATGAATAATGCAAACAGGAAGAAAAGATATTTACCTGAATGTGCTGCAGGCCAGAACAGGAATGTGCCAATACTGTAGAGAAACATCCCGGTAACGAGTCCTGCTTTATAACTATATTTTTTCATTATCATGGCAGCAGGTAATGCAAGCAGAAAATATCCCAGATAGAAAGCACTCTGAATAAGACCAGCCTCCAGGCGGGTTATCTCAAAAAGTTTCATAAACTGTTTTATCAGAATGTCATTCAGATTATTTGGAATTCCCCAAAACAAGAATAAAGCTGTCACCAGAATAAATGAGATCCTGTTCTCAGGGGCTATAAGTCTTGCCTTAAGCCCTGACATTGTGTTGTTACCCATAAAATATGTATTAAATTAATTTTGAAGTTTTCAAAATCTTACAGCATTAATTTGTTGCCTTAAACTCAATCCTAAATCCCAATACCGGCCATTCCGGCATTTTTGCGGGCTTTTTAATTACCATCGCATCGGCTTGTTGCGACCATTTAATCTTAACATTGCTTCCAAGCATTGAAACTGATTTTATTGAGCTAATTGAATACCTGGATTTTTTGCCTAAGGACATAATTTTGATATCGCCTGTCGGAGCGCCTAAACAAAATGCATAAAGGAATCCATCTTTTGTCGTAAAACGTATATCCTTCGAGTTGAATTTATAGTTTTCGTTAAATCTGCCACGTTTGAATGTTTTTGCTTCAGGTGATTTCTCTCCGTAAGTCTGCCAGGGTCGCGATCCATATATACCTTCACCGTTTGCAGTGGTCCAGACAGCTATTGAGTCAAGTATATTCAGCATATCCTGTTCAAGGTCACCTTCAGGTGTCTGGACAATATTAATCAGCAGGTTTCCATTCTTACTGACAATATCCACAAGCATCTGTATAATTGCCTCTGCAGATTTGTATTTCTGTCCGGTTCTGTAATACCAGTCTCCAATTGAAGTATCTGTTTGCCAGGGGTATGGGCTGACAGAATCAAGTACACCGCGTTCAACATCCTGAACCCATAAACCACCTGATGGTTGTTTACAGGTATATACTGCTTCAAGTTTTCCACTGTTTTTAGTTATATCCTGGTTGTAAAAATGCGAAATAAGAGTGCGCCCCACATCCCCAAAAGGCATTTGGCTGTCCGAATATAACAGATCCGGCTGATAGTTATCAACCAGTTCTTTAATACATCTGTACCATTCCAGCTGAAATGCAGGGTTATAGGTAAGCCAGGCTTTATCATCCGGCAAAGCTATTGCATGATACAGATCCTGGAAATTGAGGTTGGCACCATCGTATGGAATACCAGCTTTGGGTCCAACCTTATCTGATAAATGGGCTGACTGGAACCATGTATAACTGGCACCCAGATGTTCTGAAACTCCAAACTTCATTCCCTGTTTCTTTGCAGCCTGTTGCCATAGAGCAACAACATCTTTATTCGGACCCATATTTACTGCATTCCATCTGTTAATCTTTGAGTTCCATAGAAAAAAATTGTCATGATGAGTACCCATGCTAACAAAATATTTTGCACCTGCCTTTTTATAAAGTTCCATCAGTTTGTCAGGGTCCCATTTCTGCGCTTTCCAAAGCGGGATTATATCTTTATACCCAAACTCCGATGGATGTCCGTAATGCTCCAGGTGATATTTATAGTCCGGGCTGCCTTCTACATACATCATTTTTGCATACCAGTCACCCTGACGTGGTACAGCCTGAGGCCCCCAGTGAGCCCAGAATCCTAATTTGGCATCACGGAACCACTCCGGATACTGATATTGCTTCATGGATTCATCAGTTGGTTTAAATGGACCTTCCGGCAGAGTCTTGTTTTGTTGTGCTGACAGAATAAATGTAAATACCAAAACAAAAAAACCTGAAAGACAAATTCGTCTGTTTAAGATTGTTCTCATTTTAGAGGATTTAATTATTAACTAAGAAGTCTATTCCGTAAAATTAATTGCAAAATATGTCACTATTCAGCTATCCCTGTAATCCAATATTCACTTATCCCTACTTCTTCTTAATACCTGACTTTGATTCTGATAGATCCTTCAACCTCTTTCTCAGAAACCACAATTATGTATCCACCACCGCAACCTGATGTAATTGCACCAGGATAGTTTGAAAAATATTTAGTTTCTACTTCTTTAAGAATATCATCTGGAACAGTCAATGGTAAAATATTTTTCCACGATATCAACGTGTCTGATAATGATTTACCTAAACCTTTAATATCTTTTCTCAGAATACTCTCCCAACAACTATCTCCGGCTTCACCAAGTTTTTTGACCAGATGTTTCTCAAGATGCATCTCTTTCAGGGGATCGTAACCATCAGGACGTGGTTTAAGTGGTACCATGTAAATAATATCTGTAAGCCAGTCGCAAATATCTTTGTCAACAGATGATTGAATTTTATCCGGCCAGTAGCCACCATTATAATGAAGGCTGTTTACTCCGGGTAGAAGTAACCCTAACTGGTCCTGAGAGCCGGCAACATACTTTGTCCCCGGAGGATTCTCTGCTCCAAACAGAATTTTTGCATTCTCAACAGGGTCTCCGTCCGGATACCTGTCACCCCAGATCTTTAAGCCGAATTCGCGGGTACTCGTTGCAAGTCCTGACCGGTTGTTGAAATCCATTGTTGGCCATATTTGAGTTACAACAGCAGACCCCGGAAAAATTTCTGAAACCCATGGCTGATCCATCCATCCGCCTGCAAGACATAGTCTGTATGGAAATCTAAGTTCCTTCTTTGTTCCGGAACTTGAACGGGCTGGTAAGCCTTCTTCAGGTATTCTCGGAAGGACAAGATATTCAATCCCCGACTCGATGCATAATCTTTCTTTATCTGGAGTATGTCCTTCTTCATTAACAATGAAAATATCAGGTTTTAAATTTAGCAGGTCTGGTTTAAAATCCAGCATTCCCGATCCTGAAGCCAGAAATGCTTCCGTGACATATTTGATCGATTTTACAATAAACAGGCGTTCTTCCTCTGAAAAAAACGGCATTTTATGTTTAAGCATAAAAAGATTCTGATCTCTCCCGACACTCACATACAGATCTCCGTATGATGCTGCAGTTTTAAAAAACGCAATATGACCACCATGTAAAAGATCAAAACAACCACTTACCAGTACCTTCTTATTTTTCATTATCAAACCCGGTTTACTTATTATATTTATTTGCTTCTTTTTTAATTGTTGAATCGTGCGACATCTGATCTTTTATCCAGTCGTATGTCTTTTTCATCCCTGTCTTCAAAGGGATAGAAGGTTCCCAATTCAGATATTTCTTTATCAATGTATTTTCACTATTACGCCCTCTAACTCCTTTAGGTGCATCAAGATCATATTTACGATTAAGTTTGATCCCGGCGATATCTTCAACAATATCCACAAGTTGATTTATTGAGACCATTTCACTACTTCCTAAATTAATAGGCTCGATTATGTCACTGTACATAATATCCATAATTCCCTTCACGCAATCGTCAATATACATAAAACTGCGAGTCTGGTGACCATCGCCCCAGATTGTAATATCCTTTTTTCCTGTTATGGATGCTTCTATGACTTTACGGCACATAGCAGCCGGTGCTTTTTCTCTCCCACCGTCGAAAGTACCGTGAGGACCATACACATTATGGAACCTTGCAACTCTGGTTGTAAGTCCAAAATCTTCCCTGAAGTGACGACACATGCGCTCACTGAATAGCTTTTCCCAGCCATATCCGTCTTCTGCAAGGGCCGGGTATGCATCTGACTCTTTCAGACCAGGATTATCCGGATCAGTTTGCTTATCGCCGTTATAAACGCAGGCTGATGAAGCATAAAAGAACCTGTCAATACCGCAATCACGTGCAGCGATTAACAAATGAGTATTTATGAGAACGCTAATCATACATGCTGCTTTATTATTTTCAATAAAGCCCATTCCTCCCATATCTGCTGCCAGATTAAAAACCTCATTATATCCATTTACAGCAGTATAACAGTTTTCCCTGAGTCGCAAATCCAGAACCAGGTTTTTAACTCCTTCAGTAATCTGGTACCATTCATTCAAAGGTTTTATATCTACCGCTTTTACAGAATGACCTTTCTTAACTAATTCTGCAACCAGGTGTCCGCCAATGAAACCACCTGCACCTGCAACAACAATCTTCTTCATAATTTTATGATATTAATTTCAACTTACACGATTACTTTCGCGATTACTTTTTAAAATAAAGTTAATGATTTTATTGATCCCAAAATTTATTTTTACCTGATATTTTTACTGTTTTTATTTTTTTTTTAAAAGAATGTAAAATAAATAAAAAACTCACATATTTCATAGAATTATTTAATCGACCATTGACTTATAATCAGGATTAATAAAATTACATCCCGTTAATTATCAACAGGTAAAAGTACAATACCGGCTAAGTTTTCTTTTGGATTAACTCATAAATGAGTGCAGAATTTCTGGTTCGGACCGGAAATTCCGATTATCAAAAAGACCTTATCTCAACCCTGTCAGCAGGAAATTAAAACCTGACACAAGGCCCTCTCTCTATTGTCATGAGTGTAGTAAAGATATATCTGAAGCTATTCCGGCGAAATAATTTCACTGGCTCTAATAATTAGAGCCGGCGTCTTCAATCCATCTTGTATTAGCACAGCTCTGTATTCGTAAGTACCGGACAAAATACTGTTATTATCTTTCATTATCTCAATCTCAAAATTACCTTTAGAGGATATTGGGTAAAAACCTGAACTGATCCATTCTTCAGCATTTTCTCCTGTTCTGTTTACAGGACGATATTCAAAACCTATTTTATAGGTTTTACAGTCACCCAATTCTTCTACCTGGGATTTAAAAATAACTGACGTTGCATTACTACTAGCTCTAAGGGTTTTAAATTTTGCAGGGATTAAAGCCGGTTCAACATTCTCAAGTTTTACAACAAGCGGGTTAGGCCATTTGCTGTCAGTGTACATTCGCTGTGATCTCACAACATCAAACTCAAGACCATCAGGGGTCTGATGAAAATAGGGCATCCCGTCTTTTTGCGGCATATATTCAATAATATGACCTGTCTGACCTAAAACACTTATTTTAGTTGCGGAAGTTGCCTTAACCGTTTTCAATAGAAATTTCTTTCTGTCACCTCTTACCCAGCCAGGGTCATTTGTTATATAAACGTAAACAGTATTTTCACTTTTATTCTTCGAAAGCCAGAGATCCCCTTCATTCGGAATAATCCAGGATCTCACGTTTTGAATTGCTTCATGGTTAACAAAATTCCAGGCTCCGATTTCCATGAGTAATCCCATTTGACCTTCATTAATATTTCCCCATTGATCAGGTCCGATATTAAGCAGATAGGAACCACCTTTTGCACGGGTTTCTATGAGTATATCAATAAGTTCAGTACCAGTTTTATAGTGATCGTTGGTTGGTTTGTAATTCCACTCGTTACCCATTGTCATATTTGTTTCCCAATAAGTAGTACTCGACTCACCCGGGACAACCTGTTCAGGTGTTGGGATAGCTCCTCTGGTAATAACAGTCTGTGGCTGTATATCCCATACTTTTTGTTTGACTTCTTCCCTGAGTATTTCGCTGTCGATAAAAAACAAATCTATAGGACCATAATTAGACATCAGCTCTGTGACCTGCGCCAGTACATACTTTCTGTACTTATCCTGAATTGATTTAGCTCTCTCCCAGTGACCATCCTGTCTCCTGCCTATATCTTTAATTCCATTCTGGTAACAATATACAAAATCTTCCGGGGAAAAATAGATGCCAACCATAAGGCCCCATTTCCGGCAGGCTTCAACAAATCCTTTAAGTATATCTTTTTTATAAGGGGTATTCATTATACTGAAATTTGTCGTTTTTGTGTTCCATAGACAAAAGCCGGAGTGATGTTTTGCAGTGAGTACCACATACTTCATACCTGCATTTTTTGCCAGGATAACAGCTTTTTCCGGATTCCAGTCCATTGGAATAAATGTTTGGGGCAAGTCGTGGATATATTTGTCAATATAATCCTCCGAAGCCCCTACCAGTTCATGGCTGATTACCCCTCCAAGCTGACAGTCAACACCCCAGTGTATAAACATTCCGAATCCGGCATCTTTCATTTCTTCGATCCGTTCAGGTTTATTCAGATTAAGTCCAAGCTGAGGATAAGCTATCAATGTCAATCCTCCAATAAACAAAGTGAATAACAATTTTTTCATTTTTATCGTTCTATTACATTTTAATTCTTATTATAATAAGAGAATATGAAGGAAGAGAAAGTGATACATTCTTTCCTTTGAAAGTAATTATCTAAGCGACCGGCTTAATTACAGTATGATTATCAATAGTGTTCATTCCATCACGTTTAGTACTTACAGTACTGTCATAATAGCCTCAGGAACTATTTTCAGTGAGACCTGAAGCACAGTATTACTGCTTTGTGCAGAAGAGCTTATGTTCATGCGTTTGAGAATGGTTTCGTTCGTAATCTTGTCGAGAGCAGCAGAGACATACAACCCCTGCTCATATACACAATGTCTGCATTACGCTTAAAGCCAGTCATAAATGCTGCCTCTGACAGGGCGCAATCCCAAATAATTTTATTTTCCGTTCCGTAGCTACTCTTTGGGCAGCATATTCCCCGGCAAATTCTTTAAAACCCTTGACATCGTAATTGTCGTTACGGTCAGCGTTCATACGAAAACATGACTGAGTACGATAATAATGTTTATCCACCATATATGGATTAAGGTTCTTTAATTCCTCCGGTTAAAATTAGTGTATCCTGTAAAGACCAGCGCCATGGCGGTTAATTGTATGTGTAAATGAGTCTGTGAATTTTCCTAATTTTTCTCCGGTCCAAAGATCTATAACTGAATGGGTTCCTGTCAGACCCAGCTTTTCAAATGTTACTGAAACTGCAGCTGTGTCAGCAGGGTCAGGACCGGCAGGATCGCCGGTAAATATTAAAAATTTTGCGTTGTTTGGCCTGACTGCCTGCTGGTTAGTACCCTGTCCTGACAAACCTCCTCTGGCGGATCCGTTATCGAGACCTGCTATTGCCTTGAACCTTGTTGTACCTTCAGGCAAATTGTATTCAATTACAGAAGTTGCATTTGCACTTATTCCATTCTTATATTCTTTACCGTTAACTGTCAGGATTCCTCCTCTGCCTGTTTTATTGACCGACGGTGTTCCACGGCCTGCCGATGCTTGAACCCATTGCAGTTCAGTAAGTTTAACTGTCCCTTCAGGTGTCGTAAGTTCAGGTTCAATCCAATCGCAATTATGACTGGAAAATCCTATTACATCATCATATGAGGTAACAAGATATAATTTCTTTGCGCCAGTAATGTCAATATCAATATTTGCACTCTGGTCTGAGGCTTCATTTGTTAGCTGTCCACTGTTCCAAATAGCTTTACTCTCAACGATTGGCTGCTTATCAGAAGCATTAAACAGGGCCAGGTATTTATCTCCTGTCTTAGGATCGTCAGCAGACCAGGCTATCAGGTCATTATCCCTGAAGATCTGTTTGCCGTTGATTGAATGCTGGTTCACTTCCAGAACATCTTTATTGGTGATAAGTGACAGAGTAAATTCATCGTTGCCGGGAAGATCACCGCCAAACATTAACGGTGAACCAAAAATTGAGAACAATGACATTAATGTGTATTGTTCATCTTGAGTGAATCCGGTCATACGTGGTTGCCCCCGTTCAGCCCTGAGTCCGATTTTACCCAACGGAAGCATATCTCCGTCGGGATAATAACCTCTTCCTCCGAGTCCTGTCCATCTGCTAAGAATAGTAAACTGATTCTTAAGCTGTGGCCAATTGTCCCAGAAATCATTGGAAGTGCGCCACATATTTACATTATTCTTCAGAAATTCAGCTGCTTCCGGTCTGTCTCCACCCGGAGAGATGCTTATAACTATAGGTCGCCCGCAATTATCAATGGCTTTTCTTACCATTTCGATTTCCCTGATCCTCCCTGAGAGATCATCAACTTTTACAAAATCAAGACCCCAGGATGCATATAGCTGAAACAGGGAATTATAGTATTCCTGTGCACCCGGCTTCCCTGCCACAATTGTATACATATCCCTGAGCCATGTGCACTGACCTTCCGTAGTATAAATATCCTGGGCTCTTGCATCACTTCCAAGTATGGGAGTGTTATTCTTTACAGCTATTACAGGTATGCCGCGCATCATATGGATGCCGAACTTAAGGCCCTTACTGTGGATATAGTCGGCCAGTGGCTTGAACCCCTTGTCATTAGCAGCAGAAGGAAACCGGTTCAAAGCCGGAGTAAGCCGGCCATACTCGTCCAGAGTATATACCGGGTTATCTTCATTGTATCCACCGGCTTTATCATTCTCAACATACCAGCGTATATCCACAACAATATATTCCCACCCGAATTTCTTAAGATGCTCTGCCATATAATCAGCATTTGCTTTAACTTCATTTTCAACTACAGTGGGTCCGTAACAATCCCAGCTGTTCCATCCCATAGGTGGCGTAGGAGCCCACGTGTGAAATATGAGTGAGTCTACCGGACTGCTTTCAGAAGATTTCTTTGTCTGACATGAACTTAGAATCACTAGCGACAGAAGTGTGATGATAATGTTTTTCATTTGCTCTGTATATTTATCTCAGGTTGTAAAATTAATTTTTCAAATATCAGAATCTTAAATTTGTGAATAGTATTTTCTGATGGATTTGTAAAGTAAACTATTATTTCGTAAAACAGATTATTAGCTCAGTTAAAGTCTGACTCACCGGTAGGCAATATTTTTGGTTTCATCCTCCATACTTAAATCTTCTCTCGTAAGCATCCATCCTTCTGCCATATCTCCTTTCTCTGGTTTATTGATGTTGAAGATACAAAAAGATTATATCCTGCCGCCATATTTTTATGCTATCTTCTCTGTACAAATATTCCATAGAAAGCAGTCGCATGGTTCTGTTGAATCTTTGATGTAACACGGATTGAAGTTATTCTGACAATATCAGTCGAAAGAGCAGCCTGGTGTCTCATAAATCAGATCAATTTTTATAAGTGTATTTTATACATTTAATTTTAGACAAACATTTTAACGATTATAGCAATTTTTAAGCTTCAGGGATATAAAATACTAAAAGTTATATTATCAACGTCTGGTTTTCACGCAATTAAGCGGATCTTTATATTAAAGCTTATCATAATTATCAGATTATACTTCCACCTTTCATCGAAAAAAGAACCGCATTTCAGGTCAATAAAAGTATACAATAACCGGTCATCTCCTTTATGCAGATGACCCCTATGATCCGGATAAGTTTAAGTATTCAGCAGATGTCAGGACAAAATATATCATTCAGGCATCACCACATAAGGTGCAGCATTAAGAAAATCAAGACTTTTCCGGCAGCTTGTATATTCATCAAAATTGTATCTTTCAACTTCAACGATTCCGTATTGCATTCCTGATCGGGCAGCGCCGGCCCAAATGGATGCAAAGTCCATCATACCACTCGCACCAATTTCTTCTTTATCTTTTATGTGCCAGAGCTCAAAACGCCCGGGGTATTTATTGAAATAATCAACCGGATCAGCACCCCCTGCAACGCACCAGTAAAGGTCAATCTCGAACATTACTTTAGAAGGATCGGTATTCTGAAGCATATAATCATATATAACTATTCCGCTGTCAAGTTTTGTTGAAAATTCCTGTGAATGATTATGATAACCAAAGCGGATTCCTTTTGCATTGCACTTTGCACCGACTTCATTGAAATAATCGCAGTAGGCCTTCAAACCTGCAAGACTTTGATAGGCTGAACGATCCATTGAAGGTTGAACAATGAACTGAGCACCGGCAGCAACGTGCGCATCAATACATGTATCCCACCACGCCATGGTTTCTTCGTAATTTGATGAATCGGGAGCATTTCTTCCAGCATGTGAACTAAGCATTGGTACCTTGTTGGCTTCCAGCAACGCTCTAAAAGCGGTGGGTTCCATGCCGTAAAATTTCCCGTTCCTGTAATCGGCTGGCTCAACAAATTTATAACCCATTTTGCTGACTTTAGCTATGGCTCCGGGAACATCCCGCATGATTGAGTCACGGATTGAATAGAGTTGCAATCCGATATCCTTTCCTTTCGGGACACAAGAATTCAATACGGTTAATGTCAGTATAGGAACGGCAATCAGGCAAATTACCGTAGACAGATTTCTTATTTTCATTTTGTGATCAGGGTTAAGTTTAAATGATGGATTAGAAAGATAATTTATATACATCCATAAAAATTCCAATAATTTCTGGCTATTGAACTATTATGGTAAATGTAGGAAATATTTCCAAAGACTGGTCACAATTCTTTTTAATCAGATTAAACTTAATAAATTTCAGAAACTGAAATAACTACCTTTGAAAGCTGGTAATAAAACTTAATGATTTTTAACTATTGAAATGCTTGTACACGATCCTCTGAAAATCAGTCAGGGCAAACCTTTTTACCGATCCGGTTTATTCCCGGCTGCAATTATTTTCTTTAATATCGTGTTCCGTATGAATGTGAGTGCGGGTGAAATATCTGTACCCGATTCCGGAAAGATCCGGAATAATATAACTTTACTTGCATTTTATCAGCAGGGTATGGTGATGCCAACTAACTCCTTTGTAAGAGGTAATAACCTTAAGCAAAAGCCAATTAGTTCTTTTCGAGCCATTTCATTCCAACTTCTGAAGCAGACAAACGGAAAACAATTATGGGAGCAGTTATATAATTACCCCCGATACGGGATTGGGATATATTCTTCACAGATAATACATACTTCTGAGCTGGGTGATCCATTCGCAATTTATGGCATTATGAGTGTTCCTCAGGTCAGAAGAGACAACTTTTTACTATATACAGAAATCGGTGCAGGGATAGCGTTTAACTGGGTAACCTATTTTGAAGATAAATACAACATTGCTAACGGAGGCGAAATGACTGCCTTTGCTCATGCAGGGATTTATCTTGAATATAAAATCAATAAAAATTTATTCGCAGATGCCGGCATAAGCGTCAATCACTACTCTAACGGAGCCCTTATAATGCCTAATCTGGGCATAAATAAGTTTGCCCCTAAAATCAGTCTGGGATATAACTTTATAAATACCGAAAAAGAATTTAAATACCAGGATGTTCCTGATTTTCAACGAAAATCAGAATGTCTCCTTTCGATTTACACCGGATGGGAGAACAGACTTTATAATATTTCACCTGTTGATACGATAATTAAAGAGGCTGGATTTTTTTATAATACCTACGGGCTTTCTGTCACTTTCAACAGGCATCTCAACTATTTATCGAAGTTTGGTGTCGGCTTCACAGTAGATTATCTTGGCGCGGCAAATCGATCTCTTACACTTATTGACGGAGAATACAAAGCCAATAAAATCCCGTTCAGAGAAGGTTTTGAACTAAGCATTTTCCCATCCTATGAATTAATAATTAACAAACTATCTGTAATCATGCAATCTGGTTTCTATTTATACAGGTTTGACTATCCGTTCCGGACTCCTTTGGCCTATCAGCGGGTAGGTCTTAAATACAATGTAATCAACAACATTTCACTTGGAATCCATGTTCGGGCTCATAATTTTTCAATAGCCGACTATATTGAATGGACTGTTGCATACCGTTTACAACTGAGAAAAGGGAATTGAGAATTATTGAGGAAGTTATCAGTCAAACTCTGATATTAAGATAGACACTTTTCGAGATTAACCATATAATTACAATTTACAAAACCCTGTTAACCTGTTTTTTATCTATATAAATTTCGAGACAGTCTGTTAGCCGGATTTTAACCTGGAATATCATAAGCTGTTATGATTTTAGAGAATATGTTGCAGATTATCCCGTATAACCTCCCTTATACATCTGTTAATCTTAGTTAAGGTTCCTGTTTTTATGTTTAAAAGAAAGCCACGGTTAATCTACAGGTGTGTACAAAAAATTATTCTGAGATAAATTTCAATAACGGAATAAGAATCGGTTTTCCCTTCTCCGCCTTATATGTTAAAACAGGTACCTTCTCCTGGTCTTGTCCGCCGATTGATGTAATATGTATATAAGGATTCATTTTGCCAATAAATATCAACGCACGCTCCTTAGCTACTGTGCTGAAATTTACAAAAGCGGGGTAAACAACCGTTATCATTTCAGCCAGATCATTTTTGCCAGTTATCATTGTTCCTTTAGGCACTTGAATATTCTTGTTGTCGTTATATATTATTACAGTACCTCCCGAAGGGATCCAGTTAAGCCAGTTCATCTCATCTCCGGCATTTTTTTCACATCCCTGAGTGATAATTGAATTTGCATAATACTTTCTTAATCCGTCCTTAAAAAGATCTGGAAGCCTGATACTGTTAATATACCCTGATATAAGGTGGCAATTATTATAAAGATCAACATTGAAATTATAATCATCAGCAGACATAATACCGTTATTATTAAAAAGTTGTACGGCAAGCTGGTTTACCAGTTCCTTAAATTCAACACCAGATGCATCGATATCAGGATTGTTCTTCATTATGTATTCCCTGACCTTTTCTGCGTATCCTGATTTATCGGCTGGAGCGAATTTAAATTCATCTAAAGACGGCTTAATCACACGAGGTACCTGTTCCAATATGTTTAGGGTGACAGTTTTTTTTGCAACAGATTGTCTTCCCTGAGTCGCAGGTTCCGGCTCTCCAATTACAGAATTATCAGGCACAGACATTTCTGCTTCAATATCAAATGATCCTGATGCAAGGCCGCTTGCAAATACAGATATATGAATAGTGCCAGGCTCTCCGGTAGATCTTATTACATTCGATACAGGCATATCAATATACCAAACCCCATCCATTTCATTTTGCTTATTAATATCAGACTCATACAGCGAAGGACCAACCAATGATGCAGGTCCCGAAATAGTCCACTTAATCGTATTATTGGCGCCATATACGTGAATACCCTTTGAATCGACAATATCAGCTGTTATTATAGCAACTGATCCTCTGTCGGCAGATAATTTCCGATGTGAAGATGTAAGGAGAACTCTGGCAGGTTCCCCGGCCATTTCCACCTTTGAGGTGACAGTTATGTTGTTTTTATTGGCAATGGCGCTTAATGTTCCGTATTCAATTGTTACATCCTTGAATATGACACTATGGAAATTTGATCCGTCAGGTATCTGAATACCTTTGCTCACTCCATTAACTTTCAGCTCAACTCTGTCACTATTTGAATTTACTATAATATCCTTCTTCTGACCAATATACTGTGATCTCCAGAAATGAGGCAGAATAAATACCATTGGTTTCCCGGCATAGTTAGCCTGCCAGAAATAATATGCATATTTAGGAATCCTGTACATATCAACATAGCCTTTTGGATCAACATTCATAAGTGGTGAGTTCAGATATCCTCTGCCGGCTCCATAATCTTCATAAAGCCATGTACAGAGGTTGCCTGTTCCAAAAAGTCCGCTTGCTTTCAGCATATTCTGCTGATGCTCTTCAGTACCGCAATTTTGCGGGTCAGAAGGTTCAAGATCCTTTACATCTTTATCATACCAGCCTCTTACAGTGCATCGCGACAGATTCTCAACATCAAGGTTGGTATCATTATGCCTTACATATGCACCAGCAGAACCATCAGTCACCCGGCGTGCAGTAAGAATCCTTGTGGTATCCTCAGCCACGGCAAATTTTGAATCGACACCGTGATTTGTTTCATTACCCATGCTCCAGAACATGATACTCGGATGGTTACGGTCACGACGTATCATTTCTTTCATCTGCTGTTCCTGTACTTCAGCTGAGAAATCCTGGTCCATCATACTCGGGGCTTCCTCATCTGTTACAATTCCAAACTTATCTGCAAGATCGTATACATATTTATCATTAGGATAATTTGCTGTTCTCATGAAGTTATAGTTCATGTTTTCAGCCATATCCGTATAATCCATAATAGTCATCCATTTGGGAATTGCATCCCCCAGCCAGGGATATTCCTGGTGACGATTACCCCCTTGTATCGGCATTTTATTTCCGTTGACATAAAGATAATTCTCTTTGTAATCCCACCGGAACCAACGGAAACCTAAAGAACTTGTAAAGGTATCAGCTACATCCTTCCCTTCAATAACTTCAGAGTAAACTTTATAGAGATATGGATCCTCGTTGGACCACAGGTGGGGATTTTTGACAAGTTTGAATGTCTGGTCGAACCTGAATATTTCACCGGGATTTATTTCGGCTTTAGTTTTGACCGTCTGCACAGTTTTCCCGGAAGAATCGTAAATGGTAGTAAGCAATGTACAACTCTTTTTTTCCACATTGTCATTTTTTACCCATGTCTGAACTCGTGCAACTCCCTCATTTTCTGTTACGAGTGGTGTTGTAATAAATGTACCACCCTCGTGACTGGCCGATCCCTGCATAGGAATATACAGTTTGCTTTTCAGTACAAGCCTTACATCGCGGTAGATCCCTCCATACACATTAAAGCTACCTGCAGCCATTGGAGGAATCTTGTACTGATCATTCTGACGGTTGTTAACAGCGACTGCAATCACATTATCACCACCAGGATTAATATACCTTGTTATATCGAAATCGAATGATCCGTAGCCTCCTTTATGATCACCAAGATACTTCCCATTTATCCATACTTTGCAATACTTCTGAACGCCTTCAAATTCAACAAAAACTTCACGGTCGGAGATGTCACTGTTTACTGAAAAATGTTTCCTGTACCAACCCCAGCCGTTCCACCAGTATGGCTCATCAATTTCGGATGCATTTCGTATAAATGGATGTATCTCACCGGTCGTTTCATAGGTGCTCCATGTGTGTGGGATACTTATAATCTGCCATTTAGAATCATTTGCAGCAGGAAGTTCATACCCTTTGTCTGCGTTCTCACCCGGGAAATAATTGAATGTCCATTGCGAATTGATGATCTTTTCTATCCTTTGGTTTTTCTGCGATTCAACAGCAACTTTTTGGCCGTTTAAAACCGTAAGGGAAAAAAACAAAGCAACAAAAAAAGTTATGTATTTCATTTTCATTTAATTCTGAGATTTTCATTCATCAGGTTAAAGAAAAAAATGTAAGATCAAATTAGTACTCATCAATTAACATTACGGCACTGTAATTAGCTCTTAATATCTGTTTGGGCCGGTGTAAGGCCATCTGATTTTGCAGTTATTTTAATATTCCCGGGCATTTCGGTTTTGGCACGCACAATTACAAGTGCAAGACCATTGAATGCCTGTCGCTCTTTGGAATGAAATGAGACAAAACTGGTCGGATCACCATTATCAGTTGAAACTATTTCATCGCGTCCGGATGTTTCAAATATAACCTGATTACCTGCCTGGGGTACAAGAACCCCTTTACTGTCCGGTATTCGAAGAGTAATGAAAGACAAATCTTTTCCGTCTGAATCAATGAATGGTCCTCCTATTGCCCAGTCATGCGGGAGATTTACCAATTCCCAGCCTGAGTCATCAAATCCGGATTGCACATATGTGACATTCCCGCCAGGATTTCCTTCAGGTCTGACTGCTTTTTTTGAAGGATCGTTTGTAAAGTCATTTCCGGAAGGTAAAATCCACGCTTTGATAACATTCTGAGTTTGTTGATTTTCGGATTCCCGTACCGCATTACTATTACCTCTCTGCCCCACTACAGGACGGATATCGTAAGACAAATCTTTTGCATCAGCAGGGTCCCCCTTTATAAACCGCCACTCATTATTAATTGAAATACTTTGCCTGGGAGATGATTGGGCCAAAGCAACTGATGGCAATGCAAAATATGTTGTACTTACCAGGAACGCCAACATTAACAATTCTGAAAAACGCTTCACATAACAAATTATTAATGGATAAAATAAATCTGTCAGATTTGAGAAATAATACAATATCTAAAAATAGAAAAAAAATCCTGCTCTGACATAAATCCTTGCAGGTATTTTTAAAATTTTAAGCTAATCTGCAGTGCTGTTTATAGTTCATTAACAGCCATTTTTACTCAATGAAACGACTTATGACCCTGACTAATATCATTTCTAATATTCATTGTTTTGTTTAATGTCCGGGGGATATTTCATCCAATCTCACTAATAAGACCAGAAAAAAAACCTTATTGATTTTCCATTATACCCTGATGCAATATATGCGATTGATCTTTCAATAATTTCTCCCTTGTGGTTCTGAAAAATAAAGCTTCACTTTTTGCCGGACACATTATAAGAACCAAAGGGAAATAGATATTTTAGAATATTTTACTAACATATTCGATAAATTTTCTATATAAAAATTGATATTTTATCCTTCATAGAGGAAAAATGTATCAATTTAATTACAGAAAGTCATGAAAGAAATTGAATGTCTGTAATATTATGATATCCAGCATAATAATACCGAATACTTAAGTAATATTGCCTTGTTTATAGTACTTAAAATGAAGAAATAAAGCACTTTTTCTTTGATATATTAAAAATATAGGTACATTTGTCAATCATTTTATCACAAAACATTGAGAATCTCTTTAATCCATATTATTGTCCTCATCCTCATTATTGCCAAGTGCAGATGAACCGGGAATATTATGTATTACTATAAACATACAGAAGCTTTCCGGGGAACCGGGAAGTTTTTTTTTTAATACAATGTTTAAATATGAATAATCAGCTCAGGAGCTCAAAGACAACAACCGGAAGAAATATGGCAGGGGCCAGAAGTCTGTGGCGCGCCAACGGTATGAAGGAGGAACAGATTGGGAAGCCAATTATTGCAATTGTCAATTCATTTTCTCAGTTTGTTCCGGGGCATGCCCATCTGCATGAAATTGGCCAGATTGTAAAAAAGGAGATAGAAAAGAAGGGACTGTTCGCCGCGGAATTCAACACAATAGCAATTGATGACGGTATTGCAATGGGTCATGAAGGTATGCTTTATTCTCTTCCTTCCAGGGAACTTATTGCTGACAGTGTTGAATATGTTGTCAATGCACATCTTGCTGATGCAATGATATGCATAAGCAACTGTGACAAGATCACTCCGGGGATGCTGATGGCTGCCATGAGAATCAATATCCCCGTAATATTTGTATCAGGCGGACCAATGGAAGCAGGTCGCTTTAATAACAAATATCTCGACCTGGTTGATGCAATGGTTGCAGCTGCAGATAATTCAGTAAGTGACAG
Organism: uncultured Bacteroidales bacterium; assembly: GCA_963760915.1. Taxonomy (GTDB): domain Bacteria; phylum Bacteroidota; class Bacteroidia; order Bacteroidales; family VadinHA17; genus LD21. The sequence goes on along the minus strand of CAVXEU010000002.1, from coordinate 583,063 downwards.
TGACCTGTTTGAGATTGAAAAATCAGCGTGCCCGACCTGTGGCTCGTGTTCAGGGATGTTCACGGCAAACTCCATGAATTGCCTTACTGAGGCATTAGGACTTTCACTGCCGGGCAATGGAACAGTGGTTGCAACTCACATGAACAGGGTTAAGCTGTTTGAAAAGGCTGCCGGAATAATCGTTGAGATGACCAACAGGTACTACAATGAGGGCGATGATTCGGTCCTTCCGCGCTCAATAGCAACAAAGGAGGCTTTTATGAATTCCATGTCGCTGGATATTGCTATGGGTGGTTCAACCAACACCGTTTTGCACCTGCTGGCCATTGCGCGGGAAGCAGGCGTCGATTTTACCATGAAGGATATCGATGATCTCTCCCGTAAAATTCCCAATATATGCAAAGTTGCCCCCAGTTCGCAATATCATGTTCAGGATGTTAACAGAGCCGGTGGAATACTGGGTATAATGGGTGAACTCAATCGCATAAGGCTGATTGACACCTCTGTAAAAAGGGTCGATTATACTTCTCTGGATGAGGCTATTTCAGACTGGGATATACAGGGGGGAAGTGCAAAACCTGAAGCATATGACATCTTCGGAAGTGCACCTTCGATGGAAAAAAACCTGAAAATGGGTTCTCAAAATACGATATATAAAGAACTTGATACCGACAGGGAAAAGGGATGCATTAGGTCCGGAGACCATGCATATAGTAAAGATGGCGGACTCGCCGTATTATATGGAAATATTGCACGAAACGGATGTATTGTAAAAACTGCCGGAATCGATGAATCGATATTTTCATTTACCGGAAATGCTGTGATATTTGAATCGCAGGAAGATTCTGTTGAAGGGATTCTGAGAGGTGATGTAAAGAAAGGTGATGTGGTTGTCATAAGATACGAAGGTCCGAAAGGGGGACCCGGCATGCAGGAGATGCTCTATCCTACTTCTTATCTGAAATCGAAGGGGCTAGGTAAAGATTGCGCTCTTATTACCGATGGAAGATTTTCCGGGGGTACATCAGGCTTATCTATCGGGCATGTTTCTCCTGAGGCTGCAGCAGGAGGAGAACTGGCCTTACTCAGAACAGGTGATCGCATTGAAATAGATATACCGCACAGAAAAATAAATGTTCTTTTATCTGAAGTTGAACTCAAAAACAGAAAAAAAGAAGAAGAACTTAAAGGTGATAAAGCCTATAAACCGAAGGGTCGCAACCGGCAAATCCCATCTTCTTTAAGGGCTTATGCAGCAAATGTGAGTTCGGCAGATCTCGGCGCTATCAGGTTGATTTGAAACGATGAAGGGATCAGAGATCAGAGATCAGGGAGCAGAAAACAGAGATTGGGACCATATTTTAGTAAGGAGGATATAAACACCAGGACATATAGACATTTAGACAATAAGTACATGAAGACTGAAAATGAAACAGAACAAGCAACTGTACATATTAATGGACAAGAGCACATTACAGGAGCTGAAGCTCTTTTACAATGCCTGATTGAAGAGGGTGTCGATACAATTTTCGGCTATCCGGGGGGAGCAATAATGCCTGTTTATGACAAGCTTCTCGATTATGAAGGTAAGCTACACCATTATCTTACCCGCCATGAACAGGGAGCAGCGCATGCTGCACAGGCCTATGCCATGGTTACCGGGAAACCGGGGATATGCTTTGCTACATCAGGTCCGGGTGCAACAAATCTCGTGACCGGAATTGCCAATGCCTTCCTTGATTCAGTGCCGGTAGTATTTATAACAGCTCAGGTGGTATCAGGTCTCATCGGTACCGATGCTTTTCAGGAAACTGATATAATCGGGGTTTCCATGCCTGTCACAAAATGGAACTGCCAAATAAAAAAACCCGAGGAAATACCGGATAAAATTGCAAAAGCATTTTATATTGCAAAATCTGGTCGTCCGGGACCAGTTCTTATAGACATTACAAAGGATGCCCAGATTGAAAAACTATACTTCAAATATAAAAAATGTGACTATATCAGGAGTTATAATCCGCTTATTCCATTGCATACAAAGGCCATAGAATCTGCTGCAATTATGATTAACCATGCCGAAAGACCGCTTATTCTTGCCGGACATGGAGTATTACTGTCAAAAGCCGAGAACGAACTGAGATTATTTGCAGAAAAAACAGGCATTCCTGTTGCATCAACATTACTTGGTCTTTCCGGATTCCCTTCAAATCACAGACTTTTTACAGGAATGTTAGGCATGCATGGCAATTATGGTCCGAATCTCCTGACGAATGAAGCTGACCTTATTATCGCAATCGGAATGCGTTTTGACGACCGTGTAACAGGAAATCTTAAGAAATATGCAAAAAAGGCTACAATAATACATATTGAGATCGATGAGGCTGAAATAAACAAGAATGTTCTGGTCGATGTAGAAATAAACAATGATGCAAAAGAGGTACTTAAGTACATTCTTCCTCTTGTTAAAGAGAACTCATTTGAGAAATGGATCAGGGAGTTCCGAATATGCGATAAGACTGAATATGAAAAGGTTATTAAGCCGGAAACAAAGCCTGAGAGCGGTGACATAAGAATGGGTGAGGTAGTGAGCATGGTATCGGATATGACACATGGAGATGCAATAATCGTTACAGATGTCGGACAGAATCAGATGTACGCTGCCCGTTATTACAAATTTTCAAATCCTAACAGTCTGGTCACCTCAGGTGGCATGGGAACCATGGGATTTGGACTTCCTGCAGCAGTAGGTGCTAAAATTGGAATCCCTGACAAACAAGTTGTTACCTTTCTTGGGGATGGAGGTTTCCAGATGACCATACAGGAACTGGGGACTATTTTACAATATAAAATACCTGTAAAAATCATCATCCTGAATAACAGTTATCTCGGAATGGTACGTCAGTGGCAGGATATGTTCTTTGATAAAAGATATGCATCAACCGGACTGATAAATCCTGATTTTGTAATGATAGCCAATGGATTCAGCATTCCTGCCAAAAGAGTTACTGCAAGAGAAGAACTGAAAGATTCACTGGAATTAATGCTTTCAGCGAAAGGTCCTTTCCTTCTTGATATTACAATTGAAAAGGAAGGAAATGTCTTTCCGATGGTAGAACCGGGAGCTTCCGTTTCTGAAATAAGATTAACTTATTAAAAATAACTACTGTGATTCTCTGTGAACCTCCTGTGCCTCTCTGTGAAACAAAAGAAATAAGAACTGACACAGAGTTTAACCAGGGAGCACAGTTAAAACAGAGTAAAACAAATAAAATATGAAAAAGGAATTTACAATATCGCTTTTCACCGAGGATCACATAGGAATCCTTGGACAGATAACAATAATATTGACCCGTAGGCAGATAAATATTGACAGCATCACTGCTTCCGAATCGGCTGTTAAAGGTGTTCAGTTACTTACAATTGTTGTCAGGACCACCAGCGAAATGATCCAGAAAGTTGCCAGACAAATGGAGAAGCTGGTTGATGTTTTGAAGGTATTCACACATACCTCTGACCAGATTATTTACCAGGAGATTGCACTTTTTAAGGTTACCACCAAAGGGTTAATGTCAGGAAATATAATTGACCATGTTGTTCGTACTCACCATGCCAGGATACTTGAGGTTTCTCCAGAATATATTGTCCTTGAAAAGTCCGGCCATAAGACCGAAATTACGGAATTACTTACTCTGCTTGAGCCTTATGGTGTTCTCCAGTTCGTAAGATCAGGAAGGGTAGCCATAACAAAACAGGTAAAAGAGCTGAATTCATATCTTAAGGAGATGGATGAAGCTAACCGATATAAAACTGAAACTGCTGATGCATTTAATTAATAATAGTATATAAACTTAAACAAATCACATAATTAATATTTATTATCATGGCAAAAATTGATTTTGGCGGAGTAACCGAAAATGTAGTAACAAGAGAAGAGTTTCCACTTTCAAAAGCCCGCGAAGTTCTTAAAAATGAAGTAGTCGCAGTTATTGGTTATGGTGTACAGGGTCCTGCCCAGGCCATGAACATGAAAGATAACGGAATTAATGTCATAATCGGACAGGCTCCTGAATTTAAAGCTGACTGGGATAAAGCCCTTGCAGATGGGTTTGTACCGGGTAAAACACTTTTTCCTGTGGAAGAAGCTGTAAAAAAAGGTACTATTATTCAGTACCTGGTATCGGATGCCGCTCAAAGAATACTCTGGCCAAAAATTAAACCATGTCTGAAAAAAGGAGATGCACTATATTTCTCTCATGGATTTTCAATAACCTATAAGGAACATACAGGAGTAATCCCTCCTGAAGATGTTGACGTAATACTTGTTGCTCCAAAAGGGTCAGGAACAAGCGTCAGACGTAACTTCCTTGCAGGTGCAGGAATTAACTCCAGCTATTCAGTTTTTCAGGATTTTACAGGAAAAGCGGAGGAAAGGACCATTGCCCTGGGAATAGCTATCGGATCAGGCTATCTCTTTCCAACAACTTTCGAACAGGAGGTTTACAGTGACCTCACAGGTGAGAGGGGTGTATTAATGGGTGCTCTGGCAGGTATCATGGATGCCCAGTACCAGGTTCTCCGGGTTAATGGTCACAGTCCTTCCGAGGCATTCAATGAGACCGTTGAAGAATTGACTCAGAGTCTGATCCGTCTGGTAGACGAGAAAGGTATGGATTGGATGTATGCAAACTGCAGTGCTACAGCTCAGCGCGGAGCTCTCGACTGGCGTCCGAAATTCAAAGCAGCTACACTTCCGGTATTCACAGAACTTTATAGTAAAGTTAAATCAGGGGAAGAATGTGTCAGAGTCCTTCAATCAACAGGTGCTCCAAATTACAAAGAGGTGCTCGACGGTGAACTGAAAGAGCTCGGGAATTCCGAAATGTGGAGGGCAGGAGCTGCAGTGAGAAAACTGAGACCAGTAAAATAGATTTTTTTATATATAATTTATAACAATGGACGATAAGGTCATTATTTTTGATACCACCCTGAGGGATGGAGAACAGGTACCGGGTTGCCAGCTGAATACAATTGAAAAAATTGAAGTTGCCCAGGCTCTGGAAGCACTGGGTGTTGACGTAATTGAAGCCGGATTCCCCATTTCAAGCCCCGGAGATTTCAAGTCGGTGGTCGAAATATCAAAAGCAGTTTCAACCCCGGTGATCTGCGCCCTTACACGGGCAATCAAAAAGGATATTGAGGTGGCTGCTGAGGCACTGCAGTATGCAAAAAGAAAAAGGATCCACACCGGAATAGGCACTTCCTCTTTCCATATAAAATACAAGATCAAAACTACCCCTGAGGAAATACTTAAAAGAGCTGCCGATGCAGTTAAGTATGCAAGGAAATTTGTTGACGATGTTGAGTTTTATGCAGAAGATGCCGGCCGGAGTGAAAACGAATACCTCGCAAAGGTAATTGAAGCGGTAATTAATGCCGGAGCAACTGTAGTAAACATACCTGATACAACCGGTTACTGTCTCCCTGAGGAATATGGGCAGAAGATAAAGTATCTCATGGATAATGTTCCGAATATCGACAAAGCTGTAATCTCCACTCATTGCCATAACGATCTTGGAATGGCCACTGCCAACACCATGATGGGAATAATTAACGGAGCCAGGCAGGTTGAGGTTACAATAAACGGTATCGGAGAGAGAGCTGGTAATACATCTCTTGAGGAAATAGCGATGATACTGAAAAGTCACCATAACCTCAATCTGAGAACTGATATTAATTCAAAGCTGATCTTTAGTACCAGCCGTCTTGTATCCACACTTATGAGCATGCCGATTCAGGCAAACAAAGCAATTGTTGGAAGAAATGCATTTGCACATTCCTCAGGGATCCATCAGGACGGTGTTCTGAAGAACAGGGAAAACTATGAAATTATTGATCCTGTTGAAGTAGGAATAAGAGAATCTTCCATAATCCTTACTGCACGCAGTGGAAGAGCGGCACTTAATCATAGGTTGGAACTACTGGGTTTCAAGTTTGGTAAAGAGGAAATTGACGACATATACCACAGGTTCTTACTTCTTGCTGATAAAAAGAAAGAGATTAACGATGAGGATATAAGAATACTTGCAGGAGTGGTTTTTCAGGGTGAAAAATCACTTAAACTCGATCTTCTGCAGGTTTCCTGCGGGAAATCCCTGATACCTGTTGCAACTGTCGGCATGAAAATAAACGGAGAGGTCCATTTTTCAACATCATCTGGTAATGGACCGATAGATGCAGCTTTTACTGCAGTTAAGCAACTGATAAGCAAAACAGTGCATCTGGAAGAATTCCTTATCCAGGCTATAACTAAAGGGAGCGACGACCTTGGAAAGGTCCATATACAAGTTGAACACCAGGGAAAAATCTATTATGGTTTTTCTGCAAACACAGATATCATTACTGCTTCAGTTGAAGCCTTTATTGATGCGCTTTCAAAAATAAATTAACCTCTGTGGCCCTATGTGTCCCGATAACTATCGGGACTCTGTGTAGCTTACAAATGAAGAACTGACTCAGAGTTTCACAAAGAAGCACAGAGTTTCACAGAGTAAAATAAAATATTCTTTAAATGGAATCAAAAACACTATTCGATAAAATCTGGGACAATCATGTTGTCAGGTCAATTGAAGGAGGACCGGACGTACTTTATATAGACAGACAATACATACACGAAGTTACCAGTCCCCAGGCATTCAATGGTCTGAAAGAAAGAGGGATACCAGTATTCAGGCCGGAAAAAACAATTGCAACTGCCGACCATAATATTCCGACAAAGGACCAGCATCTTCAGATCCGTGATGAATTATCCCGGAATCAGGTCGAAAAACTGACAGAAAACTGCCGTAAATTTGGAATTGAGCTGTTTGGTCTTAACCATCCCAAAAACGGTATAGTACATGTTATTGGCCCTGAACTTGGATACACTCTTCCGGGAATGACAATTGTATGTGGCGACAGTCATACTTCAACACATGGTGCCTTCGGCACAATTGCTTTCGGAATCGGAACCAGTGAAGTAGAAATGGTACTGGCTACACAATGCATACTTCAGCCTAAACCCAAAAAGATGAGAATTACCCTGAACGGGAATCTTCAAAAAGGCGTTGCATCCAAGGATATAATAATGTATATTATCTCTGAGATATCTGCCAGCGGTGCTACAGGTTTCTTTGTGGAATATTGCGGATCTGCAATACGCAGCCTCAGTATGGAAGCAAGGATGACAATATGCAATATGAGCATTGAGATGGGAGCCAGAGGCGGATTAATTGCTCCGGATGAAACAACATTTGATTATCTGAAAAAACTTCCTTCAATACCCGGAATAGACAATCTTGATTCAGCTATCGGTGAGTGGAAGAAGCTGACCAGTGATAATGATGCCTCCTTTGATCGTGAATTGGTATTTGATGCATGTTCAATAAAACCCATGATCACCTATGGGACAAACCCGGGAATGGGAATGGCAATTGACGGAACAATTCCTATATCGGAGACCAGTACTCAGGTAGCCTCGGAATCATTTATTAAATCACTTGATTACATGGGCTTTAAGCCGGGAATGAAGCTTCTCGGGCATCCGGTGGATTATGTATTTATTGGAAGCTGTACAAATGGCAGGATAGAGGATTTCAGGGCATTTGCAGGTATTATCAGAGGAAGAAAAAAAGCTGCAAATGTGACAGCTCTGATTGTTCCGGGATCTAAAAAGGTTGAGGAACAAATGGCTGCAGAAGGCCTTATGGAAATTTATAAAAATGCAGGTTTTGAAGTAAGACAACCGGGTTGCTCATCCTGCCTTGCAATGAATGAGGATAAAATCCCACAGGGTAAATATGCAGTCTCTACTTCAAACAGGAACTTCGAAGGCCGGCAGGGTCCGGGTGCAAGAACTTTGCTTGCCAGTCCTCTTACTGCAGCAGCAGCAGCAATAACGGGTAGAATATCTGACCCCCGGGAATATATTACTGAAGAAAAAACATCTAATTAAATCTGAAATGGCTAAAGTTAAATTTGATATTCTGGAGTCAACATGTGTTCCGTTACCGTTAGAAAATGTGGATACCGACCAGATCATCCCTGCCAGGTTTTTAAGTGCAACATCCAGGGAAGGTTTTGGGGATAATCTTTTCCGCGACTGGAGATACAGGAAAACCGGTGAGAAAAACAGTGATTTTGTTCTGAATAATCCAAAATACTCAGGGAAGGTTCTTGTTGCCGGTAAAAACTTTGGCAGCGGATCAAGCCGCGAGCATGCAGTCTGGGCAATTTTTGACTATGGTTTCAGGGCAGTGGTATCGAGCTTCTTTGCTGATATTTTCATGAATAATGCTCTGAATAATGGGTTACTTCCAATTGTGATCTCTGAAGAGCTTTTAAAAAAACTTCATGGATTGATTCAAAATGATCCTTCAACAGAAGTTAAGATAGATCTTGATAAACAAACATTTACAATAGTGCCTTCAGGAGATTCCGTCAGATTCGCGATTAATCCCTATAAAAAAGAGTGTCTTCTTAAAGGACTCGATGATATCGATTTCCTGTTAAGTATGAAAGATTTAATAACTGCTTATGAGACTAATAATAACTTAATGAAATGAGAGTTGAAATAATGGATACTACCCTCAGGGATGGGGAACAGACGCAGGGAGTGTCTTATTCACCACTTGAAAAGCTTCATGTAGCCAAACTTCTTCTGAAAGATTTAAATGTTGACAGGATTGAAGTCGCATCTGCACGCGTATCCACAGGTGAATTTGAAGCTATCAGACAGATTACTGACTGGGCCCGCCATAACAATCTGCACAGAAAAGTCGAAGTTCTTGGATTCGTTGATGGTGAAATATCCCTTAACTGGATAAATGATGCCGGTGGAAAGGTCATCAATCTTCTCTGCAAAGGGTCGCTCCGCCATCTTGAGAAACAGCTTAGGAAAACACCCGAAAAGCATGTGAGTGATATTAAAGGTATTATAAGCAGAGCCGGTGATCTGGATATGCAGGTAAATATCTACCTTGAAGATTGGTCCAACGGAATGATCCATTCGGAAGCATATGTTTTCTATATGATCGATTCATTAATGAATGAAGCAGTAGAGAGATTCATGCTTCCTGATACTCTGGGCATTCTGAGTCCCGAGCAGACATTTAACTTCTGCAAAAAGATTGTTGACAGGTACCCTGCACTCCGTTTTGACTTTCATGCGCATAACGATTATGATCTGGCGGTTGGCAACGTATTTTCTGCAGTTAAAGCTGGTATTAAAGGAATACATACTACTGTCAACGGACTGGGGGAAAGAGCTGGAAATGCACCTCTTTCAAGTGTTATTGGTGTCCTTCGCGATCTGCTTGAAGCAGAAACCGGCATAAATGAATTCGAAATAACAAAAGCCAGCAAAATCATCGAAACCTTTAGCGGAGTGCGCATTCCGGTAAATAAGCCGCTTATCGGAGAGAATGTCTTTACCCAAACTTCAGGAGTTCATGCCGACGGTGACAGTAAAGACAATCTCTATTATAATAATCTTCTGCCTGAACGGTTCGGCAGAAAAAGAAAGTATGCTCTTGGCAAACAATCGGGAAAGGCAACAATAAGAAAGAATCTTGAAGAGTTCGGATTGTTTCTTAACCCCGAATCGCTCTCTAAAGTTACTCAAAGAGTCATTGAGCTTGGCGATAAAAAAGAAAATGTGACCACAGAGGATCTGCCTTTTATAATTGCTGACGTTCTTGGCAGCGAACAGATTAATTATAAGATCTTTATCAAAAACTATTCACTCTCACTTTCCTACGGTCTGAAACCTTTTGCAAGCGTGCAGATAGAGATAGATGGCAACTTGTACCAGGAAACCTCTTCAGGTGATGGCCAGTATGATGCTTTTATGAAAGCTGTACGGATCATCTATGATAATCTTGATAAGAAATATCCGTTACTGACTGATTATCAGGTATCAATACCCCCAGGAGGAAAAACCGATGCATTTGTTGAGACCGTTATAACCTGGGATTATAACGGGAAGGAATTCAAGACAAGAGGCCTGGATGCGGACCAGACAGAATCGGCAATTAAAGCAACTGAACGGATGCTTAATATAATTGAGAATATCGGACAAAAAACAAATAAAAACAAAAAACTTACAACTGTATAATCTCAAAACAAATATCCTGACATTAATTCTTAAATAACTAACAATATATAAAAAAATCGTATGAGCAAATCGTATAATATCGCTGTTTTACCTGGTGATGGTACAGGCCCTGAAGTTGTAAGAGAAGGGAAGAAAGTGCTGGTTGCTGCTGGTGATAAATTTGGATTTAAACTTAATTTTGAGGAATTTGATTTTGGAGGAAATCGTTATCTGAGAACAGGTGAAGTGCTTCCTGATTCAGCTTCGGAACAACTGAAAAAATTCGATTCAATTTTTCTTGGTGCTATAGGGCATCCCGATGTAAAACCAGGTATCCTTGAAAAAGGAATATTGCTAAGGCTTCGGTTTGAACTTGATCAGTATATAAATCTTCGCCCCATAAAGCTTTATCCTGGTGTATCAACTCCACTTAAGGATAAAGGGCCGGAACATATTGATTATGTAGTTGTAAGGGAAAATACAGGTGGTATTTATACAGGTATAGGAGGAATCTCTCAGAAAGGCACCCCGAATGAAGTTGCAATACAAAGTATGGTGTATAACCGTATGCAGGTTGAACGATGCCTGCGCTATGCATTCGATTACACCCGGAAAAGAAACAAGAAAAATACTCTTGCCCTGTGCGGAAAGACAAATGTTCTGACTTATGTTTATGATCTCTGGGAAAGGGCTTTTCATGAAGTCGGGAAAGCTGATTATCCAGATATAAGCCGCGAATATTATCATGTCGATGCTACTGTAATGTGGATGGTTAAAAATCCTGAATGGTTCGATGTAATTGTTACAGGAAACATATTCGGAGATATAATAACCGACCTGGGAGCAATAACCCAGGGTGGTATGGGAATTGCTGCCGGAGGAAATATTAATCCTGAGGGTGTATCTATGTTTGAGCCAATAGGTGGTTCCGCTCCGAAATATACGGGTAAAAACGTGATTAATCCACTGGCTGCAATAGCATGTGGTGCGATGATGCTCGAACACCTGGGTGAAGAAAAAGCTGCAAAGGCAATCGAAAGTGCTATTATGGATGTAACAGCCAATAAACTAAAAGATATGGGAGCAGGCCGGATGGGATATTCAACTACGGAAGTGGGAGATCTGGTTGCTGAAAGAGTATAATTTGAAATAAAATAAATTAACTTTTTAACATTATATTGCTCTTATTATTAATTTTTACCTATCTTTGCATTCATAATTTTAAGCAATGAATTATAAAATATCACATCATCATTTTCATACTTGCTTTCAGGCGAGGTGATATTGATATGTGCATAAATCAAAATATCATAAACCCGTCTGAGCAGATCAGGCGGGTTTTTATTTTCTCCGCGGGTTTGCTCTGACATATCTGAAAAACAAAAATGAGTGAACTGAAAATTGCAATTCAAAAAAGCGGACGGCTTAGTGAAAATTCAAAAAAATTGCTGGAAGAGTGTGGGATTAAATTCTCCAACGGGATTAGTGTACTGAAAACCACTGCAAGAAATTTTCCTGTTGAACTTCTGTTCCTGAGAGATGATGACATCCCTCAGTATGTCGAACAGCAGGTCGCCGATATAGGTATTCTTGGAGAAAATATGGTTTTCGAAAAGAATAAAGATGTCAGCATAGTTGAACAGCTTGGCTTTGCCCAATGCCGTTTAAGCCTCGCAATAAAAAAAGAGGAGAGTTATACCGGTGTAACATATTTCAATAATAAAAAAATAGCAACAAGCTACCCGCATATATTATCCGGCTTCTTAAAGAAAAATAATATCTCTGCTGAAATTGAAGAAATCAGCGGAAGTGTTGAAATCGCACCCGGAATAGGACTGGCCGATGCGGTATGTGATATAGTAAGCTCGGGCAGCACTCTTCTTACCAACGGGTTGCACGAGGTGGAAACTATTCTCAGGAGCCAGGCTGTTATAATCGGGAATAAGAATCTAAGCACTGAGAAACAGGCTATTCTAAGCAGACTCCTGTTCAGGATTAGGGCTGTAAAGAATGCTAACGAGAACAAATATATTCTGCTTAATGCACCGGAATCAGCAATACAAAAAATTTGTGCTATCCTTCCCGGTATGAAAAGTCCGACTATCCTGCCCCTGGTTGAAAAAGGATGGTGCAGCCTGCATTCAGTGGTGAAAGAGGATGAATTCTGGGAAAGAATTGATCAGCTCAAAAAAGCCGGCGCTGAAGGTATTTTAGTTATTCCAATCGAGAAAATGATATTGTAATGAAGATAATCCTGTATCCGGAAAGAAAAGACTGGGAATCTCTCTGTCAACGACCCGCAATCAATAAAAAAGGTCTGAACGATGTTGTAAAAGAGATTTTAAACAGCGTGAAATCTGAATCAGATAGTGCAATTCTGAAATTCTCCGAAAAATTTGACAGGGTTATTCCCGTGAATTTAAAAGTATCTGAAGAAGAGATCCGGGAATCTGCCGGAAAAATTCCCGGAGATTTGAAAAAAGCAATAGATACTGCCAGGAGGAATATTGAAAAGGTTCATTCTGCACAGTCAATGACCGAACCGGTAACTGAAACGTCAAAAGGTGTAAGATGCTGGAGAAAAAGCGTTGCAATTGAAAAAGTAGGACTGTATATCCCTGGCGGCAGTGCGCCGTTGTTCTCAACCCTGCTGATGCTGGGAATACCTGCAAAGCTTGCAGGATGCAAAGAAATAATAGTCTGCTCCCCTCCTTCCGGTGACGGAAATATCAGCCCTCTGATTCTTTACACGGCCTTACTTCTCGGGATAACCGAAATATTCAAGGTAGGTGGAGCTCAGGCAATTGCTGCAATGGCATACGGTACAGAGAGTATCCCTAAAGTTTATAAGATCTTCGGACCTGGAAATCAGTATGTCACAAAGGCCAAAGAACTTGTGCAACTTGACGGGACTGCAATCGATATGCCTGCCGGACCAAGTGAAGTACTTGTTATTGCCGACAAACAGGCAAATCCTGATTTCATTGCAGCTGACCTTCTTTCACAGGCAGAGCATGGAATTGATAGTCAGGTAATTATGCTGACTGATAATCAGGAACTTATAACAAAGGTTAAATCTGAAACTGAACGTCAGGTTCAGCAATTGCCAAGAGCAGATATTGCAATTAAAGCTCTTGATAACAGTAAATTAATTCTCTTGCCTTCACTTACCGACTGTATGGAATTCAGTAATCTTTATGCACCTGAACACCTGATAATCAATACTTCCGAACCATATTCTGCTGCAGAAATGATTCAAAATGCAGGGTCTGTTTTCATCGGAAAATTCAGTTGTGAGTCAGCCGGAGATTATGCATCAGGTACAAACCATACCCTTCCGACAAATGGGGCTGCAAAGAGTTACAGTGGCATCTCTGTTGGTAGCTTTCTTAAAAAAATATCCTTCCAGGAAATAAATGCCGACGGCATTAATGGTCTGGGACCTGCAATTGAACTTATGGCAGAAGCAGAATCATTGCAGGCTCATAAAAATGCTGTGAGTATGAGAATTAAAAGTCTGAAAAATGGTTGATGTAAATAAATCAGTCAGGAAAAACATACTGAAACTTACTCCCTATTCAAGTGCAAGGGATGAGTTCCAGGGAACGGTAGGCATATTTATGGATGCTAACGAGAATCCTTTTGGCAATCTGAACCGGTACCCTGATCCCTATCAGCGTGAACTTAAAACAGCAATTTCCGGGATCAAAGGAATAGAGGAGGATAGAATTTTCCTGGGCAATGGAAGCGATGAGATAATTGACTTATGCTTCAGGGTGTTCTGCAATCCGGGTATTGACAAAGCTTTGATCTTCACTCCTACCTATGGAATGTATGAAGTATCAGCATCAATAAATGATGTTCCAATCCTGAATGTTCCGTTAAATGAAAATTATCAGATTGACATGCAAAAGGTCAGACCTTTGCTTGCCGGCAAAAATCTCAAACTCATATTTATATGTTCTCCAAATAATCCGACAGGGAACTCAATGAATCGTTCAGATGTTGAATATATAATTGCAAATTTCAATGGCATTGTGATCATTGATGAAGCCTATATTGATTTCAGTACCAAACCATCGTTACTTGATCTAATATACAGGTATCCAAACATGATCGTGATGCAGACATTCAGCAAGGCTTTTGGTCTGGCAGCTGTCAGAATAGGAATGGCTTTTTCAAATCCTGTTATTTTCCAATACTTCAACAAGCTGAAGCCTCCCTATAATATCAGCACAATAAATCAGACAGCTGCTTTACGAAAACTGAAAAAAGTCGAAGAGTATAAAAATCAGGTCAGAAAAATTGTTAAGGAACGAGAAAGACTTGCCGCTTCTCTGAAGAAAATGAAGCTGACAGAGAAGGTCTATCCCTCCGATGCAAACTTCCTGCTGGTCAAGGTGAAAAATGCCAATTACATATATAACACACTGGTCAGCAGAAATATAATTATCAGAAATCGCAGTAATGTTATTAATAACTGCCTCAGGATTACAATAGGTAAAAAATCAGAAAACAACATGTTGATTAATGCCTTAAAAACTTTTATTATATGAAGAAGGTACTTTTTATTGATCGTGACGGAACAATTATCAGAGAACCTGAAGATGAGCAGGTAGATAGTTTTGAAAAGCTTAGCTTTATGCCAGGAGCAATAACGTGCCTGTCTGGAATTGTGAAAGAAACTGATTTTGAGATTGTTATGGTAACCAATCAGGACGGGCTCGGTACAGAATCCTTTCCTGAGAATACATTCTGGCCGGTTCATAATAAAATGCTTGAAATCCTCAAAGGCGAGGATATTATTTTTGCAGAGATATTCATTGACAGAACTTTTCCTGAACAGATGGCTCCAACCCGTAAACCGGGAACTGCCATGCTTGTAAAATATCTTTCAAAAGGGATCGATCCCGACTCTTCATTCGTAATCGGCGACAGGCTTACTGATGTTGAGCTTGCAAAGAATCTGGGATGCAGGGCTATTTATCTGGGTGCTGAAGCAATTCCTGAAGCTGCGTTTTCCTGCAGAGATTGGAATGACATTTATATGTATCTGAAACAAATGCCACGGATTGCGGTAGTGGAAAGAAATACATCTGAGACTCAAATAAGGATAGAGCTGAATCTCGATGGGACGGGAAAAAGTGCAATTGACACAGGGATCGGATTCTTTGATCATATGCTGGAACAGATTGCACGGCACGGAAATATCGATCTGTCAGTAAAGGTTAAGGGCGACCTTCGGATTGATGAACACCATACTGCTGAGGATGTAGCTATCACGTTGGGAGAAGCCTTATTAAAAGCCCTTGGAGGCAAGAAAGGAATTGAACGATACGGTTTTTTACTGCCAATGGATGATTGTCTCGCGCAGGTTGCCATCGATTTTGGCGGAAGACCCTGGCTTGTATGGGAAACGGAGTTTTTTCGAGAGAAGATCGGAGATATGCCATCCGAAATGTTTTTCCACTTCTTCAAGTCATTCAGTGACTCTGCAAAATGCAACCTTAATATCAAAGCAACCGGGCAGAATGAACATCACAAGATTGAAGCGATTTTCAAAAGTTTTTCTAAAGCTGTAAAAATGGCTGTAAATAAAACAGATAACTTTGTTCTGCCATCAACGAAAGGAAAACTATGATAGCAATTGTTAAATACAATGCAGGAAACATAAAGTCAGTCCAAAACGCATTGACTCGTCTCTCTTATGAAAGCATCATTACTGATAACCCCGGAGAGTTAAGGAAAGCCGATAAAGTCATATTCCCGGGTGTGGGAGAGGCAAGTTCTGCAATGACATATCTTAAGAAAAAGGGATTGGATAATACTCTAATTTCCCTGAAACAGCCGGTTCTGGGAATATGTCTTGGTCTGCAGCTTATGTGCCGGTACACCGAAGAAGGCGACACAAAGTGCCTTGGATTATTTGATTCGGATGTAAGATTGTTTCCACCACTTGACAAAATTCCTCATATGGGATGGAATAACTTTCTTACCGTTAAAGGGGAACTTTTCCGGAATGTTGCACTTGAAGATGACGTCTATTATGTGCACAGCTATTATGCTGAAATATCTTCGTGTACCTCAGCAACCTGTGATTATATAGTGCCATTCAGCGCATCAATGAATTACAACAATTTCTATGCTACACAGTTTCATCCTGAAAAATCAGCCGGCATCGGGGAAAAAATATTGCTAAATTTCCTGAAACTATGAGGATTATTGCTGCACTTGATATTATTGACGGTAAATGCGTCAGGCTGACCCGGGGGGACTTCAGTACTAAGAAGGTGTATAATGAAGACCCTCTTGAGGTAGCTATGCAGATGGAAGATAATGGTATTAATTATCTCCATCTTGTTGATCTCGACGGAGCCAGGAACAAGAGGATTGAAAACTTAAGCGTACTTGAAAGAATAGCAGGCAAAACAAGACTTAATATTGATTTTGGAGGAGGAATACGATCGATAGGAGATCTGAATGCAATTTTCAGTTCCGGTGCAATCCAGGTTACTATAGGCAGCCTGGCAGTAACACAACCCGTTACATTTCTTGAATGGCTGGCAAAATTCGGACCTGACAAGATCATATTGGGTGCAGATTCTGTTAAAAGGAAAGTGTCAACAACCGGCTGGACTGAAAACTCGGATAAAGATATTATCAGCTTTATTTCAGCCTTTAAGTCTGATGGAGTAAAATTTACAATCTGCACTGATATTGATAAAGATGGTATGCTTCAGGGACCATCTGTTGATTTATATAAGGAGATATTATCAGCCGTAGATATTAACCTGATTGCGAGTGGCGGTATTTCATCACTGAAAGATATTGAAGATCTTAGGGAAGCCGGTTGTGAAGGCGCAATAATAGGAAAAGCCTTTTACGAAGGGAAAATAACTTTAAATGAACTTGGCAAACTATGTTAAAAAAACGAATTATTCCATGCCTTGATATAAAAGACAGCCGGACTGTAAAAGGAGTAAATTTTATAAATCTGATAGATGCCGGAGATCCAGTGGAATTGGCTAAGGTATATGTGGAACAGGGTGCTGATGAACTTGTTTTCCTCGATATTACGGCAACAATTGAGAACAGGAAAGCCCTGGCCGGACTTGTCGAAAGGATTGCAGCTGAGATCAACATCCCTTTCACAGTAGGCGGTGGAATTGATACGGTTGACGATGTTGCCGTACTTTTAAAAGCAGGAGCTGATAAAGTAAGTGTAAACTCATCAGCAGTAAGAAGGCCTGCGCTGATCTCAGAAATTGCCCGGCAATTCGGCAACCAGTGTATTGTTGTGGCAATTGACACAAAACTTATTGAGGATCAATGGAAAGTATTTGTTGATGGCGGCAGAACACCTGTTGATTTGATTACAGTAAACTGGTCTCAGAAGGTCGAAGAGCTGGGAGCAGGAGAAATCCTGCTAACATCTATGAATAATGATGGAACCAAGTCAGGGTTTTCGATCGATATTACAGGGGATGTGAGCAGGAATGTAAATATTCCGGTCATAGCGTCCGGAGGGGCCGGTAAAATGGAACATTTCAGGGAAGTATTTTACAATACTTCCTGCAGTGCAGCTCTTGCTGCAAGCGTCTTTCACTTCGGAGAAATTAATATTAAGGAGCTTAAAGAGTATCTGAAAAATGAAAATATCTCGATAAGATGATTGTAATTAACAACTCTGTGTAACTCGGTGTAAGTTCCTGAATTTTTATTACATAGAGTAAGAAAAACAATTCAGCAAAAAATATTACATAATGGATAAAATCGACTTTATAAAAGGAAACGGACTGGTTCCGGTAGTCATACAAGATGATAATACGCTTCAGGTACTGATGGTTGGTTATATGAATCCGGAAGCGCTTGAAAAAACCGAAAAGGAACGAAGAGTAACTTTCTTCAGCCGCAGTAAAAATCGTCTCTGGACAAAAGGAGAAACCTCAGGTAACTTTCTTCATGTGGTCGATATATTAACAGATTGCGACAATGACTCGATTCTGATTAAAGTGAATCCTGCCGGGCCGGTATGTCACACCGGAAACACCTCCTGCTTCGGAGGTGAGAGCACAAAAGGATTTATATATAAGCTGGAAAACATTATAAGACAGCGCATTGACAATAACGTTGATGATTCATATACCAATAAACTCTATAAGAAAGGTATTAACAAAGTCGCTCAGAAGGTGGGTGAGGAAGCTGTTGAATTAATTATTGAAGCCAAAGATGACAATATTGAATTGTTTAAAAATGAAGCCGCCGATCTGTTGTATCATTTTCTAATTCTGCTTAAAACAAAAGATACTGATATTCAAAGCATTGAAGAGGTGTTAAAACTAAGGCATAATAAGTAGCGAAAGAAATTTCCGGCCTCGGATCTTTTCATTTTACTTCCCTGAACACATATAAAAATTATCTGAGTATCGTGAATAATTAATAAAAAATTATTCTGGGCTAAAGCCCGGTTATTGGATTACTTGATTAACCCCGGACTTAAGTCCGGGGTTATTGATTATGACCATGTTACGGACTTTAGTCCACAATCTGGATATTAAAAAATATTCCAATAACTAATTCTTTTCAGGTATTTCCGGTTTTAGGAATTCCCATGCGCAAATTCTCTATTAAAACAGGGTGATATTATAAATAGTTAAAATATTTTACAGTTTTTATTACTTTTTACTTGTTTTTTTAAAAATTCAATTACTTTTGTAAACCAATAACGCTACTAAATGAAAATTGTATACAACTATTTTATCTCCTTTTTTTACTTCTATTTTTATTTTAAAAACAGATAAAGGGATTTTTGTATACAGATAATTAAAATTATATGAAAGCAAGGGTCCCGAAAAGGGACCTTTTTTTTTAAATAAAATTTTGAAAATGAAGATAGCAATACAGGGAGAGACAGGATGTTTTCATGAAGTTGCAGCCAGACAGTACTTCAATTATGATGATATTGAAATCGTACCTTGTTCCAATTTCGATCTTACCCTGAATACGATGAAAGCAGGGGATGCCGATTTTGCTGTAATGGCGATCGAAAATGCAAGATCAGGAAGTATACTTTATAATTATACGATTATCAGGGAATCGGGGATGAAGATACTTGGAGAACATAACCTTCGTATCAAACAGAATCTGATGGCATTACACGGTCAGAAGATTACAGATATTAAGGAAATACGATCTCACCCGATAGCAATTGCTCAGTGTATGACATTCCTTAACCAGTTCCCCGGGATAACTCTTATTGAAAGTGACGATACTGCGGGTAGTGCCCGTACAATAAGTGAGAACCGGCTTATGGGCATTGCTGCCATTGCTCCATCCAACGCTGCAGAAATATATGAACTCGACATACTTGCCTCCGGAATAGAAACATATAAACAAAACTATACACGATTTCTTGTAGTTGGCAGAGAAGACAAAGGGAACAAAAAAGGGAACAAGGTTTCAATCTGTTTTTCAACAGGCCATAAACCAGGTTCTCTCGCAGCAGTACTGGTAAAGCTGGCAGAATATGAAATCAATCTTTCAAAGATTCAATCAGTTCCAAGGCTTAATGGAGAGTGGGAATATATGTTTTATCTTGATCTTGAACTGAATAAAAACACCAATTCCGACATTATCAGAAGGGTATTGGATAAATACACAAGTAACCTTGAAATCCTCGGAGTTTATTTTAAAGGAGATATGCTATATGAAAGTTAAACCGGCTGAACGTACAAATACAGTACAGGAATACTATTTCTCCCAAAAACTTGCCCAGATCGACAGGATGCGACAAGAGGGCCTTGATATAATAAATCTCGGCATAGGAAGCCCCGATCAGCCACCGTCTGAAAACACTATATCAGCTCTGGTCGCAGAAGCTGGTAAGCCAACCTCGCATGGTTACCAGAGCTACACCGGAGTTTATGGTCTCAGAAAAGCTTTTTCAGCTTGGTATAAAAAATATTTCCATGTTGAACTAAATCCGGATAATGAGATTCTCCTTCTTATGGGGAGCAAGGAGGGAATAATGCACATCAGTATGGGATTTGTAAATCCGGGCGATGAAGTACTTGTTCCTGATCCGGGGTATCCTACCTATTCCTCAGTAACAAATCTTGTTGGTGGTATTGTAAGAAAATATGATCTCACAAGAGACAAGAACTGGCTTCCAGATCTTGAAGTACTGGAACAAAGCGATCTGAGCAGAGTAAAGCTTATGTGGGTCAACTACCCGCATATGCCAACCGGAACAAAAGGATCTCTGTCTCTCTTTGAAAAACTGGTGGCCTTTTCAAATAAACATGGAATACTTCTTTGCAATGATAATCCGTACAGTTTTATTCTTAATAATGAGTACCATAGTATCCTTGAAGTTGAAGGTGCAAAAGAAACAGCTCTGGAACTTAACTCCCTAAGTAAGTCACATAATATGGCAGGATGGCGCATTGGAATGGTTGCTGGTCACAGTGACTATATAAGGAATATCCTTAAGGTCAAGAGCAATATGGATTCAGGAATGTTCCTGGCTATGCAAATGGCTGCTATTGAGGCACTTAATAATAATGAATCCTGGTATGAAAAGGTAAATAATGTCTATAAAAGGCGACGAAAAATAGTTGAAGAGATCATGGATATTCTTAATTGCAGTTTTGATAATTCGCAGACCGGCTTGTTCGTCTGGGGACGAATTCCTGATGATATCCCTGATTGTGAACTATATATAGAAGATATACTAAACAAATCCAATGTATTTATAACACCCGGTTTTATCTTTGGACAAAACGGTGGAAGATATATAAGAATCTCATTATGTGCGGATGAAAAAAGACTCCTGGAAGCAAAAGCGAGAATATTAAGACTTTAAATATAATGGATGCCATAGATCTTAAGACACGGGTCTGGTGCATTTAAGCCTGTGACTGAGAACTAAGTGTGAGAATGACAAAATTATTAATTATCAAACAATAAATAAAATAAACCTTAAGATGACAATTGCTGTAATAGGAATCGGGCTTATAGGCGGTTCTCTGATGATTGACCTCCGAAAACGGGGATTTGCAGACAGAATAATCGGAGTTGATAATAATATTAACCATCAGAATATAGCTCTGCTGTGCGGTTTGGTTGATGAGACCGATACTCTTGAAAATGCTGTTGAGAAAAGCGATTTAATAATTCTTACCACACCGGTCAATACGAATTGCAGAATGCTGCCCGGAATTCTTGACCAGATTTCAGGCACCTCAAAAGTGGTGACTGACATGGGTTCCACTAAAGCGAGTATTGCCAGAGCTTCTGAGAAGCATCCAGGGAGGGGTCGTTATGTTGCTGTTCATCCGATGGCCGGTACTGAATACTCAGGCCCTCTGGCTGCAATCGGAAAACTATTTGATTATAAACCAGCAATTATATGTGACAAGGAACTCAGCGACAAAGATGCTCTCAGGTCGGTTGAAAAAATGCTTGAAATCCTTAATATGCGCAAAGTCTATATGAACTCAAGTGACCATGATATACATGTGGCATATGTATCTCATATTTCACATATCACATCATTCTCACTCGCTCTGAGCGTTCTTGAAAAAGAAGTAAAAGAACAAAATATCCTTACTCTGGCAGGTGGAGGTTTCGAAAGCACTGTTCGTCTGGCAAAAAGTAATGCGGACACCTGGGCCCCCATCTTTCTGGAAAATGCCGAGTATATTCTTGAGGTAATGGATACCTATAGTGAAAAGATGAAAGCATTCAGAAAAATGATTTCGGACAAAGATATAAATGGGTTGAAAGCACTTATGGAAGAGGCTAATAAGATTAGAAAGATTTTAAATTAAGTTTGGAGTGACTAAAGTTGAAGGGAAGTTTGGAGTGAGCTAAAGTCTGGAGTGACTAAAGTTGAAAAGAAGAAAATCAAGAATTATATTATACTTTTACCTCCAGGCCCTTTAGGCACTTTAGGCACTTTAGGCACTTTAGGCACTTTAGGCACTCTAGGCACTCAAGGTACTCTAGTCACTTTAGTCACTTTAGTCACTTTTAAACTACTTAACATTTAATATAATGGTACTAAAACTTGAGAATTCTCTTATTAAAGACTGGAAAGGTTTTAAAAGCAGGCCTTTTCTTATCTCCGGTCCTTGCAGTGCAGAAACTGAAGAACAGGTGATGGAAACAGCTAATCAGCTGGCTCAGATAAAAGAGGTCAGCGTATTCCGCGCCGGGATATGGAAACCAAGGACCCGACCCAATTCTTTTGAAGGAGTCGGTTCTGAAGGATTAAAATGGCTCAGAAGAGTAAAACAGGAAACCGGATTACTTGTCGGTACTGAGGTAGCTAATGAAAGACATGTTTATGAAGCATTAAAATATGGCATTGATATGTTATGGATCGGTGCCAGGACATCTGTTAATCCTTTCACAGTTCAGGAGATATCAGATGCTTTAAACGGGGTGGACGTGATAGTTCTTGTTAAAAACCCCATAAATCCCGATATTGAATTATGGATGGGTGCTATTGAACGTATTGCTCGGGCTGGCATCACCCGCATCGGAGCGATCCATCGGGGTTTTTCCTCATATGAAAAGACTTTATACCGCAATCAGCCCAACTGGCAGTTGCCAATTGAACTTCGAAGGAGGATCCCTGACTTGCCAATAATTTGTGATCCAAGTCACATTGCCGGTTCAAGGCAGTTTTTACACGAGATTTCACAGAAGGCAATGGATCTGAATTTCGACGGATTAATGCTCGAATCGCATATAGATCCTTCAAAAGCACTTTCCGATGCTGCCCAGCAGCTGACACCTAATGACCTTAAGGAACTCCTGAGCAGGCTGATTCTGCGTAATGCAAGCACTTCCGATCCAAAGCTGCTGGATGTTCTTGGCGAACTGAGACAACAGATTGATGTATATGATGATCATCTTCTCGACCTGATGGAACAGAGAATGAAAGTGGCAGAAACGATCGGACGTTATAAAAAGGAAAATAATATCACTATCTTGCAGAGCAGCCGATGGGACGAAATCATAAAAAAAGTAGTGGCCAAAGGTCAGGCTAAAGGACTTAGTGCTGAGTTGATTGATACGATATTCAAAGCAATTCATCAGGAATCAATTAACCATCAGATGAAAATTATGAATAACGGAGTAAAAAATCAGGCTGATAATAAATAATTTTAAAGGAACTTATGGAAAGATTTGTTGAACCATCCGCGATCAAAGGACAGCTTAAGGCTCCGGCATCAAAAAGCATGACACAAAGGGCTATTGCTGCCGCTTTACTGTCCGATGGGGAATGTATCATACATAATCCTTCCTATTGTGACGATTCACTGGCTGCAATGAGTATTGCTGTCGGATTAGGTGCAAGGGTTGAACCGCAGGCTAATGAGTTAAAAATCACCGGGTCTGCTGTTTTAAAAGAACCGAAGCTAAATTGTGGTGAATCGGGACTGGCAATAAGGATGTTTTCACCAATCGCAGCTTTATATCCGGCAGAAATTACTATGGTCGGGGCTATATCTCTTAAGAAGCGGCCCATGTTCATGATCGGTGAAGCTTTAACTCAGCTCGGTGTGAAATTCACAAGTTCTGGCGGATTCCTTCCACTTACCATCCAGGGACCAATCACAGGAGGATACTGTGAAATAGACGGATCTGTAAGCAGTCAGCTATTAACAGGACTGCTCATGGCTTTACCGCTCGCAACTAAGGACTCCGAAATAATAGTAAGAAACCTGAAAAGCAAACCCTATATTGATATGACAATCGACTTACTGAAGTCATTCGGGATTAATGTTTATAACACCGGCTATGAACTGTTTCAGATTCCTGGCAATCAAAAATATATTCCTCATAATTATTTAGTTGAAGGAGACTGGAGTGGCGGGGCGTTTTTACTTGTCGCAGGAGCTGTGAATGGAGATCTTAGTATCAAAGGACTACGGACAGACAGCATGCAAAGCGATATGGCGATAATTAAGGCCCTTAAAAGCGCAGGTGCTATGATGAAAATCAGTGAAAATCAGATTGATATCTCGAAATCAAAATTGAAAGCTTTTAAATTTGATGCTACCGAATCTCCTGATCTTTTTCCTCCGCTTGTCGCTCTTGCATCTTATTGTGATGGTATATCAACTATTAGAGGTGTATCGCGGTTAATTTATAAGGAGAGTAACAGGGCAGCAACCCTCAGGGAAGAGTTCGGAAAAATGGGTATCATTGTTGATATTAAGGATGATATCATGTCTGTCACAGGCGGCCAGCCAAAAGGGGCTCATGTTGAATCGCATGAAGATCATCGTATTGCCATGGCAGTTGCGGTTGCAGCGCTTGGGGCAACCGGCGGAGTGTATATCAGGGATTCTCAATGCACTGCAAAATCATATCCGGCCTTTTTTGATGATCTGAGACATGTAGGTGCCATGGTGCATGAATAATATCAGTCTGAACTTAATTATTCATATTTCAATATAATATTAGAGAGATTCAAAATAATTTAAAATATTAACCTTTTTATTATTCTGTTTAAAATTTTTAATTATTTTTGTTGTCATGAAAGTAAAAATGTTATATATCTGGTCTTGGTGCAGCTCAACTGATGATGCTGTGAAACAAGCCATTATATAACATAAAACGATATTAAATTATATAGGCACGCTGTTCACAGTGTGCCTTTTTTATTTTATAAATTTATTAATCACCTATACTTAAAAATTATGGAAAAGCTCAAAAAAATCATTCTAAGCGAAAGTGAAATGCCGAGGCAATGGTATAATATCCTGGCAGACATGCCAAACAAACCAATGCCTCCCCTGCATCCTGTTACTAAGAAGCCCGTCGGACCTGAGGATCTTGCTCCTGTTTTCCCTATGGAGCTTATTAAACAGGAGGTATCAGCAGAGAGGTATATAGATATACCGGATGAGGTTCGCGATCTTTATGTGACATATCGTCCTTCACCAATCTTCAGGGCAACCAACCTTGAAAAGGCTCTGGGTACAAAAAGTAAAATATACTATAAGTATGAAGGGGGTAATTATTCGGGATCCCATAAAGCAAACACCGCCATAGCACAAGCCTATTACAATAAGCAGGAGGGTGTAAGAAGGATCACCACAGAGACCGGAGCAGGTCAGTGGGGAAGCGCAATGAGTTTTGCATGCAACCATTTCGGGCTTGAACTTCTGGTCTTTATGGTAAAGGTGAGCTATAACCAGAAACCAGGACGTAAACTCCTTATGAATACTTATAATGCAAAGGTTGTGGCTTCTCCGAGTACTATGACCGAATATGGAAGAAAAATCCTTGAACTTGACCCTGATTCACCGGGAAGTCTGGGTATTGCAATTTCCGAAGCAATGGAGGTGGCGGTACAGGATGCATATACCAAATATTCACTTGGCAGCGTTCTTAACCATGTTATACTTCACCAGACCATAATAGGGCAGGAAGCACTGCTTCAGATGGAAAAAACCGGTGATTATCCCGATGTTGTTCTCGGATGTTTCGGAGGAGGCTCAAACTTCTCCGGGATAGCATTTCCATTCCTTCGTGAAAAATTGCTCAACGGAAAGGATATCAGACTTGTTGCCGTTGAACCTGCCTCATGTCCCAAACTGACCAAAGGAAAATTCATGTATGACTTTGGCGATTCAGCAGGAATGACCCCGCTCCTTCCGATGTATACACTTGGACATAATTTTATGCCGGAGAAGATACATGCCGGAGGTTTACGCTACCATGGGGCTGGAGTACTTGTAAGCCAGCTGCTTAAAGACGGATTTGTAGAGGCAAAGGCAAAACTGCAAAGGGAATGCTTCGAAGCAGGGGTTCTTTTTGCCAGAACGGAAGGTATCCTTCCTGCACCGGAATCAAATTATGCTATTGCCGGAGCCTTTGATGAAGCCAGAAGGGCTGACCTCGAAGGTGTATCAAGAACAATTCTCTTTAACCTTAGTGGTCACGGACATTTCGACATTTCTGCATATGAGAAGTATTTTGAGAACAACCTTCCCGATCATGCCCTGTCAAAAGCAGAGGTTGATGATGCTATTGCCCAAATAAATATTCCGACCTGAGGATTATGTAAACTAATAATCTGAGGTCTCTGAGAACCTCTGCTAACCTCTGTGTAAACTCTGTGAACCTCTGTGTAAATTCTTGCTTATATTTACACAGAGAATCGCAGGGACTTATTTCTAAAAATCTGAATATGATGTGGGGTGAAGCAGATATGCTTTTGTCTTTGAGGTAGCATTCCTGTATTCTTCCATACCTGAAATTCTTTTCCAGTCGGGATGATTTCTGAATGCAACCCAATGTTCATCATGCGATTTCATATCTGCATAAGTGGTCATATATATTAGTCTTGGCATCTGGCTTCCCATTATTACCTTGGCATAAAAAACAGGATTAGCTCCGATACTTTCAAATATGCCAATCTCCCCGCCTTCGTTGAACATCTGTATTTTCTTTGCAGCTTTTGCCTCAGTTGCACTTTCATAACTGCGGTACTCATATATCCTTTCAGAGGGAGGTGTAGCAAATTTCGGAATTTTGAACTGAGGCATATGTGTGAAAGCAAGAGCAAGTATACTTTCATATCTTACAAAGGGAGGTTTGTTGTAAGCAGCATCAATAAAGGACTCCCCTGACTTGGTATATACCTGGTCTTTGGCAAGTTTATCGGCCAGTTGTGCATACTCATCGATCGTTTTGAACGGGGTGAACACATAGATTAATTTCCCGAAAGCTGTATCTTTTTCTATTGGCTTGAATACACCAACAACCTGAATCCCAGCCCTGTGAAGAGCCGGTATGTATGCATCCCTAAGATATGCATCCATTATTCCCTCCTGATCAGGACCGTTTACACGGTATATCCTGACCTCGTAATACTGTTGTTTTGGAGATGCAGCAAAACCGGATGATATAACTGTTAAAAGCAATATTAATGCCGGTAGAAGTCTGAAGAGAATTTTTGATTGTTTCATTGAGAATAATTGATTAGAAATTTGTCATATAAGCAGGAAATTCTTTTTACTCTCTGTCAGCCCGACCCAGCCTGGGCAAAATAGATTAATCCTCACTTATTTTAGTTAACACTATCCATTCTGAGCACTGAACCACTTAGCAGAATTGACGGGTAAAACTAATATGCTTTTGAAAAATCACTGAAAATCTTTTTTGCACCTTCAGGAGTAAGTTCACTTCCCGACTGAATGTAAAATCTGTGATATAATGTAACCGATTCTCCTTTTTCTAGCTTAAAAATCTTTTTCTCCTGTTTCGGATCGTATGAATTCTGCCCCAGATTATTTAAAGCAAAAAGCCCGTATCCTCGTGCATGTGCATAAGCAGGAAAACCGGGATTTTTAGGATTATCGAAGATTGCCATGCTGATAGGGGAATTATCTTTAATTCCTGAAAGGATAACCCACTCATTCCTTGTACCCCATACTGCATCTCCTTTTCTACCATTACTTGAAACATACATTCCGGTTACCCCGGTATTATTAGTCGCCTTAACAGTTGTGGGATTTCCTTTATCGTCGGTAAAGATCAGTGATTCATTCGATGGCATTTCAAAAGCCCTGTCTACCCTGATGGCAAACAAACCTTCCTTGCTTTCTCCGATTGTAACCGGGCCATTTACAGCAGTAAGAGTTGAAATATGATCAATGGTTCGTGAATTCATATCGCCAGAAAATATATACTTTGCATTTTCACTCAGCAAAGTAATTCCCTTATTATCATCCCAATTTGAGTTAACTACAAGTGTTCCTTTTTCACCACTTTCAGCCTTAACAATCTTGCTGACTACTATATGCCCGTAAGAGTCTTTTTTGTCAGCAGGAATAGCTGAGGAATTGTTCCAGAAATCTATGTCGTTTACATTGCCATGATTGAACCAGATCCCAATATGGTGAGGATGATCCACTCGTTCACCTTTTCTGGGTGAAATAGGGAAACCTCTGGTAACCGTGGATCCGTTTGGAGCATTAACCGGAAACAGGAAAGGTTTCTCCATGTTTTCAGGATATTGAAACGACGTGAACAAAGCCCCTTTAATATAAACATCCACTTTTTGTAATCTGTCATTTTGCTCAAGGACTACTCCCTTGTCATTTGGTTTCTGACCAATGGCAAATGTGCTTACTGTAATAAGTATTACCGAGACTAAGGATTTCATTATTTCAGATATAACTACAAATATTTATTTTTATGGAAATTAATATTGAAATACCTTTCCTCCTGCCAATACTTCCTGTCTGGCCTCATCAAATGAAGTTTTTTCTCCTGTTCTCAGGGCTGCTGTACACATAATGGTAGCTATAGAATGGTTATATCCTGCCATTATATCCGCATTAGGTTTCTTACGGTCGCGAACGCATTCCATCCAGTTTCTCATATGAGCATTGGTCATCGGATCGGAACCGGTATTTGCGGAAGTTTCAACTTTAAAACCAGGAAGATCCATCTGTTCCAACAAATTAGCCTGCATATTCATTGCTCTTGCTTCCCTTGCCTGCAGGCCACCTTCTGAAGTGATCTTGTTTGTATCAAGATTCAGCGATCCCCCGTTAGAGTAGTAAATTTCCTTTACGCCTCCTGCCGAATTGGTAAAACGAGAGGTATATACAACCTGGAAACCGTTGTTGGCATCACCATAATCCATTACTGCTGTCATTGTATCAAAATTGGTTCGTCCATCTTTCCACAGATAAATACCACCATTAGCTGCAACACTTCTTGGATGACTTAATCCACTGAACCAATGAACAGTATCAATCTGGTGAGCCATCCACTGACCAGGTATTCCAGATGAATAAGGCCAGAAAAGCCTGAATTCCAGATATTTTCTGGGATCCCAAGCTACGGGTTCACGATTCATCTGGAAACGTTTCCAGTCTGTATCGGACTCCTTTATAACACCAGTAAGCTCAGGTCTTCTCCATCTACCCGGCTGGTTAACATTCCAGGACATTTCAACTATTACTATCTTGCCAAACTTACCAGACTTTATATAATCGTTCGCTGCAACATAGTTTGGCGTACTTCTCCTCTGTGAACCGATCTGCACTATTTTCTTAGTCTCATTAACAGCTTTTAAAGCTTCCCTTGCATCGGACATAGTCTCGGCAAAAGGTTTTTCGCAATATGCATCCTGTCCTGCCCTTACCGCTTCTGCAAGTACTAAAGCATGCTGGAAATCTGCCGTGCTTATAATAACTGCATCGGTGTCTTTTCCTCCGTATAGTTCATCGTTGTTGCGAGCCTTTCTGATAGTTATACCTTTTGATTTAAAAAAGGTTTCTGCCTCATCGCGTCGCCTGTTCCAGAGATCCGATACTGCAACGATTTCAAAATTCAATTCTTTCGACAGTCCTAGAAATGCAGGAGCCAGAGATGACTTGAAACGGTCAGAAAAACCTACTACTCCAACCCTTACTCTGTCGTTAGCGCCAAGTATTCTTGAATAACTCTTTGCACCAAGAGTAAGACCTGCTGCACCAAGCGCTGATTTTTGAATAAATTCTCTGCGGTTTGCCATAATCAGATTTTTAAATTTATCAAATATTGTGTATATATGTTGCTTAAATCCTGCTACTTACATTACTGTTTCCACCGTTTCATCAAGGCTATGCTCCATTTCTTATTATTTGCCACCTCCTGTCACCCTGAGTTATATCCGGTATATTGATAATCCCTGGTCTCCTTACAGTTGAAAACTTAGTAACGTATCTTTCACACTTCATAAGTCCTAACGAATATATGAAAGTTTTAAATTAGTAAATAAACCTGTTCTTCAACGTAAATTTGCCATCAAATTCAGGAATATTAACTTTTTTTTAAAAATTTTGATCTGTAAGTCTCTGCATATCACTGACAGATCATTTTATTAACTGTCAGTATGAAAGAAAAAATTCCAAAGAACTCTTCAAAATGAATATTTGGCAGCCAGATTGCTATATGGCAATCCCTGATGTTACTTATTATCCGGAGTATTAGCAGTAAAACCTGAAAAGTTGAGTGCGATAATGATGAAGTCACATTTTATTTCATTGACATCATGGCCTCAGGTAACCCGGAAAACCAAACCGGGGACACGATGGTGTCAGCCGGGAAGCATTGTAAATGAAAAGGACCTCTCAGCTGAAATGATGAAATAATGTCAGGTCCAACTCTGAGGACCTGATCCAACAGCGTTGTATTGTATTAAAGGAAGCGGCTATCTGAAATATTTTACGACTGCCTTATCCACTTCTTCTGATTTCTCTTGTTGCGCTTAGGTCAATCATCTAACGACTGATACACCAAAGCCCTGAATTTATCCTGAATTTCAGAATGGCTCAAAGGATCCTGCTGCATAAACAGAAGACAGACAAGGCCCTCCATTGGATCGGCCCAATAAGTTGTGGCAAAATAGCCTCCCCAGGAAAACGAACCTTCTGATACACCCAGTTTTGCCTGTCCATTCTTTGTTGTGATCTGAAAACCGAGTCCGAACTTGTCCCTGCCAAGATTCAGATTGCCAATCTGATTACAGGTCATTAATTCAACTGTATGCCGTGCAAGAAGTCTTTTACCATTATATACCCCATTATTCAGCAACATTTGAAGGAAGATGGCATAGTCTTTTACAGTCGAAGAGAGGCCTGCACCTCCTGAGTAATAGGTACCTTCCACAAGAGGATAATCCACAGATTTTCCGGCAGCATTTATCAGATGATGGTTATTATCTTCAGTACTTACCTTTACCAGCCTTCCGGACTTTGATGAAGGTAAATAAAAATATGTATCTGTCATTCCTAAAGGTTCAAAAATGTTATCCTTTAAATATTGATCGAGACTCTCACCCGACAGCACTTCAACTAGATAGCCCAGAACATCAACATTTAGCCCGTATGTGAATTTTTCCCCTGGCTGATGTGCAAGAGGCAATTTCCCTAAAGCCTTCATTCTGTCGCTTAACAGTATTTTTTCGCTTACAAAACCGAGAGGTATTCCTGCTTTTGCATAAATAGCAGTCATATTCTTTGATCCTATACCGGCATAGTCAATTCCGGAAGTGTGAGTCAGCAGATCTCTTATTGTAATTTCACGATTCGCGGCAACAGTAGTGTAAGTGGTATCCTTTTCATTAAACTTATCGAGAACACGCGGAGAGGCAAATTCAGGTATATAGCCGGAGACCGGGTCATCCAGCAAAAGCTTCCCCTCTTCGAATAACATCATTACTGCAACGCTCGTTATGGCTTTTGTCTGAGAAGCAATACGAAAAATATCATCTCTGCTCATTAATGATTTGGATTCGTTATTGTTTACCCCGAATGACCTGTAGTAAACAATTTTCTCGTTACGTGCTATAAATCCGACAGCTCCGGCTATCCACCCGCTGTCTATACTCTGTTTCAGCATGTTATCGATGCGCCCTAACCTCTCAATGGAAACATCTGCGGATGCCGGAGATCCCTCCTGAAGACCTGAGGTCGCAATATTTGTACACGATAATAATAGCAACAGGCCAGCAACCGATAAAATAATTCTCCTGATCATAAGCTTTCAAATTAATTTATATACTTCTGAATCATGAATTAATACCAAATATGTTTTTAACTCTGAATTACATTCTACACTGCGTTCTAAGGTCGTAGTATAATCCGTTACTACTTGGTTTTTTCCTTCTTCTTTTTACTTCCTTTTTCCTTTTCAGGCTTTTTGACCTTGATCTCTTTCACCTTTGGTTCCATCGATTTAGCCAGCTTATACATTTCGGTACCGGCAAGCATGAAACATCCTAAACCGAAATCTTCAAAATTGGGCACGTTATCATATCCAACAGGCTGGCTGTCTTTTGGTTCCTTCCCGGTTCCCTGTACATACCCAAGGAAGCCGTTCGGATGGAGTGATTCTGTGACGATTGCATTCCATGCTTTATTTACTACGGGCAGATATTCTTTTTTACTTATAACTCCATTGTTTATTCCCCAGGCCATTCCATAAACAAACAGAGCAGTTCCTGTAAGCTCCTTTCCTCCGAAATGGGTTGAGTCTTTCAGGCTGACATTCCAGAAGCCATCAGTTCTCTGAAGAGGAACAAGTGCTTCGAACATTTCCTTGAGAGTATTCAGGTATTCCTTTTTATAGGAACTGTTTTTTGGCAAAAAATCAATCGTACGTACAAGTGCAGCAACCACCCATCCGTTACCTCTCGACCAGAAACAATTTTCACCATTTGGTTCTTTATATGGGGGAACAAAATCCTTATCGCGCCACCAGAGATGATCTTCCGTACTGTACAGACCATTTGTACCATCCTTCTGTTTTGTGTACAGATACATCTCGTTCATCCTTTCCAGATAACTTTTATCCTTATAGACATATCCCAGACGGGCAAATACGGGCATCGCCATTTGGAGTGCATCGATCCAGCTCCAGTCATCAATTTTGTCAGTCACAAGCATACTGTCTATACAGGCTCTGATATCCCTGATTCGCTCCTCCTTATATCTGTCAAGCATATATAGATCAATATAGGTCTGCCCACAACACTGATTATCAGCATTTCGTGTTTTTATCCCGTCAGGCAAACCCCATTTATGGAATTCACCCCAGCTCAGGGCATAGTCTATATATGTACTATCCGGATTTAGCTTATAAAGTGCCATCAATCCTTCATAATAAACAGCACGTGTCCAAATATTGCTTGGTCTGGGACGGTCCGTCACAATAATCTTTCCGACATCAGGCCATTTTTTCATGAAATAATCATTGGCAAGCACCATGACACCCATGGTTTTTGCACTTGAAACAGTCTGAGCCTGAATATTGCTGAAAGTGAATATTGCCAGAAATAACGAGTTTGATATTAAGTGTAACTTATTTATTTTGTTCATATTATAAAATTCAGATTATAATTTATCTTTTAGAACTGATCACATTTAACCTCCCGTTCATAAAATCCTCTGCGTGTTCTTAAAGTGGTACTTTGTTATTCCAGGGAGATGTCTGCCATCGGCAGGTTTCAGTATTTTATTTTTTATTTGAATACTTAATCAGCAAGTCAGTAAGGTTCTCAGCTGCCTTCCGGTTGTCAAAACTTTCGGGCAACCGATCATGGTCAATATATTCATTATAGATCCATGGATCTCCTATTGCAAAAACATATCCTTTGCCTGTTCTGTTCTCAGCTATCAGGACTTTCCCGTTCTCCGTCAGGATGGATTTTGCGGATCCGGACAGATTAATGTCAGATACCTCCTTGATATATATTTTTTTTACTCCTTTGAAAAGAGGATGATCAGGTAGATTTGTGCAAGCTCCCATTTCATAATTGGTGCCAGTTACAGGATGTAGAGTAACATGGTTAAATGTTATGCCAAACCTCGACATTAACTGATTAAGATGTGTGAATTCACAGTTTGGAGCATCATTAGCCAGCACTGCAAGGACCCCTCCATTCTTAACCCATTTTTCAATTGTATTTATATCATCGGGTAAAATGTAATTTGGATTCGGTGTTTCGGTTGTGGTGTCGGGATCTGCTATAATGTAAATATTAATTTTATTCAGTACATCTGCATCAGGCTTTCCAATTGTTGTAATTTTCGCACCCCTTCCGGTAAAAATTTCACCCCATCTTGAATATCCGCTGTCTTCCGTATCAGACCATAGATAATGAAACGGTTTACCGGTTTTCGCATTGGTTTCGTTGTTAAACCGGTTATCAAGTCCTACAACTGGTTGTGAAATTGCATTTTGACCAATAAGTCCGAATACAAACATCAAAATCAACGGTAAGTTTCTATTGAAATTAATCTTCTTTTTCACAATATTTAAGGTTTTATTATTTCAAAAATATGAAACTTAAAGATGAATAAACAATATTCTGCAAAATATTACTCAGGTTAATTGATTAATTATCTTTGTTGAGCGTCAGGAGTAAAATGTTTAAATCTTAATCCTTATAACAATGAAGAAACTGATTTATTATCTTTCATTATTATTTATATTCCTGGTTACCGGAAATCCAGCTGAGGGCCAATGGAAAAAACTTATTGGCAAAGATCTCAGTAATTGGGTTGAGCTAAACGGCACTGCCACTTATAAACTTGAAAACGGGGTTATTACCGGCACAACAGTATTAAATTCCCCAAATTCATTCCTCTGTACAAAAGAGAATTACGGGGACTTTATACTTGAGTTTGATACATGGTTCGATACTCAGATGAACTCAGGTGTTCAGTTCAGAAGTGAAAGCAGTCCTGATTACCAGAATGGAAGGGTACATGGATATCAGGTTGAGATGGATCCTTCGTCAAGGGCCTGGTCAGGTGGAATCTATGATGAGGCTAGAAGGGGCTGGTTATATACCCTTGATAATAATCCTGCAGGTCAGAAAGCTTTAAAAAACAATAACTGGAACCATTACAGAATAGAAGCTTCAGGAAACTCAATCAGGACCTGGATTAACGGAGTTCCCTGTGCCGACCTTATTGACGGGATGACACCAACTGGTTTCATAGCCCTGCAGGTGCATTCAATAGAAAAAGATCAATCAAAAGTTGGGTTACAGGTTAAATGGAAGAATATCAAAATTATAACCAGCAACCTGCAGAAATATCTTACACCCTATACTCCGGTTATACCTCAATACAGCTACCTCGATAATGCACTTACCAACAGAGAGATAAAAGAAGGATGGAAGTTGCTTTTTGACGGGAAAACATCTTCCGGATGGATAAACGCCAGAAGTAAAAAATTCCCTTCAGGCGGATGGGAGATTAAAGACGGAATTCTGAGTGTTAAACCAGGAAGCGGACCTGGTGGGGATATAGTCACTGAAAATAAATACAGAGATTTTGAACTTATCGTTGATTTTAAGTATACTCCGGGAGCAAACAGTGGAATCAAATATTTTGTTGATACAGAAGCTGATAACGGAGCCTTAGCATCAATAGGCTGCGAGTACCAGATCCTCGATGACCTTCTTCACCCTGATGCCAAACTAGGGATCAGTGGTAACAGGACCCTGGCAGGTTTATACGATCTTATCCCTCCAAAAAACAAGAGGGACAATGGAACCGGAATATGGAACAGGGCAACAATAATTGTAAATAATAACCATATACAACATTGGTTAAACGGACAGATGACAGTCGCGTACGACAGAGGTGTACCTGAATGGAGAGAGCTTGTTGCTGCAAGCAAATTTAAGACATCACCCGGATTTGGTGAAGTAAAAGAGGGTCATATCCTGTTGCAGGATCATGGCAATATTGTTTCATTTAAAAACATAAAGATCAGAGAGATAAAATAGGCACAGGACTAAGGGCTAAGGGCACAGAGCCGTATCCAGAGGAAACTGCCCTGAGCCCTGAGCCCTGAGCTATGAGCTCCATTTATACAAGGAGTTAAAACTTATAGAGTAACTTTATTGTATTCAAATTCATAAAGTGAACTAATAATTGGTTGTGTTGTTCTACCTTGGAAATTATCAATTTAATACCCAAAACTATGAAGAAACTGACATTATTTATATTCGTTGCAGGACTTTTTTTTATTTCTTCCTGCACAAAAAACTCTCAGTCTGATAGATCGAAGTTATTAACCGGTCCGGTATGGGTCAGCGACAGCCTTCTGGCAAACGGGATTGACGCAAGCGGACCGGGCGGACTGCTAGAAGCATTTAAGGGAGAAGCTAAATTTAATGAGGACGGTACCGGCTATTTTGGAAAATATACCGGAACATGGAGGTTTGCTTTTAACGAAACGCAGATTGTAATTATGTCGGACTCTCTTCCTATACCCCTGACTACAAAAATAGCCGAATTGACTGCGAGTTCACTAAAAGTAACAACTACATTTACAGTAATTGTGCCAATCCCTCTAAGGATGACCTTTAAGGCTAAGTGATGCGGTATTTTCTTATTGCTATTGCTATATTATTAAGCTCTGTCTTAAATACACTGTCAGGGCAGTATATAGTCAAGGGTAAAGTTTTTGATAATCACACACTTGAGCCACTTCCCGGAGTCTATGTCATTTATAAAAAAAACCAGGGAACAATAACTGACCAGAATGGCACTTTCCTTGTTAAAT
The DNA here is from genome assembly GCA_963760915.1 of uncultured Bacteroidales bacterium. Lineage (GTDB taxonomy): Bacteria > Bacteroidota > Bacteroidia > Bacteroidales > VadinHA17 > LD21. The sequence continues at coordinate 546,828 of CAVXEU010000002.1, read as the reverse complement.
CAGATTCCTCAGTTATTAATATTACATTTCAGTTCATTGGCTACCGCTCCGTTACAAAAACCGTTAATTTCACTTCGTCTGATACGGTTTTACTGAATGTTCCTTTAGCCATGGAGATCCGTGAGATCGGGCAGATTGTTGTGAGTGCAAACAAAACAGAGCAAAAGGTTGCAGAATTGACTGTTTCTATGGATGTTATCAAATCAGCCGATTTTCTGAAAACCCACATTACAGATGCGCAGGAACTCATCAATAAAATACCCGGCATTGAAGTTCTCGACGGACAGGCATCAATAAGAGGCGGCAGCGGTTTCAGTTATGGTGTCGGAAGCAGGGTGCTTGCATTAATCGACGGATTACCTGTATTATCACCCGATGCCGGAGACATTAAATGGCAGTACCTTCCTCTGGAAAATATTGCCCAGATTGAAATAATAAAAGGTGCTTCTTCGGTACTCTATGGCTCTTCAGCACTTAACGGTATTATCAATTTCCGTACTGCCGATGCAACCAACATACCCGAAACAAAGTTTTTTGCCGAAGCAGGGATTTACGATAATCCTGGAAACAGAAACTGGATATGGACGAAATCTCCTTTATTATTTTCAAATCTATCTTTCTCTCATCTGCAGAAATTTGGAAAAACTGACCTGGGATTAGGGATTGATCTGTTAAGCAATGAAGGCTACCGTAAATATAATGATGAAAAACTTGGAAGGATCAGCCTGAGAATTAAACACTATAATGAAAAAGCTGAAGGACTGGCCTACGGTATTAATCTTAATTCAGGATATACTTCAAAAAGAGATTTCATTTTATGGGAAAATGCTGAAACAGGTGCATTGATTCAGGATACATCCAGTGTTTCGCTGGTACATGGCAGTTTTTTAGCAATAGATCCTTTTTTAACTTTTAACAATAACGGACGGTTTAAACATGATCTCAGAATACGGATTCAATCCGTTAACAACAAATTTCCTGTCAGGAAGGAAAATAACTCGGATGCTCTCTCCCTTTATGCAGAATATCAGTTAAATTACAAGCCTGGCGATATAGTGAATATAACAGCAGGAGGTTCGGAAACCTCCAGCAGAATCATTTCAAATTTCTATGGCGACCATAACGGAATAAATATTGCAGGCTATACCCAGTTGGAGGTTGATCCTTTTCCAAGGCTGAAAACTGTGGCAGGAGTACGGGTAGAACAAAATATTCTTGATAATCAACGTGATAAAGTTGTACCCATTTTTAGAACCGGCGTAAACTGGCAGGTAGCTGATTATACATTCCTTAGAGCTTCTTTTGGTCAGGGCTACCGATATCCGTCAATAGCAGAAAAATTTGCATCTACCACACTTGGGTCCATTAAAATATTCCCTAATCCTTACGTAAAGGCCGAATCGGGATGGAGCTCGGAACTTGGCGTTAAACAGGGAATGTTACTGGGTAAGATAAAAGGACAGGCGGATCTCTCAGTCTTTTTTTCACAGAATACTGATCTTATAGAGTATGTATTCAGTAATTATCCTGATCCTGTTACCGGAATATATAGTTTTGGATTTCAGGCTACAAATGTTGAACAATCAAGAGTGTATGGCTGTGAGCTTGAATTTACACTCAATAGGGTACTGGGCAGCTTCAATACGACACTCAGCGGAGGTTATACCTATATTTATCCTGTCGGATTCAATAAGATTACCGGTAAAAATACTGACACATACTTAAAATACAGGAGAAAAAATTCACTGAAGATCAGTCTGAATACGTCCCTGAAAAAGCTAAATATGGGTCTGGACTTCTTTGCAAAATCAAAAATACTAAGCATTGATGATGTATTTCTGAGTCCCCTCACCAGGGAGAGTATCCTTCCCGGATTTTATGGATACTGGCAGACTCACAATACCGGATTTCTCCTTATTGATGGTAATATTGGTTACAGAATAAGTAAGGAATATAGTCTCTCCCTGGCAGTCAAAAACATTACCAATGAGGAGTATATGGGTAGGCCCGGCGATATTCAGCCACAAAGAAATTTTAGTATAAGGTTATCAGGAAATTTCTGAAAGCTATTTTATTAGTATTGAGAAAAGTTCGCCACTTTAAGGTATTAAATATTGAAAATATGAAATTCCGTCTGACGCCCGATGCCTGACGCCTGACGCCCTAATAAACAATGAAATTTCGAATATCAAAGTATAACCCTATCCAATGTGCTAAATATCAATTTACTATTTTAGACTTATTGCAGGATTGAAATATTTATTTACATTTGACACAATTAACATTAAAAATTACTGTTTCACATCAATAATATTTACTATTGTTAAACGAAAAAATGAGGGTAGTTGTACTGGCGTACCGAATACCCGCTGAAACTTAACCTAAAAACTTAACCTATGAGAAAATTTTTAACTTTCATTGCAGCTATCTTCATTACCGGCAGTCTGCTGGCAGGAGGTCTGGTTACAAATACAAACCAGAGTGCCATGTTCACACGCCTTCAGAATCGTAATGCTTCAACAGACATCGATGCTGTTTATTTCAATCCTGCAGGGTTGACCAGACTTGGCGATGGATTTTATGTTTCAATAAACAACCAGACAATAAGCCAGACACAAACAATTACAAATAACTATACCTACCTTTCCGGAACAAAACCACGTGAATATGTTGGAAAAGTAAGTGCTCCTGTCTACCCTGGAGTTTATCTGGCATATAAAACCGGGAAGCTTGCATTATCAGCAGGTTTTAATGTTATTGGCGGTGGAGGTGGTGCCAAATACGATAAAGGTCTGCCTTCATTTGAAATGATGATAGCCGATGTTGTTCCGGGTGTCTCCACTAGTCTTGCTCCGCTTGATGCTGCATTTCTTGCAGGAACTGGTACCGATCCCGGGTTCAAAAATATTACCGGTTATAATGCAGATATTTTTTTCGAAGGAACTTCAGTATATTTCGGATATCAGGCTAATATATCATATGAAATTAATGATATGATATCTGCAGCTATTGGAGGCAGATTTGTTTCAGCAAAAAACACTTATAAAGGCAGTATTAAGAATGTAACTATTGATGCTCCTGCAGCTTATGGAGGAACACAAACTCCTGGTGCTTATCTCCGGTTAATTGCTGCAATTCCGGGTGTTCCTCCGGCAAATGTTGCCGTGCTAAACGGAACAGCTGCCTACCTTGACGCAGAGACAAATATTGAGGCTGATGCAGAGTTGAAAGGGTCAGGTTTTACCCCTATTCTATCTGTAAATATTACTCCATCGGATATGCTTAATATATCTCTGAAATATGAATTCAAAACTAAGTTAAATCTGACAACCACCGTTAAAGACGGGAAAGATGCCGGAGGTATGTTTATTCAGGATTCAGTAGCTATTGCTGATATGCCGGCCATGCTATCTGTCGGAGCTAATTTCAGACCAATTGATAAACTGATGCTCTCCGCAAGCTTTAACTACTATTTTGACAAGGCTGTTGATTATGACGGTCAGAGTGATGTGGATCAGGAACAGATTGATAAGAATTTTATTGAATTTGGTCTGGGAGCAGAATATAGCATCAGCGAAAAATTGAGAATAAGCGGCGGATGGGTTCATACTAATACCGGTGTTAACGATTTCTATCAGAGTGACATGAGTTACAGCACTAACACCAATTCCTTCGGAGCAGGATTTGGCTACAGGATTACTCCGATGATTGATCTTAATTTAGGCGGACAGTATACTTTTTATGCTGAAGGATCAAAAGATTTTAACCACATGCTTGGCACTTTTCCGATTCCTGTAACAGAGACATATAATAAAAAGACCTGGTTAATTGGAGTAGGACTTAATTTCTCATTCTAAAAGAACATTAGAAAATAATATTCTGAGGGTGTCTCAAAAGGGACACCTTCTTTTTTTTAAGGATGTTCATTTGGCTTCGCCGAGCTCACTTCGTTCGGTTCTTTTTGTTCGTCCAAAAAGAACCGAGCAGGAATTGATTCCTATTATATTACAACATCACTCCTGCGAGCTCGCCGCAGGCAAACGAACCAAAGAAAAAGGGCGCCGGAAATGATAACTTCAACCCTTTTTGGCAAAATGCCTTAGGCATCACGCTCCCAAAAAGGGTTGAAGTTCGTGCCATTTCCGGTTTGCCACCGCACGATCCGCTCGAAATTCCTGTTAATAATTATAGTAAAGTGTTAAAAAGAGGCCGGCTCAATTATGTTATGAGACGGCCTTTTTTTTAAAATTTTATCCCTCTCGAACTAAGATTGGATAAATACAGCTGAAGCCTGGGAACATCGGATGAAAGCATCTTATTGTACCACTCCCGTGCCCCTGCAGAATCACCGATCTTTACCATAAGTGCTATCAGATCAGAGTAAAGACTTCCCATTACTCCCTTTTCTGCAGTTCCCAAACCTTGTATAATGCTTTTGTATAATCCTATCGCCTTAAAAGTTTCACCCCGATCAACAAAGGATATCGCTTCATCGATCTTCCTGTTAAGATCGTTGTCAAGTGTCAGTCCATAGAAGGAGAAACAATTATCCTGACAATCCTCAATCAGATCAACCCACTCCGTACCACTTTTCAGGGGAGGAAATGTAAGTACAAAATCAAGCTTCTCCCCTATTGCTTTGAATTTATAAGTCTCGGGACAAACTGGTATTCCTGAAGACTTGATCAGTTTCAGCCTTTCTCCTCCGGGTTCAAGTATATATATATTCCTGTCGGCACAGAAATTCCCTCCATTTATCCGGTTCTCAATAGTCAGGTATATTTCAGTCTTTGACCCGCTGATCTCAACTTTTGAAATTTCAAGAGTCTCATGACTTTTGAGAGCGAAGCTTGGTTTCTCAATGATTTGTGAATGAATATTTGTCAAGTGTAAAGTTACCAGCCAAAAAATTAGACTTGTTTTTTTTATTTCCATCGTCTTCAGATTTTGTGTGACAAGGTAATAATAATTAACGCTATAAACCTTTTCATCAGGGAATTTCAGGTAACCCATATCTTATTTAATCACGTGTCATGTTGCATTATGTAACAGGTTTGTAATGTTTTATTATCTCCTCTGTAACCTGTCTGTAACATTAACCGAAGATTTTTGTACCGGCAAACAATATGAACGTAACTAAAGTAAAAAATGAAAATGAACTGGCGTCAAATCAGGAAAGAAATTATCATTCTGGCAATTATTATCTCTTCATCAATTGAGGGATTGGCTCAGACAGGTTCAATTGAAGGAACAGCAATTGACAAAAAGAGTAGGGAATCGCTGCCTGGTGTTACAGTAACAATTGAAGGTACAACAATAGGTGCTGCTGCAGATTTTGATGGTCATTTCCTTATACCATCTATAAAACCCGGGAAATATAAGATCAAGGCATCCTACATTTCTTATAATCCTGTTATTATCGATAACGTCACTGTTTTACCTGATAAAACAACAAGTGTATCAATTACACTTACTGAGAATACGGTTGCGCTCGAAGGTGTTACTGTTACCGGTGTAAGAAAAACCAATACCGACATTGCAATGATAAATGTCACCAGAATGAGCCCTCTCGTTTCAATAGGTATATCGGGACAGCAGATCCTTCGTTCTCAGGACAGGGATGCTTCAGAAGTAATCAGACGACTCCCCGGAACTACAATAATTGATGACAGATTCATTGTTGTAAGGGGACTGGCCCAGAGGTATAATGCCGTCTGGCTGAATAATACCGCAACTCCCAGTTCGGAAGCTGACGTAAAAGCTTTCTCTTTTGATGTAATTCCGGCATCCATGATTGAAAACATGCTGATAATTAAATCGCCGGCGCCCGAAATTCCGGCAGATTTTTCAGGAGGATTTGTAAAAATCACAACAGTAAATATCCCGGAAAAAAATTCCTTTTTTGTTTCATACGGAACAGGATATGCTGAGGGAACAACATTTGACAGTTTTAAGAAATATAAAGGCAGCGCCACTGACTGGCTTGGATTTGATAACGGATTACGCTCATTACCAAAAAATATGCCGCCTAACCTTGTTACCTATGAAGCGGCAACTAATCCGGAAATCCAAAACAGGATAACTGACCTGGGCAGAGAGGTTAACAAAAACTGGTCCCCTCTTTCAGGAACTGCCTATCCTGACCAGAGATTTTCACTGGGGTTTAACAGAAGATTCACACTTGGCAAACAAACCATTGGAAATATTACTTCTCTTACCTATAGTAATACCAATAACCATGATGAAATTATAAATAACAACTTCTCAATTTACGATTTCAGAAACGATAAACCATCATATAACGATCAGTTCCTTGATGAACAGTTTACAAATTCTGTTAAGATAGGATTATTGCATAACTGGACATGGTATCCCTCAAACGGACAAAAGATTGAATTCCGCAATCTTTTCAACCAGATCGGAATGACCCGTTCAACTATGCGGTCGGGCAGAGAATGGTATAATGACGGCCGATATATACGTTCAACTGAACTCCGATATCTTGAAAGATCGATTTACTCGGGCCAGCTGGCAGGAGAACACTCATTCAATGAAGGTATAACTAAAATAGACTGGGTTGCCGGATATTCATTTTCAAATAAGACTGAACCCGATATTAAACGATACAGATATATAAGGAATGAACAGGATACAACACAATATTTTCTCCTTTTTTCCGACAATGCCGACCTCTCTTCCGAGTCGCGTATGTGGTTTAAACTAGATGAAAACATCATTACAGCTTCAGCTAATTTTGTCCATCAGTTTGATTTCAAAGGATTCAGGCCCGAACTAAGGAGTGGTTTCTATTTCGAGGATAAAAAAAGAGAATTTGCAGCCAGAAATTTCGGGTACTCAAAAGCAAGCAGTCAGTCAGGATTCGATCTGACAACTCTTCCGGTTGATGAGATCTTTACCGATGCAAATATAAATCTTACCGATGGCTTAAAACTCACAGAACTCACTTCATTATCAGATTCATATCATGCATCAAACAAACTGATTGCAGGTTACATCGCCGCAAAAGTGCCGTTTGGGTTAAATATCAGCCTGTATACCGGGTTAAGGATTGAGAAAAATATTCAGAGCCTGTCAAGTTACAGACAGGGAACCACTACTGCAGTCAATGTAACAAGGGATACAATTAATCTCTTCCCTTCAGCAAATCTTGCCATAAATCTGAATTCTAAAAATCTAATCAGGTTTGCGTATGGACTATCAGTAAACCGGCCTGAATTCAGAGAACTTGCTCCATTTTATTTTGTTGATTTTGATTTGAATGCAGGTATTTATGGTAATCCTTCAATCAGGCAGGCATATATAAATAATTTCGATCTGCGCTTTGAGCATTACCCTTCCCAAAATGAAACATTCAATATTGGACTGTTCTATAAGAACTTTAAAAATCCGATTGAAATGGTGATAATGGGCAATAACCCAACACAGTATTCATTCGAAAATGTTTCGTATGCCTATAGCTATGGTATTGAAAGTGATGTCAGAAAATCACTTGGATTCATTTCAGGCGCTGAAAACTTTTCTGTAATACTCAATGCAACCCTGATTAAAAGCAAGGTCCTTTTCGGTAAAGGAGATCTGAATCGTGACAGACCGCTCCAGGGACAGTCACCTTATATGGTAAATGCCGGGCTGTTTTATTACAATGATAATAACGGATTGATGATAACAATGTTATACAACATCATTGGTAAAAGGATAGTTGCGGTAGGAAGGCCATCCCCAAACAAGTGGGAAGATATCCCTAACATTTATGAGATGCCCAGGAATGTAGTTGACCTGGCGATAAGTAAAAAAATAGGTGAAAAGCTTGAGATTAAAGCAGGTATTAAAGATATCCTTAACGAAAAAGTCAGACTGATTCAGACGGTAAATACAACTGTGGATATGAGTGTTTTAACCGAAGGCAACATTAGTGGTGTAAAATATTTCAACCGCGACCAGATTACCAAATCGTACCAGCCCGGCAGATATGCCACCCTGGCAATAACATATAAATTCTGATAATTAAAATACAGGAAAATAAATCCATTAATTAAAAACAACTAAACATGAAAAGAATTTTCTACAGATCAAAACAGATGTTGGGTATCCTGACTGGAGTAATAATATTGGTTACTTCGTGTAAAAAGGATGACATAATTGTAACAGGCATCACCCTGAACAAAACTGAAACCATCGTTCAGATTGGTGCAACGGAGAGCCTTGCGACTTTCCTGACTCCGGCTGACGCAACCAACAGGAATATCAGCTGGCAGTCTTCAAGTACGGATGTGGCAACAGTTGACAACGGTGTGATAACCGGTGTTTCATTGGGAACAACAACTATTACGGCTACATCCGAATCTGATCCGTCAGTAACGGCAGAATGTACAGTACTCGTTACCCCTTCCACAGGCCAGGTTATTACGGTAACGGGAGACATTACATCTGATACCAAATGGTATGCCACTGCAAAATATTTGCTCTCAGGCTTTGTTTATGTCAGAAACAATGCAACCCTGACTATTGAACCGGGTACTGTAATTAAGGGGTTATCAAATACAAAAGCAGCCCTTATTATTGAACGGGGCGCTAAGATAATGGCATTGGGAACAGCTAATCAACCAATTGTTTTTACATCCGACAAACCAAAAGGACAGCGTTCATACGGCGACTGGGGCGGGCTTGTTCTCTGTGGTAATGCACCGACAAACAAGCATGATTCAGGCACAGGTGTCGGAGTAGCTGAGGGAGGTATTGGTTCTCTTTATGGAGGAAACGTACCAAACGATAACTCAGGAACTTTACAGTATGTCAGAATTGAGTTTCCCGGTATCGGTCTCACAGCCACTGCAAACAGTGAAATTAATGGTCTTACTCTTTATGCAGTAGGTTCAGGAACAACAATAGATCATATACAGGTTTCCTATTCAGGTGATGACTCCTATGAATGGTTCGGAGGCACTGTGAATTGCAGGTATCTTGTTGCACTCAGGGGTTGGGATGATGACTGGGATACCGATAATGGGTTTAGCGGAAAAGTACAGTTTTTTGTAAGTCTTCGCGATCCGGCAGTTGCAGATCAGTCACAATCAAATGGTTTTGAATCAGATAATGATGCGGATGGCTCCACACTTTCACCTTTCACATCAGCACTCTTTGTTAATGGAAGTGTATTCGGTCCTCTTGTAACCACTTCTACAACTATAAACACTTTGTTCCGCCATGCAATTCAGATTCGTCGCGGATCAAGGCTGTCAATATATAACACTGTATTCGCCGGATGGCCTTACGGGCTCTATGTTGATGGTGCAAAAGGCGACTCTCCCCTGCAGGCTGCAAACAATGTTTTACAGATTGAAAATTGTATCCTTGCCGGAATGACTGCCAATTTTAAGGAAGATGCAACTTCTCTCCAGGGAACTGAAGCCTGGTACCTGGATGCATCTCGCCATAATGAAGTAAAGGCAACCAATGATCTGCTCCAGGTAACCAATCCTTTTAACCTGACAACACCAAATTTCATGCCTGCCACAGGGTCTCCGTTATTATCAGGTGCATCCTTTGTAAATCCCAGACTGACTGATCCTTTTTTTACTTCAGTTGCCTACAGAGGTGCATTTGGAACAACAAACTGGACAGATGGATGGTGTAACTTCGATCCACAGAATACCGACTATTAAAACCATTTTCGTGAAGGATGATTCCTGAGAATCATCACTGACTTGAGTGCGTTCGTTTGCCCCCGGGACTGATCAAAATGATCAGTCCTTTTTATTTTGCCTCTGCCCTGCCGGATCTCTTTACTAAATTTTCCTCCTCCTGAAATTGTAACAATTTTGTAATTTTGAATTAACATCCCTGTAATATTCCTGATACACTTTTGTAACATCAAAAAATTAAATTTGTTATGAAGAAAAAAACAATCTTTTTACTGTTGCTCGCACTTACAGCAGCACTTACGGAAATTAATTTACATGCCCAGACTGACAATACATTTTCACCGTATGGAAAACCACTGGTACTTGTTTTCAGCAATGTTAATTCGTCATTTAACAAAAACGGAAATTCCAAAGCTTTTGAAATTACAAGAGCCTACCTGGGTTATGAATATTTTTTCAGCAAGAATATTTCATCGAGGGTGAACATCGACATTGGAGATCCCGGAGTGGGTAAATTGCAGATGACTGCCTACATCAAAAATGCTTATCTCATGTACAGGAATAATTCCTTCTCTGCCCGTTTCGGAATGATAGGAGTTGACCAGTATAGTCTGCAGGAGAAAATCTGGGGTTATCGCTATATATACAAATCATTTCAGGATGCCTATAATTTTGGCCCCAGTGCTGATCTTGGAGCAGCATTGGAATACTCTCCTGCAAAATTTATTTCACTCGATTTCTCAGTGCTGAACGGGGAAGGATATAAAAGGCTCCAGGCCGACAGTACATTCAAAACAACATTCGGACTCACACTGAAACCATTCAAAGGATTTGTGCTGAGAGGATATTATGATATTATGAAACACAACTATGCCCAGATGTCATATGCGCTGTTTGCAGGTTATACCTATAAGAACTTCAGGGCCGGCGTTGAATATAACCTGCAGAAAAACAATGGAATGATTAATAACCATGATTTTTCCGGTATTTCTGTTTACTCAGCACTTCAGCTGAATGACAGATACAGCATTTTCGCACGATATGATTACCTCCATTCAATAACACCTTCCGGAGAAACTATCCCCTGGAACAACGCCAGAGACGGACAGTTGTTTATAGCCGGATTTGACTATTCGCCAACCCGTGGAGTAAAACTTGCCCCTACCTGGCTTGGATGGTCACCTTACGATAAATCGAAAGGTTTTACATCAACAATTGCTTTAAATATTGAAATAAAATTCTAAAAATGTGTAAATTAACAAATCAATACAAACTTACAGGTATGAAAAAATTATTAATTCTTGCCGTGATACTGGTTATATCGGTATCATGCAACAACAGCGGATCGAGGAAAGGTACCTCCAGTACCAAACAAATATCCATTACTGCAGCGGGAGCCACATTCCCGATGCCATTCTATAATCTTGCATTCAAAAAATACGGTGAACTTACCGGAGTACAACTCACCTATGGAGGAATCGGATCAGGTGGCGGTATAAGAAGCCTTACTGATAAGGTTGTTGATTTCGGTGCAACTGATGCATTCCTTTCTGATAAGGAGGAATCGGAAATGCCTGCTGAAATTGTTCATATTCCAACCTGTATGGGCGCTGTGGTTATTGCATATAACCTTCCGGAAGTTGGAAAAATAAAGTTGACCCCGGATCTTCTTGAAAATATATTTATGGGAACAATCACTAAATGGGATGATCCGAAAATGAAAGCCATCAATCCCGATATCAAGTTCCCCGATATGAATATCACAGTAGTTTACCGTTCCGACGGAAGCGGAACAACAAATATATTCAGCGACTATATGTCAAAGGTCAGTAAACTCTGGAACGAAAAAGTGGGAAAGGGCAAATCACTCAACTGGCCTGTCGGTATAGGTGCAAAAGGTAATCCTGGAGTAGCAGGAACCATAAGCCAGTCAGTCGGCTCAATCGGCTATATAGGCTCTGAATATGCATTCGCACAAAAAATACAATATGCTCTTGTTCAGAACAGCTCCGGAAATTTTGTAAATCCTGACATTAAAACGGTAACTGCAGCCGCAAGGGTTCAGATACCGGCAGATACAAGAATTATGGTTACCAATTCGTCAGATCCGGAGGCATACCCTATAAGTGGTTTCACCTGGATAATTCTGTATAAGGAACAATCATATAACGGACGATCACTGGCACAGGCCGAAGCAATAGTTAAATTCCTCGATTGGCTGGAAGGTCCTGATGCACAGGCAATTGCAGAAAGCGTCAATTACGCTTCCCTTCCCCCAGAAGTTTCATCTGTTGCGAAGAACATTCTCCGGACGATCACCTATGACGGAAAACCTGTCATTAAATAGTAATCCGATTAATGAATGAACAGCGATAAAGTAACAAAGGCTATACTTTTTTCTGCATCATTTTTAGTTCTGATAATATCAGCCGGCATTGTGTTCTCCCTTGTTGGGGGAGCTATACCGGCATTTAAGGAATTCGGATTGAAATTCATTATTACAAATGAGTGGAATCCTACTGAAGGGCATGAGGTTTATGGTGCTCTGCCATTTATAGCAGGCACCTTAATTACATCACTTCTGGCACTGATAATATGCCTTCCTCTTGCTTTTTCGACTTCTCTGTTTGTAGCCGAATATTTCAGAAATACCAGGGTGGCAAATATTCTCAGCGCACTTGTTGATCTGCTTGCCGGCATTCCTTCAATCGTATATGGCCTCTGGGGATTTTATACTCTGAGGCCGTTTATAGTAAGTCTTGGTTTGAGTGACCAGGGATTCGGAATATTCACCTCTTCGCTTATTCTTGCAATAATGATCATTCCATATGCAACTTCCCTGAGCACAGAAATTATCTCAATGGTACCTGATGAACTTAAGGAAGCAGCCTATTCACTGGGGGCAACGCGGTTTGAAGTAATATTCAATGTAATAATTCCCAGTGCCAGATCAGGTATTATCGCCAGTTATATACTTGCTCTCGGAAGAGCACTCGGAGAAACAATGGCAGTGACAATGCTCATTGGAAATTCTAACGTAATACCTTCAGGTCTGTTTGCAACTGGTAATACCATGGCCAGTATTATTGCCAATCAGTTCGGTGAAGCATCAGGACTAAAATTAAGTTCCCTGATAGCAATCGGACTTATATTGTTTGCAATCACAGGAATAGTGAATAGTCTTGGTAAATATATCATAAAACAATTTTCATAAAAGGCTAAATGAATGTCAGCAAATAAAATTCCGGCTTTTATCGATAATATAAACCTAAGGAACAGAAAAAATAAATTGTTACTTGGTTTTGTTATTGCCATGTCGGTGCTGACTGTGATACCCATTGTACTCATTGTGGGTAAGATCATTGTTAATGGTATAGGGCAGATTAATTTCGATTTTTTTGTACAAACCTCTCCCGATTCACTTCAGGCAATGACTGCAATTGCCAATAATCAGATTATCCCGGGAGGTATTGCCAATGGAATCCTCGGCACTTTTCTCATTATTCTGGTATCTTCGGCAATGGCTGTACCCTCCGGAATGATGATAGGAATATATCTATATGAAAATCAGGGCAGGCGTTATTCGGATTTTCTCAGGAACATCACAGAAATACTCCAGGGAGTTCCTTCAATAGTCCTGGGAATCATAGCATATCTATGGGTTGTCAGGCATATTACAAACGGGTATTCAGCATTTGCAGGCAGTGTTGCCCTTTCAATTATGATGCTTCCAATGATCGTCAGATCGACTGAAGAGACAATGAAGATGATACCGAATGAGATAAGAGAAGCAGCTTTTGCAATGGGAGTGCCTTACCATAAAGTCATATTAAGAGTACTTATACCAACAGGATTCGGAGGACTTTCAACCGGAATATTACTTTCTCTCTCACGTATAATCGGAGAAACAGCTCCTCTTATAATGACTGCACTGGGCAGCTCTGTTATAAACTATAATATCACAAAACCAACAAGTGCGGTACCGCTGCTTATCTGGGAATTTTATAATGATCCCAATATGGTAAAACTTGTATGGAGTTCGGCTCTGTTCCTGATGATATTTGTACTTACACTTAATATATTATCAAGCAGACTGGCAGCTAAACGTATGACTGGAAGAAAAAGATGACAGAAGAACTTATTAAAATTGACAATCCGGTCCTCAAAGTCAGAGACCTTTCGATTTCATATGAAGCCGGGAAATATGCTGTAAAAGACATAAATGCAGATATTGAAAGCAAAGCAATAACGGCAATTATGGGTCCTTCAGGCTGCGGTAAGAGTACACTTCTCAGAGCCTTCAACAGGATGCATGAGCTTTATCCTAATATTCAGACTAATGGCTCTGTTTATCTTGATGATACAGATATTCAGAAAATGTCAACCATCGATCTGCGACGTAAAATTGGAATGGTATTCCAGCGGCCAAATCCTTTTCCCACAATGACTATCTACGAAAATGTTATAGCCGGGTATAAGCTCAATGGTATTAAAATTAAAAGAAACGAACGTGACGATATTGTTGAAAAAGCATTAACCGACGTTACCCTGTGGGATGAGGTTAAGGATTCCCTGTTCAAAAAGGGTACATTTCTCTCAGGTGGTCAGCAGCAGCGACTCTGTATCGCCAGAGCAATTGCATTTAATCCTGAGGTGCTTCTTCTCGACGAACCCACTTCAGCACTCGACCCGGTTTCCACATCTCGGATAGAAGATCTCCTTGTTGAGTTTAAAAAAGACTATACTATCCTGCTTGTAACACATAATATGTCGCAGGCAGCCCGGATAAGCGATAATTCAATGTTCATGTACCTCGGGGAACTGGTCGAATACGGGAAGACAGATTCTATGTTCACAAATCCGAAAGATCCCCGTACAGAAGGCTATCTGACTGGAAAATTCGGATAGGCCTGGAAACCGGATGAAAATATTTAACTTGTAGATTAATAATTAACAAAAATGAGTACAAAGAAAGAACTATCAATTCAGGATATAATGAACAGCTTTAATGAGATGGCAGATCTGGTTCTTGCCCAGCTTAATCTCATTGAAAAGCTTATGTCAGTAAACGATAAGGCAGAACAGGAAGAATTGATAAAAAGAGTTAAAAAAAATGAAAAAGAAATTGATAGATATGAAATTTCAATAAGTGATAAGTTCATAAATACAATTGTTCTTTATCAACCTGTTGCATCCGATCTCCGCAGAATTGTAGCTGTTTACAGAATGACAATAAACCTGGAACGTATCGGCGATCTGGTTATGAATATTGCCTATACTATTGAAACACTAAGGAATACCAAAGAATACAATGCAATGTCTGAGGTTATTCTGAATATGTTGTTATCAGGAAAGATGATGGTTGAAAAATCGTTGCTGTCATTTGTCAACAGTGACACGGATTATGCTATCTGGACAATAAAAAATGATTCTGTTGTCGATGAAATGAATCAAAAGCTACTTATTAACAGCATTTCAAAGGCAAAAATCAGTGAAAAAACCAAAGAGATGCTTCTGAGTTATGCCGATTTAAAGAATATTATAACAAATATTGAAAGGATTGCCGATCATGCCACCAATATTGCCGAAGCTACAATCTATTCTCTGCAGGGAACTGATGTAAGGCATACAGCGATTGATGATGATCCTCATCATAAAACATAATATAGAGATAATCCTTAAATGGCCTTAAATGGATATTAAAGAAAAAAGAATACTTATCGTTGATGATGAGGATGACCTGTGTGAAATACTCCAGTTCAATCTTAACAATTCAGGATTTGTTACAGATGTGGCACATTCATCCGAAGAGTCATTAAAAAAACCATTATACGATTTTGACCTTTTTATCCTAGATGTGATGATGGGTTCAATGTCGGGTTTCAGACTTGCGGAAAAGATAAGGAAAGATTATAAAATCAATGCTCCAATAATATTCCTGACAGCAAAAGACACAGAGAATGATATACTTACAGGTTTTAGCCTGGGGGCAGACGACTATATTGCCAAGCCGTTCTCAATAAATGAATTGACAGCAAGAGTCAGGGCGGTTTTGAAAAGATCAGAATCTGAAGATCTGAAAAACCAGAAAATACTGAAATTCGGAAATATTGAACTTGATAATCTGAGAAAAAGAGTTGTAATTGAAGAGAAGAAAATTGATCTCACAAAAAAAGAATTTGAAATCTTAAAACTTTTACTCGAAAATACCGGGAAGATTTTCTCAAGAGAAGATATACTTCACAGAATATGGGGGGGTGATGTTATTGTTACCGACCGGACAGTTGATGTAAATATCGCCAGGATCCGAAGCAAACTTGAGGTATATGGTCAAAACCTCAAGAACAAAACCGGTTTTGGCTATTATTTTGAATTCTGAATACATAAATTGATAAAGATGATTGCAAGAAGCAAATTCAGGAACAAACTTTTTCTCTACTACTTCAGTGTGTTTATAGTTTTCACATTAGTAATGGCAGTATATCTGTACCAGCGTGAGAAAAAATACAGGATTGAAACTTTAAATGATGAACTCTATAATATTACCCGAGTAACTGATAATTACCTTAATGCCAATTCTGTTTATGAAAAAGGAAATTATCGAATTGTAGATTCTCTTGTCAGAATATTGCCCCAGGCTGAACTTCGGTTAACAATAATAAGTCCTACCGGCAAGGTATTATACGACAGTTTTGTAAAAGACTGGAATACAATGGCTAATCACAAAAACAGGCCGGAGGTGATGCAATCTACATATTCCGATTTTGGTACTGCAATCAGAGAATCCGCTACAACCGGTATCAGTTATTATTACTATTCAAAATTCTATAGCAAGTACTACATAAGGGCAGCACTTATCTATGATATCAATATTGTAAATTTCCTGGCCACGGAAAAAATGTTTCTTGTCGTTATCGTGTTTTCTTTCATTATGATCTGGATTATCCTGGTTATGGTGACAAACAGATTTGCCGAATCTGTAACACGACTTAAGGATTTTGCCGTTAAGGTGAGCCGGAATGAGCCTTTTGACAATAATATTCCTTTTCCGAAAAATGAACTGGGGATAATTGGGGAGGAGATTATCAGTATTTACAGCAACCTCCGTAATACAAGAGATGATCTTGCAGTTGAAAAAGAGAGGATTTTCAACCATCTGAACATACTCAACGAAGGAGTTGCCTTTTTTACGAAAGACAATAATAAGATATTGACAAACAATCACTTCATACAGTATATGAATATAATTTCAGGAGAACTGACAATATCATCCGTCAATTTTTTTAAAATTCCTGACTTTAAACCGGTAATAGAATTCATTGAAGAATGGAGAACCAGGGCAATCAGAACCAATGAACTTCCAAGGATGGAATATCAGATAAGCAAAAGTGGAAAATACTTCCGTGTTCAATGCATTTTATTTCACGATGAGAGCTTTGAGATAATTTTAAGCGATATAACAAGTGTGGAAACAAACAGGATTATTAAACAACAGGTTACATCGAATATTGCCCATGAGCTGAAAACTCCTGTCTCTTCTATAAGAGGGTATATTGAAACCCTTATGACTGATGTGAACATTGAGCCCGGAAAACAGAAGTATTTCCTGGAAAGAGCTCTTGCCCAGACTGACAGACTTGCTCAACTAATAAATGATATTGCGGTACTCAACAAAATTGAGGAAGCAGGAAGTAGTTTTATTTTTGAAAAAATTCGCATTAATGAGGTTTTTTATGAGGTCAGGGATAATTTCAAATCAGCCATTGATTTGAAAAAAATGAGTGTTGAATGTGATCTGAGCGATGAGATCTATGTAAGGGGAAACAGATCGCTTCTTCTTTCAGTATTTCAAAACCTGCTCGAAAATTCAATAAACTATGCGGGTGAAAACTGTACAGTCAGGGTCAGGCTGTTTCATGAAGATGAAAAATATTACCATTTTTCATTTGCCGATAACGGGATAGGAATCCCGGAGGAACATCTGGCAAGGGTATTTGAGCGTTTTTACAGGGTAGATTCAGGAAGATCCCGGAAACAGGGCGGAACAGGCCTTGGATTGTCAATCGTAAAGAATGCGATCATTTTGCATAAAGGTGAAATAACGGTAAGAAACATACCGTCAGGAGGAATTGAGTTTCTTTTCTCACTTCAAAAATATTCAGATAAGCTTTGAAACTATCTGATATTTTATCTCTTCAAAACTCCGCCCGTTGCTCAGCTTAACTCTGTGATTTCTCAGCGTATCTCAGTGAGAACATGTATAATATCTTTAATTTGTTGCACTGCGAAACGTGGAAAGGGCACGGTACTGAATCCGTGTTAATCCGTGTCATCTGTGGTGAATAATGGATTTATCAGGCAAACAAGAAAAAAAATAACCACGGATTGCACGGAGAAACACGGAAAAGGAACGGATCTGAATCCGTGTTAATCCGTGTCATCCATGGTGAATAATGGTTTTATCAGGCAAACATGAATAAAAAAATAACCACGGATTGCACGGAGAAACACGGAAAGGCCACGGATCTGAATCCGTGTTAATCCGTGTCATCTGTGGTGAATAATGGATTTATCAGACAAACAAGAAAAAAAATAACCACGGATTGCACGGAGAAACATGGAGAGGCCACGGATCTGAATCCGTGTTAATCCGTATCATCTGTGGTGAATAATGGATTTATCAGGCAAACAAGAATAATAAAATAACCACGGATTTCAAGGTGAAACGCGGAACGGTCACTGATCCAAATCCGTGTTAATCCGTGTCATCCATGGTGAATAATGGTTTTATCAGGCAAACATGAATAAAAAAATAACCACGGATTGCACGGAGAAACACGGAAAGGCCACGGATCTGAATCCGTGTTAATCCGTGTCATCTGTGGTAAATAATGGATTTATCAGGCAAACAAGAAAAAAAATAACCACGGATTGCACGGAGAAACATGGAGAGGCCACGGATCTGAATCCGTGTTAATCCGTGTCATCCGTGGTAAATAATGGATTTATCAGGCAAACAAGAATAAAAAAAAATAACCTTCTGCAAATAATTGGCTATTTTTAGGTCATAACAAAAAATAATTTATGAATACAAAATGGCTACAATGGGCCACAGAGCTCCAATCAATCGCCCAGGCCGGACTGACATTTGCCGAAAACCAGTACGATATCGACAGATATCAGCAGATCAGGACGCTTACAATTGATATACTTCATGAATATACGGATATCAGTCACGATAAAATTAAAGATCTGTTCGCAAACGAAACAGGTTATCAGACACCAAAAGTGGACATAAGAGCAGCCGTTTTCAGTGATGAAAAAATACTGATGGTAAAAGAAAAAATTGATGGCCGGTGGTCACTCCCGGGAGGATGGGCAGATGTCAATTCATCGGTAAGCGAATCGGCGGTAAGAGAATGTCTTGAAGAGGCCGGTGCAAAAGTAAAACCAAAGAGGATTATTGCAATTCACACGGCAAATAAGCAGAATAACTTTGTCTATCCGTATACAATTTATAAGATATTTGTTGAGTGTGAACTGATTGAAAGCAGTTTTAAAGATAATACCGAAACCCAGGGTTCCGGATTCTTCAGTCCCGATGATTTACCTGAATTGTCATTGGAGAGAAATAATACTGACCAGATCAGAATGTGCTTCGAGGCAAAAAAATGTAAACTTTTCGAAACCATTTTTGATTAAAAATCTTAAATTCAGATTTTAAGTTCACTCCGATAAGTCAATTATCCTGAATTTCAGTGTTTTTTACCCCTGACCCCCAAGGGGGAAACACTGAAATTCAGAATAATACAAAAGATACATTCCAGAAATTTTGAGTAAATTGCCTTTTCGGAGTGGACTCAATTTTAAGAATCAAAACAGTGTAATTCTGAGAAAAAACAGGGAACCAATGAGATTATAAACCGCATTAAATTAGACCCGGGCATACTTCTCTGCTTTCTCAGTGCTCCTCTGTGTAACCTCTGTGCGATTCTGTGTGACAATATATATTAACAAATAAATACCATAAATTATGATCCTTACAGGTAAACTATCATTAAAAATTGTAAATCTGTTTTTAACAATATTAAGTGTATCTATTACACTTAACGGACAGGTAAAGGGTCCCTTATCAGATGGTCAGGTCAGAGTGTCTCTTACGGAAAGACAGACCAAAATGCAGGCAAATTCACCTTTTAAGGATCTGAAATGGCAGTATATCGGTCCAACAAATATCAGCGGGCGGTGTACAGACGTTGAAGCTATATCGCCCCGTGGAGGAAATTATACAATTTGGGTCGGATCAGCAACCGGTGGTGTATGGAAATCAATAAATGAAGGTACAACATTCGAACCGGTGTTCGAAGAAATGCCGACTGCCTCAACCGGCGACATAGCAATTGATCCGAATAATCCAGATATTGTATGGGTAGGAACAGGCGAGGCAAACATTTTCAGGAGCTCAGATGCAGGTTGCGGAGTGTTTAAAACCACCGACGGAGGAAAAACATGGAAACTGACCGGCCTTGAAAACACCTATACAATCGGAAGAATAAGGGTTAATCCGAAAAACTCTGATATCGTATATGTTGCTGCAACAGGACATGAATGGACACCAAACCCCGACAGAGGATTATATAAAACAACCAATGGAGGGAAGAACTGGACCAAAATCCTTTATATCAATGAAAATACCGGAGCCTTCGATGTGGTACTCGATCCAAATGATCCGAATATTGTGTATTGCACTACATGGGAACGTATGCGCCTTAAGTGGAATGACCCGAGAACATTCGATACTACCATGAACAATGGCATATGGAAATCAACTGATGGAGGAAATAACTGGAAAAAGATCAATGAGGGACTTCCTGCTGCAAACATGAGAGGTCGTATAGGAATTGATATTGCAATTTCAAATCCAAGGGTCCTTTACGCTTATGTTGACAATTACGAAATAGCCAGTAAGGCCAAACCAGGACAACTAGATTCATATGGCCGTCAGATGAGGGATGTTATTAAGGGTGCCACAATATACAGGTCTGACAATGCCGGAACAACATGGAAACTTGTTAGCGGTCAGACACCCGAACAAAAGACTTTCATGGAAAGACACTCAGCTACTTATGGCTGGGTGTTCGGGCAGATAAGAGTCGATCCGAAGGACGAAAACACATTATATACCATGGGTATCCAGCTTAACCAGTCAACAGACGGAGGAAAAACATTCAGGTCACTAAGGGGACCGCACGCTGATCACCACGGATTATGGATTGATCCCGCAAATCCTGACTACCTTCTGGATGTGCAGGATGGCGGACTGACAATTTCATATGACAGGGGAAGGAGCTGGAAGTTTCCGATAGAGGTTCTTCCCCTGGCACAATTCTACAATGTTGCCTATGATTTCAGTACTCCTTTCAGGGTGTTCGGGTCAATACAGGATCATCACAGCTTCTATGGTCCGGTAGATCTTTCAGGAGGACGAGACAGGGTTCCGGCGAATGAGTTTACAAATACTCTCGGAGCGGAAGGAAGTACCCATGCAATAAGTCCTGCTGACAACAATACGATTTATTCAAGCACATTCTATGGTGCTCTTGCAAGGGCAGAAATTAATAACTACCCGGCAAGTATTAAATATCTCCTGCCCAACCGTCTGCCGGGAGAAGTTCCGCTGAGAGGAGAATGGGTTGCCCCTTCCATTATCTCAAAACATAATCCGGATATTATTTACCATGGCATGCAATTCGTTATGATGTCGAGAGATAAGGGTGACACCTGGGATATAATAAGTCTCGACCTTTCATATAATGATCCGGCAAAAAGAGGAGATATCAACTACCAGACAATTTCGGCGCTGGATGAGTCGCCCTTGTTGTTCGGACTTATATATGCCGGCACAGATGACGGGCGGATCTGGAGAACAAAGGACCGGGGTAAGAACTGGACTGAGATAAGAAACGGTGCTGTACCTCAGAAATTTGTCTCCCGGATAGTTGCATCAGATTATGATATGGGTACTGTTTATATGACCCAGACAGGAAGAAGAGACGATGATTTCCAGGTATATGTATGGAAATCAACCGATTTTGGAGACTCATGGCAGGATATATCAGCAAATATTCCTATAGGAGGAGTGAATGTGATACGTGAAGATCCTGTAAACCGTAATATCCTTTATGCCGGAACAGATGGAGGCGTATTTATAAGCAAGGATGGGGGGAAAGTCTGGGATATCCTGGGAAACCTGCCTTTTGTTTATGTTCATGATCTTGCAGTTCATCCGCGTGATAACATGATAATTATAGCAACTCACGGAAGGGGAATGTGGGTGATGGATGCAAATCCGGTGAATGAAAAAGATAAGATCAGAAGGCCCCGCTATTATGATGAAGATGAAGTTGAATAATTGAAGATCGCATAAGAATATCCTCTTGCTTTTATTATTGACCGGCTTGGGGGTTTTGATAAAGAGCTTGTTAACCGAAATGTACGTAATATCGCCAATCCGACAGCATCATCAATTATCCAGTGTAAGATATTTTTCACCTTTTTCAAAGACTTCACCGATTACCATGGAGGAACTTAATTGCGCAGCCTGTAAGTCCTTAAGAACTGCATCGATCACACCGGGCGATACACTCATAATCAAACCGCCAGATGTCTGGGCATCCATAGCGATCATTTTAAGGTTATAATCCAGACCGGGGGAGGTGTGAAGGTGTTGCTCCACAAATTCCAGGTTACGGAAAGATGCCCCCGGGATACATCCATCGTCAATAAGATTATATGTTTTACCGATCAGAGGAACCTTTTTCATGCTGATTTTTATGGAAACCTTACTTGATGTAGCCATTTTGAGGGTATGGCCTGCCAATCCGAATCCTGTAACATCGGTTGCTCCCCTGATATTATATTTCTTCATAACCTCAGCTCCGGATCTGTTGAGAAGCTTCATAAGCCTCTTCGCTTCAGTGATATCAGTATCATCGGCCATCGCCAGTCTCTGACCGGCCATAATAACTCCGGTTCCGATTGGTTTTGTAAGAACCAGTAAATCCCCCGGCCGGGCTCCGGCATTGGTAATTATTTTTTCAGGATGTATGTACCCTACAACCGCAAGTCCATACTTCGGAGGGAAGTCGTCAATTGTATGTCCGCCAATTATCCTCACTCCTGCTTCGGTTGCCTTATCAAATCCTCCCTTAAGTATTTCGGCATACGCCTCCATCGGAAGCTTGGCAGCAGGAAACATCATAATATTTAATGCCAGTACCGGATCACCTCCCATCGCATAAACATCACTTATTGAATTTGCAGCAGCAATCTGTCCGAATTCATAAGGATCGCTGCATACGGGTGGGAAAAAGTCAGTCGTCAGTACCAGCGCCAGGTCGTCATTAACCCGGTAAACGCCTGCATCATCCTGAGTATCAATATCAACAAGTATGTTAGGGTCAGATGGCAGCGGGAGATATTTTAGGATCTCAGCAAGCTGAACAGGCGATATCTTGGAGGAGCAACCACCATATTCAACCATCTGAAGCAAATCAACTTTCATCTTACTTTAGTTGTGTTTATTATGGCCTTAAGATATTGCCCGCTGATGCCATGGCAGATGCAATAACATACATATTACTCAGAATACCTGTTCCCAGGCTTCCTTCAAGGGAATAATAGTTTACACATGTGGCACAAAGCAATAATTCTACACCCATTTTCTCAAGATCAATCAGATCTGCAATGACCGGGGAGCTTTTTTTAGCAAGAGTAACACCCTTATTGTAGAAAACTATTTTCTGAGGTAATCTGTCAAGATCCTTTAGTGCTTTAATGAAATTGGCCATAAGCAGCTCACCAAGATGGTCATCGCCCTCTCCCATTTTATCAGATGTAACCGCTACAATAAAATCTCCCTTTTCAAAATGCGGTACAGGAACAGTACAATAATCCTCAACCTTTGCTTCAGCAGCGTCTCCCGAAGTTTTGGTTATCGATAGCGTCCAGACTCCCTCCGCTTCACTGACCAGGAAATCCGTATTATTATCCTTAAGAAATCGGCTGAGGTTATTAAATGATGTCTTATTATCTGTCAAAACCAGAAATGATTCTCCTTCACCCGTCTCTTTGAGGGCTCTCTTTGTTGCAATAAGCGGGGCAGGACAAAGTTCCCCTTTTGTATCTACTATTCTCATAAAGCGGTATTATAAATAATCTGCAAAAGTACTAAAGAAATGTTGAATACCTGAAAGGTTAAAAATTTGAAACTGTAAGTCTACACCGGATAGCATAATTTTGTCACAAAAATCTGATCAGGCAAAGTGACAAATGAGATAGTAAATAAAGAGGAATAATACTGTGTGTAATAATCAGTGGATTATGTAAGCAGCAGAAATTTGACCATCTTTTGTCGGTTGATGAATCGGGTCAAATTTATTGCCGGTTGATTTCAGTAATATCAAATATTTTATTTCTGTCCCATTCAACCCAGTATTTTAAAGCATTGCGTCGTATAAGTTTCCAGTAACCGTCATCCATTAATCCGAACTTCAATATTCCTTCATTGATATCAGCATCAACTTTGTTGAAGTATTCCTTCTTAAGGCTTATCATTACTGAATGTCCTTTAAAGGTGAAAACAGCCGACGGCCTGGTTATGCTGTCAGCAGCTAAGGATATTGTTCCCATACCAAGAGTAGCACCGGTACTTACCTGTATTCCATCATTCAGACAACTGTAAGGTGGTTTGCTTCCGGCATAAGATAACACCTCAAGCTCATCAGGTCCGACACCAAATAATTCACGTGCCCTTATCCCCATTTTAGCTCCTACGATCGAGAAAACTCCCAGGTGTCCGTGAAACTCATCAGTCATAACATTGGCTTTCCACTCCTCATACCCATACCGGGCAATTGCAGAATCAATTATCGGACGGACATCGTAGTTAAACATATCGCGCTGAAATGGAAACCTGTTGAATACAACGTTATGCTCAGTCACATAGATACCTTTTATCATATCGGTATAAGCTTCTTTTACTCCAATAGCATCATAATCAACCGTATATCTGACATTCAGCTTATCTGTCATTATATTCATCCCGAACAGTTCAGGGTTTGTCAGGTAAAGAGCCACCAGATCATCAGCTAACCGGAAATGATTTTGTTTCAGTTTTTCAAAAACCGCCTTTTGTCGGTGAACATTATACAGGACTGAAGCAAGTTGAGTCTTCGATTGTCTGCAAACTTCATACATAACTGAATCGAACAATACTCCCTCAGCATTCAGATTGGAAATAACGTCAATTCTCACTCCAGATTTAAATACTATGTCGGCTGCCTGTTTATCACATTCATAGTTAAATCCGTATAAGGGCTTTACAGATCCGTTATACCAGATTATCCTTTCAACTTTCGATAATAAACCGGCATCTGTTTTTACAAGTTGTGCAATATTTGTCAGGGGACCAAGACAAACAAGTATGATTCTATCTTTTGATCCGGCAAGCTTCTCGGAAAGACAATCTGCAGCCTTCAGGCCTTTTTCCTGAGTGCCCGGTTCCTTTCCCCAGGATATCTGCATGTTAAACTGACGCCATGACGGATCAATACCTTTAATAGTCTCACCGCATGCTACTGTAATGTTATCGCGATTAAATTCATGTAACAATGACCCAACCTTTTCAGAGCCGTCGGCAGGAGATATTGATCCGTCAGATAACAAAACTGCTTCAATGGTTATCTCAGGACGGTTTAGCAAAATGCTGATAGCTCGCATATCATCAATTGCCCCGTCAGTATCAATAATAACAGTGTGATTTAATTTAACCGGTAATGGCTGTGACCATAAGTCAGGTTTGAAAAGTATAAAAACAAGAAGAACAATAATTTTTCGCATTTCCAAATCTCTTTAAGTAATGTGCAATCTGAGAATATATTCAATGTTTATGAAAAACATAATGTGAATGATAATGCTTATGTTCCTGCTGTCCGTGCTTATGAACATGTTCATGGATAAGGCTGACATTTATAAGGAGCTCTTCATCGCCAAGAATTTCCGATGCTGTACCGGTTTTCCTTATAGTATGGTCATCACTGAGTACTGCAACCCTGGGTTGAAGGTGTTCAATAAGGTCAAGCTGGTGAGTGGTGAAAATAATTGTTTTTCCTGAATGGTTAAGTTCAAGAAGGAGTTCCGTGAAGAATGATTGAGTCCTGGGATCGAGACTTGACAAAGGTTCGTCAACCAGCAGAATATCCGGATTCATTGTAAGAACCGATGCAATTGCCACTCTCTTTTTTTCCCCTCCCGAAAGCATGTAGACGGGACGTTCCCTAAGATAACTTATGCCAAGATATGACAAAGTCTGTTCAGCTCTTTCCCTGGCAGTTTCCAGAGGCAGATTGAGCTGTAACGGACCAAATAACAGTTCATCAAAAACCGTAGGGCAAAATAATTGTATTTCTGGATTCTGGAAGATATACCCCATACGCTGCCTGAAATTCATTCCAAAGCTTTTGTTTCGGAGTGACTTTTCTGTAATGGAATTACCCTCAAACAATACTTCCCCGGCATCAGGAAATACGAGTGCATTAATAATATGCAGCAAGGTTGATTTGCCGCATCCGTTCAGTCCGATTATCGAAAACATCTCACCTCTTTTTACAGAAAGGTTAATATTTCTGAGCGCAGGAATTTTTCCGAAATATGAATAATTAATATTTTTTAGAGAAATGATATCTTCTGTCATCAATTTAGAATAAGATTATGGCTAAGCCTGCTACAATAACTATAATAAGAACAAAAAAATCCGAAACAGTAAAATGATGCAATGAGTGAAGCTTTACTTTTCCATGGTACCCTCTTGAGACCATTGCATAATAGGTATTCTCATAGATAATCATCGATCTCTTAAATACAAAAAATATACGTCCGCTTATCAGTTTTCTGATATTTCTGCCTATTATATTTCCTGAAAGCCTGGATTTTAACGCAAAATATGTCTCCTCAATTGTACGTGAGAGTATGAAAATATATTTGTAAGCAAGAGAAATTATCATCAGAAACGTATCGGGTACACCAATTATTTTGAAAGACTTTATAAAAGAGGGGAAAGGTGTGGTATACACTATCAGAAGTGCAAATGAAACAGAATTAAGAACTCTGAGAAAAACCAGAAGAACAACCTGAAGCCCGTTTTCAGTAAATCCGATATTTTCCGGAATGCTGTAAATCCAGAAGTGAAAAGGTTTATCAAACGAAAAAAGATTATAAATAATTTTACCCGGAGTTATAATATTGAGAGATGCCGGTAAAACAACAATAAATCCGAAGATTAATGCCAGAATGAATATTTTTCTGTACACTTCGAAGACATTTAGCCTTGCAATGAGATATAATGTAAAAACAAGAGCTGTAATGATTAATTGTGCCGCAGGATTACTGACAACACTAATAACAACGGCAATATAAATAAGTGAGATAAATTTGACATGCGGATTAATTTCCCTGATGAAATTCTCTTTTGCGGCGCTCTCAGCCTGCGAATAAATAGATCTGACTGCATTTGCTGAATTAAGAATTGTAAGGTCAAGAAAAGAAAAATTCATTTTCTTTACCTTATTCAGACCAGGCTGATTATCTGAAGGCTGAAGTAAATATTGAGGGATATTACTCTTCATTTCTTACGATTAGTCTGGTAATAATTAACATAACAATATAGGTTAAAGTTGCTCCGAAAATTCCTGATACAATATAAAAACCTGACTGGTGAATCACAGATTTCCCTGTCTCATTTAAAGCATAATCAGGAAGAGGTGCTTTCCAGACATCTGAATACTTTTCCAATCCCTGAGGCACGTATCCGACAAGTTCCTTAACAGTCTGAGCTGACCATTCACCCCAGGCATCACCGGCATTAAACATGAGAGGAAGCAAAATTCCCACTGGTGTCACCAGGCATAATATCAGCAGTATTATCAGGATTCTCTTCTGAAACTTAGTTATTTTCATTTTTCCCTCCTTTGGCGAAAGCATAAATTAATCCGCGTTCGTTTTTCATAAAATAGCTTAGTATAACTGCTGTAATCACTCCTTCAACAATTCCGAATATCAACAGGTGTTCAATTGCCATTGCAGGGATGGCAATACTAAGACCATATGGACAATACAAAGCTTTACCATCAGGAGAGGATGCTATAAGGGGTTGTATTCCGAATTCGGTTGCTGTAAGAATTGCTGTTAAAACCAGGCTAAGGTATCCCGATATAAATGCGGCAAACGATACACGTGCTTTTTTGGCAATATTACTGTTAAAGAGCTTAAAAATATAATATGCTGCAAATGGCATAAATACTGCCATATTAAAACAGTTTGCACCAATAGCTGTAATTCCTCCGTCACCAAAAACCAATGCCTGGATAATGAGTGCCACCGAAACTGCTACCATGGCAGCCCATGGTCCAAAAAGGATCGCAATAACTGCAGACCCGACAGCATGTCCGGTAGTACCGCCGGGAACCGGCAGATTAAACATCATTATGATAAAGGAGAAAGCAGCTGCCATTCCCAGATAAGGTATATCGCGTGCAGAAACTTCTTTTTTAACCTTATTAACCGCGACAGCTGCAACAACTACGAATGCTCCTGTCAGAGGAATATATGTCTGGGGACTGAGATAACCATCTGGAATGTGCATTTTGTTACTATTATAAATTTTCGTGTTACTGAACTGACAAAAAAAATTATTGTGCCCGGCTCATTACCAGTTTACCGTGAATAATCCCTTTAATTCCAATTAGCTTATCCGACAATTCGGTAAGGCGGTTGGCTTCGCCTTTTACTGCAATAATCTCAAGACAATCAGAATGAGTTAAATGAAAATGCTGGGATGACAGTATCACATCAAAATACTCATGCTGGATATCATTCGATTTGGTAGTCACGTCTCCCCTGTGATGATCATAAACCATTACGACGGCACCGGCAACTACCTGGTTGCAGTTCCATTTTTTCTCGACAAGATTCTTTTCAACCAAATGACGTATTGCCTGAGAGCGGTTAGGGAAATTGTTCTCTATAACAAAACTATCGAGGGCTCTCAGAAGATCTTCATCGAGACTGACTCCAAATCTGGCTAAAGGCATAGTGTTACTATTTATAAAATTCGTGGCATAAAACTATAAAATATAATCCTGACATCAAAACTTAAAATAAGTAATGAGTTTTAATAAACAACCGGCAACAAGTTTTAAAAATTACGAACTAAAATTTGTAAAATATTTTTTAGTTAGTACAAACTAACTATATTTGTAATATGAAGGATCTGGTAGAAATAGTATCTATGCTGTCAAATATGTTCGGTCAGACTGAAGAATCTGCCAAGGAACAGTTTCAGCTATTAAACCTGACGCATACTCAGATGCATTATCTTGAAACTATAAATTCACTTGACAACCCGAACATTACAGAGCTTGCACAAGTACTCAGACTTTCCAAACCAACAGTCAAGGTTGCTGTAGACAAGTTCATTGAAAAGGATTTTTTATACAAAGTTCGATCTGATGAGGACAGACGCACAGCCCACTTACATCTGACCGAAAAAGGGAAGCTGATTAACCAGATGCACGATTATTACCACAGGCTGATCGCGGAATCAATCATCAGGAAGCTAAATAAGGAAGAGCTGGCTACTCTTGTCTCATTATTGACCAAAGTATTGTCAGAAAAATAATTTAAATATTATCTGGTTAGTATATACAAACTAAAGTAAACTCTATTTTAATGAACCCATCTTTCCATACAAAGAGTATCGCAGGTATTACAAAAAAAGAGGCTGAGGAAAAGCTTGTAAAAGAAGGTTATAATGAATTGCCTTCATCGAAGCCCAAAAGTGTATTCCAATTAGCATTCGGAGTGGTAAAGGAACCAATGTTCCTTCTCCTGGTTGCATGCGGCACACTGTATCTTATTCTTGGTGATATACAGGAAGGACTAATGCTGCTTAGTTTTGTTTTTGTTGTTATGGGAATAGAGTTTTACCAGGAGAAAAAAACAGAAAAGGCCCTTGATGCATTGAAAGATCTTGCTAGTCCAAGAGCGCTTGTTATACGAGATGGCGAAACAATAAGGATACCAGGAAAAGAGGTAGTTACTGAAGATATTGTGGTTTTACAGGAGGGAGACAGAGTTCCTGCTGATGCAATAGTTGTCAGCAGCACCAATTTACTTGCTGATGAGTCACTGCTAACCGGAGAATCAGTACCTGTTAGAAAAAGGGAATGGGGAGAAGGTGATAGTATATTCACACCCGGTGGTGACGATTTACCGGTTGTTTATTCAGGATCGATGATTGTTCAGGGTAACGGACTCGTTAAAGTTACAGCAACGGCTTTAAATACTGAAATCGGAAAAATAGGCAAAGCGCTTGAATCTGTAAAAGAAGAACCTACTCAGCTTAAAAGGGAGATGGGGACTTTGGTCAAACGGCTTGCCATCATTGGCATTCTGCTATGTGTTATGGTAATTGCCATATATACCCTTACAAGAGGAGATTTATTAAAAGGTTTTCTTGCAGGAATCACACTGGCAATGGCAATGCTTCCGGAGGAATTTCCGGTGGTCCTGACCATTTTTCTTGCCGTTGGAGCATGGCGGATGTCGAAGAAATCAGTTCTGACCCGTAAGCCTGCAGCTATTGAGACCCTTGGATCTGCCACAGTTCTATGTACTGACAAAACAGGTACCCTGACCCAAAATAAAATGACAGTTACCAGGCTCTATAACGGAACCGGTTTTATCAGTGTTGTATCGGGAAGTACCTTCCCTGAACCATTTCATGAAATTATTGAATATGGTATCCTGTCGAGTCAGGCGAATCCATACGATCCAATGGAAAAAGCTATTATAAATACAGGGGACCAGTTTCTTCAAAATTCGGAACATATTCATGCCGACTGGGTAATGGAAAAAGAATATCCGCTTTCAAGGGATCTGCTGGCTATGTCAAGGGTTTTTTCAAATACAGGGACCGGGGAACAGGTAATTGCAGTAAAAGGAGCCCCGGAAGCAATTTTTGATCTTTGTCATTTAAAAGGTGAAACAATTTCAGGTTATGAAAAAGCGGTATCCGAAATGGCCTCAGACGGGTTAAGGGTACTGGGAGTAGCCAGGGCTAATTTAAAAACAGGAAACCTTCCTACCCATCAGCACGATTTTGATTTTGAATTTTCAGGGCTGATAGGATTATCAGACCCTATCCGAAAAAATGTTCCTGATGCTGTAAAGGAATGTTACAAAGCCTCAATAAGGGTAATAATGATCACTGGCGATTACCCGGTAACAGCAACCAATATCGGAAAAGAGATCGGAATCAAGAATCCTGAACTTTGCATAACTGGTTCCGAACTGAAGGATATGACTGAGGATGAACTTTGTGAGCGCATTAAAGAGGTAAATATCTTTGCCCGTGTTATCCCGGAGCAGAAGCTTAAAATTGTGAATGCGCTTAAAAAGAACGGAGAAATAGTAGCAATGACAGGTGACGGGATTAATGACGCTCCGGCTCTGAAAGCATCAAATATCGGAATTGCCATGGGAGAAAAAGGCACCGATGTTGCACGAGAGGCTTCATCACTGGTATTAATGGATGATAATTTTGCATCGATAGTTGGTGCAGTAAAAATGGGACGAAAGATATTCGATAACCTTCAGAAAGCTTTGGGATATATATTTGCTATTCATGTTCCGATTGCCGGATTATCATTGATTCCGGTTTTATTCGCTGATTTACCTCTAATCCTGTGGCCTGTGCATATAGTTTTTCTAGAATTGATCATTGATCCTGCATGTTCTCTAATTTTTGAAGCTGAAAAAGAGGAAATAAATGTAATGTCAAGGCCCCCAAAAGATATTAACGAACCTTTTTTTGGTGCAAAAAAAATACTTTTAAGCTGCAGCCAGGGTATTGGGATCTTAGTAATTTGTCTGCTCGTGTATTTTGTGGGGCTTAAAGCCGGATATACCGAGAAAAGTGTCAGAACACTCACATTTGTCACTTTAATAGTATCAAATATCGCAGTCATTATTTCGAACCGATCATGGACCTCCGGTTTTTTTAAAATTCTTACAACGCCCAACAAGGCGGTGACCTGGATTGTCAGCGGTGCAATTCTTTTCCTTATCCTGATCCTTAACATTCCATTTTTACTCGACCTCTTCCAATTTGAAAAAATAGGTTATATCGAATTAATAGTCTGCACCGTTGCCGGGTTCTCCAGTATTATCTGGTTCGAAATATATAAACAGATGAAGAGAACAAAAAAATCGATTATTTGATAATGAATCCCGTGAGATCCTGTCAAATGAAATACGTAAGTGCAATACCTAGCACCTCCAGTGTAGCAACAACAAAATCAAGTGTGAATTTATTAACAAATATTTAACGTTCAATATTGTCAGAACTCTGAAATAAATATGACTTTTACAGCCGTGAAAACCAGAAGAAATATATTATTCAAATTGATCCTGATCCTTTTATGTTTTTTATATTCCGGCATTGATGCATATACTGATTCTGATTTTGCTATTTATCATGAAAGCATAGAAATTATTACTGATACAAATAATTCTGAAAATAATTTCAGTACGGATCCCGATCCAAACCATGATGATCAGATTTATAATTCTCAAATATCAGCAATAACAGAACCCACTGAATGTCAGTATTATTATCAGTGGCACCTGCCTTCTGTCAATAAATTATACCTCCCCGTCTGGCAGCCTCCAAAGATTTCATAGAATGATTTACGATCATATTTGAACTATGCATGAGTCCAAACCTCCTGTATACCGGATTTGATCATTCATAAGAATATGAAACCCACATGATTGATACCAATAACATCCGGGCTTGCGGGCTCAGAGAAGCTAAACAAGCATGAAATTAATTTTATCACTAATAAACCTGTCTATTATGAAATCAATAATTCCAAAAATACTTTTATCACTATTATTACTTCCTGGTTATACGACAATTGTTTACTGCCAGCTTTATGAATGGAGGGGACCCGACAGAAGCGGAACATATGCTGAAACAGGATTGATGAAAAAATGGCCTGACGACGGGCCAAAACTGATATGGGAAATATCAAAAATGGGGGATGGTTATTCTTCTCCTACTATAACTGATGATGCGATTTATGTTACAG
Source organism: uncultured Bacteroidales bacterium (assembly GCA_963760915.1). GTDB lineage: Bacteria > Bacteroidota > Bacteroidia > Bacteroidales > VadinHA17 > LD21. The sequence goes on along the minus strand of CAVXEU010000002.1, from coordinate 513,956 downwards.
GAAGAAGAGACAATTCAGATATACTTACGGCTCTTACACTTGATGGAAAGAAAAAATGGGAAACAATATACGGGAATGCGTGGATGACTAACCATACCGGCTCCAGATGTACTCCAACATACTACAATGGGAATATTTTTCTGATCAGTGGCAGTGGAGATATTGTTTGTGTCGGATCGGATGGAAAGCTAAAATGGTCAAAAAACCATTACAGTTTATATGAAAGCAAACCTCTTACTTTCGGAATTTCAGAATCTCCGCTTGTTGTCAATAATATGGTAATTGCATCACCTGGTGGAAAAAAAGCTTCCCTGGTTGCTTTCAATATTAAGGACGGAAGTGTTGCATGGGAAACAGAACCGATTGATCAGGAACCTCAATATGTCAATCCCAGACTTATTGAATATGCCGGAAAGCAAATGATCGTTACCGTAATGGGGAAAGATATCTTCGCAGTAAATGCAAAAGACGGAAAGATCATATGGAAAGTAGATTACACCGGTATTAATAATGTTTCAGGAAATGCAAGGAAGAATCATGCCATAACTCCTGTTTACAGAGATGGTTATATTCTGATCGCTAACGGATACAACTGGGTGGCTCTGAAACTTAAGCTTTCTGCAGATGGAAATTCAGTTGATGTAGTCTGGGAAAACAGGAATTTTGATCCGCAACATGGAGGAGTTGTACTTCTCGGGAATAATTTATATGGGGCAAATCATCAGTCTGAACCTGCAGATACATGGGTGTGTGTTGACTGGGTCTCGGGGAAAACACTCTGGACAAAAAAATGGTACTCAAGAGGGTCAGTAATTTCTGCTGATAATATGCTTTATATTTTTGAAGAAAAGTCTGGCCATGTTGCGCTTGTTAAACCTGATGCTTCGAAACTTGACATAATAAGTGAATTTAAGATAACAAAAGGAGAGGGACCCTTCTGGGCACATCCGGTTATTAATAAGGGAAGGCTTTATATCAGACACGGGGAAGCGCTGATGGTGTATAATATTAAATAGAGAAACAAAAATAATTATCAAATGAGCTATACAATCAGTCTTCCATATATGGTTCATTGGGACTGGATAAATTAAAATCTTGAATTGTAAAAAATGAAATTAAAATAATATGAGTCACTATAAATTTCTTGATCACCCGCAAAAGAGTCAGAACACCGAATATTTTATTCATCTGGTACGTATTGCAAAAGCAGATGATATTATCGGCTGTTCCGAACAGGATTTGCTGCAGCGCATTGGCAGAAAGCTGGGATTTACAGACCCTGAAATTGAAAATTTAATTGAAACAACCGAAAAATCAGATTACATTCCTCCATATGAATTATCAAAACGATTCGATCAGGTCTATGAAATTGTAAAAATGACAATGGCCGATGGTTCCATTGATAACAGGGAAATGCATCTGGCGAACAGTTTTGCTGTAAAATCCGGTTTTCATGAAAATGAGATCCCTAATCTGCTGGCTTTGCTTATACATGGCATCGGGGAAGGTAAAGATGAAGAGGATCTTTTTAAACTATATAAAAAGGGAAGAAGGGTATGAATAAAGGAGTTTTTTACAGTCAAAATATAAAGTAACTGTCTAATGAAAAACTGGTTTAAAAAGCTGCATTCACAGATTTTGCAATGGGCAGGCACAAAATGGGGCGTATGGGTGTTGTTTTTGTGTGCATTTGCCGATGCATCATTCTTTGGATTACCTGTACCGATGCTTTTCCTTGCTCTGGCATTGCTGAATACTAAAAAGGTATACATTTTTTCTATATTCGGGGTTTTGGGAACATTGACCGGGGCTCTTGCAGGTTATTCAATCGGCCATTTTGCGTGGCTCGATCCTAATGGAGAGTTCACACGGGTTGCTCAGTTTCTGATGAATAATATTCCCGGATTTTCTGAAGCAGGTTATAATAAAATACATATTTTGTTTGCAAAATGGGACTTTTGGATTTTATTTATTGCAGCAGCTCTCCCACTTCCATATAAGATATTTTCAATTTCGTCGGGAGTTTTTGACATTAACCTGTTCATATTTTTCTTTGCAACGCTTATCAGCCAGGGAATAAAATTCTTTTTACTTGCACTGCTTACGTTAAAATTAGGGCCGGAAGTTAAAAAACTTCTTGTCTTTAACTGGAAACCCATTGCAATCATAGCAATGGCATCCATAGTTTTTGGTATAGTTTTAATAAAAGTATTTTGATCCTCGACTTTTTCATCAGGGTCTCCTTAAAATCATATATCGTTAATTGAAAACCTCAGCAGATCAAAGATATAGAGCATTTTTTAAATAAACGATTGAAAATTATCCTCCCCTCGAACCAATAACACATTTTGGAAATTTATACATTTGTATTATTAATAAATGATCCAGATGAAAAAGACTTATATTTTACTTATACTTGTTATGTCACTTATTTTTCCGGAAATGTCACCAGCTCAGAATAAAACTGACAACAGATCAATAACAGGCTCATGGTTGGGAAAGATTAACACAGGAGCAATTGAACTCAGAGTTATATTTAACCTCTCAGTTGCCGGGAATGACAGTCTGGTTGCAACCCTTGACAGCCCTGACCAGGGTGCAAAAAATATAAAACTCGGACCTGTCACGTTTACCGGTAAAACACTTAAGATCTCTGCAGCAGTCCTAATGGCAGAATATAACGGTACAATTAAAAACGATACACTTATCACAGGAACATGGATGCAGGGAGGAGCCACACTTCCGCTCGATCTGGTAAAATTAAAATCTGCCTTTACAATTGACAGACCACAGGAACCAAAACCTCCTTTTCCTTACAGATCGGAAGATGTGACATTTACCAACAATAAATTTAATATTACTCTTGCCGGAACAGTAACAATACCTCAGGGGACCGGACCTTTCCCTGCTGTCATTCTGATAACCGGATCAGGGCCCCAGAACAGGGATGAAGAGATTATGGGCCATAAACCTTTTCTTGTGATAGCTGACTATCTTACACGTCATGGAATTGCCGTTCTGAGATACGATGACAGAGGTGTTGGCAAATCACAGGGGACCTCTTCTGGTGCGACTACTGCGGACCTGGCAACTGACGCGGAGGCAGCATTTGACTTTCTGAAAAGCTATCCGGATATTAATCCGAAATTTATAGGTCTGCTGGGGCACAGTGAAGGTGGATTAATTGCTCCGATGGTTGCTTCCTCCAATCCTTCTGTGGCATTTATTGTCTCCCTGGCCGGTCCGGGGGTCACAGGAGAACAGATTATTCTCAGGCAAGCTCAGGATATAAGCAGGCTTTCCGGTGTGTCCGAAAGTGCAATTAAAGAAAACACTGAGATAAATAAAAGGCTCTATGCAGTTCTCAAAGAAGAAAAAGACAATCAAAAAGCCGAAGTAAAAATCATTGACCTGTACAAAGAGATCCTGGATAAGAAAAAAACCTCAAAAGAAGATGAAGAGAAAGCTGTTAATCAGCTTAAGGCATCATTCGGTGCAGGAAGTTATACATGGTTCAGGTATTTTATAATGACCAATCCTGCCACTTTCTGGAGCAAAGTGAAATGTCCGGTACTGGCTCTAAACGGTGAAAAGGATTTACAGGTCGCAGCTGATGAGAACCTTCCGGCCATTGAAAAAGCATTAAAATCAGGTGGTAACAGATCTGTGAAAACAATTATGCTGCCAGGACTGAATCATCTCTTCCAGCATTGTAAAACCGGACTGCCGGCTGAGTACTCATCAATAGATGAAACATTTTCCCCTGAAGTTCTTAAGATTATAGCTGACTGGATTTCGGGTTTAAAGGGAGTATAGCAAGCTTCTTAAGGATCATTTTTCCGCGTGCCTTTATGCCTGCTGATCCATCTTCGATAAGAATCCGAATTGACACTGAAAGTTCATTGGCCAGTTCAGGATATATCAAAGAAAGCCTGTACAATATTTCCATTGAATATGCCTTTACAGCAATGGCTGAAAAACCTGAATTCAGGGTACTGAAACAGAAATCAGCAAGCAAACCGTGCTGATAATTATCAATCCTATTCAGATCACTGAGGGAAATTACCCTTAGAAAAGAGCGAAGAGTACTTTCATTATCAATCAGTTTCAATGCTTCAACTATACGTGGAAGGTAAGGATAGATAATTTCCGGGAACTTATCACAGACTTTGGAAAGTGCCCATGACGCATGAAAAGCAAGTTTTTTATCGGACGAATGTGAATATTCGAGGAGCTTCATGAAGATTGCCTGGTTTTCACCAGCTGATGTGGCTAACCAGTCAGCCTCCTTCATACTCATCATTCTGTTGATCATCGACTGAAGCTCATCATCATCTATCGGAGCAAAGGAAGAGTCATGGCAAGCTTCTGGCTCTGTGATTATTTCAGTATCAATATTTTTGAGATAATATTTTGCAACAAACACATCAGCCTCAGAAAAATCGACTGATAACAAGTCTGTTGCCGGCAACCACTTATAGTCAATATGCTCTGAAAGTAAGGGCAGTTCACCGAGGGTGTCACATACAAACGGGATAAGTCTGATATGCTTAAAGCCATAATCATGATCTACAACCGGCAGCTTTTTAAAGATCACAACTTCCATTGACAGTTCCTCATCTATCTCCCTGATAATACATTCTTCCTCACTCTCGCCCTCAACCACTTTCCCCCCGGGAAATTCCCATTTAAAAGGGTGGTCAGTGGTTTCTCCCCGCTGTACAACAAGTACCTTACTTTCTTCATTTCTTATTACGGCACAGGTGACATTTATTTTCATAATGGCAGGGATAAGAGATCTTCATACAATGGAATTACAAGTAAAAACTCATATTTTTTAGCCTCATGATCAATTTTGCAGGCATAATGGTCAATTCCGTTAGTTACAACAATATATGGAACTTTATAACTCATATTATAATTGACTATCTGATCGAAAACCTTATCATCGATCTTAACATCAGGTTCTTTACATTCAACGATCATTACCGGTCTTCCTGATCTGTCGTGAACAAGTATATCAATCCTCCTTTTCAGTTTATTAAGTCTGAAGAAAACTTCAACACCCAGAAGTCCGACAGGATATTTACCTTCATTTACCAGATACTGAACAAAATTCTGTCGTACCCATTCTTCCGGAGTAAGCCTGACATATTTTCTTCTTACCGGATCGAAGATCATCTTACTTCCCTCCTGCCCGGTTATTTTGAATGAATATTGAGGCAGATTTAACTCTTTCAACTTAGTTTTGTATTTTTACAGCCAATATTGGCAATGTTTCTTTTAATTCGGTTATTTTTCCATTGATGAAACCAGATGTCAGCCTATGATTTCAATTGTGCTAATTCTTTTACCACAGGTAACATAAGGATTTGCATGGAGTAAAAAAAACTAACAAAAAAAGAAATATTCAATTTTAAGCAAATTTATTAAGATAAATATTAACTCACTCTACCATATGAAGACCAAGGATGAAATTGTTAATAACTGGCTTCCCAGATATACAGGAAAAGCTATCAATACGTTTGGAAAATACTTTCTCCTGACCAATTATCTTTACTATGTTGAGCTTTTTGCAAAATGGAACAATGTTCCGATTGAAGGAAGGGACAAAAATATGCCAAGTGCAACTGCCGATGGGATAACAATAATCAATTTTGGTATGGGCAGTCCGAATGCGGCAACCATTATGGATCTTTTAAGTGCAGTGAGCCCCCATGCTGTGCTCTTTCTTGGCAAATGCGGCGGCCTCAAGAAAAAAAACACTCTCGGCGATCTTATACTTCCTATTGCTGCCATACGAAGCGATGGAACGTCAAATGATTACTTACCCAATGAGGTACCAGCCCTTCCGGCATTTAAATTACAGAGTGCTATTTCGGCGACTATTACAAGGTTCAACAGGGAATACTGGACCGGCACCGTTTACACTACAAACAGAAGGGTGTGGGAATATGATGACAGGTTTAAGAAATATCTGGTCAAGACCCGGGCAATGGCTATCGATATGGAAACTGCAACGATTTTCACTGTGGGTTTTGCGAATGAAATTCCTACCGGAGCTCTGCTTCTTGTCTCTGATCAGCCGATGATTTCGACAGGCATCAAGACGGAGGCCAGTGATCATAAAGTTACCAGTGATTTTGTTGAGATACACCTGAAGATAGGGATAGACTCATTGAGGGAAATAATAGAGAACGGAGTATCTGTTAAACACCTAAAATTCTGATTATGGCAGTTACCTATGAAGAGATAATTTCCGATCTTAAAAAGCGGATATTCAAACCAGTTTACTTTCTTGCGGGAGAAGAGCCATATTATCTTGATCTTATAACTGATTATATTGAAGAAAACATTCTGCCTGAAGCCGAGAAAGCTTTTAATCAGATAATCGTGTACGGAGATGATACAAATATTCCGGCCATTATAGACACGGCACGCCGTTTTCCTATGATGGCCAGCCATCAGGTTGTGATTATCAGGGAGGCCCAGTCACTGAAAAAAATCGATGATCTTGCTATTTACCTCGATAAACCTCTTTTGTCGACAATTCTTGTATTCAGTTATAAATATAAGACACTTGACAAAAGAACCAGGCTTTATAAAGCACTTGATAGTCACGGCTTGTATTTTGAATCACCGAGAATACGAGATTACCTTATTCCTGCATGGATTGAGCGATACCTTATGACCAAAGGGATCAAGACAGAACCAAGTGCCAGTGCGATGCTCACCGAATATCTTGGCACTGATCTGCATAAGATAGTTAATGAGCTGGATAAGCTGATAATAACTCTTCCTGCAAATAAGCCGGTGATTACCACTTCGTTGATAGCAAAGAATATCGGAATCAGTAAGGACTATAATAATTTCGAGCTGCAGAAGGCGATAGGTGAAAAGGATATACAAAAAGCCAATATGATTATCCACTATTTTGGTAACAATCCTAAAGACAATCCAATCACTCTTTCAATTGCATCACTTTTTGGTTTTTTCAGCAAACTGCTTACTTACTACTACCTTACCGATAAGTCAAAAAACAATGTTGCAGCAGTACTAAAAGTAAATCCATATTTTGTGAAGGATTATGAATACTCAGCATCAAGATACACTGTATCAAAAACAGTGCAGATAATCAGTCTCCTTCGTACGTACGACATGAAATCGAAGGGTTACGGCGATCCGGGAACTGAACCTGGGGATCTTCTTAAAGAGCTGATATATAAAATACTTCATCTCTAATTCATCTCGGGTGAATCGGGAAATTCAGCCCACATCCTGTATTTGCTTTTGAAACTCCTAAGAACTCTTTTCCATGTATTTTCTCCCCTGTTATTCATTATAATATCGGGGTTTACCTTTGCAATAACCCAGGAATTTTCTTTAAGTTCACGATCAAGCTGACCGGCCGACCAGCCTGAATAGCCAAGAAAGAACCGTATCTGTGAGTTACTGATTTTTCCTGTTTTGATCAATTCCCTGACCATTTCAATTTCTCCGCCCCAGAAGATATTACCGTCAACATGTACACTGTTGGGTACCAGATCGCCCAGGTTGTGCAAATAATGAAGTGTATCAGGAGAAACAGGTCCTCCCATATTAAGGTTCTCATCCCACCCCTCAAATCCTTCAATGGCTGTGTTGACTTTCAGATCAAGCTTTTTATTGAGTATAAAGCCAACCGATCCCTGGGGGGTATGATCTGTAAGATAGACGATGCTCCGGCTAAAAAAGGTGTCGGGAAGAAAAGGTTCTGAAATAAGGATCTTGCCTTTCTCTGGAATCTTATCTTCAGGCAGTATGGCAAATAAGTCAAGTTCCGGCTGCATACAATAATACAATTATGGAAAGATAAATATATGTACAAAAATAATTAAGTAAAAGCTTATCATCAATTAAATATTGTCATATTTTTGATATAAAAGTTAAAAAAAGCTTATGCAAAGGAACACATTACGAATAATTGGAAATAAAGCTGTTCTGAATATCCGGGAAAGAATGTGCGAAACGCCGGAAGAACTGCTGGCAAGCGGTAAATTCCGGATAGTTCTGGATCATTGCATTGAACATCTCAGGGCTAAACACTCACCTTTAATTGGTATTTTCGGAAACAATGAGATTAATGAAGAATCGGTGGATGATTTAGTTAAAACACTTACTCTTGCCGTAAAATACGAAAATGAGGTTATCCCTCACATTTTTAATAATTCGCAGGTATTTCTACATGATCCGGAGAGACTATCTGATTTCGTGGAATTCCTATATGATTACTGGCGTCATTTTGACCGGTTTATTATTAATGATTCCGAAGGTGATCGGCTGGATAAGAGACCTTACAGAACTTTTAATGAGACAATAGAACAACTTACACATCTTATCCGTACAGTTTACAGACATATCCAGGAAAACATAACAGGGAGCCATCCTAATGTTTACAGACAGATCCGTGCCGGCGCTGAGATGGCTGTTATCTCACTGCCTAAAGATATTGCATATAAAGGATCAAAATATAAAAAACTTCATAGTATACCTGTAATCCGTCAGATGCTCATTTATCCACCACTCGTTATTCAGCAGCCAATGAATAAACGGACCGGGCACTTCAAAAGAATAACTGTGAATCCTGTTGATCTTGTTGAATTAAATCCGGATGAATGGATATGTTACCCGGCAAAAGTGGGAAAGCTGCTTATAATGGTCTATTTCTATATAGATTTTTTTGAACTGGGCTTTTCAATGTGCAACCTTTTTCAGCTGGCTGATGATTCTGATCTTCAGAGAAAACCTGACGCCCTTTTTATTTACGGAGTGCAGGGTAATGTACTCGACGGACTATCAAGTTATTCTACTGTCTTTTATGATGACGATGAGAACGGAATATTTGTTGGTGCTATTCCGGACAGACAGGAATTCGGATATTTTGGTTATCTGAAAAAAATGATACTCACACTTCATAATTCGATAGTTATGAAAGCGGGTAACATGCCATTTCATGGCGCTATGGTCAAGATTCTTCTCAAGGGAAACAAAGAGGCAACAATTCTCATGATGGGTGATACAGGTGCCGGGAAATCCGAAACACTTGAGGCGTTCCGTGTACTTGCTGATAAACATATCCGCGAACTGACAATTATAGCAGATGATATGGGCTCAATTGAGATTGACTCAGAGGGATATCCTAAAGGATTTGGTACTGAAACAGGTGCATTCCTCCGGCTTGACGACCTGCAGCCTGGCTATGCATTTGGACATCTCGACAGGTCAATCATAATGAACCCGAGTCAGACAAATGCCAGGATTGTTTTTCCGGTAACCAAATATGAGACAGTAATTCACGGCCACAGGATTGATTATATTCTGTATGCCAATAATTATGAGGAGATTGATTCTGAACATCCTGTTATTGAAAGGTTCGACTCTGAAAAACAGGCATTTACCATATTCAGAGAAGGGACTGTAATGAGTAAAGGTACAACAACATCAACGGGACTGGTACATTCATATTTTGCAAATATCTTCGGGCCGCCTGAATACAGGGAGCTACATGATAGAATTGCTTCCAGATTTTTCGCATCATTCTTCGCAAATAAAATATTCGTTGGTCAGATGCGCACCAGACTGGGTATTCCCGGATATGAATCAAGCGGCCCCGGAGATGCAGCAACTGAATTGTTAAGAATAATCGGAGTCACAGAGGATCATAATACGAATCCCTGAATAACTTTGTTATGGGATCAGATTGTACTGACTCTGCTTACATTTTTCAGAATGTGGAACCAAAAATACTTTTCAGTACCCCCAAAAGTGTAAATGATATACAGAAAAAGAGAGATCAATATTTTGCTGGTACCGCTTCCTTCATCATCCCGTAAATAACATCGAAAACATCTTCCGCGCTTGGTTTGGAGAAATAATCTCCGTCAGTTGTATAAGCAGGACGATGTTCCTTGGCTGTCAGTGTTTTGGGAGGACTGTCAAGGAATTGCCATGCCCCCTGCTTTTCAAGAACTTCCTGCATCATATAAGCGGTAGTACCACCCGGAACATCCTCGTCGAAGAAAATAATCCTGTTTGTCTTTTTTACCGACTCAAGAATAAGCTTGTATTTGTCGAATGGAACAAGGGTCTGAACATCGATCAGATCCACTGTAATATCATGAGCAGCAAGCTGTTTTACAGCCTCAACGGCAATTTTAACACTTGAACCATATGTTACAAGGGTAATGTCAGTACCCTGATTCAATATTTCAGGTACTCCCAACTGTATGCGGAACTCACCAATATTATCCGGCATCTTTTCTTTAAGTCTGTACCCGTTAAGAGGTTCTATAACAATTGCAGGGTCATTACCTTCGAGAAGCAAATTATAAAAACCTGCAGCTCTTGTCATGTCTCTTGGGGAACAGACATAAACACCCCTTACAGAATTGATAAGCATACTCATGGGAGAGCCTGAATGCCAGATGCCTTCAAGCCGGTGGCCCCTGGTACTTATAATCAGCGGAGCAATCATTCTTCCGGCAGTCCGGTAATGTGTTGTAGCAAGATCATCGCTCAATATTTGCAGGCAGTACATAAGATAATCAAGATACTGAATCTCTGCAATTGGCCTCATCCCTCTCAGAGCCAGACCAATCCCCTGGCCAAGAATGGTTGCCTCCCTGATACCGGTATCTGTAATACGCAGTTCTCCGAATTTTTTCTGCAAACCCTCAAGTGTCTGATTGACACCCCCGATATGACCGGTATCTTCTCCAAAGGTCACTAAAAGAGGGTATTTGGCAAACAGCTTATCATAGTTGTCACGTAATATTTGTCTTCCCGGCACTTCCGGAGAATCAGCTGAATACGTAGGAGGTACAGGTTTAACATTCAGAACTGACGAAGGAGTCTCATTATAAAGGAATGAATCGTAACTCTTTCTTGCATCCTTATAATTACGTTTAAGCCATCCATTTAACTCCTCTTTCAGGTTATCCGACTTCATACAGGTACTGCATACATTTCTTAATATTTTACGTGCAGTTACAAAATTGTCTTTTCTTATTGGTGATATGACATTTTTAAGCTCTTCTGTAAAGTTATCTACTGATTCTTCTTTTGCCTGTTCTGTGCATCTGCATGAACGATCATTAATGATTTTAACAAGTGCGTCACGTTCAACCTTGATGGGGTCCTGAAACATCTCCCAACCCTTCCTTCTTGATTCCTTGGCTTCTTCTTCAGCATCAGCCGCAACCGTATCCAGTTCCTCTTTGGTGGCAATGCCTGATTCAAGCATCCATTCTCCCATTTTCTTAATCGGGTCAAAGTCCAGTTCCCATTTCAGCCGTTCTTCACTTTTATACCGTTCATGTGAACCTGAGGTAGAGTGCCCTAGTGGTTGTGTAACTTCTTCAATATGAAATACAACAGGAATATGTTGTTCCCTGCAGATTTTGATTCCTTCTTCATAAAGTTTAATAAGGCCCGGATAATCCCATCCTTTCCCCTTGAATATTCTTATTCCGGGTTTACCTTTTTCAGCTTCAAATCCTTTGAGTACCTCGGAAATGCTTCCTTTTGTAGTCTGGTATTTCTTGGGTACTGATATACCGTATCCATCATCATAGACAGAAACTGCCAATGGCACCTGCAATACCCCTGCAGCATTAATCGTTTCCCAGAAATGTCCCTCGGATGTACTGGCGTCACCGATTGAACCGAAAGCAACTTCATTTCCCTTTGTGGAAAGTGTGGTAAACTGATAAAGATCTTTATTCTGTCTGAAAAGCTTTGATGCATATGCCAGTCCTAGAAGGCGAGGCATCTGTCCGGCCGTCGGGGAAATATCGGAAGATGAGTTTTTTTGTTTTGTCAGGTCACGCCAGGATCCGTCAGGGTTAATATTCGGAACTGAAAAGTGATTATTGAAAACTCTCCCCCCGCTGCCATGATTAACATCAGTGTTGGTATTTCCATAAAGCTGATGGAAAAATTCAAGTGAATCGTAGAGCCCCATTGCCATCATCCAGGTCTGATCCCTGTAATAGCCTGATCTCCAATCACCATCTTTAAACTGCTTAGCCATAGCAATCTGGATCAATTCTTTTCCGTCACCGAAAATCCCAAACTTGGCTTTTCCGGTGAGCACTTCACGACGACCAATCACACTTAAGTTCCTGCTCAGATTTGCCAGTCTGTAATCGGCAAGTACACTTTCCTTAATCATGTTACCTGGTGATGCTTTTTTTGTTTGTATCATGTCCTTATAATAAATATGGGGAATTAATTCTGACTCATTAGACATTAAACAAATATTATTGAGTGTTGTTTAAATAACCTAAAGGAAATGATCACTATCTTTGTGATTTAATTTTAAATGGCAACGCTTCGTAACTATTGCTAAGGTACGAAATATAAGAAGGGACTCAAAAAAATGTTTTTAAAACTACTGATATTAAGCGCAATATTTTTAACAGTCGCTGCTGCCGGACTTGGAATAAGGATGCTACTGAAAATTCAGGGAAAGTTTCCTGAAACCCATATCAGCAGAAATCCTGCGATGAGGAAGAAAGGGATAACATGCGCCCAGCAGACAGATATAGGTTGTAATCCGACCGATGGTTTTCCAGGTTGTGCATCGTGCAGCGGAAGAGGACTTTAGACTTCAGGCGTCAGGTAACAGGGTTTATTCATTTCCGGTTTCGGAAATATACTCAAGGAGGTTTTTTGAAATCCAGGTTTTAAAATTACCATGTTCGTCTGAATAGACAAGGTAAGCCAGGAACTGCTTGTTTTTATTAATAAAATCAATAGCACCATCTTTTCCCATTACCATGCACGCAGTTGCAATTCCATCAGCCATGGTACAGTCATCCGCAATAATAGTGGCACTCAGAAGAGTATTTTTTGCCGGATATCCGGTTCTCGGATCAATTGTATGAGAGTATTTAACACCATTCTCAACATAAAATTTCCTGTAATTACCTGATGTCGCAAGAGCCTGATTACTTATCCTGATAATTGCTTCAAGGGTTTCACCCGGCGACATATTGTTATCTGTCGGTTTATCAATTCCAATTCTCCAGAGAGCACCTCCCTTTGTGCCCCGTGCTCTTACCTCTCCGCCAATCTCCACAAGATAATTTTTAATGCCGAGCCTGTCAAAAAAACCAGTTACGACATCCACTGAATATCCCTGGGCTATTGCATTAACATCGAGATAAATACCAGGATCTGATTTTTTCAGGTGCCCGTTTTCCAGCGATATCTTATCCATACCAACAAGTTTCATAAGGCTGTCGAGCTTTGATACTGAAAAATTCTTATGCGAATCAGGTCCGAATCCCCAGGATTTTACCAGAGGACCAACAGTGATATCAAAAGCTCCTCCTGTCATCTGTGATACTAAAACTGATTTAGCAAATACCTCTGTAAAGAAAGAATCAACCTTTACATCCTCATTCCTGTTAATTCTTGAAATAACAGATGAATCATTATACAGGGAAAGTGACATATCAAAATCATGAAGTATCTTTTCAACCTTTTGCTTCAGACCGGCAGGATCAAGATTATCTCTGTTGTCGTAAACTATACTATAGGTTGTTCCCTGTATAAAACCGTTGAAGGCCGAAAAAACCGGATTTTTGACTTTACAACCAGGGGAAATAATAATGATTAGAATGAATAAAACTGATAATAATCTATTAATCATAATATTATGTAATAACTACAATAATTAGAAAAGCAGCACAATTTTAAGGAAATTTTTCCCCCCGACAAAATACATCTGTTTATCAGCTTCTGCTCTAAAAATGCTAAAATCATAAGATCAAGTATCCGGGGAAATAATTGTAACCCTGGAAGGAGTACAATCCGGATGAAGATTTTTATGATACAGCTAAATGTGATTTTATATCCCAAAATCATCAAAGGAAATGTTCTCTTTCGGCACTCCAAGATTGTCAAGCATATTGACAACTGCATTGTTCATCTGGGGAGGACCGCAGAAATAATATTCGATATCCTCCGGTTCCTCATGCAGGCAAAGGTAATTATCGAGGAGAACACGATGAATGAATCCGGTAAAGCCATTCCAGTTATCTTCGGGCAGTGGCTCTGATAATGCCAGGTTAAATGTGAAATTGGGAAATTCCTTTTCAATAGCCCGGAATTCCTCCTCATAAAACACTTCCCGCAACGACCTGGCACCGTACCAGTATGTAACTTTCCTGGTGGTTCTGAGGGTATGGAATAAATGGAAGATATGTGACCTGAGGGGAGCCATACCTGCACCGCCTCCGATATATACCATTTCATTATTTGTATTTTTAATGTGGAAGTCTCCGTATGGACCTGAAATTACTACTTTATTGCCCGGCTTTCTGGAAAAGATATAAGTTGAACAAAGACCCGACGGAACATTCATAAATTGTTTCTTTACATTATCCCATGGAGGTGTGGCGATCCGTATATTAAGTTTAATCAGATTCTTCTCTGCCGGATAGTTAGCCATTGAGTAGGCTCTGAATGTCTCTTCATTGTTTTTGACTTTGAGATCCCATAACCCGAATTGATCCCAGTCACCTTTGAATTGTTCTTCGACTGAAAAATCGCTGAAACTTGCTTCATATTTAGGAACATCGATCTGTATATATCCTCCCGGGTCGAAATTAAGTGATTCTCCTTCAGGAAGTCTTACCACGAATTCCTTAATAAATGTTGCAACATTTTTATTAGAAACAACCTCGCATTCCCATTTTTTTATTCCCATAACTGTCTCAGGCACCTTGATTACCAGGCTTTCCCTTATCTTAACCTGACATCCGAGCCTCCAGTTATTCTGTTGTTCCTTCCGTGTAAAGAATCCTGTTTCAGTCGGGAGAATTGATCCTCCGCCCTCCATAACCTGGCATTTACACATTCCGCAAGTACCACCGCCGCCACAGGCGGAAGGAAGAAATATTCCGCTTCCCGAGAGTGTAGATAGCAGATTGGAACCTGGTGAAACAATGAGTTCCCGATCATTAATCTGCAGGTTAACCTGTCCTTTTGGAGCAAGCTTATCCCTCGCATAAAGAAGAAGGCTTACAAGCACCAGGATAATAAGCAAAAAAACTATGATACTATATAAAATTGTACCGCCGGTAGATAGAGCTAAAATCATAATTTTTTAATTTCGGTTAGAGTTTGATTCCCATAAATCCCATAAATGCAATTGCCATAAGACCGGTAAGAATAAATGTGATTCCAAGTCCCTTTAACGGATCAGGTACATTGCTATACCTCAATTTCTCTCTGATAGCTGCTATGCTGACTATAGCCAGCATCCATCCAATTCCCGAACCTACTCCGAAAACCGCTGCTTCAGATACAGTCTGGTATTCACGTTCCTGCATAAACAGAGAAGCACCAAGAATGGCGCAATTAACAGCTATAAGCGGAAGAAAGATGCCAAGAGAATTATATAACGCAGGGCTGAATTTTTCAATTACCATCTCAACCAGTTGAACTATAGCTGCGATAACTGCAATAAATACCATAAAAGTGAGGAAGCTGAGATCTACATCGGCAAAGCCTGTACCAAGCCATGCAAGGGCTCCTTTCTTCAGAACATAATGTTCAACAAGAAAGTTAACAGGAGTTGTAATGAGCAGAACAAAAACAACGGCGATACCCAGCCCGATAGCAGTTTTAACTGTCTTTGAAACAGCCAGGTAAGAACACATACCCAGAAAGAATGCAAAGACCATATTGTCAATGAAGATTGACTTGACAAAAATATTTAATAAGTGTTCCATAGTCAATATCTCTATTTTTTCTCAATAAGACTTTTGTTTCTGCTTCTCTGAAACCATATAATAAGCCCGACAGTTATCAGGGCCATTGGCGGCAGTATCATCATACCGCTATTTTCATAACCGGTAGAATATAAGCCGATCTTTGACATAACCGGATAACCGAAAAGGGTTCCCGATCCAAGCAACTCCCTGAAAAATGCCACAACAATCAGTATAATTCCGTAACCGACTCCGTTTCCCAAACCGTCAATAAAGGATGGCCATGGCTTATTTGCCATTGCAAACGCTTCAAGACGGCCCATAAGAATGCAGTTTGTGATTATCAGTCCGACAAATACCGAAAGCTGCTTGCTTACGTCGAATGCATATGCCTTAAGAACCTGATCAACAAGAATAACCATTGTCGCAATAACAACAAGTTGTACAATTATCCTGATCCTGTCAGGAATATATTTTCTCATAGCAGCAACTACCACGTTCGATACCGCAACGACAATAGTAACGGATAATGCCATAACTATTGCAGGCTTAAGTTTTACTGTGACAGCCAGGGCCGAACAGATACCCAGAACCTGAACGGTAATGGGATTATCCCTACCAAGGGGAGCGGTAAAGAGTTTCAAATTCATAGCCGAGAACAACGGCTCTTTTTCCTTCTTGCTCATATGCTATTTTCTGTTTTTTAAAAGATAATCATTATACTTTCCTAAACAATCCAGAAGCATTTTCTGAAGACCCTTGCTTGTAATTGTGCCTCCTGAAATTGCATCAACATTATGAGGATCATTGGGCTTTGCACCTCCTTTAACTACACCGATGGATACAAACTTATCTCCATCAAATATTTTTTTGCCGGGAAACATGCTTTCAAATCTTGTGGTATTAATTTCAGCTCCAAGTCCGGGCGTTTCACCCTTATGGTCGAAGGTAACGCCATAGATAGTATTCATATCGGATTTTAGTGATACATATCCCCAGATGGGACCCCATAATCCCTTCCCCAGTACCGGAAGAATGGTAACCGTTTCGCCTTTGTCGGTTGTAGCTATAAAAACCGGCAGATATTGCTGATCAAGGGGTTTTTTTTGTTCAACATTCAGATCCACATTAAAAGCGTCGACTCCATCAACAATTTCTCCTTTTGAATCAATAACAAAACTCTCTTTAATATACCTGGCATACAAGGCTTCAGTTGTCTCACGTGTTGAAGGAATCCCAATGGATTCAAGCATACTTTTCTTTTTTTCTATCTCAAGGTTTTTCAGCTGCCGGGGCTGAAGCAACGTAGCTGCAAGTGAAAGCAGGGTTGCCACCACAATTACCATTATTGATGAAAATATGAATATATATCTGTTACTGAACTCTTTCATCTTGCTTAATTATTTGTTGCGATTTTAGCCCTTTTAAGCCTTTTGTTGATACTTGACTGGATAACAAAATAATCGATAAGCGGTGCAAACACGTTCATCAGTAAAATTGCAAGCATTACACCCTCAGGATAAGCCGGATTAAGTACACGGAATAGAATTGAAAGCAATCCTATCAGGAATCCGTATATCCATTTGCCTTTTTCTGTCTGCGATCCGGATACAGGGTCTGTAGCCATGAACACCGCACCAAATGCAAATCCTCCCATTACGAATTGATAATATGCCGGAACTTCCATGAAAGGATTAACAGCAAATGCATTCAGTATCAATCCCATCGTAAGCCCCCCGGCGAAAACACTCACAATTATCTTCCAGCTGCCTATACCGGTAATAATGAGGATCAGGGCCCCAATAAGTATCGCCAGGGTAGAGGTTTCTCCAATTGATCCGGGGATTGTACCGATAAACATATGCATGAATGATGGAATTTTCGAAGTCTCACCGGCAGCACAAAGCGACAGTGGTGTAGCTCCTGAAAAGCCATCAATAATGTGTTGTCCCTTTGTAAGTCCCTGAATCCAGACTTTATCGCCTGTCATCCATCCCGGGTAACTGAAAAACAAAAATGCCCGGGCAATGAGAGCAGGATTAAAAACATTCATTCCTGTTCCTCCAAATACCTCTTTCCCAAGTATCACTGCAAATGCAGTTGCAATTGCCAGCATCCACAAAGGTACATCTACAGGCATAATCAGAGGAATGAGCAATCCTGTAACAAGAAAACCCTCATTGATTTCATGTCCGCGGATCTGAGCAGCAATAAATTCTATACCAAGACCAACACCATAACTTACAATTATCAGAGGCAGAATCTTAAGAAAGCCGAACCAGAACATCCTCATAATGCCCTCTTCAGCCCCAACTGATCTGAAATGCTGTAATCCGACATTATATGCACCAAACAGAAGAGCCGGTATGAGAGCGACGATAACAACTGTCATGGTACGCTTGAGATCAATAGGGTCACGTACATGTGAACCTTTAAATGTAACCTTGTCCGGGACAAAAATGAAAGATTCGAAGCCTTCAAATACCGAACGTAATTTACCAAATCTTCCACCTTCTGTGAAAAGTGGTTTGATCTTATCTATCTTCTTTCGTAAGGAATCCATTATATATCAGTATCTCTTATTTCTAATTCATCTCCTTGTGCATAAGGTCCAGTCCGTTTCTGACAATTGACTGGATCTCAATCTTGGAAGGACAAATAAATTCGCAGAGAGCAAAATCCTCCTCCGCAATCTCATATATACCAAGGTTCTCCATCAGATCGATATCTTCTGCGAGAATCGCTTTAAGTAACTGCACCGGATAAATATCCATAGGTAACACTTTTTCATATTGCCCGGTCATTACAAATGCACGTTCCCCACCATGAAAATTTGTATCAAGCTTATAGCTTTTGCGAGGGATCAGACTTGATGTAAATATTTTATAAAAACTGAATTTATCAGTACCTGGCATCATCCAGCCAAAGAATTCATAATAATCACCCTCAGGTATAACAGTAACCTGTGAATCATAGTACCCCAGGTAGCCTTCCGGTTCGATCTTTGATCCGGTAAGAACATTCCCGCTTATATATCTCAGTTTTCCGGCAGTAACATTACCATTAACAAGCCCTGCAACTGATACACCTGTGCGTACTCTATAGTACTGAGGATGAAGAACTTCAGATCCTGTAAGGGCTATGATTCTCTCCTGTTTATAGATACCTTCTTCAAAGAGTCTTCCTATAGCCAGAACATCCTGCAGATTGACAAACCAGACAATATCGCCTTTATTGACAGGATCGAGATGATGGATATGAATTCCAACATTGCCGGCAGGGTGTGGGCCTGAAAAATGAGAAATGTCAACCTCAGCAGCATTTTTTAATAATTCCGAACTGCCTCCTTTCCCATTAAGGACCAGATTAATCTTGCCATCGGTGAGTTTTTTCAAAGCACTGATGCCACTCCTGAAATGTGTTTCTGAAGAGTTATCCGTAATGAAATTATAGTCAGGTGCCAGAGGTGAGGTATCAAAACCTGAAATGAAAATGGATTTTGGTACATCTGTATGGTTTGCAACAATATGATATGGCCGCTGCCTTATTGCGGGCCACAAACCCGAATTAAGCAGAGTCTCCTTAATCTTCTCCCTGCTAAACATACCAGGATCAGACCTTCCGAAATCGATAAATTCATCACCTTCCTTTTCAATAACAACCTCGAGCAATTTACGGCGGTCTCCCCTTTCTAAAGATAGCACCTTCCCGCTTACCGGAGATGTGAACTTTATTTCAGGACGGATTTTGTCATGAAAAAGAGTTGAGCCTGCCGATACTTTATCACCAGGTTTAACATCAAGTTTTGGAGTCAGTCCGGGAAAATCTACCGGTTTTACACCATAGAGGGAGGATTCAACGTCGGCAGCAAGAATTTTCTCTGCCCCGCCTTTTATCCTGATGTCAAGTCCCTTTTTTAATTTAACTGATGACGACATTGTTATGACTATAAATAGGATTATATTTTACCAGTCTTTATTGTTATTTTATTAACAATAAAAATACAAAAGTATAAATACCTGCGTACATTTAATTAAAAGTGCCAAATATGATACAACATTTATCTATTTTTAATGTTTTAAAAGAAACCCATCCGGATTTTCATGAAAATATTTATGCTATTAATTCTGTTAGGCAAAATCTTTACTACAGGTTTACAACAAAATTTCCCTGATTCTCTTCCCTTTACAAACCATATATTTGATGATAAGATAAAAACCGTTCAGCTTTATAAGGAAGGGTGGAACCTGTCCTATCCGATAATGAAACTAAACAGCGATGAGAAGCTGATACTTAATTTCGATCTTCTTGCAGATCAGGTAGAAGCGTATTATTATTCTTTTATCCATTGTGATAAGGACTGGAATAAATCCGATGTTTTCCAGACTGATTATCTCAACGGATACACTGAAAATCCAATTGAGGATTATGAATATTCATTCAACACTACCGTGGATTATATACACTACAAGCTTCGTTTTCCAAACGACAGGGTAAGTTTAAAACTCTCAGGTAACTATATTCTGATTGTTTATCCCTACGGGAAACCGGACAGTCCGGTAATAACCCAAAGATTCATGATAACGGAGGATGCTGTGCAGATTGATGTGGATGCCCACAGACCTATGATGACAAAAGAGACCAACACCAAACAGCAGGTTGATTTCTCAGTAAATTATTCAGGATTAAACATCATCGATCCTTACAGGAGCATTTATGCCTTCATCCTTCAGAACGGCAGGTGGGACAATTCAAAGAGAAATCTGAAACCTGATTTCTACGGAATTAACGAATTTAAATACAACTCATTATCGGACAAGAATATATTCATGGGGGGAAACGAATACAGGTATTTCGACATAAAAAGTATCCGGTATCTGACTGAGTATGTCAGAAAAATTGACTACGTAATTCCTAACTATAATGTTTACCTCTATCCTTCTGATAACAGGGAATTCAAGCCATACTTTTACTGGCAGGACTTTAACGGTAAATACTACATTGCCGTACAGGAGGGTCAGAAGCCTGAAATAGATGCCGATTATGTTTATGTATATTTTACATTGCCATCAGATCAGGTAATTCCCGGAGGAAATATGTACGTATCAGGCGCCTTGAATAACTGGGCTTTAAATAAAAACAATCTTATGACATACAATACTGAAAGAAGAGAATATGAATGCACTATGCTTCTCAAACAAGGATGGTATAATTATGAATATGCTTTTCTCAGGGATGGTGAATCAGATGGTACTACAAGCTTATTTGAAGGCAGCCACTATGAGACTGAAAACGACTATATTGTGTTGATATACTACAGGAATCCACAGGGTCGTTACGACAGACTGGTGGGCACAGTTGTTACCAATACTCTGAATAACATGTCTAACTAATGTTTTTCATGTGAATCAATCCCATACTGCATATAAATAGAATGTTTAAAGGTTTTAAGTATCTCATTCAAATATTCGCTTACTGCTTTTACAGAACCGGGAAGGGTATAAATTAAAGCTTTGCCTATGATTCCAGCTACTCCCCCGCTTAGCAAAGCATTTGGATTTTCAGCTCCATGCTTAATACGTATGAATTCCATAATACCCGGGATCTCCTTTTTGAGAAGCGGAGTTACTGTTTCAACCGTAATATCTCTGGGACCAATACCGGTACCTCCGGTGGTGATTATAATATTGTAAACAGAAGCAGCACTGATCAGCAATTCCCTGAATACTGATACATCATCCGGAATAAGATTCAGATTAATATTATAATCCCAGCCTTCTGAAGAAAAAAAATCTGACAACTTTTCCTGAATCAAAGGTCCGCTCAGATCCTTGTACTCCCCTCTGTGGGCTCTGTCACTGAGAGTTATGATAAGTACTTCATATTTTCCCGGCAAGTTCATATTTTGGTTTTTTCAGTAAGAACTATACTATCAATAATCATCTTTTTATCAACTGCCTTACACATATCATATACTGTCAGAAGTGCAACGCTTACAGCTGTCAGTGCTTCCATTTCGACACCTGTTTTACCGGAACATCTCACCTCACTGTTGGCTCTGACTCCCCGGCTGTCAATTGCAACATCAACTTTAACATTATCAAGTACGATATTGTGACATAAAGGGATCAGGCCGGATGTCTGCTTTGCGCCACTGATTCCCGCCAACTGGGCAACAGTGAGGACATCACCCTTCTTAAGCAGATTATCTTTTATAAGGCCTATTGTTTCTTCTGCCAGAATAATATGCCCCGTAGCTTTGGCGATTCTGAGCTGAACCTCTTTTTCGCCAACATCGACCATTACAGCTTTTCCTGTTTTGTCAGTATGTGTAAGTTTTTTCATAACTTATTAGCCTCCAATATTATAAAATGCACCTGTTTCATTTTTAGTTCCGCATTCAGGTTTTGATTCCAAGGCAAGATTTATGGATTCTTCATAACCAAGTTTCCTTATATCAAATTCGATATTACTGAAAAGACATGGTTTAAGCTTACCGTTAGCTGTAAGCCTTAACCTGTTGCATAGAATACAGTCGCCCCCTGTACCACCTTCAACTGTTGAAAAATGGCCTTTTACCAGATCCATTTGACGTATATACCTGATATTTAAATTATTATCTTTACAAAACCTGGTTACTTCCATTGCTTCCTCCTCTGTCTTTGATGCTCTGATAACGCAATTTATTTTGACCGGATACAAACCTGCGGCTTTTGCAGCTTCAATACCTTCAAGAACATCAGTTACATTACCATTGCGGGTAATAGATTTGAACTTTATCGGGTCTATTGTGTCAAGACTTATATTTACTCTCTTCAGTCCGGCCTCTTTGAGCCCGGGAGCAAACTGCCTAAGCAATACACCATTGGTCGTCATTGAGAGATCACTGATCCCCTTTATCTCTGAAAGCATTCCAACAAGAGTGATGATCCCTCTTCTCACAAGTGGTTCACCACCTGTGATCCTTACCTTGGTAACACCCATGGCTACTGCAACTTCTGTAAAATCCCTTATCTCATCGAACGACAGAATATCCTCATGGCGCAGCAAAGTTATACCCTGTTCAGGCATACAATATATACACCTCAGATTACATCTGTCGGTAACTGATATGCGCAGATAATTAATCTTCCTGTTAAACCTGTCGTACACTTACAATTTCTCCTTTCTCAATAGTTTTTTTCCCAACCGGCAGCGATATTATTCCATCAGCCAGCGACAGTGCTGAAATATGAGCTGATCCGTGATATTCAACCGGAAGTACCGACCTGTTTTTTGTGATTATAACCGGAATCCAGGCAAGCCGGTCTGCTGATTTCCTTGTAAAAACGGCTTCCATAGGCAGCAAAACAGCCTGTGGTTCAAACTGATATCCCATCATTTTATATAGTGCAGGCCGAACAAGCAGTTCGAACTGAATAAAAGACGAAACAGGATTCCCGGGCAGACCGAATACCAGGGCTCCCTGATGCACGCCAAAAGTGGTGGGTTTTCCGGGTTGGACATTTACTCTGCTGAAGAGAATTTTAACTCCCGCTTTTTCAATAACAGAAGGTATAAAATCAAAATCACCCATAGATACTCCGCCTGTTATCAATACTACATCACTTTCAGATATCGCATTCTCAACAATATCAAATGTTGCATCCTGGTTGTCCTTTGCAATGCCCGCGTATTTTCCTGTAGCACCTGCACTTTTCACCTGAGCCATAAGCTGATATGCATTTGAATTCCGTATGCCAGAAAGGCCAGGCTTTTCATAAGGCTCAACAAGTTCGTCACCTGAACTTATAACAGCTACCCCTGGTCTCTTACCAACAGTTACCGATGTGCAGCCAACAGAAGCCATAATAGCTATATCCTGTGGTCTGATCATTATGCCGGATTTAAGTACTGTATCTCCATTTTTGGTATCCTCACCCCTGATGGAAATGTTTTCTTTTGTAAACTGACCGGTATATTTCACTTTACCGGATGGCAGAATAATTGAATCTTCAACCATAAATACCTGGTCAGCACCTTGTGGGACTACGGCTCCTGTCATAATTCTTGAACACTTATTTTCTGATATCCTGTGTTCAGGCTGCATCCCTGCCGCTATTGTTTCAATAATCTCGAGTTCGGAATACAGGTCAGATTTCCTGCAGGCAAACCCATCAACAGTTGCCTTATCAAACGGAGGGATATCCGTATCACTTTTGATATCCTCTGCAAGTATCCTGCTAAAGGAATCTGTAAAAGAGATTGTTTCAGACGCAGTTCTGAATACTGATTCCATTACAATCTTATAAGCTTCCTCAAATTCAATCATCTCCATATTTAACTCCTTTGTTTTGTAACTTTTCCCGCCTGGATCTGCACCGGTTAAAATATATTTTTGCCTTCAGTCTTTAATTAGTCCCCTGCAGAGCGATTCCCGCTTCTGAAGAAAAAGAGATCCAGACCTCCGACTGCTCGCATACAGGTTGTTGCCTGAACGCATCTGCAGAAATATCAACATAAAATATTTCACCTGCATCAACCGTAATTTCCATCCCATATTCAGACGGAAGTATCTCCTTTACTACGCCTTTAAAACAATTGGCCGGGTGCGTCAAAGGTATTTCATTTGAGAGCCTGATATCATCACTTCTAAGTATTAACATTCCTTCACCCGCATTTGAGTTCTCAGACAAAGTGAAGACTATTTTGTTCTTACTGACTGCCTGCCATTCCCCGTTTTCCTTTTTGAAGTCGACCCTGAAGAAATTTCGGATCCCGGTGTACCTTGCCACAAATTTGTTTACAGGCTTTCTGAATACCTCCTCAGGGCTGCCCTCCTGAATGATCCTTCCGTTATGTATCACTCCCACCCTTGATGCAAGGCTTACTGCTTCCCTGTAATCGTGGGTAACATGGATAATTGTAAGTCCCTGCCTGTTGAGGCGGCGAAGCAGTCTTTTAATATCATCCTTCAGACTCGCATCGATCGAGGCCATTGGTTCATCAAGAAGAAGCAACCTGGGTGATGTTATAAGAGTTCTGGCCAGTGCAACTCTCTGCAATTCACCACCCGAAAGATAATGTGTACTTCGTTCAAGCAGATGAGAAATGTTCAGATCTCCGGCTACTTCAATAACTCTTTGATTAATGACTTCTTTGTCTGTTTTTCCGGAATTTAATGAATATGCAATGTTCCCGAAAACTGTCATATTCGGGAAAATAGCATAATCCTGAAAAACCAGCCCTATTTTTCTGCATTGGATCTTTTTCCATGTTATATTTTCTCCGTCAAGCCATATTTCTCCTGAATCAGGATTGTTCAAACCTGCTATAAGTTCAAGCAATTGTGTTTTACCGGAGCCGGACCTTCCCAACAGAACATAGTAAGTCCCTTCTGATATATCAAGATCGATATCATCTATCCTGAATTCGCCAAGCTTCTTTGATATATTTTTAATAGTCAGCATATTGACTTTTTATGACAGTTATTTTTCTTCGTTCCGACAGCAACCGTAAAATTGTGAACACCACAAGTGCCACAACAATAAACAGAACAGCTGCAGGTCGGGCATAAGATAATCCGAAAGAGGTGAACCTGTCGTAAATAAGCACAGGGGCAATCATTGGATGGTAAGCAATTATTACAACGGCCCCAAATTCACTCATTCCACGGGCGAACATCATAATAAATCCGGTAATGATGCTCCGCCATGCGAGAGGCAGAGAAATTGTAAAAAAGACCCGCGACCGGCTTGCACCCAGATTAAGAGCAGCCTTTTCCAACCTTTCGGGAACTGCGGCAAAACCATCCCTCGCAGAGTTAATCAGGAACGGCAGACTTACAAATGCCATAGCCAGAGCAATACCGGCAGGATTATTCACAAGGTTAAGACCTACAGATGATGCCGCTTTCCCTAACAAACCGTCTCTGGAGATAAATCCAAGCAAAGCTATACCGGCTGCTGTATGCGGTAATACTACCGGAAGATCGATAATTCCCTGTACAATACTCTTCAATGGAAATGACTTGCGGGCCAGAAGCCAGGAAAAAGGAACCGAAGCGATTGCAAAGAAAAATGTAGCTGAAAATGATACCCAGATAGTAAGCCAGATACTATCCTGTACCTCCTTATCTTTAGCTGTTTCAAAAAATTCTCTGGCCCCGGTTTGCACAAATAGACCGAGGAGTGGCGCCACAAGAAAGAGCAAAACCAGTGAGGACAAAACCAGCAGGATCCAGCTAAACGGTCCGTATCTTTTCATATTACATTATTTCACTTTTTTTCGGGGAAGAACTGAAGAAGTTTTGAAGGAAGTTTATCAGGTTTTTCCGTTAAAAACGGGATTATGGGATTCTGTCCGTTCTTCCTGAAAATTTCCATTCCTTTTTCACTAAGCATAAAGCAAATAAAATCTATTGCAGCATCTTTCCGGGGAGCTTTATCAAGTACTGTTATACTATAATTAATATAGCCACCAGTCACTTTTATTTTCGTACCCGGTTTATTGCCTGTGACATAAAGGGAAACTGACTGATATAACTCTTCCTTTGAAGGATCAGAGAGGTTTATATCAGCTGGCAGCTCAACATATTTGAATCCATGCTGAATCGCAACAGACTTATACTGAAACATATAATCAATCGAATTTGATTCAACCAGGGCAACAAGGTCTACTTCTTTGGGCCGGATAAAATCTCTGTTTTTAGATACCAGTTTTTCAGCCAATCCCTTTCTGTGGTAATATTTTTCTGCAAGCATAAAAGTAAAAACCGTTCTGTAACCACAGGGATCTGAGTCAGGATCGGAACGTGCGTAGATTACATCATCTTTTGAAAGTATATCAAACCAGTTATCCGCATTTATTTCTGATGCATATTTTGCCTTTTCACTGTAGGCAATTACAATCTCATTGGTGGCAAAGCGGATATTCCAGGAGGCATAATCAGGTATAAGCAACTCCTTAATTACGAAATAATCCGCGGAGGCTACAATGTCGCAGGTTTTTTTAAGTTCTGTTACTTTTCGTGCACATACCAGGCTTCCTGAAGGTTCAAGTAAAATTCTGACTTCAGGATTTTTCTTTTCGTATTCGGTTTTCAGCTCTTTGAAAGGCACTGACAGACTTCCGGCATGAAATATTATTATGTCTTTTGTTTTGCCGGAATCAGAAGTACCACACCCGGTAATTATAAGAACTGAGAAAATCAGAAATAGCAATTTCTTACTCATTGTCTGTCTGATAGTTTATTTATTCGGTTAAAAAATGTTTTAATTATATCATGTACAGCATGATCAACTTCAACCTTAAGCTTTAAGTATGCCTCAGTCAGTTCGACTCCCTCAGGTGTAAGGTCGGTTTTTCCTCCGGCTTTACCCCCCCGGTGCTTCCCCACAAGCTGAAATCCCAGAACGTATTCAATTTCGCGGAGGAGTCCCCATGCCTTCCTGTAACTGATTCCAAGGTTACGCGATGCAGCAACTAAAGATTGTTCCTTATGAATTTCAGACAGAAGATTGAAACCTTCCTCATTTATAATAATGTCATCTTCCCTGGTCACAAGCTGAAGCTGCTGCTTCAGGAAAATATCATAATATTTTGAGCCTTTCGGACCTGCCATACTTTGCATATCGGTCAGGCAAAAATACTGTAAAAAAGGAGAGGTTGTAGCAAAAAGACTTTTTTACTTCAAAGACTGCTTAGAGAAAGCTATGTTAAATATATTGGAATCAATGTTTTTCAGATAACTGTTCAACTCAGACTAAGCCATTGAAGATAGTGATTTTGATTTCTGACGAGTTCTTCACTTTTTGTTTTCGGCGATATTCAGAATAGTGGTAATTGTTTTCCAGTTTCTGGCAGTTCCAATAACCCCCATTTTATTTTCAAAAAAATTTGTATAAAGTTTTGTTCTCCCAAAACCGTTTGGGCAATATATAAATATTTCTCTGCCTTCAATTTTAAATTTATCGGGGGGATAATCGATATTGACAACTTTCTTAATCTGTGCTTCCAATGGCTTCTCATACAAAAAGATAACAGCTGCTTTTGACGGGTCAAAATTTTCTTCCCGAAGGAAAGGATTCAGGAAGAACAATGTTTTTATATCTTCAGCAGTCCTGTTCAGAACAGGAATATTATAATTAAATCGTTCAGTTATTGCCTTTTCTATTTTTCCAGTGATTTCAGGATGAGAAAAATCATCACTTGTGCTGAATATCACATTTCCGCTCTGTATGTAAGTCTCGGCATCAGTAAACCCCAGTTTCCTGTATAAATCTGAGAGCTCGGTCATTTTAATTGAGTTATGACCTGTCATATTTACTCCGCGCAGAAAAGAAATCAGAGCAGCCATTCAGGATTTTTAAGGTTAATTGTAATATCCGTAATTAACAAATTACGCTTCTGAATGTTTATTAAAGTCTATTGAAAATCTTTTACAACCTCAATTACTTCAGGAAAATCCATTCCTATCTTTTTAAGGAATTCAATGGTTGGAACTCCGTTATTATTCCATCCCCTCCGATTATAGACAGCATCAACGAGAGACTCGTACTGACTCTCCCTGTATTTCCTTAATACCTTCATTTTTTCCAAGGTAGTTTTCCCTTCAGGATCATATCCAACCACCTCCTTAAGCTGTTTATCATAACGTTCAGAACGCGATTCATACTCCTCAATCGTAACCGGTCCAGCAGCGCGGTATGGTTGCCTGTCATGAATACGGGTACCAAAGCCTCTTCTGAGGTTAAACACTCTTTGAAAATTATAAACCCTTTCAGAGTCCTCAATGAGACGTTTCTTATCAAACTCACGACCTGTAACTGCCTTATATATAGCTACATAATTATCAACATGTTCAGGAACTTTGGCAGGTTCATCACTTTGAGCGTTGCTTTCAGGTTCAACATCGTTCCATGGAAGCTTGCATAGCCCGACAAGTCCGAACCATGTGCGGAACATTGGAAAATAATGAAGAGCTTCCGCTTTATTTTCAAACGTCGGTATCTGGTTATTGACCATATCCATGAATATGAGCCAGGCCTCATCGTGCTGAGGTCCCTTATTTGTCAGTGCAAAACCACCCTGCTGGGCAAGAGATTCCTTAGGCATATACTGGGAATATTCAAGTCCCTTATTTTCCATACCTATATCATTAAGGAAATCAGCATTGCCCCAGCCGTTATTGATAAAAAGTTCTTTAAGCTTACGCACTCCCATTCCTGCGGTCTTTCCAAATCCCTCACCTCTTCCGAGCTGATGAAGCATTTCAAGTGCGGCCTCCGAATTTCCAAAGTTAAGGTCAAGTCCTCCGGTTCTTTCCCTGTTGAGAATGCCATTCTGGAAACACTCCATTAAAAAAGCAGTAACAGTACTCCAGGTTATGGTACAAATACCATATGTATCACAATAGAAATTTGTTTCAATAACATATTCAGGATCAAATATTGCGCAATTTGCCCCAAGTCCTGCAGCATTTTCATACTCAGGCCCATCTACTATTACCTTCTGACCTTTATAAGGACCTGTTTTAACAATAAAATCATCAACCCCTTTGGTACATGACATATTACAGCCAATCCAGCAGCCATCCGGAATATTCTGGGTAAAATGTCTTTTCCATACCGATGAATCTATTTTAAAGGAATCAGGATGACTGCCATATTTATAGTTCATCACAGGAAGAAGATCATGATCATTCATTATTTCCATCAGATGAGCAGTGCCGGTTTGTTTCATCTGGCATTGCTTATCATCAAGCTCACGCATTTCCCTGTTAAACCTTTTACCTCTTTCCATAAGCGTAGCTAGGTCAACGACGTTGTTGAGATTACCTTTCACCCCGGGTATTTTACATACAAGGGCTTTAATTTTTTTATTCCGGAATACAGTCCCTATTCCACCTCTGCCTGCCTGTTTTAAACGAACCTTCTTCCGTTTCGGGTCATAAAAGCTGAAGTTCAGCATTCCGATCAGTGAATGCTCTGCTGCGGAGCCTGTAGATACAACACCGATGGATCTCTTTTCATGATCATTGTCAGCAAAAATATCAGTAAGTTGCTCTGCCAGAAGATGGCTGTCTGTTGCTTCAGCAGGCGCTTCAAATATTTCAATCTTATGGTTTATCCCATCAATAAATACTATGACATCTTTATCTGACTTACCCTGAATTTCAAGAGCATCAAATCCTGAAAACTTAAGGAAAGGCCCAAAAAACCCTCCAACATTACTATCCATAACGGAACCGGTTTGAGGGGAAATACTTACAACCAACGATTTCCCGGTACCCGAATATTGCGTGATTCCACCTATTGGTCCCGATGATATTATTATTTCATTTTCAGGATCATCCCACTTTGTATCAGGTTTTGTAGCATCCCAGAGGAGCCTCAGTCCATATCCTTTACCTCCTATAAATTTCTCCTTCATTACTTTAGGAACATCCTTCTCGATAATATCAGTTGTACCAACATTAATGTAAAGAATTTTGTCGGTATACCCCTTGTCCAAAGGGATCCAGGTATAATCCCTGCTTTTTAATAGTACATGCTGTGATTTGATCCTCTCAATGTCCATAAAGGTGAAGTTATATGAAGTATTTTATCATTCATTCAACATTACAAAGATAGGTTATTAAACTGAGGTTTAGTATGATATTAATCAGTATGTTATGAATATCCGTGAAGATAATTCTTATCCCTTATCCGGTTCACTATTATCGTCATTTAAATTTAACCGCTTAATACAATTTACATTCGCATACTTTATGTTTAATTTTAGTATGAATAATCCGATCTCCGAGGGAGGATCATAAACTCCGGAAAATTGAAGCCGGTGCAATTAAGTGATTACAATATAGTTTAGAAGCCCGTACAGCAAGATAGCATGTTCCATTATTAATGCCATATGTACTAAAGAAAATCCTTGATATTATTCATAGACTTTTTTCTTTGAAATATTGTCATTCGGGATATTAAGCCAGGAACGTGATGGAATATATTTACATCCCCTCTTCTGGTACAGTTTTCACTCTTTTTGTATAACTTTGAATCCGGGTGTTTTAAAACCATCTGATCGCAGAGAGTGGTCACTGCTCACATATTTAAAAATCAAAACAATCAGTACTTTGCGATCTTAAGTAATGGACAGATATGCCTTTCCAGATTACGGATTTTGGTTTTCCTATGAACCCCGCACAGATTTAATTAAAAGGTAAGTTGTTCAAAATAATTGTTAGATTTATATGTGATTCTGAATTGTAATTAAAAATGAGATTCACTGAAATTAAAGCTCATCTTTCAAAATTCAGAGTTGGAATAGCCGGAGCCGGAGGGCTAGGTTCAAATTGTGCTGTTTCTCTTGCAAGAAGCGGTGTTGGTACTCTGGTATTATCTGATTTTGATGTAATAGAAGAACCAAATCTTAACAGGCAGTATTTTTTTACTGATCAGATCGGTATGATGAAAACTATTGCATTGAAGGAAAATATTGCCCGTATTAACCCCGAAGTTTTTGTAATTGTTCATCAGAAAAAACTTGATAGCAGGAATATACCTGAAATTTTTTCAGGATGTGACGTTATAGTGGAAGCCTTTGACAGATCGGATATGAAAGAAATGCTGATAGAAACTGTTCAGATCAGGATGCCTGGAATACCTCTGATAATAGGTTCAGGTATGGCAGGATGGGGGAAAAGTGATACAATACGATACAGAAAAATTGACGACACACTATATGTCTGCGGCGATGAATCGACTGAGGTGTCAGCTGAAATGCCTCCTATGGCTCCACGCATAGGTATGGTTGCCAATATGCAGGCGAATATTGTTATTGAGATTCTTATGAACCGGTCGTAATTTGATAAAAATTTTGATATGGCTAAAGATCCCCGTCACAAGCATATTTTTTACAACCATTTAGATCCTTTTAATTAAATTGGAATTTAAGTGTATTTATTACATTTATTATTATGAAAATATTATTAAATAACAGGGAAGAAGAATTTAACCGGGATAAGATGACCATAAATGAAATGCTCATAATTAAAAGATTCACATTCAAAATGAGAATTATTAAAATCAACGGGATTCTGATTTCCAGAGATAGTTATGAGTCCTCAGTGATCCATGACGGGGACAATGTACAGATGCTCTATCTAATGAGTGGTGGATAAAAAAAAATATTGTAGGTTTGTACTATAATGATAAGGTTTAAGTTTATAGACAAAATCCCTCCTGCCTTCAGGAATAAATATATCCTGACCGTTATAATCTTTTCTGTATGGATTCTGCTCTTAGATTCTAACAATCTTATTGCCAGATATATGGAAATAAAGGAGTTACATAAATTAAGAACAGACAGAGAGTATTACAAACAACGAATTGAAGTGGACAGGAAGAAGTTGTATGAACTGAAAACTGATAATCATAACCTCGAAAAATTTGCCAGGGAACAATACCGGATGAAGAAACCTGATGAGGATCTGTATATAATTCTTACACCTGCTGAAGATCGTAAGATCACCAGAAAAAATAATTGAAGCCGGTTACTTACTGATCAGAACCGTTTTTTATGTTTCAGACTCATCAGGTGAGGCATAAAATATGTATGAAAGCAGCTAAGTATTTTTTTCCAGTGATCTGTAAAAGTGAAGAAGGTCAGTCGGATTATTTGTTTTAAAAGTAATACCTATATCCGCAAGCAGTTCAAGAGCGGATACCTCCACAGGCTTTTTTTCAAAAATCCCGGAATGAATCTTATTAAGGTATTTTACAATCCGAAACATGTTGAACCAACTGAAAAAACGTTTTTCAAATGTGTAAAATCCAGATGTATTGTTCTTTATTTCAGATACTTTTAATATGAACTCATTTTTATCCATAAATAATCTCAACCCTTCCGGAAGTGTATCATAAATACCGTGAATATCCGATGCACTGCAACTATAAAGGTTTTTTACCAGACTGAAAAACGAATGCAGCTCCTTAAATGCCAATGTATTATATGTCATTAATATGGTGCTGCCCTTTTCAGTAAGTTTTCCTATTGAAGCACCGGTACCGAACGGAACTCTTGAAGAGGCTCTCGGTGATGGATAAACCGTAGTAGAATTAAGATTAAAAAAGCCTCCTGCAGGGATAAGTTTCTGAATAAAGTAAAAGTCTTCTCCTGCCTTCTTCCTGTTCATACCACCTGCCTTTACATATGATTGAGCTCTTACAGCCAAAGCAGAACCAACTGTATGCGATACAAAGGGAACCCCGGCATATATGAGTCCCTGAAAATAATAACGCAGGTGTAACTCATATAGAGTAATATATTTATATATTTCTACCTGATAATTGTTCCCTGACAAAGGATGTTCAAAATAGATTGAACAGGCTGACCTGTCCTTCCTGTTTAAAAATTCCTTATAAACAGCTGTAAAATAATTTTGCTCCACAGTGCAATCTGCATCAAGGCTGAGAATTATCCCGTCAGGATTACTAACAGCATTGAATCTACGGACCGCTTCATCCATCCCTGTTTTCCTTGCAAGACCCACACCCCACCCTCCAATAATTGGCTCAGGTGTGAAAGCATAAAGCCGGAAGAAATAATTGTTGTTTTTTTTCTTCCAGCTTTCGATATTAATTAAAGTCAACAGATTATTTTTAATGCACTCACCGGAGGCATGCGGAGGAGCATTAACTACAATAATTACCTCAACCTTACAATCCGGTTCACTGCATAAAACAAGTGAATCCAGTAACATGGCTATCCCGGGTTCATCGAAGGCCGGAATTACAACAATAATACCTGTTTGATTATCCGGTGCCTCTTTGATCATTTCAGGGAACAATACCCTTTCATCAAGATAGGTTGAGGCAAACCCCATGGTATATTACTTTTTTTCTGCCTTATATTTTGCATTTAGAGCATCAAGGACTTTCTGTGTAATATCCAGCGAACTGTCGCTGTACAATACGACGCTTCCGAAGCTTTTCCCTAAAATATACTGATAGTTGTATTCCGATTTGTTTTCTTCCAGAAATTTAGTGATGTATTCAAGAACCTGCCGATTCATTACCTGTTCCTCTTCCATGAGATTGGACTGAAGTTTATCCCGAAGCGCAACCAGATCCTGTTGTTGTTGCATAAGAGCCTGTTCCATCTGGGCAGCAGTAGCCCTGGTTACCAGTCCTTTATTTACCTTATCCTGATAATCTCTTGCACCTTTTTCATATTGACTTCCCTTTGAATTAAGTTCGGCTTCAGCACTCTTCTGTTTGGCCATCAGTTCGTTCCTTCTATCAAAGAACATTTCAAATTTGAAAATAACTGAGTCAATATCTACATATGCAATTCCCTGTGCAGGTCCTTCATTAACCGCTACTGGCTGGGATGGATTTTTTTTACTACCGGAAAAATGCAGGAAATAAAGTCCGATAATTGCTAAAAAAAGAACAACATACAGAACTATAGAAAGTTTCTTCATCTTTAATTGAATATTTGTTAAACATTAGTATGGCGCAAATATAAACAAATTAATAAATGAGGCTAACTTAAACGAATAATTTTAAGGTTGATAGAATAAGGATTTCTGCCTGAACTGTATAAAGAATGCCGGATCAAAAGGAATCAGAATTCGGGACACGGAATTGCACGCAAACGTTTTCGTTGCTGGCCGATAGAAAGATTGTTGAATTCATAAACAAGTGAGATTTCATGAGCTCCCGATGTTGAGCTTATCAGGTTGGAAATTGTAAAGTCGTAACTGTAGCCGATATGAAGCTGGCTCGTCTTAATCCCAATCAGACCAATTACAGCATCTCCTGCCTGGGATGTGGCAAAAGGTATTCCCCTGTACCATAAACCAAATATCAATGGATCTTTATAGTAATATACACCCAGGTCAGACTGGTAAAATTTGCCTTGTTTCTGGAAGTTCATAGCAATCGAAAGAACATCCTGCACCTTTTGACGTAATCTTGTTTTTTTCAAAACCTGAACCCCTCCGTAAAAGTTAAATTTAACAGGGACTGTGGCATCATTTCCATAGAAGGATGTTTTTGGTGCGAGCAGATGATCGAGAGTAAATCCAGCCCATATTCTCTCATTATAAAGAAGAGCTGAAGTTGCAAAATCCACATCAGCAACATTATCGAAAGGAGGAGGTGTTACAGATGGTGACGTTCCACTTCCTGTTATCTGGCTGTTGAAAATAAGCTTATAAATATCAAGTCCAAGGTAATAGAACTTAAAATTTACGCCGGGCCTCATATGCCAATTCTGATTAATATTAAAATCGTAGGAATAAAGCAATCCGATATTTGTAGTGCTAAGATTTCCTGATCCGGCTACATCATAGGTAGCAAGAATACCAATGCCGGAGTTAAAATTGGGCATGGCTTTATCAAAAGAAATGCTGTAAGTATGGAAAACGCCTGGAACTGCAGGCCATTGGTTCCTGTAATTCAAGGCAAACCTGTATTCTGCTGTAGCCCCTGCAAAAGAGGGAGAGAGATATAATGCATTGGCATAAAACTGGGAGAATGTAGGATCCTGACCAAAACTATCTTGTAAAATGATGAATGACAGTATGACTAAATATATAATCCGCTTCACCAAAATCGATCCCATTAGGTTTTACTTTGACGAAAATAGTGATTTGAAATTTAAATTCATTACTATTTCCGTAATTTTATCCATTAACGATTTGCATTTCCTAAACAATCTATAACCGACAAAAGATTCATATTGTCAGCAATTGACAATTGTTTAACGGAAAAATGAAAGCAGAAGTTACATGAATTCCAAGAAATCAGTTTCCGAGAAGAGTTACATCACCCATTTTAATAAAGGGTTCCCCGTTTCTGAAACTGCCTCGCACTTTCCAGATATAAACTCCGGGATTGCTTAACTGGCCTTTGAAGTAGCCGTCCCAACCAATATTAATATCGTTGGTTTCAAAAATAAGAATACCTATTTTACTGAAAATCTTTAACTGATAGTCAGATACTCCTGAAAATGACGGGTGAAATACCTGTGCGGCTTCATCACTTTTTGATGAATAGAATCCACCCGTTGGCCCCTCAGCATTTGGAATGAATGCATTGGGAAAATCAATATAATACTCAGAGCCGGAGAATGCATTCATCACAGTCAGTGAATCCGAGCATCCATATTCCGAAGAAGCCACCAGCCGAACATTATAGTTACTGAATTTTGAATATCTGTGCCTTGGTTCAAATAGTTCAGAAGTATCGCCATCGCCGAAATCCCACACAAAATGATCTGCATTTACAGAATAATTCAGAAAACGGATCTCGTCATCCGGAATTATTGCTTTTTCAGGGTAAATTTCAAAATAAGCATGTGGTTTTGGATAAACGGTAATTATGACAGAAGCTGTTGCCTGCAAACCATCAGAACTAAAAACTTGCAGCACTACTTTATATTCCCCTTCAACATCGAATATCCAGTCAGGATTTTTTTGATCAGAGTAACCTCCATCCCCAAAAGTCCACCTGCACGAATCATACGAATTTACTTTACTATGAAAATGCAATTTCAACGGAGGGCAACCACCCATTACAGAAGGCTCAAACAAATCCTCCCCGGAAAGAGCCTTTCCCTGAAGTTTATTCTTGCTTACTGCAGCATCAGGAAATAACCCATTTTTAGTAAAGTTGTCATTTATGTCAGCATGTATAACATTATCATTCCTCTTATCTTCACTTTCCCGGGCAGGCTCCCTGACAATCCCGGCAATTTTTTGCGGTTTCATGCTGTCAGTTAGGGTTTTAGATACTCCTGTATGTGGTTTTTCGCTTTTCTGTATAATAATCTTTTCGGAGGGAACATTTAAGTATCGGATTGTATCTGTTTTGAGGGTATCATATGAAGGATTAAAATGTATCATCCTTTCGGATTTTCCTGGTCCTGAAATCATGATAATGGCAGCAGCAATTCCGGCTACAAGAACTCCTCCAAGATAATAAATGTTAAGCCTGGCAGGATTAAACCGCATGAACTCCTTTCTGGCAAGTCTGCGCATCAGTACTGCATTAAATGAAGCTTCAGGAATAATTTCAGCTTTTTCAAGCTTCTTCCTGAATAACTCCCTGATACTCATATCTTGTTTCTTTGTTTTCAATTAATTATTGATCATTTAGCCTGCTCTATATCCCATTTTCGTTATAGCTGTTTTTCAATTTGCCCAGCTTCTCCAGCTTGTCCCTGATCACAGCTTTTGCTCTGCTATATTGCGATTTTGATGTATTAGTATCTATTCCCAGAATTTCTGCGATCTCTTTATGCTTGTACCCTTCAACTGCATAAAGGTTAAAAACCATTCTGTAACCTGTTGGCAACTCATTAAGTACTTTAAAAAGTTCATCGGATGTAAAAAAATCTTCCTCAAAACTTGTTACACCAGTCTCTACCGACACATACTCTTCAATCTCAACGTGATATCTGTACTTCAGATTTTTATGATAATGAGTTATTGCGGTATTGACTGCAATCTTTCTTAACCAACCTACAAAAGAACCTGTTCCCGAAAAATCCTTGATACTAAAATAAATCTTTAACAAACTATCCTGCAAAATATCCTCTGCTTCAGCCTTATCACCTGCATACCTGAAGCATACACCAAGAAGAAAGCGTGAATACTTATCGTACAACAACTGTTGCGCTTTCCTGTTATGTTTGGCACACCCTTCTATTATATCCCGGTCGCTCATCATATACAGGGAACATGTTTAAGACCTGACATTGAAAAAAATGGTTGCATTATCCGAAAAAATTTCTTCAATATAAATAAATTCATGCTATTTATATGCTATCCGAATGACAAAGGTCATTAAAAATGAATTGGCATCAGCTTAATTTGCACTTATTTTATAATTACCAACAAAAGAATAAATTATTATTATGTTTAATAAATTTATTGCGGCAATACTGCCATTGTTTCCGAAAAAATTCATCTGGATTTTTTCCAGACCATACATCTCCGGTGAAACAATTGAAGATGCAATGCGTGTATCTAAAGATCTTAACAGCAAAAAGATAAAGGTTACGCTCGATGTTCTCGGGGAATTCATTAAGACGCTTGAAGAGGCTGAACTCAATAAGAAAGAGTATTTAAACCTTATCGATACTTCATACCAAAACTCCATAGATGGGAATTTCTCACTTAAGCCATCAAGTTTCGGATTACTGATCGACAAAAATATCTGCTATAAACATATACGTGATATTGTAGCCAAAGCTGCCTCTTATCATGGATTTGTCAGAATCGATATGGAGGATTCTCCTTGTACTGATAATGAGATTGAACTGTTCCGTAAACTTAAGGCTGAATTTCCCGAAAATGTAGGCCTTGTACTACAGGCATACCTGAAACGAACATATAATGATATTCAGGCTATGACAGATCTGAACAAACCGGAAATTCCGGTCAGTTACAGGCTGTGCAAAGGGATTTATGTTGAATCTGAAACAATCGCCTATAAGAAATATGAGGAAATTAATCAGCATTTCCTTGAGGATCTTGAATTCATGTTTAAGAATAAAATACATGTAGGCATAGCAACTCATGACAAACCACTTATTGATGGTGCCTATAGACTTATCGAAAAATATAATGTACCCGCTAATATGTATGAATTCCAGATGCTTTACGGTGTGACTCCAAAACTTCGTGAAAGTATTGTAAACAAAGGACATACTATGAGGGTATATGTCCCCTTCGGAAAAGAGTGGTTCGGCTATTCAACACGACGTCTGAAAGAGAATCCCAAGATGGCAAGTCATATCATAAAAGCCATATTCTTAAAGGGATAAACATGTCATCAGACTATACAAAAGATATAAGCTGCATTTGATTAGTCAGCGCCAAAGAGGAATGCTATCGAAATTTTATAATCACTTATGTGGTTTCAGTGTCTCCAGGTATTTTCTCTGAATCTGGTCAACTTCATAATCAGTAATTTCCGGCTTCATGGGTCCGGGTTTTTCAGGCATTCCATGGAGCAGGATGTAGGCGGCCGGTAATAGTATCAATGGATTTAACCCAAGTATCTGGTCAGAAGGAATACCGCCTCTCTCATAAGCATCAATCTTTTGTCTTTGATGCAATAACTGATAGTTGGCATCAGGATCCCCGAGTTTACTAATACTGGTCCTTCCCTGGTACGCAGAAACGGCAACATTATACCTTGCATTTTCCATTTCCCTGGATGTACTGCTATTGGAATTCAGTATATCAGACCTCAGGTTTTTATATCTGGGAATAATGACAACTTCACCGATAGAGAGTGTATCGCTTTTCATAAAAATGCCAGCTACAAATTCACTCCCTTTAAGAGTATCGCTTATCATCATCATTTCAGGTTTATAGCCAAGACTTTTAAATTGGACAGTATCTTTCCTGTTAACATAAAATGAAAAAGTACCGTCGTATTTGCTGACAGACAGAAAAACCCTGTTAATCATTATCTGAGAATTGGCAATTGGGGAAAAGTCGTCTGCATCCAAAACTATTCCCTGGAAAAGTATTCTGGCTTCCGGCTTAACATTTTCCTGGCTGAAGCCAGATATCTTAATGATGAAAATTAATGAACCAAGAATAAAAATACGTTTCATTGCAAATATTCTGTTAGAGTTTAATTATCAGTTCATTCAGGTTTCTTTTAGGCACGTGGTGATTCTTATCGGCATCCCTCCAATATTTTACATCATCTCCATTCAATTCCTCAAGTATTACCTTTTCTTTTGTTTTTCCAAGAGCAAGAATCAACAGAATTTCATATTTTTCCGGTATTTCAAAATCATTTCGAAGCTCTTCCCGTTTTATTGATGCAATTATACATCCTCCAAACCCGGCCTCTGAAGCTCCCAGCATAATGCTCTGGGCAGCAATTCCATGGTCAATACCAAAAACATCTGTTATTGACTTATCACCCAGTACTACAATATAACCTGTAGGTCTTTCTCCTTTTTCCGGTCCGGGCCATTCAGTAAGGTATCCGGCCCATGCCAGGTAGGGAAAAAGTTTTTCACATTCTTCGGGTGTGCTGTAGATCACATATTTTAAAGGTTGTCTGTTTGCTCCCGAAGCTGAAAGTCTGGCAAGATCAATCAGAGATTCGAGTGATTTATAATCAATGCGGTTTGCTTCATCGAAACGCCTGTAGGTGCGGGTTTTTAAGATCAGGTCTCTTAGATTCATTTTATTTATATTTAGTTCAATTTAAAATTATATTAAAGGGAATCTAAAACCGACTCCCCTTTATATAATTTATTGCAATCAGAAACGACCAGCAACAATCTCCCAGTCAAGTATTTCCCAGAATGACTTAATATAATCGGGACGTTTATTCCTGTAATCAATATAATATGCATGTTCCCATACATCACAGGTAATTAATGGTTTGAGCCCTTTCCGTAACGGGTTGCCAGCATTAGATTCCTGTACAATCTGTAAATTTCCGTCTTCTTTCCTGGCAAGCCAGGCCCAGCCTGCTCCGAAGAGCGTTGCAGCAGCTTTATTGAATTGTTCTTTAAAGGAATCAAATGAGCCAAATGAGCTGTTTATTGCATCTGATATATCTCCTTTTGGACTTTTTCTTCCATCATGGGAAAAGGCTTCAAAATAAAAAGTATGATTCCAGACCTGAGCTGCGTTATTGTAAATACCTCCTTCAGCTTTCCTAATTATTGATTCAAGGTCAGCATTTTCGAAGTCTGTACCGGGAATAAGAGCATTCAGATTATTAACATATGCCTGATGATGTTTACCATAGTGGTAATCAAGGGTTTCTTCACTTATAAACGGAACAAGTGCGTTCAGTTTGTACGGGAGTTTTGGTAGTTCAAATGCCATGATTTACATATTTTAAGTGATTACTTTTAATACTAAAACAATGAACAATAACCTATGTTCAAATTTAGTATTAATAAACCTGAATGTTAAATTTCTATGTAAGAAAAATTGTATCCGGCAAATGGGGAATTACTCCCTTCTCCCCTGCTACTCTGAATAAAGTACTAATCGCTTCCTTTCCTTTACTGCCAAGATTGAGAGTAAATTCATTTACATAAAGCTTAATATGGTTATTCATTACAGTACTATCCATCTCCCTGGCATTTCCTGCTACAAAATCGTATGATGCGAAGGAGTCCTTATAAGCATATTCCAGGCTTCTTCGCAGTATACGATTGACTTTCAGTGCTATTTCATGAGGTATATTCCTGTTTATTACAATTGCTCCCAACGGAATAGGAAGACCGGTAAGTTTTTCCCAGAACTCCCCCATATCTGCCAGTTTATGAAGTCCTTTCTTAAAATAGGTAAAACGTGTCTCGTGTATTATAAGACCGGCGTCAACCTCTCCGTCGAGCAATGCCTTTTCAATGTCAGAAAAGAGATATTCGGTTTTATTTGTTGCCTCAGGCCAGGCAATACTGAAGAGAAGATTGGCCGTGGTATATTTTCCGGGAATGGCAATTTTAGCTTTGGTCATGGCTGAGTTGCTTATCTTTCGTTTGCTGATCAGCAGCGGGCCGTTCCTGTGTCCCAGTGCGCTACCAACATCCAGAATCAGATAATTGCTGGCAACAAAAGAATAAGCATAATAGCTGATTTTCGTTATATCAACCTCTGAACGCATTGCCCTTTTGTTCAGATCTTCAACATCCGCAAGAAAATAATCAAATTCCAGTCCTTCTGTATCAATTCTTCCATGCACCATCGCATCAAAAATAAATGTATCGTTAGGGCATGGTGAGAAACCCAAAGTTAATTTCATCTCTTACTGAAGTGTTAATATAATTTCATTAAGCTTTTCCGTCAGGTTATCAAGAGCAAGTTTAATGTTCCAATTGTTCCTGTTGCGAGGTTCAACACTGTTTGATATTGCTCTGAGAGCCAGAAAAGGAATTTTTTCCCTGCTGCAAATATAGAAAAAAGTTGCACCTTCCATAGTCTCTATGTCAGGATTAAATTTTACAGACAATTTTTTTATAGTTTCTGCAGAACCGCTGGCCGTATTCACAGTAATTGCATTAACCGGCCTTATCAGGTGCTTCATTATCTCAATGTACTGTGAGTCGCTGAATATAAGTCCCTCCCTGAATGGATGCTTATTTGCATCCGTCAACCCGGCTTCAGCCAGGGTAAGAAATTTTCCAGAATCTTCAATCCCTGAATCTGCAAAACAATCAGTTATCGGCATTACAACATCACCAATTTTAAAATTATCCTTATAGCTGCCTGCTATCCCGGCATTAATAGCAAGGTCAGGTTTCCCTTTCGCTGACAGCCAATGGAACATAGTCCAGGCAGTTGATATGGATCCTATACCGGTTATAAGCAGACTAATTTCGCAGTTACCAATCCTGTAGCCTCCTGGTACAGATATAATACCCCTGACTTTTTTCAGGGCAAAAGCTTCCGAAGATGTGGCTGTGATATATAATATTCTGAATGACATAAGTATGTTATGCTACCTTTAGATGGATAGTGATGCTAAAGATATTGCATTTACGAATTATAAAGATCAAATTTATTGGTTAATATTGTATAATTAATGAACTGTGAAATGATTTATCTGACACGAAGAGAACGATTCTGTGCTGCACACAGGATGTATAGGCAGGACTGGTCCGATGAGGATAACCAGAAAGTATTCGGAAAGTGTTCAAATCCGAACTGGCATGGTCATAATTATGTTCTGTGGGTAACTGTGAAAGGTGAACTACTGAGGGAACTTGGATTTGTAATGAATATGAATATTCTTAAACAAATTATTATTGAAAACGTCATAAATAAAATAGATCATAAAAATATAAATCTTGAAGTTGATTTTATGAATGGAAGAATCGCTACCACTGAAAATATAGCCATAGCTATCTGGGATGCACTTAAACCACTGATTGCCAAAGAGGGAGCTGCTCTTCATTGTATTAAATTAGAAGAAACTGAAAATAATTCAATAGAATATTATGGATAAAACTATAGAAAATGTAAATGATGAGTCTCCGATTGAAAGTAACGGATATACAAAAACTGAGACATGGGATAGTGCTAAAATTGAAGAATTATCGGGTATGTATTACCGGGTGCTTAAGCTTATCGGGGAAGATCCTGACCGGGAAGGTCTGATACAGACCCCGGTAAGGGTTGCAAAAGCCCTGAGTTATTTAACTGCCGGGTATAACCAGGATCCTTGTGCCATAATAAATTCTGCAAAATTCAGGGAGGAATATAAGCAAATGGTTATTGTCAAAAAT
Source organism: uncultured Bacteroidales bacterium (assembly GCA_963760915.1). Taxonomy (GTDB): domain Bacteria; phylum Bacteroidota; class Bacteroidia; order Bacteroidales; family VadinHA17; genus LD21. The sequence continues at coordinate 470,934 of CAVXEU010000002.1, read as the reverse complement.
ATTGATCTTTACTCTATGTGTGAGCACCATATGCTTCCCTTTTTCGGTAAAGCACATGTAGCATATATCCCCGATGGCTATATAACTGGACTTAGTAAAATTGCAAGGGTGGTTGAAGTATTCAGCAGAAGACTTCAGGTGCAGGAAAGACTTACTACGCAAATAAGAAACTGCATACAGGACTGCCTTAACCCCATTGGTGTTGCTGTTGTAATTGAAGCAAATCATATGTGCATGCAGATCAGGGGTGTACAGAAACAAAACTCTGTAACAACAACATCAGCTTTCACAGGCATATTCCTTGAACAACTAAACACCAGGGAGGAGTTTGTACATCTCATCGGATCTAAATTGCATTAATTTTTTTTTTGCTACTTTTGCGCCGCTGAAAACAGCGACATAAACTAAAAACCGGATTATGAGAGCATATGTATTTCCAGGACAGGGAGCACAGTTTACGGGAATGGGGAAAGAAATTTATGATCAGTCGCCAGTTGCAAGAGAAATGTTTGAGAAAGCGAACATAATTTTAGGATTCAGAATAACCGACCTTATGTTTGCCGGTACTGATGACGATCTGAAACAGACAAAAGTTACCCAACCGGCTATTTTCCTCCATTCAACCATTCTTGCCGCTGTGCTTGGCAATTCTTTCAAACCTGATATGGTCGCAGGACATTCACTCGGAGAGTTCTCTGCACTGGTGGCCAACAGGACTCTATCATTTGAGGATGGTCTTCTTCTTGTTTCAAAAAGAGCAACTGCCATGCAGAAAGCTTGTGAGAAGACACCCTCTACAATGGCAGCAATTCTTGGCCTTGATGATAAAATTGTGGAACAGGTTTGTAGTTCCATTAATGATGTTGTGGTCCCTGCTAATTATAACAGTCCAGGACAAATTGTTATCTCCGGTTCAAACGAAGGAATTGATATTGCTATCCAGGTTCTAAAAGAGAAAGGGGCAAAAAGAGCAATTAAACTGGCTGTAAGTGGTGCATTTCACTCACCTCTTATGGAATCGGCACGTCAGGAGCTTGAAGATGCAATAAGAAACACAAAGTTCAATAATCCTGTATGCCCTGTTTACCAAAATGTTAATGCAAAACCATTCAGAGAGCCTGCAATCATAAAATCAAACCTTGTTTCACAGCTTACCTCACCGGTACTATGGACACAAAGTATACTAAATATGATCTCTGATGGTGCAATATCCTTTACTGAAGTTGGCCCTGGTTGTGTTTTGCAGGCATTGATAAAAAAGACTAACAAAGATATCCTCACAGAAGCAGCACCAGCCTGGCAAACTTTGTTAATAAAATAACAGCAAACTGTGTCTTTTTACCGGTTTTCTGTCATCTTTTTTTGATTGATCCCATACATTCAGCTACTTGCAGGTTTTAGAATTACACCTCTGTGCTTTTTACCATCTATCATTATCTCCAGAGCATCCTCAAATCTTACATGCCGTATGAAACTATCTTCATAAATTCCTTTAAGATTATTCAAAAAATCGACATCATAATATCCCTCATTTATATAAGGATTTATAGTAAAGTATCCTACCCTGAACGAAGTAAGGTTCTGAAAAAAATGTGTTCCCTGACTTGGATCTATCCTGTAAGTTTTTAATCCAGACTCTACGATGATCCTTGCACCTGAAATCTGGGGCCATTTAACAGGTATCCCGAGCCATGGATCAGTAGACCCCCACCTCCCTGGTCCAATAAGAATATATCCCAGTCCCTGCTTTATAAATCTGGCATTTATCTTCTCTATTTCAACCGCAACGCTTTTATTATTTGCTGCATTAAACGATTCAGGTTTAATATAAACAAGATCATGAATACCCTTAAAAACCCCATTCCCAAGAGCTGAATCAGAGAATACAATTGTATCCTTTGTTTTAATATGATCAAGGTTTATATTATATGTCTCCTCAGTATGGACTATAGGCCTAATCTGCAGAAAGTTGAATATTTTAGGGGTACCCGCTGGAGTTTCAAGGTTAGCTGCAAATTCAATTTCAACAGGATTATTCATTTCGCGCTGACCAATTTCCAGAAGAGTATTTAAAATATCAGCCAATGGGAAAGTCTTGTGCTGCAAAATACTCGAGAAAGTAATTATACGTTTACCGGATTGAATTATTCCATCACGCAGGATATTATTATTCATGTCATATGTTGATGCTACATATTTCAATGCAGTATCATTATGCATATCTTTAATATCAATCCTCAGTATATTAACCCCATCGTCTGTTGAGGGAACAAAACTGCCTGTATTAAGGTCAAGTGCGCAAAACTCTTTCTGGGTATCTCTTAATGCTGTTTCAGGAGAAGAAAGCTGAAGTATTTTTTTTGCATATCTTGGCGAAAACCTTAGCGATAGCCCTCCTTCAACAATAAGTTTACCAAGGCCAAACGCAATATTCACAATGCCATCCTCAGCCTTTTCCGAACCAATAGGATAGTAGTTTATTGAACGAGCGACACCTGATAATGTCGGATAGAAAATCTCTCCGTGCCTGTTACCGCATACTTCCTGAAGGATGATCCCCATTTTCTCTTCATCAATAACATTGGCAGTAGCTGTCATATAGGCTTTGCTGGCCTTGTAATATACTGAAGCATAAACTTCTTTTATGGCGTCGGATAACATTTTCACCATTTGCTTATTATCCGGTATCCTGGGAATCATATATGTTGAATAAACTCCTGCAAAAGGCTGGTAATGTGAATCTTCAAGCTTACTTGATGAGCGTACTGCAATCGGGTAATTCCTTGATACAGCGAGAAATGCATAAAAGTCCTGATATATATGTCCCGGCAGGTCGGCATTAATAAATCTGTTCAGTATCTCATCATCCGAAAGGTCAGAAAGAGCTACTGAATAGAGGTGATTGTGATCCATGAACTCATCGAAGATATCAGTGCTTAGAACAACTGTTCGCGGAATGGTAATAAGTGTATTGGGAAATTTATTAAACAGCTTATTATTTTTAATTATACTGTTTATAAATGCCAATCCTCTAGCCTTACCTCCAATTGAACCCTCGCCGATACGTGAAAAAATCTGGTATTCATCAAAACTGGTTTTGTCAAATTTCGCTATAACACCCCTGCCCTTGCCCAGCCGGAAGCTGGAGATTGCCACATACAAAAATCTCCTCATCTCATCCTTAGTCTCAAAATCCTCCTGCCGGATATATTTGAACATCTGGGCAACAGGGAAGAGAGCTCTGGCGTTTAACCATTTCGAAAAATGGTTGCGGGTGGCATGATACGCAAGAGTATTATCCGGAATGGTAAGTAATTTCTGCTGAAGGCTCTGTAGGTCAGTTGCAATAGCTATGGGTTCAAGAGTATCGGGATTTCTAAAGACAAACGGGCCGAAAGCTAGATTCTGAATTATAAAGTTCCTCAGCTCCAGAGATAATGATTTGGAATATTTGTTGATAAATCCTGCTCCCAACTCCTCTGCTGCCTTTTTATGGATCAAGCTTGATGATTGAATCAGAAACGGAACTTTATCGTCGTCGGCCATAACCACTTTACACAATTCGATTCCTGCATTTTCATCGGGTATATTATCTCTTTTATAGCTGATATCAGAAATTACCCCGAGAACATTGTATTTATATTTATTGTATAGGGTAAGGGCATCATTGAAGTTGTTTGCAAGAAGAATTTTTGGCCTGCCTCTCATTTTAAGCATGCGTTGATGCTCGTTAAGAGCTTCTCGCTGAAAATCAAGAGACTGAAGAAGAACTATCTTATAAATATTTGGGAGATATAAAGATATATATCTTATTGAATTTTCAACTAATATAATTGCCTGAACACCAATATTTTCAATATCATAATCTGCATTCATCTTGTCTTCAATCAGCTTTATAATTGCCAGGATTAGAGAAGCATCTCCAAGCCAGCAGAAGACATAATCAATAGCACTAAGATCCTCACCCTCAAGCCTTAGTGATACTTCCCTCGAAAAATATGTGAGTACAACTATTGGAATGTTTTCATAAACTGACTTGATCCTTTTTGCGAGGGCAAAAACATCTGTACCTTTAAGGCTAAGCATTGAGATGACGAGATCTATATTTCCATCCTGAAGTATCCTGAAAGCATCATCAGCATTATCCGTCTGGACAAATGTCGGAGGGTATCTCAGGTTAAGAGAAGCATACTCATTAAATATCTGCTCATCGATCCTGCCGTCCTCTTCCAGCATATAATTATCGTAATTGCTGCATATCACCAGCACGCGGTGTATTCGCTTCTGCATAAGAAGATCGAAAGAAGTATCGGTAAAATCGTATTTCTGTAGATCAAGTATTCCTTCAATAATCGTCATAGATTGTGCTTTTTAGTTTGTCACAGAGATAACAGCCATTCCTTTTTTCCCATCCATTCGAATCATAAGTGGTTTCTCAAACCTTATATGACGGAAAAATTTTCCCCTCTCAATAATCTTTTGTTTTTTAAGCTTTTCCCATATTATTGTTCCATCCTGTGAATCCTGATTAATTGAAAAGTAACCGACATTCATTGAGGTTACATTATGAAAAAAATGAGAGCCCAAGGAGGCATCAAGATGGAAATTAGGCAGGCTTACCTCCACAATGACCTTAGCATTTGATATCTGTGGCCAGGCGACCGGAATTCCCAGAAACCTATCCTTAGTTCCCCATCTGCCGGGACCTATCAGGACATACTTACGGTTTTCATTCAGCATCTTTTCGTTCATCCTGTCTATTTCATAGGCCATCTCATTTGTAAGCATATTATTAAATTTAACAGGCTCAACATAAATGAGATCGGTAATATCGCAGATAACGCCGTTCCCCATGCTTTTCTGGGTTATGAGCAACAGGTCTTCCTGATGAATGCTTTCAGGTGCAATCGAATAACCTGCTCCGCTACCAACCAATGGTTTTATCTGCAGGAGATAAAAAGAAGCTTGCCCGGAAGCATCTTTTGTTAGGTCCAGAGCAAATTCTATCTCTACCGGCGTACCAAAAGCTCCGGTAACCACATCCAATACGACTTTAAGTGTCGACGCCAGGGGAATATAATCATACTTAAGAATATCCGCAAAATTGACAACTCTGGGTCCCGGAGTATCCAATCCTGTTGTTATTATATCATCATTGGCATTAAGTACTGAAGCGCAATGGCTCAAAGTGCCATGTCTTTCAGCATCACTGATATCAAGAGTAACCAGACCGGCATTTTCCCCATCCAGAAGATTCAGTGATTTTTTTGCCATATCAACTGCATAGAACTTTATCTGTGAATTTTTATAAAGATCTTTATGAGAAATTATATCCATTGATGCGTAAGCGGGGGAAAATCTGAATGCCCTTTCTCCTTCAACAACATATTGTCCCAGGCCAACTGCCACTACAGCAAACCCATCCTGGGGAGTCATATGTGCTACGGGATAAAAGTTGAATGACTGGGCGGTTCCGCTTACATGAGGATAAAAAGCATCTTCAAATCGATTACCAACAACCGACTGGATTACAATAGCCATCTTTTCCTGCTCAATTTTGTAATTTATTGCTTCAAAATAGGTGCGGGCATTTCTTGAATAGATTGATGAGAAAACAAGCTTAATGGCTTCGGTCAATTGTTTAAATCTGATTTCCGGATCTGCGTCGTTATTAGGAAGAAGATATGTTCCGAAAATACCCGAAAATGGCTGGCTCATGGAATCTTCAAACAGGCTTGAGGATCGGACGGCCAGAGGTTTATCAATTAATCTTATAAAGATCCTCAGCTTCTTTTCGAGGGTATAGCTCAGGCTGCCTTCAATAAATAATCTTTGCAGCTCGTCAAAATCTGATTCTTCTTTAACCTTGTCCCACAAATGATTACGATCCATAAACATATCAAATTCATCAGTGCCTATTATTGCGGTCACAGGTGTCTTGATATTGATGCCCGGGAGAAGACGACCCAGCTCAAAACTATATATAAGGGTGTTTACGAAAGCAAGACCACGGCCCTTACCGCCCAAGGATCCTCCCGAAAGACTGACAACATTTGTCTCATCAATAACCAGAGATTCATCAAAATTGATAACCCTGCCTTTGTTCATCTCCTTGCGTCGTTTCCTTATAACATCAATAAGGAATTCCCGGAGTTCTTTCAAGCTGTTAAAATCTGATACCCTTATCGGATTTATCATTTTGGCAATTTTCACCTCACCTCTTGCCATCAGCCAGAGAGAAAAGTGGTTTTTCATTGCATGATAGACCAGAGAATCTTCAGGTACAGTCTGCAGATATGCTTCAAACTCCTTCATCGATTTTGCAACAGCTATCTGTCGCCCTTTGGTGTCTCTGTAAACAAAGTGTCCAAATCCGAGGTAATAATTTATAAATGACTTAAGATCCTGGAGAAGACTTGCTGAGTTTTTGTTTATAAAATTTGATTTAAGAATATGTGCATATCTTGAATTTTCAGGATCAGAAGACTGAAGTACGGTTGGCAGATTTGGAAGGTCCTGTTTAACGTGCTGAATGAGATCAAATCCGGCAGTATTATGCAAAACGCCGTTTTTGGGAAATCTCATATCAGAAATGACACATAACAGACTGTCCTTGTACTTATTATATATTGCAATTGAATCTTCATAATCGGAAGCAAGAAGAATTTTGGGTCTTGCTCTCATTTTCAGCACTTTATATAATTCGTCCGTAGATACATCCTCTATCAGGTTTTTTGTCTGATCCATAACCAGGGTATAGAGCATCGGAAGATAACTTGAATAATACTCTGCAGAATCTTCAACAATCAGGATAACCCGGGTAAGTCCCTTTTTTGTATCATTATCAACATTGACCCTGTCTTCCAGGAGTTTTACCATTGCAAAAAACACTTTCGACTCGCCTGTCCATACAAAATAATTATCAAAAGGTATACCCAGCGATTTTTGCTTTTTAACAAACTGAACATCTCCCGGATTGTTAAGCAAAAGAAAAGTAGGAATATAAGGATATTTGTCTTTTATTTTTCTGCAAAGGAGTGCAGGGGTCTCTTTATCTACTCCAATCATAATGATTACCATATCATAGTGACGGGCTTTTAACCTGGTAAAAGCTTCTTCTTCACCTGATACACCTGTAACCCTTGGGATTGAGGTAAGGCTCATCTGATAGTATTCACCAAGCATGTGATCTGAAAAACGGCCTTCTCCTTCAATTGAATAAGCGTCATACAGATTGGCAACCAGCAGTATCTCTTTAACTTTAAAAGGCATCAGATCGTGAAATACATCCCTCTCGGCATTATGCCTGTCAAGAAACTTCTGAAGCAATTTTCTGCTCGATACTTCATGAATATCCTCATCATCTTTCTGGGAAACCTGTGACATCCTTATAATATCTCGTGCTTTATAGCTATTGATATATCCTGTCAGAAGACTGGCTATATTCAGGATAAGGTCTCTTTCCTCTTTCAGAAAAGGACCTTCATTTTCCTGATTGAATTCAGTAGTATAGAAAACCTCAATAACACCTTTCTCTCCGTCGATTGTTACAAATTCCTGAGCCATTCTCCAGTTTGTTTCTACAAAATCAAGCGATTCAAACTCTTTATCCATGAATTTAATACGGGCAACAGTATATTCCGGATATTGCCATGCAGCTGGTAAAATCAAAACTATATGCTGGAGCGATTCCTCAATAGGTTTGCCCTCTTTCAGAATTGAGGTAGTCGTATTAATACATGCCAACTCCTTTAATCTCTCCCTCTGATCATGGATCAGCCTGCTATAATTGATATTATTCGAATCATTCATTGTCACCTAACGGAATGGATCAACTTTTAAAATTACAAAAAAAATAACCGCAAAGTTGGCAAAGTAATCGCAAAGGTGGCAAAGAACTGAAATTCACAGCTTAAACTTTGCCTGCTTTGCGCCTACCTGATTTACTTTACGGTTAAAAAGTTTATGTTTTTAATAACCTCAAAAAAGGCTGGTCGTCACATATGCTATTCCACTTTCCAGGTTGAACCACTCATAAGAAGATCGTCAACACATTTAATTTTAGCGGTTTTCTTAATTGCTTCAATCTGCTCTGCAACGGATCTGTCGTATGTGGTTCCATCTACTGACCTTATAACTCCAAGAGCAACAGGATATTCCGGATATTTCATGTTTGCCAGCATATAGTGTATCCCAGGATTTGGTTCATTAGCATCATGAACCAGAATATTTTTTTCAGTGATCCCGTTTTCGCCAAGTTTGACTACCTTCAGCTTTAAACCATCAAGTATCAGTCCTTTATTATTCTCCTTCCCAAATAGCATTGGTTCACCATGTTTAAGGATAAGTGTTCTGTCGTCTCTGACCTCCTTGTCCGCAATCGTATCATGGATTCCGTCATTGAAAATAACGCAGTTCTGCAATGCCTCAATAACAGACGTCCCTTTATGCTTTGCGGCCTCAATATAGATCTGTGTGGATAATCCGACACTGGTGTCAATTGTTCTGGCAAAAAATTTACCTTTTGCGCCAATTACCAGCTCTCCTACAGAAAACGGTTCTTCTACTGTTCCGAATGGAGAGGTCTTTGTAACAAGTCCCTTTGAGGAAGTAGGCGAATACTGACCCTTTGTAAGGCCATATATCTCATTGTTAAACAATATAATATTTATATCAATATTGCGCCGTATCGCATGAATGAAGTGATTTCCGCCAATGGCAAGCGCATCACCGTCACCTGTTATCTGCCAAACAGACAAATCCGGATTAGCTGTTTTAACACCTGTCGCGATTGCTGCTGCACGGCCATGAATACTATGAAATCCATAGGTATCCATATAGTAGGGAAACCTTGAAGAACAACCAATTCCGGAAATAAATGCGAATTTTTCCTTAGGAATACCCAATTCTGCAAGAGCTTTCTGGACCGAACTTAAAACTGCATGATCACCACAACCCGGACACCATCTTACTTCCTGATCACTTTTAAAATCTTTTGCAGTATATTTATAAAGAATTGTTTCAGCCATTTTTAATATCCTCCAGTATTTTATAGCATTTATCCTTAATATCATTTATTGTAAACGGAAGTCCCTGAACTTTATTAAGTTGTTCATAAGAGAACTCCTGATGCTTAATACGAAGATAGTCGGCAAACTGTCCCGTATTTAATTCACAAACCACAATCTTTTTAAATCGTCCGAAAACCTCTTTAACATTTTTTGGCAACGGATTTATATAATTGAAATTGACAAGGCTCACCAGATGGCCTTCCGCTTCAAGCTCTCGCACAGCTGTAATGAGGTATCCGTATGAGCCACCCCATCCAACAACCAGAATATCGCCTGACCAGACACCCTGGACAATAAGATCAGGAATCTCGTTTTCAACGCGTTTAACCTTTTCTGCCCGTAGGCTCACCATCAGCTCATGATTTTCAGGAATATATGATACTGTTCCTTTAATAGTTTTCTCAAGTCCACCTATCCTGTGTTCCAAACCTGGTGTTCCCGGAATCGCCCAGGATCTCGCCAGTTTTTCTTCATCACGCTTATATGGTAAAAACGGAATCTCATTTCTGTCTGCAAAAGGGGGATTGATCTTTGGAAGATCTGACATTTTCGGTATTCTCCAGGGCTCTGTGCCATTAGCAAGGTAACTGTCAGAAAGAAGTAATACCGGAGTCATATGTTCCAATGCGATCCTTGCGGCTTCAAATGCAAAATGGAAACAGTCTGATGGAGTACTTGCCGCTATAACAACGACAGGGCTTTCTCCATTCCGTCCATAAAGAGCCTGCATAAGATCGGACTGTTCAGTTTTTGTTGGAAGTCCTGTTGACGGGCCTCCCCTTTGCACATTTACGATAACTATCGGAAGTTCAGTCATCACTGCCAGTCCGATAGCCTCCGATTTTAATGCCAGTCCGGGACCTGAGGTAGAAGTGACTGCCAGTTTGCCGGCAAAACTGGCCCCAAGAGCAGTACAGATTCCGGCAATTTCGTCTTCGGCCTGAAAACTAATTACCCCCAGGTCTTTACGTGCGGCAAGTTCCTCAAGGATTCCAGTTGCCGGTGTAATAGGATATGAACCGATGAATATTTTTAACCCTGACTTTTCTGAAGCTGCCATAAACCCCCATGCAGTTGCGGTATTTCCGCTTATATTGCGGTAAGTGCCTTTTGCGATCTGAGCCGGAAGAATCTTATAAACAGGTTTTAGAGCTTCTATAGTTTCTGCATAATAATATCCGGCACGCAGGGCAACTTTATTTGCTTCGGCCATACCCGGGCTCTTTGCAAATTTCTTTTCAAAGTAGTCCTCAGTATACTTAAGTTTTCGGTCAAAAAGCCAGTAAACCATTCCCAGGGCAAACATATTCTTTGTCCTCAGAACAGATTTAGGTTCAAGACCAAAATCCTTAAGAGCTTCCTTCACCATTGAAGATATTGGCGCTGCGATAACATTGTAATTATCAAGCTTCTCCTCCTTTATAGGATCTTTTTCGTAACCTGCTTTTTCAATATTTTTTTCTGTAAAATTACCCTCATCGAAAATTATGGTACCACCTGGTTTGATCCATTTCGCATTAGCTTTAATTGCCGCAGGATTCATAGCAACCAGAACATCCGCATAATCGCCCGGAGTATTGATTTCAGAGTGGCCAAGATGTACCTGGAAACCGGAAACTCCACCCACTGTCCCTGAAGGAGCCCGGATCTCTGCCGGATAATCAGGAAACGTCGACAAGTCATTACCGAATAAAGCGGAAGTATCTGAAAACAGTGTACCTGTGAGCTGCATTCCATCGCCGGAATCACCTGAAAAGCGTATAACCACCTCTTCTCTTTCGATAACCGCTGAATTTTTATCCATTTTACATTAATATTTAATATCAATAAAATTGTATAAGCAATTTATAAAATGCTTATGTCGCACAAAATTAAGTTTTTAAAAATTGAAAATTCTCAGAAACTCAAAAATAAGTGTATGATATTGAGCATGTTTTTCTGAACACAGCATTGTATTCTGCATTTTTTATCAGCAACATAAGATAACGGCAGTGAATTTAAAGTCAACATCTCTAATTCGTATTCCTGGGTTTTCACTTTTATCGGGTGATAATATCAGCTCCAGATATCGGCTTTCTTCAGGTTTATTTCACCTTCAAAAAACATTCTGGCAATCTTCTCAAAATAGGTAGTATAGTCGGATATAAAAAACTGGTCTTTTATTATTCCGGAAGAATTAATAATGTTGTTCTTTTCCAGGGCATCTCTGAGTACCATTGAGACAATTCTTGCAGAATCGATTACTTCAATATTAAAATTGAATATTTTGCTTATCTGGTTCTTTATAATAGGATAGTGGGTACAGCCAAGGATCAGAGCCTCTATTCCGGAGAGTGATTTATCACTGAGATATGTACGGATTATTGCATTACTGATATCATCAAAAATGAAACCTTCTTCAATCATTGGTACCAGAAGAGGAGTTGCAAGAGATATAACCTCTGTTGAAGAAGACCTTTGTTTTATTTTCATCTCGTAAGTCCCGGAACTGATAGTCCTCTTGGTTCCTATCACTCCTATTTTCCTGAAGTTCCTGGTCGCCAGATAATCGACAACAGGATTTATCACATCGATCAGGATAGTTTTTTCCTGAAATTCCTTTTTAAGAGAGTCGAAAGCAGATGCCGATGCTGAATTACAGGCTACAAGAACAACTTTGGAATTATGTTCAAGAAGAAATTCAGTGATGCGTTGTGAATAATACCTGATTGATTCTTCCGATTTATCACCATAAGGAAGGTGCGCAGTATCACCGAAATAGATCAGGCTTTCGCCGGGGAGAATCTGCTTTATTGCATGAGCTACCGTGAGCCCTCCAACGCCAGAATCAAAAATTCCGATTGGTTGTTCTTTCACTTTACCGGGATATTAAAAAAATGACCATCCTCCAGATGGCAGATGGTCACCTGTATAAAATAAGTATACTATTTTAATCCTAGTTTTGCCTTAACAAGAGCCGTTACATTTGTACTCTTTGTATCGTCATAATAGAGTAGCGGACCTCCCTGTGCAGCATTGAAAATATAAATAAACCCATTTTCCTTACCTATATCCTTAACTGCTTTGTCAACTTTCGCATAAATAGGCTGAAAGAGTTCTACCTGCTTGTTCTGCAGCTGCTCCTGAGCATTTGTCTGAAATTCCTGGATTCTTCTCTGCATATCCATAAGCTCCTGTTCTTTAGTCTGCCTGACAATATCAGTAAGATTCTTGCTGTCTTTCTGATACGCATCATTCTTATTATTCAATTCAACAGTCATCAGTTCAAGAGCATTGACCAGATCCTTGCGAAATTTCTCAAGTTTTACCTGGGCTGAATCAAACTCCGGCATAGCCTGAATGAGTTCATCATTGTTAACATGGCCGAATTTAAGGGTCTGAGCCATAGCATTCTGACCAACCAACAGGATGAGAATCATTAAAGCCGCTATTCCTATAAATCTTTTCATCATAAATGTATTATTAAAAAATATCTGCAAATGTAATTAATTAATTCTTATAACCTAATTTATCAAGTACCTGATCGCTGAGGTCGAATTTCGGATTGGCAAACAGTATATTACCACCAGCTGCAGTATCAAATATAACAGCATAGCCTCCATCCACAGCGATTTCCTTAATTGCTTTAAGTATCTCATCCTGTATAGGTTTGACCAGCTCCTCTCTTTTTTTGAAAAGGTCACCTTCCATTCCAAAGTACTTATTCTGAAGATCTTTCATTTCTTTTTCTTTTGCAATAATAGCTTCTTCCCTTTTGGTTTTCATCTCCTGGGAAAGCAGTACAGACTCATTCTGATATGATTTGTACATCTGTTCAACAACAGCATATCCGTCGGCGACCTCTTTTTCCCACTGCTGTGAAAGTTTGTCAAGCTGATCCTGAGCAGCAGTAAAAGCAGGTATGTTTTTCCTTATATATTCGGAATCAACAAAAGCATATTTCTGAGCTGAGGCAATTGCCGAAGTCAGAATCAATAAACCTATAAAAACACCTATTTTCTTCATAATATTAATTTTTGAAATTATTAGAACTGCTGACCTATAACAAAATGGAACTGTGATTTATTTGCATTAGGGTATGTTGCCGGATCTGCAACAGGATCAAATCCATAGCCCCAGTCAATACCTAGCAGCCCGAACATCGGAAGGTTAGCTCTGAGACCAATACCTGCCGACCGGTTCATCTTGAAGGGATTATACTCCTTAAGCTGATACCATGCCTTTCCTGCCTCAAGAAATGCAAGTCCGAAGATCGTTGCCTGTGGATTAAGGGAAATAGGGTATCTAAGTTCAAATGTAACTTTCGAATATACGTTTCCTGAAGATACACCTCTCACAGGATCATTGGGAGTAAGAGAACCATTAGTATAACCTCTCAGTGCTATTACTTCACGACCATAAAACGAATAGCCTGTCATCCCGTCACCTCCCAGATAATAGTTCTCAAAAGGAGATGGTCCGATATCTTTATTGTAGTGACCAAGGTATCCGAAAGCGAAACGGGTATTAAGAACCATTTTATCGTTTCTTGTTATCGCATAGTAATAATCTGCCTTAAATGTCCACTTATGAAATTCAATCCATTTGTATTTTACCTCATCTGAGACCCCAACCATGTTCTGTCCGCTTATGGCTGAATACGGAGGTGTTGCCTGAACCGATAGAGTAAATGATGAACCCTGTGACGGATATATAAGGTTCGGTCCGGTAGAGAACCTGGTCAGCTTAGCCGTTAAGCTAAGAAGATTTGAGCTACCGTTTTCAAAAAGGAACCTGTATACGCTATAGTTATTCAGGTTATACCTCTGGTAACTTAATTCCCCGTAAAGTGAGAAATAGTCGTCGGGCCATGTAAGTCTCTTTCCCAAACCTACCGTTGCTCCGTCAATTATCATCGACTGACGCCCGTCCTCACCCTTCTTCTTTCCGTTTGTCATAGTTGACCTGTACAGGGACACAGAAAAGGCATTGGGATTTTTGCCGCCCAGCCAGGGTTCAACAAATGAAATATTATATGACTGGTATATACGTCCGTTCGACTGAGCCCTGATGCTTAGAGACTGTCCGTCGCCTGAAGGATAAGGTTTCCATTGCTTCAGGTCGAAAAAATTCCGCATGGAAAAATTATTGAACCGTACACCAACAGTACCGACAAGCATTCCTGCTCCCCAGCCTCCGGATACTTCGAACTGATCGTTTGCTTTTTCTTCCAGCTTATAAAGCAGATCTACAGTGCCGTTTGTAATATCAGCCAGTGGAGTAGGATTTATCTTTTCCGGGTCAAAATGGCCCAGAACACCCAACTGCCTGATTGATCTCATTATCTTTGTCTTGCTGAAAAGATCTCCGGGAAGAGTGTACAGTTCACGCCGGGCTACATGTTCATTAGTTCTGGTATTGCCGGCAATAATAACATTATTAAGGTAGGCCTGTTCCCCTTCAAAAATTCTTATTTCAAGATCAATAGAATCACGATCGACCTTGGCTTCGACCGGTGTGAGCCGTGAGAACAAATAACCATAATCCTGGTATACATTGCTTACGGCATCCTGTGCACCTGCAGTGCCATTAAGTCTGTCGCTTATCAGAGACTGATTATATATTGCACCTTTCTGTACATTAAATACCTTCTCAAGATATTCTTTGGGATATACACTGTTTCCTACCCAGTTCACATTTCTGAGGAAATACTGATTCCCCTCATCAATTCTGATTAGCAACGCTACCCTGTCCTCAGAGACCGGATAAAGTGAATCGGATATTATGGTAAAATCCTTAAATCCGTTATCGTTATAAAATGTATAAAGCTTATCCTTATCCTCTTCATATTTTTCTGCAACATATTTCGAGGATTTAAAAAAGTTCAGATTCTTTTTCTTCGTACCCTTCATCTGCCTGCGGAGTTTTGAAGTTGAAAAAAATTCATTACCCACAAAATTGATATCCGCTATTTTAACTTTTTCCTTCTTATCCACTTTAATAGTCAGAATAACATTATTTGGCTGGTCAGGGTCCTCCTTCTGAATAAACTCCACTTCAGTGTTAAGGAAGCCTTTTTCAACAAAATGGTCTTTAATTATCTTTTTGGCTGTATTAAGCAAGTATGCTGTTACCTGGGATCCGACAGGAAGATTTATCTTTTTGACCAGATCCTCGGTCTCTGACTTTTTCATCCCATCATACTTAACTGCAGATATCCTTGGTCTCTCCTGAAGGAAGATATCAAGATAAACAGTATCAGATGCTATTTTATCAATAGAGATTCTCACATCTGAGAAGAGTCCCTGTTGCCATAATTTTTGCACAGCAGTGGTAATGGCATCACCCGGTATTGTTACCTCCTGTCCTACTCTCAGTCCGGAAATTCCAATAAGAGCATTTGTATCCAGGAACCTTACACCGGTCACAGTCACTCCCCCGATAATGTAATCTTCCGGTGACATAAAATCAACGATCGGTTGCTTTTCCTGTGCATACAATGAGAGACTCATAAGAGTCAGAAATATTGCTACAAAAGTCTTTTTAATTCTAATAATCACCATTATTTCACTATTTTTCCAAAACTTGTTCACTTGTTTTTCCAAATCTTCTTTCTCTTTTCTGGTACTCAATTATAGCATTGTAAAAATCCGTCTTACCAAAATCAGGCCAAAGTTTTTCGGTAAAGTACAATTCAGTATATGCAAGCTGCCACAAAAGGAAATTGCTAATTCTTAATTCTCCACTAGTTCTTATCATTAGTTCCGGGTCCGGAATCCCTGCAGTTGTAAGATATTTCTCAAAATCTTCTTCCTTAAGTGAATCGGATTCAAGTACCCCTTTTTTTACATCTGCCGATATTCTTTTTGCAGCTTCAGTTATTTCCCACCTTGAACTGTAACTGAGTGCGACAATAAGATTTAATCCCGTACTGACCGAGGTCTGGCTGATGGTTTCAAACAGCCTGGATCTTACATCATCGGCAAGTCTTTCAACATCTCCTATCGCCTTAAGTGAGATATTGTTCTTTATCAGCGTATCAGTTTCATTATTAAGAGACTGAACCATGATACCCATTAATGCTGATACCTCTTCATCAGGTCTTCCCCAGTTTTCATTTGAGAAGGCATAAAGAGTGAGATATCTTATCCCCAATTCAGCAGCCGTTTCAATCACTTCTCTGAGTGCCTTGACTCCCTGCTGATGCCCGAAAATTCTCTCAAGACCACGTTGCTGTGCCCATCGCCCATTCCCATCCATAATAATTGCCACATGAGAAGGCAACTTCCTGATATTTATCAGCTCCCTTAACTGCATAACCTAACGTTTACTTTTAGAATCCACATCGTTATAAGCAGGACAACCGGCTAATCCGCCAAATATCTTCCATGTGACCGCTATCCCTGTGAAGGAATACCAGTCATTGTTGTGGATCCATCCATAATCAGACGGTGCAACCAAATCTTTTAAGCCGTCAAAGTTATCATAAAATGTTTTACGAAAACCATATTCGGCTTCCAATCCCATATTTTTATATATATTGACCTTAAAACCAATTGAGAAAGGAATAACCGGTTCATATGTAAAAGTCGCTGTATTAATAAATACTATTCCCGCTCCGGCAGCAAAATAGGGAGTAAAATCCCATAATCGTCCTTCAGTCGAATAAGGAAAGAAATTGAACTCAAACTGAAGTGCGAACTCACCGACCGTACCGGAAAATGAAGCTGCCCGGGCTTGTTGGAAATCATTATTAAAATCAAGGTCGTTTGCTTTTAAACCGCCGATATAAATATTGGCTCTTAATGCCTGTCTGGGATGAAAGTTATAACGGTAGAATATTCCACCGGCGGGCATGGGCGAGTATAGTATCCGGTTAGGATTTATATCTCCAAGGTAAGATGAAACGCCTCCAAACAAGCCAATATCTGAATTTCGCTGACCGGATAAGGAGAGTGAGAAGCATAAATATAAAAAAATCCAAGGTATCCTTTTCATCAGAACTTATCCAGCTCATTATTTTCTGAAGGATGGTAATCCATTGCGACCGGTCTTCAGCTTATAAGTAATAGTGAAATTCAAAAAATAATAAACGTCATTTGAGCTTGAATATTGTGAAGTATAACCATCAAGGTTATCAGAAAATGAATATCTGCCACTTAATTCAACTCCGAAATTAAAATTCGGTGAATAGATCATGGTTGAACCAAGGCCTACGGGAATGACAAGGGTTATTCCTGTGGGATCCAGTCCATGACTTAAAAGATTATCATTTGCCTTAACTGAATAACTAAGTCCTCCTATTCCGGTAAATGCATAAAAATCAAGCGAATTAATTATACCTTGAAATCTCGAGCCTCTTCCCCTGCTAAACAGATAGTTTGATTCTTCCATGTTTTTTAAAAAATAGTATTCCCCTAAGATAGCAGGCTCGACAACCGAGATGCGCGATGCAAAATCCCTGTTTTCATTTGAACCTCTTACATCAGTTGCATGAAGCAACCCGTATGTAAGACTAAGCCTTATATTAACAGTCTGGGCAATACGATACTTTAGTCCAAAATTAACCTGAAACCTTGTCTGCAGAAAAGTCACATCCCTTATCCCGAGTATATTTTTAGTCTTGGAATATCCGCCAACATCGCCAAAAAAGAAACTGGGTCCAATGCCTGCATATGCTTCATATCTTCTCATTTTCCATAAAGAAGTCTGAGCATCAGTAATTCCATATAAAAGACATATGAATAGAATGATCAAACCTGATCGCTTCATACAAAATTCAATATTAATACTTTTACAAATATAATAATCAATTAATAAACACTATGAATTTAAGCACTTTAAATTATCCTAATTTCTCCTGTCGGCGCCCCACATCAGCTTATTTCTGAGTGTACTGTAAAAGTCCATTCCCTTTAACATTACTGTTTTAAGCTTTACCGGAGCTTTAACGATATGGATCTCCTTACTGAAAGGTACCCTTATTGATCTGAAATCGCATGTTGCGAGGTATTCATTACTCCTGCCTTCAATTAACATTCTGAGCCTGCTTTCACCTGAAAGAACTATGGGTCTGATTGTAAGATTATGCGGGGAAATAGGTGAAATAATGATACTCTCATCCTCAGGAGTTAAAATGGGTCCGCCAACACTGAGGTTATACGCAGTTGATCCTGTGGCGGTAGATATAATAAGTCCGTCAGACCAGTATGTATTCAGGTAAGTATCATCAACGAAAACGTTAATTGTTATCATACTCAAATCAGCCTTTTGTACCGTTATTTCATTCAGAGCTGAGGCGGAATTACCCTCAAACAAACCGGCAGGCTGAGAGATCTCAAGAAGGCTTCTTTCGACTATCTCGTATTCGCCTTTCATCAACATATCGATTGAATGGCCTATCTCTTCAGCCGAAATATTTGCAAGAAAACCCATCCGGCCTGTATTTACTCCGGCAATCGGGATCCCGAAATCTTTTACCTTAAGAACCGTTTCAAGAAAAGTGCCATCACCTCCTACACTAATTACAAGGTCTGGAAATCCTGCAATTGGGGCCAGATCACTTATCTGTTCAACAATCTTTCCTCCGGGACAAATAACCGGATCACCCGATTTCTGATGTAGCTGGATGGAAATTCCTCTTCTGCAAAACTCATTTACCAGTCTGTTTACACTCTCTCTGGTCTTTGAATTATTGTCCTTGCTGTAAATGATAACTCTCTCCAGCATAAATTTCAGATATTAAGATATTTCATGAGAAGGTCAAATCTTTCGGAATAGAACCGATCCATTGAGTCATCGGTAGTAACCCATGTTTTAACTTCATAGTTGTAACGCTCAAATGTTCTGATTACAGATGACAGCTCGCCGGAACTGACTTTTAATGTCACCTCAAGCTTTGTTGATTCCGGAGGTGAAGTTATGTACATACTCAGGACCTTCACATTATTGCTTTCAATAATCTGGGCTATCTGAGAAAGGGAATAATCTCTTTCTATAAGTTCCAGCACAATAATACCACCCGGCTGATCCATTGAAGATATCCCTGCCATATGTCTTATAAGATCACTGGTTGTTATAACACCCCTGAAATGGTCGTTAGTATCAAGTACAGGAACAACTGACAGCTTAAGTCGTGAAGCCAAACCTATAACTTCAAAAATATGCTGATCGGAAGTTACATAAGGTTTAAGCAATGTAAGAGTATGATTTCCAATTGGTTCATCCGGTCTGATTCATATCATAAATATCAGTATCTGAGATCAGTCCAAGAAAATCCTCATTATTAACTATCGGCAGATGCGAAACTCTGAATATCTCCATCCAGTTCAGCGCAGTCTGACCAAGATCGGACGTTTTCAATGAAGGTATAACTTCTGATATTAAGTCTTTAGCAATCATAAACACTTTTATTTTCAACTAAAATAGTAAAAAAAAAGCCAGTTATTGTAATTTTGCACCACAATAACAATATGGATAAATCTTACAATTATTTTAATGACAAAGTTAAGCGTAAATATAAATAAGATTGCAACTCTGAGAAATGCCCGTGGTGGAAATATTCCAAATGTACTGACGGCTGCAATAAATTGCCAGCTTTTTGGAGCAGATGGCATAACAGTTCATCCGCGGCCTGATGAGAGGCATATCCGGTATAATGATGTTCTCCAGATCAAACCCATTATTACAACTGAATTCAATATAGAAGGATATCCTTCTGAAGAGTTCATTAATCTTGTTCTCTCTGTAAAGCCCGATCAGGTAACACTAGTCCCTGACGCCCATGATGCAATTACTTCAAATGCTGGTTGGGATACACTCAGAAACAGATCCTTTTTGACAGATATTGTATCCATCTTCAGGAAGGAAGGAATCAGAACTTCCCTTTTTGTTGATACAAATATTATAAATATTGAAAATGCAGCATTAACTGCAACTGACAGGATTGAGCTATACACCGAACCATATGCCTCAGGTTTTAATCAGAATGCCCCCGGCGCCATTGAACCTTTTATTAAGGCAGCTGAAATTGCGCGTGAGGCAGGATTGGAAATAAATGCAGGTCACGACCTTGACCTGAATAATCTTAAATATTTTCATCAGTGCATCCCATGGATTGAAGAAGTTTCAATAGGACATGCCTTAATTTCTGATGCCCTTTATCTGGGACTGGAAAACACAATTCAGATGTATAAGCGGCAATTATACTGATTCAACAACTATGAAACTGTTCTTCAGAAAATTTGGAAATGGTCCTCCTCTGATAATACTTCATGGTTTATTTGGCTCATCTGATAACTGGGTAACAATAGCAAAAAGTCTTGCTGACAACTTCACAGTTTATCTGCCCGATCAGAGAAATCACGGCAGATCTCCGCATGATGATACTCACGATTATAACTCAATGAGAGATGATCTGTACGAGCTTGCCGTTGATTTGAAGCTTAAGAAGTTTTTTCTGGCAGGACACAGTATGGGTGGAAAAACAGCTATCTCATTTGCACTGAAATGGCCTGAAATGTTATATGGTCTGCTTATTGCCGACATATCTCCGTTTGTTAATGAATCAGATAGTTATACTGTTTATAATCAGCATTATACTATCTTAAAAACAATGATTTCCATTGATCCTTCCGGAATCTCTTCACGAGCCGTGGCTGAATCACTATTACTTGAAAAGATTCCTTCTGAAAAAGTCAGAGGGTTTATTCTAAAAAACCTCCAAAGGGCCTCCCTAAATAATTTTGTATGGAGAATAAATGCACCGTCGCTTCTTAAAAACCTTGGTAAGATAATGGAAGGCATAGACCGTCAGAAAGCATTTAATCAGCAGATTACCGGTTTTCCTGTAATCTTTCTTAAGGGTGCTGACTCTGACTATCTTCCTGAAGGTGATTACACCGATATTCTTAAAGTATTTCCTGCTGCCGAGTTTGTTGAGGTAACCAATGCCGGCCACTGGATCCATTCAGACAGACCCGATGAGGTTATCAGAAATATTAAAAAGTTATTAACTGACAGTTAATTACTGAAAGGTAACAGATTCTATCTTATCGTCATCTATCCTGGGAAGGTTCATAAACCTGAGAAGCACCTGGGCTATTGCCAGAACATCCTTTTCGCAATAGATGACAATCCTTTCAAGGTCTTTTTCACTATAATAAATACCCGCAACCATACTTCCTTCAATATCGTCCTTCGGTGTTGGTATTCCAAGTATTGTTGTAAGCAGGTCGAGTGATGTATAATTCTTATAATCACCGAACTTCCATAAATCCATTGTATCCAGCAATCTTACCTCCCACGGTTTCTTTCCGGCATTGTCGAGGATTTCAGGAATGATCAGTCCGTTAATAACCATTCTCCTTGCGATATAAGGGAAGTCAAATTCCTTGCCGTTATGTGCGCACAGGATTGCCCCGGTATTTTTTCCTGAGAATTTCTGCAACATATCGGAAAAGTCAGAAAGAAGAGTTTTTTCATCATCCCCGAAAAATGATTTCAGCCTGAAACTGTATGGATCCTTTCCTTTAATCAGGCCAACAGATATGCAGATAATTTTCCCGAATTCGGAATAAATACCTGCCCGTTCGTAAACCTGTTCCGAGGTCTGTTCTGCAGACCTGAACTGCTTTGATTTCTTATCCCAGAGGGTTTGCATTAAGGGGTCAAGAAGTTCATAAGAAGCCGAGCCGGGAACTGTTTCAATATCGAGGAACATGACATCCTCAACCTTTATGTTATTGAGCATGGTCTTTGGATTTATTTTTTAACAAATGCTTTTCAATAATAGTGATCAAAACCTCTATTCCTACCTGGTTTTCACCACCCCCTGGTATAATTATATCAGCATACCGCTTTGATGGTTCAATAAACTGGAGATGGGAAGGTTTAACGGTATCGTGGTATCTTTCAAGAACTTTCAGGACCGAGCGCCCCCGTTCAATAATATCTCTCTGAATAACACGTCCCAGACGATCATCCGCATCTGCATCAACGAATACCTTAATATCCAGCATATTACGCAATCCCACGTCGGTCAGGATAAGAATACCTTCAACAAGAACCACCCTTGATGGCCTGATTGTAATAGTCTCCTTTGCCCTCAGACAGGTCAGGTATGAATAAACAGGCATCTCAATGGATTTACCTTTTTTAAGTCTTTTTAGATGATCAATTAATAATGAGAATTCGACCGAATCAGGATGATCAAAATTTATTTTCTGCCTTTCTTCAATAGATATTTCTTTGTTATCTTTATAATAGGAATCCTGGGGTATAACTATAACCTCTTCATTAGGAAATACTTCCATTACTTTATTCACCACAGTGGTTTTCCCTGAACCTGTACCACCGGCTATTCCTACTATCAACATAAATTTATAATTTTGCAGCATTAAACATCAAAAATAATAAATTGTACTGAATAAAAGTTTGAAGTGAGCTAAAGTTTGGAGTGAGCTGAAGTTGAAGAGAAGTTTTAAATAAGCTGATTAAAAAGTATTTCATGATAAAACATATCGTTTTTTTTAAGTTATCCCCTTCCATTTTACCAGACGACAAAATTACGAAGCTGAAAAGGATGGAAGAAATATTTTCACCACTGGCTGAAAAGTTACCTTATATAGTTGAGTTCAGGACCGGAATAAACATAAATGATGCATCACATGCATGGGACTTCGTAATCGATTCCCTTTTCAGGAACAATGAAGACCTTCAGAGATACCAGGAGAGTGAAGAACACATGAAAGCAATAAAAGAAGGATCAGAGATTGAAAAGTCCAAAGCTGTAATTGATTACGAATTTTAAATTCATATTATGTCGGAATTATATCCTTTAAAATTTGAACCTGTATTGAAAGAGAAAATATGGGGTGGCGATGCACTGGTATCCAGGTACAATAAAAAAACCAACGGGTCATCCCTTATCGGTGAGAGCTGGGAATTATCTGCAGTTGCTGATAACCAGTCGGTTATCACAAACGGATTCCTCGCAGGAAACAATATAGAGGAGCTGATAGAAGTATATATGGGAGATATAACTGGTGATTCAATTTATGAAAAGTTCGGGAATGAGTTTCCTTTGCTGATAAAGTTCATTGAGGCACGTGAAGATTTGTCGATCCAGGTACATCCTGGTAATGAGCTGGCCAGAGAAAGGCATAAGGCATACGGAAAAACTGAGATGTGGTACATTCTTGAAAGTGAAAAAGGAACAAAGATCTATACTGGTTTCAGGGAAGGTGTAACAAAAGAGATCTATGAAGAAGCCCTCACTTCCGGTAACCTGCCAGGTATACTCAATATTGAAAGTGTGGAAGCAGGTGATACCTTTTTCACTCCTGCCGGAAGGGTCCATGCAATAGGTGCAGGAACGGTTCTTGTTGAAATTCAGCAGACTTCCGATATTACTTACAGAATTTTTGACTGGAACAGAAAAAGTCCCGGAAAAGAAAAGAGGGAGTTGCATACCGAACTGGCTCTTGATGCAATAGACTTTACTGCAACAGGAAAAAACAAAATAAGGATCGAACCGGAACTCAATAATACTGAAAACCTTGTCAGCTGTGAATTTTTTAACACTAATATTCTCAGGTTCAACAGAGCGATTAATAAAGATTATTATTCATATGATTCATTTGTTGTGTACATTTGCATTGAAGGTGAATTTCTTATCAGATGGGATGGCACATACGAAAATATCTCAAAAGGTGAAACAGTACTTCTTCCTGCAATGATAAAGGAGGTAATTCTGGAACCAGTCGGTGAAGCAAGGTTACTTGAGATATTCATTAATTCAGATAACTATAATTAACAACAAATACCTGAGCTTTATGAAAAGTTTTTCTTATTCACTGATAATAATCTTCTCATTGCTTCTTATCTCGGGATGCAATGGCAAAGGAGGCGCAAAGAAAGAATCCCATGAGGGAAACGATACAACTTCAGTTCCGGATACGGGCTTTACCGGTATAAAGCAATTTATGAGCGGAAGATTCATCGTAAGCGAAGTGACTTTTAAAAACGGCGTTCCGGATGGATTAAAGAAAACCTTCTATGCAAGCGGTAAGCTCCGGCAAACCTTCTGGTATGTAAATGGATTAAGGCAGGATTCATCGAGGTGGTATTATGAAGAGGGACAGCTTTTCCGCACGACACCATATAAAAACGACACTATTGATGGCACTCAGAAACAGTATTACCGGACAGGTCAGCTCAAAGCCAAATTGTTTTACAAAAAGGGATTTCGCACGCCTGAACTTGAAGAGTATACCAAGGAAGGAAAGCTATTAGACTCATATCCACAGCTGGTTGTCACTACAAACGACGAATACAGGTCAAAAGGATTGTACAGGATTACACTGGAACTGTCAAATAAAGCAACAAGGGTACGATATTACAGAGGTGAATTCGCAAATGGTGTATTTGATACTACACGTTGCCAAAGGATAAAGACGGTGGACGGAATCGGCCATCTGGATCTCAAAAAAACAGGGAGTCCCAAATCAGGTTATGTTGGAGTTATTGCAGAGATATTAACAACCTTCGGAAATAATTATCTGTCTTACAAAAAGATCGATCTGCCATATAAGGATCTTAATTAATGGCAATGTATGATAATTCATTCCGCCTCCTTCATTAAAAGCAGTCCGTCATTAAAAGAGTGTCCTCCGGCTGTAAAGCCTGAATTCGGATTTATCGGCAGGTCTAATGTAGGAAAATCTTCACTCATTAACATGCTGACAGGCTGGTCGAAACTTGCAAAAACTTCGGTTCAGCCCGGAAAGACCCGTACAATTAATCATTTTGTTGTAAATGAGAACTGGTACCTTGTTGATCTGCCAGGATATGGATATGCAAAAGTACCGGTAAAGCTTAGGGAGAAGTGGGTAAAAGCAACCGAGAACTATATTCTTAAAAGAGATAACCTGGTTTGCCTTTTCGTTCTTCTCGATTCAAGACATAAACCTCAGCGATCGGATCTTGAGTTTATGGAGTTTCTGGGGATGAATGAGATCCCCTTTGTAAGGGTATTCACGAAAAGCGATAAAATTACCAGGAATGCACTCGAAATATCGATTGCTCAGTATGATTCCGAAATGCTTAAAAAATGGGAATCAATTCCGGTTACTTTTATTTCATCATCGGTAAACGGAAATGGAAGGGATGAAATACTGAACTATATTGAAGAATCTATAAACAATTTTTCAAATGGTGTCTGATATCGGAGGGATTTTTTAATTTTGTACTCAAATTTGATCGCTATACTCATTAGTTTAATTCAAGGAAAATGTTTGGAACCGCACCTATGAAACTTTTCTCCTGCAGGGCATCTCAACATCTTGCTAAGATGATTGCAGACAAGCTGGGGATTGAGCTCGGGAAGAGTTCAGTAACGGAATTCAGTGATGGAGAATTTCAGCCCTGTTTTGATGAGTCAGTCAGAGGCTGCATGGTATTTATTGTTCAGTCGACAAATCCTCCTGCAGATAATCTTTTCGAACTGCTCCTCATGATTGACGCAGCCAAAAGAGCATCTGCCTATAAGGTAATCGCTGTAATACCATATTATGGTTTTGCCCGGCAGGACAGGAAAGACAGGCCACGGGTTTCAATCGGATCAAAATTATCCGCTGATCTCCTGAGCACCGCAGGAGTTGACAGAGTAATTACTATGGATCTCCATGCTGATCAGATACAGGGCTTTTTCAACGTACCTGTTGATCATCTTTTCGGATCTGCAATATTCGCCCCATACATTGAAAAACTTAAGCTCATTAATCTTACAGTATCGGCTCCCGACATGGGTGGATCAAAAAGGGCGAATGCTTACTCGAGACATCTTCAGTCAGAAATGGTTCTGTGCTATAAACTCCGTAAAAAGCCCAATGTAATTGAAGAGATGTCGATAATCGGTGAGGTTGAAGGACGAAATGTTGTAATAATTGATGACATGGTTGATACTGCAGGTACACTTGTTCTTGCAGCTGATATGATGAAAGAGAGGGGAGCTACCAGCATAAGAGCTTTCGCAACACATCCAATACTCTCAGGCAATGCTGTGGATCGTATCAATGAGTCAGCTTTAGAGGAACTTGTAGTCAGTGATTCCGTACCTTTTATCAATAATTCAGACAAGATAAAAGTGCTTTCAATAGCCGAAATATTCGCCAAAACAATCCAGGCAGTTACCACAAACCAGTCGATCAGCACAAATTTTGTATTCTGATTCGTTTGTTCTATATTTGCGGGCCGAATTTTTAATTAATGTCAAACGTGTAATGGGGTCCCTCTGACCGGGATTTAGTAGCACAATAATTTTCAAAAAATGAAGACAATAGAGATCAAAGGATCATTCAGAACAGAATTAGGTAAGAAAAGTTCAAAGCAACTAAGGAAGATGGGAAATGTTCCATGTGTTATTTACGGAAAAGAAGTGAATATCCATTTCCATGCCCATGAGAACAGCTTTAAAAATCTTGTGTTTACTCCGGAAGCTCATCTGGTTAACCTGATTATTGATGATAAAGAGTATAAGGCTGTTTTGAAAGATATGCAGTTCCATCCCGTAAGTGATAAAATTTTACATGCAGATTTTATTGATATTTCCGACAATAAACCTGTCATTATAAGTATTCCGATAAAAGTTACAGGCGATTCAGCCGGGGTCATAGCCGGAGGGAAATTAAGTATTAAAAAAAGGAGTCTGAAAGTAAAGGGGTTAGCTAATGACCTGCCTGAATTCCTGTTAATAGACATCACTAAATTAAAAATTCACGAAGGCGTGAAGGTTGGTGAATTGTCATATGACAAGATAGAATTACTTGATCCAAAAAAAGCAATGGTACTTACGATTGCCACATCACGTGTTGCGCAGAAAACTGATGAAGAGGTAGTGGCTGAAACAGCAGCAGCTGCAGCAGCTGCAACAACACCTGAAACACCCGCTGCAGAATAGCAGTAATCCTTATCTGGTTATCAATATACAGGCTTGATGAAATATCTGATAGTTGGCCTGGGAAATATAGGCGAAGGGTATAAGGATACCCGACATAATGTAGGATTTATCGTATTGGATGCCATGGCTTTGGCATCCAATATTTCTTTTAACGACAGTCGCTACGGCGCTGTCTGCCGTATGAAATACAAAGGACGCGACCTTATTCTTCTTAAGCCGTCTACCTTTATGAACCTGAGTGGCAATGCAGTTAATTATTGGCTCAGGAAGGAAAAAATACCTGTCGAAAACATGCTGGTTATTGTCGATGATCTTGCACTTCCCCTTGGAAGTATAAGACTGAGACCAAAAGGAAGCGACGGCGGACATAATGGTCTTGCACATATAAGCCATACACTTTCTACAAGTGAGTATTCCAGGATCAGAATAGGGATAGGGAACGGGTTCAGAAAAGGATCGCAGATTGATTTCGTCCTTGGTACCTGGGATCCTGAAGAAAAAAGAATAATGGAGGAGAGAATTCCAATAGTGATAGAGATGATTAAGTCTTTTGCTTTTGCAGGTACTGAACTCACAATGACAGCTTTCAATAAAGCAGGAAAGGCACCTCTGAAATCAAATGAAAATGAGACTGGTAATAGCCTTCCCAAATAACTCATCAAATGGCTGAAAAAAAAACTGTACGGATTGATAAATTTCTCTGGTCGGTCAGGATTTTTAAAACCAGGAGTATAGCCTCGGATGAATGCAGGAAAGGACGGATAATTATAAATGATATTCAGGTCAAACCGTCAAGAATCATTTTAAAAGACGAAATTATTACCGTTAAGAAACCTCCTGTGATTTTTACATACAGAGTGATCGATCCTATTGAAAACAGGGTATCGGCAAAGCTTGTTGAACAATTTATCGAAGATATTACCACTGAGGAGGAAAAGTCTAAGCTGGATATGCGCAGTTCAGTCAGGATTGAGTTTCGTGACAAGGGTACCGGCCGTCCTACAAAAAAAGAACGAAGGCTGATTGATAAGCTGAAGGAGGACTTCTATGACTAATAGTATGGTGGTATAAAGACTTAATATTTAATAAATAACATCTAAATCACTTCTGATTTTAACAGCATCTTTTCATTTTTTATAACTTGCACTCACAGTTTTAAGCCATCTGTTTATTAGTGAATTGGCTCAGGTGAAGATTTTTGGTTAAATGGGGAAGGAACATATTGAGAGGTACTCGGCAGGATATGCACTCGTAAAGACTATTGCAGGTTTTTGGCACAATAATGTCTTTTACAGGAAAGTAATTGTTTTTGGCCGGGAGAACATAAACCCTGACCATCATATTATTTTTGCCCCGAATCATCAAAATGCACTGATGGATGCTCTTGCCGTTCTTTTTACCCACAAGGGACAGCCGGTTTTTCTTGCAAGAGCTGATATTTTCAAACGAAAGGCTATCGCTGCTATCCTCTATTTCTTTAAGATACTGCCCGTTTACAGGATTAGGGATGGCTACAGCAGCCTTAAAGGGAATGATGAGATTTTCCTCAAGACGATAGATGTACTCAAACATAAGAACGGTCTGGTAATACTTCCTGAAGGTGATCATGCCGGTTACAGAAGACTCAGGCAGTTAAAGAAAGGTATCTGCCGCGTTGCTTTCCAGTCAGATGAAGCCACAGGTTTCAATCTTAAAATAAAAATAATACCAGTTGGAATTGAATTCTCAAACTATAGCAGGTTCAGACAGGTTCTCACAGTTGTTTACGGAAAGCCTGTTGAGGTATCGGAATTTTTCGATCTGTACAAAGAAAGCCCGGAGAAAGCACTTAATGAATTGAGAGCCAAGCTTTCACATGAGATGAAGGCCAGTATGATACATATTGAACCTGAGGAGGATTATGAGGCTCTGGATGAGCTCAGAAGTATGATCAACGGGAAGTTCAGCGATGATATAAAGTTCCCTAAAATATTCAGGGACAGGCTACTTATTAATAATATGAGCATGCTTAAAACTACTGATCCTGCTGCTTACGAAAGGATCTGCGACCTGAGTCTAAAGGTTAAGAATAGTTCCAAACAGCTGAAAGTTAGTTACAGGCTACTTGAGAAAAGAAAACATCCTGTCGCCTGGCTGATCACCGGAGTGATTGGATTGATTATTACCTTCCCTCTTTTTATTTTTGGCAATATTTTCAATCTGCCTTTCCTTGAAATACCAAATCTGCAGATACGCAAAATTCGAGACCCGCAGTTTCACTCATCTGTCCGTTATGGACTATCATTACTTCTTGCATTTGTTTTTCTTCCCGTATTTCTGATCCTTTCGATCATAATCTTTTCATCGTGGTGGCTTGGAATTCTGGTATTTTTCACACTGCCATTTTCAGGGCTTTTTGCCTGGAATTACTACCGTCAGTTCATTAGAATTACCGGGGGATTCAGGGTAAGAAGGCTGATCAGGCAAAAAGACAAGGAATTCGATCAGCTAAGGAATAACTATAAACAACTTGTCACACTGGTTTCCGGAATAAAGAATGAAGAAAGATAATATGTTTACGGGTAAGGTTGCCTGGATCACAGGAGCATCGTCAGGCATCGGGGAATCGCTTGTGTATGAGTTCATAAGAAGAGGAGCCACGGTAGTGGCATCATCAAATGATATTCCGGGTCTAGAAAGAGTTAAGACGGCATGTGCTGACAAATCTTCAAGTGTTCATTGTGTACCTTTTGATCTGGCTGAAACAAACGGAATTGGTGAAATAGTCAGCCGGCAGTTCACTGAAAGAGGGAGTATCGATTTTTTACTTAATATCGGTGGAATAAGTCAGAGGGCAAGAATTGATGAAACACCAATGTGGCTCGACAGGAAAATTTTTGAGATCAACTATTTCGGGACTATCGCTCTTACAAAGGCAGTGCTGCCCTATATGATAAAACAGGGCTCTGGCCATGTACTGGCTACGAGCAGTATATCAGGCAGATTCGGATTTCCGCTTCGTTCTGCATACTCTGCATCAAAACAGGCTCTTCATGGATTTTTTGAGACATTGTATCTCGAAAACAAAATGTTTAATATAAAATCTTCGGTTATCATCCCGGGAAGAGTAAGAACTTCCATTTCCCTACATGCGTTGAATTCTGAAGGAAAGGAACACGGGAAACTGGATGACGGCCAGGCAAAAGGTATTCCTCCGGAAAGGGCCGCTGAAATAATTATCAGAGGAATGATTAGGAATAAACGCGAAATTCTTGTAGGTAAGGGTGAATTAATAATGCTCCATATCAGGAGATATTTACCCTGGCTTTTTTTCAGGATTGCAGATAAGATCAAACCAACATAAAAATTTAAAAATTAATAGTATGGGAGGATATGTAATAAGCGGTATCCAGCAGATGGGGATAGGTGTAATTAATTTAGAGGAAGCATGGAAATGGTACATCCGTCAGTTCGGTATGGATTGCCGGATATTTGAGGATGATGCAGTAGCTAAACTGATGCTGCCCTATACGGGAGGCCAACCAAGAAGACGGCATGCTGTACTGGCTCTTAATCTTCAAAGTGGCGGCGGATTTGAGATATGGCAATATAAAGGCAGGGAACCAGTTAAGATCAAAGAAGAGATCCGGCTCGGGGATCTTGGAATTATTGCCTGCAAGATGAAAGTAAAGAATATTAATGAAACTCTGAAGCAGTTTAAGAAGGATGGATTATCGGTTCCCGCGGAAACATCGGAAGATCCATCAGGGAAAATGGCTTTCTTCATGAAGGATCCTTATGGAAATATTTTTCAGCTCGTAGAGGCAAACGACTGGTTCAGGAATGAGAAAAAAGTCACTGGCGGTTCATACGGCGCTATAATTGGTGTATCCGATATTGAAAAATCAAGGATAGTTTATTCTGATATACTCGGTTATGATGAAGTAATTTATGATTCTACAGGAGTCTTTACAGATCTGGTAAATCTGCCCGGCGGAAGTAATGAATACCGCAGGGTACTTCTTAAACGATCAAAATCCTTTGCCGGTCCTTTCAGCAAGGTTTTCGGACAAAGTGTGATTGAACTGATAAGTGCCAAGGGTGCACCGGGGAAAAAAATATTTGAAAACCGTTTCTGGGGCGATCCCGGATTTATTCACCTCTGCTATGATATGCGCGGAATGGATGAACTGAAAACTTTCTGTGAAAACAAGGGTTTTCCATTTACTGTTGACAGTAAAAAAAGCCATGAGGGTAATAGTTTCGATATGGGTGAAGCTGCCGGCCATTTCGCTTATATAGAAGATCCCGATGGAACTCTTATCGAATTTGTAGAGACACATAAAGTTCCTGTACTGAAAAAATTAGGATGGTATCTTGATCTGCGAAAGAGAGATCCGAATAAGTCACTGCCAGACTGGTTGCTTAAGACACTTAAATATTCGAGGGTCAAATAATCATCAAAAATACTGTCACATCATTCTGATTCACTTTCATAATTTATGAAGTCAGATAGCCGGGAAGAAAAAGAATTAAACATTTTTTCCTGCAATTTCTTCAACTTTTCTTAGCACCCTCATTAAATTGCCTCCCCATATCTTTGTTATATCTTCTTTCGAATATCCCCTCCGGAGTAGTTCAATGGTAATATTTTTCATCTCGGCAGCGGTTCTGCATCCGTCAACTCCACCCCCTCCGTCAAAATCGGTTCCAATACCTACACAATCAATGCCAATAACCTGAACAACATGGTCTATATGATCTACCACATCTCTTACAGTTGCCAGCTTTTCATATTTTTTCTGAATTTCCCTGAATTCTGAGTTTGCCTGCTTTTTCCTTTCATCCGACAGCGCATTATAATCACCATATCTGGTTTGCAACTCCTTTATACTACTTTCCATTTCAGGATTTGGTTCAGGAGTCTTAAGATAGTTACTTAGAACGCATATCTGAATAACTCCCCCGTTTGCCTCAAGGGCAACAAGCATGTCATCGGTAAGATTTCTGGCGCTTCCGCATAAAGCTCTGCACGATGAGTGAGAAGCTATAACGGGAGCATTTGTTGTCTTGAGAACATCATAGAAAGATTTATCTGAAATATGTGAAACATCTACTATCATACCTATTCTGTTCATCTCTTTAACCACCCTTACACCCAGAGGAGAAAGCCCGTTATTTTCCGGTCCGGCCGGATCGGTAGAGGAATCACAAATATCATTGTTCATTGAATGCGAAAGTGTTATATATCTGGCACCCAGGTCATAATACTGATCAATCCTGGAAATATCCCTGCCAATCGGATATCCGTTTTCAAGTCCGATAAAGACTGCAATTTTTCCTTTCCTCTTTATTTTATATGCGTCATTTGCAGTATATGCCATTTCTGCCATTTCAGAATTTTTGTCAACATTCTTATGTATTGCTTCAAAAACATCAAGAGCTTTCCTGTGAACATAGTTGAAAGATGAGTCATCTCTGGGACCCTGACCAATAAATACGGCGAAGAATTCTGCATGGAGACCACCTTCCACCATCCTGGGAAAGTCAACACAACCATCTTCATGCCTCTTTCCAAGATCAAAAGATGGATCTGAAAAATCCATCGGCGTATCACAATGTGTATCCACAGTTAGAATTGAAGCATGTAGCCTGTCTGCTTTTTTTATTAGTTGATTTTCACTGTTGCTGCAACTGGTAAACAAGAGTATGACCAGGGAAATACTGAAGATAACTTTCATGACTCTATATCTTGGTTTATTATGCAAGATAATTAAAATGATACCGATGATTAAACATCCCTGCCTATTTAACCTATTTTAACAATGCAGGAAACCTTGTACCATGACTGTTCAATTATATATCTAAATGATTAAGGTCGGAAACATCCATTTTAATGAGCAGGCCTCAAAACAGGACAAGCTATAATTTAAGTGTAGTAAATACACTTAATAAAACAATTATCCCAATTACAATAATAGCTATCCCTGCCACTTTGTTTAACCTGACAATGACCCTTAACCTTATCTTCTTTTTTAATCTGCTTACAAAATAGCTTAAAAAAAACCACCAGGCAATCGCACCTATAAATACCCCGGGTATAAGAAAAAAAGGCAACAGGTCAGGCCGCATATTTCCGGAAACATGTATTCCGGAAAAAAAGGCTACAAATATGAAGATTGTATATGGATTAGAGATTGAGAGAACAAATACTGAATAGTAGTCGCGCCATAAAGATTTATTTGCCTTATCCTTATTTCGGAAGTCTTTGACAGGATTTGACAGAAATACCTTCACCCCCACTCCGATAATTATCAGCCCGGCAATTATGCTGATGAGAAATCTCTCTTCCCTGACAAAACTTATAATAAAAGTGTAACCCAGTCCCGCTAATAATGCCAGTAATGTATCGGCAGTAGCAAGACCAAGACCAGAAAACAATCCTGAAAGAATGCCGCGCTTTATGGTCCTGTTAATCAGTATTATACCAATCGGGCCGAGAGGCATGGAAACAGTCAGCCCAAGAACTATTCCCTTAAGTAATATTTCCAACGCCGGAATCATATTCCCTGTGAATGAGCTGCAAAGATAACAAGTTTATCAACCTTAATAATTCATTTTGATTCTGAAAAGCTGACCGAATACAATGATAGCTGATTTAAATAAATTACTACGGATTATATGCACGAGAAACCTGACTTATGAAGGAGCTGGTTAATCTGTTTAAATTGTCAGATGTATTACAATTAAGGATATTCAATTATATTATGATGAATTAATAACGGTCTGTCAATCTTCTGTTATTTTTGCAGATCGATCACACCTTCCGGGGAATAAATCCGGCAACTGGTCGTTTATACAATCTAATGCTGTAATTCAGAACAGATGAATAAATATACCCTTGTTGCGCTTTCGGTAACTGGCGGGATCCTTTCTGGATTGGCATGGACAGGATGGTGCAGTGGGCTTATCCTGCTCATTTCATTTGTGCCATTTTTCATAATCGGGGACTATCTATATAAAAATCAGGACAGGTTTACCTCCAATGCATATTTTATTTACATTCTTCCCGGCTTTGTGATATTCAGCATAATTGCTATCGGCTGGATGCGGATTGCAAGCCTTACGGGAGCAATTTGCGTAATTGCCGGATTGGCATTCCTAATGTCATTTGCTCTATGGCTGGCTCATGTTATAAGACTAAGGGCAGGTAATACTGCAGGTGTTATATCTCTGTTTTCATTCTGGCTCACATATGAATTTCTAAGTCTGAATATAAATATTATCTCTCCGTGGTTAAATCTGGGAAACGGGCTTTCGAAGGATATTTTGTTTATTCAATGGTACGAGATGACAGGTACATCCGGAGGATCTCTCTGGATTTTACTATCCAATCTCGTTCTTACAATGTTTCTGGTAAATCCTGTAGCAGATAAAGACAGAAAAAGACTCCTGATGATAATCTGGCTTGCTGTACTTATCATTCCATCAGCTTATTCCATTGCGAGATATTATACAATTAAGCAGAACAGTGAAGGGGCAGAAGAAGTCATCATCATTCAGCCCAATATAGATCCTTATACCGAAAAGTTTAAAATCCCTTTCGACAAACAGCTAAGAAAAGTTATTGCACTTGCTGGTACAGTTGCAACAGATCAGACAAGGTGGATCATTACACCTGAAACCACTGTTGATGATCCGGTTAACCTTGATGATCTGGGTAATGACAAATATATCCGGATGATAAAGGATTTGGCAAATAGCTATCCCGGTGCGTCAGTGGTAACAGGGCTTGTGAGTTACAGATTATATCCGACATCAGCTTATGCACCATCAATGAGTGCCAGAAGAGTTGACTCATCAGGGGTATATTTTGACCATTATAATTCTGCGTTTAATATTGATACGGGAAAAACAATTGAAGTATATCATAAATCGAAACTGGTGCCGGGTATAGAAATGCAGTTTTCCAACGGCCCGGGCAGATTAATCAGTAAGATCCTTCCCTACCTGGGAGGTACAAAGTGGGGTTATGGCATACAGGAAGACCGAAGCTGCTTTGAGCATAAGGGAACCTTACAGAAAGTTGCTCCTGTCATCTGCTACGAATCTGTTTTTGGTAAATATGTAACCGAATATGTGACCAATGGGGCAAATGCCTTATTTATTATTACTAATGATGGCTGGTGGAAAAATACAGGTGGTTATAAACAACATCTCTCCTTTGCTTCCCTAAGAGCAATTGAGACCCGCCGGCCTGTAGCCAGAGCAGCCAACACCGGAATATCATGCATAATTGATATAAGGGGAAGAAGAACAGAAGAATCTGAATGGTGGACCCAAACTGTGATTAAAGGTGAAATTTATCCGGAGACCAGGAGAACTCCATATGTCAGGTACGGCGACTATCTGCTGAACATTTCCGTTTTGATAAGCATCATAATATTAGCGTCAAACTTCATCGTTATACCATTAAGGAAAAAAAATAATACATTTTAGCAGAATATTGCAACCCTTCAGTTTTAGTGTTGTCTTTATGAACAGGTAAGCTTATCAGGTGGATAATATTAACGTTTATATACACGCCTCTCTGATAGAGGAGTGCAGGCAGGGCAATAGCAGAGCTCAGTTCAGGCTTTATGACCAGTATTCAAAAGCTATGTACAACCTTGCATACAGGATATTGAATAACCGGGAAGATGCAGAAGATATACTGCAGGAAACATTTGTGGAATGCTTCAGGAATCTTCGCTCATTCAGGTTCGAATCTACATTTGGGGCATGGCTGAAAAAAATACTGATAAACAGATGCTTAAACCATCTTAGGAAGAAGAAAATCGATCTGACACTCTGGGAAAAACCTCCTTACGATATTAGTGAGGAAGAACCTGAAGTTACTTATGATACCGGAAAGATTTTTAAAGGTATAGAGCTGCTTCCGGATGGTTATAGAATTATTCTAACTCTTTATCTTCTTGAAGGTTACGACCATTCTGAAATTTCGCATATACTTGGAATTACTGAGTCAACTTCAAAATCCCAGTATTCAAGGGCAAAAGAAAAGTTAAGAAATATACTTTCAACAAATTAATAATATGGACAGACTTGAAGAACATATAAGGAAGAACAGAGAGGATCTGGATAGATACCACCCATCTTCAGGTATCTGGGAAAATATAAAGGAAGAGATTAAAAAAGATAAGGCTTCTTTCAATCGTTGGCTTTCAATTGCAGCAATGGTAATAGTAATCCTGGGTACAACTCTTATTTTCCTCAGACCGGGATCCCTTTGGTCATTTTCAGATATTGAAAGTGGTAATGATCCCGGAAATCATCAATTGAAGGAAACTGAAATATATTATAATAACCTGGTAAATTCACTTTACCGTGAGGCTACACCTTTGCTTACCGGAAATCCGGAAATTCAAAAAGAATTGTCACACGACATAATTCATCTGGATAGCATCTGTTCGGATATAAAAAATGATCTGAAAGATAATATTGATAATCAGGAAGTTGTTGAGGCATTAATTGTAAATTACAGGTTAAAGATCCGGCTTCTTGAAGATATGCTGAAAATATTAAAGGAAAATGAAAGTAATCCTATAAAAAAGGAAAATTATGAGCTTTAGACCAATAATAACAACAAGCCTGATATTTGCTATATTCAGCTCTTTATCTGCCCAGAACACTTCTGAGGTGCGGAATTTTATCAAGACTATTCCGGTTGGGAAAGAGACTTCTATGGAGGTTTCCAATAAATACGGGACAATACAGATAACATCATGGGATAAAGATTCAGCTTATATAAGGGCTGAAGTCAAAGCATTTGCGCCAAGCCAGTCAAAGCTTAGTAAAATGTTCGACGGAATAAACATTAATATTACCGATACTAAATTCCTTGTAAGAGCACAGACGGATTTTACCCAGAATATAAACATGCTGTTTGAAAATTTTAAGGGTATGACAAGTAAACTGATATCATATGATTCGAGGATTGAAATAAACTACTTCATTAATATTCCTGAATATCTGAACCTTAAAGTTGAGAACAAATACGGTGATGTATATATGGAAGATATTTCAGGCGACTTTGATATTTCCGTTTCGAACGGATCGTTTAAAGCCAATTCACTTAGCAAAGGGTCCATATTGAACCTGGTCTTCTGCGACGCAACAATCAATACACTGAAATCAGGTAAAATTGATGCATCATTTTCCGAGATTACCATCGGTGAATCAAATGATTTGTCAATTAACTCGATCTCCTCGAGATTTGACATAAAGAATGCAGGTACGATACGTTTAGAATCCCGCCGCGATAAAATATTCGTGGGGAATATCGAAACAATGCAGGGAAGCTCATATTTCACCGATTATAATGTAACCAACCTTAAAAAGGAATTAAACCTTTCAACCCGATATGGAAACCTTACTGCTGATCTTATCGAAAAAGGATTTGAAACAGTAAGTATTAATTCCGGATATACAGATATATCTCTCGGTTTTGAGCAGGGTTCATCATATAACCTTGATATCAGGTATATTAATGCTTTCGTGGTCTTACCGGATAAAAATGCAAAAACCGAACAAAAAGTCCTTAATGAGTCCAAAAAGGAATACATGACTTTTGGGACGGTGGGAAAAAATCCGGGAACAGCCAAAGTGAAGATAGATGCTACCCGCGGTAACATTTATCTGAAATAATTTCCGGTCAGATGCAACTTTGACAATGTTCTTTTGTCTTTAAGCAAAAAGAACATAAAAATTGTTGCATAGCATGAAAAATAAAATTATCATTCTGATTAGCTGGGCTTTGCTTTTAGCCCTTAACTCCTGCCTGGAAGACCATATTTTTATAAAAGGAAATGGAATAATTGAAACTGAAACACGCAGAACCGGAAATTTCTTTAAAGTTGAAAACTCTACATCAA
The DNA here is from genome assembly GCA_963760915.1 of uncultured Bacteroidales bacterium. Taxonomy (GTDB): domain Bacteria; phylum Bacteroidota; class Bacteroidia; order Bacteroidales; family VadinHA17; genus LD21. The sequence goes on along the minus strand of CAVXEU010000002.1, from coordinate 433,012 downwards.
TCGATGTAGTATACAGAAAAGCAGACACAACGGGCATAGTCATCAAGGCTGATGAAAATATTCTTGGATACATCATAACTGAAACCTATGATAATACCCTTGAGATTAAGACCAGACCTGAAAATGTCATCCTTGATTTTAAGGAGAGCCCTTTGATAACAATTACATCGCCAGGTCTGGAAAAAGCAGTTATATATGGCTCAGGGGCTTTTTTTGCCGATGAGATGACAGGTGAAACGGTAATCTTAAAAATGAGCGGATCGGGAGAAATATCAACTGATTATGTTTCCTGCACCGATATTAAAGTTCTGCTTTCCGGTTCCGGCAATATTAGTCTGAAAGAGTGCCAGAGCAAAAACTCAGATATCTTTCTGAGTGGTTCCGGTAATATAAATCTGAAAGGACAGAATGAAGATTGTCATCTAAATATTTCAGGCAGCGGTGAAGTGTTTGCAGATAACTTCCTTATTGGCACAGCATCTGTTTTAATATCAGGGTCGGGAAATGCTTTCACAAATATTGAACATAAGCTTACAGGAATAATTTCCGGAAGTGGTAGTATTTATCTGAAAGGTAATCCAACTATAAATCAGACTATTTCAGGCTCCGGCAGAATAATAAAATACAAATAAGCATAAATGTGACATGAAAAAAGAAATCATGATAATCCTGGTAATTACAATTCTGTCACCTGCATTACTTTGTGGTCAGATTGCAACTAAACAAGCCGGCGTTAGAATGGGATACAGAAGTGGTTTATTCTTCCAGTTAACCAGTGAGGCAGGTAATGCTGAGATCGGCTATAATGCCCTCCTCAGTTTTAGTAATAACGGGATTCAGCTTACAGGTTTGAGGATAGTTTATGAGACTCCTTTAAATGATATCTCTCCTGATCTCTTTTTTGCATGGGGTTATGGAGGTCATGCAGGATTTATCTATACCGATCATTTCGGATATTTTGGTGAAAGATATACATTCCGGGGAGATCGCTTCTGCCCTGTTCTGGGTGCTGACGGGTGGATAGCTGCGGAATACAGATTCCATGATATACCCTTAAATATAAGTCTGAATTTAAAGCCTTTTGTTGAGTTAACAATTCCCTCCTTTGTAAAAGTCATACCTGGTGATCTTGGTATCTCTATATCTTATATTTTTTAACGATTGAATTTCCAAATAAATATCATATGAAAAAACCACTTATTTTATCAGCACTTTTAATCATACTGTATACATTATCATTTTCACAGAATCCCGAATTTGATTATTATAAAAGCAGGGAGATTAAAACATTACTTGGCCGTAACAGAGCCGGTGGAGGATATTGCGCATTCACAGGCGGATATTCAGTTATTGATAATAATCATGCTGTTCTTTTCGGAGGAAGATTCGGATGGCTGGCCAGTCATTCGATCGGTGTAGGACTAGGTGCAACGGGTTTTATAAATGAGTTCCATTATGAACCTTTCCTTGACAGAGAAGTGTCTCTTGCCGGAGGTTACGGAGGACTTTATATAGAACCCATTCTGCTTCCGCGATCACCGGTTCATCTTTCCTTTCCAGTCTTATTCGGTGCCGGAGGTATATCTTATGTTTCAAGGGAAGCATCATTCAATAACAATATAGTTGAAGATTCAGAAGCCTTTCTTATTATTGAGCCTGCAGCTGAACTGGAACTTAATCTGACCAGATTCTTTCGACTCTCCATGGGTGTTTCATACAGATTTCCCACTTCTTTTGATGTTGGCCTTACGGGTACACCCAGAGCAAATGCAGAATCAATAAAAGGTATGAGTTATACGATATCACTAAAATTCGGTAAATTCTGATGAGCTACCTCTGTGACTCTCTGTGGACCCTCTGTGATTCTCTGTGTAACAAAAAGAATAAAGAACTTACACAGAAAAGCACAGAGGAGCACAGAGATATACGGAGAAATAAACTGCCTTTACTTTGGATTTTTTGAATTAAACAATGCCACACCCTCGTCGAGCCATTTCTTGTATTCTCCCACATTCAGATTTGTCGGCATCGGTTTAATTACCGGATTACCCTCATAATCAGCTATTACGTAAAGTGGCAAAGCGTTTGTCTTGTATTTCGAGATCTCAATATCTTCATTTATTTTTCCTATTGTCTTTTTCAGCTTGCCATCAAGTGCAGATGTTATCCATTCATTTTCAGGAACCTGAGTCCTGTCATCAACATACAATGCAATAATCACAAAATTGTCTCTGAGTCTTCTGAGTATTTCCGGATCGGACCATACCCTGGCTTCCATAAGCTTGCAGTTGGCGCAGGCATGACCTTTAAAGTCGATTAAGACAGGTTTCCCCTGTTCTTTTGCACATGCAAGACCCTGTTTATAATCAAAATAACCATTCAGACCAAAAGGCATTTCAAAAATATTGCCAAACTTCGGTTCTGAGCAAAGAATGCTGCTATTTGTTGTCTGAACAGGTTGTGCTGAAGATGATCTGTTTTCATAAAAAAGCCCGGGCAAATTAAGTTCTGTGGTTGATTGAGATGGCAGAAACGATGACAAGCCTTTGAGAGGAGATCCGAAAAGCCCTGGAATAAGGTAAACTACAAATGAAAAGACTGCTATAATAAGAAATAACCTGAAGGTGCCAATGAAAGGCAAATCGCTGTCATGAGCGAATTTGATCTTTCCCATAAGATAGAAACCCAGCAAAGAAAAAAGAACTATCCAGATTGCTATAAATAAATCCCTCGACAAAATTCCCAGTGAATAAACACTGTCGATGGTCATAAGGAACTTCATACTGAAAGCGAGCATGATAAATCCCAGGACTACTTTAATTGAATTCAACCAGCCGCCCGATTTAGGTATCCTGCTCATAATTGACGGGAATAATGCAAAAATTGTAAAGGGAAGAGCAAAAGCAACTCCAAATCCTATCATTCCGATAGTAGGGCGAAATACATCCCCGCTTGCTGCTTCGACCAGAAGAGCTCCGATAATTGGCCCGGTACATGAAAAAGAGACAATTACTGTTGTGAGCCCCATAAAAAATGCCGCAAGTATGCCCCCTTTATCAACCTTTGAGTCGGCACTTGTCACCCATTTATTAGGAAGTACAATTTCAAATGCACCGAAAAATGAAATAGCAAATATCACGAACAATGCAAAGAATATTGTATTAGGGATCCAGTTGGTACTCAAAGCATTAGCAAAACCCGCCCCTGCACTGGTGAGTGAAACTACTATTCCAAGAGAGGAATAAATAAGTACAATTGATATTCCAAAAACAAGTGCCTTATATATAGCCTTACCTCTGGCTTCAGTCCCTTGTGAGAAAAATGCCACCGTCATAGGAATCATCGGGAAAACACATGGGGTCAGTACCCCGGCAAAACCGGCAAGAAGTGAAATCAGAAAGAATTTAAGCAATCCTTTCCCTGAATCTGCGGGAACAGATTCCGTCAGTACATTGCTTTTTGCTGCAGCGATCTGGCTGATATTACGGTCAGTTATTTTAATGGCAAAATCAACATCTTTCGGGGGAGAACAGGTAACATTATTGCATGCCATGTAGTTAACTGCTCCTGTGACTGTAAATGAGGGCTCAAGAGCAGTAATTTTCTGACGGAATTCAGCTTTTGTGCTGAATGTTTTGATCTTAAAGCCGAAAGCTTCATCATACAGCTCAACAGGCTTCGTAACTTCATATGGCTTTCCGTCAAGTTTATATGCGGACAAAGTGTCAAATCTGAATGATGTCGGGATAGGACCTCCTGCAGGAATATCCATTGAATAGATATGTGAATGTTCTTCAATTGTTGCAGTAAAAATCAGTTCATATTGCCTGTCCCCTACCTTTTCATAACCGAAATCCCATGAAACAGGATCGTAGATCTGAGCAGTACTGCTTATTGCATAAAAAATGAATGATATAAAAAGTATAAGTTTTCTCATTATAGTATCCGTTTATATTTACTGAAATTCATTAACCGCAAAGTTCGCAAAGTTTATTCGCAAAGTTCGCAAAGAAATAAAAAAAGAACTTGCACAGGGTTGCAGATAGTAAGCACAGAGTTCAAAGAGAATGTACTGAGAAGCTTTTTGCTTTTAAACTGTGAGCTCTGATCAGGTCAGATCAATTTCATTTTCATACCGGTCGTAAAAATGATATTCGAGCATATGATATGATGTAACCGGTTGGATCTTAAGGCTGATCTTATATTTAATATTCCATTTCCGGCCAATGGATATAATTCCTTTCTTAAGAAATGAAGCTACAAAAGGATGTACATTCAGAATAAGTTTCCTGGTTTTTATCTTCCCAACGATAAAAGCGAGACCGCTTTCCAGCTCATCAGTGAAAAGGATTGTTGGTTTTGTCTCTCCTGTACCCTGGCACGACGGGCATTTTTCATCAGTAACTATATTCATTTCAGGCCTTACCCGTTGCCTGGTGATCTGCATCAAACCGAATTTTGTAAGCGGAAGTATATTATGTTTGGTTCTGTCACCTCCCATCACATCCTTCATTTTTTCATAAAGCTGTTGTTTGTTTTCTGCCGTTTGCATATCGATGAAATCGACAACAATTATACCACCCATATCTCTCAGGCGTAATTGCCTGGCTATTTCGGTAGCAGCTTCCATATTAACCTCCAGTGCATTTGATTCCTGGTCATTACCTGATCTTGATCTGTTTCCGCTGTTAACATCAATAACATGAAGAGCTTCAGTATGTTCAATTATAAGATAGGCTCCATGTTTGAAAGAAACTGTCTTTCCAAAAAGAGCTTTTATCTGCTTATTAATTCCGAAGTGGTCAAATATGGGAAGGGAGCTCCTATACTCCTTGACAATCTTTTCTTTCTCCGGAGCTATTTCTCTGATATACACCCTTATATCATTAGCCAGGGAAGGATCGTTGATATGAATACTGCTAAATGTAACATTAAGCATATCCCTAAGGATTGTGGAGGTTCTGTTCATCTCACCGATGAACAGTCTGGGGGTCTTAGTTTCCTTTTTGAGTAAGGAAAATGCTGATTCCCACTTGCGTACAAGTTCCCTGAGCTCTGCATCGAGTACTGCCACTTTTTTACCCTCTGCCACGGTTCTTACTATAACACCGTAGTTTCTGGGTTTAATGCTCTGCACCAGAGCTTTCAGGCGACTTTTTTCCTCAATACTCTCAATTTTTGATGAAACTGATACCTTATCATTATAAGGCATAAGCACAAGATTCCTTCCGGCCAGTGAGATTTCGGAGGCAAGCCTTGGTCCTTTGGTCGATATGGGTTCCTTGGTGATCTGAACAATAACAGTCTGGCCGGTGGTCAATACGTCTGTTATCTTTCCATCCTTGTCAATGTCAGGCTCAGGCTGGAATTTATGAACAGGGGGAACTCTTCCCTGCTTCTGAATAGCTGTTAAATAGTATTTATGCTGTGTCCTGAACTGGGCACCAAGATCAAGGTAATGCAGGAATGCATCACGCTCGTATCCAACATTTATAAATGCAGCATTGAGTCCGGGCATTATCTTCTTTACCTTTCCCAGGTAAATGTCCCCGACAGAAAACCTGACATTACGTTTTTCCTTATTTAACTCTATCAGCTGCTTGTCTTCCAACAAAGCCAATGCAACGTCGGAATCACCAACATCAATTATTAAATCCTTGTTTACCACTTCACTATATTAATCAGAGTTAATATATTATCTCCACCCGACATACTTAATATAATAAACCTAAAGACCATCAGATCTTTAGGTTTAAAATACTTGATGAATGACCACGTCCTGATCTGCTATTTCTTCTTGTGTCTATTCTTCCGCAAACGCTTTTTGCGTTTGTGAGTGGCCATCTTATGTCTTTTTCTTTTTTTACCGCTTGGCATAGAGGATTATTTCTTTACGTGTGATTTAACTTTGGTTATGAAAGATTTTGCCGGCTTGAAAGCTGGGATATTGTGGGCAGGAATTATAATGGTTGTATTTTTCGAAATATTCCTTGCTGTTTTTTTGGCTCTTTTCTTAACGATGAAGCTTCCAAAACCTCTAAGATAAACGTTACTACCTTTTACCATAGAATCTTTAACAGTTTCCATAAGGGCTTCAACAGTTTTCTGTACTGTTACTTTTTCAATACCAGTGTTTTTGGCAATTTCATTTACAATGTCTGCTTTAGTCATTTTTCGTGAAGTTTAAAATTCAACAAATTATTTTGAGTATGCGTTTTTTTCAACTGTGCAAATATAAAAATATTATTTGTTTAAATAGAAACACTTACAGAATAATTTTTTTTTTTACTTTTATTAATGCCTTAATTACAATGAAATAGATGAAACACCACTATAGCAGGTACTATTTTAAGAATAATAGTGCGATTACGGAAAAAACTCATAAAATATTGAGAATATGAGATTTAATCAATTATTACAGCAGATGGTTGTACAAAGTGGTTTTTTTCTTAACTTTACAGTCCGTTATTTTATTTATTAATAAATACATAACTACATGTCAATCAATAAAGTTATACTTGTCGGCAATGTTGGAAAAGATCCTGTGATCCGGTATTTTGACAAAGGAGTTGCCAAAGCAACTTTTCCGCTTGCAACAAGTGAAACATATACAAATCAGCAAGGGGAAACAATTACGTCGACCGAGTGGCATAATATTGTACTCTGGCGAGCCCTGGCAGAAGTAGCTGAAAAAACAGTTAAGAAAGGTTCACAGGTTTATATTGTTGGTAAGATAAAAACTAGATCCTATGTTGACAAGGATGGAATCAACAAGTATATAACTGAAATTCTTGCCGATACCTTACTTTCTCTCGAGAAAAAAACGGGCTTCACCGGTACTTCCGCCCAGCAGGAAACAGGAAAAAATGCTGGCCAGAGTAAGGAATCCTCCGGCCCGAATGTAAATGAACCATCCTCTCCCTACCAGCCTGTTAATGAACCAAAAAGCAGTGATATTTCTTTTAATACAGATATCGTTAGCGAAGAATTAAGTGGGGACGACTTCCAGAAGGACAAACCTGATTCTACCCAGAATGAGGATGATCTTCCTTTTTAGCCAGTTTTATTAATAGGAACTCAATTGGAACCTGTATATATATTTTCATTTATTGCAGTTTTTTCCGGCATTACTGTCAATGTCCCTGATTTTAAAATAATTACAGGACTATTCATTTTATTTATCCTTCTGTTGGGATCAGCCCTGATGTCCGGTGCTGAGGTAGCATATTTCTCATTCAGACCTGAAGACATTGAAAAGTTTAAGACTAATAAAAGCAAACGGGCAAGAATTGCCCTTAATATGTATAATAAACCCGAAAAACTTCTAAGTACAATACTTGTTGCAAACAACACCTTAAACATTGCGGTTGTATTACTCTCGGCATTTATCAGTTCCAGATTATTTGATTTCAACACGGACCCCTTAGTCGGTTTCATAATAAATGCCGGTATAATTACTTTTCTGCTTCTTTTTTTCGGAGAAATCATGCCTAAGGTCTATGCCTCAAGAAATCATGTGAAAATGGCCCTGTTTATGGCATACCCCCTTACTTTTCTTCAGAAAGTTTTTCTTCCTGTGACATCTTTGCTGATATTTTCTTCATCATTTGTAAAAAAAAGATCAGGAACCAGGTGGTCAAATATAAGTATGGATGACCTTTCTGATGCTCTCGAACTTACGTCAAATGATTTTAATGAGGATGAAAAAATTCTTAAGGGAATCGTCAATTTTGGTAACATAAATGTAAGTGCAATAATGTGTCCTAGGATTGATGTGACAGCAATTGATATTAAATCAGGTTTCGATAAGATTGTGCCGGTCATTATAAGTTCAGGTTTTTCAAGAATACCAGTATATTCCGGGTCATTCGATTCGGTAAAAGGTATTTTGTATGCCAAAGATGTGCTCCCTTATACAGATAATCCTGGAAGTTTTAAATGGCAGGCATTGCTCAGGCCTTCGTATTTTGTTCCTGAAACAAAAAAGATAAATGATCTTCTCAAGGATTTTCAGACCAGGAAAATTCATATGGCTGTTGTCATTGATGAATATGGGGGAACCTCTGGCATAATTACCCTTGAGGATATCCTTGAGGAAATTGTTGGTGAAATAACGGATGAAAGCGATGAGGACCAGTTATTGTTCCGTAAACTGGATGAAAAAACCTATATTTTTGAAGGTAAGATCTTATTGAATGATTTTTGTAAGATACTGGAAATTGAGGAAGACCTGCTCGATGAAGTCAGGGGAGAATCTGAAACACTCGCCGGACTGATCCTTGAACTTACAGGAGAGATTCCTCAGAAAGGGCAGGAAATAAAATACGGAATTTTTACCTTCAGGATTGAATCTGCAGACAGGAGAAGGATTAAGGAGATCCGGGTTGAAATAAATGAAAATGAAAGAGAAATTAAGAAAGATTAGTTTTTTATCGATATTGATAGTTCTGTGCTTTTCCACCAGTTGCAGGGAGGTAGCAGTTCCAAAACCAAAAGGATACTTCAGGATTGATCTTCCAAAAAGACAGTATGTGCATTTCAATGGACAGACCTTAAAGAACAATAAGATGCCGCTATCCTTTGAATACCCTGCCTATGGACATTTATCTCTACAAGATAATGGCAATACTGAGCCCGGTTGGTTTAATATTGAATTCCCGGCTTACAAAGCTAAGATTTATCTTACGTACAAGGATATCAGAAATGACTTTCCGGCCCTAATGGAACAGACGTATAAGATGAACGTAAAAAATCATATCACCAAAGCCGATGCGATTGATGAAAAACAATTCAATGATCAGGAAAACAGAGTATATGGGATTTTATATGACCTTAAAGGAAATACGGCTTCTGCAGTCCAATTTTATGCAACTGACAGTATAAAACATTACCTCAGGGGATCTCTTTATTTTTCGTCTGAACCGGATGCAGATTCACTCGCACCGGTAATTAATTTTTTCAGAGCAGATATAATACATCTGATTGAAACTCTGAAGTGGGAATAATAGTACTTATCAGTCTGCAATGGGTTGTATCACAAAACATTATTTAAATGAGTTCTCAATCCTGGGAGTATGGAAGATTGAGGAAGATCTGGACTCTTTGCTTGAGCTGGTTACGCTTGACAGTGATGAAAAAAAGAAATATAAAAGCTTCAGCAGTAACTCGCGAAAACTTGAGTTCCTGAGTGTAAGAGCACTCCTCTCTGAACTCATAGGAAAAGAAGCAAAGATAGTTTACAATAAGAATAACAAACCATTCCTAAAAGATGGTTCCCGCTTTATCAGTATCTCACATTCTCATAAACTTACTGCCATACTCCTGAGTACAAATGAAAAGGTTGGAATAGATCTTGAATTCATGAGTACCAACATTGCTGCAATTGCATTCAAATTCATTAACAGGAAGGAACGGGTTACAAAAGAACAGGAAGACCGTAAATATCATCTCTATATACATTGGTGTGCAAAAGAGGCACTTTATAAAATCTGTGATAAAGAGGGCATAAGTATTAGAAAAAACATTACCATCGAGCCATTCACTGTGAAGGATTCAGGAGAGATCAGGGGCAAAGTACAGACCGACAAGATAAATGATTCATTTATTCTCTACTATTCAAAATACGACAACTATGCAATAGTTTGGACAAAAAAAAATTATGAAAACATCCAGGTTCCCGGGTAAAAAAAGTATCGCTCTTCTGCTTGATCCGGACAAAGCTGAAGGAGATTCAATTAAAAACCTCCTGAAAATTGCAGACGATAGCAATACCGACTATATTTTTGTAGGAGGTAGCCTTACTTTTAACAGTATTGATATACTGATCAATGAGGTCAGAGAACTCTGTTCAATACCGGTAATTTTGTTCCCTGGCAGTCTTTTACAGCTTACCCGGAATACTGACGGGATATTGCTCCTGTCTCTTATTTCAGGACGTAATCCTGAATATATAATTGGTAATCATGTTATTGCAGCACCTTACCTGAAAAATGTAAGGGAAAAACTTATCTCTGTAGGATATATCCTGATCAGTTCCGGCACCAGAACATCTGTCGAATATATAAGTCAGACCGAAGCAATTCCTCCTGACAAAACCGATATTGCAGTAGCTACAGCACTTGCCGGGGAGATGCTTGGTCACAAGATGATATATCTGGAGGCAGGCAGTGGGGCTGAGAACCCCGTTCCTGTAAATATCATCAGAGCCGTAAGGGAAAATGTGTCAATTCCTGTGGCTGTAGGTGGCGGAATTAAAAACGAAAAACAGGTTGAAGAGATTTTTAAAGCCGGTGCTGATCTCATCGTCCTGGGAAACGGATGTGAAAGAAATCCTCAACTTCTGAAAAATGCCTGTAAAATAAGAGATGTTCTCCGGAGCTGATGGTTCTATATCCGGATCTATTATCTGAACAGTTCAAACAATGGTTCCCCGGTACATGCATTTGGCGAAGGAACTCTGCAAAGCGAGGATAATGTGGCAGCAATATCGGTCATATTAACATGACGTGTTACTGTCGCTCTGTTAACTGACCACCCATACCATATCAGCGGTACATGACAATCATATTCATATGGGGAATTATGATTTGTCACATAGTCACCCTCCTTCTCAATCCATCCCGGATTAAGAGTAACAATAACATCACCTGACCGCTGGGGACTGAAATTATTAATAATTCTTTTAAGATTACCATTGCCGAAGTCATTTGCCTCGAACGCTGAGTACGGGTAGGCTGCCGCAACACCTGTAAACTGGACCAGGAAGCGGGCAACCTTCTTCTGTACATCTTCAAGTGATAGACGAGCATCCTCAATCAGTGTCCTGTTAAGAAAAACCTGTCTCTCTGAATAGCCTTTAACCCAGTCTCCTTCTCCATAAACAGCATTAAGATAACTTCTTAGCAACTGCAGGGCCTGATTTTGTTTAAAATATCCGGCCGGAATCCGATTTTGTTCAAGCACTGCCGGAATTTCAGATACACCATTGGCGGAAGTGAAGTACAACAGGATGTTCTTCTTCCCGATTTTGTCATTTATATATGTCAGAAGATTCTTTATTTCATCATCAAGCCTTAAAATTGCATCTCCCATTTCCACCGATGATGGACCAAATCTATGACCTATGTTGTCAGTTGCTGAATAACATATTGAAAGATAGTCTGTTATGTCATCCTTGCCCAGATTTTCATTCTCAATTAGTTTAATGGCAAAATTGGTTGTCAAGGTGTTTCCGAACGGGGTTTCCCTTAGGAGAGAGTAGTCATTTTTTGAGTTACTGATACCCTTTGATCTGATCTTCTTAAGATCGTAGGGGAAATAATTGATGCCGTTAAATCCGGCTTCAAATTCACTGGTATCCGGGAGGCAATCCGAATAATCCTGTACAGGTCTGAAAAGAGTCCAGACACTATTCAGGTATGATTCAGGGAACTTCATGGCATTGAAGTCATTAACCCATGAAGGCAGAGACTTAATATAATATGTGCTAGTCATCCAGCTCCCGGTAGTATTATCAAACCAGTAAGCTGCATTGGCTGCGTGTCCTGCTGAAAATATTGCAGAACTCTCTTTTAACCCTACCCCGAATACTTTTGCTTTTCTGTTTGTCGCCATCTCAAGTTCATCTGAAAATGTCGATGCCTGAAGGTTTACAGGCGAATGCAGGCCTGATTCGTAACTTCCTCCTACAGGATTAACAGTTACATCTTTTGAACAGTAAATTAATTCATTTTTGAGTGGCACATACCAGTTGTCAGATGTAATACCATGATAAGAAGGTTCTGCTCCTGTTGATATAGTCGCGTGTCCCGGAGCAGATTGTGTAAGCATATACTCAAAAGAGGCATTTTTAAAATAAGTTCCCTCATTTATCAATCGTTTTATACCATCCTCTCCCAGCTTGTCCCGGAACTTTTCTATCTGATCGAACTTTAGCTGTTCAACTATAATACCTATTATCAGACGTGGTTTATCCGGAGGAAGATATGCACCCTGACCAGATAATCTGAGGAAAACAGATATAGTAAATATTACAGATACAGCCCTTTTTCCCAACTTCTTACTTTTCTTCATATTTTTAAATGCAAAGTCCTCATGAATCATGTGAAATCTAATCCCTAAAAATAATAGCAGGGTGTAAAAATACATGTTTTAATTACAGAAGCAAACGATGATGATTATTTAATGACAATGAATCTTCCGCGATATGATACTCTTGTCCCCTTGCTTGTGAATACAATTGTATATACTCCGGCAGATAACCCTTTTACATTTATCGGCAGTGGAATTCCGGGCATATATTCTGTGCCATAATCCAAAATAATACGGCCTGCCTGATCAATAATCCTCACGTTAATCGTTCCAATAATCCTTTCAGGAAGTATTACTTTTAATTCAGATAATACGGGATTAGGATAAAGGATCGCTTTATCATTTTTCGTTGTATCATCCTGGATTGATAGTGGAACCATATTTACTACAAGATCTGTGCTCTGATATGGATATACTGCAATATCACTGACAGTTGTATCCCTGTATCCTGTTGCCGAAAAGGTAAGGTTCCAGATACCGGGAGAAAGAAACCTGACAAAGCTACCGGTAATCGTATCAGAATAGACCTGGGAACTATCCTTATCGTGACCCTTTATGAAAATTTTTGCAGGAACCGGAACAACAGTTACGGCATCTTGTACCTGTCCGTGGATTCCGTATAAAGCATTTTCCAGATATCCAAGAAGTGAATGCCAGTTTTTCTGCCATAACAAACTGAGTTGCTGAGCCGGAGTAATGTATTGATTATCCACTTCAATCGTCACTTCCCTCCCCTGCAATCCGTAAGTTACAAAATCCTGCCTTCCCCCATAAACAATATACCATACTGCGCCGCGTGTAACACCATCCTCAAGAAAACTCATATATCCGGGTTCCGAATATGAATGAACCGTATCTGCATAAGCTCTGCTGATGCTATGGAACCATGAATCATCCGCATGCAGTATTGTTAACCATCTGTCCCATGGATAATTAACGACTTCCTCGCCAGAATGAAAATTTGCTGAAAGGACAAATCTGCGCTCTCTCATAAATTTTATCATATCAAGAGTCTCCTTCTGTTTAACGGTATTCGGTGTCAACGGATCAGGGAAGTTCCTGTTAAGATCATAGCCGTTTGCATTATAGCGGGTGGGTGATGATATTATGTTTCCTGTTCCATATGTACCATCAGGGTTCGAAAGAGGATTTATCCATATCTCAAGATTATCGACCAGGTTTTTCACTCTGTCGTCAGTGTTATAATTTTTAAGAAGATAATCTGCAAGATGGAGCATCAGAATGAATCCTCCGGTTTCATTACCATGTATAGTTGAAGTGTAGAAAACTTCAGGTTCGTCTTCATCCATTGCTGCATTATCCGAAATCTTCAGGGCAAGAACCAGCTTTCCATTCACGCTTGTTCCTATGGTATCGACGCGGCATAGTGACGGGTAGATATCTTTAAAATTCTGCATTATCGAATCGTATTGTGAATAAGATGGATATGTATCCCATTCCAATGCCTGAGCCACATCAGAAGCAGAAATAACACCTTTAACAGGGGCAGTTTCGAGTATTGAATAATTGAATTTCTGCCTGACAAACCATTCAACAGTAAGCGGGGAGATACTGATATAGAACATTTTATTTCTTACCGTCAAAATTGATACGTTCCGGGTAAGAATGTCCGCTGACTTGATGTCACTATATGGGACGGTTACTGTTGCCTGTCCGTACCGGCTGATAATTTCACGTAATCGGTTATCATTATCTGAGATCTGTGAAAAACATACAGGGATATATGAACCAAGCAATAGTAAAATCAGGAAACGCCTGGCCATAAATATCTTATACATTAAACCTGATATGAAGGATATCTCCATCCTCAACAATATAATTTTTTCCTTCAATATAAAACTTACCGGCTTCCTTGCAGGCATGCTCAGATCCGAGAGAAATAAAATCATTATATTTCATTACTTCAGCCCTTATAAAACCTCTTTCAAGGTCGCTGTGAATCACTCCGGCTGCCTTAGGCGCTGTCATTCCGGCTTTAATGGTCCAGGCTCTGATCTCCATGGGTCCGACCGTAAAAAAAGTCTGAAGATTAAGCATTTTATAGGCAGCTCTGACAAGTTTATCTACTCCTGGTTCATTGAGACCGGCATCCTTAAGAAACGCGAGCCGGTCCTCATTATTTTCAAGTTCAGCTATTTCAGCTTCAATAGCACCTGCAATTATCAGTACTTCAGTATTTTTTCCCTCAAGATACTTAATTATGTTATTTACATAATTATTACCTGTGACAGCTGATTCTTCATCAACATTACATACATATATTACTGGTTTCATGGTAAGCAGAAAGAGGTCGTCCACATATTTTCTGTCGTCATCCTTAATATCAAGAGTTCTTGCATTGTTGAAATTCTCAAAATGATCCCTGAAGCGATTCAGTATTTCTACCCCATGTTTTGCATCTTTATCGCCGGTCTTAGCAGCTCTGGAAAGCCTCTCTATTTTTTTCTCCACCGATTCCAGGTCCTTCACCTGCAGTTCCAGGTCAATAGTTTCCAAATCGCGAACAGGATCAACAGAACCGTCGATATGTTGCAGGCTGTCATCATCGAAGCATCTTAGTACATGAATAAGTGCGTCTGTATTTCTGATATCACCAAGGAATTTATTGCCGACTCCCTCCCCCTTATTTGAACCTTTAGCCAACCCCGGAATATCCACAATTTCAACAGTTGTATGAACTATTCTATCAGTAACCTGATGTTTTTCAAGTTCATATAACCTTGGATCAGGAACCTGTACAACGCCCATATTTGATTTTGTTGCACTGAATGCAAAAGCATTAGTTTCCCCTTTGGTGTTTGAGATACAGTTAAAAATAGTTGTTTTACCTACATTCGTGATACCTATTATTCCACATTGAAGTGCCATCAGAAATCAAATTAATTCGTATGGCTGCAAATTTATCACAATTCCGGGGATAATTCATTACGAAGATGCCCCCAGTCCGCTTCGCGGCCTTCCCCCTAAAGGGGGAATAAATCGACTACATTAATGAATTAGCTTAAATCCAGAGAATTAGCCCCCCTTTAGGGGGGATGGGGGGGCAAAAAAAAATATTATATCTTTAAACCTTTCAAGGTTTTTAATATCTAAGAAAGAAATCTGAATTACAATTGATAAGTATTAAGCCCGACGGTAACATTTCAGAATTACTTAAGACAGATCTGAATAAGGGATTCCGGCTTGTTGTTGAAAAATACAGCTCAAAATTGTACTGGCATATCCGGCGGCTTGTAATCCTTCACGAAGATGCCGATGATGCACTTCAGAACACTTTTATCAATGCATGGAGGGGCATTGGAGATTTCAGAAGTGAAAGTTCACTTTATACCTGGCTATATACTATTGCTACAAACGAAGCACTGGCATTGATCAATAAGCGAAAGAGAAATGCGGCTGTATCCATTGATGACCTGGGCGCCCATTTCTCAAATTCGCAGGAAGGGAGCACATGGTTCGATGGAGATGAAGCACAACTGAAACTACAGAATGCGATTTTGCTTCTTCCTGAGAAGCAGCGCATTGTTTTTAATCTAAAATATTTCGATGAAATGACTTACAATGAAATGAGCAAAGTCCTTAAGACCTCAGAGGGAGCTCTTAAGGCATCTTATCATCTGGCAGTAAAAAAAATTGAAAAAATGCTGGGAGGAGATTAAACCTTTTTGATACTTAACTATCTAAAATAATGATGAAAAAACTAAATGAAATACCGGAAAATAATCCTTTTAAAGTACCTGAAAACTACTTTGAGGAGGTAAACAGGAAGATCATTCTTGCCACATCCGGTTATGATGAAGTAGTAAACAGGCCCGGCATATTAAGAACAATCAGACCTTATCTTGCAATTGCAGCTTCGGTTGCCGGTTTGATTCTTCTTAGTTATATTGGGGTAATTATATTAACACCTTCGAAAATGGCTACTCAGGTATCAGAAGTTGTCCTTGAAGAATATCCCGATTCATATTTAAATGATATCGATATGTATACTCTGGAAAAAGATGCGGCTTCAATTGATTTTTCAGAAGAGATGCCGGATGTAAGTAAAAATGAAATAATTGATTATCTCATATCGGAAAACATTGAAATTAGCGATATTTATGAACAATTATAAGTTCAAAATTATGAAAAGAGGAGTAATAATATTACTTATAATGCTGATTTTCCCTTTAATAAAATTAGCAGCACAGAATCCTAATATCGAAAGACTGAATTCCTATAAGATAGCTTTCTTTACAAAAAAACTGAATCTGACTTCACTGGAGGCAGAGAAATTCTGGCCGATCTACAATGAATATCAGGATCAGAGAAACCAGATACAGGCCGAAAAGAGTTTAATTATCAGGAATTTTAATCAGAATGAAAATAAGCTGACCAATAATCAGCTAACTGAAATGGGTGATAACCTGGTTGCAACTATAACCAAGGAATCAGCACTCGCTGTGGAATTTCACAAGAAACTTAAAGAAGTTCTGCCTCCTGCAAAAGTTATCAGATTTTATCAGGCTGAAAACCAGTATAAAATTCAACTTCTTAACGAATTGCAGAATATGAATCAGCAACAGAGAGTTACTCCTCGTCGCTAATTATAAGTTGATCTTAAAATTTCTCACAAAATCAATTGATTTGCTTATTTCACTGTACATAACTTTATCATCCCTTATAAAGGGAATGTTTTTCCGGAATGATTTTACAACTTCTTCAATAAACGCTGATGACTTTAATGGTCTCCGGAATTCCAGTGCCTGTATAGCAGTAAATAATTCAATTGCAATTATTTTTTCAAGATTCTCTGCAACACGTAACAACCTTGTAGCTCCGTTTGCCCCCATACTTACATGATCTTCCTGCTCATTTGACGAAGGAATCGAATCAACTGACGAAGGAGTACAAAGTTGTTTGTTCTGACTGACAATTGAAGCTGCAGTATACTGAGGTATCATAAATCCGCTGTTCAATCCCGGATTTGCCACCAGAAATTCAGGCAGATCTCTTTGTCCGGCAATCAATCGGTATACCCTTCTTTCCGAAATACTCCCCAGCTCAGCCAGTGCAATTGCCATATAGTCGAAGATGAGAGCAAGAGGCTGCCCGTGAAAATTACCTCCTGACACAATCAGATCTTCGTCAGGAAAAATTGTCGGATTATCAGTAACAGAGTTTATTTCCGTGAGGATAACTGTTTTTGCATAGCTTATTGCATCTTTGCTGGCTCCATGTACCTGTGGTATACAGCGGAATGAGTACGGATCCTGTACATGGGCTTTTTCGCGGGCCAGCAACTGGCTACCCTCTAATAGCTTCCTTATAAACTCAGCAGTAATAATCTGACCTTTGTGAGGTCTTATCGCCTGAATGATTTCAAAAAACGGATCCGGTCTTCCATCATAAGCCTCAAGGGAAATAGCTGATGCTACATCAGCAACCAATGAAAGTCTCTCAGCCATTGCCATAATATATACTCCATAAGCACTCATGAACTGGGTCCCGTTAAGCAGAGCCAGTCCTTCCTTTGATTTCAATCCCAGTGGTGACCAGCCAAACTTTTTGAGGATTTCCTCTGTACCATATCTCATTCCTTTATAAATCACCTCTCCCATGCCAAGAAGCGGCAGAACAAGATGAGCCAAAGGAGCCAGATCACCTGACGCACCGAGAGACCCCTGTTCATAAATAACAGGACTGATACCTTCATTAAAAAAATCGATCAGTCGCTGAACTGTCTCCACCTGAACTCCTGATTTTCCAAGACTTAATCCATGAATTTTCAGAAACAGCATAAGTCTGACTATCTCTTCCCTGACCAGCGGACCTGTTCCGCATGCATGAGACATAACAAGGTTTTCCTGAAGCTTACTCAGCTGATCGTGACTAATATTCTTATGATGAAGCGAACCGAATCCGGTTGTTATCCCATAGATAGGGGATGTAGTATTCTCGAGCTTATAATCAAGATAGTTCCTGCAATTAGTTATAAGATCAATTGATTCCTGTGACAAAGAAAGCTTAATTCCATTATTCAGAATTTCCCATATCTTTTCTAACTTAATATTTTCGGGTGAAATTTTATAGTTCATCTTTTAATAGCTTAAATAGTCTTCAAATAACATCCTGATCACTTTGACACCCTTATCTCATCATTTACAAATGAATCAAGGTCTTTCAGTGGAATACTTTTCTGATCTCCCGATAACATACTCCTTACAGTGATATTTCCCTCCTGTATCTCATCAGCACCTGCCATAATGATATAAGATATTCCTTTTGAATCGGCATAGGACATCTGTTTTTTTAGTTTAACACTGTCGGGGTATAATTCGGTACTTATACCCATGCTTCGCAACTGGTTGAGAATTTTAACAGCGTAATTTATCTCATTCTCCCCAAAGTTGACTATCAGTACCTCTGTGGAAGATGTTTTGATATCGCTGAACAGGTTTAACTGGTTAAGTACATCATATATCCTGTCGGCGCCAAAGGAAATCCCAACGCCTGATACTCCTTCCATCCCAAATACCCCGGTGAGATTGTCATATCGACCACCACCACAAATACTTCCAAGGGGCACATTTTTCGACTTAACTTCAATAATTGCACCAGTATAATAATTCAAACCTCTTGCAAGGGTAAGATCAAGCTCAATATCACATGATAAATTAGAGTCTCCAATATGTGCAAACAGAGTCCTGAGCTCTTCTATCCCCTTCATTCCAATTTCTGACCGGTAAAGTAATTTGCTGAGCTTATTCAGCTTGGAATCAGTATTTCCACTGAGAAGTAAGACTGGTTGCAAATCCGAGATAGCCCCAGGAGATAAACCCTTGATTCCTAATTCGGCATTAACAGCATCAATCCCAATTTTATCGAGTTTATCGATTGCCACAGTAATATCGGTTATTCTGTCTTCTTCACCAATAAATCCGGCTATTCCTGACAGAACTTTCCTGTTGTTGATCTTAACAACAGTTGATAGATTAAGTCTTTTGAATATGTCATCTATAATCAATATCAGCTCATATTCATTCAGCAGAGAGTCGCTCCCGATAACATCAACATCACACTGAAAGAACTCACGGTACCTGCCTTTCTGAGGCCGGTCTGCCCGCCAGACAGGTTGAATCTGGTATCTTTTAAACGGGAAAACTATTTCATCACGATGCTGAACAACATAGCGGGCGAAAGGAACTGTAAGATCGTATCTCAGCCCCTTCTCACATATTTTTGAAGAGAGTTTTCCAGGTTCCCTGGAAATAAGATCTTCATCATTTACCGAATTAAGAAAATTGCCAGAATTCAGGATCCTGAAGAGAAGTTTGTCACCCTCCTCACCATACTTTCCCAGAAGAGTAGAAAGATTCTCCATAGCCGGTGTCTCAATAG
This sequence comes from uncultured Bacteroidales bacterium, assembly GCA_963760915.1. Lineage (GTDB taxonomy): Bacteria > Bacteroidota > Bacteroidia > Bacteroidales > VadinHA17 > LD21. The sequence continues at coordinate 413,521 of CAVXEU010000002.1, read as the reverse complement.
GCTGGTAACCATATAACCTGAATACCTGTTTAATGGTTTCAAAAATATAATCACGTTTCAACATCTCCTCAGTGGAGAAATCCCTGGTTCCTTTTGGTATAGATGGTTTTGAAGACATAGTCAGCTGATAAATGATAAAATTTTATAGACAAAAGTATAAAGATAAAAGGAGAAAGGAGAAGGGAGAAAGAAGAAAGTTCCCATCTGTTGAAACTATCGATCTATAGTCCTGATCTGGCATGCTTTTATTACATGGGGTCAGAAATGACAGAAAATCAACATATTAACTTTCAACACCTTGTATTTAAGAAGCTTTATAATGTCAATCGGGAGATGTTTGTTTAATTATTAACATTAATATATCGTCGGTACGAATATCTGGTCTGTAACAGGAGGCCCCGCATAAACCAGATCATGTTTCAAAGAAGGCAGCTTAATTGTCTGGTTGTAAGATATTCAGCTGGTATTTGTGAAAGAAGATGGCCGACAAAATTTAGCCATGCCCTCAGGGTTAACCAGAGTACTTTCACGAGCCATTAAAATAAAAAGACCGCTTCCTCAGGGAGGTATTAAAATATCATTGAATAAAGGGTATGGAAAGCGGATAACGAAAAATTTCTCCCTTCGCAGCCTTAACGCTGGCAATAATTATACATACTACTTTTAAAATTACCAGTGCTGCAATAATCGGAATTCCAATTATGATAAAACATAAAGGAAAAGCCAGAACTATATAAAGAAGCAGGGATAGCTGGAAATTCATAGCAGATCTTCCGTTTACATTTACCCAAGCCGAGTCATCTCTTTTTGATAACCAGCAAATAAGCGGACCAATTATACTTCCAAAGGGAAAAAAGAAACCTGCGAAAGCTGACAGGTGGCATAACATTGCCCAGTTTCTTTCAGTTTCTGATAATACGTTGTTCTCTTCCATGACATTTCTGTGTTTAATAAAAGACGATTCTGTTTTACCAATGCTGCATCTCGATTATCTCGAAAGTCTTTTCAGGTCGGCTGGCAGCAAACCATCAGGATTAGCCTTGTCTATCAGATGTTGATTGTAATAATACATATTGGAATCGTCTGTACCGATAAGCATCTTAAAGCAATAACCCGAATTCCTCTCCCCCTTTGGGCCAACTTTATGAAGTACAACCGTGGCAGGGGTTTTGTTTTCGATAGCCTTCATAATATCATCCTCACTGACTATCTGAATCCTGTTATTATAAATTGCATTTATCCTGTCTATTGATGATATTGCCGGTGATAGGTCTTCCTGGTTTACCAGAATTGTTTTATTCCGAACCTCCGGAATAAATTTGTTGTAATATTTCAGATATTTCCTGCCTGTCAGTGAAGGATCTTCCGATATCATTTGAGCATGTTTCTGCATGAACATGAGAATTGCACCCAGTTTGTAACCGTATTCCAGATCATCCTCCCCTGCAAATGAAAGGGGAACAGCACAAATCTCCGGCATCTCACCAAGTTTGTTAACATCCTTCCCCTGCAACAGATTGATAAAATTAAATAGTGAATTTGATTTATCTTTTTCAAAATTTGTCTGGGTTAGCACAATAAAAGAATACTGAGGATTCAGTCGTCTTACGTTAAAATCATTTACATCAATAAACTCAAATGGAGTAATTTTCCAATAAGATTGCACTGCCTTCTTAATAAATGAGTTATAGGAAGAAAACGGATCATCCTCAAGTACAATACATGTTTTGGAACCGGTAAATTGTTTTATCTCATCCTTGCTGGGAAAAGGAGCCTGTGCAATAGTTAATTTAAAACCGACCAGAATCAATATAATAGCAATAAAAGTCTTTTTCATAAGTTAAAAAATTAAAATGCTGTATTAGTATTTTTCCACAGGTATGTACAAAGGATTTTTTTCATTGAATTTCCTGACATAAACAAACATAAGCTCTTTCTTCTTTTTTCTGGGAAGCTGAACATATTCCTCATAAAGCTGGATATCTTTCATTAAAAGCAATTCGGTATTTTCAACATTAAATTCCAGTATTTTCCCACTTTCAAAGTCGATCAGATATTGTTTTAACTCATTACGGGCCATATTCGATTGCCTGTAAGGTGAATAATATGAGTTATACGGATTATAATAATTACTATACCCATAGGGAGAATAGTAAGGATCATAATATCCGTAAGGAGAATTATAATAGCGTGAATCATAAGTTGTTACATCCGCAACAAAGTGACAGATGCTGCCAACGAAAGTTATCCTGTTGAAATTATCCTGGATCTGAACATACAACACTCCGTTGCGTGAATAACCCCAAATTGAATTTTTTGCAATTTCCTGCCTTACTCCCATATTGTCATAAAAATAGATCTTATCCATTTCCATTAATTTTTTAAAGAATTCTCTGTCGTTGTAATCGAGAGAAGTCAGAAGTTTGGCTTTTGGTATCGGCTTGTTCATTTTTACCTGTTCAAAGTTCAGATAAATACCATCGTTGAATCTGAAATCAGGAGTAAATTTAACCATTCCATCTTTATCCTGCCCAACAACAGAGAATTGAGATGGCCCTGATATAATCAAAATTATTAACAGAAATGTTCTTATCACTCTCACCATAATTCAAAGTTTTATCTTTTTCCGCTCAAATATCGTACCGTAAGGGCAAATTTAGCGTTTTACTTCAAAGGTTGTTTATTTAGGTTGATGTATATTTATGACTTATTTTGTTTAAATTTACAAAACCTCAAAACACTGATCTATGGTTAACGGGACCGGGGAAAATAGAAAAAATAATGGTTTTAATAAATCCTCCAGGGAATATTTCGATAAAAGCAGCAAAAAAATTGAGACCTATTCGATAATTGCGCTGGTAAGTCTTATAGCAGCAATACTGTTGGTTTCATTTGATCAAAAGCTTCTTGCCGGTTGCATGATAATTACAGGAGCCAGTCTGGGGATAATTATTACCCGTAAAGCATCGGAACTTAATAAAGAGATAAGGGAGTCACTGAAAGAATTCTATTCATTGAATGAGAGAAAAGATGATGTTATTACCGACTTCTCACATAAGATAAGGGAACCACTGAATAACCTCGTAATTATAGTTGATATGCTTATGGAATCAGGTCTCCAGAAAAAGCAAAAAGAGTTGCTTGAGACCTTCATTGCTTCGACCAATAATATGGTTACCACCGTTAATGAATTATCGATGCAATCGGCAGGTAATCTCAGTTTTGAGCACAGAAAGGCTATCAGATTCAATATTGTATCCACAATTCAAAACACTTTCGAGCTATATAATCTAAAGGATAAGACCAATATTGATTTCATCCTGAACAAAAGGGAATTCTCTGACCTGGAATGCTTTGGAGATCCGATTATAATAAAACAGATTTTTCTGGACCTTTTCAATACCATTGAAAACGAGGTTTCAGAAAGAGCCATAAAAGTTACAATAAGTATTAAGAAGACTAAAGAAACTGAAACTGAAACATTTATTGGGTTCAGGATTCAGACCGATAAGAGTATTGTTCTTATAAAAGATACAGATATTGAAAAAAGCCTCGCTGCCAGATTGATCTCATCGGGGAATGGCTCTTTCGATCAGGAAACAGGAACAAATTCTACAATTTTGAACATTTTTCTGCCATTTACCAATCCTATCGCTGGGCCAAAAAAGAAAGCTTCCTCGCTTAAGATGGAAGAACTTATTCAGAAAGACAAGGTTCACAAAGAGCTGAAAGACCTTAAAATACTTCTGGTAGAGGATAATCTTATAAACCAGAAGATTACCCTTCTTACTCTCAATCCTCTGGTTCACAACATTGACACTGCCTCAAATGGGAAAGAGGCACTTGATAAATTCGGTACTTCAAATTACGACCTGGTTCTCATGGATATTCAGATGCCTGTGATGAGCGGACTGGTTGCCGCGGAAAAGATCAGAGCCCTTGAATCCACAACCAACTCACATGTACCAATAATTGCAATTACTGCCAATGCTATGATAGGTGATAAAGAGAAATGTCTTTCTGCCGGTATTGACGATTATATCAGTAAACCTTTTCAGCCCGCTGCCCTTATAGATAAAATCAAAAAGAATATTTAGGGTTTCATACCAAGTGGCCTGAAGCCGATCACCATGATATCATCAACCTGAACATTCCTTCCCATCCAGGTTCTTATATTTTCGTCCAGTATGGCTTTCTGATCCTCAACCGGGAAGCGATGTATAGCAAGCAAAAGGTACCTGAACCTGCGGTACATAAACTTCTTGTTTTCCGATCCACCGAACTGATCAACATATCCATCAGAAAAAATGTACAGTATATCGTCCTGCATCAGATCGAGTTCATGATCAGTATAGGATTTCTCTTCCTGATTCATTCCGATAATAATCTTATCACCTTTAATCTCAATCAGGCTGTTGTCGCGAATCAGATAAAGCGGGAAAAAAGCACCGGCATATTGAATCTTTTTATGTTTTTTGTCGATCATACACAGTCCGATATCCATCCCGTCCCGGATAATTGTTCCGATATTCTTTTCACTTGTGAATGTCTTTTCAAGTCCCTTATTCAGTACTGCAAGAATCCTTGATGGAGTTTCAATATTACCTTCATTTATGGCTTTCCCGATTATCTCCATTCCAATCATCGACATGAGGGCACCGGGTACTCCATGTCCGGTGCAGTCAGCAGCAACAATAAAAAATCTATCTCCCTTTTCACCGATCCAGTAGAAATCACCGCTTACAATATCTTTCGGTTTGAAAAAAATAAAGGAATCTTCAATGCGGCTCCTGAAATATGATTCTGATGGCAGTAAAGCTTCCTGTATCCTTTGAGCATAGATAAGACTATCGGTGATATTTTTTTCTCTTAATTCCAGCTCGCCCTTCTGTAATTCCATTCGTTCCAGAGCCCGCTCTTTCTCATTAAGAAGTTTGATTGTTTTAATAAATCTCCGCGACTGCAGCCTGACGATCAGATATACGAAAGAGATCACAAGTGCACTATACAGAATAAACCGGTAAGGTGAGGGATCTGATGTTACTATAAAACCGTACTGTAATCCATTGGAAATGAAAACATCTGCAAAAAAAAATGTACTGAGATACTTAACTGGCATCATTCCCATCAGATAATATAAAAACAGATTAGTTATCAATACCTTTATCAATGCGATATATCAAAATATACTCAGATCCCGCCAACTTCAATTTCCTCTCTACCCTTGCGACATAAGCCCTGATATTTCACTGAGGGTGAATCAATGAATTCGCCTATTCCCAGTGATCCCCATTTTTTATCAATTCCGGATATAGTTTCAGTATCCGAACATACAACATTTGGCCATTTTCTTGGAAATCCGCCCTTTCTGTAGGCTTTTATCGTTCCGTCAATAAAAATAGAATCAGAAGAAATATATTCATGATCGCGATAAGGATCAGAGTTACCCAGTATCTGCCATGCTACCATGTTATAGTCTCCGGTATCGATTGTATGATCAACAGCAAGGATCAACCTGAAAGTTCCTTCTGAATCGTTTTTTTTAAACAAAGCCTTTGTCTTTTCAATTATATCCGCATCTTTCTCACAATTTACTGCTAAGATGAGGATCGGAATATCCTCATTAAAAAGCTGAAGGTTGTGTTTAGCTATTATGCTTCTGTCAAAAAAAACATTTTTGATGTTGTGAACTGCCGGTATTTTGACCAGTCCGTAATTCTTTCTGCCTGTAGATTCTTCAATATGCTTTACAGTTGCATCAATTCCGGCTTTTCCACCAAAAGAAAAGTTGTCGGAAGAGTGGTCAAGAACATCCAGAGGACCCTGGATGAATAACAGATCTTTCTCCATGTCAACATTCATAAAGATATGTGCAAGCAATTCCTTATAATTCCGAATATTGACATCACCGCTTACCACTACAAGATTCTTTGTAAACATCATCTGCCCTGCACCGAACAGAGAGTTGATTACTTTCATTCCCTGACCCGGATAAGTTTTTTTTATTTTAACTATCACAAGGTTATGGGCAATTCCTGAATCAGGCATATGAAAATCTTCAATTTCCGGCTGAATGGTCATCTTAATCGGAGCAAGAAATATTTTTTCTGTGGTTCTGGCTAGCCATGCATCTTCCTGAGGAGGGATACCAACAATTGTTGCAGGGTAGACTGCATTTTTTGAATGTGTGATACAGGTGATATGAAATTTAGGATACCAATCTGCCAGGGAATAGAATCCGGTATGGTCGCCAAATGGACCTTCCCATACCAGATCTTCTGATGGATCAACAAAACCTTCAATAATAATGTCAGCATCAGCAGGCACATAAAGCTCATTGGTTATGCATTTTACCAACTTAACCCTTTTCTTTCTGAGAAATCCAGCCAGGATATATTCATTTATATTTTCAGGCAGAGGAGCTGTTGCGGAATATGTATAAACCGGATCTCCTCCCAGAGAAACAGAAACCGGCATTATTTTTCCGGCTTTTTTCCACGCTTCATAATGGTTTGCCCCCGTCTTATGACGTTGCCAGTGCATGGCAGTAGTTGTTTTATCGAGTACCTGCATCCTGTACATTCCAATATTTGTACTATGCGTTTCCGGATGCACTGTATGCACCATCGGTAGTGTAATATACCGGCCACCGTCATATGGCCAGCATTTAAGAACCGGAAGGATCCCGATGTCCGGTTCGATGTGCACTACTTGTTGACATATGCCTTTCCTTCTTCTGTTAAAAGGAAGGAGACCCGATAAATTTATGAGAGATGGAAGTGCAGCGATTTTCTTAAAGAAGGTACCTCTGTTTTTTGAGACAAGGTCAAATATGCTTTCAATCTCTTTTCCTGCATCATCCAGATTTTTTCTTCCAATTGATAGTGTCATTCTCTTTTCAGATCCAAAAGCATTGATCAAAACCGGAAAGTCTGTTCCGGTATTTTCAAATAACAAAGCTTTACCTCCGGCTTTGGTTACCCTATCAGCAATCTCGGTAATCTCAAGAACGGGATCAATAAATGTTTTTATCCTGAGGAGCTCATCACTTCTTTCCAGCTCAGCAATAAAATCGGACAGACCTGAATATGCCATTATTAATATTAATGAATTGTCAAAGATATTCAATAAGGCAACATGAGAGAAAGAAAATAGTTAAAAATGGGAATGAGGCATGGTATATAAACAATAATGGGAACTATTCGCTAGGATTAGTTCCCATCCACCGTTCCCAGCCGAGGCTGTTTACGATGTCAGATTACTGTTATTCTGACCGGTCGCTTCGTTGAATACAAGATCCCTTTTTGCAACCCATGGCTTTCAGGTTTTGCCTGTTACAGCACAACCTTCCGGCTTTCCTTTCGCCCGTTTTAAGGCGGACTTCCAGGAAGAAGCGTCTTTAAGGCGCTGTTGCTCATTTCCCGAAGGAAAAGGCATCAGTTTCAGATCGCCCGGAGCCTAAGCTCTTCGCATTCTGAAGCCCTGTGACACAATCGCTGAAAGAACGTTTCCGGTTTTCGTCGATTTTCTGAACATCATGGACGCGAGGTCTATTAGTTCAGGCTTCGGCTCTTCTGGTGTGCAGACCCGAAGGTCTGACCGAAACAGATCGTGTTTCATTTAAGTAACCTTTTCCGTTTCCACATCGTTTGAGCAGTCTTTTATCGCTCACCTGATGAATCAAATTTATACCAGAAATCTCAAAAAACAATGGAAATACTTTCGTTGTTATAAACCCGATATAAACAGAAGTTATAAACAATTGTTAATAACGTTGGAAATCGAGATCAGATATCATACTGAGAGTATAATCGGTGACAAAAACAGATAGGAAAATAACAAAATGTTACACAAAGAATCACAGAGAAAACACAGAGAACACAGAGAAATTAATATATCCCCTCTGTGCGGCTCTGTGTTGCCTCAGTGTATCTCTGTGTTACATTAAAAGTTAAGGTATAAATTATTTCTTATACCCGTAAACAGCCAGTTCTCCAAGCGTCTCTTCGATTCTCAGCAACTGGTTATATTTACAAATCCTGTCGGTTCTGCTTGCAGAACCAGTTTTGATCTGACCCGAATTCGTAGCAACTGCGATGTCTGCAATTGTAGTATCCTCGGTTTCGCCCGATCGGTGTGAAGTAACTGTTGTATATCCTGCCCTGTGAGCCATTTCAATGGCATTCAATGTCTCTGTGAGTGAGCCTATCTGGTTAACCTTAATAAGGATAGAGTTTGCACATCCCAGTTCGATGCCTTTTCTCAGATAATCCACATTTGTAACGAACACATCATCGCCGACTACCTGGCAATGTTTTCCTATCCTTTCTGTAAGCATTTTCCAACCGTCCCAATCACCCTCAGCCATGCCATCTTCAACTGAATCAATCGGATACTTGTTAATAAGCTGTTCTATAAAATCAACCTGCTCTTTGGATGTCCTTCTCGCACCTTTTGGTCCTTCAAATTTTGCATAATTATACATTCCTTCCGTATAGAACTCGGAAGCAGCACAATCAAGAGCTATGGTAATATCGGAACCCGGTTTGTAGCCTGCAGCACTTATTGCCTTGATGATAGTCTCAAGAGCATCCTCAGTTCCGTTTAGCTTGGGAGCAAAGCCACCCTCATCTCCAACCGCCGTACTTAATCCGCGCTCCTTTAGAACCTTTTTTAATGAATGGAATACTTCAGTTCCCATTCTTAATCCTTCGCTGAAAGAAGAAGCCCCTACCGGTCTTATCATGAATTCCTGGAAAGCGATGGGAGCATCAGAATGGGATCCCCCGTTTATAATATTCATCATCGGAACCGGAAGTGTAACTGCATTTGAACCGCCAATATAGCGGAACAGTGGTAAACCATGGTATGAAGCAGCTGCTTTGGCAACTGCGAGGGATACACCCAGAATTGCATTTGCACCAAGATTACTTTTAGTTTTTGTACCGTCAAGGTCAATCATCTTCTTATCAATTCCTGCCTGGTCGGTCACATCCATTCCCATTATATCTTCAGCTATAACGTTATTAACATTATGAACAGCTTTGAGAACTCCTTTGCCCAGGTAACGATTCTTGTCGCCATCCCTTAGTTCAAGCGCTTCGTTTTCTCCTGTTGATGCTCCGGATGGTACTGCAGCACGGCCAAAATAACCGCTGGCTGTCATTACATCAACTTCAATTGTTGGATTGCCACGCGAGTCGAGAATCTCACGAGCATGTACACTAACTATCTGACCCATAGATTTTTATTTTTATATTAAACAATTATGCAATATATAAAAAAAGGGATTAAGTTTTTATGACCTACCCCTCTCTTTTATAAAAATTTTGCAAACTAATTCTTTTATTCTTCCGGAGCTGTTTCTTCTGCATTTTCATCAGCCTCTGCAGCCGGTTTCTCACTTTTTTCAGCCTTTTCCTTTACAGTTTTGGAGGCTTTAGCGGTTTTTGTTTCAGCTGTGACCTCCTCCTTCTTCTTGGATGTTTTTCTTCTTCTTGTCGATTTGGTCTTTACAGCCTCTCCGCCAAGCATTGCTTCATTATAATCCACAAGCTCAAGAACACACATATCTGCATTATCTCCAATCCTGTTGCCTGTTTTTAATATCCGTGTATAGCCACCGGGACGTTCACCTATTTTCGGTGATACTTCTCTGAACAGTTCAGCTACTGCATCCTTATCTTTAAGGTAACTAAAAACCACTCTTCTCGAATGTGTTGAATCTTCCTTTGATTTAGTAATAAGAGGTTCTACATAGGTTCTCAGCGCTTTAGCTTTGGCTGTTGTTGTGGAAATCCTTTTATGAAGGATAAGAGATGAAGCCATGTTGGCAAGCATCGCCTTTCTGTGTGAACTTGTTCTTCCTAAATGGTTAATAACTCTTGAATGTCGCATTTCTCTATTTCCTTAACCAGTTTATATTAATCTTTTTCTAACTTATATTTACTTACGTCCATCCCGAATGACAGGCTCATGGAATCAAGCAACTCATCAAGCTCAGTGAGCGATTTCTTGCCGAAGTTTCTGAATTTAAGAAGGTCGTTCTTATTGAATTTAACAAGATCACCCAATGTTTCTACTTCAGCAGCTTTAAGACAGTTCAAAGCCCTTACAGACAGGTCGAGGTCGACCAGTTTGGTTTTTAGCAACTGTCTCATATGGAGAACTTCCTCATCAAACTCCTCGTTTGCAAGTTTATCATCAGAATCAAGAGTAATCTTCTCATCCGAAAAAAGCATGAAGTGATAAATAAGTATTTTTGCTGCTTCCTTAAGAGCATCTTTTGGGTGAATAGACCCGTCAGTCTCAATTTCGAAAAGAAGCTTCTCATAGTCAGTCTTCTGCTCAACACGGTAATTTTCCACTGAATATTTCACATTCCTTATAGGAGTGAATATAGCATCAATAGCGATAAGACCGAATTCACTATCGACAGGTTCATTTTCTTCAGCCGGGATATAACCTCTTCCTTTATTTACAGTAAGATCTATCTGAATTTTTACATCCGGTTCCATCCTGAAGAGAACCAGGTCCGGATTTAATACTTCAAAGCTGCTCAGTGCATTATTCAGATTTCCGGCTTTAAATACCTCCTGACCACTTATTTTTATAGTGATCTTCTCATGATCGACATCTTCGACAGTTCTTTTAAAACGTACCTGTTTAAGGTTCAGTATAATCTCTGTAACGTCTTCCATTACACCAGTTATAGTAGAGAACTCATGGTCTATGCCCTCAATCTTAACAGTAGTGATGGCAAAACCCTCAAGCGAAGAGAGAAGAATTCTTCTCAGTGCATTGCCGACAGTAATACCATAGCCAGGTTCAAGCGGACGGAATTCGAATCTTCCGAATTTGTCGTTCGCCTCCAGCATTATTACTTTATCAGGCTTCTGGAATGATAAAATGGCCATAGAATTTATCTTAATATTATTACTTAGAATACAATTCAACTATCAATTGTTCCTTTATGTTTTCAGGAATATCAGTACGTTCAGGCAGGCTCATAAATTTACCGGCCATTTGAGTATCATCCCATTCCAACCATGACAGTTTTGTATATTTTCTGGTTGTAAGTGAATCTACGATTGCTTCAAGAGATTTTGACTTTTCACGAACTCCGATAATATCACCAGGTTTAAGCTGATAAGACGGAATGTTTACTACTGAACCATTGACCATAATGTGCCTGTGTGAAACAAACTGACGGGCACTGGCTCTAGTAGGTGCAATACCCAAACGGTATACAACGTTATCGAGACGTGATTCGAGTAACTGAAGAAGTACTTCACCTGTTACTCCCTTACTTCTTGAAGCTTTTTCGAAGGTGTTCCTGAACTGACGTTCAAGCATCCCATAGGTATATTTCGCCTTCTGCTTTTCCTTGAGCTGAACACCATATTCAGAAGTTTTCTTCCTCTTTTTATTCATTCCATGCTGCCCGGGAGGAAAATTTTTCCTTTCCAGGTGCTTGTCGGGACCGAAAATGGGTTCGCCGAATTTTCTTGCTATTCTTGTTCTTGGGCCAGTATATCTTGCCATCGTGCTATAAATTTATAACTTACAAATAATCATTTTTATAATTCCCTATACTCTCCTTCTTCCGGGAGCACGGCAACCATTATGCGGCATTGGAGTTACGTCAACTATTTCTGTCACTTCTATCCCAACGTTGCTTATTGACCTGATTGCTGATTCTCGGCCTGATCCCGGACCTTTAACGAACACTTTAACTTTCCTTAATCCAAGATCATAAGCAACCTTTCCACATTCTTCAGATGCCATCTGAGCGGCATAGGGAGTGTTTTTCTTTGAACCCTTGAATCCCATCTTACCTGCAGATGCCCATGAAATAACCTGACCAGAATTATTCGTCAGAGTAACAATAATATTATTAAATGATGAATGAACATGTGCCTGGCCTGAAGGTTCAACCTTAACGACCCTCTTTTTTAATGCTCCAGTCTTCTTTGCCATAATCTATTTATTTAGTAGCTTTTTTCTTATTTGCAACAGTCTTCTTTCTCCCCTTCCGGGTCCTGGCGTTATTCTTGGTACTCTGTCCTCTTACAGGAAGACCTATTCTGTGACGAACACCCCGATAGCAGCCGATATCCATAAGTCTTTTGATATTCATTTGTGTCTCGGAACGGAGTTCCCCTTCAAGCTTATAGGTATCATTCAGAATCCTTCGGATAGTATTTATCTGATCATCGGTCCAATCCTGAACCTTTGCATTCCGGTCAACACCGGCATCATCGAGTACTTTCTGAGCAGTGCTCCTTCCTACTCCATAGATGTAAGTCAGGCCAACTTCGCCCCTTTTGTTTCTTGGTAAATCTACACCAACAATACGTGCCATATAATACTTTTCTTAAATGAGTTGCAAAATTAGTTAAATTATCCCTGTCTCTGTTTGAACTTGGGATTTTTCTTGTTAATAACGTAAATGCGACCTTTTCTCCTGACTATTTTACAGTCAGCGCTGCGCTTTTTTACAGATGCTCTTACTTTCATTACCTTAATATTTCTTATTTATACCTGAATGTTATTCTCCCTTTTGTTAAATCGTATGGTGACATTTCCACTTTTACCTTATCGCCAGGCAAGATCTTAATATAGTGCATTCTCATCTTCCCCGAAATGTGTGCCGTTATAACGTGTCCGTTTTCGAGTTCCACCCTGAACATTGCATTGGAAAGGGCTTCGATGATAGTACCGTCTTGCTCAATTGATGGTTGTTTAGCCATACGATTACATTTTATTTAAAACTTTATCAATAAACTCAAAAGTAGTTAATACATCTGCTTTCCCCTTATCTACGGCAACAGCATATTCAAAATGAGCTGAAGGTTTTCCATCTGCCGTTTTTATTGTCCATCCGTCTCTCATCTGCAAAGTCTCTTTTCTTCCGGCGTTGATCATCGGTTCTATACAAATCACAAGTCCTTTTTCCATCTTGGGACCTGTTCCCTGTTTCCCATAGTTTGCAACTTCAGGTTGTTCGTGTAATTTTCTTCCAAGACCATGACCCACAAGTTCTCTGACTACTGAGTACCCTCCGCTCTCAGCTTTGGTTTGTACCGCATAAGAAATGTCACCTACTCTGTTCCCGGCTACAGCTTCTTTAACTCCCTCTTCAAGAGAAGCCCTCGTATATTCGAGAAGACGTCGGACCTCTTCTTTAATCTCTCCTACCGGAAATGTATATGCACTGTCGCCATACCATCCGTTCAGAATTACCCCGCAATCAACAGATATTATATCGCCTTCCTTCAGGACATAGTCAGAAGGGATGCCATGGACAACTTCTTCATTTACTGATGTACAGAGTGTATTGGGAAAACCACCATATCCCTTAAACGCCGGAACCGCTCCGTTATCGCGGATAAACGTTTCGGCTACTCTGTCGAGATAAAGAGTAGTAATTCCGGGTCTGATAATTGAAGCCATCTCTGCAAGTGTTCGCGACACCAGCATATTGCTTTCCTTTAACAACCCTACCTCTTCATCAGTCTTTAAATACAACATCAAAGAACGCTAAACTTATTATATAGATGTCACAGAACCAGTTCTGCCCTTAACACGACCCGATTTCATAAGGCCGTCATAATGACGCATAAGCAAATGACTTTCAATTTGCTGCAGAGTGTCAAGTACAACACCCACAAGAATTAGAAGTGATGTACCTCCATAGAATTGTGCAAACTGAGGCGTTACCGAAAATTTTACTGCAATAGATGGCAGAATAGCAACTATTGCCAGAAAAACTGAACCCGGGAACGTGATTCTTGACATAATGGTATCAAGAAATTCCACAGTTTTCCTTCCAGGTTTAATACCCGGAATAAAACCTCCGTTTTTCTTCATATCTTCAGCCATCTGAACTGGATTAATTGTAATGGCAGTATAGAAATAGGTAAAGACAATTATTAATATAGCCGTTACCATATTATACCAGAATCCATACATATTAGAGAAAGCCACCATAAATCCTGATCCTGAACTTGCATATCCGGCGATGATCATAGGGAGCATCATTATAGCCTGGGCAAATATTATCGGCATAACCCCGGCAGCATTTACTTTAAGGGGTATATACTGACGCACTCCTCCATACTGCTTATTTCCTACAATCCTCCTGGCATACTGTACCGGAACACGCCTAGTACCTTGCACAAGAAGAATTGTACCAAGAACAACTACAAACAGAAATAATATCTCAACTATCAGTGCTATTGCACCACCTGCTCCATTCATCCTTGTTCCGGTTTCAAATATGAAGGCGGAAGGCATTCGTGCAACAATACCTATCATAATAATCAACGAAATCCCGTTACCGATACCTTTATCTGTAATTTTTTCTCCAAGCCACATAACAAACATGGTTCCTGCTGTAAGTATTATTACAGAAGATACCGTAAAGAATGTCCCTGTAATAATAAATGCCGAAGCAGGCAACTGGGCATGCAGGTTTACCAGGTAAGTTGGTGCCTGAAGTACAAGAATTGCGACTGTCAGATATCTCGTATACTGATTCATTTTTCTTCTTCCGCTTTCACCCTCTTTCTGTAACTTCTGGAAATAAGGAAATACTATTCCGAGTAACTGAACTACAATGGATGCCGATATATAAGGCATGATCCCGAGAGCAAAAATTGAAGCCTGTGAAAATGCTCCACCTGAAAACATATCAAGCAGCCCCATAATACCTGAAGAGGTCTGGCTCTTAAGTCCTGCAAGCTGTGAAGGGTCAATACCCGGCAGGGTAATATACTTACCCAGCCTGTAAAGTACAATGATTAAAAAAGTATAGACTAATCTTGCACGAAGATCTTCTATCTTAAAGATGTTTTTTAGTGTCTGAAACAGTCTCATGAAATTACAGTATTACAGCGGTTCCTTTTTTGGCTTCAATTGCTTCCACAGCAGATTTACTGAACGCGTGGGCATGAACTTCCAGCTTCTTTTCAAGAATTCCTTTCCCGAGTATCTTTACCAACGCATTCTTAGAAACCAGGCCGGCCATCAAAAGTACCTCAAAATCGATTTTTTCTATATTATGCTGTTCGGCGAGGGTCTGAAGTGTGCTGATATTAATACCCTTATATTCCTTGCGATTAATATTTTTAAAACCGTATTTGGGAACACGTCTCTGAAGAGGCATCTGGCCTCCTTCAAATCCGATTTTCTTGCTATAACCTGATCTGGATTTCGCGCCCTTATGTCCTCTGGTGGATGTACCTCCTCTACCGGAGCCTTGACCACGTCCGAGACGCTTTCCTTTTTTAACTGATCCTTTTGCAGGTCTTAAGTTACTCAAATCCATAACCTTAAATTATAAATATGTTTTATATCTTAAATATTTTCAACTTTAACCAGGTGCCTCACTTTAACTACCATTCCCAGGATCTGCGGAGTAGCTTCATGTTCAACACTATGGTTTAATTTACGGATACCAAGAGCTTCAAGTGTTCTTTTCTGCCTTTCGGGTTTTCCGTTTTTACTTTTCACCTGTGTGATACGAATTTTTGCCATCGTAATTATTTTTACTAACCGTTAAAGACTTTATCCATTGTTACACCTCTGTGCTCAGCAACAGAGAAAGCATCTCTCATTTCAAGCAATGCAGCAAAAGTAGCTTTAACAAGGTTATGAGGGTTTGATGATCCTTTTGATTTGGCAAGTACATTATGCACTCCGACACTCTCCAGAACTGCACGCATAGCACCTCCTGCCTTAACACCAGTTCCCGGAGATGCTGGTTTGATAAAAACCTTTGCCCCACCGAATTTTGCAACCTGCTCATGAGGTATTGTACCATTAATAACAGGTACTTTTATCAGATTCTTCTTTGCATCTTCTATGCCCTTGGCAATCGCAGTTGTTACCTCACTGGCTTTACCAAGACCATGACCGACAATACCATCTTCATTTCCTACCACAACAATGGCTGAAAAGCTGAATGTACGCCCGCCTTTGGTAACTTTGGTTACTCTCTGAATACTGACAAGCCTGTCCTTGAGTTCGAGATCGCTGGTCTTTACTTTTCTTATACCGTTTCCCATAATTCTTTAGAATTTTAATCCGCCTTCGCGGGCTGCATCAGCCAATGATTTTACTCTGCCATGATATTTATATCCGCTTCTGTCGAAAACAACTTTCTCAA
Source organism: uncultured Bacteroidales bacterium (assembly GCA_963760915.1). Taxonomy (GTDB): domain Bacteria; phylum Bacteroidota; class Bacteroidia; order Bacteroidales; family VadinHA17; genus LD21. The sequence continues at coordinate 397,350 of CAVXEU010000002.1, read as the reverse complement.
TGCCTTTTTCTTTGCATTTGGTGGCAAGAAGCTTTCCAACCAGTTTAGCCTGTTCAATTTTTTTGATACCTGTCTGTGCTGCAATATTTTTTTCCTTTGAGCAGGCTGACAGTAGTGTAACACCATTCAGGTCGTCAACAACCTGAACGTAGATCTGCTTATTGCTACGGTATACTGCCAGTCTAGGAGTTTCAGCAGAGCCGTTTATTTTCTTGCGGATCCTCATTTTGATCCTTGTTCTTCTTTCCAATTTTGTTAAGGCCATGTTTTATTTCTTTTACCGGATCAAGGGTTTTTCACAGTTTTAACAAGTGTTAAGCCCTTAATTTTCATTTATTTTTTCAACTTACTATCCATGTTTCTTACACCTTAAACACTGGCAGATTTACCGGCCTTACGTCTAAGCTGTTCACCAACAAACTTAATTCCCTTCCCTTTATAAGGTTCAGGTGGACGGAGAGATCTTATCTTTGCGGCAACATGTCCGATGAGCTGTTTATCAATACAAGTAAGTGTAATGATCGGATTGGCCCTTCTTTCTGTTTTTGTCTCAACCTTAACCTCATCGGGCAGCTGAATAATTACCTCATGGGAAAAGCCAAGACTCATCTCGAGATTTTGTCCTTTTGCTTCAGCACGGTAACCTACACCAACCAGTTCAAGTTCCTTTTTAAATCCTTCCGATACTCCTACCACCATATTGTGAATAAGTGCCCGGTAAAGACCATGCAACGATTTATGATTCTTTGATTCCGATGGTCTCGATAATACAATCTCGTTTCCGACCATTTCCACCTTCAGGTCTTTATCAACTGCCTGAGTCAACTCTCCCAAGGGGCCTTTCACACTTACCACATTGGTATCGCTGACAGTTACAGTGACGCCTTTTGGCAGGGTTACAGGTAATTTTCCTATTCGTGACATTAAGCTTTCCTCCTATTTAGTAAACATAACATAACACTTCACCGCCGATTTTTTCTTTCTTTGCCTCTTTATCGGTCATTAATCCTTTTGATGTTGAGATAATTGCAATTCCGAGTCCGTTTAGAACTCTTGGCATTTCATCAATTCCGATATATTGCCGAAGACCCGGCCGGCTAACTCTTTGTATTTCTTTAATCGCTGGTTTCTTGCTCTTGGTATTATACTTGAGAGCAATCTTTAATACACCCTGAGGTCCATCACCTTCAACAACCTTATAGCTGAGGATATAACCTTTTTCAAACAGAATTCTGGCAACCTCTTTCTTAAGATTGGATGCTGGAGCCTCAACAATCTTATGACCGGCCATAATGGCGTTCCTTATTCTGGTCAGTAAATCTGCAATTGGATCAGTCATCGTTTATTATTTAGTATAGTTTATATTCATCTCAAATTACCAGCTGGCTTTTCTTACACCCGGTATAAGTCCGAATGATGCCATTTCCCTGAAAGTGATCCTGCTGACACCAAATTGTCGCATGTAGCCTCTGGAACGACCCGTTATTTTGCAGCGGTTATGCATTCTGTTAGGGTTTGAATTTCTTGGAAGGCGGCTTAAGCCAACATAATCGCCATCTGCTTTAAGCTGAGCTCTTTTGGAAGCGTATTTCTGGGAAAGTCTTGCGCGTTTAACTTCGCGGGCTATCATCGATTCTTTAGCCATAGTTCTAGTTTTTTATATTTTTAAATGGTAAACCAAAGTGCCTGAGCAGAGCCAGGGCTTCTACATCAGATTCTGTTGAAGTTACAAATGTTATCTGCAGTCCCATGATCTTAGCAATTTTATCAAGGTCAATCTCCGGAAAAATGATTTGTTCAGTGACCCCCAGTGTGTAATTCCCTCTGCCATCGAGTTTGGAATTGATACCTTTAAAGTCGCGTATACGGGGAAGAGCAACTGAAATAAGTCTCTCAAGAAATTCATACATCCTCTCTTTTCTCAGGGTGACCATTATTCCGATAGGCATGTTCTTTCTAAGCTTGAAGTTTGAGATATCCTTTGTAGAAAAGGTCTGAACAGCTTTCTGTCCTGAAATATCCGACATCTCCTTAACACCGTATTCAAGCAGCTTCTTATCAGCAATAGCCTGTCCAACCCCCTGGTTAAGAACAATTTTTTCCAACCTGGGAACCTGCATTATTGATTTATATCCGAATTCCTTCATTAATGCAGGGACGATCTCGTCTTTATACTTGGTTTTTAGTGCAGGTATATACATTATTTGATCTCCTCTCCTGATTTTTTTGAATAACGCACCAATTTATTTTTCTCATTAAGTTTTTTACCAATACGTGTCGGTTTTCCGGATGCAGGATCGATAAGCATCAGATTGGAAAGGTGAACCGGAGCCTCTTTTTTTAAGATTCCTCCCTGCGGAGCTTTGGCATTTGGTTTGGTATGCTTTGATACCAGGTTTACACTTTCAACTATAGCTCTGTTTTTATCTCTCTCGACTTCCAGAACACGACCTTTCTGGCCTTTTGATTCACCGGTTATAACCATAACCGTATCTCCCTTTCTTATATGCGATTTTTTTTGCATCGTTGTGTATTTAAATATGTTACAACACTTCAGGTGCCAATGAGACTATCTTCATATACTTGTCACGCAATTCTCTTGCAACAGGTCCGAATATACGCGTTCCTCGTACTTCATTCACATTGTTAAGAAGAACAACTGCATTATCGTCAAACCTTATATAAGAACCATCAGCACGACGAATCTCCTTTTTTGTTCTGACAACAACCGCTTTGCTTACAGTACCTTTTTTTGCTTCGCCTGATGGAAGTGCGGATTTCACACTTACAACAATTTTATCACCAACGGTAGCATATCTTTTTTTACTACCACCCAGTACCCTGATGCATAAAACTTCCTTCGCACCTGAGTTGTCGGCTACTGACAATCTGCTTTCCTGCTGTATCATGATTACTTAGCTCTTTCGATTATTTCAATTAATCTCCAGGCTTTATTTTTACTCAGAGGCCTGGTCTCCGATATACGTACAGTATCGCCAATATTACATTCATTTGCTTCGTCGTGTGCCATAAGTCTTTTTGTTCTGTTAATAAACTTGGCATAGATCGGATGTTTAACTTTCCTTTTAATGGCAACTACTATTGATTTGTCCATTTTGGTACTGACAACAACACCTATACGTTCTTTTCTAAGATTCCTTTCCATTGCTGATCTAGCTATTAGATTTCTGATTCAACTCTCTTTTTCGCAATTCGGTTAGCAGACGTGCAATCGTAAGTTTTACTTCGGTAACCTTCATCGGGTTATCAAGAGGAGTGATTGCATGGTTTAGCTTCATACGAACGAGCATGGTCCTCTCCGTATCTATTCTTTCGAGGATATCTGAGGTGCTTAATTCTCTTATTTCTGAAGTTTTCATTTCTGTCTAAATTTTATTCCTGTACGTAATCGCGCCTTACAACAAATTTTGTTGTGATAGGAAGTTTCTGTGCTCCCAAACGAAGAGCCTCTTTTGCTACCTCATAAGGAACTCCTTCAGCCTCCAGAAGAATCCGGCCGGGAGTAACAGGTACCACAAAACCTTCGGGGGCTCCCTTTCCTTTACCCATACGAACTTCAGCAGGTTTCTTTGTAATGGGTTTATCCGGAAAAATCCGGATCCACAACTGACCTTCACGTTTCATATGACGTGTTACAGCCTGCCTGGCTGCTTCTATCTGCCTTCCGGTAATCCAATGCTCTTCAAGTGCTTTAATACCAAATGACCCGAATGCCAGCTGGTTGCCTCTTTGTGCATTGCCTTTCATTCTTCCCTTCTGGGCTCTCCTGAATTTGGTCCTTTTCGGTTGTAACATTGCTCAAATATTGTTATAAAATTATTTACTACTTAAGTGTACTATTTTTTTGCTTTTCTCTTCAGGCTCTTATTTTTGGCATTTCGTGCGCCGATATTCGGACTGAGATCTCTTTTCCCGAACACTTCCCCGTTACAAATCCAGACCTTTACACCAAGCAAACCAACTTTTGTGTGAGCTTCTGCCAGAGCATAATCAATATCAGCACGCAGGGTATGCAAGGGAATACGACCCTCCTTATAAGATTCGCTTCTGGCCATTTCAGCGCCACCAAGGCGACCGGAGATCATGATTTTTATACCTTCTGCCCCCATACGTATGGTAGAAGCTATTGACATCTTGATTGCGCGACGGTATGAGATTTTACCTTCAAGCTGCCGTGCAATATTGTTTGCAACAATATTGGCATCCAGTTCAGGACGTTTAACTTCGAAGATATTTATCTGAACCTCTTTCTTTGTGATCTTCTTAAGTTCTTCCTTCAGCTTGTCAACTTCCTGACCACCTTTACCGATAATGATACCAGGACGGGCAGTATTAACTGTAACTGTAATAAGCTTCAGTGTTCTCTCAATAATGATCTTGGAAATGCTGGCTTTAGCCAGCCTGGCATTGAGATATTCCCTGATCCTGGTGTCTTCAACAAGTTTCCCGGAGAAATCTTTTCCGCCAAACCAGTTTGAATCCCATCCTTTAATAATACCTAATCTGTTGCTAATCGGATTTACTTTTTGTCCCATCTGTTCTAATTTGATGTTTTTTCAACTTCCTTATTCATACTGTCAAGCACTAGAGTTACATGGTTTGATCTTTTTCTGACCCTGTAAGCTCTTCCCTGTGGTGCTGTCTGCAGTCTTTTTAATGACCGGCCTCCATCGACATGAATAAGTTTTACATAGAGATTGCTTTCTTCAACTCTTGTACCTTCATTCTTCGATTGCCAGTTGGCAATTGCAGACAGAAGAAGTTTCTCCAGTCTGCGTGAAGCCTCCTGTGAACTGAACTTGAGGACATCAAGTGCTTTGTTGACTTCCATTCCGCTAATCAGATCGGTTACCAATCTCATTTTTCGCGGAGACGTAGGACAGTTTCTGAGAATCGCCTGGTATCTGTTTCTGGCTTCCTCTTTTCTCTGGTCAGCTGTATTTCTTTTTCTTGCACCCATTTCTAATTGTCTTATAGTTTACATTACTCCCTATTTATTTCCGGAATGACCCCTGAAAGTACGGGTAGGTGAAAATTCACCCAGTTTATGGCCAACCATATTCTCTGTAATGTAAACGGGGATAAACTTGTTCCCGTTATGAACTGCTATAGTATGTCCGACAAAATCAGGTGAGATCACTGATCTTCTTGACCATGTCTTAAGTACTGATTTCTTTTGTCCTTCATTCATTTCAAGGACTCTTTTTCCTAGTTTGAAATCAATGAAAGGCCCTTTTTTAATTGATCTACTCATAATATATCAGTTATTTTTTTCTTCTTTCTATAATATGTTTTGCAGAGTATTTTTTCTTATCCCTGGTTTTGAAGCCTTTTGCAGGAATACCTTTGCGCGATCTCGGGTGCCCGCCGGAAGCTCTTCCTTCACCACCACCCATCGGGTGATCAACAGGGTTCATCACTACGCCTCTTACTCTCGGACGAATTCCTTTCCAGCGTGTCCTGCCTGCCTTACCTGATCTCTCAAGGTTATGATCAGGATTGGAAACGGTTCCGATAGTTGCACGGCATGATGTGAGTATAAGCCTTGTTTCTCCTGAAGGAAGCTTGATTGTTGCATATTTTCCATCGCGTGCGGATAACTGTGCATAAGTTCCTGCACTTCGTGCCAATGCGCCGCCTTTCCCTGGTTTAAGTTCGATGTTATGGATGATCGTTCCCATTGGTATATCACTTAGAAACAATGTATTACCAATTTCAGGAGCAGCTTCCTTTCCAGACATTAATGTCTGACCTATCTGAAGTCCTGTTGGCGCAACTATATATCTCTTTTCACCATCCTTATAGACTACCAGTGCAATTCTCGAGGAACGATTTGGATCGTATTCGATTGTTTTGACTGTTGCCGGCATCCCATCTTTTTCCCTGAGGAAATCGATAACTCTGTACATCTTCTTGTGACCGCCTCCGATGTATCTCATTGTCATTTTGCCGTTAACATTCCTTCCTCCTGATTTTCTGAGCGGTCGAAGCAAGGATTTCTCCGGCGTCGCACTAGTGAGCGTATCAAAAGTGCTTGCGATCTTGTGTCGCTGACCTGGTGTAACAGGTTTAATCTTTCTGACTGCCATACTGGTTATTAAATATTGCTATAGAAATCTATTTTATTTCCTTCTGCAAGTGTAACAACAGCCTTCTTTGTAGCTGAGGTTTTTCCTGTAAGAAGCCCCGACTTGGTATTCCGGGATTTTATTTTACCGCCATAACGCATCGTGTTCACCGAGTCAACTGTAACGCTGTACAGCTCTTCAACGGCTTTCTTTATCTGTAACTTATTTGCGTTTCTGGCAACAAGAAAACCATAGCGGTTAAATTTATCCCCCTGGCTTGTCATCTTTTCCGTCACAATCGGTTTAAGCAAAATATTCATTACTCAAAATTTTCTAGTTTTCAAATGTTGCCTGCAAAACGTCAACTGCACTCTCTACAAGTATCAGTGTTGAAGCTTTCATAATCCTGTAAGTACTTAACTCGTTGGCCGTTATAACTTCAACCCCTTGTACATTTCGGGATGACAAATATATGTTATTATTTTGTTCCGGTAAAACAAATACTGATTTTTTATTGGTAAAATTCAGGTTATTTCCCATTTTGATAATTTCCTTTGTCTTCGGAGTCTCTAATGAGAAGTCTTCCAGTACAATAATATTATTTGTCGATGCTTTATAAGAAAGTGCTGATCTTCTGGCCAGTTGTTTGACTTTCTTATTAAGCTTGAAGCCATAAAATCTGGGTCTGGGGCCGAATACCCTGCCACCTCCGCGATAAAGAGGATTCCTGATATTACCAGCACGGGCAGTACCTGTTCCTTTTTGTCGCTTGATCTTCCTTGTACTACCAGCAACCTCACCACGTTCTTTGGCTTTATGAGTACCCTGCCTTTGGTTGGCGAGATACTGTTTCGTATCCAGATAAATGGCATGGTCGTTAGGTTCTATACCGAAAATTGAATCGTTAAGATTAACTTTTCTTCCGGTTTCCTTACCACTAATATTAAGAATCGCTAATTCCATTATTTTGTAATTATTACGTAACCACCTTTCGGACCCGGTACTGATCCTCTCACAATTAAAATATCATTTTCAGTCATAAGCTTTACAACTTTCAGGTCCATCGATATCACCTTATTTCCTCCTGTACGGCCTGCCATTCTCATTCCTGGTAATACCCTTGACGGGAATGATGATGCACCAAGTGAACCCGGGGCTCTTCCCCTGTTATGCTGTCCGTGAGTTTGTCCTCCAACACCTGCAAAACCGTGACGTTTTACCACACCCTGGAAACCTTTACCCTTTGACCAGCCCCTTACATCAACCCAGTTATCCTCTCTGAAGAGCTCAGAAGTAAGTACATCACCCTCTTTACACTGATCCTCTCCAAAACCGGTGAATTCCATGAGTTTTCGTTTCGGCGTTGTCCCGGCCTTTTTGAAATGCCCCTGTTCGGCTTTAGTAGTGTGCTTATCCTTTTTATCTTCGAATCCTAACTGTACAGCAAAGTAGCCGTCCTTTTCCACTGTCTTAATCTGAGTTACAACACATGGACCGGCCTGCAGAACCGTACATGGAACATTCTTCCCATTTTCATCAAAAATGGAAGTCATTCCTACCTTTTTACCAATTAATCCCTGCATCTCTTTATTACTTTACTGGTTTCACACTTTAATTTCTACTTCAACTCCGCTGGGAAGCTCAAGCTTCATCAGTGCATCAATAGTTTTAGGCGTCGAGCTGTAAATGTCCAGCAATCTTTTGTAAGATGAAAGCTGAAACTGTTCTCTTGCTTTTTTATTAACAAACGGGGAACGAAGCACTGTATAAATCTTTTTGTGGGTTGGAAGCGGAATCGGTCCACTTACCACTGCACCAGTAGATTTTACTGTTTTCACGATCTTCTCGGCAGATTTATCCACCAGATTATGATCGTAAGATTTCAGTTTAATACGAATTTTCTGACTCATCTTTTAAAGAATTTTTCCTTTTGTAATTTCCACAATTCTGTTTGATATTTCCGCAGGTACCTTTTCGTAATGGGAGAACTCCATTGTTGAAGTTGCTCTTCCTGAGGTAAGGGTACGAAGTACTGTAACATAACCAAATTTTTCTGCCAGAGGTACTTTTGCCTTAACGACCCTTGAGCCTGCTTTCGATTCCATACCTTCCACCCTGCCTCTTCTTCTGTTGAAATCACCAATAACATCGCCCACATATTCTTCAGGAGTAACAACTTCTGTAGACATGATAGGTTCCAGAATCACAGGATTGCATTTACCTGCAAATTTTCTGAAGGCTTGTTTGGCTGCAATTTCAAATGCCAGAGCATCGGAGTCAACCGGATGGTAAGAACCGTCCTTGAGTACTACTTTAAGGCTATCCAGTGGGAAACCGGCGAGAGGTCCGTTGACCATCGCTTCACGGAATCCCTTTTCAATTGACGGAATATACTCCTTCGGAATATGCCCGCCTTTTACTTCATTTATGAACTGAAGACCTCTTACATTTTCATCTGCCGGAGATAAATCAAATGTCATATCGGCAAATTTTCCGCGTCCACCGGTCTGTTTTTTGAACACTTCCCGGAATTCGGCAGTTGTTGTAATAGCTTCTTTGTATGCAACCTGTGGAGCACCCTGATTACATTCAACTTTAAACTCTCTCTTCAGACGGTCAATGAGAATTTCAAGATGAAGTTCACCCATTCCATGAATGATAGTCTGTCCGCTGTCGGGATCAGTCCTGACCTGGAATGTTGGGTCTTCTTCAGCAAGTTTATTAAGTGCAATTGATAATTTATCAACATCGGCCTGTGTTTTGGGTTCTATTGCAACTCCAATCACCGGCTCGGGGAAATCCATTGTCTCAAGCAATATAGGTTTATTGATGGCACATAATGTATCACCCGTCTTCAGATCTTTAAATCCGACACCAGCACATATATCGCCGGCCGAAATACTTTCTTTGGGATTCTGCTTGTTGGCATGCATCTGGAATAAACGGTTGATACGTTCCCTTTTTCCTGTCCGTACATTTAAAACAGTGTCGCCTGCCTTAAGTATACCAGAATATATGCGCAGGAAAGCCAGACGGCCAACAAACGGATCAGTTGCAATTTTAAATGCAAGAGCTGCCAGTGGTGCCTCATCGTCCGGTTCCCGTATTATTTCTTCATCACTCCTGGGATCAATGCCAATTACTGAACCTTTATCAACAGGTGAAGGAAGAAAAGCGACCACTGTATCAAGCAGACGCTGTACCCCTTTGTTTTTAAATGCAGATCCGCAGATAACAGGAATAGCCAGTCCGTCAACAGTTGATTTCCTCATTGCAACAAGGATCTCTTCCGGAGTAATTGACTCATGGTCATCAAGATATCGTGCAAGGAGAGTATCATCGACATTTGCAATTGCCTCGATCAGTTTTCCCCGCCACTCTTCAGCTTCCTCTTTCATATCTGCAGGAATCTCTTCTATCTCAAAATGGGTACCGGTAGCATCGTTAGTGTAATAAACAACAGCATTCATATTGACCAGATCGATAACCCCTCTGAAATTCTCCTCCGCACCTATTGGTATCTGAACAGGAACAGGATTAGCTCCTAGCTTATCGTGGATCTGCTGAACAACGCTGTAAAAATCAGCACCTGCCCGGTCCATCTTATTTATAAAAGCTATCCGCGGTACAACATATTTATTTGCCTGTCTCCAGACGGTTTCCGACTGCGGTTCCACTCCTCCTACTGCACAAAAAACAGCTACGGCACCATCAAGAACCCTGAGTGATCTTTCAACTTCAACTGTAAAATCAACATGCCCCGGAGTATCAATAATATTTATCTTGTAATCCTCATCACGTGTATTTCCAGAATGTAGTTGTAGCTGCAGAGGTAATAGTAATACCTCTCTCCTGCTCCTGAACCATCCAGTCCATCTGGGCATTGCCATCATGTACCTCGCCCATACGATGGGTACGACCGGTATAAAACAGAATACGTTCTGTAGTAGTGGTCTTCCCGGCATCAATGTGGGCCATGATTCCGATGTTTCTGGTATATTTCAGGTTCTTGTCCATTTAAATTTATTCCTTCTGCCTCTTATTATCAATTAAAACCGGAAATGAGCAAAAGCTTTATTTGCTTCAGCCATCCTGTGTGTATCTTCTTTTTTCTTATATGCCCCGCCTTCAAGCTTATAGGCTGCCATAAGTTCTGCAGCAAGCCTTTCAGCCATTGAATGACCGGTTCTTTTTCGTGCAAATGAGATCATATTCTTCATGCTGATGCTTACTTTCCTGTCAGACCTAATCTCCATTGGTACCTGAAAAGTTGCACCTCCAACCCTGCGGGCCTTTACTTCGACCTGAGGGGTAACATTATCAAGAGCCTGCTTGAAAATCTCAAGCGGAGTCTTGCCCTCACTTTTAAATTTATCTCCTACAATTTCCAATGAGTCGTAGAAAATTTTAAAAGCAAGATTCTTTTTACCACTAAACATAAGATTATTCACAAACCTTGTCACTTGCGGATCTTTGTATTTTGGATCCGGTAACAGAATCCTCTTCTTTGGTCTTGACTTTCTCATTATCTTATTCCTTTAACTGTTACTTCTTAGGCCTTTTAGCACCATATTTTGATCTTCTCTGTGTACGACCATCAACACCTGATGTATCTAGAGCACCTCTGACAAGGTGATAACGAACCCCGGGCAGATCCTTGACCCTGCCACCCCTGATCAGTACGATAGAGTGTTCCTGAAGATTATGTCCTTCGCCGGGAATATAGGCGTTGACTTCTTTCTGGTTGGTAAGCCTGACCCTGGCCACCTTCCTCATTGCAGAATTAGGTTTCTTTGGTGTTGTGGTGTAAACCCGAACGCATACTCCCCTTCTCTGAGGACATGAATCCAAAGCAGGAGCTTTACTCTTATCGATCAGTTTTTTCCTGCCTTTTCTTACTAACTGCTGAATTGTCGGCATATATCCAATTTATTTTAGCATTAAATTTCTCTCAAAAAATGGTTTGCAAAGGTATTGATTTTATTTCTTAATCCGCAAACTTGTATTAATTTATTTTTTAAACAAACAGCATACACCTCTTTCATACCTGAGAATAAGCACTGTTCAGGCATTAAAGCATGTACAAAAACAAAATATCTTACTAAAAATGTAAGTTATTAACAGGTTCCTTCCCGACCTTTCCATGCGAAAAACGTTTTGTAAACTTACTATGAAAGAAAAACCGGTACTCCTGTATTTCAAAAAACTGGTGCAAAGAAAATAAAATATTTGCAATTCTCAATACTTTCCTGTACTGTTTTTAAAAAATTATTATTTTTGTCCCCTCCGATTATCATACATAGAAAATAAATATAACATATAATATCCGGAAAATATGAAAACATACCAGATGGACCAGATCAAAAACATTGCCCTGTTGGGGAATTCGGGATCAGGTAAGACGACTCTCGCGGAAGCAATGCTTTTTAATGGAGGCATCATAGAAAGAAGAGGTACTATTGAAGGAAATAACACTGTCTCAGACTATCGTCCGATTGAACATGAAAACGGTAATTCAATATTTTCAACCGTACTGTATGCAGAATATCTTAATAATAAAATAAACATTTTTGATACTCCGGGGCTTGATGATTTCAGCGGTGGCGTCATTTCGTCCCTGTTTGCCTCCGACGCTGCTGTTTTGACCATCAATGTCCAGAATGGCGTTGAAGTCGGAACAGAAATCCACTTCAGACATGCTGAAATAGAGCATAAACCGCTTATAATTGTTATTAATGGACTCGACCATGAAAAAGCCAACTTTGAGAAGTCCTATGAGATGCTTAAAGAAAGGCTCAGTAACAATGTAGTTCTTGTTCAATACCCTGTCAACGAGGGAACAGGTTTCAATTCTATAATTGACGTTCTCAAAATGAAAATGCTCCGTTATTCAAAAGACGGAGGGAAAGCCGAAATAGTGGATATCCCTGCCGATCAGGCAGACAGAGCGGCCGAATTGCACATTGCACTTGTAGAAAAAGCAGCAGAAAGCGATGAATCACTCATGGAACAGTTCTTTTCAAATGATACCCTGACGGAAGAAGAATTAAGAAAAGGTATTGCAAAAGGAATTATATCCAGAGGTATATTCCCTGTTTTATGTGTTTCGGCAAAATACAATATAGGCGTTGACCGCCTTCTGGAATTTATTGTCAATAAAGCTCCAAGTATAAAAGATATGCCTGCTCCTGTTAACAGTAAAGGAACTGAAGTAAAACCAAATCCTGCAGGACCGGCTTCCGTATATGTATTTAAATCATCAATTGAAGAACATATAGGGGAGATTAACTACTTCAGGGTATATTCCGGGAAAATTACCGAAAACCTCGACGTAGTCAACAGTAATAACGGATCAAAGGAAAGGCTATCTCAGTTATATATCTGCGCCGGGAAGAACAGGACAAGAGTGCCGGAACTTAATACCGGAGACATAGGAGCATTTGTGAAACTTAAAAATACGAAAACCGGTCATACTCTCAATGTTCCAGGAAATGACTGGAAATATCAAGGTGTTAACTTCCCGGAACCCAAGTACCGTACTGCTATTAAGGCACAGAGTGAAAGCGATGATGAGAAGCTGGGGGAAGCGCTGAATAAAATTCATCTTGAGGATCCTACAATAATAATAGAGTATTCAAAAGAGCTGAAGCAGATAATTGTTCATGGACAGGGCGAATACCATCTTAACATAATGAAATGGCATCTCGATAATATTTATAAAATTCCTACAGTTTTCAATCCTCCTAAAATTCCATACCGCGAGACAATAACAAAATCAGCACAGGCCGATTACAGGCACAGGAAACAATCAGGTGGTGCAGGTCAGTTTGGTGAGGTTCATATGATCATTGAACCATACGAGGAGGGCTCCAAAGAAGCTACCATGCAAAAGATCAACGGTAAGGAAATAAAGATCTCAGTCCGCGACAAAGAAGAAATATCCCTTCCATGGGGAGGAAAACTTGTATATGTCAACAGTATTGTTGGAGGATCGATTGATGCCCGATTTATGCCGGCAATTCTGAAAGGTATTATGGAAAAGATGGAGATCGGTCCGCTTACAGGATCATATGCACGCGATATAAGGGTTTATGTGTACGATGGCAAGATGCATCCGGTTGACTCAAATGAAATATCGTTCCGTCTTGCAGGAAGAAATGCCTTCAGCCAGGCGTTTAAGAATGCCGGTCCGAAAATTCTGGAGCCGGTTTATGATGTCGAGATAATGGTTCCATCTGACCGAATGGGTGATGTTATCAGCGACCTGCAGGGAAGAAGGGGAATGGTTCTCGGAATGTCCAGCGAGAAACGCTTTGAAGTTATTAAGGCAAAGGTTCCGCTGGCTGAGATGAATAAATATTCCACGGCACTAAGTTCAATTACAGGTGGCCGTGCAATGTATACCATGAAATTTGCAGAATACGCGCAGGTTCCGGGCGATGTTCAGGAAGCGGTTATAAAAGCTTACAGCGAGGAAGAAGAAGAGGAATAGAATTAATCTTTGAATAATATATTAAAACCGCCCCGGAAAATGAGGCGGTTTTATTATTTTGACCGGAAAATTGCCGGATAAAGGAAATTCCTCATCCGCGGTTTGGAGATCCTTTCAGGCGGCAAATATCATGAATCCGCACCTATGAGACTGAATATGTTCCAATGAAGAACCCCGGCATAACCGGGGTTCTTTCTTTACTAACTCAACTAACAAACCTTCAATAACTTAAAGGTATTCAAACTAACTAACAATATTAAAAGTTATAGGCTGATTCACCATGCTCATATACATCAAGACCTTCCTCTTCGATCCTCTTCTCAACCCGAAGACCGTTTAATTTTTTCAAAGTGAGGAAAAGTACAGTCGCTGCTGCAAGAACCCATGCTGCAATTGAGAGTACTCCGATAGCCTGTGTTTTTAAAAGTGCTGCACCCTGACCATATAATATGCCCTGGCTGGTTGAGAAAAATCCTACCATAAGTGTACCAAATGCACCGCAGATACCATGGACTGAAATTGCTCCCACCGGATCATCTATTTTTACAACTTTATCAAAGAACTCTACTGACAGAACGACAAGTATTCCGGCAAGCATACCAATTATCAATGCTCCGCCCGGTGATACGGCATCACAACCGGCAGTAATAGCTACCAGGCCAGCCAGAGCCCCGTTAAGCGTCATGCTTAGTGCAGGCTTTTTATACTGTAACCATATATATATCATAGTGGATAAAGCACCACCCGCAGCGGCAATATTTGTCGTCACAAATATCAAAGATATTGCTTTGGCATTTGCAACACCTGCAGCGGCAAGCTGAGAACCCGGGTTAAATCCAAACCAGCCAATCCATAAGATAAAAACGCCGAGAGTAGCAAGAGGCAAACTATGTCCGGGGATAGCTTTTGCTTTCCCGTTTTTATCATATTTCCCGATCCTGGGACCCAAAACGATAGCACCTATAAGTGCTGCCATTCCTCCAACCATATGCACTACTGACGAACCTGCAAAATCATGAAAAGGTACTGCCATCTGACTTAACCATCCTCCTCCCCATGCCCAGTGGCCGGAGACAGGATAAATAACCAGAGAAATTACAGCACTATACATAAGGTAAGCATTGAACTTTGTCCTTTCCGCCATGGCTCCTGATACTATTGTAGCGGCTGTTGCTGCAAATACAGTCTGAAAAATAAGGAAAGCAAAATCTGGCATATCGGTACGATAAGTATGCTGGGTAAAAAGATCAATACCTCCCCAGAAGCCATTTTTGCTTCCAAACATGATTCCAAAACCAATTGCCCAGAAAACAATTGTTCCGATTACAAAATCCATCAGATTCTTAAAAAGTATATTTGTTGTGTTCTTCGAACGGGTAAGTCCGGCTTCTACAAGGGCAAAACCGGCCTGCATGAAGAACACCAGTGCGGCAGTTACCAATACCCAAATTGTATTGATCGAATAAGCATATTCCGACAGTGTTGCTTCAATAGTGCTTATATCATCGGGCATAATCATTGTGTATGTCATAATTAATAATTTTTAAATGTTATTACTCCTCACCTTCCAGATACATAGCCTTATCACCTTGCTCCTCTGTTCTTATGCGGTAGGCATCAGATATCTCAGATATGAAAATCTTTCCGTCTCCCACTTCTCCTGTTTTAGCTGACCTTAGAATTGCTTTAATTGCCGGATCCATATATTTTTCACGACAAACGAACGTTATCAGTATTCTTTCAATAGTACTTGTATCATATGCGATACCCCTGTAGACCCTTCCCTGGGTTGCTTTTCCTGTTCCTCTTACATCCCAGAAGGTAATAAACTCAACACCAACACTGTACAAGGCATCTTTTACCTCGTCAAATTTGGATTTCCTGATTACTACTTCAATTTTTTTCATATTCATTATCTATTATTGATTTTATCAATCCTGTTTTTATCCTAGAATGAGAAACCTACCACAAGGTAAAACTGCTCCCTCTCCGGATTTAGAATTACCTGTCCGGTGACCGGAATGGAAAATTTATCTGACAGGACAATTTCTTTCGACGTACCTAGGCCTATATTGCATACATTAAATTTACCGGTAGAAGTATGCCAGCCATCACCTGCCCCTACGAATAAATTGAATTTTTCAAAGGAGTAAGCTGCCTGGAAATATTTATCACCACCCGCCGATGCTGCTCCACCTGCCTCATTTACAATGTAATTAGCGCTGAGAGCCAGTCCCCCGGTCGCAAAACCAGCATTTATCTCCAACGCGTGACTGCCGGTGGCTTCTGTGAAATCAAATACTTTTGTGCCGGGATAATAATAATCTGTTAATCCCAAGCTCAGACCGAACGGAAACGAAAAGGACAGATAAGGATCTGCCTCCGCATATCCCTGGGCATCGAAAGAACCCCATACTCCAAGAGTAAATCCTCCGCTTATGAATTTTACACTTGGTTGCACGGCTGGTCCGGTTCCGAGCTTTGAACCCCGCCAGATATAATTGGAATAAAAATCTGCTCCCACATTGAAATCAGATTTTTTTGGTTCTTCCTGTGCCTGCACCTTGATCAGAGAGACTAACAATAGCACTATCACTCCTGTAAAATACATCCTTGCTTTTTCCATGTCCTTAAATTTTTAAAATTAATACTGTTTTGATGCTGCAAATATATAATATTTTATTAATACCCTATTATTTTAGGGGTTATAATTGCTTATTTATATATATTTTAAATTATACCCCCTATATTTTAGGGGGTATAACTCATTTTTTATATGCTTTATTAGTTTCACCCCCTATTTTAATGATGTAAGGTATTGACATTTGGGCGAGAGAGTTCCCTTACCAGCTGACATTGGTTGATCTGACTGCTGCCGGATATCAATAATTGGCTTATATGGCGCGGATTACAAATCCACTCCTGCGGTCGCCAGGATATCTAAAGATGAATTATATGGCACGGATTGAAAATCCAGCGGGGGGTTTAATGGCTCTATAATTGAGTTACCATGTTCGTAATATAAAGCCGCGCCATCAAGGAATAACGGATCAACGTAGTTTAATACGTAGTTTAATACGTAGTTTAATACGTTGATTGTTATGACTGAGATTTATATTGAGATTATTGTTTTCATGCACGGATTACAAATCCGCGCCAGCGAAGATTATTGCTTTCAGGGGCTGCCACGCCCTGTTATTTTATCACTCTGTGTTACTCGGTGCTTCTCTGTGAAGCCCGGTGTAAGTTATTAGCCTGGCTACACAGAGCGACACGGAGAGGCACAGAGGGCCACAGAGGAGATCACTAGACCATCTTCAGGATATCCCATACGAAAGCCCTGATACCTACTTCCTCATTCACGGCATCAATCTTTTTTACCTTGCCGAGAAGAGTATCAACAAGATCGTCATCAATTACAGTCAGCACACTTTTATTAATTTCCGGCCATGTATGTGTTCCCAGATGAGGAACACCTTCGTTGCTGCCTCTGCCCTGCACATTTTCCCAGAGAGAATAACCCCTTATGCCGAGTTTATCAAGCATATATTCTACCTTCTCGGTATGTGCCTGATTAAACATTATCATTATTGCTTTCATAACCAATTACTTATCTAACATTATTCATTTAATGTCACCATTACTGCCATTCATAAAATTGAAATCTGCATAATTAGCCAGATTTTTATTTCGCTCACCGTGTTTTGCAAAAATTGCATATACCACAGGAACAAGTATTAGTGTAACAACCGTAGAGAATATAAGTCCTCCAATAACAGCAATACCCATCGGACTCCAGAGTTCTGAACCGGAACCGGAGCTCAAAGCAAGTGGCAACATACCAAGAATGGTTGTAGCCGAGGTCATTAACACAGGTCTCAGACGCGATCTTCCCGAGATGGCAATCGCTTCATATAGCTCATTACCCCTGTCGCGCATGAGGTTGATAAAGTCAACCAGCACTATCGCATTCTTTACTACGATTCCAATGAGCATTACAGCCCCGATTGCTGATATGACACTCAATGTCGTATTAGTCAGAAAAAGCGCTATTGCTACCCCTGAAAAGGCAAAAGGTATTGAAAACATAATAATAAAAGGCATTTTTAACGATTCGAATTGTGAAGCCATAACAAGGTATACAAGTATAAGACTTATCAGTATCAGGAATGCAATATCCTTAAAAGCATCCATCTGTTCTTTAATGGCACCTGAGATCTGGACCATAACTCCCGAAGGCAGAGGAGTTTCATCAATAGCCTTCTGCACATCAAGCTGTATATCTGTAAGGGATCTCTTGTAAGGTGTAAATGAAACTCTTACAATTCTCTCTTTACGTTTGCGCTCAATGCTCGGTGGTGACCAGAACTCTTTAATCTGGGCTATCTCTCCTAATCTTATGATCTGTCCGGAAGCATTTGTTATCCCGATATTCTCAATATCAGTAAGAGTACTTCTGGCACTTTTCTGAAACCTGACAACCACGTCATATTCATCACCAAACTGACGTAATCTTGTTGCTGTCAGCCCGTCAACCCTGTTCTTTACAGCTGATGAAACCATAGCAGTATTGAGACCGTTTGTCATCATCTTGTTCTGATCGAAAATTATCTGAAGTTCCGGTTTTGATTTATCGCGGCTTATATTGACATCCTGCGCACCTTCAATAGTTTTAACCTTTTGTGCCAGCGCTTCAGCTACAATATTTGTTTGCGATATGTCATAACCATAAATCTCCACATCCACAGTATTTCCGCCGAAACTTCCCATATTATCGGAGGTACTTAAGGTAAAGTCTGTTATTTCCGGGATATTGCGAAAGTCAGTTCTCATCTCTTCAACAATATCCCATACCGTTTTTGAACGTTCCTCGATCGGGACCAGCCTCAGGTTATAACTTATCTTATGGGTACCTCCTGCCTGGAACAATGAAGCAAAGCCACCCTGATCATCAGAACCTGTTGAGGTCGATACAAGATTCACTTCAGGATACTTTTCCTTTATCAGCTGGTCAATTTTATCGGCAGTTAATATGGTCTGATCAACTCTGGTACCGGTCTGAAGTTCAATAGTAGCGGTAATACGCGATTCGTCAGCCTGCGGGAAAAATTCAGTTTTCACCACAATAAACAGGCTCATCGAACCAATAAATATGATGAGAGCTACGACTGACACCACTGTCTTATGCCTGAGAGCCCAGCGAAGTGTTCTTTCATAGAAACGGTCGAAAGTATCAAGTCCTTTTCTGATACTGCCGTCATAAGTCCAGAATGGAGCATCCTTCCTGATAGGATACCATTTCAAAAGAAGTGAGCTTAATGTGGGAGTCAGTGTAATAGCCGCAAACGTGGATGTCACTATTGTGATGGAGACTATCATACCGAGCTGTTTAAAGAGGACACCGGTAAGTCCCTTGACAAATGTAAGAGGGAAAAACACGGCAACAACAGTAAGAGTTGTAACAATGACTGCAAGCCATACTTCATTCGTTGCATAAATTGCAGCTTCCCTGGGTCTGCTTCCGCGCTCAATATGCTTTGTGATATTCTCAAGCACAACTATGGCATCATCCACCACCATCCCTATCGCTATTGAGAGAGAGGTCAGGGAAATTATATTTATTGATTCTCCCGAAATAAACAGGTAGATAAAAGCAACTATCAGAGAAATGGGTATTGTAAGGATTATTATTAAGGTAGCCCTCCATCTGCCCAGGAAAAAGAGAACAACCAGAATAACAAATATTCCTGCATACATCAGTGTCTCGGTAAGATTGCTTACTGAATCCTTGATAAAGGTGGCACTGTCAAACAGCTTTTCAATTTTAACATCCTCAGGGAGATCCTTCTGAAGAGATGCCAGCGCTTTTTCAACCTCTTTTGTAACCTTGACAGTATTCCCTCCCGACTGTTTCTGAACATACATGCTCATTCCCTTTGCACCGTTTATTTTTGTGTCGAGCTTCGATTCCCTTATCGTGTCGCGTACCACTGCAACATCCTTCAGATAGACATTATTTCCTTTATAGCTGCTTACAACTATATTTTTAACGACATCGCTTTCAGGAAATTCGCCCTGAATACGCAACGGGTAATCTGTTTGCCCCATTTCAATATAACCGGCTGGCAAGTTCATGTTTTCTGCCCGCAGAACGTTTCCGATCTGTTCAACTGTCAGATTATATGCCTCCATTTTTCTAGGATCGACATCAATATATACTTTACGTCCTGGTACTCCCGAAAGGGCTACCGATCCGACTCCTTCAATACGGTTAAGAGGATTGACGATCTTTTCATCAAGGATCTTTTCAAGTCCGCGATAACTCTCTTTTGCTGTTATTGCATAGAAAATTATAGGCATCATAGTTGTATTGAACTTTATGATTGTCGGCTTTTCGCAATCTTCCGGCAGTACTCTCTCTACAAAACTAAGAGCGCTGCGGATATCATTTGAAGCTTCATCCAGGTTAGTTCCGTATTCAAAGTTCAAAAAGACAACTGAAACAGCATCACTTGAAGTAGAGGTAATCTCCTTCAGATTACTTATGGAGTTGAGCGAATTTTCCAGTGGCCTGGTAACGTTTGTTTCAATGTCAGAGGCACTTGCCCCCGGGTAGGTTGAATACACCACCACGAAGGGAAGTTCCATCTCAGGATAAAGATCCACGGGTAACTGGATCAGCGAATACAGACCCATCACCATCAGGGCAACAAAAACCAGGATGGTAGTTACGGGTCGTTTTACGGAAGAACTATATATACTCATTATGAAATTATTGAGGGTCTCTGATTAATTAACTATTTCAATTTTATCGCCATTGATAAGCCTCGACTGTCCTTCAGTCACCAGTTTGTCGCCTTCTTTCAACGTTTCGGAAATGATCTCCAGCTGGTCGTCGAACCTTTTACCTATAACAACCTCCATTCGTTTTGCCGAATTATTATCTTCAACAAATACATACCTGAGGTTAGTTCCTTCCTGTACCAGAACTGTGGCAGCAGGAACTACAAATGTTTCAACCTCACCTAAATCCATTGACACCCTGATGAACATTCCGGGTTTCAGCAGATCATTCCTGTTAGGAAGTTCAATCTCAACCGTAAATGAACGTGTTGCAGCATCCACCGTAGGTGCTACACGGAATACTTTGCCGGTAAATACCTCATTTTTATACACATCTGCTGTAATAGATGCTTTCATCCCTTTTTTAATAAGGGGGTAGTAGCTTTCGGAAATGTTTACATCGACTTTCAAAGGATTCACCTGCATCACTGTAACAACTGCCGATCTTCCTGTCTGAGTTGTAGGTGTTCCTGAATACATTTCACCATTTTCAAAGTATTTGCCTGTAACTATTCCTGAAAACGGAGCTTTCATAAGGGTATTTTCTTCCATGAAATCTACATTTGTTTTTGTTACATCAAATTGTGTCTTCATCTGATCATACTGCTGCTGTTTGGCACTACCGGTCCTTAAAAGAGTGTCAATCCTGTTGAGGTCCTTCTCCTGATTGCTCAACTGAAGCTTCAGCTGGTAAAGCTGTGTGCGGTCCATCAGGAACAGATCATCACCCTTGCTCACCCTGTCTCCCACCTCTACATAAATCTTATCAATTCTGCCAGGTGTTGATGGTGCCATATTAATCTCCTCGAAAGGAAGGACTGTGGCAGTATAGTCAATCGTCCTCGAAATTTTTGTTTTTGATAAAATCGCCACTTTAACAGGGATCGCGGCTTTTTCAGAATCAGCTAAAGAATCTGAGGCAGTTGTCGCACTCTTGTCTTTCGACGAACAGGCTGAAAGTAACAAACCGGTTATCAGTATTGCCTGGAATGATTTTAAGTATTTCATTATAAGTATTTTTGAAGGTTTTTTTAATATTACAAATTATTCAGAAGTTTGTCCAGTGCCAGTTTAGTCTGGAGCAGATTCATAAGTGCCGAAATATAGTTGTTCTCTGCCTG
Source organism: uncultured Bacteroidales bacterium (assembly GCA_963760915.1). Classification (GTDB taxonomy): domain Bacteria; phylum Bacteroidota; class Bacteroidia; order Bacteroidales; family VadinHA17; genus LD21. The sequence goes on along the minus strand of CAVXEU010000002.1, from coordinate 375,805 downwards.
CAGATAGAGAGAGTTAGCCTGTGTAAGTTCAAGACTTGAGACCATTCCCTGCTTGAATTTATTCTCTGTGCTTGAATATACTCTTTTGGATACGTCTACATTATCTCTCTGACTCTGATATTGCAGGTTGGCATTTACCAGATTATACCTAAGCTGCTTTTCCTGCAGAAGAAGCTGCTCAGTGATCATATCTTTTGTGGTGGTTGCTTTATTCAGGTTAATCTGAGCTTTCCTTATCTGACTGTATTTCTGTCCGCTACCGAATATTGGAATGGAGAGCTGTAATCCTGTCATTGAGTTCTGATACCATTGCTGAGTTCCTATTTTATCCCCCATGCCATTTACCCCATAACTGTAAAAGCCCGACATAGAGGGTAGTACTGAAGCCTTCTGAGATTTAAGAGCGAGTGATGACATCTTTTCCTGACCTTCAATCAGCTGGTAATCCACATTTTGCTTATGATCAAATTGCCGGGATATCAGAGCCTGAATATTTATATCAGAGGTAAGGCTTTCAAGAGTCTCACTCAGAATTATACGGGTTTCCGGAGAAACGCCAAGCTGGAACCTCAGAAGGTTATAGTTTAACTCAATAGTACGCTCCATGGCGCTCAGAGAATTTTCAACCATTGTAACATTGGACACCATCTGATCAACATCGGTCGATTCAGCCATTCCGGCTGAAAACATCGATCTGGTTGACTTAAGTGTTTCATTAAGATTGGCAATATTTCCTTTAAGAATTTCAAGTGATTTTTCTGAGACAAGTATCAGATAATAGGCAGAACTTACAGATTCCCGTGTATCGAGCTCCGTTTTTACCAGATTCTTTTCGCTAAGCTTGTTTGCAAGCTTTGTCGTCTCAATTCCTATATATAAAGGAGCGTTGAACAACAGAAGGCTTGCCTGAATACTTGCGCCGGTATTATATTGAGAACCAAATGTTACAGGAATTTTGGAACCTGCCGGTTGTCCGAAAAATTCACCAGGCAAAAGGGTTGTCATAAGTTTCAGATTATCCGTCAATGATCCTGATGCGGTTACCTGTGGCAAAGCATTTGAAATTGTTTCCCATACAGCTGTTTTTGAGGCCTCAACATCCATTCTTGAGGATAATACCATCTTATTATGCTTCAATGAATATTCCTGCGCCTCTTTAAGAGAAAGTTTCAACTCACCGGCATTGTCCTGAGCAGTCAGGATTCCTGCTGTCATTATAATAAGCAGAAATACTGTCAAAAATTCTTTGTTTTTCATATAAAAAATTATTATTCAAGCGTGCTAAATAGTTGTATGATTTGTTTTTAAAATCCGAATTCCAGATTACTGATCAGGTTATTACCTTCGACGGTTGATATACCCCTCAGGTAATTTATAAACACATTTTTCACAACTTCTCTTCGAGTGAACTCTTCATATGGATATAGATCGTTGTCCATGATTGACCTTGCAAGAGAATACAGGCACCTGTTAACCAGGTTCGGGTTAATATCATTTCTGAAGAGATTTTCTTTAATCCCTCTCTCAATTACTTTCTGGTTATTGCGGTAGTCAGGCATTTCACTTTTATCCTTCCTCTTCATCAGAACATCATTATGATATTTTTTCAGATCTGCATAAAATACCGGGCTCATTTCCTGAAGATAATCCCTGTTGATTTCCAGCATCCTGAATATAGCAACAATTGAATTTTCAGATTCTTCAAGTATTCTGGTTACCAGTGCCTTCTGCTTCTCATTCATTCTTTTAAGCACCACCATTAAAAGTTCATCCTTATCAGAAAAAACCTCATAAATAGTCCTCTTTGATATGCCAAGATGATTGGCAAGAGAATCCATCGTGACTGATTTTATTCCATAAGTCTTGAATAATCCGGCTGCTCCTTCGATAATCCTGTTTCTGATATCCATTGCTTTTATAATTCCTTCGCAAAAATGAGAAAACTTTTTTAGTTTACAAAGTTTTAATAGCCAAGTCCCGGTAAATTTCAGCTAAAGGAGGAATTTCACCGGTAAATGGAGAAAGAGTCATTGTCCGAGTACGAAGAATGAAAAACTGAGGTATTGATAACATTGAAATAATAAAGCAAAGAGATTTTTTTTATATATCTTGCAATTGCACCCTAAATGAACTAAGATTCTTAAATCCCCGGGGTGAAATTGTGATTTATAGAAACTAAACAATAAATATAATATTATGACAATACCCAAAATTATATATCAGGTCGATGCTTTTACTGCCGAGCCTTTCAAAGGAAATCCTGCAGGAGTATGTATCGTTGATGAAAAGACACCTGCAGAATGGATGCAAAATATCGCAACCGAAATGAATTTATCTGAGACTGCATTTATTATTCCTGACAAGAATGTCACAGCTATCAGGTTTTTTTCCCCTGCTGACGAAGTAATTTTATGCGGACACGCCACCCTTTCTGCTGCTTATATCATGTACAAAAACAAACTGGCAGATAAGGATCAGGAGATAGTCTTCTCATCAAAAGCAGGTGAGCTTAAGGCCAGGTTATCAAAAAAATGGATTACTCTGGACTTTCCGACCTATCCGTTAAAACAAATACCTGTTCCCCGCGGGATAGAGAAAATAATAGGTATTAAACCTCTTGAGATGTACAGCAGCAGTTATGGCTGGACCCTGGCCCTTGTGCAAAACGAGCACGATGTCAAGATGCTTAACCCTGACTTCTGTGAAATGAAAAAAACAGAATTTGGCCATCTTATAGTGACAGCTCCCGGGTCAGAAACCAATTTTGATTATTGTGTAAGGTGTTTTGCGCCATCTCTGGGAATAGATGAAGATCCTGTGACCGGTTCTGCGCAATGTGCTCTTGTCCCTTTCTGGCATATGAAAACAGGCAAACACGATTTCATTTCCCACCAGGTTTCCGGCAGAGGAGGAGTTCTTAAAGTTTCATTAAAGGAGACCAGAGTGGAAATATCAGGACGGGCAAAGACAATATTTCAGGCAGAATTGTTCGTGTAACACCTTAATCAGGTGTCTGAAATCAGCCAGTATCTATTAACGGATTCCGGGAACAGATGTCTGAAGTTTTTTTCAACGGGAACAGTATAACTTTCAGTAGTGCGGCAGGTATGTTACGTCCGCCAGATATTACTTTTGAAATTGAAGCAATATTTGAACTTTATCAGGAAGAATAATGGAAAAAAACGCAACCCCAACAGACTTTTGGTACACAGCAGATAATGTGCATGAAGTGTCCTCTCCCTCTTTGCTTGTTTATCCTGACCGGATTGAAAGGAATATCCTGAAAATTATAGAAATTGCCGGAGGCACAGATCAGTTAAGACCACATGTTAAAACCCATAAGATGACGGAGGTCATAGGATTGCAGATGAAACATGGGATTAACAAATTTAAAACAGCCACTATATCTGAAACAGAGATGGTTGCAAAGTGCGGCGCTTCAGATATATTAATTGCAATGCAGCCGGTTGGCCCCAACTCTGCAAGATTTTTCCAGTTGAAACATGAATTCAATAATACTAAGATTTCCTGCATTGCTGATTCAGAGGAGGTGATTATTCAGTTATCAGAAATGGCCCGTAAAACCGGTCTCGAAACTCATGTCTGGCTCGATATCAATAACGGGATGAACCGTACCGGGATAGCTCCGGGGAATAAGGCCGCAAGACTTTTCAAAAGGATTGTCGACTCCCCGATGCTGGTTGCAGAAGGACTGCATGTGTACGATGGCCATATTCATGATCATGATCCTGCAATCCGGAGAAAAAAATGTAATGACGCATTTTCCCAGGTTGACACTCTCATCGATGAGCTTAAAGCTGAAGGTCTTGGCCCGGTTAAAATTGTAGCCGGAGGATCGCCTACATTTCCGATTCATGCGTTGAGAAAAGGAGTGGAATCCAGTCCGGGAACGCTACTATTATGGGATTTTGGCTACAGCAGCTCATTCACTGATATGGATTTTTTGCATGCTGCTGTTTTACTAATGCGTGTAATAAGCAAGCCTGCAAAAGACCTGTTATGCCTTGATCTGGGGCACAAAGCTGTTGCTTCTGAAATGCCGCAGCCAAGAGTTAAGATCCTTGGCCTGGGAAATTATAAAATTATAAATCATAACGAAGAACATATGGTTATCAGTACCACCGAAGCTGCCAGATATAAGACAGGTGATCATTTCTATGGTATACCCTGGCATATTTGTCCAACTGTTGACCGGTATGATACTGTCACAGTCGTTAAGGATCATCACGCAACCGGACAATGGAATGTTGAGGCAAGAAAAAGAAAGATTACTGTTTAATAACTAGAATAAGTAGATGGAAAACAAGATCCTGCTCTTTGAGGCTCATCTCACCCTGGCTATGAATGCCCCCGGATGGAACCCTGATATCAGACAGAAAAATCACTGAACTGATTAGCAGTTTAGCTGTCATAAAGTTGTGATTGACAGACTCATTATGGTATTTAAATGGATCAGGTTATTCATCATAAGATGTTCAGAAGATCATTTGTGACAGGTGGATCCGGTTGCCGATGAAGAACCTTTCGGAAAAATCACTACACCCAGGTTGTCGCTTTATAAAGTTATTCCGAAGGTTTGAATAGTTATCCCATTAAGATAATCTGAAAACATTTATCAGTAAGATTTGTTCTACTACAAAACACTGATCTATGGATATGCAAAATGCTTTTCAGAATCTTAACTGGCTTGCAATAATAATAGCTGCTGCAAGTGCTTTTCTTCTGGGTAGTTTATGGTACTCTCCCCTGATGTTTGCCAGACGCTGGATGAAAGAGACAGGGATAACGGAAGAGTCGGCAAAAAATACCAGTATGTTAAGACTTTTCAGTCTTGCCTTTATCCTGTCGTTCGTTGCTGCATTTTTCCTGGCAATGTTCATCGGTCCGGGTGCCGGAATAGCCTCCGGTGGAATGGCAGGATTTATGACCGGAGTCGGATGGGTATTTACCTTTATGGGAATAAGTTACCTTTTCGAATCAAGATCGCTAGCCCATTTCCTTATCAATTCGCTTTACAGTGTTGCCAGTCTTACCCTTATGGGACTCATTATCGGGGTATGGCAGTAGGAACGGCAACCTGATTGTACCCCCTGCTGCTTTGCAGCTGTCCCCCTGAAGGGTGACTAATTCTCCGCCATAACTATAATTTTGTTCTTCTAACGTGTATTACCCCCCTTTAGGGGGGCCGGGGGGCAAAAATAACGGCAACACTAAATGCGTAACTTACAGAGTTCTGAGCACTGAGCTCTGCTCCCCTGCGTCTTTACCTGTACAGGTAGACGAAACCCCGGTATTCTTTGCTGTTATAATCAATATCATCCCATCCATAGGCACGGATCATATAGAAATACACACCTGGACTGGCTTTTATGGATGACTTATTTACATTCCCATCCCACCCCCTCCATTCTCTTAGTAATTCACCCTGCCCGTAAAAGCTGTAAACCTTAAGTCCGCTGCGGCTGTATATCTCAACGCTTATATATTTGAGCGACCTGGATTCGACCATAAAATTATCATTTATCCCGTCACCGTCAGGTGTGAAAACATTTGGAATATCAAGCTTTGATTTTAAAACATTAATTTTAGTATCAGACCTCAACGAGTCTATGCAATGCAAGGCGCTTTCAATTGTCAGGCTCACAGAGTATTCTCCGGGTTTGTAATATATATGCGGGGGAGGATTACTGAGTAGTGATATGCTGTCATCTCCAAAATCCCATTTGTAAATTAACCCTCTCACCGATTTATCGGTGAAAGTCACTTCGAGAGGAGCTTCACCCTCTACAGGAGAAAATGAGAAGTCTGCTTTTACATGAATGGATTCATAAAAGAATGATGATTCGCTTATACATCCGAAGCTATCGCTTACCATAAGCTTGTAGGTAACATCAACCAGGGGTGGATTGAATGTCTGCGGGTTCAGGGTCAAATCGGGAAAGGGTATTGAGGAAGAAGGATCAGACGACCATAAGAATTTATACCCGTCGGGCAGTTTTATCGGATTTCCATTGGCCGGGTCATTATAATAAAATGTATCTATCGCTGCTTTGCCCATAAGAGCGACATAGTCACATGTCCGGTTCTGAAGCTGTGCAAGTGAAAACGGTTTATCAATGAATATCCACCCGACCAGAGTGGTGTTTGTTCCTCCTGTTATAATAACTTTGTACCCACCCTCTTCAAGATTGTTTGCAGATGAGCTCATCACACCTGTTTCCGTTTTAAGAAAAGTACTGAAGCTTTTTGTGATGTCGCTCCATTGGTACCATGAAAAATCAAACGGGCCTGTTCCCTGGGGACTTGTTGCAGACAGGCTTCCCTGCTGAGATCCTGTTGTATTGCAGTATATAAAGACCGGATCTTTAACTGCAGGGGCCGACGGATAGGAAGTATATCTAATGGCGCTGCTTCCCGGAGCCGTTAGCTGAGCTTCACAAATGGCCGGTAAGAGTACAGCTATGATCAAAATAAAATAACGCACAGGCTATCAATTCTTAATAAGAAAAACGTGATCCTCGGATCTTTGGTATATTTTTCTGCAAGTATAATAAAATACGGTCAAAACTTAAGGTTTACTGACATGAAAAACCTCATCCATTTTTACCAACCGCCCAGTATCTTTGATATCACCGATCTGCTTTTGCACTGGTTACACTACATCAAACCACTCCTGTGTCATAGGATCAGCAGCCGTTTTAGCCATAACAGCTGTAAAATCATCGCCGGCATAATCTTTACAGGCTTCCAGCAGACCAGCCTGATGGAATTCTGAATACTTAAACATGTCAGTATATATTTCGTACTATAATAATTATTTCCTTAGAATATTAGCAGGGGTTGTTTCAAAAGTCCTTTTTACCGCTAAATACACAAAGACCGGGCAAAACTCACTACTTTAAATACCAGTCATTATGCTCTTTGCGTACAGAGTGCCAATTGCTATAGGGATGGTATTTGCGTATTACCCGGTGCTCTTGGCAGTTGAAGAAATTCGACTTTTTATACAGCCTCTTCTGTTGATAAAAAAATCTTCTTTCTTTTCAACATTTAACGATGCTGACCGTGTTATTATTAAATTTGCCGGGCCCGGTACGCTGTAATTCAAAAAATAAAATGACAAATAATTACCTGAACGATCTGAACGAATCTCAGAAACAAGCAGTAATAAATACTGAAGGCCCTTCTCTTATTATAGCAGGTGCCGGAGCCGGTAAAACCAGAGTGCTTACCTACAGGATTGTTCATCTTCTTCAGAAGGGTGTTCCTGCAGGTAAGATTCTTGCATTGACTTTTACAAACAAGGCTGCAAAGGAGATGAAGGAAAGAATTACAAGGATCGTGAATCCGGAAATTGCCCGTCACCTGTGGATGGGTACATTTCACTCAATCTTTGCAAAGATACTGAGGATGGAAGGAGACAGGCTCGGGTACAAATCAAATTATACGATCTATGATTCATCCGATTCAAAAAGCCTGATCAGATCAATAATCAGGGAGCTCAATCTTGACGATAATATTTACAAACCGGGAGTTATTTCTTCAAGGATATCTTCGGCAAAAAACAGCCTGGTAACCGCAAGCATGTATTCAGCCGACAGTTCCCTTCAGGATTACGACAAATCGGTCCGGATGCCGCTGCTTTCCGATGTATACAAAATCTATGCATCAAGGTGTTTCAAAGCCAATGCTATGGATTTTGATGACCTGTTGTTAAATACCAACATTCTTTTCAGGGATTTTCCAGAGGTTCTTTCGGCATATCAGGAAAGATTCAGTTATATCCTTGTTGATGAATATCAGGACACAAATTATTCACAATACCTGATAGTTAAAAAACTTGCAGCTTCACATCACAATTTATGTGTTGTGGGAGATGATGCACAGAGCATCTATTCATTTCGGGGAGCACGGATTGAAAACATTCTTGAATTCAAAAATGACTATTCTGATTACCAGCTTTTCAAACTTGAACAAAACTACAGATCGACACAGACAATTGTTAATGCTGCCAACACAATAATTGCAAATAATGAAGGTCAGATCCAGAAAAAGGTTTATTCAATGAATGAACCCGGCGAAAAGATCCAGGTTATGCAGGCAATTACCGATTCTGAAGAGGGATTCAATGTTTCATCTGATATTTTCGATAAAAAATTTTCACAGCAGCTCAGCTGGTCTGATTTTGCTATACTCTACAGGACAAATGCACAATCGAGGATCTTTGAAGAGACACTCCGCAGGAAAAATATACCCTATAAAATTTATGGCGGATTATCTTTTTACGAACGCAAAGAGATAAAGGACATTCTGGCTTACTTCAGAATGGTAATAAATCCGGAAGATGAAGAAGCTCTTAAACGGTCGATTAACTTTCCCAAAAGGGGTATAGGTGATACCACGATCCAGAAAATATTTGAACTTGCCGGGACATTTAATGTCACACCCTGGAGTATTCTTCCCGAGGCCCGGAAATATCCTGAGTATTTCAATTCAGGAACAGCAAAAAAACTAATGGGGTATGTTGATGTAATTAATGCCATGCGCCTTGATTCAGACACGACAAATGCTTTTGTAAAAGCCAGGGAAATTGCCATGGGGTCAGGAATTATGAGGGAGCTTAAGGAAGGAAAAACGCCAGAGGAAGTAAGCCGGTATGAAAACCTTGAAGAGTTGCTTAATGCAATTAAAGTGTTTACAGAAGCGGCTGAAACAAACGGGGAACCTTCAATCCTGGAAGCATATATGGCAAATGTTGCATTACTTACTGATCAGGATACCGAAAAGGAGGAAGACCGTAATAGGGTAACATTAATGACCATGCATTCAGCAAAGGGGCTGGAATTCAAACACGTATACATAGTAGGTATGGAAGATACCTTGTTCCCTTCACCCATGTCATCAGGAAGTGCCCGGGAACTTGAAGAAGAGAGAAGGCTGTTTTATGTTGCGGTTACCAGGGCAGAGAAGCAGGCAACATTCAGCTATGCTCTTAACAGGTATAAATGGGGTAACCTGGAAAGATGCTCGCCCAGCCGGTTTCTTAAGGAGATCGATCAGAAATTTCTGTCATATCCTCAGACCGGGGGAAAGCCGTTCCAAAACAATAATAAACCTGTGGTCAAAACATCAACATTCAGAGAAGAGTCTTTGACTTATACAAAAGATGACAGGTTTAAAAAAATACTTAAACATGAATCCAGTGCTGGTAATGGAGTCCCGTTTACTGCCACCGATACTGCCTCACTTGCAGAAGGGGACCCGGTAGAACATGAAAGATTCGGAAAAGGCACTATAATATCAATAGAAGGGCAACCTCCGAATACTACAGCAACCGTTGAATTTGATAAGGAGGGCAGAAAAAAGCTGCTTCTCAGATTCGCAAAACTGAAAAAACTGTAAATCTTTTACCAGATCAGTGCTACTGTGGAACAATGAATCACTTGAAGAATATATCAACGTAGTTAAACACGTTTTTTAATACGTTGGTTGTTAAGGTTGAGAATTATATTGAGCGTATTATAGCTAAGAGAAATTGATGGCTATAACATTGAATTATGAGGTGTCGAAAAAGACCTTTTTAACCACTGAGGACGCAAATCGAAGCGAAGAGAAGATCCCGACCGAAGCGTCGGGAGTGCGCAAAGCACGCAAAGTTATACCACTGTAATTAAGCTCTTTGCGTACCGATAGCTATCGGTATTTGCGGTTAATGGATTTCGACTTTTTCAACAGCCAGAGATTGAATTGGAAAATACTACTGTTTTTTGCCTGCCTGACTAAAATTCATTTTCATAAACGTACAACCCTTCGTTGATATCGAATGACTGAAATTTTCATTGATCTCTTTTGTTTCCATTTTCATTACAGGGTTGTTGTTCTTGTCGAATGACTCCATTGCAAGCATCAGAGCTCCTTCAAAGCCCGGATAGTCGTAATAAGCCGGCATTCCTGCCTTGCCCCAGTATTTTTTGTCAGCCTTCAATTTAACATCTTTGGTCATCCAGACGTTAGAATAGCCGTCATTATCAGATTCTACAACTTTATACTCGTCACACTTGTATCCGGCAATATTCCGCGATTTTCCTGTCTTTGTTATTGTTCTCTGGGCGGGAGTTGAAGTTTTCTGCGATTTTGCCTGCGCGGTAATTGCAGAATCCGAGGGGAGAGTTGAAATAATACCTGTTCTGGAATCTCCATTCTCCATAAGCATCATAAAGCACCTGTTATCATTGTCGAATAAAAACACTGTCGGCAAAGCTTCTTTTCCATCCTTTGTTTCCAAAGATTTAACCTCAATTCCTGCATTCAGGGCATTATTATTGAAATAGGTAAAGTAATCTGATTTAACTACATCTTTTTTATCGTATGATTCCAGCTGCGAATATATTCTGCCGGTGAATTTGTATTCATCATCGTATTTGATATCAATTTTCCCTCCAAACAGCCCCCGGCCTGTCGCTTTTGTGCCGGTGTTATCCTGAACTGAAGTATTGTCAGTCTGATTCTTATCAGCCTGTTCTTTTTCTTTAGCTTTATCCTTGGCACTTTTATCTATTGCAGAATCGATTTTGTTATCGATTTGCCTGTTTATCGCCCTCCTTAACAGTCCTGCCTGAGCATTGGATGCCCCTGGCAAAAGTATAACCAAAACAAGCAGAAAAATAACAGCTTTTGCTTTCATGATTCAGAATTTTATTTGTTAAAGGATAAAGTTACAAAACTTGGACAATATTAAATACCTGGAATAATAAATTATTACATGAATGTTTGTTTTGTGCAATAAATTTTCAATAATTCTAATTGAAACTGTTTCGGATATATAAAAGAAGGAACAAGTTATAGACTTAAAGTCCATAATCTCCTCTTTATCAATAGGGGGTGTTGATAAAGACCTTATTAACCGCAGAGGACGCAAATCGAAGCGAAGAGAAGATCCCGACCGAAGCGTCGGGAGTGCGCAAAACACGCAAAGTTAAGACACTGTATCCTATCTCTTTGCGTACCGATAGCTATGGGTATTTGCACATTTTCTTTGCGTACCGATAGCTATCGCTCTTTGCGGTTAATGGATTTAGACTTTTTCGACAGCTCCTTAATAAACCAACCAGATAATGTAAATCATTTTTTATGCAACAATTGCTTCAGCAGGCTTCTCTTTTTCAATGAGTATTGATTCATACAAAGCTGCGAATGAGCTTGATACCCACATAATAGCAGGGAAAATGCCAACTATAAAGAAGAGCAGTCCGAAAAATATTATGAAAATTGATACGAAGCCCATCAAAAAAACCTGCCATGCATGACCCCTGGTAAGCCTCCAGCTTAATTCGACTGCTTCGATCGGGTCCAGCTTTTTATCCATAACTATATAAGGTACAAATACCAGTCGGCATCCTATAATGATACCAGGAATTATAAGTGCAAATAATCCGAGTATCACAAGGGCAAATACAAGAAGATTTGCAAGAATGATATGCAGGTAGTTCTCCATGAAACCTTTAATTAGATATTCAAAATCCGGTTTGATCTTCCTTACGGCCTGAACAAAAATCATATTGCCGCCGTATTTGAATACAGGAGCAACAAGAAATGCATAAAGCATGGCGATCAATGCGAAGAAAGCAGCAAGTATTCCAAGTGATCCTATCGCAAAGATACTACGCATATTATGACCGATATTATGACCTAAATTCCAGGGCAGGTTGTGCAGATCCGATGAATTAAAGTGAAAATTAAAGATCTTAAAAGGTGCTGCAATTATGCTCAGAATTATCACAACAAGGAATAACCTGAGGAAATTATCTGTCATTACTCTCCATCCTGTACCAAAACAAAAACCAAAATCAGGGACAAGTTTGTAGTCATTATTTGTTTCCATTATTATAGTTATTAAGTTAAAGAATCTGACTGATATTATTACATGGCAAATATAGACCCTGTATCTATTCCGGGCTTCATACTATAGTAGTGAAAATGAAATTTCCTACTTTAGTATGTAATACAATACTTTGGTAGTGGCTATTTTTGAATTCGTGATATAACGTATTTTTATACCTTTATAAAATGTTGCAATATTTTGTTTATCTGATCTTCATTATTTGTGTTGCGCTTGCTGCAGGGGGCATAGTGCTCTCATCAAGATTAAGGAACAAATACAGACACAACAGTTTCTCAATATTACTGTATTACCAGGCTTTCATCTTTACTTTCGGGTTTTATGGTATATGGGGACAGGTTATTATAAAGGCATTTCTCTCTTCTTATATTTCTTCAGAACTTCTCACCCGGTTTTCTGATCTGGCGATGCTCCTCGGACTTCCATTCCTTGTCTTTGCCTGGCTGATGCTGATTCAGTTTTCGTATGGTGTTTCGGGGAGAACTGCGAATAAATGGCTTGTTTTATGGTTTCTTCTGCTAAATTTTTCAATAATTATTATTGTCGGCTATTTTATTTCAAAAACAAGTGAAATAGAACCTGTATCGCTGATTAAATATTATTTTATTATAATGAATTTCCTTTATTGCACGATAGCTTCAATACTGATATTGATGCCGGGGAAGGAGAAATCAATTATTCATGATTATGACAGGAAAATAATATCATCGGCTATAATTTTTATAATGATCTTACAATGCTCTCCACTTTTATTCTATACGACACAGCACTTTATTGCCCTGATTTTTATTTTTACATTCTTTGCCGGGAACATATTTCTTCCTGTATACCTTAATTATGGAACACTTTTATCGGCTTTTGCATTGGAACCTGAAGCAGACCTGTCTTTAGAAGAATTTTGCCGGAAATATGAAGTATCGCCGCGTGAAACAGATATTGTGCGTGAAATTTGCAACGGATTAAGTAATCAGGAAATTTCAGAGAAATTATTTATTAGTCTGCAGACGGTGAAAGATCATACGCACAGGATATATATAAAAACTAATGTAAAGAGCCGTGTTCAGCTCATTTACCTTGTTAAGGAATTAAAGATATTATAACTTCAGTCGGGGAATTTAAGATAAACAATTACCCTGCCCTGATTAAACTCCAGGGTAAAGCTCTCTCCCCGGGCTTCATTTAATGTTGCACACCACCAGTTTCTGATTTTTGTTCTGTTGAGCGGATATCTTAATCCATGGGATGTTATTTCAGTATCAGGGTCAATGGCAAAGACCGATACCTGCTGCCCCGGAAATGAAGAGACCTCTGAACCGTGCAGAAAGGGAAGAATGAGGCCTGTATCGGTAACCATAATAACATTCACATCTTTAATGTATTCAGCCAGAAGGGAAATATTTCCGATGGTATGGTCTTCACGCTTACCGGTTGCACCGACAATCACCAGATTATTAAGACCCTTATCAATACACCATCTGACCGATTTGGTAAGATCATTGGTGTCCTGGCTCCTGTCAGGGAATAAACGATCACTGAACCTCTTAGCAATTTCTTCATTCAATGAATCCATGTCACCAACTATTGCATCAGGGATGTAACCTGCTTTAAGAAGGTTCTTTGCACTCCCGTCACAACAGATAATCCTGTCTGCATTATTTAAATAGCCAAGAGGTATGCTATGTTTTGGGAATATACCATCAGCAACAATAACATTCTTATATATCCGATGGTCTTTCATTTATCTGTTATCAACAAATTTTGTCTGATTGTTTTCTTCCATGCTATAAGTCCGGCAAACGACATAATACCATATATCATATAAAGTACGACAGTCGGATATAATCCTTTTATTAAAAAGAGCACTGAAGATACTGAATTTACAACAATCCATAACAGCCAATGTTCATAGATCTTACGGGCAAGCATCCATGTGGCAACTATTGACAGCGAAGTTATGAAAGAATCCCATCCGGGAACAGGTGAATCCGTAAAATGTGACAGAATGATCCACATAAGAGCATTTAATAATACAAAGACCATAAACAGAACTATGCTTACCTTAAGGCTTATCCTCGTCACTTCCAGTTCTTTTTTGCCGTTATCTGAAATCTTGTTGCCCGATTCCTCTGTCTTCCCTTCATTCTTTATACCGATACCTTTTGACCACCAGTACCATCCCATGCAGCTTATTACAAGGTAATAAACCTGCAGGCTCATGTCTGCATAAAACTTGCTTGTGAAAAAAACCCAGATATATACGGCGGATGTGATTATTCCGACAGGCCAAAGCCATACTGTTTGTCTGATCTCAAGAAATACATATATGATGCCGGCCAGAGCTCCGAACACCTCAATGTAATTGTCTGATAACCAGTCACTTATAAACATTACAATTGATTGATTATCAAAATTTTAACCCGATCCTGAACATAAAGCTGGTGCCGGCCTGTGGAAAATAGTATGACCAGTTCTTTTCAATGCCATTCTCGTACCAGTTACCGCCATATGCATTGTTCTCATAAATTTCATTAAAAATATTATTTATAAGTAGCTGTAATTCTACTTCTTTAATATTTCTTATCTGCGGCTCATAGTCGATCCTGACATTATTAACGAAGTATGGATCAATAGTTCTTTCAGGGTTCATGGTATTGTCGAAATATTGTTTACCCACATACTTGCTTAAAAGGTGAATCTCCGAACCCCGGAAAACTTTAAATGTCAGGTCGCTTGATCCTGTTATTGAAGGTGAATATGCAATGTCAACCTGTCCAAGATTTTTGCTTAAATATTCAGAAGTCCAGTCAGTAGTATTGTAATCAATGTAATGCTCGGTAAAATTTGTGATCTTATTTCTGCTGAGAGTCAGATTAAGATTCCAGTCAATAAAATTTGCAGGTTTAATTCCGCCTGACAGTTCCACCCCTACCCTGTAGCTTTTATCAACATTCGTCATTATTGAATATCCCACGTCACTTAGCTCACCTGTAGGGACAAGCTGGTTCTTGTAAATCATTCCGTATAAATTCACTGCTATGGAACTTTTATACAACCTGTATTTATATCCCATTTCTGTATCATAAAGAGTTTCAGATTTTGGCGTAGCATTCGGGTCACCTGAAGCTTCTTTGTAATCAGCCCGGGTGGGTTCACGGTTGGCAACAGAAAACGAGAAATAGGCATCCTGACCGGGAGAAATTGAATGGAATAATCCGGCCTTGGGATTGAAAAATCCAAACCGATGTACCTGTCCGATATCTTTAAGATCATCGTCAATTCCTGACATTCTGTACATTATATATCTATACTGGAGATCGCCGAAAATACTTGTTTTACCTGTCAAAGAATAATTTAGCTTTCCGTATATATTTATTTCGCCCTTTCTTGAATTATTAAAATACCACTCATAGTCTTTTTCGAGGTTTCCCGCATTCCTCATCCAGATAATATTGCCGAAATGATCACCTATGTAAAGGTTCGTTCCCCCACCTGCGACTGCTTCAATTCTGCTATTCTGATATTTCAACGAATATACAAGCCCGTAAAAATCATTTGATAACCATTTTCGTCTGATGAGATCGGTGGATGATATTGTGGAATCGCCGATTATAAATGGTGTAAGACCGTAATCAGCAAGAAGCTGATCCTCACTGTACTCCTCATAGTAACCTTTACCTTTTGTATAATGCAATGCAGTATTCAGAGTAAGAGAATTGCTAAGTTTCAGGCTGTAAATCAACTGAATATGGTTCTGATTGTAATTATCGCTCTCATTGTTATAATACCGGATATTCCCATATTCATCGGTATATTCGCCTGAGGGATTATATCTCCTGTTGGTTACCAGAGAATCCTTAGGAACACCCCACCAGCCAATTCCTGTATGTTCTTCACCCAGTATTATATTAAGTTTCAGTCTCGATTTTTCTGTTCTGTATATACCACTCACATAAGCTGACCTGTGCCTGGATCCTGTTCTGTAAATATATCCGTCACTAATAATATTGGAAAGCCGCATCTGAAGGGCAAATT
This sequence comes from uncultured Bacteroidales bacterium, assembly GCA_963760915.1. Classification (GTDB taxonomy): domain Bacteria; phylum Bacteroidota; class Bacteroidia; order Bacteroidales; family VadinHA17; genus LD21. Next base: position 359,853 of record CAVXEU010000002.1, on the reverse strand, counting down.
TTCCGCCAAGAAAGCCTGTTCCGGCTGAAATCATGTTTTTTATTGTATTAAATGATCCGACCGATGAGCTCACCCCGGCAAATGGTTCATTTTCAGGACTCGTAGTCTGAATACTGATTGTTGCACCGAAGGCTCCCGAACCGTTTGATGATGTGCCTGCCCCTCTCTGTATCTGTATATTTTCAACTGAGGAAGCGAGGTCAGGCAGATCGACCCAGAATACCTGCTGCGATTCAGGGTCATTGAGCGGTATTCCATCAACTGTGACATTTATCCTGTTACCATCTGTCCCCCTTATACGGAGGCCGGTATAACCAACCCCGTTCCCCGATTCCGAAGTTACAACAAGAGAGGGCGTAAAGCTCAGCAGGTAAGGCATATCCTGACCAATATTCACCTTTTTTAATGACTCTTTATTTAAGTTTGAATATGCAAGAGGAGTATGGTCCCCTGCCCTGTTGGCATTAATCAGAACCTCATCGGTAATGAATGGTTTCGGTATAAGTGCAATATTCAGGATTACACTTCCCTCAAGGCTTACTTCCCTGACCTGCGTTTCATACCCTATATAAGAGAATCTGAGAGTATAATTGCCGTTTTTCAATCCTGAAAAAGTATAGGTCCCATCCGCTCCTGTATGAACACCCAGATTAGAATTTTCAATGGTTATTACCGTACCAGGCAACCCTTTCCCATCAGCATCCGAAACTTTACCTCTTATTTCAGAGCCGCTATCCTGAAGAATAACAGCGCTTGAAATTCCGTTCAGAAGTATAAAAACAATAAAGCAAAGAAATCTGGTCATTACAATGATCAATTAGATGATTATTTAAACCATGTAAATGAGATCGTTACGTAAAGCTGATTGAATAATACTCTTCTTTCCCTCCGCCGGCATTACCCGGATCAGGTTTAAGGGTATGATCTCAGCCCGTAGTTTTAAGGCACCCCATTTTTGTATAAGCAAAGGTAAAACCTTTTGCCAGATAATTAATCACAATGAGATATATTTTATACCACTTCTGCCCAATAATAATCCGGATGAAAACCTGCGATCTGTTCTTATGCATTGAATGAAATGTTCAGTTTACACATTACATTAATAAATGTATGCTCCGCTTGTACATACGGGTCACTATTTTTTATTAAATTAGCGATCAAATCTTTGAGTCGGTATGAAAAATCTGTTGGTAAAACTTAACTATAAGGGGCAGGAAAGGATAGCGGTTATAAATGCAGAAGAGAGTTTCAACATATCGCTTTCAAATGAACTGAAAGATATTATTATCGACAAAAATATTGATCCTCGTTATCCTTACAATTTTATAGTAGCATTTGTCAGGTCAGTAGCAGATGTGGAGGCACTCACGCCAATAGCCCTTCATAACCTCGTGGCAGACGGCATATTATGGTTTTGTTATCCTAAAAAAACCTCAAAGAAATACAGTACCGGGATTGACCGTGACCATGGGTGGAAACCACTGAATGACTCAGGACTCTATGGTATCAGACTCGTTGCCATAGATGAGGACTGGTCGGCTTTGAGGTTCAGAAATATAAAATATATCAAGTCTTCATCAGGCCGGTTCCCGAATAAATAAGAAAAAAACGGCTTGAAATATTAGCGGGGAAAATAGAAACCGCTACAAATTTGCTTGAATGTTTCTCAGATAAGGTTTTCTAAATCATGATAAAAACCATAAATATAAAGACACCTCTGGGTGAGATGATTGCTGGAGCAACTGATGAAGGCATTTGTTTACTTGAATTCGTTGACAGAAGAATGATAAATACTGAATTCAGGGACCTTGAAAGGCTATTAAAATCAAGTTTCGGCAAGGGGGAAAATGAGCATCTTATAAATCTCTTAATACAGCTTAATGAATATTTCAGGGGGGTCAGGAAAATATTTTCGGTATCACTGGTAACGCCTGGGACCCAATTCCAGAAAGCTGTATGGAATGAACTAATTACTATACCATTCGGTACGACCAGAACTTACCAGGAACAGGCAGTTGCTTTAAACCGACCTGATTCAGTCAGAGCAGTTGCAAACGCAAACGGAATGAACCGGATCTCAATTGTAATTCCTTGTCACCGGGTTATAGGTTCCGACGGGAATCTGACCGGATACGGAGGAGGGCTTAAAAGGAAAAAATGGCTTCTGGATCATGAAAAAAGATTTTCGGGCAAGTCATTTGATCTTTCCCTTTTCTGAGATAGCGTATCTTAAACCAACTTAACCAAATTTATATAATATGAAAACATCTCCTTATCAGAAAAATCTCCTGCTGTTATTATTTCTTTCATCGGTAATTTTAATATCAGGATGTGCCCAGAATGAAGCAGTCGAACAATGTCTGACAGGACATACCTATGGATTTCTGGGAGGATTGTGGCATGGTTTCATTGCCCCTTTCGACTTTATCGGCATGCTGTTCAACAAAGAGATTACCATGTATGCTCAAAATAATAATGGAGGACTCTATGCCCTGGGATTTCTGTTGGGAAGCGGGGGCTGGGGATTTTTTGGCAGTAAAGGGGCCAGCAGAGTCAGGAGTGGAAAAGTAAATTTTCATTCTCAGAGATTTGATAATGCTGAGATTGTGGAGTAATGATAATCTTAAGCTACCAATGAATGTTAAATTCAGGATCAGACGTGGTATAATTGTCTGCAATGATTATTCATAAGAACCCGGTGTAAGGAAAAAATTTGTTCTCTCATAAGTTCACTTTCCGGTCAGGATGTATCTGCGTATCATAATTAAAGGAAAAATTTTAAAACTTCATCCCATGAAAAATAAAAGCATTATAAGCGCTGCTCTTCTTCTGTCAGCCCTGATTCTCGCCGGATGCTCCGGCCATTTATCATCCAATTCAGGTTCAGGAAGAAATTCTGATATCCCTCATCTAAGGAAAGAAGGGAAAAATACCCAATTGTATGTTGATGGCAAACCTTTTTTAATGCTTGGAGGTGAATTGCATAATTCAAGTACGGGTGGTTTCGAATATATGAAACCAATATGGAAAAGGATGGCTGATGCCAGCCTTAATACAGTGATAGGCGCAACTTCCTGGGAACTTGTTGAACCAGAAGAAGGTAAATATGATTTCGCACTTGCCGACAGTATGATACTTGGGGCCAGAAAAGAGGGATTGAAACTGGTTATCTTATGGTTTGCAAGCTGGAAGAATGGCGAATCAACTTATGCTCCGGAATGGGTTAAGAAAGATCCTGTCCGATTCCCGCTTGTGAAGAATGAGCAAGGTAAAACGCTTGATATACTATCAACTCTGGGTGAAAAATCAGCTAAAGCGGATGCCACAGCTTTTGCTGCACTGATGAAACATATAAAGAAAATTGATTCAAAACATCACACTGTTATCATGGTGCAGGTTGAGAACGAGATGGGTACACTATTGACAAACAGGGATTACAGTGAAATTGCCAACGCATCATTTAACGGACCTGTACCTTCGGAACTGATAAACTACCTTGAAAAAAATACAACAACTGTATATCCGGGTGTGACTGAAGCATGGCGAAAACAGGGATTCCGTAAGGAGGGTACATGGGAAGAGGTTTTTGGAAAAGGAGTACTCATGGAAGACTGGAAAGATCTTTCTTATCTCACTGAGGAATTGTTTATGGCCTGGAATTATGCCAAATATGTTGAAAAAGTTGCTTCATCGGGAAAAGACAAATACAATATACCTATGTATGTCAATGCATGGCTGAAACAACCCGGACGCAGCGGGCATGCTCCCGGGAATTATCCCAGCGGAGGACCCAGTCCTCAGGTAATCGACATATGGAGAGCAGCAGCTCCTTCAATCGATTTTATTGCTCCGGACATTTACATAGTAGACACATTCAGATACGTGTGTGAACAATATACCCTCTCAGGGAATCCTCTTTTCATCCCGGAGACCACAAATGATGAGGCAAGTGCATCAAGAGTTTTCTATACCTTCGGACGATTTCATGCATTGGGCTATTCTCCTTTTGGAATTGACGGAAGAGGAGATTCTGGTGCCAATGTAAATGATCTTGCAAATATTAAAGATTCATATACAACTTTAAATCAGCTGTCTTCTTTTATTAATCAATACAGTGGTTCTGAAAATATGACAGGATTGCTTGTCGATGATAATACCAGGAGCGATTCAGTGACTATCGGCGGATTCAAAATAAAAGGGACACTTGGTAGAAGGTTTGGCGGTGGCGGACAAGCCGGAGTGAACATAAATGGGGTACCAGCTCCAGGCCAGGCAAATCTGCATCGGGCAGGCGGCGCAATTATTATCTGTACTAAACCGGGTGAATATTATATTGCCGGAAGAAATATGAGTATCAATTTCTTTTCACCAAACAATGAAACCGGAACAAGTGTAGGCTTTCTTTCACTGGAAGATGGTATTATAATTGATAACCAATGGGTTACAGGACGCAGGCTTAATGGTGACGAATTAAGGGTAAGCTTTAGTCCCGACAGAAGTAAGATTTATAAAGTTTCTTTGTATACATATTAATCAATTTCATTTTAAAATTCCCGTTTCCCGACAGTAAAACATATAACAAATAAGGCCAGAAATTTATACCGGTACAACTACCCATAAATATCCATGTTTCAGCATATAATTTTTGACTTTGACAAGCCAACCCTGGTTCAAAAAAATAAAACTATAAAAGGATGAAAAAAGGATTTGTAATCCAATTGCTTATGTTTCAATGTATTCTCAAAATACATTGAAATCTAAAGGACAGTGTGCTGATATACTCTCTTTATAAATTTCCTCTCAACTGTAAAGTAAAAGGTAAAAATCAGGATCTGGTTGATAAAGGCTGCAATGATGCCGGTCATTGAACCATACCATAAAGCAAATGCATAAGCCTGAAGCTGACCTATACCATACATAGGATTGCTCAGAAATTTATAAGGCCCGGATTCAACAAAATCAGAGATTTTCTTTCCGAGGAACATGTCCTTCCAGTAATAAATATCGATTGATACCACTTTGGCGGACCATATCTTAATAATAAAACCTGTTAAAGTCATAATCCCTGCTAAAATAAATAAGAGGTCTTTGCTAATAAACTCAAACAGACTTCCGTGAGAAGAAGAGGTAATAAATCCGAGACTTGCCATATTAAGAAAAAACAATATGCCCAGAACAGCTTCAAACGCAAGATATCCTTGTTCTTCGTTTTTCCATTTCTTCATAAACCAGTGGCGGAATCCATTCGCAGAGAGTACCAGGAAGATAAATCCTAAATAGAGAAATTCACAAATAGAAAAGTAAATTACTCCCAATGTCGTGTTGTCCTCCTGGTAAAAATTCATATAAAGTGAAAGTGCAATTACAATTGTTATTGCAATTACTCTGACAGCAGAGGTATGCCTTGGCACAAATCCGGCCATTGAAATTATGAGAATAATATAGCTTAATATACCTTTGAAAAAAGATGAAATTCTTTGTTTAAATATCATTTTGCATTTTTTTTTACGAATATACTTTTTTACAGTGATTTAAACCAAAACCTCCAAATTTCCTGACGCTTATATCAAAAAGCTGATTTTCCTTTGATTAATTGCTTATTTTAGTTTCATGAATAAGATATTATGAGTATAGGTTTTGATTAATAAGGCTTCAATAATTTGGATGGTGGTTTTATAAGAGATATTTATAATTGGTAAGAGTCATGGACTAAAATCCGTAATCTCCTTATTATCAATAACCACGGCCTTAAATCTGGGGTTAGGTAAGTCGTCCAGATAATCGGGCTTAAGCCCAAAACGATAGTTTATTCATTATTCCCAATACTCAAATAAGATATTTTTAACAAATTTAATTTAGTCCAAATCAGGTTTAATGCAAATGATTGAAAAAATTATCAGGGAACATCTTATACCTCCCGAAGAGTATATTTTTGGTTTTGCTGATCTGAGAGGGTTGCTGAGCGATAAGTTCAACGGCTTTGAATACGGTATTTCCATTGGCCAGAGGCTAAAGGATGCAATCGTGGATAAGATTGCTGATGGACCAACCGCCGAATATTACCTTCATTACAGAAAAATCAATGAAAATCTTGCTAAATTGACTAAAGATATTTCTGACGCACTGAATATAAATAATATTGAAACCCTGAGAATAGAACCAACTGTTTCAACGGCTGAACTTGATACAATCTATTTTAAGTCACTCCGTACAGATCTTTCGCATAAGATGGTAGCAACACGTTCAGGACTTGGCTGGATAGGGAAAACAGATCTGTTTATCTCTAAAAAATTCGGACCCAGAGTTCGTCTCGTTTCCATCCTTCTAAGGACAAAGGTGATGCCGAAATCCAGTCCTCTTAATTCCAGCAGGTGCGGAATATGTAATCTTTGTGTGGACAGCTGTCCTGCAAGGGCAGCAAATGGAAAAATTTGGGACATTAATGTAGCAAGAGAGGAATTTTTTGATCCCTGGAAATGCCGTAACCAATGTGCGGAATTCGGGACATCCAGGCTTCAGTCTGACGTACGTGTATGCGGAATGTGCATATCAGTATGCCCTGTTGGTAAGAAAAACATAAACCCAATCAGATTATCAAATTAGAACATGATCAGACATTTATGAGCAGGTCCCGAAAAACTGTACTACGAACTTTAAAGCACCAATTTTGTTATAAGGATTAACTTACTGTTCAGTGCGCTTCCGAATCTATAAACCAGAGGTCTTCCAGGGCAACCTGAATATGAAAAACTATTTTGAGGGATGGTATTTTAAACATGTTTCCAAAGATCTGAAACAGGTCAGGTCATTTATTCCGGGCATTTCACTGGCAGAGAATAACCGGCATGCATTTATACAGGTAATTAATGGTGTAAGCAGTGAAACTGAATATGTAAGCTATTCCCTCGATAAATTTACATGGGACCCTGAAAAGCTATATGTGAAAATCGGAAATTCGGTTTTTACAGATAACCATATTGACCTGGATATTGAAACCGGAAATTTAAAAATCATCGGACATGTTGATTATAAGAATAGGGTAACCTATCCAAAAAGACTTTTATCTCCGGGCATCATGGGCTGGTATTCATTTGTCCCATTTATGGAGTGCAAGCATGGAATAGTATCAGTAAATCATGATCTGACAGGCAGTCTTAAGATTAATGATGAACAGATTGATTTCCATGAAGGTAAAGGTTATATTGAAAAAGACTGGGGAATTTCATTTCCTGAGGCATGGCTATGGATCCAGGCTAATAACTTTAAGGATCACAATACCTCCTTTACCTTCTCTGTGGCTAAAATACCCTGGCGTGGAAAATTTTTTATAGGATTCATATCTTTCCTTTTCTATGATAAAAAGTTTTACCTTTTCAGCACATACAATAATTCTGCAATAACCGAATTATACCAGTCAGAAGGATCAATCATTCTGACATTAAGAAACAATAAGTCGATACTTAGGATCATTACTACGAAAAACACTTTCGGTGAACTTAAGGCACCTGTATCGGGAAATATGTCAAGAGGAATAAAAGAGAGCATAGATTCAGAGGTAAGGCTGAGCCTGTTTGATAAACATAATGATCTGATTTATACCGACTCGAGCACTCGGGCAGGATTGGAGGTAATAGACAAGATATTTGACTATTTAAAATTTTAAATAATGGAAAAGCAATTGAAAAACATTGAAGCTATTATGCCGCCGCCGCCTTTTCATATGGTGGGTGACGGATTCAGGGTTCACAATTTCTTCCCATCTGATCCCAAAATCGGAATCAGAGGAATGAGTCCGTTTTTCCTGCTTGACTATGGATCAAAATGGCTGGTTCCAGCCTCAGATATTCCAAAAGGTGTAGGAGTCCATCCTCACAGGGGATTTGAGACAGTTACCATAGCCTATCACGGAAAAGTTGCTCATAATGACAGTGCGGGAAACAGCGGTGTTATTGGTGAAGGTGATGTTCAGTGGATGACAGCAGGAAAAGGTGTCCTGCACAAAGAATACCATGAAAAGGAATTCAGCAAAAAAGGCGGAATTTTCCAGATGGTACAGCTATGGGTTAATCTGCCATCCCGGTTCAAAATGACTCCTGCCAAATACCAGACTCTGGAAAATAAAGACTTATCATACTTTTTATTAGCCGATGGTAAAAGCCTTGTCGAAGTTATAGCAGGAGAATATAAAGGCATTAAAGGGACTGCATCAACATTCTCGCCGGTAAATCTTTTTAATGCAAAACTGATTAATGGGGCAACGGCTAATTTCAGTTTCAGGTCCGGCTATAACACCGGCATGCTTGTAATTGATGGTGAGATCAAAATAAACGATTCGGAAACTGCTCCTGAAAACTATTTTATCCTGTTCGGACATGACGGTGAGGAGATTACCATTGAGGCTCTTAAGGAAAGTGTGGTCCTCATACTAAGCGGGGAACCTATAAATGAACCTATTGCGGCTAATGGCCCGTTTGTTATGAACAATGAAGCAGAAATAAAAATGGCCTATAAAGATTATTATGACGGCAAATTTGGATATCTTGAGGACTAATCAATAATCACTAAGGCTATATGGCACAATTAATCTATTCCCCTTCAATAATCAATGCAGCAGGGACAAAGGGAAAAATAATAAAGGAATATTTTGGGCATGTGAACAGCAAAACAGCTGAAGTCAGTATTGCCCATATGAAAAGCCCGGAAGGTTGGATTGAACCCGGACAATGTCCGGAATTCAATGAATATACAGTTGTATTAAATGGTACACTAAAGGTTACAACGAAAAACGAAGAATTCGTGATAACAGAAGGTCAGGGAATTATGACCGGTAAAGGTGAATGGGTAAGGTATAGCACTCCTTTTGAGGGTGGCGCAGAGTATATTGCTGTTTGTCTGCCGGCTTTCTCCCCGGATATTGTCAGAAGAGACAATGAGTTCTGAAAAGGAACGTGATATCTTAAAGTTGGTTACTTAACCTTATCTATTCTGCCTTTTGTTGATTTTTGCTTTGATAATCAGGTATATAACAAATGCTGCCCCAATTCCGAGCAAAATATGTCCGATGTATGGGAATATCTGTTCCCTGATCTCATATAAATAGTACCCTATTATTGCCAGAATTATATTCCAGATTCCAGCGCCGGCAAGGGTAAACAGGATAAAATCACGCATCTTCATCTGAGCCAGTCCTGCGGGTATTGATATCAACTGCCGCACAGCAGGAACGAGCCTTCCAACAAGTGTTGACGATTTTCCATTCCTGATAAAATAACTCTCGGCATGTTCAACTTTTTCTTTCGAAAGAAGTAACATCTTCCCGATTCCTGAGTCGGCAAATTTATATACAAGTGGACGTCCGAGAAATTTTGCCAGATAATAGTTGATCAGGGCCCCGACGAGTGCACCGATAGTACCTGCAATAATGACACCGAACACATTAAGGTCGCCCTGCGCAGCTTTATAAGCTGCAAAAGGGATTACAGCTTCCGAAGGAAAAGGAATGAAAGAACTTTCGATTATCATAAGCAGAGCCACGCTAAAATAGTTCAGATTAGCTATGTACCAATCAAAAATTGTCTGAAAAAATTCCATGTGCAATATTTGGTATAATTGACTACTATATCATTCATCAGAGTATGACCGACGGCAATATTAATCTTTTTGCCAGTTATTACCAACTGCTTTACTGCAGTATACGTAAAAATAATAATTGGCCCGTTCAGTTGTGTTAAAGGATAAATACATTTTTAATTGCAGCTATATCAGAATATCAGGTTATCCTGCTTATTCTCTTATTTACAGGCTGATCAATTGTTATAGGAACCTGTTCTTCAATTGTATTTGCTGAATCGAGTTGTAAGGCCTTTACATCAGAAATGCAGAACAACCTCGAAATACTGTGAAGAGTAAGTGTTACGTTTTCAATATTTGACAGTATATAATCACGAGGCATTACCCTGTCTATCAGAACATATTTAAAATCGGCCGGAAAAGAGTGCTTTTTCAATGATTCATAGCTGCTCTCGAGTTTTATCTCCCCTGTAGCTGTCAGATCTTCCAGTACCTCCCTGAAATAGAGGTTGATTTTTGGTTCAACTTTAAATCCGATATAAAAATCCACTCTTATCAGCAGACCCGGAATAATCTGAGTTACTTTATAATCAAATCTATTTGGTTCATCTATCCTGTCGATATGCAGAAGCCAGTATATATCAGCCCGTTTTGGCTGCTTCTGGAATATTGAGTAGATCACTTTGGATTCGACCTGGGCAGGTTTATTTGCTTTTATTATATAAACAAGGTTCGTGGCGGTTTTCGGTACAGATTCGTCCACAGACAGTTCCTTGAATAAGTCGATATATTTATCGAGATTCGTGAAGGTGACATAACGATTCTTCAGTTTCCTTCCGAAATACCATCCGTACATAACTAAAAAGAAGACTGTTGCAAGAAGAATGGTAAACCATCCTCCATGGCTGAATTTATGCAGATTGGCAATCAGAAAACTACCTTCGATTGTCAGGTAGACTATAAGCAGAAGAACTATAAGCTTATGATAAACACCCTGTTGAAAAAGATAATATGATAACAGAAGTGTTGTCATGATCATTGTCAATGTTATCGACAATCCATAAGCAGCTTCCATGTTTATTGACTCCCTGAAAAATATGACAACAAAACTGCAGGCAATCCAGAGAAACCAGGTGACAGCCGGAACGTACACCTGTCCCTTTAAATAAGTAGGATGAGATATTTCTATTTTGGGCCAGAAATTGAGAGAAATTGCTTCACTTATTAAGGTATATGAACCGCTTATAAGTGCCTGGCTGGCAATAATAGCAGCTGCCGTAGCAATGATGATCCCCGGTAGCAGGAACCATTCCGGCATTATACCATAAAATGGATTCAGGCCATGATGTGTTCCCCCGTTCCTTAATAACCATGCACTCTGTCCGAAATAATTCAACAGGAGAGCCGTTTTTACGAAGATCCATGAAATTCTTATATTCTTAACCCCGCAATGTCCCAGGTCAGAATAAAGAGCCTCTGCTCCTGTTGTGGCCAGAAAAACCGAACCCAGCAATACAAACCCCCCGGGATAAGCAGTAAGAAATCTGAAGGCATATGCAGGACTCAGGGCTTTAAGTACTTCAGGAAACTGATATAGCTGGGAGAATCCCAGTATGCCAAGCATAGAAAACCAGACTGCCATTATCGGTCCAAACGATGAGCCAATTACATTAGTGCCAAATTGCTGCATAAAAAATAATATTCCAAGTATCAGAAGCACGATTGTAATTACAGGAATGCCTTTATTAAATATCAGCAGGCCTTCGATTGATGATGTAACAGTTATTGCAGGTGTTATTACGCCGTCGGCCAGTAATGCACTGGCACCTATCATTGTAAGAATAGCTGCCCATGAAGATTTCCTGCGGATGAGAGCAAAAAGGGCATAGATACCTCCCTCTCCTTTATTATTTGCTCTCAGGGTAATTATAATATATTTGATGGTAGTCTGTAGTGTTAAAGTCCAGAAAATACACGACAAGGCTCCCAATATAAGAAGTTCATTGAATTCTTTTCCTCCTGTTACAATTGCCTTCATAACATAAAGAGGACTGGTTCCGATATCACCAAAGACAATACCAAGAGTGATTAGCGCTCCTGCAAAAGAGAGTTTCTTTATATCCATATGCTTATCCATCCCGCCCATTGTTCTCTTTTTTAAAATTAGTGCCTATATATGGTTTGACAAAAAACTGCCAAAGATAATAATTATTAATATTCTATGGATAAGCTGACCATGAATAATTTATTAGGTTCATCAGGGGGTTTTTATATTTTGATACCAACTGATTGTAAGTGCCACTACCTGATTGTAATTCATAACCCCTTTTTCAATATGATTGGCTTTAAGATAAGCATTGTTTGCCGCAGTTTGCATCTTGCCAAGGGTCTCGTTCTGCAAAGCATCATAGTATTTCTGCCTGTATTGTATATCCTGTAAAACAGGTTTGTCAATTTTTTTTAAATAATCTTTATAATCCTCCAACCTGGTTGCATCTCTTAGAAAATATAACATCAGAAAAACATATCCTGAATATCTTAACCGCTGATCCGGAGATTTTATGCAAATGATATATGCAAGAAGATTAGCCTCAGCCTCACTCGTGATTCCAAACTGGTGTGCCTTTTCGTGAGCAAGTAAATAAGGATACTCCATCGGCAGCAGGAAATGATTCACTTGAATCTCATTAAAAAATGGTCCGAAATAGCCACTTACTCCAAGTTTTAAAAAAAAGGAACTGAAAAGCATGGTCTTCGGTCTTCTTGAGCCATTTGGATAATTTATACCTAAATCCGTACTGTTGCTTCTGTACGACTCTTCTTCCAGCCTGTTGATCACTGAGTAATCGGAAGATGAGACAGAAATGTAGTTCCTGTTTGTTTTGATTATTATTGAGTCGAGGATAGCCCGGAAAACTTCTTCGTCAGGTACTGGCTTTTTCCAGTCAAGACGTGTTTCTATATCTGGTCTGAAGTAGTTGAACCCCCAGACAATATAAAAAAGTGAGTAAAGCAATGCCAATAGCTGTGTATATCGAAGGAAATACCAGGAAAATTTTATTCTTCTGAATATAGCCAGAGTTAAACCACTTATTGTCATTAATATAAATAATAACCAGAAAATATCCCACAAGGAAAAAGGAAAAAGGCCACTGAATGCAGACAGATTTTTTGCTATAAACGGATATATCCCTCTGGAATATAAATGTTCCACTTCTTCAGGCTTTCTGATAGCAAGCCTTATTGTCAGAAACACCAGCAGGGCTAGCAAATATGGCCATAACTTCAGTAGAATCTTTTTTAAACTGCGCGACCAACTGTATATATTTCTGTTATTCATTTACTTTAGGTCCTTCAGATCAATGAATCCCTTAATGATGAAAACTGTGAGACTTAAGAAATATTGATTCTTAAAATTACGAAATGATTGTCAGTTTTTATTTACCCGAATGAAATAAACTTAATGAGAATGTTCATGACAACCTGACCTGAAAGATGATAGTAATAAGTAAGCAATAAGTACCCGGAGTCCGGTTTCCCTGAGATGCCTGAAGTTAAAGTCTTTGATATCACGAACCTGGTGTAACTAACACTTAATTAATAACTTTAAACACTCCAGACTTTAGCTCACTCTAAGTACTGAAAAGGTACCTTAATAATAATATTTAATATGACTATCGGCAATCATGAATATAATGTCCCAAATCGCTAGAAAATCAATTTATTTACCCCAACCCCAACCTTGCTCCTCCGCTTTCGTCGGCCATAGGTCGACTTCAGCGACCGAAGGCCGAAGCGGCTACGCGAAGGCGAGGAGGGAGTAAATTGAATTTGGCTGGCCGAGCTCCACTGCAAGCGGTGTTCGGTTCTTGGCTCCCTATAGGGCCGGAGTAAATGAATAACCGGAACGAAGCGGAGCTCGACGAAATCAAAATCAATGAATTTATATATATGATTCCTGATACTCATAATATTTAATATATTACCTGCAATTAACCCGATTTGAGATAAAATGTATCTTTGTGGCGGGTAATGTGAGATAAAAAGCTGCCCTCTGGGAATCATTTACCTGATAAACGGTTGAATATGAAAATACTATATAATAATATCAGATATCTGTTGCTTATACCCTTCCTGATTTTTGCTTTGCTTTCAGCTAAGTGTCAGGACACCGTAAAACCTAAAAATAAAATATCCCTACTTTTTATTGGCGATATAATGGGGCATGATGAACAGATCTGGTCAGCAGAAAACAGGGTAACTCACAAATTTAATTACGACACTGTATTCAGTTATATTAAACCGATAATTTCTGAAGCTGATATTGCAATTGCCAACTTTGAGGTGACTCTTGCAGGACCTCCGTATATGGGATACCCGCAATTCAGTTCTCCTGCGGAGCTTGCTGTTGCGTGTAAGAATGCCGGAATTGATTATTTTGTTACAGCAAATAACCATTCAGCAGACCGGGGTAAAACCGGTATAATAAGTACTATCAATAAACTCGACAGTATAAGCATTCCCCATACTGGAACATTTCTTAATGCCTCCTTGCGTGACAGTCTATCACCTATGATGATTAACAGGAACGGGATTACGTTAGCTCTGCTTAACTATACATATGGGACTAATGGGATACGTGTTCCTGAACCTGTAGTTGTTAATATAATTGATAAGGCGGCGATAACCAGGGATATTATAAAAGCAAGGAATAAAAATTCAGATGTTATTATCCTTTTCCTTCACTGGGGTACCGAATATGATACTATCCCTTCCAAAAGCCAGAACGAACTTGCAGAGTATTTTCTGTCTCAGGGAGTTGACATGGTAATTGGATCTCATCCGCATGTTATTCAAAAAATGGTATGGACAAAACAGACTGGAGCAGGGAAAGAAGGTATTGTAGTCTATTCTCTTGGAAATTTTGTTTCAAATCAAAGAAAGCCTAAAACCGATGGCGGTTCAATTGTCAGAATTGAGCTTTCACTTGACAGCAATAAAATAAGTATTTCAGATGCTGGTTATTATCTTACATGGGTTTATACACCAATTGAAAACTACAGGAAGAAATTTTTTATCCTTCCATGCTCAGAGTTTGAAAACAGGCCGGATTTCTTCCGATCTTATGCCGATTACATGCAGATGAAAGCGTTTATCAGCAGTTCCAGGGCGCTTCTCAATAAACAAAATATAAATATAAAGGAGTACCTCTTTAACGGGAAATTCAATTTGTTAGTTAATTAACAGGCATTCTGTAATGATTTGGAGGAACATAATTACATTAACCGAGTGACAATAAACCTTTTCGCATAATCTCTAAGCCGGCAGAAGGTTAATTTTCTTGAATTAGCTTTAAATTATTAGCTTTGCATAAAATAAAAAGCAGATGATGAATTACGATTACAATACTCAGAGGAAAAGAATGGCTTTGCCCGAATATGGAAGAAACGTTCAGAAAATGGTAGATCATATTAAGACCATTGAGGACAGGGATGAGAGAAACCGTGCGGCAAAGACAATTATTCAGATAATGGGCAACCTTAATACTCATCTGCGGGATGTCGGTGATTTCAAGCATAAATTATGGGATCACCTTGCCCTCATCGCTAATTTTGACCTTGACATCGATTCACCATATCCGGTACCGGAACCTGCAAAGTTTGTTGAAAAACCGAAGCAGGTGCCATATAAACATGGCAACATCAGATTCCTTCATTATGGCCGTATAATTGAACTATTAATTGACGCTGCCAGCGAAATGAAGGAAGGAGATGAAAAAGAGTATCTTACTACTCTGATAGTTAATCAGATGAAGAAATCGTATATAACCTGGAACAGAGGTCAGGTTGCTGATGAGGTTATAATAGGTGATATGAAATTGCTATCAGGCGGTAAACTCAAAATGACCGACGGAGTAAAAATTCTCGAAGTCAGAGAGCTTATCCCTCCTGTTAAAAGGAAACCTATGGGTAAACCTCATGGTAAACAACAAAATAAACAATACGTTAAGAAAAAAGGACATACCAGGCATTAATGGGTACTTTTATTGTCCATGGCGGAAAATCCCTTAGAGGAGAAATTACCCCACAGGGCGCCAAAAATGAAGCCTTGCAGGTTATTTGTGCAATTCTACTTACCAGTGGGAAAGTTACAATTAAGAATATCCCAGATATCAGTGATGTAAGCAAGCTTATTGAACTGATTGGTTGTATGGGAGTTAAAGTAACTAAAGAATCTTGCTCAACAACAAGTTTCGAAGCTTCAGAGGTTAATCTTGATTACCTTCAGACAAGTGAATTCAGGTCAAAGAGTTCCAGCATGAGAGGATCGATAATGATAGTCGGACCGCTCCTGGCCAGATTCGGAAAAGCCTTTATACCCAAACCTGGAGGTGATAAAATCGGACGAAGAAGAGTCGATACTCATTTTATTGGCTTTCAAAAGCTCGGTGCGAAATTTGAATTTGATTCTTCAGATCCGTTTTTTAAGGTAGAAGCACATGAATTAACGGGTACATACATGCACCTTGACGAGGCTTCGGTTACAGGAACTGCCAATATTATCATGGCTGCAGTTCTTGCAAAAGGAAGAACAACAATATACAATGCTGCATGTGAACCATATGTTCAGCAGCTTTGCAGGATGCTGGTATCAATGGGTGCAAAAATTGAAGGAATAGGATCCAATCTTTTGTATATTGATGGAGTCACAGTATTGAACGGATGCACTCATACTATCCTTCCCGATATGATCGAAATAGGGTCATTCATAGGTATGGCTGCAATGACAGCTTCAGAGATCACAATTAAAAACACCTCATACGACCATCTGGGAATTATACCGGATTCGTTCAGGCGACTCGGGATAAATCTTGAACGACGAGGTGATGACATCTTTATTCCATATCAGGAACATTATGAAATAGAAACTTTTATTGATGGTTCCATAATGACAATAGCTGATGCGATCTGGCCCGGACTGACGCCCGATTTGCTGAGTGTGTTTCTGGTTACAGCAACTCAGGCCAAAGGGGCAGTACTTATCCATCAGAAAATGTTTGAGAGCCGACTGTTTTTTGTCGATAAACTCATTGATATGGGAGCCCAGATTATTCTTTGCGACCCCCACAGAGCGACGGTAATAGGACAGGACAAAATGATCAGACTAAAAGGTACCGTAATGTCATCGCCGGATATCAGAGCCGGTGTAGCCCTGCTGATTGCTGCTCTTTCGGCTGAAGGTAAAAGTGTTATCCATAATATTGAACAGATTGACAGAGGTTATCAGAATATTGATATAAGACTCAATGCACTTGGGGCCGACATAGAACGTCTCGATTAATCAGTATATAAAAGCGTAACGGGGTAAAATCTTTTTACTCCAGAAGACTCGGGGACTTAGAGACTTACTTATTTAGTCTGGTCGCTTAGGCTCTGAGTCATTCATATTCTGCCAAATTGTCAAGTTTATCTTCTTGGCAGGTAATTTGTTAACATTATAGAATAAAACTGAAAAACAGTCGGTAATGATGAAGAAAAAGATGCAAGATCAGGAAGAATATAAAGAAAAAGACTCAAACAAAACAACTGAAAATAAAGATAATACAAACAATTCAACCGAATCAGAAAATTCTGAAATACAGGATATTCCGGATTCTGTTGATCAAAGTGACACGTTAACATTAGAGAACAGTGTAAGTGACAGTAATTCTGACAAAGTTGTTCTTGAAGTAAAAGCCATTGAAGAAAAACTGGCAGAGATGCAGGATAAATATCTCCGTCTTTCAGCTGAGTTTGATAACTACAGGAAGAGGACCCTCCGTGAGAAAATGGACTTGACAAAATATGCCGGAGAGAATCTTTTGTTGAAGATCATCCCGATAATGGACGACTTTGAAAGAGCTTTGGCACATATGGATACGGGAACAGACTGCATCGCAATGAAAAACGGAATAGATTTGATATATGGCAAGCTTAGTGAATTTCTCAAACAGAATGGAATTAAAGAGATTGACTCTCTTAACTGTAATTTTAATGTTGATCTGCATGAGGCAATTGCTAAAGTACCTGTAAGTGAGGAGAAGAGTAAGGGGAAAGTGGTTGATGTGATACTAAAAGGTTATTATCTGCATGATAAGGTATTAAGATTCTCGAAAGTGGTAGTTGGTGAATAACATGAATAATTTCCTGAATAAAAATGATAGTGGCAATAAAATATAAATAAAAAGAGGATGGGTAAAAGAGATTATTACGAAGTGCTGGGAGTAACAAAGGAAGCCACTAAAGAAGAGATTAAGAAAGCATACCGCAAACAGGCTTTAAAATATCATCCTGATAAAAACCCCGGTGATAAGAAATCAGAAGAGAACTTCAAGGAAGCTGCTGAAGCATACGAAGTTCTGAGCAATGATGAGAAAAAAGCACGATATGACCGTTATGGACATGCAGGGGTCGGAAGCTCTTCCAATGGATTTGGAGGTGCAAATATGACAATGGATGATATATTCTCACATTTCGGTGATATTTTTGGTGATGCTTTTGGTGGGTTTGGAGCTTTTGGAGGTTCAAGACGTGGTCGTAGAGTAAATAAGGGGAGTAACCTGCGTGTTAAAGTAAAACTGACACTTCAGGAAATTGCTTCCGGTACGGAGAAAAAAATTAAGGTTACCAAATACGATACCTGTGACACATGCGGAGGTACCGGTGCAGCAGATGCTTCTAGCTTGTCGACATGTTCAACGTGCCATGGATCGGGTCATGTAACCAGACTCACCAATACGATGCTCGGACAAATGCAAACCACATCGGTTTGCCCTTCATGCGGGGGCGATGGCAAAACCATAACAAAAAAATGTTCTGCCTGCTATGGCGAAGGAATAGTACAGAAAGAAGAGGTAATAAAAATAAACATACCTGCGGGTGTTGGTAAAGGGATGCAGATGACAGTGGGCGGTAAAGGAAATGCCCCTCGAAGAGGTGGAGTAAATGGCGACTTGCTTGTAGTAATTGATGAAGAAGAACATCCTGAGCTTATAAGGGAAGGCAACGATCTTATTTATAATCTGTTCATCAGTATACCTGATGCTGTGCTGGGCACACATGTAGAAGTGCCAACTGTTGATAATAATGTAAAAATCAAAATCGAAGCCGGTACACAACCGGGCAAAATCCTGCGTCTCAGGGGAAAAGGATTACCGGAAGTAAACGGGTATGGCAAAGGCGATCTGCTTGTCAATGTTAACATTTGGGTCCCACGAAATATAAACAAGGATGAGCTAAAAATCTTCGAAAAATTTAAGGAATCCGAATCTTTCACGCCAAAACCAGATAAGAACGACAAAGGCTTTTTCGACAGGATGAAGGGTTATTTCGAATAATCCCCTGCTATTTTAAGTATAATGTACTCTGACGGCTTTGTGACTAATCAGTGGTTATCCGTATAATAAAAGAACTTGATCAGAGTTGTTCAGAAAAATATATAGTTTCACAGAGTTTTTATATATTTACATAACATTTGTATACTTAAAATTATTCCCTTATGGCTCTTTTTGAAGCAAAGAATGTCACTAAACAATATGGCAATCAGCTGGCATTGGACAATGTCAGCATTTCTGTTCCCGAACAATGCATATACGGTCTGCTTGGACCTAACGGTGCCGGAAAAACAACACTTATAAGGATCATAAACCAGATAACCGGCCCTGATTCCGGGGAACTGTATCTTAACGGTAAAAAGCTTATGCCTCAGGATGTTCAGCTTATCGGCTATCTCCCGGAGGAAAGAGGTTTATACAAAAAGATGAAGGTTGGTGAACAAGCCTTATACTTTGCACAGCTTAAAGGACTCTCAAAAGCTGAAGCAATGAAAAGACTTAAATACTGGTTTAAAAAACTTGAGATAATCGACTGGTGGGGCAAAAAAGTCGAGGAATTATCAAAAGGAATGCAGCAAAAGGTGCAGTTCGTTACAACCGTACTCCATGAACCCAGGCTATTGATATTTGATGAGCCCTTTACAGGCTTTGATCCTGTGAATACTAAAATTATAAAAAATGAAATCCTTTTTCTGCGTGACAGAGGTGCAACAATAATTTTTTCAACTCACAATATGGAATCTGTTGAAGAGCTGTGCAATAACATCACTCTTATCGATAAAGCAAAAACAATTCTTGAAGGAAGTGTTGACGAGATACGCAGTCGATGGGCCGCCAACGAATACGATCTCGTATTTGAGGGTGAAATTAAAATTGAAGGGAATGGCCATTATGAGATTCTGAAGCAGAACATAGAAAACAATAAGAGTATAGTTCGCATTAAGACCAACTCTGCTATAAAGTCAAACGATATTCTTAGTAATGTCATGAAATCCGGGAATGTTATCTCGTTTAACCCGGCACGTCCGTCAATGAATGAAATATTTATAAGGGTTGTTGAAACCCGTAATTAAAGCATACCGCTAATATCGAAACCTTAAGATTATGAACAAGATATCCGTAATTATTAAAAGAGAATACATCACCAGAGTCAGAAAAAAATCATTTATTATAATGACCATTCTTGCTCCGCTGCTTATGGCAGCAATTATTATCCTGCCCACAGTAATTATGATGAACCAGGGAGGGGAATTTAAAAAAATTGCAGTTATTGAAGACAAATCCGATCTTTTTAAAGGTGTTATAAAGAATACAAAGGATGCCGAGTTTATTTACCTTGAAAATGCCAATCTTGAAGACATGAAACGGACGTTTGAAAAAGCTGGCTATTATGGAATTCTTTACATTTCGCCCGAACTCATAAATACTCCGAATGCAGTACAGCTCATATCAAAGCAACAACCTCCTATTGGACTGCTTCAACATATTGAAAACTCGCTTAAACAGGAGATTGAAAGGCAAAAGTTGCTTGCTTACAATATTGCTAATCTCGATGAGATAATGAAAAACATCAAGACCAATGTTTCGATTCAGACAATAAAGATAGATTCAACGGGCGTAGTAAAAAAGACAAGCACTGGTATAGCAATGGGTCTGGCCTATATACTGGGCTTCCTGATGTATATGCTGGTATTCATTTTCGGGGCACAGGTTATGAGGGGTGTTATTGAAGAAAAGACAAGCAGGGTTGTTGAGGTTATTATTTCTTCTGTAAAACCTATCCAGTTAATGATGGGGAAGATAGTCGGCATTGCCCTGGTTGGACTCACTCAGTTTTTTATCTGGATATTTCTAACCCTGGCTATAGTTACAGTCCTAAAATCTACCATTCTGCAGGAGAAACCTCAGACTGAAATTACACAGTCAGGGACCCAGAATCTTATGTCGGGTAATCAGCAGATAACAACAACCGGAACATCAACAGTCTCAGATATATCACCACAACTTGCCGAATTTTCCAAAATGTTCGATAGCGCAATGAACCAGCCCTGGGGTCTGATTATAATCGCATTTGTTTTCTATTTCATTACCGGATACCTTCTGTATGCTTCGGTGTTTGCTGCAATAGGGTCGGCGGTTGATAATGAAACAGAAACCCAGCAATTCATGCTCCCGGTAACTATTCCTATCATTCTTGCTCTGATGGTGGCTATGGGGACTATGCAGAATCCTGAAAGTTCTCTTTCCTTCTGGTGTTCTTTGATACCTCTAACCTCCCCAATAGTTATGATGGCTCGTATTCCATTCGGAGTTCCATACTGGCAGATAGCTCTTTCTATGGCAATTATGCTGGTGACATTTACCGGATTTGTGTGGATGGCAGCCAAAGTGTATCGTACCGGCATTCTGATGTATGGAAAGAAAACCTCATGGAAAGAAATGTGGAAGTGGCTGAGATACAGCGGATGACTTAAAGGTACCAGGCAGCAGGCAAAAGCAGGAATCAGATGATTCCATAAATCTTTGCTCTTCAATGGACCTCTCCGATTAAAATACTGAATATAATAAACAGAAGCTTAATATGTCGAAAATATTGGTTATCGATGATGAAAGAGCAATCAGAAGTACACTGAAGGAGGTTCTGGAATATGAGAAACATGAGGTTGACCTAGCTGAAGACGGGCTGAAAGGCATTGAAATGTTTTCTTCAAATTCATACGACATTGTGCTCTGCGACATCAAGATGGCCAAGATGGATGGTATTGAGGTGCTTGAGAAAATTTATGAATCATCGTCAGATATACCGGTTATAATGATTTCAGGTCATGGCAATATCGATACTGCTGTGGAAGCAATAAAAAAGGGGGCATATGATTTTCTTGAGAAACCCCTTGACCTTAACAGACTCCTCATAACTATCCGTAATGCAATGGATAAGTCAACTCTCATAACACAAACCCAGGTTCTTAAGATCAAGGTAAGTAAGATGTATGAGATCGTTGGTGAATCTGAACAGATAGAACTGCTCAGGAGTATGATCGACAGAGTTGCACCAACTGAAGCAAGAGTTCTGATTACAGGAGCGAACGGAACAGGTAAGGAGCTGGTAGCCCACCAGATTCATGAAAAAAGCAGCAGGGCAAAAGGTCCTTTCGTTGAAGTAAATTGTGCAGCAATACCATCAGAACTTATTGAAAGTGAACTTTTTGGTCACGAAAAAGGTTCATTCACTTCTGCAATAAAACAGAGGATAGGCAAGTTTGAGCAGGCTAACGGGGGAACACTTTTTCTCGATGAGATAGGTGATATGAGTCTGTCAGCCCAGGCCAAGGTACTGAGAGCACTACAGGAGAACAAGATCACCAGGGTTGGTTCCGACAAGGATATACATGTTAATGTAAGAGTAATAACTGCCACAAATAAAAATATCAAAAAGGAAATTGAAACTAACGGTTTCAGAGAGGATCTTTATCACCGGCTAAGTGTTATTCTGATACATGTTCCTACCTTAAACGAAAGAGAAACAGATATTCCCCTTCTCGCAGAACATTTTATTACACTGATCTGCAATGAATATGGCATGAGCAAGAAGATAATCAAGAAGGATGCCATAAAAGAACTCCAGAAAATCCAATGGACTGGAAATATCAGGGAGTTCAGAAATGTTATAGAAAGACTTATCATTCTATGTCCGACCGAAATAACCGGAAATGATGTTATCGCATATGCAAAACCTGTTTCAGGTACTAACTCCTGATATTTTTTGCTTTTCAGGTATCCCTCTTTACCTTTACATGAAACAATAAATAATCCTGCACAGAGTTTATAAAAATAAGACATGTAGAAATCTGTCTGAATCTTCAGCTTTATACCTGATAACAGTACTATTTAGGCTTTAGAAAGATACATGCATTAATAATAACCATATTCCGATGTTCCGTACAGAAAAAGACAGTCTTGGAGAAAAACAGGTACCGGAGGAAGCCCTTTATGGCATTCATTCAATAAGAGCAAAAGAGAATTTTCCGGGTAATACAAGGTTTCCTGCTGAGTGGTACATGGCAGTGGGAACTACTAAACTGGCGTGTTATAATACCTACAGGAAATTCAGAAATGCAGCTGAAGAAAAATTCGGTAGATCTGTTCCTATAATCTTAATCAATGATGAAATTCTTAATGCACTCATTGAAGCTGCTCAGAAAGTTGCCGGCGGCGAACATTTTGATAATTTTATCGTGCCTGCCATTCAGGGTGGTGCCGGTACTAGCATAAACATGAATATCAATGAGATAATTGCAAACTCCTCTCTTCTTAGTACCGGTCACAAATGCGGTGAATACAGCTTCATTGATCCTCTTGAACATGCAAATATCTATCAGTCAACAAACGATGTAATTCCTACAGCTCTCACTGTTGCTGTCATGAAGCTGCTTCTATCGTTAGAAGTACAGATTAACCTTCTTCGCAAGAGAGTTGAGAGATTTGAAACTGATTACAGAGATAAACTTCGTCCTGGGTATACCCAGATGCAGGAAGCAGTACCCTCTTCATTTGGAACCCTTTTCAGCACATATAATGAGGCACTTTCCCGCGACTGGTGGAGAGTATCGAAATGTGCTGAAAGAATCAAGCAGGTGAATCTGGGCGGGGGAGCCATCGGTACAGGTTTATCAATTCCAAGATTTTTTATCATGGAGGTCGTTCCGGAATTGCGCAATATTACCGGGCTGCCTCTTGCTCACAGTGAAAACCTTACTGATTCTACATCCAACTTTGACAAATGGGTTGAGATACATGCCACTTTAAAAGCACACGCGGTCAACCTCGAAAAGATGTCAGGTGACTTACGTCTTTTATCCTCAGATATCGCAGCAGTAAAAACTATTTCAATACCTGACAGGCAGGTAGGTAGTTCAATTATGCCCGGCAAAATAAATCCTGTTATACCCGAATTTATTATTTCCGCTGCGCATAAAATATATGCCAATGATGTTCTGGTAAGTTCACTCAGCGGACAGGGTACTCTTGAACTTAATGCATATCTTCCGGTAATCGGTTATGCAGTAATAGAAACCATTAAACTCTTAATTTCATGCAACCAGACACTGCTTCATAATCTGTTTGCAGGACTATCAATAAACGAAACCTCAGGCTATACAGCACTTATTAACAGTCCCTCTGTCACAACAGCCCTGAGTCCTCATATCGGTTATCATAAAGCTGGTGAAATTGCGGCACTTATGAAACAGAAAGGTATCGATATCTTCGAAGCCAATAATATTCTGAAAATTTTTGATGACAAAAAACTGAAAACAATTCTTCTACCGGGGAATCTTCTTAAACTCGGTTTTTCACTGGATGATTTGTAAAGGGCGTCAGGCTCACGATAGCTATCGGGAGGGCGTCAGGCAGTCAAAAAAAGCTTTTACAAACAGGTCCGTTTAGAAATCTCTGAGCAACACGTAGATGAATGTATGTGATCTATACTGATAAAAATTGCTAATTTTGCAGAAAATTTCGCATCATAATGACCAAAGGAAGTGAGTCAAAACCACATATAGGCATATATGGTCGCCGCAATAACGGTAAAAGCAGTCTTATAAACTGTCTTGCAGGTCAGGAAATTGCCATAGTTTCAGATCATGCAGGGACAACCACAGACCCGGTAAAAAAATCTTTTGAAATAACCGGCTTTGGTCCGGTTGTACTGGTTGATACTGCCGGAATCGACGATTCAGGAGAACTTGGAACCAAAAGGATTGAGCGCACAGTAAAGACACTCGGGATCATTGACCTGGCACTTCTCGTTATTACACATAATTCATGGGGCAAATTTGAAGATGAACTTATAGAGAGATTTCATGATAATGACCTGCCATTTATTATAATTCACAGTAAATCAGATATACAGGCACCGACAAGGGAGTTTATC
Source organism: uncultured Bacteroidales bacterium (assembly GCA_963760915.1). Classification (GTDB taxonomy): domain Bacteria; phylum Bacteroidota; class Bacteroidia; order Bacteroidales; family VadinHA17; genus LD21. Next base: position 334,978 of record CAVXEU010000002.1, on the reverse strand, counting down.
GATAGAGTCATGCAGATCACTGGTAGCTCTCCATTTGAATTTTCAGCTATTGACAAACGCAACTATGAGGAACTTATCGCATTGATAAGAAATACTATTCCGGACCATTCGTGGAAGACACCTACCCTTCTGGGCGACCTCATAAGCTATGGGGATATAGTACTTCTTATTACCCCTATAGATGTCGAAGCTCCGGCCGGGAGGCTTATCCTTCCTCAGGTACAGGCTATAAGGGATATTCTCGATAATGATGCCGTGGCAATAGTTTTAAAAGAAAGAGAAGTTGATGCCTTTCTGAAAACTACAAAAATAAGACCTGCACTTGCCATAACCGATTCCCAGGTATTTACAAAAGCTGATTCCTCTGTACCGGGCGATATACCATTGACAAGCTTCAGCATTATGCTTGCACGCTTCAAGGGTGATTTTGATAATTATTTAAAAGGTACTCCCAGAATTTCTGACTTAAAGGACGGTGACAGGGTTCTTCTCCTGGAATCCTGTACACACCATGTCTCCTGCGATGATATAGGCAGAACAAAAATACCACGCTGGATAACAGGGTTTACAGGTAAAAAAATCGAATATGATATTGTGGCAGGACTTGATATATTACCACGGCCTGTAACTGATTACTCTCTGGTAATTCAGTGCGGGGGATGCATGATAACCAGAAAACAACTTCACAACAGGCTCCAGCCAGCTATTAAAGCGGGCGTTCCTGTGACCAATTATGGAATGGCAATTGCTTATGTACAGGGTATATATGACAGGGCAATCGCCCCATTTTTAAAGGTGGATAAGGTTACCCTTTCCTACCTGTAATTCCTAGAACCTGAAATATATGAATGGCAGAACTTCTGTAGTCCTCATCTGATAAAGAAGTACCGCTACCAGCATTACGACCACCAATTGTGCTATAAGGGGTATTCTGATAAATAACCCCCTGTATGACTCTTTAATACGTTCCGGAAGCAGGTGAATAATATACCCAACAACAATCAGCAGAAAAACACTACTATAAGCTTGTAATACTGCACCATATGATCCGGGTGAAAAATTCTCGGTTATCTGTTCAAGCATTACTTTTACACTCGCCATATTTGGAGCTCTGAAAAAGATCCAGCAAAAAGTGACGAACTGGAATGTTAAAAAAACCGCAACAGCCCGGCCAATAAAGTTCTGTTTAAACCGGTCTCCAAAAATGTAATTCCATATCCTGTTAAGCACGAGCCCGACGCCGTGCAGAAAACCCCAGATAATGAATCTAAGATCTGCCCCATGCCATAATCCTCCAAGTAACATGGTGATCATCAGATTAAAAATTGTTCTGACCTTACCTTTTCTGTTCCCTCCAAGAGGGATATAGAGATAATCCTTTAACCACCTCGAAAGCGAGATGTGCCATCTTTTCCAGAAGTCAGCAACACTTGATGCCTTGTATGGAGAGTTAAAATTTACTGGCAACCGGAATCCAAGAATGAGAGCGAGACCGATAGCGATATCTGTGTAGCCCGAAAAATCACAATAAATCTGCAATCCATAACCATATATCCCTGCCAGATTTTCAAAACCTGAGTAGACTGAAGGTGCATCAAACACACGGTCGACAAAATTAACCGCAATAAAATCGGAAATAATTATCTTTTTTATAAGCCCTTTGGAAATCAGGAAAAGGGCATGACTGAATTCCCTTTTAGCCAGGTGATACTCTGTGTACATCTGAGGAATAAATTCCGAAGCCCGTACAATCGGTCCTGCAACCAGTTGCGGAAAAAATGAAACATAAAACCCGAAATCGATAATATTCCTGACCGGTTCAGTCTTTTTACGGTAGACATCAAATATATAACTGAGCGATTGAAAAGTAAAAAAAGAGATGCCAACCGGAAGTAATATATTGCTTATATTAAATGAAGTTCCGAGAAATGAATTTGAAAATGAGGCCAGAAAATCATAAACTTTATAATCTGTTCCAAGTAGTTCATTTACAGTTCTTATAAAAAAACCGGTGTATTTAAAGTAAGCAAGTAAACCGAGATTAGAGATTAAACTGAGAAGAACGAATGTGCGTCTGGCAAATTTTGTCTGTGAGCGATGAATAAGCAGGCCACATATAAAATCTACTATAGTGATAAAGATCAGCAGAAATAAAAACACTCCTCCCGACTTATAATAAAAAAAAAGACTTACCAGAAAAAGGTAGGCATTCCTGATAAACAGTTTTTTATATACCAGGCTATATATTGCCAGAACTAAAAGGAAGAAGATCCAGAACGCAGGTGTTGTGAAGATCATGGGCTTTTCAGGATCATATTCAGAAACTGATTTCAGAAGACTCGATAAATTGTTCAATCTGGTACCGGTTGTTGATGACTCGACTGTACCACTTTGTACAACTCTTACCGTATCATGTCTGATGATATCCTTTTTCAGTCTTACTGTATCTGATGCCCTTATCAGAAAAAGAGAATTCACCAGTTTTTTTGAAAGTGTATCAGCTCCTGGATTTGTAAAATGGGTATAGTCTTTCTGGGCAAGAACGGGTCTGCTTTCTGCCCATCTGACAATTGATGATTTCCCCCCCATCGCATTAAATGCATTCCAGAATGTTGCACCTGCGTCATGGCTTGCCTGTATCTGAGCATTGATTATTGAGGGTATATTAGGATACGATTTAATGCTATCGCCCTCTTTTAAAGCCATATCGGTAAGACCAATTACAAGTATCGGAGTGAGAGGTGATATCTCTTTAAGGAGTAATAGCTGCCTTTCCAGTCCTTTCCTGTAATATGAATAATCCTCTCTTACATTCTTTACAATATTAAGTCCGTATTGAAGAATAAACAAGTCAGGAGAAAGTTTCCTGTATGACTCAGTCAGGTTATCCCTGTCGACCATAGTAAATTCAAGGCCAGCACTTCCTCTCTGTGGAATATTATCAATTATCAGCCCTGCTTTACTCTCTATACTTAATCCGTAGATATCGGGACTCACTTTACCTGAAAACTCAATAAGTATATCCTTTGCCCTGTTTAATTGACATGAAATCTCATTAAAACCCTTTCCTCTCTTAAGGGTGTCTGAAAATACCCTGTTGTTATCGGCATATACTTCTATCTTTACAACATCTGATGTATTCCCGTAAAAAACTCTGAGAATATTATAAACCGCTGATGCACTGTCAGCAAGATAAGATGGCTTTATCCTCACATATGCCTTTTCAGATACCTTCACTTTTTTACCATCCGGCAAATAACGGCACATTGTCATAAAAGGACCAAAATCTCTTCGGGATATTTCCTTACTCTTATAAGTCAAATAGTTATACCTTTTCCAGTTTGAGGATGATCTTAGCCATACTGATTTCGTATACATTACCGGCATTAGAGGCAGGAAAAGTCCAGGACCGGCACCACCACAGCCTGTTCTTAAGGCATTACGAAGGTATGAAGTAATACGATCTCCTTCAATCTGTGAATCACCATAATACATAATCCTTACCTGGCCCTTTGAATATCTGAGAGAATCAATAAACCTTTGCATTGGATCATCAGTCTGATATTCAGTATCAGAGCTGACTGAATCAACCTCATTGTTTGTATCGGGAGGTATTAACTTTAATGTGTCAGACAACGGCTTATCTCCGATTTCAGCATCAGGAGAATCCGCTGCAGACAAAGCTTTTATAAGTTCAACCGGAATAAACTCATAAATTGAAGGAAATAATTGGTTTAACGGAATTATATAATGAAGACCGGTAAAACTGGCCAGAAAGATCAGAAGCAATAAAAATGACCTTAAAGGGCGCATATTCTGGAAAAAAAATCAGCTCTTCTTTTTAATCTTCAGCTTCTGACCTACCTGAATCTTTCCGGGATCTGAGATGTTATTCAATGAAAGGACATCTGTTGTTGTAACATCACTGAACATCTTTACAATATCCCAGATAGTGTCTCCGTTGCGAACCGTGTATGTAACAAATTCTCCATCATTACTTACAGGAGTACCTGATACCAGGGGCTGCTGTGTATTTGAAGATACTGTTTTTCCAATCATTTTTTGCTTATCCTCGAACGACATTGAATTTATGGTTGAAAAATATTCAGCCCTAGAAGGATCAACATAAACTACCAGTTTCTGCCCTACCCTGATCGTGTTACGATAAATATTATTCCAGTACCTCAGGTCAGATAAACCGACCCTGTACCATTCAGAAATGAACCCAAGATTGTCGCCATCCCGTACCGTATATATAATTTTAGCTTTCCCTTTAACATCGGCAGGCAGGTATGCAGATCTGGAGGGATCAGCTATCAAAGTGGTTTTGTTAAGATATATATCTGATTTATAGTTTCTTATCGTATCACTCAGATCAATGAAATCACCCAGATGGTTCATCGGTAATGTTAATGCGAGTGGCCTTGATGATCCGGGAATAAGGCCAGTCTTATACTGAGGATTCAATGCCCGGAGTTCTCCCAATGGAATCCTCATCACCTCAGAAATCTGCGTAAGATGAATATCTTTACTGACCATTATCGTGTCAGTAGCAACAGGTATATTAAGTGGTAAAGGTTTTAAACCATGGTCGGCAAAATAAGTTATAGCATATGCTGCTGCAACATACTGAGGCAGATAGCCTCTTGTTTCCCGCGGAAGTCTGTAATAAATGTCCCAGTAGTCTTTTTTGTTTCCCGATCTTCTGATAGCCTTGTTAACATTTCCCGGACCACAATTATAAGCCGCGATGACAAGTGTCCAGTCGCCAAATATTGAATACAGATCCTTAAGATATCTGGCTGCCGCATGTGTAGATTTTAACGGGTCTCTTCGTTCATCAACCACTGAATTGATTGTAAGTCCGTACATTCTTCCGGTACTGTACATAAACTGCCAAAGACCAGTAGCACCCATTCTGGAAACGGCATTAGGATTAAGAGCTGATTCAATTACAGCCATATATTTCAGTTCTGCAGGCAGTCCATATGAATCAAAAACATCTTCGATCATAGGGAAATAATAATCTTTTAATCCGAGTACTGCACTGAATTGCTTTCGCTGCTTTACAGTATAAACATGAATATGGTTCTTAATAATTGTGTTGTATGGAAGAAAGATTATAGAATTTATTTTACTTATTCTGTCTTTATATACAGTATCAGAATATTCTATCCCGACTGAGTCATCCTTAAATTCATCCAAATTATCTTTTATCGCCAGTTTTACATACCATGTACTGATCAGGCTATCCAGATTACGGGTAATTCTTTCAGTGCTGTTATCTGATTTAATTATTAAAGTGTCTGAAACACCTGAAGCATTTGCATTCAATAAAGAGAAAAATATTGGTATCAGTATTGCGGTAATTTTCATAACAAAAACATTTTTAAAAAGTTACTTTCAGGCTCACATTTAATCCAGCTCCCATAAATCCGCCCGGCAGAGGTAATTGAACCGGAAACACTGCAATATCAAGATTATTACTGATATCATAGTTGAAAAGGCTGGCATCAACATTTGCATCAAGGATAGAAATCAGATACCACCCTGCGATGCCAATATACGAAAGATCTCGGTATCTTTTATAATAATCGATCATTCTTAGCATTCCATCCTCATAATAGGATGTGTTTGAAGGGATTGCACTTTCAGGGTAAAGCACAGGATCATAAGTAGAAGGATCTGCCTTTATAAGAGTAAGATAACTGTCAGTTTGCTTAATATTATCAGTAAAATCCTGATATGCTTTTATATACGAATTATAGTATTTTGAATTGAAGCCTACGCTATAAATGAGTCCTCCAAATCCAGCATAAACCAAAGGGATTTTCCAGTATTTTCTGTTATATATTTGTCCAAGACCAGGCAGTACAACCGCAAACATTGTAGCCTTGAGGGGCTCAGCTTGAAATTTATGCCTCAAAGGTTTACCGACGGTCAGTGTATCCTGTGCAAAGCTGTTCTGATAAATGAAAAGCAGTTGCAGGATTACTATGATTACTATTTTTTGAAATGTCTTCAAAATAATATCAGCCGGGACTTACTAACCGGAAATATACTAACGTCGCGATAAAGATAATTATTTTCAGGAGTTAAGGCGGTCAAATACTCCTAAAATGCGCTCCATCTCTTCAGTAGTTTCAAAGGGAATGACAATCTTGCCTTTGCCCTTCTCATTTATTCTGAAGTTTACCCTGGCTGAAAATATCTTGTTCAGGTGCTCTGAAAGACGAGTAAAATCATCATTCAGCTTTCTCTTTTTTTCAATCTTTCCCGGATCTTTGCTTTTTTCTGTCTGCAATTGCCTTACCATCTCTTCAGCCTGACGTACAGACAGTTCCCCATCGATGATCTTATAATAGATATTAATTTGTCTTTTGGGATCTTCAATATTTACCAGAGTTCGGGCATGTCCCATCATCAGGTTCTTATTCTTTATCCCAAGTTGTATTTCTGCAGGTAGTTTGAGCAGACGCAGATAGTTTGCGACTGTCGATCTTTGTTTTCCAACCCTGTCACTTAGTTGCTCCTGGGTAAGTTTGCACTCTTCAATCAGACGCTGAAAACTTATAGCTACTTCCACTGCATCAAGATCTTCACGCTGAATATTTTCAACAAGTGCAAGCTCAAGCATTGCCTGATCGTCAGCAGTTCTGATATATGCCGGAACATGAGTAAGCCCTGCAAGGCGTGCAGCTCTAAGTCTTCTTTCACCGGCTATCAGCTGATAATGGCCAGGAACAGTTTCACGTACAGTCAGTGGTTGCACTATCCCGAGTTTCCTGATTGACACAGACAACTCTTCAAGTGATTGTTCATCAAAACTTGTGCGGGGCTGAAAAGGATTAGCATCTATAGAATCCACGGAGATATCAAGGTTAGCCGCTACCTTCTTTTCCAGAACCTCTTTCTCAACCCCATCAATCAATGCACCAAGACCTCTTCCCAACGCATTTTTTTTTGCCATATTCATTTCTGTTTCCATTAATTGAAAAAGACCTGCTACTAATTTTTTTCTCTTTCTTCCTGTTTCTCAATAAGCTCTTTGGCCAGATTAAGATAGTTGACCGTACCTCTTGAATCTGCATCATATAAAATAGCCGGCTGGCCGAAACTTGGAGCTTCAGAAAGCTTTACATTTCTCTGAATTATAGTTTTGAAAACCATCTGCTGGAAATGTTTGTTTACCTCTTCTGCAACCTGGTTCGATAACCTTAGCCGAGAATCGTACATTGTCAGCAGGAATCCTTCTATCTCAAGTTCAGTGTTAAGATTATTCTGAATTATTTTAATAGTATTAAGCAGTTTACCGAGTCCTTCAAGAGCAAAGTACTCGCACTGAACAGGAATTATTACAGAATTTGATGCGGTAAGTGCATTTACTGTAAGTAGTCCCAGAGAGGGGGAACAGTCAATCAATACATAATCATATTTATCTGCTATTTTCTTTAGTACTCCTTTGAGAATTTTTTCGCGCTCCGGTCTGTCAAGCATTTCGATTTCAGCTCCTACAAGATCAATATTTGATGGTATTATAGAAAGGTTCTCCACACCACATTCCATTATTGATTCACCCGGCTCTTTACCATCTATCAGGCAATCATAAATTGTACTTCTTATCTGACGTGTATCAATTCCTATCCCCGAAGTTGCATTTGCCTGAGGATCTCCATCTACAATCAACACTTTTTTCTCCAGAGCTGCAAGACTTGCAGCCAGATTTATTGCTGTTGTTGTCTTACCAACTCCACCCTTCTGATTCGCTATAGCTATTATCCTTCCCATCTTGTTCCTTTAAATATTTGAATTATATTTTGAGTTTCAAATTTACTATTTATGCTCTACTGCTACCGGTAGTAAAAGATGTAATTGTAAACATTTAGCACGGGGTTTTCAACATGTTATTAACATGTTGAAAAATACAAAATAATCATAACTAGCAGATAATATGATACTTTCAATTCATAATTAAAATTTACTTCTATGTAAATTTTAATTAAACAAGTGATGAAAAGTTTCACTCAGAGGTCATTAAAATGATAAAATACCGGTTTAATAGAAAATATCCAATTTATTTCCATCTTTGTCAACCAATAAACCAAATCGTCAGATGGACCAAAATTCCGAACGGAAAGAATGGCTGGTCATTGTCAACCCTAATGCAGGAAATGGGAAAGGGAAAAAAGACTGGGATACAATTTCCTCACTTCTCAGTAATATGTCATTATCATTTAGTGTAAGATTCACAGAAAGAAAAGGTCACGCTATAATCCTGACCAGTGAGGGTTTGGCAGAAGGATTCAGGAAGATAATAACCGTTGGTGGCGACGGCACACTGAATGAAGTAGTTAACGGAGTGTTATCTTACAATATGTGTCCCGCTACAGATGTTTCACTTGCAATGATACCAGTTGGTACAGGTAACGATTGGGGCAGGATGTTTGGCATACCTCTCAATTATGAAGAGGCAATTAAGATCATAAAGGAATATAAACTGATGCTCCATGACGTGGGTCTAGTCAGTTTCTTCGATGAATCCGGGAAAAAGTACAGGTATTTTATAAACATAGCCGGACTGGGGTTTGAATCGGAGGTTGTCAGAAGAACAAATTATCAGAAAGACAGAGGACGTGGTGGAAAAGCCATATACTTTTATAATCTGCTGACAAGTCTGCTTTCATATAAAAATACCAAAGCTGAAATAGTTATTGATGATAAAATAATCAAGGCAGATTTATTTTCAGTCAATATAGGCAATGGCAGATACTGCGGCGGAGGTATGAGGCAAACACCAAATGCCTTACCTGATGACGGACTACTAGATGTAACAATAATAAACGGAATGGGGAAAATTGAGATAATAAGGAACCTGAGAATCCTTTATGACGGAACTATCCTTAACCATCCGAAAATTAACGGATACAGATGCAAAAGTATAAAGGTCAGTTCTGATTCAATAATATATACTGAAGCTGACGGGGAATCGCTTGGGCATACTCCGGCAGAGTTCAGTATAATACCTGCCGGTCTTAAAATGGTTTACGGAACAAGTATTATTCCGTAATCTTTATCTCAAAGAGCTTGGGCCATCTCTTGCCGGTGACAAAAATTCTGTCCTCTTTCTTATCAAATGCTATACCATTTAATACATCAGTATCGGGGGTCCTGTCCGAAGCGGGAAGAATTCCATTCATGTCAATATATCCGATAATTTTCCCACTTACCGGATCAATGCGCGCTATAAGATCAGACATCCAGATATTGGCCCAGATCTCACCATTAATATATTCAAGCTCATTGAGTGAATCGACTTTCTCATTATTATCATAGACCTCGATTCTGGACACAACATTAAATGTCTCGGGTTCAAAAAAATAAAGAGCATTAGTGCCGTCGCTCATTACAATTCTGTTGTCAATAGTTGTCAGTCCCCAGCCCTGTGTCGCATAATAGATCTTATTAATAACCTTAAATGTCGATTTTTCATATACAAACCCAATCTTATTTTCCCATGTCACCTGGAATATGCGGTCGCCGTACAAAGTAATTCCTTCACCAAATAATGAGGCATCAAGATTATGCTGCATTACGACCTTTCCGGTTTCAAGTTCTACCTTTCTCAGGCTGGAACCCGATTCCTGACCTGTTCCTTCATACAAAAATCCATCGTCATAGAACAGCCCCTGCGTAAACGCATTACGGTCATGTGGATATGTATGAATAACCCTGTACCCATATCTTTTCGGGACCACATCAGAATAAATTATCATAAATCTGGTTATTGTATTCCTGAGTTTACCCCCCTTATAGGCATTTACCTTCAATGATTTACGGCCTGTTGTTAAAGTAAAAGCAGGAGAAATAGAGAATTCCCACGGGGCAGATGTAAGAGTAGTTACCCATTTACCATTAAAGGAAACCTGCACTGAATCAGGTAGTTTATTGCTATCATCCGGAGCCAGCACAACTTTAACCGGGTCGTGAAGTTTAAAGCCGCTATCCTCCTCCGGCAAAACTATCTTTATTAGTTTAGGCAAGACTTCACTGTTCAAAGCCGAAGCAGGTTTGGTTGCATCTCCCGGCTTTTTTCCTGGTCCTCCTGAACAAGAAATAGTCCAGGTAATCATTATTACTACAGTCAGGCAAATAACATATCTAAGGCTGAGGTAATCAGTTCTCATCTCTTTTGGTTTTCCAGTTAAACAGTCGCATAAAAACATTCCTTCGGGCTGATGCTATTCTTTGTTCGGCTACCTGTTGCTGCAATTCATATGGATTAAGCATCTGCCAGATTTCGCTCCAACCCGGGAAACCTCCGATGTTCTTATCGTCAATAAATATATCAGCATCGATCTTTCGGCTTACACTCTCATCAAATATCTCCTCAGGATAGTTTTTATTAACCGCATAAAACTCCACTCCGTTCTTACGGCAGAAATCAACAGCTTCATCAAGTTCCTTTCCTGAACGGAAGGTCCAGAGAATAAGGTTCGCTCCCAACTTATTGAGTTCCTTTAATGTCTGAAATGCAAAAAGCTTCTCCTTTCCTATATCCGGATACTCGTGGTCAACTATGGTCCCGTCAAAATCGACTGCAATCTTAATATTTGTAAAGTCAACCATTACTGTTTTGATAATTCATGCAAATCTAATAATAAAAGAGCGAAGATTTTCCTAATTTTACTCCCCTTCTCAATTACGTTATCTCATTTCTATATGAAACATATTCCAAACTTTATAACTTCACTTAATCTGGCATCGGGGTTTCTAGCAATAATCTTTGCAGCCGGTGATGACCTTTTAACAGCTTCCTGGCTAATCCTTGCAGCGATGATATTTGATTTTCTGGATGGTTTTTCTGCCCGCCTGCTAAAAGCTTATTCCAAAATAGGGAAGGAACTGGACAGCCTTGCAGACGTAGTAAGTTTCGGTGTTGCACCCGGCTTTATTATTTATCAGCTTCTCAACAATTCATTCCTATTATATGGTCCAATTAATGTAAACTCAAATGGGATCTATGCTGTAGTGATCCTCATTTTGCCTGCCATCATGCCTGTTTGTGCTGCTTTGCGCCTTGCTATTTTCAATGTAGACCTGACCCAGGCAACAACATTCAAAGGGTTGCCCACACCTGCAAATGCACTTGCAGTAATCTCAGTGGTTATTGCAGGGAATTATTCAGCATCGCCGGTTTTCAGCTCATTTACCGGATCACCTGTTTTACTTATTGGTCTTACAGTTGTATTATCATTATTAATGGTAAGCAGGATCCCATTGCTTTCTCTGAAGGTCTCAAATCTTAAGTTAATGGGTAATGAGGGAAGATACATTCTGGCGGGCCTAGTTCTGGCATCATTTGTGGTTTTAGGAATAAATGCCGCTCCGTTGATAATTCCTATTTATATAACAGCCTCTTTATTGTCTCTACTCTTCTGACAAGTTGCCTCCGTTTATACCCTGGTTATTAAGTACGGATGTCTGTATCCTGATTGATTCCTGGTGCAGAAGGGTCATTATTTTTTCTACAAATGAAGCTTCCAGCTTAAGCATACCACCATGCTCAGTACGTGTACGCAAAATTTCAAGCCATCTTTCCATCTGGAGTATCGTTACATTATTGCTAAATTTATAGTCTCCTATCTTTTCAGCAATATTCATACGTGATGAAATAAGTTCTATTAACTGATAATCAATTGAATCGATCTGATTACGAAGTTCTTCAAGCTGATTAAGAAATCCCTTGTCATCAGTTGTTGCTTTTCGGATGACAAGTGTATCCATCAGAATCCTGAACTGATCAAAATCCAATTGCTGAGCAGAATCGCTTAAGGCTTTACACGGGTAAGGATGAACTTCTATCATAAGTCCGCTCATTGCCAGATCAAGAGCTTTCTGAGAAACTTCCGGTATAAAATCTGACCTTCCGGAAATGTGACTTGGGTCACAAATAACAGGAAGATTATTTATCCTCTGCCTCAATTCAATGGGGATCTCCCATTTTGGCATATTACGATAAAGCGTTCTTTCAAACGGGGAGAATCCTCTGTGAATAGCGGCGATTCTTTTTACACCTGCAGAATAGATCCTTTCCACTGCACCCTGCCACAGGTCAATATCAGGACTCAACGGATTTTTTATAAGCACCGGTATATCAACACCCCGAAGCGCCTCAGAAATTTCTTCAACTGAAAAGGGATTTGAAACTGTTCTGGCACCCATCCAGATAACATCAACCCCATGCTTCAGACAGGCTTCGATATGCTTAGGAGATGCAATCTCAACCGCTACCCTGAGGTTATATTCCGATTGTACTTCCTGAAGCCATTTCAAAGCTTTAACTCCTTCCCCGCAAAATGTTCCGGGATGTGTCCTTGGTTTCCATATACCTGCCCTGAACAGATTCACCCTTCCGGTACTTTTCAGAAAAGCTGCCACTGACATAACCTGCTCCTCGCTTTCAGCACTGCAAGGCCCTGCAATGATAAACGGATAGTTATCGAATCCTTTGAACCAGGATCTTAATGATGAAATTTCCATTGAAAAAGCATTTCAGAATACAAACGTACCTGATTTTCTGTTGATTACTCCTTATCAGGAAATTTCTTTTCATAAGCTGACACTGCAAATTTAATGACAAACCAGCTCAGAATAATAAAACCAGGCCAGATGAAGTATTCAAAAATTTCACTAATGTACATATGCTTAGGTTTGTTTTTTAATTAAATGAAGGTCACCACGACTCAGGCCCGAACTGTTCATGATGCTCACGTTAAGCCATTTGCCTGTAACCTGACGCATTAATATTTATGCCCATCCGATTTCATCTCATCTTCAGTAATTTTTGTATTGTTAATTGCCTTCCAGGCATACCAGATATAAGCGATAACAAATGGTATAATAAATGAAACGTACATCATAGTCTTTAAAGTAAAAAGACTTGATGATGCATTTCTAATAGTAAGGGAACTATTAAGATCGTAAAGAGAAGGATAAAATGATGTTCCGTTCAAACCTGCAACCAGAAAAAGGGCAAATACAGCCAGTACAGTTCCTGGGCCTGTAAACCAGATACCTTTCATGCCTCCTTTCAAAATTGTGTCTGCAATTCCAAACAGAACACCTGCCACTCCGGTAACAAATATAATAAGGACAAGAGGCATCTGAATAAAATTATGCAGATATTTATATGGTTCAGCATTCACTGCTCCTGTATTTGGAGCAGCAGCAAAACCTTTAGAAAGAAGAAGTGAAATAACAAAGAACAGGAAAAACAGCAGAAAGAGGATTGAATTTATGATCAATTTTTTGTGTGATCTCTTATTTAGAGAGTCATCCTCAATGGTATTGATCAAATATAGCAGCCCGTTGATCCTGGCCAGGAACAATACTGCAAAGCCGAGAGAGATGTTTCGTATATCTGACAATGCCTCAAGACCATACCATGGTGTTGCCCATTGTACCTGATTCATCCTGTCCAGACTGAATAATGAACCGGTAAAAAAGGTAGCCACAGCCGTTCCGATAAGGAAAGGTCCGAGAGATCCGTTTATAAAGAGGAAGACGTCAAATGTTTTTTGACCAAAGATATTGGCAGGTTTTGACCTGAATTCGTATGCTACAGCCTGTATGGTAAAACTGAACAATATTGCAATCCATACCCAGTAAGCTCCACCAAAACTCGTTGCATAAAAAAGTGGAAAAGATGCAAAAAAAGCACCTCCAAATGTTACAAGGGTTGTGAATGTAAATTCCCACTTTCTACCCATCGCATTAATTATCAATGTCTTCTGGGTATCGTTTTCAGGAAGATTAAAGATCATCGATTGACCTCCCTGTACGAACATCAGGAATACAAGAAGACCGGCCAGCAGTGATACTATTATCCACCAGTACTGCTGCAGAAACAAATGTGAAATCATTAAAGTCATAATTTTGTCCTCCTAATGTTTGGGTCCGGTTTTAATCTGCCTGATCATTATAGCTAACTCCGAAATGAGCAAAACAGTAAAGAGTAATGCAAACAGAATAAAAGTGGTTATTACCGAACCGGAACTGATTTTTGAGACAGCAGTTGAAACAGTCATCATATCCTGTATGATCCAGGGCTGACGACCAACTTCAGTAAGTATCCATCCCAGTTCACTGGCAATGTATGGAAGAGGTATTGACAGAAGAGCTATCCATAAAAACCATTTATTATCAGCGATTGTACCCTTATAGAGAAGGTGTATTGCCAGGGCAAATATCATTATAAAAAGGAATCCAAGAACCACCATAAGGTGAAATGAATAAAATGATACCGGTACATTAGGAATGACATCTTCAGGCATGTTTACTGAAGAATAGCCAAAATACCGGAAATATTTCTCCTGATATTCTTTTCCGTTGATAATATTCTTTACCTTTTCAAACTCTGAAGTATCATTAGCCATACGGGCTTTCTGATACGAATTAAGGATCTGTTTTGCAAACTTCCCCCGTTGCATCTTCTCAGGAATTGCCATTATACCCATTTTATCATTACCTGCCATATGATCATTAATACCAGGTACATAGGAGTTTCTGTCACCTCCGGTAAGCACCGATAACAGGTCCGGTATTTCAATTTTAAATGCGAATTCCCAGACTCTTTTATTCCCAATCTTTTCCCCGGAATCTTTAAGAACACCTACCGCAACAAGGCCCGCATTACTTTTACCCTCAAACAGGGATTCCATTGATGCAAATTTAACAGGTTGAACTTTTGCCATAGTTCTGGCAGATGAATCACCGGTAAAAGCAACCAAAAGCGAGGATAAAAGACCGAATATTCCTGCAATGAGTATGCTTTTTTTTGCAAGAATCTCTTCCCTCTTCCTGAGAAGGAACCAGGAGCTTATCCCCAGAACAAACATAGAAGCTAATAGAAATCCAGAGGAAATTGTATGAAGAAATTTTTCAACTGCAACCTGATTGAATAATACAGCCCAGAAGCTTACCATTTCATTTCTGGCTGTCTCCGGATTAAATACCATTCCTACCGGATTCTGCATCCAGGCATTTGCTACCAGTATCCATAAAGCAGAAAGATTAGCTCCTATTGCCACCAGCCAGGTGGATCTGAGATGGAATTTCCTGCTTACTTTATTCCATCCGAAGAACATCACCGCAACAAAAGTCGATTCAAGAAAGAATGCAAGAATACCTTCAATTGCCAGGGGCGCACCAAAAATATCACCTACGAACCAGGAATAATTCGACCAGTTAGTTCCAAACTCGAATTCAAGGATTATTCCGGTGGCTACACCAATAGCGAAGTTTATGCCAAAAAGGGTCATCCAGAACCTTGTAATTCTCTTCCACTCTTCCCGACCTGTTTTTACATAAATGGTCTCCATAATAGCAATGATGAAAGATAATCCCAGCGTCAGAGGCACAAAAAGCCAGTGGTAAACTGCAGTCAGAGCAAATTGAGCTCTTGACCAATCCACAAGGGTCAGGTCAATATTTTCAATCATGGTCATCAGGTAAGTTAATTAGTTGATCAAGAACATATTCACTTCTTTGTATATCATTATCATATTTATTTTTAAGGAAATCGTGAAAAAAGAATATCCTTAATATTGCAAACATAATAAATAGCTTGATTATGAGGATGATCCAAACTTTTCTTCCCCACACTGACATATTTCTGAATCCATCAAAATAGAAAAACGATATTCGTTTAAGCAATGAAAACAGATATTTCATTTATCTACCTAATTATACTTAAAACAACGATTTTTCAGAAAATTATTATCCCAGGTAAATGATTAAGAATCAGTCACATTTTCAAGATCGTCGCTATTTCGAACGGAGAACTGGGAATTCTCTCCCATATTTTCCGGTGAAAGGCTGGAGGTAATTTTCTGAACTGCCTTAAAATTATTAAAAAATTCCCTGGCAAAAACCCTTAGAACTGTATAAGCCGGAATTCCGAGTATCATTCCGGGTATTCCGGCAGCAAAACCTGAAGCAAGTACTACCACGAATATCTCAAGTGGATGAGCCCTTACACTGTTGGAAAAAATTACAGGCTGAAATACAATATTGTCAATCAGATGTGTAATTGCCTCAACCAGTATCATGTATGTAATTAGCGGCACAACAACTGTCGCAAAATCCTGATTCATATGCGAAGCAACTCCCATTATGATTGCAATAAATAATCCCAGCCACGGACCAACATATGGAATTACATTTAAGATGCCAATAATCAGCCCCATAACAAGAGCCTGTTGAAAATCGATACCGGCAATTGTCATTCCAATGGTTATAAGTATCATTATACATGTGCTTTGTATAACGATTCCGATAAAATACCTTGTAAGCAGCTTTTTTATTGAATATAACGCCCTTGTAACATTCTCAACATAAGCATCAGGCACCCACATTAATATTGATTCAAAAAATAAGCGCTGGTCCTTAAGGAAGAAAAAAGTTATAAATGTAATTGAAAAGACAGCTACCAGAATGTTTCCCAGGATTCCTAAAACTGAACTCAGAAAATTCTGTATCATATTAATATTTAGTACTCCGGCGATTTTATTTGAAATGTAATCCTGTATTGATAGATCAGTCGTTATATTTTTATTGAAAGCTCTGAACAGATTCTCGACCTTATTGATCGGGCCATTGGCGAACTGTACTATCTTATCACTGTCGATAGTAGAGAAATAATTGATCTGTTTGGTTAAAAGAGGAATAAAAATTACAAAAAAGAGTATAATTCCGCCCCATATAATCAATATTGTCAGCAAGGCTCCTAATGAACGCGGTAAAGACCAGTTTTTGATCCTGATCCTGCAAAACATATCAACCAGGGGACGACCAATAATGGATAAAACTCCAGATACCAGAATGTATACAACTATATTCCGGAAATACCAGGCGCAGGCCAGAAGTACTAAAACACCGAAAAAGATAAGGATGTTCCTTAATGTTGCTTTCATTACAGGCGGTATTTCTTATTACAAACCTAATCCAATTTTTTGAAATTCGCTAAACTTTTATTATACGGAATGGTACAGATTACTAAAAATACTGACTGCCATTATGTCCGTTATTATTTCAAATACAGCGCCATTATGTCATGATAATTGATTTGGAACGGAGTTTGAAAAGAAAGTAATTATAAAAATAAATGTTAAACTTAAAGAATAGGAGAATAAAACCATGTTACCAACAATTACAAAAAGAAGCTTCAGGCCATTCTACATGCCTGACATTTTTAACGATGGATTCTTTTCAGGTTTCGCAGACAAAACAAACTCAATGCCAGCAGTAAATATAAGGGAAAATGAAAAGAGTTACCTGCTTGACCTTGCCATTCCGGGTATAGACAAGAAAGATCTGAAAATTGACATTAATGAGGATGTACTTACAATATCATCTGAAACAAAAAATGAAACTGAAGAGAGCAATGATGGTTACAGAAGAAAAGAGTTCAGCTACTCATCTTTCTGCAGAAATTTCTATATACCTGAAAATGTAAACAGGGACAAAATAGAAGCTAATTACAAAGATGGTGTACTTGCTGTTTCACTTCCCAAACAGGAAGAAGAAAAAAATAAAATCACCAGAGAGATTAAAATTGCATAATGATTCTAAAGAAATCCCGGACTGTACCCGGGATTTCTTTTTATTTGTCGCATTCTTCCAAAAACCTCTGTCCAAATTTCCTTCCGAACTCTTTCAAAAATTCCACTTTTTGTCCTTCGGGTGAAAATTTAAACGCAGCAGCATCTTCAAATACCTTCAATTTAAGCAGACGCAGGTTTTCGATTATAATTTTAGGCGATTCGCCGCTCCATCCATATGATCCGAATGCACCGCCGAATTTCCCTCTGTCTCTTAACGGATTAATAAGCGCGAATAATTTGTATACAGGAAGCAATGTATTCTGATTGATTGTTGGTGAACCAATAAGGATCCCCTCAGCGGTAATTATTTTGGACTCCAGTTCATCCAAATCAATATTTTCAATGTCAGTTATATCTACATTTATTCCCTTATTCTCAAGAATCCCCGAAGCGATATACTCCGCTGCCACCTTAGTATATCCATATGCCGAAATATAAGCAATAAGGATATTTCTGTGATCCCTTTCAGCAATAAGCTTAAGATATTGGCTGGAATAATTCTCCGATAATTCAACAGCCTTTTTGTAATTCTCATGATGAATTGGTCCATGACCGGGACAGATAAATTCAATCTCAAAAGGCCTGATTTTTTCAATCGCTTTAAGCATGAACCTGCTAAAGGGTTTCAATATAACATCAAAATAGTACCTGAAGGTGCTTGTATAAACTTCTGTGAATTCGCTGAACATTTCAGGGGAACAGTAATGAGCACCAAAGGAATCGCAAGTAAATAATACCTTATCTTCTACAAGCAAGGTATAAATTGAATCAGGCCAGTGCAGGTTGGGTGCTGATATGAATTTGAGTGTTTTATTGCCAAGGTCCAGAATGTCTCCATCTTTAACAACCATCGATTTAAAGGGAATATTCACAATATCTTCAAGATACCTGATGGCATTACCGCTTCCAACAACAGTTGCAGAAGGCGCAAGATCAAGAAGTAATTTCAGACTACCTGAATGATCAGGCTCGGTATGATCAAGAATAATATACTGAATCTCTTCTGGTCTGGTAACTCTCATGAGTTTGGCCAGGTAGGTTTCGCTGAATTTTTCTTTGGCAACCTCAATAATTGCCTTCTTTTCAGCATTAATGAAATATGAATTGTAAGTTGTACCGTAGTTTGTGTGCATCACAATATCAAATGTTCTGATATCATAATCGAGTATCCCTATCCACTTCACATCACGGGTAACATCTATAATTTTTTCATCTATTCTGCTCATGTCATAATTAAATTTTCAGATTTTGGCAATTATCGTTTTATTTGCCTTTACCTGCTGAAGGATCGGAATCTCAACCGCAGTTCCGACAGGTAAAAAGATATCGACCCTTGATCCAAATTTAATAAATCCAAGTTCAGCACCCTGTAGCACATCCTGATCCACTTTTGAATAAGTAACTATTCTGCGGGCTACAGCTCCGGCAATCTGCCTTACAAGAATACGGGTACCCTCATTTGTTTCAATAACAATAGTGCTTCTTTCATTCAGTTCGGATGATTTAGGATGCCAGGCAACCATATTCTGTCCATGGTGATATCTTACATATTTTATCTTTCCTGATACCGGGTACCTGTTGCTATGCATGTTGAATGGTGACATAAAGATTGATACCTGAAGGCGTATGTCCTTAAAGTACTCGTTTTCCATCGTCTCTTCAATTACCACTACTTTGCCATCGGCAGGGGCGTAAATAAGTCCGGGATCTGTTTCGAGACTCCGTACAGGCAGCCGGAAGAAAAACAAAAGAAAAATATAGAGCATTAAAGAGCAGATTATAAAAGCCCATTTAATAAGTTCAATATCTGCCCAGATAATATTTACAATGATATTCAGAATCAGCAATACTATTAAGCCGAATGCTAATATCTTATACCCTTCTTTATGAATACTCATTCCTGTAAAATTTGCACAAAACTAATCAAGTCTTGTCAATCATCCAAAAAGTGATATAAAAAGATATACAAGAGGGAAAGATATTATTGCACTATCAAACCTGTCAAGAAATCCTCCATGGCCTGGCATAATGGTTCCCGAATCCTTTACACCAATACTCCTTTTCAGCATTGATTCGATGAGATCTCCATATGTGCCTGCCACTGAGATAATTATAGATATAAGAATCCATAGTATTGTATCAACTCCTCCAAGCCACCCTGAAAGTAGCCAGGCAGCCAGGATTGCAGTTACTAAACCTCCGAAAAAACCTTCCCATGTTTTCCTGGGAGATATACGTTCCATCAGCCTGTGCCGTCCCAAAGAAATACCGGTAAGGTAGGCACCGGTATCATTTGCCCAGATCAGCAGAAAGAACCCAATAACAATACCGGGTGAGAAAGAAAGGCTTTGATGTGGAAGCAATGAATTGAGTCCGGTATGAAAAAATGCTGAGAAAGGGAATATCGAAAAAGGGACTGCGGAATATAATACCGAAAAAAATGTATGTGCCAGAGAGTCAAAAGGTTTATCCTGCTTTCGATAAAGCTCAATTACCAATATTATTAGCATCATTGGTATCAGGAGTAGGAAATATTTTATTGACAGCACTCCTGAAGCTATCAATGTTGATAATACATATATTGAGGATCCGGTAATAATGCCGGATACCATCTGTGGTTTAACTCCGGTAATCCTGATCATCAAATAATACTCATACTGAGTACCTATCAGCAATATTAATCCACTCAGAAAAAAAGAAACCGGGTGAAGCCAGAATCCACCCAGCACTAAAATTACTATCCATGCACCGGTCAGGGTCCGTCTGAAAAAATTATTCAATATTATTGTATATTACTCTTTACCTTTTGTAACTTTAGCTTTGCTTAGGCTTTGCTTTAGGCTTTTTCTCAACTTTTGCCGGAGTTGCTTCTTTTATCTCTTCGATTATTTTCTTTGATCCTGCCTTTATTTTATCCGGGGATAACTCTTTGGTTTTTAATGCTCCTTTACCATCCTTAAGATTCACTTTATCCTCAGAATCTTTTTTTAGCTTTTCCGCAGCTTCCCTCTCTTCCTTAAGTATATCAGCTTTCCTTTTACCAAAAATTCTCTCAAGGTCTTCACTGAATATAACCTCTTTTTCAAGAAGGAGCTCTGCAAGCTCAGTAAGTCCGCTCATGTTATTTTTGAGTACTTCCTTTGCTCTAATGTACGACTCAGCTATAATTTTTTTAACTTCGGAATCAATAAGTTCTGCAGTTTTTTCACTATAAGGTTTTGTAAATCCATAATCGGATTGACCTGATGAATCGTAGAAACTGATATTTCCAACCTTCTCGCTCATTCCAAAAAATGAAACCATTGCATATGCCTGCTTGGTTATTTTCTCCAGATCATTAAGAGCACCTGTAGAAATTTTCCCGAACACAATTTCTTCCGAAGCTCTTCCTCCAAGGGCATATGCCATTTCGTCAAGAATCTGTTCTGTCGTAGTCAGCTGTCGTTCTTCAGGAAGATACCATGCAGCTCCAAGCGCTCTCCCCCGGGGAATTATGGTCACTTTCAGAAGCGGGCTGGCATATTCAAGGAGCCAGCTTACCGTAGCATGACCTGCTTCATGATAAGCAATTGTCTTTTTCTCGACCATTGAAATGATTTTGGTTTTCCTTTCAAGACCACCCACAATACGGTCAATGGCATCAAGAAAATCCTGCTTTTCAACAACACTTTTGTTTTTCCTTGCCGCAATCAGGGCTGACTCATTACAAACATTGGCAATATCAGCTCCTGAAAAACCTGGTGTTTGTTTAGCCATGAAAGCAACATCAAAATTTTTCTCAAGTTTTATCGGACGAAGATGAACTTTAAAAATAGCCTCCCTTTCAGTGAGATCAGGAAGTTCCACATGAATCTGTCTGTCAAAACGGCCTGCCCGCATAAGTGCCCTGTCGAGTATATCCGCTCTGTTAGTGGCAGCTAGTATAATAACACCCATATTCGTTCCAAAGCCATCCATTTCTGTAAGGAGCTGGTTAAGGGTATTTTCACGTTCATCGTTTGATCCGAAATTGGCATTACGCCCTCTGGCACGACCTACTGCATCTATTTCATCAATAAAGACAATACAGGGTGCTTTTTCCTTGGCCTGTTTAAACAGATCCCTTACCCTTGATGCACCTACTCCAACAAACATCTCTACAAAATCTGATCCCGATATAGAGAAGAATGGAACGTTTGCCTCACCAGCAACAGCTTTGGCAAGCATAGTTTTTCCAGTTCCGGGAGGTCCAATCAAAAGAGCTCCTTTTGGAATTTTACCTCCAAGCTGGGTATATTTTTTCGGATTCTTAAGGAAATCAACTATTTCCATAACCTCGGTCTTAGCTTCTTCAAGTCCTGCCACATCATTGAAATTAAGCTTGACATTTGTATCCTTATCAAATATCTGGGCACGTGATTTTCCAACACTGAAAATTCCACCGGCTCCACCAGCACCCCCTCCTGCCATTCGTTTCATAAGAAACAGCCAGAAAACAATCAATAAAACAGGCAGTAAAAGCCATGAAAGTATATCCGCAAGATAATTTTTACGGGTTATGTATTCAGGATAAATAAGATCCTTTTCGCTATAGCCTGCAGCTTTCTGAGCATCAAGCAAGAAAGGTTCAAAACTACTTATATCACCGATATTATAAGTAAAGTTTGGTTTTGGTACAGACATTCCCAGACCGGTTCCCGGCTTTGTAGCATTGGGATATCGCCCTGATTCCAATGCTTCTTTTTTAAGGTAAATCTCTGCCTGATCCTTGTTGACAACAATTATTTTATCTATATCATGATTAGAAATCATATTCTTGATCTCACTTGTAGTTGTTTTAGGTATTGATTTCCCGCTGTAGAGAATCTGGAACAGAATAACGGCTACTGCAAGAATTGCAAATATCCAATTCGTATTAAAACGTGGTTTTATATTTTTATCAGGTTTTTTATCTGATACCTGATCCTTGTTATTAATTTCTGCCATAAATATTTAACTTACTTTATTTTATCTTCAATAGCTTCGATAGCTGCATCAGCCCATAGCGATTCCAGGCTGTAAAAATTCCTGTACTCTTCAAGAAAAATATGAACTATTACATTCCCGTAATCCAAAAGCACCCAGAAACAATTATCGAGTCCCTCAGTGTGTAATGGTTTCTCACCAATTTCTTTTCGTACGGTATCATCAACAGAATCGCAAATCGCACTTACCTGTGTCCCTGATGAGGCATGGCATATGACAAAATAATCTGTGATTCTGTTTTCAAGTTTCCTTAAATCAATTTTCAGAACATTCTGCCCTTTCTTTTCAAATACTCCTTTCATAATACACTCCAAAAGGACTTCAACTTCGTCAAATCTTTTCTTCATCAATAATTATCAGTTTGATATTAAGTCGCAAAAGTACCACTTTTATCTGTATTTTTGCTACCGTAACCTGCTTTTGCAATTTCAATGCCAACTTTAACAACATCCAAAGATCCAGAAGAGAAAATAATAATCGAAATTTCATCCATCTGATAATCATGATAATAGGGTCAAAATTAATCTTTGTTAAGAACCTGCCATCTACAAATACTCATGCAGGACATCTTTTAAAGACAAATGACTTGCCTGAAGGGACAATCATATATACCAACTACCAGTCTGCCGGTCGTGGTCAGCCTGGTAATATATGGGAAAGTGAAAATGGTAAAAACCTGTTACTCAGCATTATAATATTTCCAAAATTCCTTGCTCCCGCCGATCAGTTTCTCATCTCAATGGCAATATCAACCGGAATTTGCGATTTTCTACGAAGATATATCCCGGTTTGTTCAATAAAATGGCCTAATGACATTTACATAAACAATGACAAAATAGCAGGTATTTTAATTGAGAACTCACTTATGGGAGACAGGATTGAACATTCAATTGCCGGAATTGGTCTTAATATTAATCAGGTTAAGTTTATCAGTGACGCACCAAATCCTGTATCACTGAAGCAAATAACAGGGGTAAATTATGAGATAACCGCCTGTATCAGTCAACTGGCATCTGATCTTGATAAAAGATATAGGCAACTTTTGTCTGAAAATTATTCGAAGATCAGAAATGATTATATATCTGATCTTTACAGGCTGAATGAATGGTGTAATTTTAAAAATTCGGAAGGCATTTATACCGGAAGAATATTATCAGTTACAGAATCAGGAAGGCTTCTGATTGAAAGAAAATCAGGTCTTATAGATGAATACTCATTTAAAGAAATCGGGTTTATTCCATAGTGTCTTTCCATCCGGAAAATCCTTCCATCTCATTTATAAGCATTTCAAGGAACTGGTTAATAGGTTTGACTGCGATCATTTTCATTATCGGATTAAGTTCAGCGGTCATCAACACCTTTACTTCAGACACACTGGGACTAATCACCCTGATATTCAACACAAGAGTGAAGTCATTATTATTCAGTGCTTCACCTTCGAAAATAACTTTTGTAAACCTCTCTTTATCAGCGAGCTTAAGACTCACATTTCCAAGCATCGGAACGTTGAAACTACACGATTCCCTATCAATCCGTGAGTTTTCCACCGTGCCTGCGAGAATAAATCTTTCAAAATTTCTGATATCAGTAACAAAGGCAAATGCCTCTTCAGTATTACACTTTATTTTCCCGGACCTGCTTTCAAAATTTAATTTATCACTCATAATATTTTCCTGACTGCCTGATTTTACTATTTAATTCCCCAGCTTTCCGGATCGGCTCTCCACATTTTCAATGTTTCAACTTCAGCAGCTCCAATATATCCGGTTCTGACAGCAGTATCAATAAGAACCGAATAGTTACTGAGTGTATCAAGCCTGCACTTTTTTTCTGCAAATGCATCAGCTGCAGTTTTAAATTCATATGTAAAAATTGCAGTCATGCCCATTACATCGCATCCGGCATCCCTTAAAGCCCTGACGGCACTAAGGCTGCTGCCTCCTGTAGATATCAGGTCTTCGATTACCACAACTTTCTGACCTGGAATGAAATAACCTTCAATCTGGTTGCCAAGACCATGCTCCTTGGCACCTGATCTGACATAGATAAATGGTAATCCAAGTTTATCGGCAACAAGAGCACCGTGGGCAATAGCGCCTGTAGCAACACCTGCTATTATTTCAGCAGTCGGATAAAGCTCATTGACCATCGCAGCAAATGAGTCGCGGATAAAGGATCTCACTTCCGGGAAAGAAAGAGTCTTGCGATTATCGCAGTAAATTGGCGACTTCCATCCGGAAGCCCAGGTAAAAGGATTTGATGGTTGCAATTTTATTGCTTTAATTTGCAAAAGATATTCTGCTGTTCTTTGATCACAATTTTCCATATTACCGAATATGTATAAAGTTCATTTTGAAAACAGATTTATAATGCTCAGTCCTGAACCTGACAGGTTACAAAAATACGGCTTATTCCATAAATTCAATGATACCAGTGTACTTTATAAATTAATATCAGATTTTCAGGCAGACAAAAGTATACCTTCGATCAATATTTACGGAACCAATATTACTCATCTCTGGAAGATATTCAGGATATATTTTACTGAGGTGAGTGCAGCAGGTGGTCTTATCAGGCACACAACCGGACGATATCTGTTTATTGAAAAGAAAGGGAAACTTGATCTTCCCAAGGGACATATTGAACCAGGTGAAGAGCCTGATGCATGTGCACTGAGAGAAGTCAGAGAAGAGTGTAGCATCACCGGTCATAAAATTATTGGTACTCTGTGTCCCAGTTATCACACATACAGCTGGGAAGGAATATCCTACCTGAAAAAGACCAACTGGTTCCTGATGCAATATGACGGGGAAATGATCACAGAGCCTCAGACAGAGGAGGGTATAACTAAGGTTGAATGGCTTTTCCCGGATGAGTTAAATAAAATAAAGAACAGTGCATGGCTGTCTCTTATGGAACTAATTAATTGTTCAATTCTCAGAGACTGAAATCTTAACCCTCAATCCCTTTATAATCTCTTATATTAATTGCTTCTGACACAAATTTCGAAGCATCGCCTCCGCTTCTTATGATATCACGGACGATACCTGAGTTTATAAAAGAATGCTCGGGTGCAGTCAGGAGGAACACTGATTCGATGCCAGGTGCCATTGCTTTGTTAACCTGACCTATCGCCCTCTCAAATTCAAAATCCGCTGCAGTTCTTAATCCCCGTAGCAGAAAGCCTGCTCCTTTTTTAATACAATAATCAACCGTCAGTCCTTCATAATGATCAACTATTATTCTTGATTCATTTTTGAAAACCCTTATGATCATCTCCTTTCTGGTTTCAAGGGAATAGAAGTTTTTTTTCAAAGCATTTGCTCCAACTGCTATTATAATCTCATCAAACAGACTCAGACCCTTTCTGACAATCGCCTCATGTCCAATTGTGAAAGGGTCAAAAGATCCGGGGAATACTGCAATTTTTTTCATTAAAATGTAATTTTTTTAGGATTGCTGACCTGCTGCTTAAGCAATGCCAGTTCAAGCACTGCCATGATTGTTTCAACATAATGGAATTTTAATCCTTTGATATATATCTCCTTAATGTTTTCAACATCTTTTCTGTTATCTTCCGATACTATTATCTCTTTAATACTTGCCCGTTTTGCTGCAAGAATTTTTTCCTTGATCCCGCCAACTGGCAAAACTTTTCCTCTGAGTGTTATCTCCCCGGTCATTGCAAGGTACTTCTTGACCTTCCTTTGAGTAAAAGCAGAGGCAATTGATGTAGCCATGGTGATACCTGCAGAAGGTCCGTCTTTAGGAATTGCTCCTTCAGGAACATGTATATGGATATTCCACTTTTCTGAAAAATTATCAGGAAGGCCGAGCATTTCAGCGTTTGATTTCAGATACTCAAGCGCAATAACAGCAGACTCCTTCATCACTTCACCCAGATTGCCGGTAAGAGTGAGCTTACCTGTACCCCTGCTCAGACTGGTTTCCACAAACAATATCTCACCTCCTGCAGCTGTCCATGCCAGGCCCGTAACGACACCCGCCTGATCATTCCCGGAATAAAGATCGCGAGTATACCTGGGAGGACCAAGCATCTCATTTAGAGCTGTTTGTGTAAGTGAATGATCATATATCGTGTCAGAGGCAATATTCTTTGCTGTCACCCTGACTATTTTTGCGAGTCTCTTATCAAGTTCCCTTACACCTGATTCCCTGGTATATTTTTCAATAACCATTTCCATTATCTTCTTATCGATAGTGAGCTGTCCTGCTTTAACACCGTGGTTCTCCAACTGTTTAGGCAACAGATGACGTTTTGCAATCTCAAGCTTTTCCTCGACCAGGTATCCGGTTATTTCGATCATTTCCATCCTGTCCCGGAGAGCAGGACTTATGGTACCCAGATTATTTGCTGTGGCTATGAACAATACTTTCGACAGATCATATTCCATTTCGAGGAAATTATCGAAAAATGTACTGTTCTGTTCCGGATCGAGTACTTCAAGCAGTGCGGAAGAAGGGTCACCTCTGAAATCCTGTCCTACTTTATCAATCTCATCAAGGATAAAAACAGGATTTGAAGAACCCGCCCTTTTGATATTCTGGATTATTCGCCCCGGCATTGCCCCAATATATGTTTTTCTATGTCCTCTTATTTCCGCTTCATCGTGCAGACCACCAAGTGACATTCTGACATACTTTCTGTCAAGTGCCTTAGCAACGGATTTCCCAAGTGATGTTTTTCCTACTCCGGGAGGTCCATAGAGGCAAAGTATTGGAGATTTCAGATCCCCCTTAAGCTTAAGGACTGCCAGATGTTCGATAATTCTCTCTTTAACCTCATCAAGTCCGAAATGGTCTCCATTAAGAACCTTTCGGGCATTAACAAGATCGAGGTTGTCCTGGGTATATACGTTCCATGGCAGATCCAGCAGGGTCTGAATATAATTAACCTGAACTGAGTATTCTGCAGCAGCCGGATTCAGTCTATGCAGCTTGTCAAGTTCTTTATTGAATACCTTACTGACATCTTCATTCCAGTTTTTTGTTTCAGCCTTTTTCCTATATTCATCTATTTCTTTTTCGGCAGGATTACCGCCCAGTTCATTCTGTATGGTCCTCATCTGCTGATGCAGAAGAAATTCCCGTTGCTGCTGATCAAGGTCACTCTTTACTTTTGATTGCAATTCATTCTTTAGTTCCAGTACCTGGATCTCCTGAATAAGAAATTCCAGCAACATAAATCCCCTGTCGCGCAAACTGTTCATTTCCAACAGCCTTTGCTTATCCTGAACTTTAATATCAGTATTGGAACAGATGAAATTTATAAGATAAGTATTGTTCTCAATATTCTTTATGGCAAATGAAGCTTCAGGACTTATATTCGGATTGATCTTGATAATTTTCAATGAGAGATCCTTAAGTGACCCTACAATTGCATCAAAATCTTTGCTAAGCGATTCCGGCTTTATTTCAGGTATAGTTTTAACCCTGGCCATGAAATAGGGATCCTCGGATACCAGTTCCTGCAAAATCATTCTCTTGCGACCCTGAATAATGGCTGTAGTAGATCCGTCGGGCATCTCCAGCAGCTTAACAATCTGTCCGATAGTGCCTATAGTATGAAGTTCTCCAAAATCCGGATTTTCAATATCCGGATCTTTCTGTGCAACTGTACCTACAATTTTATCATTTCTGTACGCATCCTTTATAAGCTGGATCGACTTTGGACGGCCAATGGAAATCGGAAGTACCACTCCCGGGTAGAGTACAGTATTTCTTAATGAAAGTATTGGTATTATCTCAGGAACATCCACATCTTCAAGTTCTCCTTCATCCCCGTCGGCAATAATAGGAGTTATATCTCCTTCTCCGTCAAGAATATCCGGAAGAAATATTTCGCTAACTATTTTTCTGTATTTTTTTTCCATCACAACATTTCTTATTATTCAATCCTTCTCAATTCATCCCACCCCCTTATCCGCCAACTCTATTCCTTAATCTACCCACTCGGGCTATCTTCATCTAATATACTAAGTGAGACGAATCATATCTTAAACAAAGGATTCCGATTTTTTCATTTTATTAAAAATTCTTACCCTGTTTCACTGCCAATGCCAAAATTACATAATATTTTAACAAATGTCTGAATGTACAGTTATGCAATGATTGTGCCACAATTTAACTAAAATAAAAAAGCCCCCTTTTGGAGGACTTTTAAAATATTTTCACACAAAATTTTGAATTTATTTCTTTTTACCAACGTGATCCTTGTAGCGGTTCATAAATTTATCAACCCTTCCGGCAGTATCAACGAGCTTCATTTTTCCGGTATAGAAGGGATGAGATGTATTGGATATCTCAAGCTTTATGAGAGGGTATTCATTTCCATCTTCCCATTTAATATTCTCTTTGGAAGGTGCGGTTGACTTACTCAGAAAAGCATGTCCGTTCGACATATCCTGAAATACCACATACCTGTAATTGCCCGGATGAATTCCATTTTTCATTACTATCTACTTTTTTATCCTTAAATATCTTTTAAAAAATCCCCCCATAAGGGTTTGCAAAATTAATTAACATTATTCAAATTACAAAAATAAATATGATTATATTGAACCTGAAGTGAATTATCTTCCTTAAAAGCATGTCATTCAGCCATTTCGTCTTTGTATCTTATAAACGAAAGCTTTCTGTTTATTAAAAAACGGTATGTTATATGCGTTTTTGCCTTTTTTGCTCCGATAGCTTCATAGATTGCAATCATTTTGGGATTGAAATCGCCTACCCATGACAGTTCCAGTTCTTTAAACCATGGCTTCTTTTTAAAAACTTTATATAGTTGCAGAAAAATTGCCGATTCGACACCGCTATTCTGATAAGTTGGATGGACACCACCTACTATAGCTCTCATCCTGGTCATCTTATGAGTCCCCTTAAAATATGCGAAACGGATTATATTCCATAAATTCATTTGTCCGTTAAAATATTTCAGTATCTGATTGAGATCCGGGAAGAGGATGAAGAAGGCAATAGGCTTATCATTGAAATAAGCGAACCAGATAAGCTCCTGATCTATCATTGGTTTTGCTTTTTTCAGAGATGCTTCAAGGAAAGCCGGCTCAAGAGGAGTAAAATCTTCTTTGAAAACCGACCAGGTAGAGTTATATACCTCAACAATATCGTGGATAAATTTTTCTTTGTTTTTGAACTCAAAATGTTGAAATGAGTAACCGGGTCTTCTGGAGAGCCATTCCGCAATTTTCATTATCCGTGCAGGAAATTCAACTATTTCATTTTCTTTTCCTCTTACATCCCGGTGATAGGAATATTGTTCAAAATAGTTTCTGAATCCATACTCCTCAAAGAAGGCTCTATAGTACTTTTTATGATATGGCATACCGAATCCCTGTTGCATAAACCCTTCAACAAGTAGCCCCCAGTTATTATCATTTTCACCAAAATTGATGGGGCCATCCATCGCTTCCATTCCCCGTTCAGCAAGCCACACCCGGGCAGTATCAAAAAGAACAAAAGCAGCGTTTCTGTCATCAATAACTTCAAAGAATCCCATACCGCCTGTTGGCTGTCTGTTGGCGGCTGACCTGACCCTGTCAATAAAAGCTGCTACCCTTCCAATAGTAATATCATTATCATCTTTAAGAATCCAGCGGGTTGCTTCGCCATGCTGAAACGCGTTATTTTTTGCAGGGTTAAATATTGAATCAATACCTTCATCAAGTTGACATACCCAGAATGGATCGTCTTTATACAGTCTTTTGGGAAAATTTACAAATTCCTCTTTTTCCGGTTTTGTAATGGTTTCAATTATCCGCATAATTCCATTAATCTAAATATAAGCTCTCTTCCGGCTATGTCGTCTGAAAGATAAAACCTTCTGTCTGGACAGAGCCATACTATCAGTCTACAGGTTGTAAAGATATACAGATTTTTGTAACAACCGGCCTTAACCCGGTTATCGTAACCATGGCATTATCTCAGTGAATGTCAATTATCCTGTGGTCAATCAGTATAAAAATGAGAGCTATTAAAAAAGAATAAAAGGCATAAAGTCTGACGGGAATATATTCAGATGGTTTAATATTCATCCTGATCCACAGGTACCCTGCAAGAAATATTTTTCCTAAAGTATAAACTATGAACGTCGAAAGTGCCACACCAACAATATTATATCCCCATTTTATCATAAGAAGACTTAATGGAATATTTACAACCAGTTCAAGAATTGCTGCAATAAGAGTAATGTGGGTTTTCTTTCTTCCCACAATTATTGTCTGTGGAAATACTAGCCTTGGTATAATAAGAAGGGAATATATAAGAAATATATCAGCACTCTTCTGGAACTCAGGATTGAACATTCGAGGGTATATCCATCTTGTAAAGAGCATCATAACCATTGCTGAAGGGAATAGGATATTCATTAGCTTTTTGGACTTGACCCTGATTTTCGCAAGTGACTCTTTCATCCTTTCGCGGGTTGAAAATTCAGGTAGCATTGCGTTGCTTAGTCCGTTTGCGAGCATCAGAACAAGAGGAAATTCCTTGGCACCATAACGGAACCACGCAAACATTGCAGGATCCCTGTATACAGCGGAGATAATGACACCATCAGTATACTGGGCAGATCCACTGATCAGTGATGTTAAAATTAAAGGTATACCAAGATACAAATGCTCTCGCATGAACTCAACAGATATTTTCGTCTCTGTGTACCTCCTTAGCAATATAAGCAGCCAGATCCATCGTATTCCTGTTATTGCAAGCAACCCCCATATGGACCATATTATATCTTTACCAAGAAGGATCGGGATGATAACCAGGACCATCTGTATGGAATAAGTAATAAGTCCATACTGGAAAATACGGTACGACCTGTTGTTCAGAAGATAAATATATTCAATAAGGCAAACAGGACTGCTCAGGAGAATATAAAGCAATAACAGGTTAATATATGGAACATTACCTGATATATGAAACACTGAGAAGTTATTCTTCAAAGAATGCCCCAAAGCGAAAAATAACAAACTGAAAAAACACAACAAAAGAAATGCATTGAATATCTCAGGTGATTTTGCTGTTCCATAGTCACCAATTTTCCTGTATGTTTTGTTCCTGTGATAAAGTGGCAATAATGACTGGATCACCCCGGTTACCCAGAAAAATGTCATCAGCCCGGCAATGAACATGAACATCTCCCATTGACCAATATCGGCGCGTGTGAGATGACTCTTTGTAAATACTATGCTAATAATCAGAAAGATTACAGGCTTCATCAACTGAAACATCTGAAGTCCTGAAATATTGTCTATAAACTTTATCCTGCTCAATCCGGATTGATAGATTTCAAATTCTCCCTGATAACAATTATAATTCAGATAAATTGTGCTGAAAGGTTCATTTTTAATTGAACCGTCCAAAGATAGTAATTGGTGTCAGTATGAAAAAATAAATTTAAATTTTGTGAAATAGAATTTTTGACCTTATTTTGCACTCCATAAACGGTGGATGTAGTTCAGTCGGTTAGAACGTCGGATTGTGGTTCCGAAGGTCGTGGGTTCGAGCCCCATCTTCCACCCAACAAGAGCAGAGCAGGTCATGTACCTGCTCTGTTCTTATATAATCCATCAACAACCAACAATTTAACTAATTTTTCCCCTGAACATTTTTATATTTATAATATTTGTTATAAGCGATGAATGAAAGAACAGCCAGAAGAATAACAGTTATATATACAAAGGCTGGCACCGGAACTGCATCTCCTGCAGCATATGAATGAAGACCCGACAGATAATAATTCACACCGAAATAGGTCATCAGAACCGATGAAAATGCAAATAATGATAACAGGTTAAATGTAAATATGTCTTTCATTCCTGGTATCAGTCTTGAATGAATTACTATGCTATAAAAAATAATAGTTATCAATGACCATGTTTCCTTAGGGTCCCATCCCCAGTATCTTCCCCAAGATTCATTAGCCCAGACTGCACCCAGGAAGGTGCCTATCGTAAGAAAATACAGGCCGAGGGTAAGGGTTTTATAATTAATAACTGTTAGTTCATCTATAGTCTGAGAGATTCGTTCACGATTTTTATTGTTTGATAATGCCAGAAGTATCAATACAATAAGCCCTAGTATTGCACCAAGTCCAAGGAAACCATAGCTTCCTGTAATGACCGAGACATGAAGTGTAAGCCAGTATGATTTAAGAACAGGCACCAGATTGGTTATCTCAGGATCCATAAAGCTCAGATGTGCTACCATCAGTGTCATCGAAGCCAGAACCGCAGTAGCAGAAAGAGCAAAAGCTGATCTGCGACTGAAGATAAATCCTGCAAGAAGTGTGACCCATGAAATAAATATCATTGATTCATATCCGTTACTCATAGGCGAATGACCTGCGATATACCATCTGAGTCCAAGTCCGAATGTGTGAAAAAGGAATCCTGCAAACAGAAGCCATCCGAGAACCTTAACAAATAATGAGATTCCTTTTATACCCCTGATTACCATGGTAATCAGTCCTATCAGCATTATCAAACCAATAGTTGCATAAAAGGGGAAGAGTTTTTCGAATATGCCCAGCTTATAATATAATAATTCGGCATTGGTTTTTGTTGCTGACGGAAGAGAATATTCGGAAAACCTTTTCTGGTACTCAGTTATTGATTCTGTAATCTTACGTGTATTCACTATATTATTTGTCTGCAAAGCTTCATCCAGAAGCGGCATAATATTTTTCAGGTAAAGTGAATCTTCACTGCTAACGGCTTTACCAAGAGCTTGTTCGGGCGATCCCCAGTCATGAGTTCCGTCCTTCAACGGGAATAATTTCAGGAAATCCCCTTTATATATCATATAAACAATATTCACCCGTTCATCAATTTTCATTACCTCCTTATCGAGTTTACTCCTTTCTCCCGGTGCTTTTGAATAGGCGTTATTAACCTCTGATGAAATTTTATAAGTCCCGTTGGCATCCAGATTGACAAGATCTGAAAATGAAGCATAATTTCCCCTGATCCCCAGTTTGCGCTCAAGGTCCTTATTTGAAATCCTTATTAGGGGGACATCCTTCCAGTTATTAAAATCTAGATAGATGCCCAGGAAGACCTGCATAGACGAAAGTCCTTCAAACTCGTTCTCCCTGGTAACTTTCCTGAGGATATCATTACTCAGAGTAAATAAGGGTTTGGTTCTCCCTTTCTGATCCTGAACAAGCACCTTTCCAAATTCCTGAGAAACGGCTTTATCGGGAATCAGTTTCTGTGCATTTGCCGGTGAAAACCCCGATATTATAAGAAAAAGAAGAATAGCAGGAATTGACTTTCGTATTCTGGATTGCCAGTAACCTGCATTGATGTTATGAAATACAGCATTTTTATTAATCAATGATAGGATAATAAATATGAACAAAAGAGCGTAACCTGTGTAAGTAACAATCATTCCTGCCATATCGTGGTTTACCGACAGGACAGTGCCTTTTTCATCCTGATCGTATGATGACTGGTAAAAACGGTAACCTTTATATTTCAGGATGTTATTCATAAAGATCATAAAGGGCTTTTCAACATTATTTTTCTTATCAATGAGAACTACATCGCTCATATAACCTGAGGGACTGTTTGAGCCCGGGTATCTGTCGAGAATGAAATCGTTAAGCTTA
Source organism: uncultured Bacteroidales bacterium (assembly GCA_963760915.1). Classification (GTDB taxonomy): domain Bacteria; phylum Bacteroidota; class Bacteroidia; order Bacteroidales; family VadinHA17; genus LD21. The sequence goes on along the minus strand of CAVXEU010000002.1, from coordinate 300,661 downwards.
ATGGAGAATGGAAGGATGATCGCTCTTGAACCATAGTCGATCCTGACTGTTTTACCATCCAGCTCACGGGAGCCATAGGCAATCCTGTCAGCATTCCTGTCCCACACATAAACCGTTACTGGTTCACTTCCTCCGTAAATCTGAAAAATAAATGCATTTTGCCCGGTATTCTGTTCCTCCGGATTAACTGAAACTGCTTTAACTATTCCTGATTGTGTCATCGTCTGCGGAACAATTTTTATATTATTTATTGTCAGTATCTGCATTTGCTTTAATTCGACCGGGGTACCTGGTTCAACAGAAGTTACAGCCTGATTCATCATGCCCATCTCCCCGATGCTGTATTTTGACTTAATAAAAAAGGCTCCTGACTCTAAAGAAACAGTTACATCAGAAGGCCCGGTGGTATCAAAGCCAAATGAAATTCCATCATAAGATTTCATTTCTCCTTTTTTAAGAATCAGTGTATGCCTTGCCAACTTATCCGTTGTTATATTAAGAGATACAATGGGTACTCCGGAAGGGCTGTCGGCTACCTCTTCAGATGCATTAGGAATAATTTTTGACAGAACCAGCTCATAATCCTTATTATTTATTTTAATTTTCTTTTTAAAATTATCTGCTGAAACGGAGGTCATTGAATATTTTTCGGAATAGCTTGACAAAACGTTTCCACTATTGTCAGTAACAGAATACCCGATATATTTCTCATTTGAATAGCATACTTTCTGTTCTTCACCTTCGCGGATATACATTGTTCCCTCCCAACCGAAATATCTGGTAATTCCGGCTCCGATAATCATAATTATGAAAGAGAGATGAAAGATGGCTCCGGTTATCCTGGTTTTCCTGAAGAGTTTGAATATTATTAATTGCCCTACCAGATTCACGGCAAGTAATAACAATATCAGTTCAAACCAATGGGTATTGTATACCATACTATAAGCAGCAGGTGATCCAAAGTCATTTTCAATAAAGGTAGCTACTGCCATCGCAACGGCAAAAATTACAAACAGGACTCCCATAAATACCGGAGAAATAAGAAACTTGATATACTTCATAAAATAGTTTGTTTTATATTTATAATATATAGCACTTAAATTGAGGCCCGAAGATAGAAGATTATTTGTTCTGTAATCCTGGTCTTACCTTTTTAAAATAATTACAGCCCTCCCTATCAAGATTTCCCGCTTCAGTCCTAAGATACATTTAACCTTTGTCTGATATCTGAATTAGTCTCTCCTTATCAAGGATCTTTACCTTCGACGAATCAGAATAAATCACTCCGGATTCCTCGAGTTCTTTTAATATTCGAACAACACATTCCTTGGCCATATTTGTCATTTCACCGAGTTCCTGCCTGGAAAGTATCATTTCATATTCGTTAGATTTGAAAATATCATCTGAAAAATATATAAGTGCATCAGCCAGTCTGCCCGGCATCTTCTTTTGGGCAAGATTAACCATTCTTGTATGAGATATCAGTGCTTTTGCACTTATATCTTCCAGAAGACTCTCGGCAAACGCACCGTTTATCCTGATCAGATGCCTGAAGATATCGAAATTGATAAAACAGGCATGTACAGTCGAAATGGCAGCAACAGAATAGTTATGACGTAAATTTACAAAAGCGCCCGGCCCTATTATCATTCGACCAGGCAAAGCTATACTCATCAGAAAATTTCTCCCGTTAATTCCTTCAATATATGTCTTGGCCAGACCTCTTGTCATGAACAATGCATTCGATGTTGGCGAACCCTGTTTAATCATTATTTCTCCTGGTCTGAAGGTCGCTTCGTACCTGTTATCATTTACCAGTTGAAGTTCACTTTTTGTCAGATACTGAAAATTTTTCCAGAGATTGGTGCAATTTTCATCACTATTTAATAAATTTATATCAGGCATGCGTCAAATTTAAAGTAGGTTAAAAATAGGTCTTAAATAACAGTAGTAACAACAAAGCTAATAAATATCATTATATTAATTGATATTTATCAAGCAAAAATGGTATATCTATCAACGATAAATATCGCAAATAGCATGGGTGCTGTTAATAAGATAACAGGTGTTTTTACTAGATTGCGTTGTGAAATTTTAACTAAAAATCCTAATATGAAAAACCTGATTAAACTATTTTCAATTTTATTCTCTATCGGTTTTTTCCTTTCATCCTGCGAAGGCCCAATGGGCCCTACTGGTGAACCCGGGAAAGATGGTACAAACGGGATAGATGCAAATGCGACCTGTACGTTGTGCCACAGCAGCTCAGCTGTTATCGAAACAAAGTTGGCTCAATGGGGCAATTCTGTACATGCTACAGGAGAAAACGCTGCATATGCAAACAGAAATGGTTGTCTGCAGTGTCATACAAGCCAGGGATTTCTTCAGGCTGTAGCAACAGGATCAACTTCAAATCTTACCATTCCCACTGATCCGATGCAGATCAACTGCTATACCTGCCATAAGATTCACCAGACCTTTACTGATGAGGACTGGGCTCTTACAAAACCTGGGGCTGAGCAGCTTATTGTTAAGTATGCCGGTGCTACAATTACTTATGACAAAGGTAACAGCAACCAGTGCGTTCAATGCCACCAGGCGCGCGACGTATCTCCGGCCCCTGTTCTTGATGGACCTGATTTTGTTATAACAAGCTCAGGATCACGTATGGGAGTGCACCATGCACCAATGGCAAACTTCCTGCTTGGTAAAATTCCATTCGATGTACTACCAGGTGAAGCACTTCCTACAACTGCCAATGATCATGCAGGTCCTGATGGCTGTATCACATGCCATATGTCAGTACCATACGGTTACATGGCAGGAGGCCATGAAATGGGCATGACTTACAGCGCACACGAGGGTCCGGCAACACTTAATACAACCGGTTGTTTAACATGCCATACAACAAGTACCTCTGCGACTATGATCACCAGGTTTACTACCCTTCAGACTTCTATCCAGGCAAAACTGGATCAACTTAAGGACCAGCTTATTGCATACGGAGTGTACGATACTTCAAACGATCTGGCCAAACCAGGTACATGGAAAGCCAATGCAGTTCTTGCTTACCTTAATTATGATGCAGTAGTGCAGGATAAAAGTTTAGGTATTCATAATCCTGCATATATTACAGTTCTGCTTGATAACTCAATTGCAGCAATGACTGCAATTCTACCACCAGTCAAGTAATACGTTATTAAACTACTCAATAAAGAGGCTGTCCCGAAAGGACAGCTTTTTTTTTATCCTGATCTCCAGTAACTCCATCTCCTGACTCAATGAATGTGTTCCGGAATAAAATGTTTTGCAGGTAAAGAAGATTAAAAACATTTGCAAAGACTATACTTATCGGTGTTTCATTCTGGTATATGAAAATAAATATTGTGGTGCTCTGCACCTGTTATTATATTAATAAATTGCAGTTCTACAAATATTATACGGCTATGCCGCTTTGTATCATACCAGAAGGGAGGGAGCATAATTATAATTGCAGCAACCTGATCATTTTGAGGTCCGGAAGGTGCGGAACACCATAATATTTGCAGATAAATGCTTATTGCAGAGGATAAAGGTAATGTGCACCGGGAGATAATATCATATGATTGAATTTTAATTCATTACAGTATTTTTATACCATAGTTAGACAATAAAAATCCCGGATTAAAATCCGGGTGTTGCAACGGTGAAAACAGGAATGCATCTTTTAAATTTCCTGTAAATCCTGTACCTGCATCACTCCGATAGTTCTAAAACCATACTCTGATATCAGTAAGCGCTGCCTCTATCTAAAAAAAGAGAGGCTGTCCTTTTGAGACAGCCTCTTCTTTATCGGTTTTTATCCGGGGTACTATTTCTTAAATGTCCTCATGTAGTTAACAATATTCCAGATATCAGTATCTGATAATTTACCTTCATACTTGGGCATTTCACCTCTTCCTGTTTTGGTTTTATAAAAATGATCACCGTCAGTCTGACCCTGAAAATCAGCTTTGGAAAAATCACCCGGGAATTCTTTTAAAGCTCTTGCTTTGACACCATCGCCAAGACCTGCTTTGCCATGGCATGATGCACAGTTTTTGGTATAAAGAGCCATTCCTGCTTTATTGCTTGTGGCATCAGCAGCAACAGGATTTTTCATTGATTTAAAATTAGCGGGCACAACCCATGGTTTTGGCTGGGCAACCAGAGACATACTCAGAAACATGATAGCTGAGCTGATAAATAACAATTTGAGAGTTTTCATAATACTTGATTTTAGTTCATTAATATGTATAACAATATTCATGCAACTTTTTATATGCTTATGATCAGACAGGTCTAAAGCTCTATTTTTTTTGCATTTATTCTGATCCTGACAAGACTGATTATAGCAAAAAGGTAATGCCCCCATACTCCGGCTAAAAGAACAGTAAGGGTATAGATCATCCACCTGGGTGCTGTTTTAGTCCAGAGGGCCCGGTGTGAAACAGGCACTGAATAGTTTGTTGGCATTCCCCATTTGAGAGTTTCGTTTTTTTCCACATTTCCAAATGCAGCATTATCTTCAAATTTTGCTATAACAATCAGATTTCCGTCTTTACCTCCCGGCAAATCCGATGGAAATTCAATGCTTGCGATACCGGAGTCATCAAGTGTAAGCTCCCCTATAGGCAAAAGACTGAACATTCTTGGGACATATACCATAACTGTCTCTCCTGAAACCGGCTTTTCTTTGCCATTTTCGTTCACAGATGCTTTTACCGTGACTATCTTAATGCTGTCAACTTCAGATAATCCCATTACCAGGTTTACATCTTTGATTGTGATTTCAGAAGAGCCAGCTTCAATAGTATCGTTCCCTGCAAACTCGGAACTGAATGACCACAACCCGTCCCTGTCAGTTTTTAGTTTCTTTTCGCCAAGTTCAATTTTTGCAATCCCATTTTTATCAGTCAGAACTGTAGCTAGCAATTCCTTTTTTTCTGCGTCGGTGTAAAAGGATACATCCATTCCCGCAAGAGGAAGTTCCATCCTGTTTTTTGAATAGGTAAGGGTTGTCTGTAAAATACGCCGATTATCTGTATTTTTAAAGTACTGCAGTTGAACATACGGACTTATTGAAGTCACATCCTGTGATAGAATATTTACAGTCAGGACCGGGAGCAATGATAAAAACAGAAGTGCATATTTCAGATTCCTTTTCATAACAATCATCGCTTTATCAGTTACTTCAATATTTCATTTTTGTCGACCTCCTGCATTTCTGAGATCGAAACTATTGGAGCTATCTTTGATACCAGCATAAACAGCATTGCGAATACAGATACTCCGGCCAGTGTAAGAGACCATTCGACCCATGTGGGAGAATAATGCACCCAGTCGGGACGTATATCCTGAATCGGGAGAAAAGGTGTCTCCAGAGTCGGAATGACAATTATATAACGGTTTACCCAAAGTGCTATAACTGCGATAATTGCAGCGATCGTTATATTGGGTATGGTTCTGAATTTTGGGAAGGCAATTATGATACAAGGAAGAAGAATACCAATATAGTTTGCAAATATAAAGAGTGAATAATAATCTGTAAAAAGTTTATCGATAAGTATTGAATCCATCTTAATTGATCCGTACCATTTAGTAAGGTAATCACTAAAGGTAAAATAACCATAGAAGGCAGCAATTACAGTAAGAAGTACCCCCACGTTTACAAAATGACGCTTTGTAATGTACTCCTCCAGGTGGTAAACTTTCCTGAATATCCACATAAGGATAATTAATAATCCTGTTCCAGAGAATACAGCTGCAATAACAAAATACGGACCGAAGATTGTCGAATGCCATCCCGGCTGAAGTGTTACTCCGAATATCCATGCCAGTACAGAGTAAACAATAATTGCAATTGCAATAACCATTGCTGCCATAACTGTTCTTGCGTTTGACAGGATCTTTCTTTGTTCTTCTGTCCCTGTAAAACCAAGGGAAAGAAATTTGTAAAGTCTTTTTTTCCAGGGGGCTACCTGCAGGTCAGGATAGTCACGCAGTATTGCAAAATCTTCAATGAATGAAAGATACAGATATATGAAACATCCAACAAGGTCTGTGCAGATCGCTATCACGTCCCATGTTATAGGAGATTGTATGCGCGGGTGTATGAAAAGAAAATACAACCTGTCGAGACGACCGATACAGAAAAAGATAAAGAACGGTCCGATTATAAGAGATATGATTGTTATTAATTCTGCTAGCCTTATAACCGGTTTTCTCCATCCTGTATGGAAAAGATGAAGAACTCCTGAAATTAATGCACCTGAATAGCTTAATCCCATAAAAAAGATAAAGTTTACGATATAAAAGCCCCAAACCACGTTGTCTCGCATACCGGTAACAATATGTCCCTTATCTATTTGCAAAATAAGTCCATAAATCCCAACTGCAAAAAAAGAGAGAAATATGAAGAAGGTAATATACCAGGTCGCACTTGTCTTCTCAATTTCAGGTGTAAGTGCTTTTATTAATTTTCTATCTGCTTCCATGTTTTTTACGGATTACATTTGAACTTATTACCTGGGACCGGCATTAATATACCTGTCCTTTATAGATTTATCAGTATCCTCCAGACCACTTTCCACCGGGAACATCCTTTCATCAGGAGGCAGGTAATAAACACTGGGCAAAGTTCCGAGTTCCTCACGATACCTGTACCCCGCTCTGTCCATAATAAGTTTACTGAACCTTACAGTCTCATTTCCGTTTGTTACCGTATCCTCAAGAAGATCACCGAAATATATCACACCCATGGGGCAGGCAGTCACACAGCGTGGCAGTTCATTTTTTCTAAGTTTGTCAGCGCAGAAAACACATTTGCCTACAGTTCCTTCAACAGCCGGAATATTTGTTTCAGGATCATATACATGTCCCTCAGGCACTTTTACTTCCGGATCTTTCCAGTTAAAAACGCGTGCGGAAAAGGGACAACCGGTCATGCAGAATTTACATCCAATACAGCGCTGGTTATCAATCAGAACAATTCCGTCAGGCCGTTTGTAAGTTGCACCAACAGGGCAAACACTTACACACATAGGCTTGTCGCAATGAAAACATGGCCGTGGGAACCAGTATTTTGCAGTAGTATTATCATCCTGCAGAAGATAAAGCTTCATCCACTCATGATCTTTTGGGAGCAGGTGTCCTTCCTGACATGCTTCAACGCATTTTCTGGCATTTTTACAACGCGAAAGGTCAATTACCATTCCAAATTTCCTGTTTGGAAGTCCTGCTCTCGCCTCTTCCTTAAGTTCAGCAACAATCTCTTCTGCAGGTTTAATATCATCCTGATCAACTTCAACAAGTTTCCCGTCGGGTGACAGAAGTTTTACCTTCTTTCCTGATTTTGATTTAGCTCCGGCAATAACTGAAGTGCCGGCTACACCAACAAGAGACACTGCTCCTACCCCTACACCAACCTTTTTGAGGAAATTCCGTCTTGAAGACCTGTCATTTTCACTACCATCTATCTCTTTCATGCAGATTTATTTTTACTTCAGTGCTCATCGGACCTGTGATAACCTGAGATCATTCCCCAGAAGAGGGATGTCGGACTGGATCCAAGTGTACAGGTATAAATATGTATTACCATAAATATTGAAAGGAAGAAACCCATTGTTATATGCAAAATATCGGTTAGGATAAGACCGCTGACACCAAAAAATTTGTTAATGGTTATTTCAGGAAAAAGCAAGCCGATACCAGATATAATAAGCAAAGGTAAAGCTATATACATGGCCAGGACATAAGACAACTTTTGCAATGGATTAAATTTGCTTTCTTCAGTTACGGGAAAAGGGTGTTTTTCACCTTTGAACATTCCCCATGAATAATATCTTAACTGTTTGCCAAGATCCATGAGAAAATGCTTTCTCCCTATCCTGTAATATTTTCCGTTTTTTGTAAAAAGATTGCCCGTAACAAATAAGATGTAATTTATTGTCAATAACATTGCTGCGAAATTATGCCATTTTACAGCTTTGGCAAACCCCACAACATACAAAGGATTCTCTTTAGCGGTATATTGCATGCTTAAACCGGTAACTATAAGAATCAGAAATAACAGTGCGTTAATAACATGCCAGGCTCTTAACCATTTTGGGTAAAGATACATCTTAGTCTACTTTAATAATTTTTATTACTTTTTCTGATCCTGAAAACAATGTGAATAACAATAATTCCCAATACACCTATAAATATTATCAGGCTCAAAAGATTAAGGTATTCATTCCTGTTTGCACCAATAACATACGACTCGTTTAGGATTATGCCGTTGAAGAATCCATAGTGACGTTGTTCTTTTGATTCAAACTTATAAAGCGAAGCCATTAGGATTGAATTCTGTGAATGACACTCATTGCACCTCTTAACTGCCTTATCTTTAGGCAAGATCAAGTGTGATACCGGAATATCATTATTGATTTTGGTATGGCATTCGATACACCTTACGTTTGCAAAATGTGCAGTCTGATTAGGAAGCCAGTCATGCTTCTGAATAATATTAATCTCTTTCCGGTCAGTCAGAAGCTGAAACCTGTCAAAGTTTGAGTGACAATTAAGACATATTGCATTGTCATAAGCAATTGTCTCCTTTAAGTTATCACTGTCTCGTACACTGATCCGGTAGGTGTGTGGATTATGACATTTCCAGCATGAAAATCCCTCAGCTTCAAGTTTGTAGTGAACGCTCTCCTTATATTCTTTTTCGATTTCCTCAAAATGATACCGGGCAAATTTTTCATCGCCTCCGTGGCAATCGATACAGTTATACATCTGCTCCATCCTTAGCTCGCCCGGATGGGGAAATTTTACATATTCCCCTGAATGACAGTCAGTACAGCTGAAGCTTTTATGATTCGATCTGTAAAATAGATCTCTTCGAACAATGTCCTCAGAGCACATCAGAGCAGTGACCTGCCTGCCAAGGCTTTCGTTTGTGTATTCGTATTTGGATTGACCGTGACATTTAAAACAACGATTGTTTTCCTCAGCAAACGGAGAAACGTATGATGATGTATCCTGAACATTAAGGTCCCCGACATTTGACAGGATACTTCCTGCATAAGTCAAAGAACTTAACAAAACAGACGCCAGCAGGATAATGATCCGGAATTTAAGAAACTTCATTCCTGATTACTAGAATTTAATTAAAACCTTACTGTAATATTGAATCCGACCAGATAGTCACCTCTAGAGAAATCATTTGTATTGAATACGAGATTACGCTGGTTTATTATCTGATTATAATTGGCTACAAATACCTGGAATGTATGTGTCGCTGTATTTATTTCCCAACCCAGAGCCAGATTTGGTTTTGGCTGCACATCAAGATCCTGTTTTGAAAGCAACTGGTCATACTCAAGTATTAATGAATGGGATCCGAATAAATTTGCCCTGCCACCTGCAGACAAACCAAAATTAACATTCTTATAGCCTGTAGTGTCAGAGTACCTTGGAACAGAATTAAAATAAATAAATGATGGAGCTACCTGAACTGAGAACATATCATTTATCTTACGGGCAACAATAAACTGGGTAAAATATGAGAATCTGTGTATATCCTTAAAACTTGCAGCCGGACCAAACGCATCTTTTGTTCTAAGATCAGCAACAATGTTTCCAAAATAGGAAAGGCTTACAGGCATTTTATTATCTTCAGTCTGCTGAAGTATTAGATACTTCCATTGGATATCCTGCAACTGGTAGTCTTTTGTAGTTCCAAATCCCACCATCAACCTGTCAGAAATACCATAATTCAATGCCAATCGTGTATTAGCCGAACCATAGATACCATAAAGATTGTGATAATTTTCAATAAGACTGAACCTGTGCTGTATCTTCAGTTCAATACCGCCCTTATAAGGAGTGGCAACCGTTTCATTATCTATAAGAATAGATGTTCCAAAAGTAAACCGTACGGGTGTTGATGTCGCCTGAGTCTGAGATTCTTCCTGTGCAAATAAAGGAGAAAGAAAGAATGATAAAGTCAATAATATAAAAATCTTTTTCATGTCAATAGGTATTATCTGGTTTGATTATTATTAGTTATTCTTAGCTCCCTGGTTTATCCAGATGAGAACTTTCAATTTGTCAGCATCGGTCGATCTGGCGGCATGGTCAGAACTTATCATCCTGGTGTATAGTTTGCTTGATTCACCAGGAAGATCAACATAACCCCCGCTTGTTAGTGCCGCATATGACTTTCCGGCTCTGAGGTCGGGCGCTCTTAAAGCACCATGACAAGTAATACAGTTTGCAGTGAAAATTGGCTGAATATCTGTTGCAAAATGTATCGTATCCGTAGGGTTTATAACAGGTGGCAAAAAAGAATACTTTTCGCAGGAAGACATTCCGATAACTGCTACCGTTATAACCAATGCAACCAGAATCTGTCTAGTTCTTTTTAATGTCTGATTCATATCTTTATCATTGTTAATTTATTCACAAATATATCTGATTATCCTGATCAATAGTTTTTTATATGCAACAAAATTGATTATTCAGGTATGCTCTTTGTCATGTTCAGAATTGATGTTTATCACTCCGTGAGGTGATATAAGTTTTCTATGTGGATTTATACTAAAACGATGGATCGCCCGGATATCTATATAACTTCAGACACATTTCAGAACTATCTGTAATTCAGATACATATCGCTTGTTCGGGGAATCACACACAATATTGGCATAAATCAAACACTTATATAATTTTGATCATTGAACCTGATTAAGATGAATGCCGGGATCAGGAGGTCCCGAAGATTTAGCTGTTAAGCTACTTTTTATAAAATTGAATGATATCAGGAATTGCAGCCCTGATTTTTCGTATCCTGTTCTCATCGGAAGGATGTGTGCTCATAAATTCCGGCGGCTTAGTCCCCCCGATTGAACTCATGCGTTCCCAGAATCCTACTGCAGTATTAGGATCATATCCTGCCAAAGCCATAAATATCAATCCTATTTTATCAGCTTCATATTCATTTTCTCTTGAATAGGGCAGCATAACACCATACTGAGCACCCAGACCATAAACTGAATTATAAATATTTTTTGTCTCTTCGGGCTTATTTCTAATAACCTCACTCAGGGCTACATTGCCAAACTGCAGTAACAACTGCTGGCTCATCCTTTCATTGCCGTGCTGGGCAACGGCATGAGCTATTTCATGACTTACTACCACGGCTAATCCGTTCCTGTCCAGAGTATAGGGAAGTATTCCGCTATATATCACTATTTTACCTCCCGGCAGGCAAAAGGCATTTGGAACAGTGCTTTCAACAAGGGAATATTCCCACTTATACCCATTGAGTCTCGATCCCATGTTGCTGGCAGCAAAGTAATAATCAACTGCATCAGATAACTTTTTTCCAACCTCCCTCACCATATTAACATTAGCCTGATCAGAAGAAACAGGGTTTCCCTTTATAAACTCGGTGTAACTGGCCAGTCCCATTGCAATCATCTCCGATTCCGGAACGATAATGAGCTGTTTCCGGCCTGTAAACGGGACAACAGAACAGCTTATGATTGCCAGTGCAACAAATAAAACAAAAAGAACATAGATTTTTTTCATTTTAATATTTTATGCAAGGGTTTTCATTAAACTGAAATGCCGTCAGAATTTATAAGCATTATCCTCAATAAGTTTATCTGCGATCCGTCTGCGGGCATCTTTTACATTTATACATTCCACTCTTGTCAGATTTTCAACTGCCTTTATAAGTAACGGACAGGATTCAGTGTCGGAGAATGAGCCGATTGCCTCCAGGGCAGATTTTCGTACAATTCCGGATGTATCGAAAATGTTTACATCGAGCATGTCTTTATAAAGAGCTCCATCACCATTTAACGCTGAAAGTTTCTCAACCCTTAATGCAAGTGATTCCGAGACATATGTCTCCATCATCATTTCAGCAATATTGTTAAGAACTTCCTGTTCGTTAATGAGATTTTTCTCAAATCGTTTTGTAGCACCATGAATACAAAGAAGAATAACTTTTTTGAAATTTTTTACATACCTGTTCTTTTCCTGAAAATAACTCTCACCTGAGGTTTTTCCGTCAGATATTTCATTCAGCTCCGAATAGAGTTTTTCTGCCTCTCCAAACAAGTCAAATTCCCCTTTCATTGCACGTTTCATGGCAGTATCGACTACCAAAAGACGGTTAATTTCATTTGTTCCTTCAAAGATCCTGTTGATCCTTGAATCGCGATAACCTCTTTCAACTGCCATTTCAGCTGAGTATCCCATACCACCATGAATCTGAACTGCCTCATCGGCAACAAAATCAAGCATTTCCGAACCAACTACCTTAAGAATTGCAGCCTCAACAGCATAATGGCTTATTGCTTCAATAGAAGCTCTGCCATAATCACCACAGTCAACAGTCAGCTTTTCCATCAGAGTATCAATATCTTTGCTTACCCTGTAAACAGCTGATTCAGCAGCAAAAAGGCGAATCACCTGTTCCGCCATTTTATGTTTAAGTGCTCCAAAAGTTGAAATAAATACCCCAAACTGTTTTCTTTCATTGGCATATTTCACTGTATCATTAATTGCTTTCTTAGCCGCTCCGATCACATTTGCCCCGAGTTTCAGACGCCCCATATGAAGAATGCTGAGAGCAATCCTGAAGCCTTCACCTCTTTTTCCGAGAAGATTTTCCACAGGCACCTTAACATCGTTGAAATAGATCTGTGCTGTTGATGAACCTTTAATCCCCATTTTGTGCTCATCAGGACCAATAACGATTCCCGGGATATTTACTCTCAACAATAAAGGCGCTGAGTACCCTGTCTGTATCAATTTTTGCAAATACTACCAGGGTATCGGCAAATCCGGCATTTGTTATCCACATCTTCTGTCCGTTAAGGATATAGTATTTACCATCCTCACTTAACTTTGCATTTGTTTTTCCGGAGTTGGCATCACTTCCGGCTCCAGGCTCAGTGAGACAGTAAGCTCCGATAAACTCACCTGAAGCCAGTTTTGTAACATAATGATCTCTCTGGTATTTGTTGCCATAGTACATTATCGGTAAAGTACCGATTCCGCAATGCGCCATATATGCCACTGAAAACGAATATCCCGCTCCGGTAGTTTCGGCAACAAGCATCTGTGTTACAAATGATTGCCCAAATCCTCCAAATTCTTCAGGAATAGATATTCCCATTAATCCCAACTCTCCTGATTTTTTCAGCATTGCCTTCATCAGGTCCCTGTCGCTTTTTTCTACTTTTTCGAGGTTCGGATAAACCTCTGCTTCAAGAAAGTCGCTGCAGGTCTGAGCTATCATTCTCTGTTCTTCATTGAATTCCTCAGGAATGAAAATGTCTTTTGCATCAATTTCACTTACCAGAAATTCACCACTTTTCAAGAGTTTATTGCTTTCCATTATTTTATGTTTATGTTTTGGATTAATCTATAATTCCAGTGATAATGATATTAATTCGGCTATATCAAGATTCCTGATCTCTTCTTCCCTGTTTTTATACTTCAGTCCGTCTGTCATCATTGTCATACAGAACGGACAGGCAGTCGCGATTATTTTAGCTTCAGTTTTTAAGGGCATCTTCAGTTCTCTCAATAAAAATTTCCTTATCCCCTTTTTCTGCTTCTTTAAACATCTGGGCACCACCTGCTCCGCAACATAATGCGAAACTTTTATGCCGGTGCATCTCCACAACATTGCCGGTTAGTTTTTTTAATATGCTGCGTGGCTCTTCATATATGTCATTTGCCCTTCCGAGGTAACATGGATCATGATAAGTCACCGAAACATTCTTTAATGATTCAGGATCAATTTTTAGTTTGCCCTCTCTGATATTATTATTTAAAAACTGAAGGTAATTGATCACTTCGTACTTCCCGCCAAGATCGGGGTATTCATTTTTAAATATATTAAAACAATGCGGGCATATGGTTATGATTTTCTTAACATCATACATCCTGAATATTTCTATTACCTGAAGAGCCTGCATCTGGTAAAGCATTTCATTCCCGGCCCGTCTGGCAGGATCGCCGGTGCATGTTTCTTCCTTCCCAAGAACAGCATAGCTTACATTAAGATGAGTAAGTATCCTTGCAAATGCCCTTACAACTTTTTTATACCTGTCGTCGAATGCCCCCGCACAGCCTACCCAGAAAAGATATTCCGGTTTCTCTCCCCTTGCAAACAGGTCAGACATTACAGGGATTTCAATTTTACGGGTTTCCATTTTTAATTTGATTAAAATTTTATTTACGCATAGTGACACATTTTGTACAATAAGTGCACAGAGTTAATGAATATTTAGTTCCAGATCTTTTGTCCAGAGCAGTCTGTCTTCAGCCGAGTATTGCCAGGGGGCCCCGTTGTTTTCAATATTACTGAAAACAGCTTTGAGCTCTCCCGGAGCAGATGCCTCTTCCATAACAAGGTATCTGCGCATATCAACTATAAGTGTAGGGTGGTTGATATTGATCGGACATTCTTTTGCACATGCGTTGCAGGTAGTACAAGCCCAGAGCTCTTCTTCCGAAATATAGTCTCTCAGAAGAGACCGGTTATCATTGAAATCTCTTCCGTTTTTCAACATAAGCGGCCCTTTCTCCTTCATTCTCGCTCTGAGATCCATAATCACCTTGCGTGGCGATAATTTCTTACCTGTAATATTTGCCGGACATACAGATGTGCATCTTCCGCACTGGGTACATGCAAGAGAATCAAAATAGTTTTTCCATGAAGCATCTTCAGCATCTTTTACACCAAACCTTTCAACGGGAGCATCTGCGGCAGGTTCAGCAAATGCCATATTGGGGTCGAGCATAAGTTTAACCTCCCTGGTAATGCTATCCATGTTGGGAAGTTTACCGAGCGGGTCAAGCCTCGAAAGGAAAACATTTGGTACAGACATGAATACATGAAAATGCTTTGAATATGGCAATATATTGGCAAATAGAAATATCAGTAGGATATGTGTCCACCACGAAGCTTCAAAAATATGCCTGAAGAATTCAGCATCACCTCCTTTTATAAATGTGGCAAAAAACGAACTGACAGGATATAATCCCGCAACCGGTTCACCTGTAAATAACTTATATTCAATATATCCGGTATTCATTGAAATAAGCGAAATCATAAGCAGCAGGATGATTGACAGAGCAATATTTGCATCAATATGAGAAATTTTCTTCATCTCAATACCTTCGAATCTTTTAATATGAAAAAAGATCCTGCGACTGAGAAAAATAATTATTGAAACAGCCACGAGGAGAGCGAAAATATCGCCTGATGCCATTATTATATTATATACCGGTCCAAGAAACTGTAATACCTTATCAGAACCTGAAAGACCATCAATGACCATCTCAATGCTACCAAGGAGAATGACACAAAAACCCCAGAAAACCAGTGCATGAAAAAAGCCAATAACCGGTCGTCTGAATATTTTCGTCTGTCCGAATGCCACTGACAGCATCACTTGTAACCTCCTGCCAAAATCTTTTACCTGAAATGCAGGCCGTGTGAACCTGAAAAAACTGACAATCCTGTTAATAGTATAAGAAAACACACCTATTGTAACAAGAAGGGTTATTGCAAAAATTATTTGTTTCGTCATTTTTACCTGTTCAAATATTACTATGAATTTCAGATATAAAATTCCTTTGACCACAAAGGTCATACAGCTTTTACGAAGGTAGCAAAGGACTAAAATGAACTGTATTCTTTGCGGTTAATTACTTTTTGATCTCTTTTACTGCACTTACCAGTTTCGGAAGAACCTTCATCGCATCACCAACAATCCCATACTGCGCTGCTTCAAAAATAGGAGCATCCTTATCTGTATTTATTGCTACTATATATTTAGAAGAACTTATCCCGGCAAGGTGTTGAGTGGCTCCCGAAATACCTACTGCAATGTAGAGGTTGGGTGCAATAATTTTACCTGTCTGACCAGTATGTTCCTCGTGGGGTCTCCAGCCTTCATCCGAAACCGGGCGAGAGCATGCTGTTGCTGCACCCA
Source organism: uncultured Bacteroidales bacterium (assembly GCA_963760915.1). Classification (GTDB taxonomy): domain Bacteria; phylum Bacteroidota; class Bacteroidia; order Bacteroidales; family VadinHA17; genus LD21. The sequence continues at coordinate 284,630 of CAVXEU010000002.1, read as the reverse complement.
GCAGTGAAGCAAGTTCAATAAGCGGTGGCCAGTTATCGGGAGATTTCATTCCTCTTCCACCTGACACAACAATTTCAGCATCTGTCAGAAGCACTTTACCTGTCTGCTTCTGGACATCCTTAACCTCAGTTTTCAATAAGGTCCCTTCAACCGACACACTAGTATTCTCAATTGTGGCAACATTGGGTTTTTCGATCAGATCAAAGGAGTTCTGGGCAAGAGTAATTATCTTAATATCAGAATTGATTACAAGGTGTGCAAATGCATTCCCGGAATAAGTTCTTTTGTAAACTGTAAAAGGATTCAGATTTAAGGGAAGTCTGCTGACACCTGAGCCAACACCTGCTTTCAGGCGCACAGACAGGCGAGGCGCAATGGCTTTCCCTGTATTATTATTTGATAAAATAATGATATTTGCATTTTCTTTAAGGCAAATATCAGATATAACTTTTGTATAAGCCTGATTGTCAAGCGAGGCCAATTGATCATCTGTAACGCTGATTATCTTTTTTGCACCAAAATTCCCAAGCTTTTCCAATTCGTCCATATCGACCTTCCCGATAGATATCGCTATGACATCTGTGCTAAGCATTTCAGCAATACCGGTTGCATAAGAAACCAGTTCATAAGAAAGCTTCTTGAATTTTCCATCCCAATTCTCGGTATAAACTAATACTGACATATCGTAATGATTTACTGTTATTAAATTATCTATCAGATAACTTTTGCCTCATTCTGCAAAAGATCAATAAGCTGTGCCGGGTTATCTGCATCGATAAATTTACATGCAGCACGCTGAGCTGGCTTTTCAAATTCCGTTATTCTTGTAAGCGGTTCAATAACTATTGGTTCTGCGATCTTTACCGGTTTTGTTCTGGCCATCATAATACCACGCATGGCAGCAATGCGTGGTTCTTTTGCAATACCTTTCTGAACGATGGCAACAAACGGAATTGGTACAGTAACAATCTCTTTGCCCCCATCTATTTCCCGTGTCAGAACAGATTCTCCGTTTTCAATTCTTATACCGGAAACAGCAGAAACCGAAGGGATATCAAGAAATTCAGCAACCATTCCTCCAACAAGAGAACCATTATAGTCACTTGACTCAATACCACACATGATGATATCAAAATGTTCTTTTTTTACCACCTCGGCAATCTGTGCCGCCACGAACCAGGCATCGGATGATTCCGCATTTACCCTTACGGCATCATCAGCTCCGATAGCAAGTGCCTTACGAATGGTTGGTTCAGAGGACGCCGGACCAACATGCATAACAGTAACAGATTTTATTCCGTTTGCCGGATCATCCTTAAGCTCGAGTGCACGGGTAAGAGACAATTCATCCCATGGATTGATAACCCACTGAATACCGGTAGTGTCAACTGAGGTATTTCCCTCGGCAAATTTGATTTTTGTCGTTGTGTCGGGAACATTACTGATACAAACCAGAATTTTCATTTAATATTAAATTAGTTATTTAACTTATCTTAAAGAGGTTAATCAGAATAATAATAATGTTTTTAAACCTTAGAGGCGGCAAATATAATAATTTATGATTCACAATCAAATCTCAGGAATATGATGTTTAATATATGTTCGAATTGTAAAAAAATTCTATCTGTTTGTCATACTGAACATTTGCTGGCGCAAGATAAAAGAAAAATCCGAATAGTCGAATCTTCTGATTAACTGACGGAAGCAAACATACTTATCTCAGTATTATCTGGGAGAAAATCCAGCCCTTTAAAATGAATATTAAAAACAGGCTTCCAAGTATGCATTAAAATCCCTATATCTTAAATACAGTGTATTACCAATTGGTAAAACAGGGTAACCCGTCCGATTATTTAATTACATTTAAAAAAAGTAATCATTGTTACATATGAATATACAATTTAGATATAAATTCGCAGCGCCAAAATTATTATAAAATAATCTCTACCCGTTTGAATAGCAAACTAAAAATATATGGTTCAGTTGTATTGGCAATGATCTTCTGGTCCTTTTCCTTCATATGGTTCAAGGTTGCCAACGAATATTTCCGACCTATAACAATAGTATTCATCAGGCTGGTATTTTCAGTAATCATACTTACGACTTTTCTGATAATTACAGGAAAGTTCATGAAGGTAAAAAAAGGTGACAGGAAGTTTTTCCTTATGCTTGCCCTGTTTGAACCCTTCTTTTATTTTCTGGGCGAAAGTTTCGGCCTGACATACGTATCGGCAACTGTGTGTTCCGTATTAATATCAACGATTCCGGTATTTGCCACAATCGGGGCGTGGCTGATCTTTAAAGAACGGTTGAAAGTGATAAATTACGCAGGAATTATCATATCATTTATAGGAGTACTCGTATTTATACTGAACAGTGATGGTAGTATTTCTTTCAATATAAAAGGGCTGGGGCTGCTTCTTCTGGCTGTACTTTCAGCTGTCGGCTATAATCTCACCCTCAGCCGTCTGGTCGGAACCTATAGCCCTGTTTATATTGTAAATGTTCAGAACATTATCGGTTCTGTTCTTTTTCTACCTGTCTTCTTAACTCTTGATTTTCACCACTTTATCAATATTCCTCTTACATTGAATATGTTTAAGCCTATCATAGAGCTTTCTGTTTTTGCATCATGTGGTGCATTTATTCTGTTTGCCTATTCCGTACGAAATATGGGAATAACAAAAGCAAATGTGTTTTCGAACGCCATTCCTGTTTTTACTGCCCTGTTTTCTTTCATTATACTTGGTGAAAAACTTACCGTTCAGAATATTATAGGGATGGGAATTGTAATTACCGGCCTCCTTATGTCACAGATGGACGGCAGACAAAAAAATATTGTGGAAGCTCTTGCTCTTACAGGTAAAACTGCCTGAAACATATGAAAGCCATTCATCCTGACCATCATTACTAAATTGAATGAAGTCTGCTTTTAAATAAATCATAGTATATTTGGTGTACATTGAGAGTTATGAGAAAAAAGGTTCTGATTTTTCTTTTCTTCGGCATTATTGCATCGCCTCTGTTTTCACAGACGGGCGGAGATAATATCTATGAATTCCTGAACCTTACACACTCCGGACTCGTATCATCTCTTGGAGGATCAAATGTATCACTCACCGGGAATAATCTTAACCTTGCATATCACAATCCGGCCCTGTTAAATGCTGGTATGAATAACACGATGGCATTAAACTATGTTAATTATTTTGCCGGAATCAATTATGGGCTGGCAATGTATTCACGATCATACCCTGGGACAGGTAATTTTGCAGCCGGACTGACCTACCTGAATTACGGGTCATTTACCGAAGCTGATGCTTCAGGGATTATAACCGGTAACTTCAGCGCCGCTGAATATGCATTTTCAATAATATACTCACGTGATATTGATTCTCTTTTCTCAATAGGAGTAAACTTTAAACCTGTATTATCTCATCTTGAAAAATATACTTCGATTGGATTTGCATTTGATTTCGGAGCCTCATGGCATAACCAGAGTAATTTGTTCTCAGTCGGAATGGTAATTAAAAACGCAGGTTACCAGGTCACGACCTATGCAGGCGAAAATCGGCAGAAACTGCCTTTTGAGATTCAGGCAGGAATTTCGCAAAGGCTTGCCTATGCGCCATTACGATTCTCACTGACTATGAGACATATTGAAAAATTTGATCTTACCCACCAGTATAGCAACCCCGGATCCTCAGGGAATGATGCAAAAGTCTCTTCTGGATTCATGGAGAACCTGATGAGACACTTTATTGTAGGGACTGAATTGATCCCCCATAAAAATTTCTATTTCAGTGCTGGATACAACTATCAGAGGAGAAGAGAGTTACAGGTTGATTCAAAAGTGTCATCCGTAGGGTTGTCATGGGGTTTCGGTATTAAAACCTCATGGATGGATATTGAGTTCGGAAGGGCAACTTATCATCTGGCAGGGTCGTCAACCCATGTATCCCTGATTTTACGGCCGGATTATATTTATAAAAAGTACCGTAACTGAACATTCCTTTACAGATACGGATTTATTTTTAACCTTTGCAGGATTGAACAGAAGGCTTATGATTACAATACCTGATTAATGATAAGATCCTGACTGAAAACAAACTGATATTTGGGAATTATAAATAATGACATAACAGGATGTAAAAAAATATGGAGAAAAAACTTATTATAGCAATCGACGGTTATTCATCCTGCGGAAAAAGCACTTTTGCCAGAACAATTGCAAAAGTGCTTAATTATATCTATATCGACAGTGGTGCAATGTACAGGGCAGTAACACTTTACTGTATGAGGAAAAATTTTATAGGAAAGAATGGATTAAATCTTGGCGGTATATTGTCAGAATTGAATGATATTCATATAGATTTTATTTATAACCCTGATATTTCTGCATATGAAACATTCCTTAACTCAGAAAATGTTGAGCAAGAGATAAGAAGTATGGAAGTGACTGCTTATGTAAGCAGGATAAGTCAGATCTCTGAAGTACGGGCACGGATGGTTGAGTTACAAAGACAGATTGGTGTACAGAAGGGAATAGTAATGGATGGAAGAGATATAGGGACAGTGGTCTTTCCTGATGCTGATATAAAAATATTTATGACAGCATCCGTCGATATCAGGGCCAAAAGGAGGTATGACGAGCTAAAAACCAAAGGTATAATCACTGATTTTGAAGAGATTAAAAGAAATATTGTAGCGCGCGATATTGCTGATGAAAACAGGGATATCAGTCCGCTTAAAACGAGCAGATGACGCTATAATACTAGATAACAGCCGGATGACTGTGGGGGAACAGATGGAATGGGTAAACATGATCATCGAAGAGAAGAGAAATGGTAGTTGAAATTGACAAAAAGTCAGGTTTCTGTTTTGGCGTACAGAACGCTGTTAAGATTGCTGAAAAGACACTTCTTAAAGGGGAAAAGGTTTTTTCGCTAGGTCCTATTGTTCATAATGATAAGGAAGTGGAGCGTCTCTCAACACTTGGACTTGTTTCTATCAATCACACAGAATTTAATAATCTCAGGGACTGTAAAGTGCTCATCAGGGCCCACGGAGAACCACCGGAAACATATTTGACAGCCGAAAAAAACAATATCTCAATAATTGAAGCTACCTGTCCTATAGTAAAAAGACTGCAGTCCAAAATCAGAGAGACCTGGCTCAGGACAAAGGAGGGCAACGGACAGGTTGTTATATTCGGCAAACCGGGTCATGCGGAGGTAGTTGGTTTGCTGGGTCAGATAAACAATGAAGGAATTCTTGTTTCAGGGCCAGAAGACATCGAAAAGATTGATATCACCAGACCGGTATACCTTTTCGCACAAACTACAATGAGTGTAAACGAATACAGAAGATTTACTGCCATACTTAGTGCCAGAATGAATGAAAGCGGTATTAAGCAGCCTGAACAAAAACTTATCATTAACAATACAATATGCGGACAGGTCTCTAACAGGGAGCCACATCTTAAGACGTTTGCAAAAAAGCATGATATAATAATTTTCGTAAGCGGACGCGAAAGTTCGAATGGCAGAATGCTATATTCGGTATGCAGGAATGTTAACCCTGATACCCATTTCATATCGTCTGTTGAAGAGATTCAGAAAGAGTGGTTTAAAGGCAAGAACTCCGTCGGCATTTGCGGAGCAACATCGACACCTAAATGGCTCATCGAACACGTACGTGATATCATTTCAAATATCTGACTGTTGGAATGTTCCGTTGTTTGAAGTGCAAATTAATTGTATTACCTTTGCTGCCTCATTTACTATAAATATTTATGGGAAAGATTAAGAAGATCGGGGTGCTAACCTCAGGTGGAGATGCACCGGGCATGAATGCCGCAATACGTGCAGTTACACGAACTGCAGTCTATAATGGTCTTGAAGTTATGGGAATCCTGCAGGGATACCAGGGTCTTATTGATGCAAATTTTAAACCCATGCAATCAGAAAGCGTAAGTGATATTATTCAAAAAGGGGGAACAATACTTAAAACTGCCCGCTGTGAAGAATTCAGAACGCCGGAGGGAAGATTGAAAGCATATAATAATCTGAAAAGTGTGCAAATCGACGGAGTTGTAGTTATCGGAGGAGATGGTTCATTTACAGGAGCCAGGATCTTCAATGAGGAGTATGAGATTCCTTTTGTCGGTATACCGGGTACTATTGATAATGACATTTATGGTACAGATTATACTATTGGTTATGATACTGCTCTTAACACGGTTGTGGAGGCGGTTGACAAGATCAGGGACACAGCCAGTGCCCATAACAGAATGTTTTTTGTTGAAGTAATGGGAGCAGAAGCAGGATTCATAGCCCTATTCAGTGGTATTGCAACCGGCGCGGAGGCAATAATAATTCCGGAAATTAAAGGTGAAGCACGGAACATCAAATCTATGATTGAATCCGGGAACTCACGTAAAAAATCCAGCAATATCATTATTGTAGCAGAAGGTGATGAAGAAGGAGGAGCCTTTGGTATAGCCGAGAAAATGAAAGACCATTTTAAGGATTATGATGTCAGAGTTTCAGTACTTGGTCATCTTCAGCGAGGAGGTTCCCCGTCAGCCATAGACAGGGTAAATGCAAGTCGTCTCGGACAAGCTGCAGTAGAAGCCCTGATTGATGATCAGAAGAGTGTAATGGTAGGACTGATGAACGGGGAAATCACGCTTGTTCCATTCCGGAGAGCGGTAAAGCTTCATAAAGATGTGGATCACAACCTTGTGGAATTATCTAAAATATTGTCAGTCTAGAAATAAAATATTATATGTCCGCTTCAAAAGTATATTTTACAAACCTTAGGGCAAAGCCTTCACAAAATCTGTTAAAAAAGCTTGACTCGCTAGTAACTATAGCTGGGATTGACAGGATAGAATTCAAGAGAAAAATCGTGGCAATAAAGATCCACTTTGGAGAACCTGGAAATCTTGCCTACCTGAGACCCAACTATGCAGCCCGGATTGTCAAACTTTTAAAAGCAAGGGAAGCTGTTCCCTTTCTGACCGATTGCAACACACTTTACTATGGAAGACGCTCAAATGCTCCATCGCATATTGAAGCAGCTTTTGAGAATGGGTACAACCCTCTGGCAACCGATTGCCCTGTAATAATAGCAGACGGAATAAAAGGAACCGAATACCGGGAGATAGAATTGAATACTGAAAACTGCACCAAAGCCAAAATTGGCAGTGCAATTGCCGATTCAGACATTATTATTTCAATGAACCATTTCAAAGGTCATGAAATTACAGGATTTGGCGGTGCCCTGAAAAACCTTGGAATGGGTTCGGCATCTGTTGGGGGTAAACTGTTTCTTCACTCCGGCTCATCACCTGAAATATATGAAGAAAACTGTACGGGATGCAGGCTATGTGAGAAATATTGTGCTTATGATGCAGTTACAGTAGGTAAAGATAAAATTGCACATATCGATTACGTGAAATGTGTGGGTTGCGGTCAGTGCGTTGCTGTTTGTCAGTATGACTCCGCAAGAGTAGTATGGCAGAATTCTTCTGAAACGGTGAATAAGAGAATTGCTGAATATTCACTTGCGGTTCTGAAAGATAAACCTTCATTTCATCTTAATTTCATAATGAATGTTTCCCCCGACTGTGATTGCTGGGGGTTTAATGATTATCCCCTGGTTCCTGACCTTGGAATAGCTGCTTCTTTTGATCCGGTTGCTCTGGATCAGGCATGTGCCGATCTGGTCAAGGCTGCTCCCGCACTGCCGGGCAGCAGGATTTGCGATAATCATAATCACAGTGATTTGCAGGGGGAAGATAAATTTAAAAGAGCACATCCTGATACTTTCTGGCAAGCCGGTCTTGATCATGCTGTTAAGATTGGACTGGGAAATACAGAGTATGAACTGATAACTATTTAACCTTCAGGCCCGGTTATACTCCCTGTTGCATTGTTTATCATAAAATAAACCTGTCACCTTCTTAATATAGGCTTCACCCCTCTTCCTGATACAGCATGGCTGAAAATTAAGATTGAGGATCTTGAGAAGTCATTATCAGCTGGAGGTTAATTATCATTATCCAAGGACACGAGTTGCAGGAAATTATCTCTTCATAGATATGTATGTTGAGCCCGGGTATAATAACCCGGTTTCAATTCAAAGAAATCTCATTCTCTTCATTGCTGAGATTATCGTGCTTTTGCATCAATGGGATCAGATCTTCACCGGCCAAATTGAATTTTTCAGGATTTTCAGGCTTATTCAGGTAAACCATTGTACCCGGGGTCAGCCCCTTTTCAATCACTACATCCTTCTCGTTCGATTCTCCGGGAATAACTATTTGTTTCTCACCATCACTGGTGAATACATACGAGATACCTTCGGCATCGGTATTAAGACATTCAACAGGAACAAAAACAGCATTTTCTATTGATTTGACAATAATTTTGTTGCCTGTGGTCATTGACGGACGAAAGGCCGGATCAGATTCATCGATTTTTATCTGTACTTCAAATACCTTGTCCTGAGTGTTTGGTAAGTTTTCCCCAATATTGGCAACAGAGGAAATATAACCATGAAAGGATTTTTTTGGAAATGCATCAACAGTGATAAAAACTTTTTGACCAGTCCGGATTTTATTTATATCAATCTCATTAACAAATATCTTTGAAATCATTGATGACAGGTCAGGGAGGATGGCAACAACCCTGTCAAACGGACTGATTGTCGAACCGATTTTCCTTTTAATGCCGTTCCATTCTTTTTTATATATAACCATACCATAGCCGGGAGATGTAATTGTAAAACCTGCCAGCAGATCCTCAAGCTCCTTTACCCTTTGGGAAATAATTGAAACAAAGTATTCCTGATTATAAATATCAGTTTTAAGCTGGGCTGCACTTCGTTTATATCCTCTTACTTTCTGTTCAAAAACTCTTTGAGATTTATTGAGTTCAATTTCCGCCTGACGGATTGTGGTAGGTGGTTCATACTTGGAATTTCGAAGTGAAATAGCAGCTTCCTCAACTGCATATTGCTGATTTTTAATTCCATCTCTTAAAGAATTTAAAACAACAGCACTGTCGAGTTTTTTCATTTCAAGTGTTGTCTGAAGAGTTTTCAGCCTGTCCTGCTGATCTTTAAGACTATTGTCCAGTTCTGTTCTGTCAAGAGTGGCAATATAATCACCCTTGTCGACAATGGTACCTTCCGGAATAAGATCCTGAATTTTGATATGTCTCGCTCTGACATATCTGCTCTGGGCAAATGCGGGCCCGTTTATGTCAATAGATTTTTCAGCGATTAATTCACCCATAACAGGAACAGATATTACAAACTCTCCCTTTTTTGCCTCAGTATATAATTCAGAAGTGTCTCTCTTTGAAATAACTTTGTTGAAGACAAACAAAATTAATAATGCTGCAACAATACTTATACCTCCAAAAATATGTGATCTTTTCATTTTTTCCTCCCAAAACCGGATTTGCACTAATATATTATGTTCAATGCAAAAATACTAAAAAACGACAAGAGAATGAGCTCATTTTTAAATATTTAACAACTATTAACATCTTATTATCCCTTAAAATGCCTTCATATCTGTTATGTTTCAAACATTTAGAAAAGCATTCTTATTAATGATTCCCGGTACTCAAAATAGTTTATATGAGCATCGTTTTTGGTTAATAAAACTTCAATAATTATGATGCTGGCTGTATCGGCGACATTAATAATTGGCTTAAGTTATGGACTAAAATCCATAACCTCCTTATTATCAACAGGGGGTGTCGAAAAAGACCTTCTTAACCGCAGAGGACGCAAATCGAAGCGAAGAGAAGATCCCGACCGAAGCGTCGGGAGTGCGCAAAGCACGCAAAGTTAAGACACTGTATCCAATCTCTTTGCGTACCGATAGCTATCGGTATTTGCGGTTAATGGATTTAGACTTTTTCAACAGCCTCTAAGTAAGTCGTCATGATAACCGGGATTAAGCCCAAAATGATTGTTTATTCAAAATTCCCGGAACTCGTAATAAATTATTAACTTCTGATATCTATCTTGTATCTTTATACTGGAATTCTCAAAATCTTACAGAATAATTAAAACACTCCATTATGCCACTTACCGAAAGAATTGCCAGCGATCTTATAACAGCCATGAAAGCTAAGGATAAAGTATCTCTTGAAGCTATCAGGGCAGCAAAAACCGCTTTTGTAATTGCCCGTACTGAAAAAAGCGGTGATTCTGTTCTGAGTTCCGGTGAGGAACTGAAAATAATTCAGAAGTTAGTTAAGCAAAGAAGGGAATCAGCTGCTATTTACAAGGAGCAGAACAGACCTGATCTTTATGAGAAAGAAATTACTGAGGCCGAGGTTCTTGAAAAATATCTGCCAGCTAAAATGAGCGATGAAGAGCTGTCGAAGATTATTAAAACGATAATTGAGCGGGTTGGGGCAAAATCTCCGGCCGACATAGGAAAAGTTATGGGTGCAGCTACAAAAGAGCTGGCGGGAAAAGCCGACGGTAAAGAGATATCAGCCATAGTAAAACAATTGCTGGGTTCATAAATCCATCGCAATCTGTTGATTCGAAAATATATAAGCCCATCTTATGATGACCGTGGTTAAAATCACCTGATCCTGTTGTCAGACATGACCATTGTGCGCTCACTTACGCCATTTTCATTGATAGCCTCAATAGCGAAATAATAAGGTTTTTCCTTATCCATGGTTTTTAACCAATATTCGTTGGCATCATAAACCATAATGCAATTATAGAGTTTATCAGGAGCAGTACCCATGTAGATATTATAAGCAAAGGCATCATCAACCATAATCCATTTAATCCAGGCGCTGCGCTCGTCTTTTTCAGTACGCAATACGACAAAACCTTTTACAGCAGAAGGTATTTCCCCCGGGCCTTTCCCAAATATGCGAAATCCGCTTATAGCAAATTTACCTGTCGGCATGTGAATATTAACCAGTTTCAGGTATCGTGTTTTTACAGGTGTGGTCAGTTCTACATAATCATGAGGAACATCTGTATTATTCCTGCTTTTATCGACCAGAAGATTCCATGTTTTTCCATCAGTGGATTCGAATATTTTATACCGATGAAAAACACCTGAAGATTTTCCGAGAAACTCAGCATCCTGGTCTGCGTAGTTGATCTGAATTGCCCTTACAGTGGAAACAGCTCCCAGGTCTGTCTGTATCCATTCCCCTTCGTTTGCCGAAGATGCGCACCAATAAGTTTTGATATTCTCATCCACCGCATTATTTGGATCATAACCACCGTATGTTGACGACACTGTAACAGGTTTATTATAGTTCAGAAGCATCCAGCCGGTAAACCTGCTTTGCAGATGATCCTCGGCACCATCCGGCAGATAAGTCGGATAGTCCCCGAATGCCTGGTTGCAGTACATAACTCCATCTTTATCAAAACCTGCAGGCCAGATACCGATCCTGCGTTCAAAGTTGTTTTTAACTGAAATTGAAATAGTTGAAACATGCCAGTAATTGTTCCAATGATCCTGATATGTAGAACCATGACCTGCACCCCGGGCAAATCCGCCTGGTTTGAAACTAAATGGCATCGATTGCGGAGTGAAAGGATCCAGCGGATTTTCACCCACTGCGACCCCATCGGCATAACCACTGAATTCAGTACCCGGAGCAGCAAATTGAAGGTAATACCTTCCGTTGTTTTTCGTCATCCAGGCACCTTCAATAAAAGGATCGAGATAGGTGTTGTCCATATGCTCACCGAAACGCTGCCATCCATAGCGCCAGGAATCCAGAAGCAAGAGCTCTTTCCTTGTACCCACAGGCTGCATAGTCTTTCTGTTGAGCTCGATACCATAAATCGGATACCTGTTACTGCTTCCATTATACATATAAAATTTCCCGTTGTCATCAGTGAAAAATGCCGGATCCCAACCACCTATACTGAATGAATCAACCAGTGGTTTCCATTTATTATTCTTAGGATCTGTGCTCATCCAAAGTGTAAAATTCCTGGTGTAGGTTGACCCGAAAACCAGCATTGTATCGCCGATAATACCAACAGCCGGAGCAGTCAGATCATCATAGCCTTCGTTCCATGGACGCAAAAACCTGTGGGAGATGTAATTCCATTTTAACATATCATCACTCCACCAGTAGCCCCACTGGTTTGTAGAAAATAAAAAATAAAGATTCTTATATTTCACAATTGCCGGATCGGCAGTTGTTCGGTGCCTGCCTCCTGCTGTAAAGTCAGGTATGGGTGTATAGCCATAATCAATGTTTACAGGATTGCAATATGTTTTTTGATCCTGGGCATTAAGTGTAAAGTGGACACTTAAAATTACAAATGCCGACAGAAGCGAATTTCTGAGTCGTTTCATAATATTAATAATTAAATTCCACTGTCAATACATAAAATCTAACTTTGTCAAACCTGCCTGAACCTCAGGGCATGACATAAACAGATTCCACAATAGTCCGGTCCTGTAGTTTTCTATCATTCCGATCTGCGGACCCTGATCAATTGCAAGAAAGGAATCGTCAAACCATATGTTGTGCAAATTAAAAGCATCAACAAAACCGTACTGACCCCATAATTTATCACCCATTTTGTAGTAGAAAAACTTCAGGGCCTGAAGAGATTCCTGCGGGGTATAAGGGATTGATGATATTGCAGCTGTAGGTGCTATTACACCCACATCATTTGTCGGGGAGCTTGCCGTATACCCTCCCTGTATATCACTGGCAGTCAGTCCCCAGCAAAGATTACTGTAACCATAGTAACTGTTAGGATCAGCAATACAATATTCATAATTTATCCTGGAATGATTCATTGTCTGTGTATTATAATCAGCATAAGCATCAGACAAATTGGTTGGATTTATTCCCAGGAAAGTGTACTGCTCAAAAAACAGAGGGCCTCCAAAAGATGGTCCCAAAGGCAGCAGGATACCATAGTAAGAATTGTCATTCTTCATACCTCCGTTTGATGCAAAGCCGTTATCATAAACACTTTTAGGTATTGAATGAGAACCAGTTGAAGCAGCGAGTATATAAGTTATCAGGGTTTCATTCCACCCCTTTACCTGAACATTTACAGCAAATCCATAATCAGGACTCCAGTTCCAGTATAGTACCTGTTGACCATTATTTCTGAACCAGTCCCATTCAACACCATTCCATAATGCATTTATACTTGTCCGCAGATTAGTTTCTGCCGCATCGGATCCGTTAAAGTACTGCCTGGCAGTAAGCAATCCCATCATCATATATGAAGTCTCCACGATATCAGCTCCATTATCATTGGTACTAAAAGGGACAACAGCACCGGTGGTACCATTTATCCAATGAGAAAAAGCACCATGAAAATGACCTGCCTTATTTGTAAGAAAATCAACAATTGTAGCAAGCCTTGCCAACCCTTCACTTCTTGTAATAAATTTGCGTTCAATAGCAACAGGAATGGCCATAATGAAAAAGCCTGTTCCCTCCTGTTGCAACCTCATCACCAGATGTATTTCTTTCACGCGCCATTCCTGAGACCGGATGTCCAAAATCCCAGAAATATCCGAATGTTTGTTTCTGAACCAGAGTTAAAAGGGAGTCATCTGAAATAACAGGAAATTTATCGGTTGAATCGATGGCAGTTGTAATATTAAGTGTAACAGCAGACAATAAAGAACCTCCATCGGTAGATTTTAAAGATGTTGACACATTCAAAGTATACTTGGATATATATGACAGTGGTGAAGATGAGTTCACAACGACTGCGCTGTCATTATTCGCATAGTTTAAAGTTAATGGAACCAGATTGCTGTTATTATCAACAAGAGTAACAGAGCTCGCTGCAGTTGTCGTGTTTATTGCATCGGAAAATGTTATTTTTATCACTGGGGATATGTTGGCCCCTCTGAAATCAGTATTGGCTGATTTCCCGTTTATAGTCTAGCGAATTAAAGCTGAAAGTGAAGGCGGTTGAACCGGTGGTGGAGATTGTTACTCTGTTTCTGACATCCTGTAAGCAACACAAAAGAAACAGCAAAGATTAATGTCTTTACATATGTAATTAATTTAAGGAATTAATATTTAAGAAAAAGGCCATCCCAATTTACTTTACCAACATATAATTCAGTAATAATAATTGAGATAGCCCTTTTCTGAGGATGTTATTTGCTACTCTTCCCCTGCAATACAACAAGGGCATTAACTTCATCAGCGGTAAGGGCAGCATTATAAATTCTGACTTCATCCATTGTACCGGTAAGATAACTTGCCCATGGTTGTGGTCCTCCTGCAGTACCGAGACTTGGATTTGCCTGAAACTGAGACATCCGAATATAACGGACCAATACCGGACCAATCAAGTGGTCCTGTCCATGGGACACTGGTAGCTGGTATCAGTACAGAACCATTCATGTAATATGTAACAGTTGATGTAGATGCATCGTAAACTAAAGTCTGGTTGGTCCATTTACCAAAGAAATTTGTAACACCACTCTTTGGATATGAATGTATCTAGTCGCTCCCGCCTCTTAAATGAAATTTGAGATGTTGCACCGGTAGGGCTGCTGCCGTTCTCTACGAACCAATCGAGGTAACCCCAGAAATCATTCAGGATTTGCTATATCAATCATACCCAGTATTCCGTCTATGGTACCATCGTTATTGGAATCCACAAAAGTAGGATTTACCCAGAATGAAATTGTAAAACTCTGCATTCCGTTAAGAGCAGCATGAAGGATCCTGAATTACATATGAACTGTTAGCGACATTCAGGCTGAGTCCCTGACCGATAAACCCATTTGCGAAAGCAGTTCCGTTATTCGTTGCAGATGTACCGGAAACGCTGTCGATCAGGCTTCCCTGGAAAGCCCAGTATGCCTACAAGGTTTGCAGGTTTTATCTGGTTAACAGATGAAAAACCATTGATCGTAAATTTGGGTTGATAACTCGCAGGATCAAATTGCTTATAACATGATGTGAGTGAGAGTCCAGATAACGGATCAGAACAGACATCAATATTAAATATCTATTTTTCATAATTATATGATTTAAGTTTTAATAATCAATATCCTGGATTTTGTGTCAGAACCCCAGTACTCAGATCTATCTCACTTTGAGGAACCGGCCAGACCTCATTTTTATTGGCAGTCCATCCTTTTGGACCAAAAACAGTTGCAGCACGACCCTGACGGATTACATCAAAATACCTGTCGAATTCCATAGCCAGTTCTACTCTCCTTTCATGCCATATAGCGGTTCGCAATGTTGCCTGATCAGTTGTAGTAACCGGTGGAAGTATTGCATTATTCCCGCTCTTGCACGGGCTCTTACCATTTCAAGGGAAGCAAGAGCTGCTGATGTATTACCCAGTTCATTATTAGCTTCGGCATTCATAAGAAGTACATCAGCATAACGAATAACCCTTACATTTTGCTGACATCCTTCGTTATAACCCGAAACAAAAAGGCTGAAAGGCACATATGATTTCATGTTGTACCTTGGATTGGTCACAGTGTTTGGAATCGCGTCTCCGGATGGAGTTGTTGTTCCTCTGAAAATTATTGTGGCAGTTCTCCTGGGATCACCTGTTTCAAATGCATCTGCCAGATCCTGTGTAGGATCATTAAAACCCCAGCCTCCACCGGTAACGCCTCTTACTCCCTGAACCTGTGAATACTGCGAATTGGATGCATCAGGATTTCCTGGTATAAGTGCACACTGCATTTCAAATACAGATTCGCTGCAATTTTCATTCGGAATCCTGAATAACTGGTAAAAGTCGGGGAATAATGAGTATCCCATTCCCATTACCTGATCAGTATAAGTTTTTACATCAGCCCATTTAGCCTGATACATGGCTACTTTGGCATGAAGAGCCAGTGCAGCACCTTTAGTTGCCCGTCCCACATCAGCTCCGGTATATGACTGTGGCAATATAGCTGCGGCATCTGTAAGATCCTGTTCAATGGCTGTGTAAACATCGGCTTTTGGAGTTCGGGGAATATTATATTCTGAAGCATCCTTGGGTACGGTTAAACGAAGCGGAACATCTCCAAATGCCCTAACCAGCCTGAAATAGGAATATGCCCTAACAAATTTTGCTTCAGCCAGGTAACGAGCCATGCAGATGTGGCATCCATATTGATATTGGGAATATTATCAAGAACCTGATTGCAGAGATTTATATTCTGGTACTGACCGTTCCAGAAATCCGATAACTGACCTTCTGTTGATGTAGCAGTAAAGTTATCGAAATCGTTCATATAAGCTGCATCTGACGGATCGCTTCCTTTTTCAGTATCATCCGATCCCAGACTTTCAACCGCAATGGGTGCAAATGCAGTATTGGAATAATTACGCAGATTTGCATAAATCGCATCCACCCCTTTAGTTGCATCCGATGCGGAGACCCAGAACTTAACAGCTTTTTGCTGTCCCTGTGGTGGTACATCAAGGTAACTTTTGCACAACCTGTCTATCAACACCAATAATATATTAAAACCAATTATTGAGGCTATTCTTAGTGCCTTTTTATAATTTATTTTCATTTCCTTTCAGTTTATAGTTAAAAAATCACATTTAAACCCAGAGTGTATGTAGCATAAAGAGGATATACATTGATGTCTATTCCGGCTTTTGTCGGGTCCCCGGCATTATTCGATCACCAATCCTTCCGGGCTGAATCCTTTATATTTGAAAAGGTTCAACGCATTCTGGGCATTTCCATATACCCTGAGCTTGCTCATCTTTATTTTTTTAGCTATTCTCTCAGGCAAAGTATAGCCCAGCTGGATGTTCCTTAAACGTAAATAGCTTCCATTTTCAACAAAATATGAATTGGAACTGTAATTCTGGCCTCCTCCTATATTTACTGAAGGATAAGTGTCTGAAGTCCCGCTTCCATTCCAGCGATGATTGTAAAAATCCTGACTGAAATTCTCTGTTCCATAACGAAGACCTTCGTTGGCATTGTATATCTGCACACCGGCAACTCCCTGAACATCCACTGTCAGGTCGAATGACTTGTAACCCCATGTTGTATTAACACCATAACTGAATTTAGGATTTGGATTCCCTAAAACAACCCTGTCCTTATCATCGATAACTCCATCATTATTCAGATCTTTAAATTTAAAATCTCCGGGAACTGCATTAGGCTGAATTATCGGTACCAGTACTACTGTTTGTATATGCATCTATATCTGCCTGTGACTGGAATACTCCTATAACCTGCAAGCCAAAAAACTGGCCGATAGGCTGTCCTACAACTGTACGGGTATTGTAGTTATTAGAGCCTGTAGTACCAACAGCCTGATATATTGGGTTTGCTCCGGTGGATACAGAAAGAACTTTATTGCTGTTATATCCAAGGTTACCTCTAACACTATAAGTCAAGTTGTTCCTAACTTGTTTTTAAAGGTTATAGCAGCTTCAAATCCCTGGTTTTGAAAGGTTGCCTGGTTACCGGTAATATTACTTCCGGTTGTCCCCAGAGAACCAAGTATCGGAATATCGAAAATTGCTTTTTCAGTTTTCCTGTTATAGAAATCAAATTCAGCAGTCAACCTGTCATTAAGAAAAGATGTTTCAAGACCAATATCGGTTCCAACTCCTCTTTCCCAGTATGTTGTTGGAGGAACGATGGTTGTTATACTGGCACCTGGTGCAGTTGAACCATCACCACCGACATAAACAAAGGTACTGTTAACTGTTAATACTGATAAGTTTGCAGGTACTGACATATTCCCGATCTTTCCCCAGCTTGCGCGCAATTTGAGCAGATCGAAAATCTTCTGATTCTGCATAAAATTTTCCATACTAATCACCCATCCGACGCCGACAGAAGGAAATACTCCCCATCTGTTACTTCCGGCAAATTTAGACGATCCGTCACCTCTTACTGAAGCAGTCAGCAGATACTTATTTTTATAGGAATAATTTAATCTCCCGAAATATGAAGCAACAGTTGCCAGTGTTCCATTATCATTAACAAACCTGGTTGCCGGATCACCCAGTGTGAAGTAATGGTCACCTGAGCTGGTATTGGGAACATTCTGTGCGGTAGCAGTCAGGCTGTAAAATTTATATGACTGTGCACCCTGACCGGCTAACAGCTTGACATTGTGATCCCCAAACTTATTTTCATAAGTAAGCGTATTCTCTACAAGCCAGTTCCTGGTTTCATTTCTTGTCTGAGTAAGAACACTTGTTGAATTCCTTTGAGATAAAGTTGCAACATATTGCGGAAGGAAATTTCTTACCTCATTCTGTCCAAAATCTGTTCCTGCACTGGTATGGAAAGTAAAATGTTTTGCTAATTTCAGGTCGGCATAAATATTCCCGGTAATTCGGTAATTCAATGATTTCTGATTGAAAAAATCAATTGTTACCTGGGGATTAAACAAGTTTGAACCTCCGACAGAAAAATCGTTCGGGTCACCATACTTGCCATCAGCATAATATACCGGAACAATCGGAGCTGCAGCATACATCTGATGAAAAATTGAAGGGTCTGTATCGTTCGAATTATTTACCGATCCGGTAAGGGCATAACCCACTTTCAGGAATTTATAAATCTGAATATCGTTTGCAAACATGGCAGTATATCTGTCGTAAGTATTTGTCTTTACTATACCATCCTGTTTGAGATAACTCAGGGAAAAATTATAGCTTGTTTTAGCTCCTCCTCCATTTATCGACAATTCGTGACTCATTGTAAAAGCATTCCTTAATATCTGATGATACCAGTCAGTTGTTCCGAACGAGGAAGGATTTGCATACCTTGGAGTGACACCGTTAATGACATCCAGTTCATTGATCATAGTTGCATATTCAGGACCATTTGCCATTTTTATCTGGTTGGTGACAAGCTGATTACCAAAGTATGTATTATAACTTAACACAGGTTTCTCATTTTCCATACCTTTTTTGGTCGTAATAAGCACTACCCCGTTAGCTGCCCGGATACCATAAATTGACTCACTGGCTGCATCCTTTAATATATTTATTGTTGCAATATCGTCAGAATTAAGAAAGCTGATATCGTTGTACCACACGCCATCAACAACATATAACGGATTGGGATTGCCATAGACTGTTCCTGCACCCCTGATACGTATTTGCGGAGAAGCCCCGGGAGAACCGGAATTAAGTATCTGAACACCGGCTACTTTACCCTGCAATGCGCTAACCGGATTTATTGCGGGCTGTTTGCTTATTACATTTCCCTGAATCTGGGTTATAGCATCCTGTAACCTCAATTTTTTTCTGCGTGCCGTAACCTACAACAACAACAGGACCAAGAGAGGTCAACTCCGTCTTAAGTTTAATCTCGAAAGTAGTTTTCGAACCTACTGCTACTCTAGCAGTAGACATCCCTACCATTGAGACAATCAGTGTATCAGTCGGCAGCGCAGAAATACTGAATCTGCCATCCACTCCGGCATAGGTACCATTTTCGGTCCCTTTAACCTGAATAGTAGCTCCAACAACAGGATTATTTTTTTCATCAACAATTTTTCCTGTAATTACATGCTGTGCATTTAGCTGTAAATAGCACAACGTAGAAATAAAAATCAAAAGAAGTTTTCTCATAGAATAATGTATTAGCAACGTTTATTATTACAGATCAAGATCTGATGTTTTTTACCATCAATAATCTTATATTTTTTTCACCGCCTATTTTAGCTGGCTCTTACATTTTTGTTAACAGCATATAATTTTTTATTTTTTATATGTCTAACAATTTCAATTGATTACAACTTTAATAACCTTATGATATGAAATGACTCCAAATGGATCAGTAACCGGTATTTTCTTCAAGACAAGAAACCAAAAAGCAGGTTCCTATCTATTCTCATCAAAAGTAAACAATGATGAAACTGAATAAATTAAGTACAAATTAAGATGAGATTAAGAATTGATTAAGGCTTCCACAGCCAGTCTCGAACACTTTCCGCTTTTACTGAAAAACAGAAAATCCGCAAATCATTGATCATGCATGAATTTATGTATCCTGATTCAGGTTTACTGTCTTTAAATAGTGTTCAAATGATGTAATGAATGTATGATATGATTTCCTAAAAAATAATTTTAAAGTAGAAGAACCGGTTAATCAAATTGTAGCACTTTTGCACCCCTTATTCTCCTCTTCTTTAGCTCTGTCAGAGCAATATTAGCCTGTTCAAGTTTATATTCCTGAATTTCAGGGATAATTGGAATTTCTGCAGCGAGCCTGAGAAACTCCTTAACATCATTTCGTGTAACATTTGCCACACTTTTAATTTCTTTTTCCATCCAGAGATGATCTGCAAAGTCGAGATTTAATAACTGATTTTTGTCAATATTCTCTTTGCGTATGGCATTAATAACCAGTCTTCCTCCCGGTTTCAGAATCTTTAGACGCTTCTATTACCGGTTTCCATACGGGTGTAGTATCAATTATGCAATCAAGCTGCTCCGGAACCTGATCAGCAGATTCTCCGGTCCAGAAGGCTCCAAGTTCGCTTGCAAAGGATCTTTCATTTGGATTTCTTGCAATAACGAATATTTTAACAGAGGGAAACCTATATCTTATAATCTGAAGAACAATATGTGCAGAAGCCCCAAACCCAGTCAGCCCGATATTGTTACCATTTTTAAGACCCGTTAAATTTAAGCGAACGATATCCAACCGCTCCGGCACATAACAGCGGAGCAGCCTGTGAATTGGTAAAAACCGGGGGAACCGGATATGCATATGATTCAGGCACAGTCATGTATTCAGCATATCCTCCGTTCACATCCCTGCCTGTAGCCTTAAAATCAGGACATAAATTTTCTTGTCCGGACAGGCAATAACCACACTTTCCGCAAGAAGAAAAAATCCATGCTATGCCAACCCTGTCCCCGGATTTTAATTTTGTAACCTTCATCCCTGTAGTAACTACTATACCAACAACCTGGTGACCAGGGACTATTGGAAAAACAGGTGGCGGCGTTCTGCCTTCAATTTCATCGAGTTCAGTATGACATACTCCACAAGACAGAACTTTAACAAGAATTTCATTATCAGCAGGAACCGGTACAGGTATATCCATCAACTCGAGCGGTTCACTGCTTTGCTCAAGATCAGTGATGGATTTCAAAACCATAGCTTTCATAGGTTATGAATTAATCGGGCTTTACTTTTAAACAAAGAAACTAATGATTTGTTTGAGCCATATTTAATTATAAAACATAAAAGATCAGATAGATCTTATTGAAAATTAAATATATATAAATCCCAATATTCATTCGATGAAGGCTCACAGTTATTACCGGGGCTGTCAATATCAATGAATAACTGATTCAAACAAAATCTGGAGTGGATCAGTCATTATGGAGTGGTATTGTTGCCGGATTTGCTACCAGCACTCTGAAGAGGATGTCTGGGGCCGATAAAAGGGATATCTCCTTTTAAAACATTAAATAACTGAGGTAGCTGATCAAGACCTGAATTGAGAAGAAATCTCCCAATTATTGTGGTTTCGGAATCTACTTCAAGCTCATATCCTATGTGATGCATTTCCAATTCCGATTTCAGATCTGCATGTTTCCTGTCATCGCTCTTTTTACTTGTTCTGAATCTGTAGATCGAGATCTGTCTTCCTCTCCATCCTGTACCCGGTATTTTGGATAATACCGGTCCCCGCGATGTCAGCTTTATAAGAATTCCGAAAAAAATCAATACAGGTGATAAAACCACTATCATCAGCAGAGCCATATTAAGATCCAATGCTTTCTTTATTGCAAGGGCATAAGTATTGTTGGGAATGTTTATGAAACTCAGAAACATTTCACCAGCCACATTAGTTTCTATGGCACTCGATAAAGTAAGTTCCGGATTTTCGCATATGAGCCTGAAAGTCACACCCATATCTTCGCATGAAGCGAGTACCTCTCTCACATTTCCGCTATCACGCTCCTCTTTAAGGTAAAGAACTTCATCAATAAAATCAACTTCAATCAGATCATCAAGTATATTTGAAAATTTTTCAGGAAGTACAATTGAATTGTTTTCATATTTTTTCCTGACCAGTTCTGAATTTGTAAATATCACCACAACATTATATCCCAATTCCTTTCTGGAAAAAATATTATTAATGAAAGGTAATGACGAATCATCAGCAATCATTACTATATTCAAGTGACCATGACCCTTCTCACCAAAGATTTTAAACAGTTTATAAGTCAGGATCCGACCAAAAAACAAAAATAAGAGGCCTAATGCAGGGAGTTCCGCAATAAAAAATCTTGGAAATGAATATAACCTGAAAAAAAAGCTAAAAAGAGTGAGAATAAAAAATACAGCAATTGATGATTGCAGGTACAAAAAAAACAGAACCTTATATCGCCTGGTATGAATGCCGGTAATTTTTACAAGGTAAAGAACAAGAAGCCAGAATGGTAAAATCCCTAACAGGAGGGTTAACGGCTTTTTATCCATAAAAAAGAAACCCCCATGCATAGGGTTGTTAATGATATAGGAACACTGGAATGCCAGCATTATTGCCATCACGTCAAGTAAAGTCAGAATAATTATCAGGAGAATCCTTCTCCTCAACTGAGGATTATTATGTTGGTAATAGTAAGCGGCAAAAACATCCATATCCAAGAATACTCTTTATCGGGGAATATTCAAACTACATTGAAAATCCTGAATAGCCTGTGAAAGTAATTAATATTCCCCGGACCTGTTGGTATTTTTGGCGAAAAAATTTGTATGCTTTTTTACAGCAGGGAAATTATAACTTTCTTCAGCCTGATTAATTTACCTAATCAAAGTTTTGTGCCTCCAGTTAATTTTCAGCATGACGTCGCCCGGAATGATACACTATTAATACTTAATAATACATCTTATCTCCTGACACTAATACCTCTGCTTTTTTCACTCTCTAGATTACCTGATGTTACCAATGAGATCTGGTAAATATAAAGCAATCCCTTTTTTACATTTTTATCAAGATATTGGTCAGTATCTTTATTTACTGTGGTTATAACGGCCGGCTGCCTGCCAGGATCTGCCCTGTATAACTTAACAGATGAGACATTATCATCGGTAACTTGCCCCCAGCTGATCATAATACCATCAGTTGTATTTACTGCTTTGTAAATCTCAGGTGGTATAATAGTTTCTTCAGGCAAGCTGAAGGTCACGGTGTTGCTTCCGGCACTCTGGTTTCCATAGAAATCAATTGCTGTAACAGAATAGATATAAGTTTTCCCAGGTAAAAGAGTTGTATCGCTGTAATAATTCTTATCGCTCCTGAGTGTGTCATTTGGCAGTAACGAAAAAGTCTTTTCAGGAACAATCTTCCTGTAAATTTTATATCCCAGTAATTGAGGTTCAGCATTACGAAGATCGTCCCAAATTAACAAGATCCCTTTATCTGTTTTGGTTATCCGTGGATTTTCAGGACTTCTGACGCTTTCCTTTATTCCAGGACTGGCGCTTGCCGATGGTGAAAAATCACTGACCTGATCTACATCATTCACTGTACGCACAGCATACCGGTAAGTTTCGTTTCCCCGGATAGATGCAGAAGAATCAATAAAACTGTATAATTCGGAACCCGCAGGGATCAATCCTGAAACCTGATTATATTCAGCCCTTTCATATACATACCGATAGACATAAAATCCTTTTGCATAAGGTTCATGATAACTCCAGTATATTTTAACTCCTCCCTTAATGCTTTCTGCTCCAGTTTCTTCGGGAGGTATGGGTTTTTCTCCTGTATTCCTGAACATAACAGATACTTTGGCAGTAGGCAGGCTTTTTGA
Organism: uncultured Bacteroidales bacterium; assembly: GCA_963760915.1. Lineage (GTDB taxonomy): Bacteria > Bacteroidota > Bacteroidia > Bacteroidales > VadinHA17 > LD21. The sequence goes on along the minus strand of CAVXEU010000002.1, from coordinate 260,826 downwards.
AACAGGCCCTTCAATTACCAGATAATACCAGTAATTTTGATTTGCTTCATTTACCACATCAGTATAGGTAGTATCAGTTGATGCAAGCTGTGCAATTCTGGAAAATCCGCTATCGAAAGACGTGCTTCGATAAACTTCAATTCCCCGAAGATATTTTTTATCCCTGAAGTGCCATATTAACTCAACCTTGTGATCTTTATCCAGCCCTTTTGCACGAAAATAATCAGGTACCGGGTTATAAGCGTTCCCTATTGTTCCGGCAACAACTATATCTGAAACAGGACCCTGATTGCCATAAATATCCAGAGGCCCGATATAATATTCATAAACTGCAGGATTTTTCACAATTGTGTCAATTGCAATTAGATACACCGTATCTAATGATGTATTATATCCTTTTACTGCCTTTATCCTGATAAAATCACCTGTTCCGAATACTCTTCTGAAGACGGCAAAGGAATTGAGATTCTTTTGTATTGTAACATACCAGCGCAACATAATTTGCGAGGTGGATTCCTCCTTATCTTTAAACAATGGTTTCAGAATATCCGTTTTTGCCGGATATTCCAGAATATTGCTGGCTCTTTCCCAAACCTGGGCATCCTGGTTATTTATCTTTCTTACTCGATATTGGTAAGTATTGCCAGGTTTCACATCGGAGTCAAAATAAGCAGTCCCAAATGCAAGATGCATCACCGGCAGATTACTCATTATAATAGTGTCAGTAGTCTTATTCTTACTGGCAAAGTTTTGTATATATGCCACTTCCCTGTCACCAAGCTTGTCGAGGTTTTCAAAAAGCGCATTGAACTTTTCCACGTTGGTTTGCAACGTTTTTGGGTCTGCCGGGAATCTGGTGGTCCCGATAAGATTGAAATTCCCATTCCCCTGTTTTCTGAATATCTGGTATTGAAAATCACTGGGAATTTCATCTCCAAGGTATATCCATATACCATTGCTGGTCCCGACAGCAGTGGGATTCTGATCCTGTGCTTCGGTTTTTGAGGTAATTGTAATAAATAACAGTATTATAATCAGATAAGGACCAAATAATTTCTTTTGCATATTCTTAATTTTATCCGTTCAAATAATTACCAGTTTCCAGTCATGCTTGACTGTCCGCTACAGTTTCCAAAGCCAAAATCGAGACTTGTCTTGCCATTGGAATCAAATGTAAGATCGACCTTGATACCCTTGCTGATTCCACCGCCGATACATCCCTTGCAACACAAACCATCCCAGCAAGGCGTCGGGAAACACTGCTTCGCTGAACCACTTATCGTAAAGCTTCCGCAACCCGTAACAGTAAATACTCCTGTGTTTGACTGATAAACACCTTTTGCACCCAATTCTGCCCTTGCCTCGGCGCTGAGTTTAGTACAGGTTATTGATGAGGCACTAAACCAGGCGTGAGCATATGCCATTGCCCCTATTCCATATTCATTACCGCTGTTGTCAAATCCCATCCACATACGTCCATCCAGGCCTGCTGACAGACCAAGACTAGCACTCAATACTCCCAGATTAATTTCAAAGTCAGGAATATTTATTATCGGAACATCCTTTTGCCCTGTAAAGAAAAATCCTGATACACCTGATTTGAAAGAGGCCGGTACATTCTTATCGTAAGCAAACTGCATTAAGGTCTGCACTATATCAGGGGCCATAACACGGTAATCGCCAATAAGCATACCGGCAGCCATATTGCCAAATCCAGGTGCAGTAAGCTGACCACCCAGAAGGAAATACCATCCAGCCTCATCAACAACAATATTTGCTGCTCCCTTCATTCGTAAAGCCCCTGACTGCTGGTCAATATCTAAATTGCCCGTAAGACGGGCATTTTTAATATCATAGGTTATTGCCATACCGCCAAAAGGTGTGGGAATGTTCTTTACCCCAAGGCTTTCGTTATCGGCAGTAATACTTCCATGCACAATAAAGGTCTTTTTTAAATTTGATTGCATCCCTTTGAATCCAGTCATATCTCCGTTAAAGGTGAAATTTGACCAGTCGCTGATGTTTTGAACTACTTCCATCTTTCCTTCAATATTCGCCAGGTATGTCTGACCTGTCCCCAGTGGCATCTTTTGTCCCTTGGGGATCAACTTCAATCCAGGCAGAATTTTGAGTGCGGTGAAGTTTTCCTTTAAGGTTAATTCCTTCATAATCTTTAATTGTACCAGTGGCTGTGAAACCCGATGCCTCCAGCTTCTGATCGCCCTGAGTAATACCTGATATGAATTTTACACCCCCTGGTCCGTCAAAACTGACGTTAAAGGGATAAAGCTCAAAGTTTACCTGGGATGCCGGTTTCGAGAACTTTATAACTCCACTGGCCGGCTTAAGCCGTGGAATATTCAGATCTATGTTGCACGACATCTGGAAATATTTGTCTCCACCTGAGAATGAAAGCGGTTGCACTTTCAGTATCTTATAAAAAACAATTTCCTGCTGCTGGTTTCCCATATCAATATCCTGCTCACCATTGCTCAGAAGTGAGAAAGACTGAAATTTCATGGCAGCTCCGGGTTCCATGCCGGGCAAACCCGACACAGATACACCGGGAGTACCCTGTAAACCTATTATTCTTAGTTCCCAATGACCTTTCAGATCTGATCCTGTGCTTGTATTATAACCGAATGATCTGTTCGTTGTAAGGATATTAAGAGGCGTTACGCCGGAAAAGGTGAGGTTTTGTATTTCAAAATCTCCAACCTGAAAATTATCAGGAGTAATGAGCAAGTTCTTAACAGGTACATCTATAAGACCTGTTTTAATTGTACCCTGGGGAATGTACACACCTTTTTTTGTCTGTTGGATAGTCCATCCGGTGCTCTGAAAATCCCATTTTTCAAGTTTAAATGAAAGTGGCTTATTCCCTGTTATAGGTTCAATGGCTGATGGTTTTAAGATAAGCTCCCCAATTGCGACAGAAAGCTTTGCAGGGACCATCCCGGGAATTTCATTTGTAGTTAATACAGTCGAAAGAGCAATTTTATTTCCTTCAAGCCAGGATGTTGCCTTATCGGCTTTTGCATTAAAATCCAGAAATTTAAACTGGACATCATTACCCGCATCGTTTGCTATTCCCCATTTTTTTGCCGGATAATCTGCTGTTGTAAGAGTAACAACAGCAGATTCAGAATTTCCTGGTTGAACAGTCAGAAATAACGGGATATTATCCTGAAAAGTGATATAGCTGCCTGAATACTGGAAGGAAGTCTTCATTATGCCTGCCTTTCCCTTTATCTGACCTTTATTATTATCTGAGCTTACCTTTAACAGAGCGCCGGTTGACGGAGTCAGTAATACCCCGAATGCATCATTCATGAGAAGAGACATATCCTTGATATCCGATTCAAAATCCGCAGCAGAAGGCACTCCTATTGGTATACCTGTTGAGGAAATAGCTCCGCTTTTTTTGATTTTCAAATTTGTAAATGGTATTGTCTGGTCACCTTCAGCCGGCTTGAAATTCGGGTTTGACGGAAGATTAATAAGAGCTCCTCTCAGCAAATACGTGTCATCACTCTGTTTTTCCTTATCCTTGATATCAACCTGAAAACCGTAAATGTTTTCGATAGCAATCTCATTATCTGTCTGAAGAGTAAAGTTTAGTTCGTTAACATCCTTCAGTTCAAGTTGTTTCGACTGGCTTATAATATTTGGCAAAATATTTGGTTTTGAGGCCCATACAGTGATGCTACCTGGTTCCCTCGGGACTTTACCAAGGGTATAATTTCCTGCATTGTCTGTTTTGGTCTCAATGCGACCGCCATTGCCATTTTCAATATAAACAGTTGCATTTTCAAGTGCAGTCTGATCATTTCCCAGTGTTACTTTTCCTTTAATTTTTGTAGCTTTTTTAAGCAGCGCAGCCGGATATATGACGGTGAACTTGCCGTCCTTTACATTGTTTATGGTATATGTACCATCTTCCAGATCACTATTTTCCGGAGGTTTAATATCAAATGTAAATGAGGTACCGTTATTCTCAAATTCAAATGTTACATTTCCCCGGGGATCAGTATTTTCTTTAACATCCATACCGGGTATTTTCAGGGTTACTTCTGCTCCCGGTACCGGTTTTAAATTAGCAATGACATACATTAGACCACCGGGTTTTTCAGCAACCAGAAAACGAACACGTTTTTTTAACCTGAAAACCAGGTATGGTTTCAACGGTTCGTTGGCATTTGCATTGATTTCCTTTGGTATGTCCACAGTGTACGTCTCCGATGTATAGCCAGGATCCCTGGGAATGATTTTCAATTTCCGGCCCTTCCCCGAGGGAGCACTGATTGAAAATACCTGCTTAACGCCCGAAGGCATATTTATCTGGGTAGTATTCACAGCCCCAATCTGAACTGCATTGTTATTACCCGCCTGCAAAGTGTTTACTGCACTGACGTTGCCTCCACCACCACCGCCTCTACCGTTGCCCTCTGTATTATATTCCAGCTGTACGGTTGTTGATGCAAAAGCAAGATCATCAACCTGGATATCCGCAGCCACAGCATTACCTTTATCGTCAACAATATAACCTGACAGCAATCCGTCAGGTTCCATCTTAAAATTCTTTTCTTCCTGCTGTCCCCATACCATTACGCCAAATTTTTGTGACATGCCCTTAAATCCGGGAGCAGAGCAGATTAATGTACGGTCAGGACCAAGCACTTTGGTAGGACCTTCCAGATTGAATGAATCTAGCTCCAGGTCAAGATTATTGAATTCATAAAAACCTTTTGCATCGGTTTTTGCAGTGCGTAAAAGGACATTATAATTTGAGGAGCGGGTATAGTTATTAAGAAGCAGAAGATTAACGTTGCTTATAGGTTTTGCATTTACATCTGTTGCTTCAACTTTACCGAAGATCCTTGGCTTGTCTGGATATAATTCCATATTCAGTTCGTAAGTCTTTACCTGCAACTCACTGTTCCAGGTTATATTTTCACCATAAGCACTACTTTGACTTAATGGCATATTTGATCCGGAACTTTCAAACCTCTGACAATTAAACGGAAATTCCTTTTTATCTTTAAAATAGATCGGGTAATAGGCTTTCTCTTTCTTTTTAAATATATATATACCATTATTCTTATCCGGTTCGCAGAGAAGGTAATACCTGTCCTGTGTGTTATCAGGGTCATGCTGGACGAGGTTTGTAAAGGTCAATGTTCCATCCTCTTTGGAATAATCGGTTTTCAGTTCCTTAGGCAAAACGGTCAATACAGGCCTGTTTCCTGATGTAGAATATCCTGCCTCATCAGATGGAACGCCGCTTACAAAATATTTCCGCAGAAGAATAGTCTTAATTTTATCGAGACTTATACCTTGTCCTCCTTTAGTTTCAAAAAAGGTTGCTTTTGTCCATTGTGTATGAACCTTTAGATTATAACTTTTTACGTAGGAGACAAGAGTTCCCAGGTCAAGTGCCTGCCAGGGTTCAAGTTTTATATTAACATCAGGACTGAGATAATATTTGTTTTCCACTCTTAGTCTGATCACTTTATACACCTTTCCGGTTACTTTATCATAAAATTCTCCTCCCCCTGACTGCCAATTGGTATTATCATTGACAAGTCCCAGTTTTTGTTCGGTATTCATAAACTGGAAAGAGAAACTTCCATCTGATGATGTGGTAGTTGTTGCCAGCACTTTTTCATGATCGGGGTATTGTTCTAAAAATTTGCTGTCTTCCCTGATATCGTCCATATTTATGACCTGGCCGTTATAGTCCTTATTATTAATCTTACCCTTAAGCACATAGGTAACAACAAGACTTATCTTGACATTTGCAAGAGGTTTTGAATCAGCAGTACTTACATTATTCTGGTTATATGACAATCCGTCTCCAGTTGTTGTCAGAACAAGCTGGCTGTTTGCACCCTGCTGAGATGACTGGGACAGACTGCCGGCTGGTGATGACCCCTTGAATTTATAATTAAGGTTGCCGCTGACTACCGAAATGGGCACAGGATCGACGTTGGTAATTTTAGTAATCCTGGGTTCACCGGATGGTTTAATATCCGGTTGTTGAGTCACGGTAAACACAGGCAACCCTGGAGGATTCCACTTAAACCAGCATACCTGACTTCTTCCGTCATTCGCAAATTTCGCTCCTGTTTCTTCTTCTTCAGCAATAACCTGCCATGCATAAATGTTTCCTTTTTCCAGGATGGGTTGAGATGGTCCATAAAAAAACGAAAACGCACCCTGAACAGTAGTCTCAAAAAACGGAGGTTCTGTTGCCGAAAGCATAGCAGCGTCGGGACTTTGCGTTGAGTCAAGCAATTCCACAATTTTCAGTGTGTATTGAGTAAATACAGGAGCATTGGTGGCAGGAGTCCAGCTGAATACAATGCTCTGAATAGCAGACTGATTCAGAATGGCCCCACATTGAGGATTTATTGCCACGGGAGGATCTCCATACCTGATACTAAACTGGTTGCTGCAGCCGATAGGCTCTTCTGCAGAAATGAAGCTGCCATCAAGGTTCTTCAACCTGAAACATATCTGATAGTTCCCTTCAGGAAGCCCGTTGTCATTTAACTGTTGTATGGATATTCCGGAACTGATCAGATTTGTATAGTCAAAATAACCTGAAAGATCGCTTCCGCTTACCTGATTCGCTACATTGGCGGATATTGATATAAAGGGAGAGGCATAACCCGGAGCCGTTCGAAGGTCCACACCGTTGTCACCTGTGATATGTAGAACCAAAGTGACTCTGGTATCAACAGGGGAGGTGATAATTAACCTTACCTGGTCAGGATACTGATACAATTTTGTACCATATGGTGGTCTGACCATTGTACTTACCATCATACTTTGTTGTGCAATCAATGCCTCGCTGAAAAATCCGGCAAAGAGAAATATAAAACGATAACCATATCTGTCTGAAGTATCTGTAAGTCATTGCCATTTTCTTCATGTCAGAAAGTATATGAGTAATCAAAATCGAGTTTATTTTCATAATAAGAAGTGCTTCCGGTTGTAAGCCCCTTATTTTCATGATGATAAAAATTAAGAGACAGTCTGTGGTTTTTTGAAGGTTTGTAGGAAAGCTGAAACGCTAATGTTTTAATCCTGCTGTATCTGATCTCCTGAACCTTATTATCCATAATTGAATAATTGAGTCCTGCATTAAGCTTGTTCTTCAAAAACGATTTTCCCACCCCGAATGATGGTCCGTTCACTACAGTCAGCAGAGTATCCTGTTTGAATCTGGTATACATGTATGAAAGTGAACTATTAATATTTAAAGGCATATAATTCATAAAATAACCTGCCGTCAGTATGTTGGTCGAGAACTCGGTAAACTGGGCGCTTATTTTGTTCTTATCATTAAGTTTCTGTGCATTAAAATTCACCATCAGATTATGAAGCATTTTTTCACCGGTTAGGTTCAGCGACTGGGTAAGTCCAAACTGACTTGTTGCCTGAGCCACTTCACTGGAACGAAGCGTGTCGATAGAAAGTAATCCCGATTCCTGTGCAAGTCCATAATTTGAATAAGTGGCATTAAGATTGTATTGGGCAACAGGGATAAAGCTAATCCTTGCTGAAGTGATAGTCCTTCTGGTCCTAAGGTTTTTCTCATGATTTAGATTGTCTGACTGGGTTCCGAAACTGCCACCCAGAGTCAGTTTCTTTTTCATAATTTTCAGAGTAGGCTCAATAGTCAGGTTACTGATATCTGTAAGAAAATAATACGCTCCCATCGATTTAAAATCAGGTTCAATTCTCTGATATTTTATCATCATTTTAATAATATCCGACTGATAGCCAAATGATGTCTGAAAAGCATTGTTTGAAGTAGTTGATATATGACTTTTCATCAGGGAAGAAAATGCTTTTCCCATAAAACCACCTGCCGAATCAGATAATGCAGTTCCTAAATTTTTAGTATAAAGACTTTGGGCAATCTCCAGATCAAAAATGAATTTTTTAGCAATCACTTGTTTTGAGATAAGCGAAACAACAAGATTTTCGTCAGGGGTAACCTGATATTGCAGTGGTATATCACCTACAGAGGTGGAATCGTCCTTTGCTTTAAGAATAACAACGTTTATATTGTTAGTCGGCGTACCATAACCAAATGTGAAGGCAGTTCCGTTTCGCCTGTAGGCAGGAGTCTGCATAGTAATATTTCCAGGATTATCAATATACTTTACCGGTTTGAGAAGACGGCCGGTAATTAACCCGAAATGAAATTTCCCGGGTGTCAGTTCAATGCCTGCTCCAGAGATTGAATGTCCTGCAAGAGCATATGTTGACCAGTTAAGTGATTGATAGCCAATGTGCAGTTTAGCCCATTTATAATACGGACTTACACCAAACTGATTGAACGGTTGCCGGAAATCTCTTTGCTGTTCACTCAGCCTGAACGAAAAGGGGAGTACAATCCCATATATTGTAACAACTGGACTCCCCTGAAAATACCACATGAAGGGTTTACGACCTGGATTTGCTTTATCTGAGTCGTAGAATTGCAATTTGGCGTTGATTGTACCATTGATCTTAAATGGTTCCTGTTTGGCTATATTGTTCAGGTCCTGAGAGAATGAAGCACTATTTACTAACAGCAATAATGCTGATGCAGGAATTAAAAAACTGCTCCTTTTCATTTAGTTGAAGGTTGATTTCAGGTTTAGCAACAATTGTGCTTAAAAAAAATGAAAAAGCGTTTATTCAAACTACTGTAACAAAAATAGTAAAATATGTTACATTATGAAATTTGAAATAAACTATTTAGGTAAATGCTGGTTGACTGATATTTGCAAAATATAAAAAGATCCGGTACCATCAAAATAGAGTATGTGCCTGAATCGCTGATTGAAGATCAAAGGATAAATTTATCAGCATGTTTAAAGAAAATTAAAGCCTGCTTATAATTTTGATAAGCTTTCTTTTCTGAAATGAAACACTTTTGCCCCCCGACTGTTACATTATTGATATTTAAATTTATATGAGTTTACAATACCCTGGGGTATTCCTTGTTGGAATATTCGTTGGATTTCTTGGAGGATTGTTTGGTAAGGGTGGAAGTGCGGTCGCCACACCACTGCTGAGTCTGATAGGGATACCAGGATTTGTCGCAATTGCAGCACCACTGCCAGCAACAATTCCCGGTACGTTTATTGCTTCGGTAGAATACTGGAAATCAAAACTTCTGGATTGGAAAATTATAATCTGGAGTGTTATTATAGGGGTACCTGCTTCCATAGGCGGCTCATTTCTTACGGAATATATTGGATCAAAGCCATTGTTGATAATCACAGGCATTCTAGTACTTGGTTTTGGCATAAGCTTCCTGGTATCGCCTAAAGAGAAAGATCTGCCTGCCTCATCAGCAGATCCCAAAATAGCGAATTATAGGTTTTCCTGGTATTTTAAATTAGTTCTGGTAGCGACTTTTGTAGGCTTAATATCAGGCCTGCTGGCAAACTCAGGAGGTTTCCTGCTTGCCCCCAGTTATGTCAGAATCCTGAAACAACCAATTAAAAAAGCTTTTGCATGTTCACTTGCAGTTTCAATGGTACTTGCCGTCCCTGGTACAATAGTTCATGCCTATCTGGGTCATATTGACTGGATAGTTACATTGGTACTCGCGCTTGGATCAGTGCCGTTTTCTTATCTTGGAGCAGTGGTGGCTGTTAAAACGAAGGCAAACAAGCTGGCACGTTGGTATGGTTTGATATTGACTTTGCTAGGCATATTCTTTCTTTCAAAATTGTAAGTATCACATCCTGAGCCTCTTCATGTAAGTAACAAACGAATGATTTGAGCTTATTAAGCGGTTTGTTTAAGAAATTGAGATTTCGGAAATTATTTAATATGATAGAAGGAACATTATCCTGCTTTTTTGTTTTAGTATGAATACAGCAGATGCTTAAAAAAGATCAAATATGAATAAAGGAAGACTGGAAGCATTCAGTGACGGAGTACTCGCAATTATCATTACCATTATGGTATTAGAGATCAGAGTACCCCATGGCAGTACCCTTGACGATTTAAAGCCACTCACCCCTATTGTTTTAAGCTACATATTAAGTTTCATTTATATAGGTATTTACTGGAATAATCACCATCATTTGATGCAAACGGTCAAAAAAGTAAGAGGCGATATTCTCTGGGCAAACCTGCACCTGCTTTTCTGGCTGTCATTGGTCCCGTTTGTTACAGGATGGATGGGAGAAAACAATTTCAAATCTGAGCCAATGGCGCTTTACGGATTCATTCTGTTGATGGCTGCAATTGCATATTATACTCTCCAGAGGCGGATTATAAAAAATCATGGATCTGATTCTATTCTTGCCAGAGCAATAGGCAGGGATTTAAAAGGAAAAATTTCACCAGTACTATACATCCTGGCTATAGGATCAAGCTGGATAAGCCAGTGGATATCCGGTGGAATTTATGTGCTGGTTGCATTTATGTGGCTCATTCCTGATAAAAGAATTGAAAGGGTTATTTATGATGAACCCGCTGGAAAATTATCTGGCAATGAAATGTAACAAATGTTACAATTTAAAACATTTACATACGCTTGCGTGCAGGCATTAAGTTTCTCAGGATAAGATAACATGTTATAATTGAATTTCTTAATTTTATAATCAATTAAGTTTAATAATTATGCTCACATACCTGCATTCTTTCGTCCACCTTGTGTTCATAGGTTTTATAGCACTTTTTCCGGTTGTTAACCCAATTGGAACAGCTTTTATGGTTAATCCGTACCTCGATAAATTGTCACGTCAGGAAAGAACTAAAGCAATTAAGAACATAGCTTTATATGCATTCATTATTTGTGCCGTAACTCTGTTTACAGGTCGCTGGATTTTAGAGCTTTTTGGATTATCCGTACCCATAATTCAGTTAGCCGGAGGAATAATGATATGCAAAATAGGATGGGAGTTCCTGTCATCTGATGAACCAGACACTTCATCTGAAACAATAATAAATAAAACAGACATAATACAATCTAATAAAATTGAAAACCAACTGTTTTATCCGATCACTTTTCCAATAACCACGGGAGCTGGTACTATTGCTGTATTATTTACCCTGGGAGCTCAAAGCAAAGCTGAAAATTTTCAGCAATATCTTGTAAATTCAGGAGCTTTACTAATTTCAATTATTCTGATTTGCATTCTGATATTTGTATTCTATGTAAATGCTAAGCGGTTTATTAATTATATCGGTTCGCACAATGAAAAAATCATAAACCGTCTGATGGCTTTTCTGATCTTTTGTGTTGGTCTTCAGATAGCTATTGAAGGAATTACTAAGTTAATCAAAGGATGATTTTTAAAATTTAAAGAGGATTCAGCTGTAGTTCTAAAGTAAAATCCAAAGGAATATTTATGATTTTCTGATACATCCTCATCGTACAGCAAACCTTTCGTAATATATCCTTTGTTTTGTTACTCCAAGCTTCTTAAGAGTCTGAACCATTTTTAACATCATCGGCAGTGCACCGCAAATGAAAAATTGACCGTTCTGGAAATTATCAACATATTTTTTAATCACTTCAGCGTCTATATGCCCTTTTTCCCCGGGCCATTCAGGCTGTTGTGACATAATATGCACCAATTTCATTGATGTCATTTCCGAAGCCATCTTATCCAGCTCATCCTTAAAAGCAATATCCTTTTCCGTCTTATTTCCCCAAAGCAGTACAATATTCTTTTTTAATTTCTTATCGAAGATGTACCTGAGCATACTCATGAAGGGAGTGATTCCTATCCCGGTGGCTATAAGGATGAGATCATCATCATCGTAATTCAGGAAGCTGAATATACCGTAAGGTTCTTCAATATAAGCATAATCTGTTGTTCTGGTATTACAAATCGTGGATGTAAAATCACCAACCGATTTTATACTGACAGACAGCTTGTTGTTTGTTGGACTCGATGAAATTGTAAATGGATGTGGTTCAGAAACTATTCCATTTCTGACAAGACTTATGAGCATAAACTGCCCCGGCTTAAATGCCGGATATTTTCCATTGAAGGAAAGGGTCCAGATATCATGAGTTTCCTGCAGCACTTCCGCTACATAATATGGGTGATTCCTGACATGTAATCTCATTATTGTTTTATATACCAGCACTATCAAAAAAATGCATAACAAAAACAGCCAGAATATTTTTAAAACTGCCATTGTCTTTACGTCGCTGTCTATTAAGAAACTGTGAACAAATGCCAATGGAAACACTATATAGATTATTTTATGAACATTTTTCCATGTTTCATATTTCATCTTAATGTGACCGTATAGCAGGGCGGCGCCGGCAGCCACGCATAAGAGGAATAAAGTTGTTTCTCCTATTATTTTTAATGGTGTAAAGAAATGAAATTCATTGTTTTGCAGCTTCAACCCGATAAAAAGCAATGCAGGATGAAATAATAACAGTATCAGTCCTGCTCTTCCAAATATTCTGTGAATTATAAAAAGTCTGTCAAGTCCTATGCCTCTTTCGATTAATTTTATCCTTGAGCTTAATACATACTGTAAGAGTATAAAAACAAAACCGGAAAGAGCAAAAAGTCTTCCTGCACTATGAATATATTTACCGGTCAGACTAACGACAGGTGATTTTCCCGGTGCCAGTGTATACATCCATACTATAACCGGGATACTAATCAATATCGCAATGATAATGAGCAGAGCCTCTCTTTTTATATTTTTCATCCTGAAACTGAGATGATTCAATACTATTGAAAGTTCCTTATTCAAAGATAATTGTTTTTAATGAGAAGATGGGATCCGCTTGTGAATCTGACCATAAATATCCGGCTTTGTGTACCGGAACCTGCAACCCTGTTGACGACAAAATCAGTTCTGCCAATAATTGTAAATGGACAGCAGGGTTTGACTGGTCCGCGGTATAGGATCCGGGAAGTCCAAATACACGAACTTATTCGTCGGATTTTTGTTCCGTAATTGAACCGGTTACTAAAAACAGATTGAATTTAATGTTAAATATAATTTGAACATGAAAAGATCAGGCAAAATCATCATTTTTACCACTATTATTATCGCTTATGGCCTCCTGGCTGATGCCCAGGAACATGGACCCCAGCGTTCTGCCGACATGCAAAAGGATACCTTGTTTGCTGCACTGAGAAGACCTCAGAAAGTAGTCACCCGCGGAACCGTTACTGTAGAGGGTAAAGTTATAAATTACAAAGCTGTTGCAGGTTCCATCATTCTGAAGAACAACAACGATCAGCCAACATGCAGCATGTTTTACGCCGCCTATTTTAAAGATGATCAGAATAGTCCCGGTCAACGGCCTGTTACCTTTATCTACAACGGAGGTCCCGGAAGTTCTTCTCTTTGGTTGCACATGGGAGCATGGGGTCCCAGACGTGTCTATACTGATGATACAAAACGTGTTTTAGCCCCCTATAAAACGGTAAATAATGATTACAGCCTTCTGGATGTCAGCGATTTAGTTTTTATTGATGCCCCTGGAACCGGATTCAGCCGTATCATTGATAAGGACATGGGCGGAGCAGGAGATCCAAAAGAATTTTACGGATCAGATGAAGATGCAAGGGCATTCGCTGCTTTCATCAACCAATTTCTTACCGCCTTCGACCTTTGGAATTCTCCCAAATATCTTTTCGGCGAAAGTTATGGGACCTTCCGTTCTGCAGCATTATCGTACATACTCGAAGTGGAAAATGGAGTGGATCTTAATGGTATAATCATGCTGTCACAATTACTAAGCTGGGATAACATAGCAGATCGCGCCCAGGCTAACCCCGGAATGGATCTGCCATACCAACTGGTACTCCCAAGCCTTACTGCTACCGCGTGGTATCATCACAAGCTGCCTGATCAGCCTGAAAATCTGGAACCACTGCTTCGCGAAGTGGAAAAATTTGCCATGGGAGAATATGCAATGGCACTGAGTAAAGGTTCGGCCCTGGACTCAGCTTCGGCAATGAAAATTTCGGAACGTCTGTACAGGTATACCGGTCTCCCGGAAGCCTACATACGGAAGGCAAATTATCGTATCACCGGACCTCTCTTTGAGAAGAACCTTATGGCAGATAACGATAAAGTAGTAGGCCGGCTCGACTCACGTTTTTCAGGTTATAGTGTTGATCCTCTGGATAAACAACCCTCATTCGACCCGTTTGAAGCCTCAATTTCATCAGCATTCATTTCCACTGCCAATAATTATATTCGCTCTGCACTAAAGTTCGGGCAAAATATGACTTACCATCCTTTTGGGGATGGAGTATCCTGGCATTGGGATTTCAGGCACAGTTCACCCGGTATGCCGGTTAAATTTTTCGGAAATGTAATGCCTGACCTTGCTATGGCCATGACTTACAATCCCCGCCTCAAAGTAATGCTGAACATGGGCTATTTTGATTTGGGGACTCCCTATTATGAAGGAATTTATGAGATGCACCATCTCCCAATGGATCAATCGCTCCAGAAAAACATAAGTTATGCTTTTTACAAATCGGGGCACATGGTTTATCTTAACAAACCAAGTTTAAAAGAGCTGCATGATAATGTGGCAAAATTTATAACAGATACTCATTAACATTTTGATAAGGTTATTTATTACGGGGAACAGATATTTTTAATCTCAAGTTCACAATATTTTATGAAGTAAGTATGATTATAAAGAATATAAGCCAATATTCGACTTTATGTTCATTGCAGTTACCTCATACTAAAAGAAAATTTCAGGATTGAATATCCGGTCAGCACACTTGCCTGTAATTAATTAAAATACAAGTCTTAGTATATATGCAATTAATCCAACCGGAGTTGTTGAGATCATGGGATGAAATCCTCTTTTATATCCCTTTTGCCTGTATTTTTTCACCAATAAGTATTTAGACGAGTGGAAGAATTTTGACTTTGTCTTGTTCAGTAGATAGGTAAGTTGTGTTACAATACCTCCTGCAAGTATAATAGCAACAAAAATCAGAATCTTAACTGGCAACTCTTCATTTTGGATAATTTTGAGTTTAAATGATGCTATAGCAACTATAAAAAAGAATGCTTTAATTAAAAAACCCATCCTGTGTATCATAAGGGCTTTTTTGCTTCTGGGGACAGGAATCTCAACTGATTTCGATTTGATACGTCCCATTGGTCCTGTTCCGCCTGATATGCCTATAGTCTTATGCATATTATATGAATAAGGCATTCCATCGGCTTTTAGTCCTGTGATATAAAAGCAATCAAGCTCTTTAATAAAATCCCTGTACCTGATCTTTGCTTTTTGTTGTGCTTTCTCCCTGGCTGAATTTGAAAAGTTATTGATATCAGTTCTGATATATTCTTCGTTCGCGATCTGATTTTCTGACTTGGAAATATATTTATCATACAATAAGTCATACCCGGCTTTCTTATCCGGATTACTTAAAATATGGTAAGCCTCGTAAATTTCTATAAATATCTCATGAGCATTTTTATTATTGCTGACATCAGGATGATTTTCAAATGCCAGCTCCTTAAAATGTTGTTTAACAGAGTCAATCGATGAATCCCTTGTTAATCCGAGTATTTTGTAATAATCTTTCATCGTAAGAGTAACCTTATATATCCATCAATGTAATTAATCAATTGAAATGGTCTGGTTTGACAGGTAAAATATTAACATTATTTCCATTGCCGGACAATACTAATAAAACAATTCTATCTCTGCCTGAGAAAGTTTAATCTCCCTTCCGACTTTTTCAGGAGTGGGGTAATATACTGTCATAATGATCAAAGCTATAAAAAAGAAAATGATGCTTAAAAGATTATATGTGAGCTGCAAACAAACTGATGCAAAAAGAGCAACAATTGCACATGTTGCTGATTTTATAACCAGGCTGTTCTGATAAACAGGATATTTATTCTTTAATAAATCGTCAGTGTTGATTTTACTAAAGCTTTTTCTGGATAGAAAATAACCGGCAGGTATACCGCCAAAACACAGGATGAACAAAGAGAAAAATAATGGATCCGAAATATCAAAATAAAAGATAAAATTTTCATCGGCTGTGTAAAAAACCAGCATCAGATAAGCTAAACTGCCTGCAACCTGAGATAAGTGTATCATCCTTGTAATCTGAAGAGCATTTTTAGGGTTGAAATCGTCAGTTGCCATAAATTCAGTAAAAATTCTTTATCTTCTTAAATTAAACCTCCATATCTGCAAAATTAATATTAAAGAGATATAAAAATCTTATTACAATCATATTTAAATTACCGGTAATAAATTACCATATCCATCCGGATCAAATAATGTAACGATCTCTATCAGACATTTTCAATATAACTATAATTCAGCAGATTGCTGTAAAAAATCCGATCAAGCCTGAAAATGACTTTCAGCTTTGTGTTTCGTATATTACCCTTCGCAAACTCCCCTATTCTAGTTCCTTCAAAACCCTTAATGCTTCGGCTACATGTCTTTCCGTTTGTGTCTGAGAGTTGAATAGATACACTACTTTGCCTGTTTTGTTTATTATATAAGTAACTCTTCCCGGCAACAGACCCAATAAATCTGCAGGCACTCCAAAGAGTTTTCTTATTTTATTTCCCTCATCACTCAACAGAGTATATGTAAGCCGGAATTTTTGAGCAAACTTTTTATGACTCGCAACAGACTGACCACTTATTCCAATGATGAGTGCATCTGCTTCCTTGAATGCTTCGAATTCATCACGGAAGGTACAAGCCTCTTTAGTGCAGCCCGGAGAGTCATCTTTAGGGTAAAAGTATATAACGAGGTTTTTTTCCCAAGTACAGAACTTATGTCAAATATGTTTCCATCCTGGTCAGGTAAGGAAAAATGCGGAACTATGCTGCCTACTTCAATTTTTTTCATGTTCTGATTTGGGTTAAATAAAACAATAACAAATAAAAACCAATGGATTTATAGATTCATACGATATAAATACCTGAAACATAATTTAACTATGTATCAGTTTTGCTTTTTACCCCTGTAAAATCTTTTGTTTTTGTAGATCTTCCTTCTTTTATCTGACTTAGGCTCTCCTTCCTGCCATCCCGGAACAGGGCCTATACCTTCAGGTGGCTGAAGTTTTGGGATATCTGCTTTTATTAATTGTTCAATCCTTCTCAGCTTATACATCTCCTTTTGTGTTACCAGCGTAATAGCTTCACCTTTCTCGTTTACACGTGCCGTTCTTCCTACCCTGTGAACATAATCTTCAGCGTCATGAGGTACATCATAGTTAATCACCATATTGATTTCCTTTACATCTATACCCCTGCTCATTACGTCGGTGGCCACCAAAATCCTTATTTTTTTTGATCTGAAGTTCCTTAGTACTTCCTCCCGCTTATTCTGCTCCAGATTAGAAGAGATTCCATGCGCAGGAAAACCATTTCTGTTAAGGGATCTTACAATTTCGGTTATCTTGCTTTTTGTTGAAGTAAAAATAAGGATGCTGTCATATTGCTTACGTTCAGCCAAAATATGCTTAATCAGATCTACTTTTTGTTCGTCATAGATTAAATATGCTTTCTGATCAACACCTTCAGCCGGTTTAGACATAGATAAAGATATTTCAGCCGGATTATTCAGGATTTTTTTTGCAAGTTGACGTATTGCAACCGGCATAGTAGCACTGAACATTAATGTCTGGTGGTTCTTCGGCAAATTGGAAATAATTGTCTGGATATCGTCAATAAATCCCATATCCAGCATCCTGTCAGCCTCATCTAAAATGAGATGCTTAAGTTGCTTAAATTTGACATTCCCCATCTTCAGATGAGACATTAATCTGCCAGGTGTGGCAATTATGATATCTGCTCCATTTTTGAAGGCGTTTCTTTCAGCTTCCCAGTCCAGTCCGTCGCCACCACCGTAAACTGCAATCGATTCAGCTGGAACAAAATAGGAGAATCCCTGTATCTGTTGTTCTATTTGAATAGCAAGTTCCCTTGTAGGTACAATTATCAGAGTATCTGTATTGGATTCTTTTTTACCGATAAGCTTATTCAGAATAGGTAAAACAAATGCCCCTGTTTTCCCAGTACCTGTCTGTGCACACGCAATTAAATCCCTGTTCGCGAGAATTATCGGAATAACTTTTTCCTGTATCGGAGTGGCAGTTTCAAAACCCATATATGATATGGCTTCCAGCAATTGCTTTTCAAGTTTGAGCTCTGTAAATTTCATTTTATTTTGAAGTAACTAATATTAGTGTTTCTTTATTGAACGTTTTCACCTCACAGTTGTAAAAAAACAACCCGCTAAATTACCAATATTTAACGGGAGTATTCTAAAATGTTTGAATTTTAGCTGGCAACCGACTGAACAGAGAGAAATTTTAACTGCACAGGCTCATGCGAAAAATCCGGACACACGAGTGCTGTCTCAGATGGACTAACTTACAGGACAAGACCGGAAAACAAGTTTATCCATTTTCATATGCAGTTACTTCATTTATAATAATCCGGGAGTCTGATTCCTGATACATATTTGCAGGCAGGGTGAACCGGAATGTGGTACCTTCCGCTACTTTCGACTCAACCACAATTTTTCCTCCATGTTTTTCAATAAAATCCTTGCAGATCGACAGCCCTAACCCTGAGCTTAATTCTCCATCAGTACCTTTACGTCCTGTCCGTTCATTAATTTTAAATAACTTCCCCAACAGTACCTCATCCATACCAATACCTTTATCAGTAACAGAGATTTCTGTGAGACCACCTTTAACAGGTTTTGCTGATATTAATATTATTCCGTCCCTTTGTGAGAACTTCACAGCATTTGAAATCAGGTTTCTGAAAATTGATTCAAGCATTACAACATCCCCTTTCACAATAACACTTTCAGGGACCTGAAGCTGAATGTTTTGATTTTTCTGCGTCAGCTTATCGGACAGCAAATCCAGACTTTTGTTAATAACATGAATAAGTGGCACCTCCTCCGGTTTAAATTCGGTCAATGAACGTTGCATTTTTGACCATTCGAGCAGATTATCCAGAAGAAAATAGATTGAGTTTGCAGAATTTCTCAACAAATCTGCAATTTCCTGGATCTCGTCTTTCTTCATTGAAGACAGATCTTCAGCAAGAAGTGTCGTGAATCCCAGAAACGAACTGAAGGGACCTCTCAAATCATGTGCTATTATCGAGAAAAATTTATCTTTTTCAGCATTTAACCTGGTAAGTTCCTCATTTTTATTTCTGATTTCTTCTTCTGCCTTTTTTATCTTCGTTGTATTAACCACTATCAACTGACAGTCTCTCCCTTTTCCGAAAGCGACACCTGTAACGCTAACATTCATTTGCACATTACCACTGTTTACAAGAGTCAGCTCACACGACTCTTTCCCCCTGCTTGTGAATACTTGTTCAAGAAAGAGATTGAAAACCGGTTTAGAATCATCCGTGATAAAAAAACCAAACTGGCTGTTCTTCAGTTGGGATTGTTCTTTGTCAAGCATTTGTGAACCATAGCGGTTTGATTCCAAAATTGTTCCTGTTTTTGATAGTCTGTAAAAGCCCGCTGGTGCATATTCATATAATGCAATATATTTTTCAGCAATATCCTGTTCTGCAGATCTCGCTAAACTAATTTCCTCATTTTGCATTTCCAGTTCTATCTGGTGCACCTCAAGCTCATGAATGAGTTTCAGATTATCAGGCTTTGAATAGTGAATTCCTGGTTTCAATTTTTTCGTCTTCAGCAATTCTTCGGCCCCCGTTCGGAGACGTTTACTGGTTGATTTGTAATATTTTTGCATTGTCTAAGGATAATCAGATATTCAATAACAGAAATTTGAAAGCATAAACATCGGAAAGAGCTTTTACTTTTAACAGATGTGTTGATTTTACATTTTTGGTTAACATAAGATCATAAGTCTCTTTTTGTAAAGATAGGCTAATAGCACTCATTTTAAGCTCAATCTGTGAATTATGTAACTCTTTTCCAGAATAATGTAAGCTTTCACAAATCCACGATGATACATTTGTTGAGTAAGAATTTATTTCCCATCATCCATACCGGAAAGCACTATTACAAGAAAATTATACTGACAATCTCTTTAAATAGTGTATTTGAAAATTAAATATTTAAATATGTACTCAGGAAAAGCTTTATTAGTTTTTATTTATGCCGGTATCTCTGCCAGTAAATTAAAAACTATTATATCTGTACCGGAACAAAGAAGGGATCCTTTGAAAATCTCAGCAAAAAAACCCCATGAGGATATTACAGCGAGGTTTAAAGAAAAGTTCAGTGGTATTATTGAAAATTACTTTGAAGAACCTGAAGCTGCAAGGTTAAAAAAAACTTCTCTGTTTTTTTTCAAATCATCAATTAAGAATTTAAGCAGGTAATGTAGAATGTTTCAGGATGTTCTGTTAAAAGAATGGTTAGTGCCATACTAAACCACATAACAAGACATCATGGGGCTGTCCAAAAAGACCTTTTTAACCGCGAGGACGCAAAGTTTTCGCAAAGTACGCAAAGTTAAAACACTATAATTAAGCTCTTTGCGACCTTTGCAAATTTTCTTTGCGCTCTTTGCGGTTAATGGTTTTCGACTTTTTAATCAGCCCCTAGCAAAGAAGAAATTGAAAATATTTGTACAACCGAACTCTTTTATTTACTTTTCCGCAGCTAATCCTCATTCTGAGATTAGTTTGTAAGTTACTCCATTTTTAAACATCTGCTGATGAGAAAAATTTCACTGGACAAGGGTAAGATCAAAGTACTTTTACTTGAAGGGATCCATGAGAATGCCTCCGAATTATTCAGGGAAAATGGCTACAGTAATATTGAGACCCTGCATGAAGCGTTATCGGGAACTGATCTTGAGAAGAAGTTAGAGAGTACACACATAATAGGAATCAGAAGCCGGACTGAACTGCGCAAAAGCCAGCTTTTAAAGAGTCCTAAATTATTTGCTATCGGATGCTTCAGCATCGGAACAAATCAGGTAGACCTGAGGGGTGCAAAATTAATGGGGGTGCCTGTATTTAATGCCCCCTTCTCTAATACCCGTTCAGTAGCAGAACTGGTTATAGCTGAATGTATTATGCTTATGCGTGGTATCCCTGAAAAAAATGCTCTTGCGCATAATAAAATCTGGATGAAATCGCTCAATAACTCTGTCGAAATCAGAGGTAAAAATCTTGGCATAATAGGATATGGTCATATTGGTTCACAAGTATCTATCCTTGCAGAAAACCTTGGCATGAATATATTCTATTTTGATATTGAAAAGAAGCTAAGTCTAGGTAATTCGCGGTCAGTAGGCAGTTTGAATGAACTGTTAAAGATTTCTGATACAGTAACCATACACGTTCCATCGACGGAATTAACCAGGAATTTGATCTCAAAAGAACAGATCTCAATCATGAAAAAAGGAGCATGTCTTATCAATGCTTCCCGAGGAGATGTTGTAGATTATGTTGCTGTAGCTGATGCCCTCAGATCAAAACACCTTGCCGGTGTTGCTGCTGATGTTTTTCCTGAAGAGCCGTCCTCAAATGATAAGCCTTTTATTACTGATCTTCAGAGTTTCAACAATGTAATTCTGACACCCCACATTGCAGGCAATACCGTTGAAGCGCAAGCCAATATAGGCCTGGAAGTAGCTGAAAAACTTGTAAGATATAGTGATACAGGTTCAACCATTGGAGCCGTAAATTTCGTAGAAATTGCCCTTCAGGCCAACTCCTCCAAACAGCGCTTTTTACATATCCATAAGAACGTTCCGGGTGTATTGCGTGAATTAAATGAATATTTTTCTTCAAGGAATATAAATATTTCCGCAGAATACCTCCAGACTGATCCCGACATTGGCTATGTTATTATAGAAACTGACAGCGATCTTGATTCAGCTGTTCTTAAGGATCTGAAGAATATTCCCTCTACAATACGGGTAAGAATTTTATATTAAATCCATCAGTTGATTCAGGCCCCTAGTTCCCAAAGACTTTTTTAAGTAACTCCGATGTCCTTGCCATGGGATCCCTGCGGATTTTAAGTTCTTCCCTGGCAATCATAACAAAAAGTCCGTTCAGGGCTTTATCTGTGACATATACTGCCAGATCGGGATTCATTTTTTTAACAAGCGGGATCTTATTATAGGTTGTAACTAAATCGCTCCAGTATTTTGTGGCGTTAACATTATCAAGGGAAGTGCTGATAACAGGTTGAAACTTGCTTTTCAGCTCAGGCGATGTGGTATTCTGAAGGTATACTGTTGCAGCGTTATCGGCACCTTTAACTATATTAATTGCATCTCTTATTGAAAGTCCTTTAATGGCAGCAATAAAAATAGGTTTTGCTTCCACCGCAGCTTTTTCTGCAGCCCTGTTCATTGATTCATTAAACTCGTCTACCTTCTTCCCCATTCCGATTGCCCTTAGTTTAGATTCCATTTCCTTTGCTTCGGCAGGAAATGGAATCATTATATCCGGATTACGCCAGTATCCGTCTACTGCCGATACCAGATTTACACTTTCTCCAGTACCCTTTTCAAGTGCCTCTTTAATACCATCAGCAGCATCTTTTTCAGTAAGACCTTTCCCTTTTGTATCAAGTAATTTTCTGGCGTCCTTAAGAAACTGGGCATTTGTGTTTTGCATCGCAAGGAATGCAATAAAAGCAAATAAGTAAATTTTTTTCATAGTATATAAAATAGTGATCTGCGATTACTAACGCAAATTCCCTGCCAACATTATACCATCCGGAATTTAAATTCACAATGTAAAATGACAAACTACAAAACCCTCTGTGAATCCAGTTCATTTCCAGGCTTTTCGTGGTGGTAAGTTTATGGTGCGAATATCCCTGAACTCTGATTACGACAAAAGTAATTGCTCATTCCCACTATTCTGGGATGTGATCCATATTATCGTGACAAAAATTAAAGAATTGCTAAATTTGCTTCATAGAAACCTTACAATATGGAACAGACTGGCAGGATTTTGATTTTATCAGGAATAATCCTGATAATTGCAGGGTTAATTATATATTTTGCAGGGAATCGCCTTACCTGGTTGGGTCATCTGCCGGGTGATATCAGAATAGTAAAAGATAATATAAGGATATATATACCAATAACAACAATGATCCTTATAAGCGCAGTTCTGTCCTTGGTATTATTTCTGATAAGGAAGCTATTTTAGATTTTACGGATTATAACTTACTTTAAGCGGCTAAGTACCATCTGATTAATATTCTGGCTATCACTGGATGTAAATACAACAGAGCCCTTACTTACATCAAGTATGTACGTAAATCCGTTTTCGGTTGCTACTTTATCAATAGCTGCAATAACTTTATCATAGATTGGCTGAAACAATTCATAGTTTCTTTTTTGAAGTGTTGAGCTTGCATTTTGTTCAAATTCCTGCATTCTCTTTTGCTTATCAATAATTTCAGATTCCCTTGCAGTTTTTACCAGCTCATTAAATGAGGATAGTCCTTTCTGATATTCATCGACCAGCTTGTTATAGACTACCTGCATTTCTTCATAAGATGATTCAATCTCCTTTGTCTCCTTATCTAACACAAGCTGAGCGCTGTCTTTCTCAGGCATTGAAGACATTATTTCAGTTATATTGACATGGCCTATTTTAAATGTTGCCTGTGAATGGGCCGTTCCGGCAAAAAGGATAAGGCCCAGACCAATATTGATGGCATTGAATTTTCTCATAGATTTCGGTTTTATGGTTAGTAAAATAAAATTCGCACGGACAACGTTCCAGAGTTGTTCTTAACTAACAATAAAATTAAGTGAGATTACTTTACAACCTGGTTAAAATCAAGTTAAATGTCTGTTAATGTGTAGTTAAATAAAATTTAAGCATCCAGTTGCTATTCTTGAGAAAATAAAACATTCCGTTGAATGAAATAACAAAAGATATTTAAACCTCACTTTTATGATTTCTACAAGAAGGGTTCACGATCAGCCAGGATCATGATTGCATCACAAAGTACTGATTTACAGGCTTTGGGCAGGAGGTTTTTCAAAAGAAAAAGCAGAATTGAAAGAGGTAATCATATATACAGTAATCAAATTACTCCTCGGCCTGGTACCATGGATCTGAGATTATATCATTATATGTGTAATATGTATTAGGGTCTTTTCACTGTTATTCCAATACTGAAATCCGTTTAATTCAGTTTCATCATCTTATCCCTTATGGGCTTAAACGGAGAACCTGGATTCCAGTCAGGAAATTCATTGGAGATACTAAGATCATATCCTACCTCAAAATAGATCCTGATATCATCGATCATGCCATCAAAATTCCATTTGTCAGGTTCATAGTTATCCGAAGGTTTATGGTAATTTTCCATTGTCCATTGCTCCGACTGGGCAAGTCCCCATGCCTTACCGTGTTCAATATTATCAACTCCATCTGTTAAGTAAAGTGAAGGCACCCCTACTTTTGCAAAGCTGAAATGATCGGAACGGAAATAGCCGCCTTTTTCAGGAGTCGGATCAGGAATTGCATAACGACCATGTTTTTTTAAAACCCTTACAGCAAAATCGTCGAGTTGAGAGTTACCCATACCTATAATGGTCATGTCGTTTGTTGGTCCCAGAATGTTAAGGGCATCCATATTAATAACACCTACTGTTTTGTTCAGAGGGTAAAGCGGGTTTTCTGCATAATATTTACTCCCCAGCAATCCCTGTTCCTCACCTGTAACGGAAAGGAACAGTATTGAACGGTCCTGTTGTACAGGCAGTTTAGTGAATGCTTTGGCTATTTCAATAAGTGCAGCCGTTCCGGTTGCATTATCAACAGCACCGTTTAAAATCGAATCTCCGCTGAAAGAATTGTTAACCCCGAAATGATCCCAGTGAGCAGTATAGATTATATATTCATCTGCCCTGTCTGTTCCTGGCCAGAGAGCAGCCACATTGTGTGATTTTGTATATTCGACTTTATTTTTGAAGTGAACTGAAGCGCCCAGTTTCATATCAATTGGTTTAAACCCGGGTGTTGAAGCGGAAGCGATAACTTTTTCATAATCGAGACCGGCTGATTGAAATATTCTAAGGGCACTCTCAGTTGTTATCCAGCTCTGGAACTGAAGATCCGATCTGGACAACTCATCACCGACAAGGTGAAACTGGGGTCCTGACCAACTGTTTTGAACAACTGCCCAGGGATAAGCTGCAGCGCCTGTTTCATGTATAATTATTGCTGCTTTTGCACCCTTGCGGGCAGCCTCCTCATATTTATAGGTCCAGCGGCCATAATATGTCATGGCTTTACCATTAAAGAGAGAAGAATCGGAAGTAGCGTATCCTGGATCATTCACAAGCATAAGAACTGTCTTTCCCTTAACGTCCAGATCACTATAGTCATTCCAGTTATATTCAGGAGCTACAATACCATAACCAACAAAAACAATATCGGAGTTCTCAACTTCGATAAGGTCGTTTACCTGCGGAGTGCTTCCAATAAAATCATCTGAATAGGTCAGGCTTATATTTTCCTTCCCTCCTGTAATATTTAGTTCCATGGCAGGATCGGCAGAGATTTTCACCAGTGAAACTTCCTGAAAATAACTTCCGTTACTGGCAGGTTTTAATCCTACCTTCCCGAACTCTTTGGCCAGATAATTAATAGTTTTTTCTTCACCTGTTGTTGATGGAGCCCTGCCACGAAAATCGTCTGAAGCCAGAACTGAGATATAATTCTTCATATCATCGGCATTTATACTTTTAAGCGCCGTATCAATCTTCGTGCTGGATGTAGTACAACCTGTTAATGTTAAAATTGTGCCGAGAGCCAAATACTGATATTTTTTAAACATTTTCATTCCTCCGTTTTTTAATTTATCTGCCAAGTCCAATATTACAAAAAACTGTTCTTAAAATAAACAGTTTTTTTCAATGAGTTAAAATTTTTCTTTAATAACCTTCTAACATCTGTCAGTATAATGTTCCTCATAGCCACTACCGGATTAATTCTTATTATCCAATACCCATTTGTTCCTGCTGATATTTATATTCCTTAAACAGTTCTTATTTGATTTGGCGCGCTGAAATATTCACTAAGCAACCCTAAGAGCTATAGCCTGGCAGATCGAACAATGTTGTAGTACTTAATTACTTCAATAATATGACCTCAGAACTTCAAATAATTATACTGTTAATATAAAGAATATTCTTATACATTTGTCTGTATACGTCTATGCCAGAAAAGATAGTATTCATTATTATTCACACTCATATGCCGGAACATAACGACAGTATTACCAGGCTGACCGAGAAGATGGAGGTCCTTTTAAAAAAGCAGGAAGCTTTCTCAAAAGAGGTTAGTGAGTTACGGGAAGAAATTTACAGATTAAAATCCCTGGAACTAAACCTGTCTGAAGAATTGAAGCAAAAATCAGATTTAAATGTTATTGAAGAGGCAGTTATTTATAACCATGAGGCAAGAGTATCTGTCAACAATAATCCGGGTGAGCAACAGAAGCCGGCGGAGCCTTTAAGGAGTACACCTGAAAAAACCGGTAAACTGCCGCATGTAAAGAGGGATATTGAAAAATTCATTGGCGAAAACCTGATCAACAAAATAGGTATTGCAATAACAGTAATAGGAGTAGCTATAGGTGCCAAATATGCGATCGACCATCAGCTGATCAGCCCTTTGATGAGGATCATATCAGGCTATCTGTTCGGGTCCGGTCTTCTGGTTGTTGCACTAAGGCTCAAAAAGGAATACCAGAGTTTCAGTGCGGTATTATTAAGCGGTTCAATGGCGATCATTTATTTCCTTACCTATTCAGCTTACAGTTTCTACAGTCTTTTCCCACAACTGTTCGCTTTTATCCTTATGATAATAATTACTGTATTCACGGTGACGGCTGCAATAAAATACAATATGCAGGTTATTGCTCTCATTGGTCTTGTAGGGGCATATTCTGTACCCTTCCTGTTAAGTGAGGGATCAGGTAATATTCTGATTCTCTTCAGCTATACTGCAATAATTAATATTGGAATATTAGTAATTGCATTTAGGAAATACTGGAAATTGCTCTATTATTCCTCTTTCCTGATAACATGGCTTATGTATTCATTTTGGTTCTGGTCAAGGTACCGGATGGAGGAATACTTTGCACCGGCATCGGTGTTTCTTTCAGTATTTTTTGTGACATTCTATGCAATGTTTCTTTCCTACAAACTGCTTCAAAAAGAAAAGTTTAATATTTATGACATAGTATTGTTGCTGGCAAATTCCTTTATATTCTATGGTATCGGTTATAACATTCTGGGCAGATTTACAAACGGGGGACATTATTTGGGTCTGTTTACACTGGGTAATGCTTTTATTCATTTAGTTGTCAGCATTGTTATTTACAGGCAGAAACTGGCAGACAGAAATCTTTTTTATTTTGTTTCAGGCCTGGTATTTATCTTCATTACTATTTCTATTCCTGTACAATTAAATGGCAACTGGGTAACTCTTCTGTGGGCAGGTGAAGCAACATTGCTCTTCTGGATTGGAAGAACCAAACATGTAGTACTCTATGAAACTTTGTCATATGCCCTCATGTATCTGGCATTTTTCAGCCTGCTTCAGGACTGGTCTCGTCAGAACAGGGACCTACATGATATAATGGCGGAAACCGGGGTTGTTCCCCTTTTCAATATAGAATTTCTGACCTCATCGATATTCATCGCCTCTTTCATATATATAAATATTCTGAATCACAATACCAGATATAGTTCAACAATAGTCAGGCAGCCTGATTTACAGAATGTTATCTCATTTTCAATTTCAGCTGTACTTATTATATCACTTTATTACACTTTCTACAGGGAGATATCAATCTATTTTGATCAATTATATTCATCTTCTATGAAAGAGATAACTACCGAAGGAGGAAAAACATCTCTCCGGGTCCGGGATACTAATATTAAATATTTTAAGGATATCTGGCTGATAAATTATTCCCTCCTGTTCGTTTCATGTATGTCGCTGGTAAATATAAAAAAAATCAGATCCAGGAAAATGGGATATATTAACCTTGTATTGACTGCACTCGTATTGATAATTTTTCTTGGCCGGGGATTATTTATCCTGGGAGAACTAAAAGACAGCTATATTGGGAATAAACTCCCGGAATATTATAAAAGCGGGTTAGCAAATATCGGGATAAGGTATATATCTTTTGTTTTTGCTGGATTGATATTAGCATTAAACCAAATGTATGTCAGGCAGGACTTCATGCAACCTGTTAATGACAGGATTAAAAATGCAGTTGATCTTCTTCTTTATGTCTGCCTTGTATGGATTCTCAGCAGTGAACTGATCACATGGCTGGATATTACAAAAATATCAGAATCTCATAAACTTGCATTAAGTGTATTCTGGGGTATTTGTGCTGCTCTTATAGTTGGTATTGGCATATGGAAAAATAAAAAGCATCTGAGGATAGCAGCCATTTTCCTTTTTGCTTTAACTCTCATAAAACTCTTTCTTTACGATATTTCACATCTTGATACTATTTCAAAAACAATCGTATTTGTTGCACTGGGGCTACTCCTTCTGATTACTTCATTTCTCTATAATAAATACAGGAATAAAATATCAGGTGAAAGAGCAAACTGATAAATAATCAATTGCTTTATAATAATACTGATCAGACCTTTGAGCCGAAACGTATAAAGGCAATATAACTTAATAAGGAATTGTCAGAATACAAGTACTGCCACAGACCTGGAGTCCGGGCTAATTCAAATAGAAGGTAGAGTCGTACTCAATTCCATTCTCCCTCAACCACCAGCGAAACACCTTAGCGATCTTTCTTCTTTTCAGAATTACAACCCCGGTTTCTTTTGAACTAATCCTGTAAAACGTTTTCAAAGCCGCGTTTTTAGGTTAAAAATTTCAGTTACTTAATATCGTAGTAAGAAAATCTTTTCAGATAATCATATATCGATGTTCCAAGAACATCTTTGCTGTTAATCTCTCCGTTTGAATTAAGAAATTTCATTAAGGAACCTGCACCTCCGAGATGAGATGCTGCAATCATTCCCGCTTTTGTTATTTTAACGCCCCTGATTGAATCTCCTATGAAATGGTTATAATCCACCAGTAGATTAAGATTTATCTTTATCAAAGACTTTAATGCCTGCAGCTGCATTTCCCTGGGAAAAATAGCAGGATTTGTCCTGAACTTTTTAAGGGTCACTTTTCTGTATCCAAGATAACGTAATGTAGATTCTGCAAACTGCCATTCACCAAAACAACCGACCAGGTTTACCGATAGCCAGTTATTACCAGACTCTTTGAAACCAAGATCATTAATAAATCGTGTAAATTCAGATTCATGATATTTATTCATAACGTATTCCGAAACAGATCTGAATTTTATCATTCTCAGTTGTAAATCGGGAAATGGGGCACTACAGATATGAGAAATAAAAATGAATATGAATGTCAGAAAGAGCTTTCTCATAATCAAAAATCAAGATGCATATTTGAGTAAATTCACATTTATTTATAATTACAAAAATAAACCTAAAATGTTTTCAAGTCAAACAGGAAAAGCTCAATTACTGGCCAGATGGACCATAATATGAACTTCTCATCACAGAATTCATAACGATTAATTACTGTAATCAGCGGTTGATATGTAAAACAGGGCAGGTTCGTCAAAAAACAGTCGAATTTTACTATTTAATTGGAGTAAATGCATACAATCATTCTTGTCTGCCAGACCTAAAGCAAAGAATTATAGATAATTAAAGGTATTCATATATCTAACATCGGGAAATATTCCAATAAATGGAATTTTGACAAACAGTCAGATCTTTATGATTTGGGTTCTGGCAGTAAAAAAGGACCTGATCATTTTCCGGAAATATTATACCTGGGTGCTAAAATAGATTGATCTTATTACACTATAGATGAACCTGATATGATAAATATTCATAAGTCAGACATACCCTTTATCATGCCACCGAACCAGGGAATAAGCCAGATCAGCCAGACAATTAAACTTAAACTGTGGAATCTTAAGCGTGCTTTCACTTCCTTTGCTTACTGCATATGCCGGTTGAATGAAAAGTTTAAGCAAGCTTTAGTAGTAAACCTGACACTCCAGGATTCACTTTCATATTAAATTCTCTGCATATAAATCATTCTCAGAATTTATTTATATAAACAGTTTTAACATTTACGAATTCGCGTATACCCTGGATGGCCAGCTCCCTTCCATAGCCCGACCTGCCGGTTCCACCGAAGGGCAACCTCGGATCCGATTTAACAAGTTCATTGACATATACTGCACCATCCCTGAATTCCCGGGCAATTTCCCTTGCTTTAATCAGATTATTAGTGAAGAGCGACACTCCCAGACCAAATTTTGTCTGGTTAGCGAGACTGACGGCTTCTCCGGTATCATGGGCAACTATTACCGGTGCTACAGGCCCAAATACTTCTTCGTCAAACAGAGGCATTCCCGGTTGTATATCAACAATCACGGTCGGAGGATAAAAAGCTTTATCACGATTACCCCCTGCAATTACCCTTGCTCCCATCTCAACTGATGTTCTTACTTGTCTTTCAACTGTTTCTGCCTGCCCGACAGATGCCAGTGGACCGATATTAATGCCCTCCCTGGCTGGATCGCCCGGTCTGAGCTTCTGCATTTCTTTAAGAAAAAGTTCTATAAACTTGTCATATACTTTCTCATGAATTATGAATCGCTTAGCTGCTATACAACTCTGTCCGGCATTCATCATACGGGCTTTTAAACCAGTTTTTGCTGCTGACTCAATATCTGCGTCATCGAGTACTAAAAAAGCATTGCTTCCTCCTAACTCAAGTAAACTTTTTTTTATATTCCTGCCGGAAGTTTCAGCTACTTTTTCTCCTGTAGATTCGCTTCCTGTGAGGGAAACTGCCTTCACATACTTATTTTCAATAATATTACCGACCATGGCCGAACCAATAACCAGGTTACTGAAAACAGCTGGTGGAAATCCTGAATCAGTAAACAGTTTTTCTATGTGACGGGCACATATCTGAACATTTGAAGCATGCTTTAACAAAACCGTATTGCCTGCATAAAGGGTGGGTATTGCAAAACGGAATACCTGCCAGAATGGAAAATTCCATGGCATTATTCCTAAAATGCAACCAAGAGGCTCATAGCTGACATAGCTCATATATGCATCGGTAACAATAATATCATCCTTGAGAAAATCTTCACCCTTATTCGCATAATAATCACATACCCATGCACATTTTTCCACCTCTGCCCTGGATTCAATAATCGGCTTCCCCATTTCCACTGTTATTGCCATGGAATATTCTTTGATATTTTTTACAAGTAACCCGGCTGCCTTATTTAATAGTGATTTTCTGTATCCGAAATCTGTTCTCCTCCATTTATCGAAAGCATCAGCAGCATTTGACAGCATTTTCTGAAGTTTATCTTCCGAAAACTCTTCAAATTCTTCAATTTGCAGAGTTGTATAAGGGTTAATGGACTTTAACATAATACAATCTTTTTAATAAATAATTTCTTTGATTACCGGTATGAGTATAAATGCATCTGCTTATCTTCACTAATGGCAATACCTGTCATCTTCTAAAGATCTCACTTCTTTCAGTCATAACACCATTACGCAATAAATTGTTTATGCTGATCGCCCTGACCGCCGATAATCTCTGATATTAAATATTACTGAGAGCATCAATGATGCAAGAAAGGAAAAGAGTGTTACATTATCGACCATTGAAGCATTTATATCCAACCCTGTTAGTCTGTCTGCCAGGTATTTCACATAAGAGGAGGGCAAATCGGTAACTCCAAGCCTGTTAAGAACCCTGAAATGCCAGTCTGTGAGCGGACAATAGCCCGGTGTTCCCACTATCATTCCAAGAAATAACCAGGATGATCCTGTTAAAATCAATACAATCAGGTTAGCAGTTCTTGTTCTTTTCCATATCCACCCGAAAAGGTTAAAAAAGATGAGAAACGTATGGAAAATAACAAACAGTATGTCTAATATGCGGTAGAACATATAAGTTTCTATAGATCCTTCTGAAATATTCTGAATTTTTTTATTACCCGTCCTTCTATCCGTTCACATTCCGCTCTCATTCTGGTGTTGTTTTCAAGAATCAGATGAAGATCGATTAATTCCATTTTGTTTTCCATGCATGATTGCAGTATCTTAACTGCCATCAGAACATCTATTCCTTTTCCTCTGTGACTCTTTCTGACACCCCCCAGCAACATGAGAAGCTTTTTAGATCTTTTTAATTCACTGATTATTTTGAAGATACCAAAAGGAAACAAATGACCCTTTGCTCTTCTGATACCTTCGCTGATATCGGGTATGCCGACTGCAAAACCAATAAGTCCGTCACTTGCTTCCACAACTTTAATAAATCTCGGATCAAGGATCATCATATATCGTGCTGCTATATCCTTCTTTTCCTGGTCATCAAGGGGAACAAATCCATAGATCTCCATAAATGTCTGATTCATTAATTCGAGGGCTGGAATTATATATGGCTTCAGTTCCTTCTTATTATGAAATTCCACAAGCCTGTATCCGTTGTTTTCAGATACCCGTAACAGGATTTTTTTATAAACTTCAGGCAGTTCAGAAGGAACTTTTGCAAGGTAATTTACAAGATCCTGATACTTCTCATAACCCTCCATAATTATCATTTCGGGCAGATAGCTATCATTTGTCGGACAGACAATAAACTTGGGGTGTTCAAATCCTTCAATCTGAAAACCCTGGGGATCTTTGTCGGAAAAGCCCAGAGGACCAACCAGTTTGATCATACCTTTTTCCCGGGCCCAGATTTCCACCTTATTTATCAGCTTGTGGACAACTTCCTGATCTTCATAACACTCCATAAAACAGAACCGACCATGCAGTTCATTGTGTATGATATTGTATCTTCTGTTGATTATTCCCATTATCCGGCCGACAATCCTCTTACTCCGGTAAGCAAGATAAAGCACAGTGTCTGCATATTGAAAAGATTTGTTTTTCTTTTCATTGAATAGCTCCCATTCATCAGCATAGATCGGGGGAAGCCAGGTTGGATCATTCCTGTGTACTTTTGATGGCAGATAAATAAAACTCCTTTTATCGCTCTTTGTTCTTACCTCTTTAATGGTTATTTCCGCCATATCTTCATATAATTGAATATATCAAAGAAATAAAAAAGAATCTAATGTCCAATTTTTTAGCGATTATTTAAGTTTACAGACATGCACCCTGAAGAGAAGCCGGTATGAGAATAACAATTAATGCTTTTACTCTGCGTTACATTCTTATGCAACGGGATAATTTGCAGGACGTCAGGAGATAGTGAGTATTGATGCTGATATGAATTTACCTGAGATATTTATCCAGAAGTTGCCAGGTGATCTCGTTAAGTTTTTGTCTTGAGTCCGGATCATATGTCTGTGCAATAGCTTCCGAAGGATGTTTCCCGTCGAAGTAGGCCCCTGTACTATCAGAAAATAACAAATTTTCAACAGCTTCTGCCCCCTGTTCAACAGTAGTTAATGTATAACCCCAGTCATTTATAACCATTTTTGTATTCATCAGCGATGCCGGATGAATAGCATTTACTTTTATATTATCTTTCAGAAGTCTGTCCGCAAGATCAAAAGTATACATAATAAGAGCAGTCTTGCTCTGTTTATAGGCAAAATATCCGTCATACCTCTCTTCCAGCATCAGGTTTGAAAAATCTATAGGTACCTGCCCAACAGAGGCCACATTGATAATAGTAGACTCATAAGGTTTTAATACAGGAAGCAACCTTTCAGTCAGAAGTACATGTGCAAGGTAATTAACAGCAAATCGCAATTCCAGTCCATCTTTACTGAGTTCTCTCCTGTTGTCCCATCGCTTTCCTGTGCCTATACCAACATTATTAATTAAAAAATAAATATTCTTATTATCTTTTAGCAGGCTGTCAGTCAATTCATTTACCTCATCCAGTGAAGCAAAGTCACCATTGTAGTACTTTAACCCGGAATTGTGTGAAAGTTTCGAAAGCTCCTGCAAAACAAAGGTTCCTTTTTCTTTATTTCTGCCATGTAAAAGAATATTTGCACCCATTATTGCCAGATGCTGTGCAACAAGTTTCCCAAGACCGTCAGTTGACCCGGTCACCAAAATTGTTTTGCCTGAAAGGGAATCTTTCATATTTTATTTTTCACCTTGTACTTTAATATCAACTGGTCATTTTAAAGGGAAAATATTCATCATGAACAGTATCAAAACAAATTCATTTATATTCCCGGCATGAACAACAAGATATGCTGGAATTTGTTCGTTACTACTTACTACAGGTAATGCAAATTCCGTTCTTTATGACCCGCAGAATAAATGAATGATACGCAGGCTACCAAAATGGTATATCCGGTATACAAGTCTCCGGATACAGATTTCATGACAATGTCAGCAGTGAATCTGGCACATGACAATCAATAAAGCAGATCGTCAGAATTGTTATTCTGATGTAAGTTTATGATTTTGTAAGATCATATGCATTTATCATATTGAAAATTCAATCAGTTCTATTGGTGAGTCGTAATGTTCAATCATTGATTCCGATAGCTCATGATCCTGTCTTTTCATCTTACTTTATGTTATTGGCTTCACAATACTTCATTAATAAATCGACCCAGTTTTTGTCTGTCAAGTATTCCATTTGTTCTTACTCCGCTGCATATATCTACAGCGAACGGCTGCACTTCCTGGATTGCGCGTTTTACATTTTCAGAGTTCAATCCGCCTGCAAGAAAAACGGGACATCTGACCTGATCCCTGATCTGTCTGCTTAACTTCCAGTCGTGGACTCTGCCTGTGCCTCCAAGCTCCTTAATTTTTAAGTCAGGATTACCGCTGTCAAGAAGAATTGCATCTACCAGTTCTGAAATCATTAATGCCTCGTCAACCGATTTTTCATTGCGGACATGTATCACCTGAACGATCTTTATGCAGGGCATTGCTTCTCTTAACTGTAAGTATGTACCTTCTGAAAGCGAATCGACTATCTGGATGGTATTTGTATTTGTCCTTTGATGATGCCTTATAATCATATCGACTGAAGTTTCACTTGTAAGCAGAAAAGTTCCTACAGGAGGAGGAACTGACATTGCGATCTGTTTTATTAATTCATCCGGGATTGGTCCTGGACCACTTGGCATTTTACCAACCAGGCCAATCGCAGAGGCACCGTATTCTATAGCAGTCTCTGCTTCGGCAGTACTGCTTATACAACATATTTTAATACGTGTTTTAATACGTGGATTCATCCTTTTTGAAAATATTTTCCGGAGAATAATTAATAATTAAATCAGTTTTCATTAATATATTCATATACCCGTGAGTCAATGCAATATAGCTTTTTAAGGAACAATATGCAAAGCATATCAGAAACTCTCAGTCTGAATCTTGGTATTGTGAACCTGAGTCCGGGTTTTAAAGTACCCTTCTTTCATTCTCATCTTTTTAACCTACCTTTGCTGCTTATCAAAATCAAACAATTTGAAAACGTTCTCTGATCTGGGTGTTTCCGACACCTTTTTAAAGGCTCTTGAAGAAATCGGGATAATCAATCCAACTGAAATACAGATAAAAACCATCCCCTACCTGATTGAATATGGAAAAGATTTTATCGGCCAGGCACAGACAGGTACAGGAAAAACAGCTGCATTCGGTTTACCTTTACTCCAGGCAATAAATCCGGATCATCCTCACATTCAGGCTTTAATCCTATCGCCAACCCGTGAACTGGGACAACAAATAGCAAAACAGCTATTTAAATTTACAAAATACCGTACAAAGAAGATATTTATTGAGTCAGTTTATGGTGGTGCTCGCATTGATGAACAAATCCGGTCGCTGAAAAGACCAACCCACATTGTTGTTGCTACTCCGGGAAGACTGGTTGACCTGCTTGAACAAAAAGCAATTGATCTTTCTTTCATAAAAACTATTGTGCTTGATGAGGCTGACGAGATGCTCAGTATGGGATTTAAGAAGGAGCTTGATTCTATTCTTCATTTTACTGCCGGGAATCGTTTTACCTGGCTGTTTTCTGCAACAATGCCACCTGCAATCAAGGCAATCGTTAAAAGCTATATGGCACGCGATGCCATGAGGGTTGTGATAAACAAACATGAAATTATAAATGCTGATATTGAGCATAAATATATAATATGCGAACGCGAAAAGAAACCGGAAATCCTGTTCAGGTTCTTAAAGAATCAGGAAGATAACAGGGGTCTTGTCTTCTGCAGAACAAAAGCCGATACCCAAACCGTTTCCAAACAGCTTATTGCCAGAAATATTAATGCCGATGGTTTACATGGTGACATGCTTCAGAAGGAAAGGGACAAGGTAATGCGGGCGTTCAAAAACGGCAAACTTCAGATACTTATAGCCACCGACCTGGCAGCCAGGGGTATCGATATCAAGGAACTTGCTTATGTTGTACATTATAGTTTTCCGGAAAGTACAGAATACTATACACACCGGAGCGGACGTACCGGACGTGCAGGTAATAAAGGACTTTCTTTCAGCCTTATAACCTCAAGAGAACAGCCGGGATTAAAACGCATTGAACGCGAATTAGGAATTAAGATTAAAGAGAACCACAGGTAAATATCCCTGTCATGAGCGGACAAACAAGTAACGACCCTTTACATGGTAAAACACTTGAATTTATTTTAAATTACCTGGTGGATTATTATGGATGGGAACAGCTTAGTGTGCACATCAGGGTAAAATGTTTTTCAAACAATCCAGGCATACAATCGAGTCTGAAATTCTTACGCAAGACGCCATGGGCCAGAAAAAAGACTGAGGATCTGTATATTGCAATATCCAGACACGGGTAATGGCACAGTTCGCCAGATAACATCATAATATTTTAAAATAAATGATTGTAACATTTTTCAGGAAAGCAAGTCTTTTGGAAAATAGTTTAAAATTATATTTATATACTTTTAAATTCATATCAGGTTCATGACCTTCAAAGACAATTATTATAAAAATGAATATAGCAGAAAACATCCCCTTTCAGTCCATCGACTGGAAAGATATTGCAAAAACGGAATATAAAGGTGAAACCGGTACTGCCGTATGGCAAACAATACAATTTAACGGACTCAGAATAAGAATGGTCGAATATTCTGCCGGTTACCTGGCTGATCATTGGTGCCGTAAAGGACATATCGTATATTGCATTGATGGTGAATTCACAAGCGAGCTGCTAAACGGTGAAAAATATTACTTTAAAAAGGGAATGACCTACATTGTCACCGATGAAATGAGTTCACACAGATCTGTCTCCGACTCAGGAGTAAAACTTATGATAATTGACGGAGATTTTTTAAGCTATTCGGCTGAATGATATTTAAATATGAGAATCGGTTTTGAATAATAAAATTTCAATAATTATGATAGTGACTGTATAGGAGACATTGCTAATTGGTACAAGTTATGGACTAAAGTCCGTAATCTCCTTATTTTCAATAACCCCGGACTTAAGTCCGGGGTTATGTAAGTAGCCCTGATAATCGGGCTTTAGCCCAAAATGATAGTTTATTCTTTATTCCCGATACTCAAATAATTAAATATATAATACCGACCCAGAATAAAAGAATCAATTACTTAAACATATGGAAACAGATAAATCAAAATTCCTGATCACAAATCTTTCCCTCATCAACGATAAACTGAATTTTAACGGTAAAGTGGATGGAAATTTACCCGTATCAATAGATTATATACCGCCTCTTGGTGATAACCTTGGCTATACATCCCTTGAATTGCTGCTATTAAGTTTGTCTTCCTGCACAGGAACTGCAATACTTACATTTCTCCGCAAAATGAAACGGACTATTACTGACCTTGAAATAAATTCAAAAGGAGTGAGGAAAGAGGAACACCCGACTGGTTTTCAGACTATTTTTATGGAAATAAATCTTAAGTCGCCTGATGTTTCAGAAGAAGATATGAATAAAGTAATAAAATTGTCGGAAGAAACATACTGCCCCGTTTGGGCAATGGTAAAAGGGAATGTTGAAATAAGTGTAAAATACAATATCATCGTATTATGACCCTGCCGGATTACTCACTGAAGTAACTTAATGAGATACGTCATATAAAAATTTCTGATGACAATAATATATGAATGAAAGAAACCTGATAGCCTCAAAACTGATTTCATCTCATATCATCCTTCCTATCGGATTATGTGCCTGTACTCTTTTTATTAATTCTGACGCTTTTCTTTTTTACTCGATAACCCAGAGTGTAATTTTCATTCTGTTCTATACGGGTTACTGGGAGTTTTTTGGGTTATTGTTTAAAAAGATATTTTTTACAGCCATCGAATTTATTTTGGCTGCAATACTAATTTCAAAATTTTTCCCTCATAATATAACCCGTCCTGTTGAAGGGTTAATTGTTTCCCTGGCGTTTGTCCAATTGATTATTCTGGCGCAAATTGTTAAGATCATTTTTGTAATATGTGAACATAACAGGTCTGCTGTCGAAATAGAATTTCCATTCAGTTCAGGTAAATTTCTGATAACTGATGGAGGTAATTCGAGAATAAGCCGCTTAATGAATTACCATTTTCACTCGTCTGTTCATAAAAAGAAAAAGACCAACAGATCGATGCTTTATGCAACTGATATTGTAAAGTTAAACGGCAGATCTCTAAACTTTCTGCCTCTTCAGAATGAAGCTTACCCGGTATTCGGTGAAAAAATATTTAGTCCTGTTCAGGGGACGATTGTTAAAGTTGAAAATAATATTGATGATAATTCACCCTTTATCGGAGTTTATCCGTATAACACTGGTAATACCGTGGTAATTCGGCAGGGGAACACATACCTGCTGTTGGGCCATTTAAAAAAGGATAGCATTAAAGTTCAGGTAGGGGATTCTGTAAATATAAATGATTTAATAGCAAATGCAGGAA
Organism: uncultured Bacteroidales bacterium; assembly: GCA_963760915.1. GTDB lineage: Bacteria > Bacteroidota > Bacteroidia > Bacteroidales > VadinHA17 > LD21. The sequence continues at coordinate 221,838 of CAVXEU010000002.1, read as the reverse complement.
ACTCAGGTTATTCTGAAAGGCCTCATCTGCATATGCAATTAATTTACAGTGAAACACCCGATTACTGGAAAGGTACAGGAATTTCTATTCGGTATAAGAGTAAAAACTTATATAAAAACAGGCTTATAAAAAGATAACTGTATGTTCCGGAAAATGACAAGAATTTACCAGTTTATTAATATCAGTCATAGATCTCAAACTCACACTAAATGATTAAACCGGAAAATACAGGTGCATTACCGGAGTCGGTTGATTCAGGTTCAGGGTCAGGATTTCAGGGTGACAGAGTGATGCAACTCTCCTTTCAGGTCTGTTATTCAATCCGGTAAACGGGTAGAAAAAGAATATTATTCCTCCAGGGTCAATGATTACACTTTTTTATAACGAGAGCCAAGTCAGTCAGTCGAACAGTTCTGAATTATTTAATTATAATGTGTTTCCCTATAGTGGTTTAACGACAAATTTTCTTCTCTCTTTTCTGCACAGATGCTCGATAAGCTGGCGTCCGCTGAGAGAGGCCCCAACGGTCCCTGTAAAAGGTGAAGTCCACTGACCGACCATATATAATCCTTCCAGTCCCGGCACTGACCGCAATGGTTCAACTCCAAACATATTCTCAGGGGTAATGTACCATCCATCGGGCGAACCCTGCCAGTTACCTGTGTACCGGGTATATGTAACAGGAGTGGGAACATCGGTCACTTCCACTTGTGATGCGAACCCCGGCCAGCGCCGGTCAAGCTCTGATATGGTAAATTCTGCAATACGTTGTTTCTCCTCTTTGTACCGTTTCCTGTCATGCGCCAGTTCTTCCCAGTAGTTGTATTCGGTGTCGTACCAGACTTCAACCACTGATTTGCCTGCAGGAGCCATTGATGGGTCAAAGCAATGATGGAGAATGCAAATCCATCTGTGCTCCTTTCCGGCTATTGTGATGGGTTTGTCAGGTTTAATAATTATACGGTGCGGTTCATCAGAAAGGTCACGGTTTACTCCCATCATGACTTGAACTATGGGTTTCACTGGAATCCAGCTATCATACATTTTCCTGAGATTATCATTCAAATACTTTCCTCCAAGTATATCGTAGAGAAGATAATGTCCGTCACCTGCCCAGATCACTTGATCAGCCATGTGTTGCGTATTATCCTCCAACCTTATACCGGTTACCCGGTTATTTTCAATGATCATCTCTTTTACACGGCTACTGTAACGGATCACACCTCCCAATTCTTGGTACAGACCGGCTATCATATCCGCGACCTGCTGTGAACCTCCGAGCGGAACACCAGCTTCAGTCACCCCGCTTTTCATGAAACCGGAAAGAACCACCATCGGAAAATCTACCATCGGCCAGCCAGGGGTATCAATAAACATGCGCACTGCCTCTCTCAGCAACGGATCCTTAAACTGTAAAGCAAACTCCTGGATCGTCATTTTTTTATATCTGGTGAAAGTACCAATGAGAGGAAGGACAGCCAGGAAAGTTTTCAGCTTGTCAATTATATTACTGAATTCTGAAGGCTTAAGTGAAGCAGCATTCATCATATCCCGACCAAAGATAAGACGAATGAATTCCCGTATAAGTTTTGAGTCATCCGGCGACAGTGCAATCATCTGTGTCTCAAGTTTCTTCCGGTCTGAGCAGTATAACAGGCTTTTATCCGCTCCTTCTACTAATGACATATGGTCATGGTAATGAAACTTAAAATTTTTTATTACACCCAGTTCCTGCCACATCTTTTTGATTGGTCCTGCAAAGGATCCTGTCAGCATGTGCATGCTGATGTCGAAGGTATACCCCTTGCGTTTCCAGGCAGTGCACAGCCCTCCGGGTATATTATGCATCTCGAAAATAGTTGTTCTGTAACCGTTCATCTGCCCGTAACATCCGGCAGACAGTCCGGAAATACCTGCACCTGCAATGATGATGGATTTTTCCATGATTGATCGGTCATTTATTGATAAATAATATTAAAAACTCCCTGTCCAGAATATCGATATTCTATTCACCTGACTGACAGGAGCATTCAGCCAGTTTATAAGTAAATATATAATATATTTTGATCTTCAAAAAGCATGGGGTTTTACATATTATGGCTTTTAAATATAAGCACCAATGTTACCATGAATGAGAGTCTGCAGAATATTAATATGATACCACATTCCGGCATAAAAATATGATAAGACAGCCAGGCCGGCTATGAATACAAGCAATAATCCCAGGTATTTTCCTGCCAGTGACTTTCCTGATTTCACAACTTTTTGAGAGATATTCATTATCCAGCTTTCAAGTTTTATGAACAGAGGGTAGAAAATCACTACTGTCACAACCATACCAATAAAAGTAAACGTTAATGGTTTATAGTGATTCCTGTAACTGGCCAGATAATTACTGATCGCATTGGTGAGCAGATTTGCCGTCAGAATGGTAAGTGTCATTACAACAAACCGGAAAGAATATCGATACATAAACTATATTATTGAAAAGTAAAAATATTCTTTTATTTGAAAAAATCAATCCCCGGGGGAATATTATAATAATCATTGCTGAGTATGAACATCAGTCATATTCTTAACCTTCGGATACCCGGTTTGAAATGAACCATGAGCTGATCTGTTCTGTTTAATATTCTAAAAATGATAAATATTCTTTCTGAAACAATTATTGTCAATTATTATATCATTAAAAATGTCAATTGATAAAAAGCTCCCTAAACCTGTTAAAGGTGAATTGCCGGTCCTTACTTTCATAACACCGGCTGAATGGAGAGACTGGCTTGAACATGAGCGGGCAACTTCAAAAGGGATCTGGATGCGGTTTTATAAAAAAAATTCCGGAGTTGAATCATTACATTATGCTGAGGCTCTGGATGAGGCTTTGTGCTATGGATGGGTCGACGGACAATTAAAGGTGTATGATGAAAAATCCTATCTTCAAAAATTTACACCTCGCAGAGAAAGAAGCATATGGTCAAAAAGAAATATCGAAAACGTCAAACGATTAAAGAAGGATGGAAGGATGAAACCTTCAGGACTGAAAGAAGCTGACGCTGCAAAAGTTGACGGAAGATGGGATAAAGCTTATGATTCACCTGCGAATATGACAATTCCTGAAGACTTCCTCAGTGAACTTTCAAAAGATAAAAAGGCGGTTGCATTTTTTGAGACTTTAAATAAAGTTAATAAATATGCAATTGCATGGAGGCTTCAGACTGCCAAAAAGCCTGAGACCAGGGAAAAAAGGATGATTTCAATTCTGAAAATGCTTTCCAGGGGAGAAAAATTTCATTGAAAGTAATTCCGTTTAATCAGTAAGTTAATTATTATTGTGCCCGGGCTGTATAATTTACCATCCAGTGAATACCGAATCTGTCAGTCAGCGATCCATAGTAATCACCCCAGAACATATCCTGCATTGGCATCTCTGAAACGCCTCCCTCCGACAGCCTTGCAAATAATCTGTCTGCTTCTTCCCTGGTGTCGGGGTGAAGTGAAATATAAACATTGTTCCCGCTTATCACTTTGAATCCCATCGATTCAGGAGCATCTGTTCCCATAAGCAAATGTCCGCCGAGAATTGGCAGGGCAACATGCATAACCAGGTTTTTGTCAGCTTCAGCAACAGGTGGCATTCCTTCCTGCGCAGGAATTTCACCGAACCGGTTGATCTTTCCGTCAACAAATTCTCCACCAAACACCGATTTGTAAAAATTGAACACCTCTTCAGTATTTCGTGAAAAATTAAGATAGGTACTTGTCCGTGCCATAATATATTATTTTTAATGAAAATATTAAACGTCCCGGAGACACCTAAAGTTCATTCCCGATTAATGAAAATTCCGTTTCATGAAGTTTTTTCCAATTGGACAGTTGTAAGATAAGAAGGCTGGTCCCGGATATTTAATCATGAAAAAAAATCAGTTTAGTAAATTATCTGCTGAAATAAAAGATTTAATTATTGTGGTATAATCTGCAACCGTTGAAATAAGAATCTATTCAATAATAATCTATATTTACCTGCTAAATAAAACCAAAACAAGATGAGCAATCTGAGCAAAGTACTGAGGAAATTCCCGAGGATGTTCTGGATATCCAATTTAATGGAGTTGTTTGAACGTTGGGCATGGTACGGATTCTATAATGCTTTTGCACTCTTTCTGACACTTTCAAAAGATACCGGGGCGCTGGGATTCTCGCAGGTTGAAAAAGGTGTAATAATTGGTACCGGTTCAATGCTTTTGTATTTTCTGCCTCTTATAACCGGAGCCATTTCAGACAGAATAGGTTTTAAGAAAGTTCTGATTTTATCTTTTGCAGCTTATGTTGCCGGTTACATAATGGTAGGAACCTCTGAAACCTTTCCGATGGTTTTTGCCGCTTATATTTTCCTGGCCCTGGCAGGGGCTTTGTTCAAACCCATTATATCGGGAATGATTGCCAAAACCACTGATAACGAGACATCCTCTGTCGGCTTCGGGATATTCTATATGATGGTAAATATTGGAGGATTTATCGGCCCTTTTATTGCAGGATTCCTTTATAAAATAAGCTGGAACCTTGTCTTCCTCATGTCAATTACAACTATAGCAATAAATTTCATTTTTGTCTTTTTCTTTTTCAGGGAACCCGACAGGGAACCTTCTGATAAGTCTTTCCTGCAGAATATCGGTATAGCTTTCAGAAACATTTTTGATATCCTGCAAGACTGGAGATACGATCTTTTTCTGCTAATAATGGCAGTCTTCTGGACTGCCTTCAACCAGCTATATTATTCCTTTCCTGTTTTCCTCGAACAATGGGTTGATATGGACAGACTATCAATGTTTTTCGGACTTGCACCCGGTACTATCACTGCCCCTACTGTTATCAGCATGGATGCATTTTTCATAATAGTACTTCAGATCTATATCTCGTCACAGAGCATGAAGCTTAAACCTATTCACTCAATGATTACAGGTATTATAATTCTTGGAGCCGGTCTGTTTCTGATGTTCATAACTCAGAATCCATGGCTTGTAATAGTGGGGGTATTAATATTTGCCATCGGAGAAATGGCTTCCTCTCCCAAATATACGGAATATGTTGGCCGGATTGCGCCTGCAGATAAGAAGGCTTTGTATATGGGGACCTCCTTCCTGCCAATTGCTTTAGGTCATTTTGCGGCAGGCTGGATATCTGGTAAACCTTTCGAAGTAATAGCCGATAAATACTACCTTCTGGCAAAAGCGCTCGCCGATAAAGGTATAAATCTGAGTCCTGAAGGACTTACCCAGAATGAATTCTTTCTAAAGGCACAGGGAGTTATGAACATGGACGCAACCCGTCTTAACAACTACCTATGGGATAATTATCATCCCTCAAATATCTGGTTCATATTTACAGGGATTGCCCTTGCAGGTAGTCTTTTACTGTTTCTATATGACAAGTTCATCATTCCCGAGAAATATGTTAAAAAATAACATACTGCCATTTTCAGTACGAGTCTGATGGATCTATCTTAAAACAGATAATTCTACAAACTAAAAATGTCCGAGTACCGGGTGTGGCTGGTAAAGCTCTTCGAGATTTTTTATATCATCCTGAGATAATTTTAACGAAAGCGCTGCTACGGCATCTTCCAGATGTACGGGCTTGCTTGCTCCGATAATTGGTGCAGTAATTGCAGGTTTACTAAGCATCCAGGCCAAAGCTACCTGTGCATCCGGTAGTTTGAGCTTCCTGGCTGTCTCCGATAAACGGCCGATAATGTCAAAATCCGAATCAGCGTAATAAAGCTTTTTACCGAATTCATCTGTTCTTGCACGCAGCGTCTCATTTCTTTCCTTCGATCTTTTTCCCGTTAACAAACCCCTGGCCAGCGGAGACCATGGAATTACTGCAATTTTCTGATCAAGACATAATGGGATCATTTCCCTCTCTTCTTCCCGGTAGATCAGATTATAGTGTGGTTGCATTGAGACGAACCTTGTCCAGCCATGCAGATCAGCAACATATAACGCCTTTGTAAACTGCCAGCTGTACATCGATGATGCTCCTGTATAAAGTGCTTTACCTGCTCTGACAATATCATGCAGAGCCTCCATTGTTTCTTCAATAGGTGTATTATAATCCCAGCGGTGTATCTGGTAAAGATCGACGTAATCAGTTTTTAACCGCCTGAGACTGGCATCAATTGAACTCATGATATGCTTACGCGACAGTCCTCCATCATTGGGGGCATCGCTCATCGGATTGAATACCTTTGTAGCAATGACCACCTCGTCGCGCCTGGCAAAGTCTTTAAGTGCCGTTCCAACCACCTCTTCGCTGGCACCGATTGAGTACATATCGGCAGTATCGAAAAAATTAATTCCCAGTTCCAGGGCTTTCTTAATGAACGGCCGGCTCTCTTCCTCATTAAGAGCCCATTTCCAACGATCCGTAGGCCTGCCGTATGTCATGGTACCAAGACATAATCTGGATACCTTCATTCCTGTATTACCAAATCTTACATATTCCATTTGTCTTATTATTTAAAATTGCAGCATTAATTAAAAAAGTGATATAGCGCACTTTTAATGCGGTTTCCCTGTCACTCTTGAATCATTCTCTCTGAACAACAATCTTATGCAAATAAAGGTTGACTGACTATGAATTTTTTCTGCAGTATTTTTTAATAAATACTGAACTGGCAATACAGAAATAAACAAAAGATACGGAGGTTTAATACCTGTTCCTTATGTAATGAATTATATTTCCTGAATTGATATATTCGAAATTACCTGTAATTGTCAGGTAATTTTCTCAGCTTAGTTGCCTGTTCAAAAGCATATCCGATCTTTAAAAGTTTTTCTTCTTCAAACGGCCTTGCAATAAATGTAATCCCGACAGGTTCTCCTGATTTTCTGTAGCCCATCGGAACCGTAAGACAGGGATACCTGGCCGAAGCTGCGAAACCTGCGCTCCTGTTGGAAACCGATAATATGGCATCAAGCTGATATTTTACCATTGGCTTCTCAAAATAGCTCACTCCGTTTTCATGCAGGCTTGCTTTTAATTTTAAGTGATCTTCCGGACTTATCTTCAAAGCAACGATTTCTTCAAAATGACCCTGACCATACGGAATTCTTAATAAAGAATCACTTCTGTTAAAATCTTCGATATCTGCCACAGAGTGGAATGGAACATTATCAGATCCATATTTATTCAGATAAGAAGGCAGATCAAGTTTCATATCGGCACTGAGCAATGTACTGAAGCCGTCAAGATTCACATTTTCAGGTTCAAACTCAATGGCGATACCACCCAGCGATACGATTTTTTCCACGTTCATCTTATAAACTGAATCGTTGAGCAAGTTTTTGATTATTCCGAATCTAACTCCCTGCAGACTGGCTGTTTTTAAATTTTCCCAGTATTTTTCATTTTCAGGACTCTCCCTGGTAGCTGTATCCGAACTGTCTTTTCCGTACATTGCAGACAGAAGGATGGCATTGTCAGTAACATTTCTTGTCATGGGACCCGGAGTGTCGAGGGTACCTGATATCGGAACAATACCTCCACGGCTTAATAAACCAACTGTCGGCTTGAGTCCTACTATTGAATTTGAACTTGAAGGAGAAAGAATTGAACCAGAGGTCTCAGTTCCAACTGCCGCAGCGGCATAATTGGCTGCCATCGCAGTTCCGCTGCCTGAACTTGATCCTCCGGTATCAAAAATTTTACGACCATAAGGATTAAGTGTCTGGCCTCCTACGGCACTATAACCATTAGGACAAACCATGCTCAGATAATTGGCCCATTCACTCAGATTGGCTTTCCCTAAAATGATACCTCCTTTTTCTTTTATTCTTTCAACAATAAATGCATCCTGTGCATTATTGTTTAACAAAGCCAGAGCACCTGCTGTAGTCGGCAGCCCTTCAAAATCAACGTTATCTTTCAGGAGTACGGGCATGCCATAAACAGGATGGTCAGAGGACGACTTGTTCCGGTCTCTCTCCCGTGCTTCATTTACAGCATCGGGATTGATGGCAATTATATTATTAAGTAATTTATTCCTGTCATTTTCATATTTAACAATCCTGTACAGGTACCACTGAGTGAGTTTCTCATAGGTGAGGTCTCCGTTTCTGATATGCGATTGAATTGACGGTATATCCTGTTCCAGTATCAGGGGTTTAAGCCTCTGATAATCGTCCTCAGAGAAATGGAGTATCTGATCAGTCACATTTTTCCATACTTCATTTTTATCCAGAACTTTTGACTGAATAAGCTTGTAACGCATTCTTACTGAACGGTTCCCGGCATTTGCAGCGATCTCATCAGATTCATCGTATGGTACCCACGATGGAATAACAGTCACCTTTTCCTGCCTGCAGGAAAGCATAAGAAGCATTAAAAAGATAATAATATTTTTCATCTGTTATAGTTTATATTTCCTCAATAGTCTTTTATTCGCACAGGAGGATATTCTTACGGTTTGAAAAATACGTATTTTATTTTAATGAGTATCGGGGATCATGCATATAAAATGAAATTCTTTTTGTGCCGGGATTCTGTTTCCCTGATTAGGATATTACCATAAGTGAAACAGATTCCAGGCTTATTCTGCATACCAGGGTTTTTTAACAATGACAATACTGTATAAGGCAAAACCGGCCTGCTACTGATGCTGCTAATGACAACATTTTGTAATGTGCCAGGTTTGTGATACTTGCTGGTTTAACATACAACAAGGTATCTGATGGGTATTTAACCGTGATGACAGGTTTTTTGAAGAGTCCTGCACTGGGATTTGGGGATCCTTCGTCACGGCAAAGCGGGACTGCTGATGACAATATTATTTATATTACTTATTTAAAGACACTTAATCCTATAGAATTTTAGATTGAAGAACTCGATTTCAATTTATAGAAAACATACAACGAAGTTTGATTTAGGGTTGCCCCGGCAGGGGCATAATATTTTAAGGCAGGGCAACGCCCGGCTTATTAAAGACAGCACTTTATAGGGTGCATAGGGGAAGTGGAGCAGGAATCTCCTGAATTCTGCAGGAATTTGTCATATTACCTGGTGTGCAAAAATATGTCTGGGACTCCGTAAACAGGTTCCACTGTAAATTCACATTGCATGTTATCCTGTACCCGTCTCAATATTTACTGTTAGCGGATCAACCGGATTAAGTGCATAGCTGAATCCCTTATCAGAGACATTCATAATTAAAACTTTTAGTATTATCAGATTTGTAAGAATTTTCTCGGCTCTTTTTGTCGGAATATGTGCTATTTTTCTGAACATCGATAGTGTGATTGAGCTGTGCTTCCCCAGATAATCAAGCAGGGAATTCTCTGCATCACTGAACCGGACAAGTACTCCGGATCCCGTTTTTTCTTTTCTCCAGATCTGAAGCAGAATTTTATTTGCCACAAGGTTCTGATCATTGTGCCTGAAATATGTAAGCCACTTACCTTCTTCATTTTTAGCCTGATATGGTCTGTCTTCTCCTTTTTGAACCTCAACCTCCAGAATTGTTTTTCCCAGCGCATTGTGCTGCTTTATTGAAAATATAACCCGCGGCCTGCAAAAAAGAAGAGCAGCAGTATCAACCATATAGTACTCCTCATCTGATTTTATTCCTGCTATACTTCCGTTATCTCTGACACCAATAAGCAACCTGCCTCCGTCGCTGTTGGCAAAGGCTGATAATGTCCTGGCGATCTTTCTGCTGTCAGAAATGCAGTACTTAAAGTCAAGCTTTTGATTTTCACCCTCTTCAATTAATTTTTTCAGACTCCTTTCCATCAATATGGCTTTTAAAATTCAGGTAAATTGAACAAAAGGGTTAACGGGTTAGCAAGACTGACAAAGTTAACATGTGATCAGTAAATAAACAAAAAATGAAATTGTATATGACAGCAGTAAAATGTAAATTTGATTGGATTATCTTTAATAATAATAACGATCTTTTGTCCTGCTTGAAGATAATCTTCGCATTAGCTTAATATAAAATACATGAAATCCTTAAAAAAATGAAAGTTAATAATCTTCACACATCTGTATCAAATCATGTAATCCGCCTGCGATTTACACTGATAATTTTACTCCTTACTTTATCAGTGACAGCACTCATGGCCCAGGGAACTAGATTACTCCGGCAACCTTCAGTTAATGATACCCGGATAGCCTTTATTTATGGTGGCGATATCTGGGTTTCAGGTATCGATGGATCGCACCTTCTTCGTATTACAAGTACCCAGGCTGTTGAAAGAAATCCCCAGATTTCACCCGACGGAAAGACAATTGCTTTTACTTCTAACCGGTCAGGTATTGATTGTATTTATGCGGTCCCGATCGAAGGGGGGACTCCCAGGCGGCTTACCTGGCATCCCTCAGCTGCCACAGCAAGAGGATGGACTCCCGATGGCAGCCAGATCCTTTACTCCTCTTCAAGAGATTTCCCTCCTTCCTCTGTCGAACGTCTTTGGCTTGTACCATTAAAGGGAGGACCTTCCACCCTTCTGGCATCGCAGTGGGGTACAAACGGTTCATTTTCACCTGATGGTAATAAGATAATTATTGACAGGGTTAACCGCTGGGATAAAGAATGGCGAATGTACAGAGGCGGACAAAATACCCCACTCACCATACTCGATCTGAAAGATCAGTCAGAAGTATTGTTACCAAATGAAAAGACTATTGATATACTTCCGGTTTGGCTTGGAAAGAATATCTATTTTCTATCGGACCGTGATAACATATCCAATATATGGTCATATTCGACTGAGACCAGGGAGCTGAAACAGATAACACACTACACAGGATCAGACATAAAATGGCTGTCAGGTAAAAACAAGCTTGCTTTTGAAAGGGATGGTTATCTTTTTCTTCTTGATCCGGCAACCAATGATATAAGACAGCTTGATATCAACATCTCAGGCGATTTTCCATGGGCTGAGACCAAATGGGTAAATACCTCTGAAATGATAAGTACAGCCGCACTATCACCGACAGGCAAGAGGGCGATAATGGAATCAAGGGGAGAGATCTTTACTGTGCCTGTTGAACAGGGCGATGTAAGAAATATCACTAAAAGTTCAGGTGTTGCAGATCGAGCACCTGTATGGTCGCCAAAAGGTGATAAAATTGCCTGGTTCTCAGATACCGGACACAAAGATTACGTTCTCCTGATCGCTTCACAGGATGGCCTGTCAGAACCGAAGAAGATCCCTATCGGAGAATCTAAAATGGCCTGGGAACCTGTGTGGTCTCCCGACGGTAAACTGATTGCATTTGATGATGATGATGTCCGTGTCAGAGTACTGAACGTGGAAACGGGTGAGATTAAAACCATTGATACCGGAGGTGTGAATCTCCAGAGAGGCTCAATGGGTCTTGCCTGGTCACCCGATTCAAAGTGGCTGGCTTATACCAAAACTGCGTCAAACAACTTCAGAAGGATAACTGTCTGGTCACAAAATGATAACAGTGTGCATCCGATAACTAACTTATTTGCCGATGCCTTTTCACCGGCCTGGGATCTGGACGGAAAACATCTTTATTTTCTTGCCAGCACTGAAGTGGCATTAGGATCAGGATGGGCAAATACAAGCTCAATGAATGCCAACCCTGAATACACGTGCTATGTTATAAACCTGAAAAAAGATGATCCCTCACCGTTCAAGCTGCGCAGTGACGAGGAAAAAGCAGAAGTAAAAAAGGAAGAAAAAAAGGAAGTACTAAAAGATAGTAAAAAGAAGGCTGACATCCCGAAAGCCGCAACTGCCGACTCAGCATTAATAAAAATAGACTTTGAGAATATCGACCGAAGGACAATCCCTCTTCCAATTCCTCGCAGGAATTATGTAGCACTGTTTAACGGACCCAAAGGAACCCTGTTCATTGCGGAGAGTGTCCCTAATAAACCAGGACTGACACTTCAGAAATATGTTCTTGAGGACAGGGAGATGAAAGAGTTTACAACAGGAGCGGGTAATATTTCGGTGTCAGCTGACGGTAAAAAACTGCTTGTAAGGGCCGGCAGAGACTGGAAAGTACTGGATGCCGCAAAACCTGCAGATACAGGGAAGACTATGAATGTAAATCTTCAGATGCAGCTTGACAGGGAGGCAGAATGGTCGCAGATGTTTGAGGAGACCTGGAGGTACGAGCGCGATTATTTCTACGATCCCAATATGCATGGTCGAAACTGGAATGATGTATACGTCCGCTATTCACCTCTGATACCTTTTGTGAAACACAGGAGTGACCTTAATTACGTACTCGACCAGGTTAACGGAGAGCTCTCTGTTGGCCATAGTTTTGTTTCGGGAGGTGATATGCCCGAGGTGGAAAAACCGAATGTTGGATTGCTGGGCGCTGATCTGGCAGCCGAAAATAATTACTGGAAAATCAAACGCATTTATACTACAGAAAGCTGGAACCCCGACCTGACAAGTCCGCTTGATCAGCCCGGTATTAAAATAAAAGAGGGTTATTACATTGTTGGCATCAATGGCAGAGAGCTGACAGCTGCAGACGACCCGTTCCGGTTTCTTGAAGGAACCCTTGAGCAACAAACAGTTCTGAATATCAACAGCTTGCCAAAATTCGAAGGATCTTGGAGGGAGACTGTCAAACCTATCAGAAGTGAGAATGCCCTGCGCCAGAGAGCCTGGGTAGAGGATAACAGGCGTCTGGTTGACAGCCTGTCGCACGGACAGCTGGCTTATGTTTGGGTTCCCAATACAAGTTCTCAGGGACTTGTCTCTTTCAACCGCTATTTCTTCGCCCAGCAGGATAAAAAAGGAGCAATCATCGACGAGCGATTCAATGGAGGCGGATTACTCGACGATTATATGGTTGACCTGATGAAGCGCAGCTTACGTGCCGCTTACACAAATGAGGTACCTGATGGAAAACCGGGAGTTATTCCGGCAGGGATTCTTGGTCCGAAAGTATTGCTTATCAATGAGATGTCAGGATCAGGAGGTGATTTTTTCCCATGGGTCTTCAGGCAGCAGAAGGTAGGTCCGCTGATAGGATCAACAACCTGGGGAGGACTCGTAAAATCTTCGGTCCATTACCGGCTGATTGACGGAGGAACGGTCACTGCACCTGATAACGCGATCTTCGATCCTGTAAACAATAAATGGATTGCTGAGAATGTTGGAATTCCTCCTGACATTGCCGTAAGGCAGGATGCCAAATCTCTGAAAGAGGGACGTGATCCGCAACTCGAAAAGGCGGTGGAAGAGGTTATGAGGATGATACAAAAAGAGGATAAGGTAATTAAGGCACCTCCGTTCTCAACACCGGCATCAGGTAAATGATAGGCGTCGGGCATCAGGCGTCGGGCATCAGGCGTCAGGCATCGGGCGTGAGGCATCGGGCGTCGGGCGTGAGGCATCAGGGCCAAGGAATGATTAAGGTTATAAATCCTGGTATCACAGTAAAAGATATTTCAAAGAATTCAATCGGTGGGCGAATGAATGCGTCACTATAGAACTTTAATACCATCAGATATCTCCGGCTTATCCCGGAAAAACAATTTATTACATTCCTTTGTTAGATTGTAACAACTGTCAGACATGAAAACAGTAATTATTACCGGAGGTACCAGGGGCATTGGTGCCGGACTTGTGAGGGAATTTCTTCTGGCCGGATGGAATGTGGTATACTCGGGTACAAATGACGGTTCCGTACAAAACTCATTAAAAACTCTGTCGGGGCACTTCGAAAAAGAGAGTTACGGAGCAGTGATATGTGATGTTACTAGCGAAAAAGATCTTAATGATCTTTGGAAATATGCTTCGGAAAATTTCAGAGCCGTCGACATATGGATAAACAATGCAGGTATCTCAAATGAACAGGCTTCGTTTTATCAGATCAAGCCTGAAATTTTTCTGAAAATAATTGATACTAATGTTAAAGGTCTGATGCTGGCAACACATGTTGCCTATAACAACATGTTGCAACAGGGATCCGGTGCAATTTATAATATGGAAGGTCTTGGGAGTGACGGACGGACTATTTCAGGGCTGACACCATACGGAACGTCAAAGCGGGCTGTCAGATATTTTACTGATGCATTTGCAAAAGAGGTTAAAAGCGGCCCGGTAATAGTTGGAACCATCAGTCCCGGTATGGTATTGACAGACATGACCCTCAGACCCTTGAAAAAGGACAGGGAACAAAACAGGCACCTGATAAGGATTTACAATATCCTGGCTAACGATCCTGAAACTGTGACCCCTTTCCTTGTAAAAAAGATGATAGAAAACAGAAAGAACGGAGCAAAGATATCCTGGCTTACATCGTGGAAAATCATGATGAGATTTTGCCTTGCTCCCTTTTCCAATAGAGATATAGTAAGTAAGTATCTCTGAAAAAAGACCTGATAAAATTCCCAGACACTGACATCATTTCCTGAACTGTTGGACCATCGTTAAGTTGAAGAAATGTGTTATAGTGAAGTTAAGGCTTTTATGACCCCGAGATCTCACTTCAGCTGACCTGGGATGTCCGGATTTATTGTACCATGGTAATCTGTGTCTTCCGTGGTGAAAAATACACCAGATAAATCAAATATTTATCGGGAATTTCACTGAATTAAATGGAAAAATTACAGAATAAATTTCATCAAAACGTATGCCGGCTATGACACCCGACTCTTTTTTACCGATGTTATGCGGTTGTTCCCTATTGCTGAAGCTGTAGTAAAAATCCCGGTAATTCCGGCTCGAAAATCATTTCATAATCAGATCATATATACTAAATTTGATAAATCAATAACAGATCCTGAAAATTTGAATAATCATGTATCATATTAATAAAAAAACCACCGTATCAGGAATAATAATTCTCCTGATCTCATTAAGTAATTGCTCAACGAAATCACTGAGTAAAAATTATCCGACTGATATAGAGGAAAAAATCAGTCTGGTCGAAAACAACCTGGCGGGCTGGGTTCAGACAGGTTATCATGATACATGGAATCTGGCGGAGAGAATGAAATATTATAACATCAATGGTGTCAGTATTGCAGTAATTCACAATTATAAAGTTGAATGGGCCCGTGGTTACGGTTTTGCCGATGTCTCAGAAAACCGGCCTGTAACTGAAAAGACTCTATTCCAGGCAGCATCGATCAGCAAATCTCTGAACAGTGTTGGAATATTAAAACTGGTTCAGGAAAACAAACTCGACCTTGACAGTAATATAAATAAATACCTGGTAACGTGGAAATTTCCTTATGATGAGAAATCAAATAATAAAAAGATAACCCTAACCAACCTGTTAAGTCATACTGCAGGGCTCACCATTCACGGTTTCCCGGGGTATGAAAAAGGTTCGGCTCTTCCGACCTTATCCCAGATACTTGACGGGCAAAAGCCTGCCAACACAGAAGCAGTGAGATCATCAGCTGAACCGGGAAGAAGTGTTATATATTCAGGCGGAGGAATCACTATATCGCAGCTCATAGTAACGGATATAACTCACCGGCCTTATGATGTTTTTATGCAGAAAAATGTGCTTGATCCGCTTGGCATGACAAGCAGTTCATTTACCCAGCCACCGCAAAAAAAGGAATCGCTGCTTGCAACAGGTTATAAAGCCGATGGCAGTGAGGTCAAAGGGAAGTATCACATTTATCCTGAGCAGGCAGCAGCCGGATTATGGACAAATCCGTCTGATCTGTGCAAGTATATCATTGAGACACAACTCTCCTATCAGGGGAAATCATCAAAGATACTTACTTCGGAAATGACCAGACTGAGACTTACTCCTGTACTTGAGGATGCAGCGCTGGGCACTTTTGTAAATTCAAGAGTGACCGGTTCTCTGAAATATTTTAATCATACCGGTGGGAATGAGGGATTTTCATGCATAGCAATCGGCTGCCGCGATAATGGTGAAGGAGTTGTTATTATGACAAATTCAGACAACGGAGCCATACTTGAGGAAATAGCTAACAGTGTGGCAACCGTGTATAAGTGGAAAGATTATTACCTGCCGGAAATAAAAAAGGTTATTGATTTAGATGAATCAATTGCAGAAAGGTATCCCGGGAAATATGATGTCAACGGGACAACAGTAACTATTAAAATGGGTCCTGACGGCCTCCTTTTAAATGCGGTGGGGGATCTTTTCTGGAATATTTATTTTACCTCCGACACTGATTTCTTTGTAAGAGAGTACAGAGGATTTCTCCGGTTTCTAACCGGTAAGGATAACAGGGTCACAGGTTTCAGTCTTAACGGGATGACTGCAAAGAAAATAGAATAACCCTGAATGTGAAGATACCTTTCTTCAGCCTCGCTGATATAATGACCATTATTCCGGTACCATGATCTTTCTGAAACATTTGCAAATTCCGGATTGTTATTTTTATTTACAGATGAATGAATGACTTATATGAGCATCGAATATTCCCGGCTTTATGGAAGATCTGAAGTTTATTGCTGACGCACACCTGGGAAAACTGGCAAAGTACCTGCGATTATGCGGCTTTGATACATGCTATCGGACTGACCTTAACGATAACGGAATAATAGATCTTGCAATAACGGAAATGAGAACCATCCTCACAAGGGACAAGGAAATGCTTAGAAATAAAAATGTCAGGCATGGTTTTCGTATAAGGTCCCAGTATCCCCGCACTCAGTTAAAAGAGGTATTTCTCAACTTTGACATAAAGAAACCGATCGCTCTTTTTTCGCGATGCCTGGAATGTAACGGACTGCTCAGGCAAGTGACAAAAGAGGAAGTTATCGGCCGTTTAATGCCTATGACCAGGCGATACTTCAGGAAGTTTAAAGTCTGTGATGAATGTAACCGTATTTACTGGAATGGCTCACATTACAGGAATATGAAAATAGAAATTAGATCAATATTAAGCCGCCCGACCGCTGAACCTGATATTTGAACCCATGAACTTATTCACCACGGATTACACGGATTAGCACGGATTTCAAAGCACAAGTCTCTCAGTCTCTTAGTCGCTAAGTCTCTCAGTCTCTAAGTCTCTTAGTCTCCAAGGCTTCCCATGTGCCGTTATGCCATCGTGCCCCCGCTTTGGCGGGAACTCCTTTTCTTCTAAGGCTTCCAGTCGCGGATTATGATCCTGTCCTGGTAAAGTTTTACCTCCAGCTTCTGTTTACCCCGCCATTTAAGTTTCCTGATAAACTCAATGGGTATTGTTACCGCATAACTTGTACCACCCGATATCTTCGTCAGGCTTCGTATGTTCCTCTTTTCAATTTTTCTGCGTGCCATAACCGGAAATTTTTTCAACGTATTAAAAAACGTATTTAACTACGTTGATGTTATTAATGATCTTTGTTCAATTTATTTGTCAGCATATATCTTTGCAGTAAAACGATACAGATAATTATTTTACTTTAGTTTTAAGTTTTTTACCTCCTGAACTGTTGACTGATCATGTATGCACAAATAATCTTCTTATTACACAATAACATTTGCCGGATAACCGGCTATATATCAAATTTGAACTGAATACGGACCCCTAATTCTGAAACATTAGGCAGATTCAGGTAGGTAAGCCGTTTGACCAGGTCAACCCTGAAAATCCTGAGAATATTTGAAACACCGATACTCGCCTCAACATAAGGCTTTTTGCTAAGAGTATATGTGAGAGGAACACCATTTTCATCAGTAGGAAACTTAAACAGATCGGGCTGATAATCAGGATTATTAGTTTTGCTTAGCCCTCCGTATAATACCTTACAGGTTACAAGTTCTCTAAATTTAAGCTTCTTTAGCAGAGGGATTTTATTGAAAAAGAATCCATTAAAGCTATAATCAATACTGCATGAGACATATTGATCACTTACAAATTCAAGGAAATTCATGAGGTTGTAGGAGTTCTTCTGATATGAATATGTTTGATTAGCCCTGTGTATGAATAACAGCGGGTAAGGAACTTTTCCGAAAATTTTGCCTGTCTCAAACGATATATCTGTATAACCAAAAATCGAAACGTAGTATCTTCTGCTAATACTGAGCTGAATCCGCATATAATTATAATCGTTATAAAATGATTTTGAGCCGCCTGCAATATTCAGCTGAATAACAGGATACCTGCCCGGGAAGGGATCCCTGTATAATTTGCCCTGGTAAAATGATTCATTCGGGGCATAACGCAGATTCAGCGAAGGTTCCGAGATATTTATCCCTGTGACGTCATCTGTTAATAAGTTATAATCGGTTGTATTAAAGCGGAGATTTCCTTCAGGTGATTGCCTGGTATAGCTATAGCCCACCAGGAAAGAGAAATGATTTTCGAATTCGTTCAGGTATTCAGCTTTAATCGTATTGTTAAGAAAAAGCTTATCGTCAAGGCCTCTTTTAAAGGATAGAAATATATTATCACTTTGTGTGAACTGAAGTTCCTGGCCCGGAATTTTAGTGTCTTTCAGATAGGAGAGCTTCAGCGACTTTACGGGAAACTGGAATATCGTCCTGGGTGTCAATGAGTAAGTTATGGCTGCATTATACTTATAGATCCTGTCTTTAAGGCCATATGCCACATAACCCTCATAGGTTATTTTCCTGCTGAAAGCAGGGGTTGTCCTGGCTCCGAATCTGAATCTGTACCCTTCAACAGAATTATGGCTGAAAAAACTTTCGTCGGGGCCTATTTCGATTTTACCGAGTTCCAGATATCCGGTTGTAAGAAGTGTTAAAATTTTCATCTGTCTGTTAAAGGCAGGGATCTTTTTGATACTATCGATGGTACTATAAATTCCTGCTTCTGACCTGGAAAGCGGGGTGTACCGGTTCGCTTCCCAGAAACCGGCAGTATCTGAAGATTGATCAAGCCTTTCAATTTTCTCAGGACCTTTGAAGATCTTTTCACTTATAGGCTCATTAACTTTATAATCTTTGTAAAAGATGGTACGTTGCCCATACAAACCCAGTGAGTTTTGAGTTATGCCAAAATCAATTAAGATATCATCTTTTGAAAGCAGCCAGCCTTTATCTCCAAATTTCTCAAAATCCTGTGTTATACTCACCTCCTGTACCCAGTCAATATTAATATTCTTATTCATCCCCATGTCAATTTTTTTGACTGCATAACTGCTATCCATGGTTATGTAAAGATCGCCATGGAAAAGTAAATCTGTTTTGTTCCTTGGTTCAAAAAACACCTTTATACATCTTATATCGTTCACCGGTATTGTATCGAGAATAAAATATCTGTAGAACAGGGGCGCTGTCCTGGCAATGGGACTTAAGAATTTGTTAGTCAGGAATAAAATTTCATTATCGTAGATATTAATATTCTGATATAAATACCTGAAATATTCGGAAACTCCTTTATTGTCAAGATATTTATTAAGATTGGTGGTTTTTTGAGCACGGGTAATTTCCTTTGTTTTTTCAGGATCTTTCTGGTAGTAATGATCAGAGATCGATTCTCTGATAAATATGGGAAGAACAGTATTGCCAATCCGTTTTGTTGTATCTGCATTATCAAATACAAACCTGAACTTATCGAACATATTTTCCTGTTTGAATTTCTCGGTTATATTGCTTAAAGCAAACTGTATCTTTTCATATTGTTTATATTCCAGATAATCATATGCCTCTTTCCTGTTCCGGTCTTCATGAGCAATCACTTTATCAATAAGCTCAACAGCAGGATTGCCTTTGTTCCTGTAATTTTTTCTTGCAGGATTCACTATTACCTCATCAAGTGCAAATATGTTAAGTGCCAGCCTTATATTGATGGTTTGTTCTTTCCCCGATATTATATTTCGTGATTCGGTCTGATAGCCGATATATGCAAAGACAATACTTTTTGCAGGATTATTGGTTCTGATAATATACTTCCCATCATTGCCTGTGACTGTACCAACCGTTGTGCCCTTAAGATAAACCGAAACAAATGGAATCGGTTCGCCTGTTTTGGCATCAGTTACAGTACCTGTAATAATCGTTTTGTCCGGTATCTGGGTAAAAGAATTGAGGCAAAGACATAGGCCTGCTAAAAGGTATACTGAAAAGGTAATTTCTTTTTTAAAATACTTCATATTACAGATATACAGACATTTATACATACCTGATGTGAAGTTAGTAAAAAGAAGGTCACTTCTGATCATATTTGCTGCAGATTATCTGAACAAACTGAATTACAGGACAAAAATGGGTTGAATGGCTTTCAGGCCAGATCGCGGCTAATTTTTTTTCTTTCCTCATCCATCTCCAGTTTCGCGGCGATAGAAAATTCTTTGCCACACCGGATGCATACATAATTTATCAGGAAGGCTCCGGAATAATATTCCTTCTCCAGATGAGGATGATCACATGGCTTTTCACCCCAGGAATCCTTTAATTTCTGTGCAGCATAGTATTCCATAACAGATTTATTATTAAGATTATACCATTTAATATGTTTGTATGGGACTTCCTGTTTAAAAGTTGAAAAGTTGAAAAGTTGAAATCATTAACACTTCTGTCCGGATATTCCATTAAAGTTACAGTAAAATGCTATCATGAACAACTGAATTTAAGGAAAAAACACTGATTGCTCATCTCTGATTTTTTGATCATTATGTTGTACGCCGGTAAGATCGTGTATATTTAAAAAGGCCTCTTTAACCATGCTTTTGTGTGGTTCGAAAAAAGGGGAACCGGGTCCGGCATTAGTGTATCTGAAACAAAGTATCTGATAAAGTGTTATTCTGTCAGCCGGATGCTGAATAACAGGGATTGCTATTGGAACAGAGTCAGATTAGGTAAAATTAGTATTCGCCGGTCAGAAGATATTTTCCGGTAAATCTCAAAAAC
The DNA here is from genome assembly GCA_963760915.1 of uncultured Bacteroidales bacterium. Classification (GTDB taxonomy): domain Bacteria; phylum Bacteroidota; class Bacteroidia; order Bacteroidales; family VadinHA17; genus LD21. Next base: position 201,042 of record CAVXEU010000002.1, on the reverse strand, counting down.
AAAATACATTAGCAGATAAATATGATCAATAACACCAAAATAAAATCTTAAATTATGATGAATCCAGCTAAAATCAGAGAAATTGCTTCCTCGTTCCAAAAAAGCAGAATTTTATTAAGCAGTTTTGAGCTTGATATTTTTTCAAATGTTGAAGAATCCGGTTCAACAAGCTATCAGATTGCAAACAATCTGCATCTGGATGAACATGCCTGCGTGCGTCTGCTGAATGCACTGGTATCTTTAGGTTTCCTGACGAAGCATGACAATCTGTTCTTTAATACTCCGGAAAGTTTTACATTCATGTCCAAAAAGAGTACTGAATATTTAGGTGGTCTTATGCACTCGAACCATCTTTGGAATACATGGAGCAACCTTACTCAGGTTGTCAGAACGGGGAAATCAGCCAATCCGTCAGAAATTAATGTAAGAGGAAATGAATGGCTTTTCGCTTTTATAAGTGCAATGCACGACAGGGCAAAAAAACAGGCACCAGATCAGCTGGCAAAGATTGATCTTTCGGGAGTAAAAACTGTTTTGGATGTTGGAGGCGGATCAGGTGCATTTTCGATGGAATTTGTTTCAAAAAATCCTGAGATTGAAGCTACTGTTTTTGATCTGCCCAATGTTATTCCCATCACCAGAAAGTTTATCGAAAAAGAAGGCTTCTCAGGCAAAATTAAAACCCATGAAGGGGATTATACAAAAGATGATCTGCCGGAAGGATTTGATCTGGTATTCCTTTCAGCAATCATTCACAGTAATTCGCTTGAGATAAATGAAAAACTTATTAATAAATGCTTTAACGCTTTAAATCAAAATGGCAGAATTGTAATTCAGGACTGGATCATGAACAATGACAGAACACAGCCAACATCAGGTGCCATTTTTGCAATCAACATGCTCGTCGGAACTGAAGCCGGAGATTGCTTTACAGAAAAAGAAGTTACCACTATGTTAAATGCCGCCGGATTTAAAAATATTTCAAGAACAGAATTTGAATCAGGCTCGAGTCAGATGACTGCTCAAAAAATGTAACCCCGGTTGCAAATAATATGGGCTTTTTTGATCAATGAATTCATCGAAGCATTTTAACGGCAACCCCGATGGGCAGATCTTTCAGATATTCAGCAGGTTCATTAGTTCATCCAGTTTCGGAGAAAGAATTATTTCTGTTCTTCGGTTTTTGGCTCTTCCTTCTGCCGTTCCATTATCAGCTTTGGGAAAATATTCTCCTTTCCCTGAAGCTGTCAGGCGGGTCGGTGCAATTTTATAGTCAAGGGTCAGTATCCTGACTATTGATGTGGCTCTTGCAACACTTAGATCCCAGTTATCTTTATATACTGATGTTTTAATAGGCACATTATCAGTGTGTCCTTCAACAAGGATGTCAATATCAGGATTTTTATCCAGAACTTCTGCCAGAACTTTTAAGGCATTTTTCCCTTTATCTTCCACTGCAGAACTTCCTGATTTAAAAAGAAGCTTATCTGACATGGACACATATACCTTCCCGTTCTTAATTTCGACCGACAACTCATCGGAATTAAAGCCAAGCAGGGCATTTCTTAATACGGAGTTTAACCTGTTGGTTATCGAATCCTGTCGGTTTATGATCTTTCTCATCTCATCGAGAGTCCTCTCCCTTTCGGAAAGCAATTTTTCCTTGGCATCCAGTTCTTCTGATTTTGAAGTCAGAGCCCTGCCCAGCTTATCGGTTTGAGACAGGTTCTGATTAACCAAATCGTTATATTTATCCTGCAAAGCCTTAAACCGATCAGAAAGATCTTTGTTCATGTTTGTCTGAACTGATAAATTATCCTTTAATCCGGCATTTTCTTTCTCCTTTGCTGCCAGACTATTACACAATGCATCTCTTTCATTCACAACTGCTTTCAGCCTTTTTCCCCAGGTTATCGGTTCCTTCGATGGTTTTGCATCACCACACCTGTAAACTGCAGCACAGGAATTCAGCAAAACCACCAATGCCACAGGAATTACTACAGAATAGATTTTTTTCATCTGTTTATGTATTGATTATATACAAAAGTATTAAAATCTACCTCAGGTCCTATCATGTTTAAGTTAATAAGGTCCATTATCTGCAATCAATGCAAGAGGCAGGAATGGTATTAAAGTCCGTTTGCAGAGCTGCACTTATGAGGATCAGAATAGGCAGAGCAGGCAATGAATGTAATAAAAGAATTTACCATGGGACATTGAATCATGCTATTTATCAAAATTAATTTTCTTAAAATCTGCAAGTCTCAATGCCTCCTTCCTGTATATTTTGCGTGTCGGATTTTTGCCGTTGACTTCTCCCACACGGCTCAGACCGAAATAGGCATAGGCCGCATATTCATTCCCATACTTTCCAAAAATGGAAATGTCGGTTATGCCTTTCTTATAATACTCCTGTGCGAGCTTATCGTCATTATATTTTTTTTCCTCCAGTATTCCTTTTAAAATCATGAGCTGTGCCTGATAAAATTTATTCCCTTCTTCCTCCGATGATCCTGTGATCAACTTTTCAGCTTCGTCGTAATTTTTCTCAAGCAAAAGATTTCTGATATATGTTGAGAGGTATAGTTCATTTCCAGGATTGTTCTCATGAAGAATCCTGCTGTAATATATACTCTCCTGCAACTTATTTTCAAAGTTTAAATATATCCATTCAAGCAAAGAATTTGCTTCAGCCCTCATCACAACTGAGTTCATGGCGGCTATCTTCAGTTCTTTCAATCCTTCTTCTTCATTTCCCCTGGGAAGGAGGAAAGCCAGTGATTTATATACCGGATAGACCTTAGGATAGGCTTCGCGATAATAATTGTACGTTCCGGTAAAATAGTATAAATCCGTACATTGGGAAGTAAATTCAAAGGCACGCCTGAGATATTTATAAGTACTTATTGTAAGGGGAGCCACTTGCATAATAAGGTCATTATCGGAATAAAATGACAATAGCATTCCCCTGGCACACAGATCGGCTAATAAATATTCAGCTTCTTTATCCGCCTCATCATTCTTTTCAGATAGCTTAATACATTGGTGCATATCATTTTCAAATGAATTGCGCGCAGAAGAAGTATTCAGCATCGGATAATTTTCCCAATAAGTTGTAATTCCTCTCAGAAGGTATACGATTGGATGTTCGGGATATAACTTTATTATCTCTTTATAAAGTTCATCAGATTTATTAAACTGCAGATTATAAATGTAATCAATATCTTCCCTCACCAGTTTCATTGTAGCGGAATCACTGAATAACTGGGCATTTGCCTGGATTGAGCTCAGAAAGAATAAAAGCCCGATCCGGCTTATGATCATTTTAAATCTGACGGGCATTGCTTAAGAGATTTTCTGGTACAAATTTAATAATAAGTTATTTAATCAGGTTCCCCACAAACCCGAACCTGTTCATTCTTGCCTCATTGAGCTGTTTTGCCGTTTCACCTTTTATTCACCACGGATTACACGGATTACACGGATTACACGGATTACACGGATTTACACGGAATTCAAGGCATCTTCAAGTTTCTTCGTCTCTCAGTCACTTAGTCTCTAAGTCACTTAGTCTCTAAGTCTTTACTTCCTCTGCCTCAGGTTATCCTCAAACAGCTTATAGATACGTTTGTATTCATCAGTCCAGCTTGATGGCTCAACAAAACCGTGGCTTTCAAGAGGATATACCGCAAGTTCCCAGTTATTCTTTCCAAGTTCGATCAATCGCTGGGTAAGCCTTACAATATCCTGGAAATGTACGTTGCTGTCTATCATGCCATGGCACATGAGAAGAGCACCCTGCAAACCTTCAGCATAATAGATTGGGGAGCTTTTTACATAGGCTAGACTATCTGTCACCGGTGTGTTAAGAATTTCTGAGGTGTATCCGTTGTTGTAATGGGCCCAATCGGTAACTGATCTGAGTCCGGCGCCAGCTGCAAAAATGCCGGGTTTTGTAAACATTGCCATCAGTGTAATAAAACCTCCGTAAGAACCTCCGTAGATACCTATCCTGGCCGGATCGACCTGGCACTTGTCTGTCAGGTATTTCGCCCCGTCAACATTGTCATCGAGATCTCTTCCTCCCATATGCCTGTATATTGCTGTACGCCAGTCGCGACCGTAACCTGCACTCCCGCGATAATCAATATCGATCACCGTATAACCGTTATCAACAAGAAAATTATGGAACATATATTCATGAAAGTAGCTGCTCCACCACCTGTGGGCATTCTGCAAATATCCTGCTCCGTGAACAAAAATGACAGCAGGTCCGTTCTCCACCGTCCTGGCAGGTCTGTACAACCTTGCAGGGACCATTACACCGTCCGACGCAGTGAATTTGATATATTGCGGAATCCTCCAGTTATAAGATCTGAACTCAGGTGTCAATGATTCGGTTACCTTAACGGGAACAGCCTTTTCCCTGTTCTCCATAATATAGAGTTCCCATGGAGTGTTAGCCTTTGATACACGCAGAGCAAAATATTTCTCATCAGGTGAAAGATCTGCCTCAACTCCAGCCTCAAAATAAGTGAGTCTTGTTTTTGAACCATCCTTAACTGATATTTTATATAATTCATTGATACCAGGATCAACCTCATTTGAAATAAAATACCAGAATTTACTGTCGTTTGACAGAGAGAGATCAGACACCTCATATTTTCCTGATGTCCAGGCTTTTTTACTTCCGCTTATCACATCAATTGTATAGAGATGTGAATATCCTGTCTCCTCTGACTGGAAATAAAGAGTCTTATTATCTGCAAGCCATCCTAACGAGCCTCCGTATCCTATACCCGGACCGGCTATCCATGCATCATCATGCTGTCTGTCAAGGAGCTTCAATCCACCGGTTTTCATATCTAAAAGCATAATCCAGCGATCCTTATTATCGTTGGAATAAATGTCCACCACAGCAAATGATGCATCGTCGGACCATACTGGTTCTCCTATTCTTACACCTCTCTTTTCCGGTTTTTCCGGCTTATCTGATTTTTTTGAATTTTCAGCTTTTTTCTGCGGGTAATCCGAAACATAATCAGGTTTATCTGTCAGTCCGGGGATATCGTCGATCTTAACCGGATATACGGTATCGCGCTTTATATCGTATATACTCAGTCCTGAAGAATTGGAGGTATTGTAGCCAACCTTGGCTCTTCCCCGCATATCTTCCGTATAGCCCGATTCGGTAACATAATCCGGAACGATGGTCGGTTTATCGTCACCCTGCTGTAATGTCAGCCATGTAAGGTAGTTATTATCGGGACTCAGTTTCAGCGATCGTGTCATACCCTGACCCGTATAGATCACCTTTGGTCGTGAGGGTTCAAGAGCTTTTTCCTCTTTGCTTGTCATATCCCTGATATTCTTTCTTTCGGCAAGAACCCTTATGAGGTACATCTCACTATTGTGCAGCCACCTGTCGCGGGGATTATTGTAGGGAGATTCTTCGGGCTTTTCTTTACCCTGACGGAGATCGGTCAGCTGGTTGATGGCACCTGTCGATATATCCCATGAGAAAAGATTATTTCCGGTGGTGTAAATAACCTTATCTTCATTCTTACTGAAGACAGGGTTGCTCTCACTTCCTAAAGTGGAGGTGATCTGCTTTGAGATACCTGTTTTAATATCCAGCATAAACAGGTCCCCGTCTTTTGCATACAACATCTTCGATCTGCTTCGGTTATATGTCCCGCGGAAAGCCGGCAGGCTCTTTTGTTCTTCGAGGGTTACTTTAACCGGTTGCGGCTTATCTGTTGAAATTACATAGAGTGATGACAGAAGTTCCATCTCCGGGTTCCATGTAAAATAGATTCGGTTGCCAACTGGAGACCACCGAATATCAGTTGGTGAGAATCCTGTGAACCTCTCTCCCTGCATTATCTTTCCTATTGAAAGGGAGCTCTGGGAAAACAGGCTGACAGATATTATAAGCAGCACCAGGCTGAAGCAAAGAGTAAGTATTGTCTTTTTCATCAGAAGGGGTTTTAGATTGATTAATTGATAAAATTATCAATTCTTATGGATTTAAAAATTGATTTTTAAACCAATACCAAATTTTATGATTTTTTAAGACCAACACCGGTAGTCCGGGAAATCACCTTCTATTCCACTTCCTGCTTCTCCCATCAAGCCTCATGCCCAATGTCTCACGCAGGTTACTATTTTTTATAATTAATCACCTCGTCGGGCATTTTTCTGGTTGATGCAGCTGATACGGCATCAACGCTCCTGTCGATATTCCCGATACGCAGTACCATAACAGGTTTGTAGCCGGATGGTATCTGGTAGGCCTCTCTGTTTGAGATTATTTTGCTAACCGGACTGCCATATATGCGAGCACCTAGACCAAGTCCTTCAGCAGCAACGAACATGCTATGGGTTGCCAGACCACAGTCGAAATCAGGAGTACTCCCCTGCTGTGATACAACACCTGAAATAACAATCAGCACATTCCCGGGAACCACATTATCAATGATCTCCTGCATGGTTGGTTCATCCCTGATTACAGTAAACTTCCATGGCTGGCGGTTATTGGCGCTTGGAGCCTTGATGCCGCATTTCAGTATAATATCAAGCTGCTGGTCAGTAACAGGTACTGATGTGTAAGTCCGTACCGAATATCCCGAGAGAATTGCATCGGTAACATTATTACCCGATACCTGGCCTGTTGATTGTCCTATTGCCAGGAATAAAATTACAAGAAACGAAATTAATGTTTTCATATAAAAACAGTTTAATGTTTAGTTGTCAGAATCGGACATTTAAGATACTAAAAAAAATCAGAACAGGCATTTCCTTATAAAGATTGTAAAAAAAAAAGAGCGTGTGAGGTGAAAGGTTTGCAGCGTGTTGGGTATTAGGTGCTTGCAGGAAAGTTACAAAGTCTCAGCCTATAGTCATATTACAACAAAAAGATATGATTTGGAAAATAAAATACTAAGTTTAAATCAAACAATTTCACCTTTTTGCTTAAATTGTCTGAAATAAAATATTAGTATGTCATTTCTTCATAAGCTATATGTTATACTCATAATTCTTCTGTTCTGTTCCTGCAATAAGTATAAAGAACACAATCAGCAACCTGAGCTCGAATCATTGAAATATGGGCTTAAAACATCTGCTGCTATAGGATATTGTACGTCAGTTGTAATGGCCGCAGTTGAAGGACAGCCATTGCCAGAAAATGTTATTATAGACAAAAGTACAGGATTAATCTATATTAAGATTGATAATACCCACCCGTTGCCATTTAACAAGAATATAGGGGATATCGTTATAGCGTTCATGTGGTCGGGAAGAGCAGGTCTTATGTCGGTATTGTTTGCAAACATAGATATACTGGGCGGTAATATAAAACTTTATGGATTACATCTTGTTCCTCTTATGAAGCAAAACGAAGATGAAGAAGTCTGTGCAATATTCACGAAACAGGATATTATTATCGGAAACGGTTCAGATACTTTGTTGGATATGAGCAATATTACAGATGTTATCTTTAATACCAAAATAAGCCAGTTTAATTCTGAAAGGCCAAATGATGCTTTTGTAGCGGTAAAACAAAATGTCTGGTTTATAAATACCGACCAGAACAATACATATTCAAATGTATATGACGATAATATTACAATAAGTGGAGGTGGTCAGATTGCTGAAGTAAAGGGGACTTCCGGTGGAGTTATTTATCACGCAATGATTGAGACAAAAATAAATTATTCACTTTGCAGTATGAATCCGATTGATGGTTTAGCCTTTTCACAAAATTTTAAAGCGGGCGGAGAACCCTATATTGATTTAGGTAATTCTCTTTTAAGTTTTCATGGCACATGTGACGGTAAAGCGCATGTGGTTTTAAGCACAGGGAAATATATGACCTATACCAACAAAGATATTTCGTTAAATCTTAATTAAATACTGATTTCCGGAACCAGAACCGGCTGATTTGCTTTAACTCATGGTTTTAAGTATGCGCAAAGCCTCAGCCACATGCTTTTCAGGTTGGCTCAGTGAGTCGAAAGTATATACAACATGACCGGTCTTATCCACCACAAAAGTTACCCTGCCCGGGATCGGTGAAGTTTTTACTCCGAACATTTTTCGCACCGTATTGTCCTTATCGCTTAATAGCGTGAAAGGCAAATTGTACTTATCGGCAAATTCCTTATGACTTTGAACCGACTGTCCGCTAATACCTATTATCACGGCATCCGACTCATTAAACACGTTGTACTCGTCGCGAAAAGTACATGCTTCCTTAGTGCATCCTGGTGTTTCATCTTTGGGGTAAAAATAAATAACCAGCTTTTTCTTTCCAAGTACACTATTGATATCGAACATTTTACCATCCTGATCAGGTAATTTGAATTCCGGAACTTTTGAGCCCACTTTCAAAATCTGGCCATTGCTGCATGCAGCAACCGAGAGCAGTAAAATTGGAGCCAGGAGATATCTTAAATAATTTTTCATGATTCTTAAATTTCTGTAATTTCTGAACTATAACAATAATGGGGATCAATTTGTTCGGTAGGCCGAAATGATGATGATTCAATTATTATTATTCCATGAACATGATTTGGCATTATCACAAATTCATCAGGGGAAATGACCGAAAAGTGCTCCGGCAATTCATTCCGGATTTTGAGTGCAACCAACCCTGATCCTGATAAAATCATGTTACCAGACGATATCTGTCAAAAACATTCCTCCATCATGTGGGTGCATATTGTAATGAAAAATTTCCCGCACAATGAATAATCATGGCATTTCAAACGACAGGATTCATTCCGGTATTTATTCCGGAACAGTAAGAACAAAATATTAATAACAGCGAGAGATGCAATTCACAAATAATATTTCATAATCCTTTTTCATTATATTTAATGCTCCAATCCTTAGCCTATGAATGATATACAGATACTTATTGATGAGCTCGTTAAGTTCCGGGATGCCCGCAACTGGGATCAGTTTCACAATACAAAGGACCTGGCTCTTGCCATATCGATTGAAGCAGCTGAACTGAATGAGCTTTTCCTGTGGAAATCGACTGAAGATTCTGAGAATGTGGACAGGAACAAGCTCAAGGAGGAACTGGCCGATGTGCTTGCCTTCAGTCTGTTATTAGCAGTAAAGCATGGCTTCGATGTAAAAGAAATCGTTCTTGAAAAGATAAAGAAGAACGGTGAGAAGTATCCGGTGGAGAAATCGAAGGGGACGGCTAAGAAATACACGGAGCTGTAGGTGCAGTATAGGCCTGCGGCGTTAGGAATGCGGCATACGGTGAGTAGGTGAAAAGTAAGAAGAAATAATATTTAGAATCAGAATATATGAATAGTGAAGAGTATATAAATAAAAATTCCGAAAGTGAAAACAGGAACAGGATAGATGTGGAACCGGCATCAAGACCGATTAAAGTATCGGATGATTCAAATTCAAAAGAGATACTGGTATTTACTTCAAACCAAAATGTTTATAAGGTTAAGAGAAGCGAGATCAGTGACAAGTTTCAGGCCTTGCAGAAAATTGACCTTGAACCAGGCGAAAAACCTATTTACCTCACTGGGGAGAAGAAATATAAGGGATATCTTATTGTTGCATTTGAGAATGGAAAAATCGGGAAGATCTCGATGAACAGCTTTCAGACCGAATTCAACAGGAAGAAGCTGAAGAATGCTTACAATAATGAATCGAGGCTGATATTTATTGAACTTATTGAAGCTGATATTGACCTGGTTGCTGTTAGTAGTATAAAGAAAATAGTATTGTTTAATACATCGCAGATAAACGCTGTTGGAAGCAGAACAACCAAGGGTGTTCAGGTAATAAAACCCAAGGCAGGCAGTTCAATGTTAAAGGTTAAACGGCTGGAACAAACAATACTTGCTGATCCTGAATATTACCGAAGGAGTGATTCATTAAATGCTGTGGGGTTCTATCTCAGACAGGGAGATGAGATCTGAATCATAAATAAGATACACGTTTCATACTGTAGGGTTACGGATGCCGGATACAAATGCCGTTCTCTTACTTTTTCTGTTATTTAGTAACATTATCCTGATGATCATAGCCTATACTCATTTCTTTATCCTGAGAATATGAAAACAAGCTTATTTATTAAACAATCGACAGGAACAATATTGTTTTTTGCGATCATTTTTATCAGTGCCGGCAGTCTATCCTACTGGCAAGGCTGGACCTATGTAATTATTGGTCTTGTGATGTCAGTTATGAATTATACAGTATTTAAAATAGACCCGGGATTGGAGAGTGAACGATCGAAACCGGGTGAAGGTGCCAAATCATGGGATAAGCTGATTTTAGGATTAAGTTTACTGACAACTATTGTCATGTATATAGTTGCCGGACTTGATTCCGGACGCTTTCACTGGTCTCCGGAGTTTAACATGAGCGCATATCTGCCGGGAATAATATTAACAATTGCCGGACAGCTTCTTTTCCTTGTTGCACAAAAGCAAAACAAGTTTTTCTCCAGTACAGTACGGATTCAAACCGACCGGGAACATACTGTCTGCGAATCGGGTCTGTATAAAGTTGTAAGACATCCTGCCTACCTGGGATCAATTATTCAGGTAATCGGATTTCCATTATTATTTGGTTCTCTATGGAGCATAATACCGGTATTTATTTCAATTGTTTTACTATTGACAAGAACACAGCTTGAAGACAAAACCTTAAAGAATGAACTAAAGGGTTATAAGGAATATGCAAAGAAAACCCGATATAAACTTATTCCTTATATATTATAGAATAACAGCGATACCACAACAGGAATGTTAAAGTGTTATTCGGCGAAAGGTACACGAAGCTCAATGTAAGGTTCCTGATACCTGATTTCTGATTACCTGATTTCTGTATTTTCATCACGGAGCACAGGGAACACTGGGTCTTATGGATTTTTTTGTCCTCCTATCTGAATAATGTGAATTATATAAATCAGAAAAGGAATTATATAACTTTTATGCCTGAGTATCAGAGTATGTTTGCCTGAAATAAGATTGAAGTATAGTTAAACCGTTGGCATTTGTTAAACCTTACCACTTAATTTGAAAACTAAAAAATGAAACCATTAAGAACAATTTCAATAATGATCCTATGTATGGTGCTATTATTCAGCATAACATCATGTGTGGTATTAGTTAGAAAAGATAATGGGCAACATAAGGGATGGTTTAAAAATCCAAAGAATCCTCATAATCCACAGAGCACAAATCATCAGAAATCCAGAGGCAATTCTAAAAAGTAATTTTATACTTTACAAAGAAAGAAGCTGATGTGTCTTTATGAAGCAAAATGGATTAATAATATTTGCTTCTCTGAACCTGTAATTAGTCTTCGTGGCGGATATATCTAAGAGCAGCGCCTGCTAATCCGGCTACAATGCCGGGAGCCAGGACAAAGAAAACTGACAGCAGAACAAATCCTTCGAGAAAATCACCACCGGAATTTACAGCATGCTGTGAACCGGGTTTAAGAAATATTGAGGCATAAACATAAACTCCGATTAACAGTACAAAAATGGCACCCGAACAGATCCCTGCCAATACCATAAATTTAAAGGGCTTACGCCAGGGATGAAAAACTGAAAAGTAGAGTAGGACCGCTCCGAAGAATACCATTGATATTCCCGGGAAATTGTCAGAAATTCCTATTAAGCTACCTGCAATAATCAAGACTATTGAAACAAATAATAACAGTAATGTCCACTTCAGATGTTGAGAGTCAATCAGCAGGTTAAAATGCTTTTTCATAGTCTTTTATTTAATTAACAGGTACAAGTTAAGATAATTCCAGACAACTGAATTTATAATAACCTGAAAATATTAATTCCCGGAAGTACCAATTTCACGATGAAGCAACATAGGTAACACGAAGCCTATTTTCAGTCCCTTAGTCCCTTAGTCTTCACCTCCTCACGCGGTTTCTGTCAACCCAGTACGCCCAGAAAATAAATATCCATTGTAATTGTCCGGCCCATGCAATAGCTTTTACATTCGGAGGTGGAGGACCAAACATGTTACTCAGATAGATCAGAACAAGAACCAGTATTAATCCCAGTAAACCCCAGGTTCCTGATACCCGATGCTTCACCACCGAGCACACGGTGAACACAACGATTAACCTTTTTTGTTAATAAGTTATCTGTTTTACAGGCAGTGGAATCCGATTAAAAAGAGGAATAATAACTATTTTTAAAAAAAAATAAACTGACTATAATTACCATTTGAAATAGTAATAATTTTTAACTGAATATAAAATGGCTCAACAATATTTAGATCATTCAAAGGCAATTTTAACTTCTGGCCGTTCAAATTTTAAAGGAGGAAGCAAAGAATCCGGGATCATCTCGTTATTCGGATATCAGAACGAATATGATCTCAGAGAAGGGTATCCGTTATTGACTACTAAAAAGATGGCTACAAGATCTATGTTTCATGAAACAATATGGTTCCTGAGAGGGGATACAAATATTAAATATCTTGAAGACAATAACGCCCCAATCTGGAGACCTGATGCTTTTCAGGGCAATCTTCCCGGGATGATAAAAGAAGGAATTTTCCCTGAAGGTATTTCAAAGTATTCTCCCGACTGGGACAAAGCAATGGCGGAATATGGTCAGAGAATAAAAGAAGATGCTGAGTTTGCAGAAAGATGGGGCGATGCCGGACCAATTTACGGGAAGCAATGGAGAAGATGGGAATATTTCGATCATGAAAAAGGGAAGTTTGTTGAAATAGATCAGTTAAGAAATCTGATAGATGGTCTGAGAAAGAAACCAACAGGAAAGAAACATATCGTTGATTCATGGAATCCGGGAGACACTCCGAGAATGTCTTTACCTCCATGTCATGTTTTATATCAGGCGACTGCTAATGAAGAAGGCGAGATGGAATTGCAACTATACCAGAGAAGTTGTGATCAATTCCTGGGTGTTCCTTTTAATATAGCCAGTTATGCTGCTCTTACCCAGGTAATTGCTCAGGAAGCAGGAATGGTTCCAAAAACATTTATCCATACTTTTGGAGATTCACATTTTTATGCCGGCATCGGGAAGAGAACTGAATGGCACAAAGAAAATTTCAGGGAGGTGCAAAAAAGGATAAGAAATGTTTCTGCAAGAGAAGAATATCTGGAAGTTGCTGATTGGATCAATAAAAATGCTCCAGGTGACGGGAATGAGGAAAAATATGACCATGTAACTGCAATTCTGGAACAGTTATCGAGAGAACCCAAACCTCTGCCTAAACTCAGCATTACAAAAAAACCCTTTGATCAGCTGACTATTGATGATTTTGTTGTAGAAGATTATAATCCTCATCCTGCTATCAGAAGGAGTATGGCTGTGTAACTTTGTCTTGCGGTCTTGCGGTCTTGCAGTCTATGAAATGAACTATATTTATTCAGTTCTCAAATCAAAACGTGCTAAAATGGGAACAATCAAAAATTTCGAAGATCTTGAGATATGGAAGATATCGAGAGAACTTGTTAACCTAATTTACTCAGATTTGAGAAAATGTTATGACTTTGCATTCAAGGATCAAATCACAAGAGCCGGTATATCTTCAATGAATAACATCGCTGAAGGTTTCTGCAGAAACAGCGATACAGAATTCAGACATTTTCTCAACATTTCAAAAGGCTCATCCGGAGAGGTAAAAAGCATGTACTAAATAGCTGAAGACCAAATTTTTATACCTCAATCAGTAGCAATTGAAAGAAGGGAACGAATTCAAATCCTGATAACTAAAATAAGTATGTTAATGAAGTATCTGAAATCAAATAAATAAAGGACAGCAGGACCGCAAGACTGCAGGACCGCAAGACTATTTGCCTATATGCCTTTAACTATGATTAACCTGGAAGAGATAGTATTTGTTTTTCCGACAGACGGGCTTTGGAAACTATTGCCCTATAAAAAAAAAGGTTTTATAAAGGGAAACAGTGAGGTATTAAATAGGATTGTACAAAATGGTCTGTTTCTCAGAAGAAGTGATTTAGAAGAAGACCCTTCTTTTAAACAGATTATTCCTTATGCAATTATCTCTAATAAAGAATCATTCTATTTATTCAGGAGGTCATCCGGGCAGAATGAAAAGAGATTACACAATAAATACTCTCTGGGAGTGGGAGGTCATATGAACCCCAACGACCTGGTGGAATCCAAAGAACATTATTTAATTGATGAATTAAGAAGAGAATTATATGAAGAAGTAAGATTACTAAATGGCTGTTCGATAAAAGATATTGAATTTATTGGCTTTATAAATGATGATACAATTCCGGTTGGCAGAGTTCATATCGGACTCTTGTATAACATCAATGTTTCAAATAAAGAGGTCTATATTAATGAAACGGATAAAATGACCGCAGAGTGGATAGCTAAATCCAGGCTAGCAGAATTTTATAAAGGAATGGAAACATGGACTAAAATAGTATTTGATTTTTATATTCAGGACACTTGACTCTGAAAGAGCCTAATATAAATAAAGCTCCTCAAAACAATTATTTAACCGCAAATCGAAGTGAAGCAAAGATCCCGACCGAAGCGTCGGGAGCACACAAAGCATAAGCAAAGTCTGCAAAGTTAAAGAACTGAATACATACCCTTTGCGTCCCAATAGCTATGTTAAACTTCAGTATTGTTGTAACAATAATGCTGGATTTTTATGCATCAATGGGAGAAGGAGATTCCTCGCTGGTGCTCGGAATGACAGTAGCAGAGGGACCTCCTGGGGAAGAAGCGGCGTTTCGACCCAAAAACCCGGAAAAGGGAAAATAGTATTTGCGAAACGCCGCTTCTTCCCCTCACTATATAAATATGATCTGTCATTCCGAATGAATCCCGCCAAAGCGGGATGAATGAGGAATCTCCTGCTCGCAAATGAATATTTTTAAAAAGATATGTTTAAATGAAATATGTTGCGAAAATAAAGGGATTTGATTGAATAGAATGTTGATGCAAATTTAGCTATGATAAGCCCGATGAATTTGTTACATGAATTGTGAAGAAATACCTGGCTATCTGGATTTGCGTTAGCCTGGGCTTATCGAAGGCCTTTGCAGTTTATGGATTTGACTTTTTCAGGTAATCCGGTATCGCGTATTTGGAAAATTCATCAAACATTACCCTTCCCGTAAATGAGCCTTGACAGGGCTTCTGCTTCGAATCTTGCTCCGTTAATTGCTCTGTGAGGTTTTGGCTCGGATGGCAATCCGACATATTGCATTATTAAATCACTATTCAGATTTGAGAATCCATCTTTTAATGGAGGTTTTAGATTTCTTTTCAGAAAATGAGCATAGACAATTGAGTGCTGATCAACTTTTCTTTTTCCAAGACGAAAGTTTAATCCGCATCTTCCTGAACTTTCGTTAATGAAGTTTATATCAAAGTCTGGATTCTGACCTGCAATTGTCTTATCTTCTATCTGATCTGTCCAGATCATGAACCTGGATATTAATTCCTTTTGAGTAAAAATTGTCTGATCCTGAATTTCGTCAAGAGTTAGTCCATTTATTTCTAATGCTTTAAAATCAATTTCAGCCCCATACCATATCTGACATCTTTCATTAAAATAATTTTCCGGGCAATCAAAATCAATTGCTCCTACTTCAATTATCGAATGATGACCGGGATCAAGACCGGTAGTTTCTACATCCAATACTATCATAAGTTCAACTATTTATGTAAATATAAGTGCATCATGTGCTTATCTGCTGAAGAGTCAGGTGCAATTATATTCACCTCTGTTTTTCGACTGAGGTTACTCTTGCCTGAATATATCGACCGATATCTCCACTGCTGGAATCGTTCCTCTGTTCTCAAGCCAGTGTGTGGTGTTCCTATCCTCGGGCCAGCCTACTCCGGGCCCATAGTCAGTTGCAACTCCATTTCGATGGTCAGTGATCGTACCTTTCAATATGTAAACAGTACCTGGTCTGTCTATATGGTTGTGAATCGGACCAATGACCCCTCCAGGCTCAATGGTCACCATACGCATCCGAAGTTGACGCCCTGCCATACCCTCAATCTCAGGGC
The DNA here is from genome assembly GCA_963760915.1 of uncultured Bacteroidales bacterium. GTDB lineage: Bacteria > Bacteroidota > Bacteroidia > Bacteroidales > VadinHA17 > LD21. Next base: position 184,985 of record CAVXEU010000002.1, on the reverse strand, counting down.
CAAGGTCAACCGTTGTAAGTAAATTAACCGTAACACCTTTTGTTTCAGGTGACATCTGATTGTTGCTCATAATACTCTCTCCTTTCTGTGTTTATAGAGCCTAATATTAGGTTATGTGTCTTATTAGTAAAATAAATGTGTCCATGGGCACCTAATCTTAGTTGGCTGTAATTAGCTAATTGTCTGTTAAAGTTATGAAATCATTGACATACGGTAATTCAAATCAGGAAAAAAAGTATCTGTCTGACAGCAGCGCTGATTGTCAGGATGGTAAGCTGTAAAACTCTTTTGCGCTCGTCGTAAATCCTGGTATAATGAGGACCTGAATCAAATTTACCTTGCAGCTGACCTGCCATTTTGGGAGGCTGTATTAACTGGTGCAGGCATCCGGCTGTCGTACCGAAAGTTTAGGGAGCAATAAGTGTGACAAACAACTTACCTCTGGCATTGTACGTGTTATGTTTATGAAAGTATTTATGATCAATGATCCAATTTATCACCTTTTACAAAATCAGGCGATGGTCTCAGAGACAAAATGTTATTATGTCAATGTTCAGAACATATCGCTAATAAATCCGTCCAGCGCGGTACAATTTTATTAATCTCAATGTCCTGAAGCGAATATTTTTCTTTAAAATAGTAATTAGTATCAGGTACCTTAGAATGTCTAATAGAACTTATCATTTTAAATAAAGTGACCTGAAGATTTAATAAAAAGACCCTTACAAAATTTGGATAGAAAAATAATGTGCATGGAAGTGTGATGATCCTTTGTTTTTTTGTTCTTATAAGTTCTTTTATAACAAGATCAGATTTTGAGCCAATCTTTAGTAACTCTACCCTGGTAAAATATTTATTTAACAAATTATATAAACTTGAACCGGAGTATTCTTTAATATGATAAACGTTCCAGGGTTTTTGAATAAATCTGAAAAGTCTGTTGGTATTATCAGGAGTTGAAATTAAAAGATAACCATCCTTGTTTAAGGATTTTTTGAATTGTTTTAATAATTCTTTTCCATTGGAAACATGCTCGATAACCTGAAATGAAGTTATTATATCGAATTTTTCATCGTTTAAATCCTGTATAGTCTTGAAAAAAAGATTTTTTGCTGAATAGGTATTCCTGGAATATTTTATTGATTCATCACTTATGTCCACTCCCGTAACTTTCTTCGCAGCATTGGCAAGCAGACAGGAGCCATATCCAGCACCACACCCGTAATCTAAAACACTCTTGCCTTTAACAAATTTTAGAGCATATTGATATGTAGCAATATGCATCAAATGGTTATAATATTCCTCATCTGTTGTTATTTCAGAATCCGGAAAATGTCTTTCGTAAGTTTTTTTCAACTTTCTATTCAAAAAATCAGAAACAGTTTCTGTTCAAATTATAAATATTCCCAAAGTTAACTTAAATAAGAGTAGTAATAAACTGTAAGGTTGAATTTTAAGAAAATGCATATGAGATTATAATATTTCTTGAGTATCACAAAAATGTCTGTAATCAGGAGTATAATTCTTCTTAAAAAGAGTTCAAGAGCAGATTACTAAGTGGTCCGGGCTGCCAACCAGGAAAAACTTTATAAGAGGCGAATCAAAAAACATCATTGGTATCTGAAAGACAAGAATTATATGCTACGCCGTTATGCCCATGCGTTTGCAGTCAGCTTTTGGTCTCTTTTGGAATAACATCATGAGTTCCTCCTTCAATAATGCTGGTTGATGATACTAAAGTTATCTTGGCTTTAGATTTTAATTCTGCTATAGTTGTTGCACCACAACTGCACATTGTTGATTTTATTTTCCCTAATGTTATATCCAAATTATCCTTTAGCTTACCAGCATATGGAACATAACTATCTACTCCTTCCTCAAACTTAAGACTGTTGCCTCCTCCCATATCGTATCTTTGCCAGTTTCTTGCACGATTGGATCCTTCTCCCCAATATTCTTTAACATAACTTCCTCCGATCATTAGTTTTTTAGTCGGGCTTTCATCAAAACGGGCAAAATATCTGCCCATCATTATGAAATCTGATCCCATTGCCAATGCGAGGACCATATTATAATCCTGAACAATTCCTCCATCTGAACAAATTGGAATATAGACACCTGTTTTATCCAGATATTCATCACGAGCTTGAGCTACTTCGATTAGCGCAGTAGCCTGACCTCTTCCTATTCCTTTTTGCTCTCTGGTAATACAAATTGAACCGCCTCCAATGCCCACCTTTACAAAATCAGCTCCTGCTTCTGTTAAATAGAGGAATCCTTCTTTGTCAACAACATTCCCGGCACCAATTTTAACTTTATCCCCATACTCCTCTCTGATGTATCCTAAGGTTTCTTTCTGCCATTCTGAAAAACCATCTGAGGAGTCAATACATAAAACATCTACCCCGGCATCAACCAGCATAGGTACCCGTTCCTTATAATCCCTGGTGTTGATACCCGCCCCTACAACCAATCGCTTATGAGAATCAGATAGTTCATTTGGATTTTCTTTATGATTATCGTAATCTTTTCTAAAGACAAAATATTTTAATTTTTGTTCTTCATCAATAATTGGAAGGGAGTTTAATTTATTATCCCAAATTATATCATTGGCTTCATTTAGAGTAATACCAAGGTTTCCGGTAACCAAGTTAGAAAAAGGAGTCATGAATTCTTTTATCTTTGCCCCCGGATTATCCTTGCCCGGACGATAGTCCCTTCCTGTTACAATTCCTAATAATTTCCCATTTGATGATCCGTCATCAGTTATCCCAATTGTTGAAAAACTTGTTTTTGCTTTAAGATCTATTACATCCTGCAAGGTATGTTCTGGTGTCAGGTTAGCATTACTTATTACAAAACCCGCTTTAAACTTTTTGACCTTCTTTACCATTTCGACCTGTTGTTCTATTGACTGAGAACCATATATGAAAGATAGTCCTCCATTTTTTGCCAGTGCAATCGCCATATTGTTATCAGATACTGATTGCATTATGGCAGAAACAAAAGGTATATTAAGCTCTATTTCAGGGAGAACGCCTTTATGAAATTTAACCAGCGGGGTTTTTAGACTGACTTTATCCGGATAACAATCCTTTGTTGTTAGTCCTGGTACCAGCAGATACTCGCTAAATGTCCTTGAGATATCATCAATAATATGTGGCATTGTGGTTTCATTTAAAGAATTTTACAAATTTATAGAAAACTTGTAAATAATCTATAATCAGACCAGGGTATCGACATAATCTCCGCCTTGACCCTGACGTACCGGTGGTAGTGGAAGTTGCCGTTGGAGCCCGGCCCGGCGAAGCCAATCGAGGATCGGCTATAATTTTGTTTGTGAAGCAATTAGATAAAATCATCCGATCAGAGCTCATCGAAATCCCGCGCAGCGGGATGAGATAATTACCCATACCAATGGTGTTATGTGGAAGCTAGTCTTTCCTGAATCCACTATAAATTAACCAGACAGCCAGCAGCATTTCTCCCAGTGCCATAGGTAAACTAAGGAAATTCTCAACCCTGGTCATCACTACCGGATCAAACAGGAAAAACTGTTTCGCACCATGTACAAATATATAGCTCACACCACTTAAATACAGCAAATAACCTAGTATCCCGGAGACAAATCTGGATTTAACCGACAGGTATCCAAGTCCGATAAGGTGCAATCCAAAAATAATTAACCCTAATGACCATATTTTCCTGAACAGCTCAATACGTGAAGTAACTTCGTCTGCAACGGATTTTTTTTCGATACTGCCTGCCTGATTCAGCATGGGAATTATCTTAACAAGCTGGAATATGGCAACTCCCAGAAAAACGGTGTATGTAAATCTAAAGAGAGCGGTAACCAGTGATGCTTGTTTTGCCGTGCTCAGGAAAAATCTGTAGAGTGCAAGAGTGACAATCAGGTCTGTGATAAATATAATGATCCATCCCCACAGACCTGCAATAAAAAGCGATTTTCCAACTATCAGGTTATGTAAGGTAGTCCCGGGAGAATCAGCAATCAGGCTGTTGAATACATACCCGTATGAAAAAGCTGCCACAACAGCCATTATAATCAGTGAAATTCCCGCTATGAGGCCTTGTTTTTTCTCTGTTTTTTGCATCGATATAGTATGTCCCCGATTAATAAAAAAAGTATCATTACCTTTTTTACCAACAATTCAATCGACAATTTTGTTTCACTGGACTGGTTCTCTGTATTCCATCTGGTTGGCTCCAGCGGATTGTCATCTACCTGCCCTGCCTGCCAACAGGCTGAAAGGTCGATTTTCAGGGTTAAGCCTGGACTTTATCGTCCGAATTACAGGCCGGGCTTATTTAAATTCTATTATCAAAGATCAGATAATAGGATCCTGACAAAAATCTTTTCGTCCACAGTCCTTACAGAATTTCCCCAACCATACTTCATCGAATTGCTTCATAATGGCCATGACAATATTCGGATCAGTAGTAATAAATCCTGATTCAAAATTCCGGTTATTCGGACTTTTAATGCCTAACCCTGCACCGGTAAGATTTGCGGAACCGGAATATGCGAATTTACCATCGATTATAATATGCTTGAAATGAACCCTGGGGCATAACTGCCTTTCCATGCTATCCCATAACATAGGGTATTTGTCAAAACTTCTTCTGAAGTTGGCACCAGGTTCTTTTGCATGTAATAGGCGTATGGCAACTTTCTTTTTCAATAAACTATCAAGCGTACCCAAAAAAGATTGAACCCTGCCTTTGTAATGGACATGCAAATCTTTAATGTCAGCGGTACCAATCCAAACAAAAGAAGATGCTGTTGCAACAGGTTCGATAGCTTGTTTATATAATTGTTCGTTTGTAATAAAAGTTGTGCTCATATCCTTGCCAGTGTCTGTGATGCCTTGCTAATAGCTTAACTATATGATATACCGATAATTTCAAAAATAACATCTTTTCCGGCTTGCTTTAAAATAACCTTATCACCAGTTTTTTTATTTATTAATACCCTGGCCAGAGGTGAAATAAAGGAGACTTTACCTTTAGAAATATCTGCTTCATCAACACCGACAATCTGGAAGGTCTGAATATTATCGGATGCTTCATTTCTGAGAGTTATAATAGCTCCGAATCTTATTTCAGTATTTGGTTCCTCCGTTAAACTAACTATTTTGGCTTCAGCAATCCTGTTATTCAATAGTTGTAATTTTGCATTTATATTGTTCAACTCAATTCTTTTCTCATTCTCGTTAGCATTATTCAAATTGTTTCTTTCAATTTCAAGCATCTGTTTCTCTGCCAACAATTGATTCATACCAAACGGGGTAACAAAGTTTGTCACTCCTTCAGGTAAATATGCCCTCTGTGGCACTATCGGAATTTCTTCCTGATCGTCTTCTTTAACAAATCCTCTGCTCATTGCGTAATAATCTAAATTATAGTCTTCCAAGGTAGTAAAAATTATGGGTCAGGTTATTTCAGAACTAGTCACCCTTCGACAAGTTCAGGGTGAAGCATCAGGTATCGGTCACCGACATTCCGGATACCAGACGCCTCACGCCCCTCGCCACTGACCCCACTACTCATATCTTAGTGCCTCAACAGGATTTCTGTTGGCAGCCCGGTAATAGTTTATGGCAGCAATCAGTGCAACTGATAGCAGGACAGAAAAGCTGCACAAAACAAATATTCCCCAGTGAAGAGGGACTTTTACAGCAAAATTTTGCATCCATTTGTTTACTGTAAACCATGCACCAACCGAGCCTGTAATAACAGAAGGGATGGCAATGTATTCCAGCCTGAAAATAAAAACCCTCAGAATATTCGACACAGAAGCACCACTTATTTTTCTTATAGCCAGTTCTTTCCGGTGCCTGTTGGCTTCATTTGTTGTATAACCTAACAAACCTATGATGGTAATTAGCAGTATAACCACATTCCCGGTCATCAGTGCATTACGAAATCCCTTTTCAGCGTTATACTTATTTTGAAGCTCGTCTTCAAGGCTTTTGACAGTAGCATCTTTTTGAGGCATACCCAGATTAAATACTTCTGTAATTTTTTTTATCAAACCCTCTCCTGCCCCTTCATGAACTTTTATCAGAATTAAAAATGAAGCATCAGGCTTCTCAGTTTTCAATTGTTCAAATTTTTCCTCAGGCAGATAGAAAAACACCGAAGGTCGTAAATCCGGATCTGCCAAAGAATTAATAATAAAATCGGGGAAGACACCGCATACTGTTGTTGAACCATGTTGGCTTATACTGAGTTGTTTTCCAACGACCCCATCCGTCCAGCTGTTGTTTATTTTCAGCAACTCTGCTCCTTTTTCACTGATCATCACATCGTTTGTAGCAGCATCCTCATGCGAAAAATTATGCCCAACAGATGCCTGAATATTTAAAATTGAGAGAAAATTCTCATCAGCCTCGTAAAAATCAGCAACATTAAACAAATCCTTTTTCCCATCTTGCGAATACACGTTATTTCCCGAAGCGCCATGCATTGGTAAGTCATAACCCAATCCGGCCTTTTCCACTTCAGGCATAGCCCTTAATTCATTCAGTACGGCAGATAGTTTGTTGCCCTCCATTCCGACGGTCGATCCATAATAAATCCCTTTTATCCGGTACCCATGATCTGCATCTTTCATTCTGCTGTATTGCATGGTCACAATAATCATCATCGTAAGGATAAACGATGCACCAATAAACTGAATGGCGAGTAATAACAATTTCCATGCATGATTTTTCAGCTTATATGATTGAAAAACTGTTGCAACCGGTATTCGGGAAAAAAAACGTCCCGGCAGATAACTGGTAACTAATACCAATACAACAACTATGGCCAGCAATGGCCAGATAACATAAGGATTTAGTACTGCAAGGATACTATGTTCCAGTTGCGATTCAGCAATTGGTTTTGATGCTGCAATGATAAGAACAGCGCCAATAACAGAAAGGAAGAACAGAAAAAAAGATTCAACAAATATCATCTGTTGTAAATTTCTGGTCTGAGCACCAAAAGTTTTATATATGGCTGATGATTTTGCACGATTTACCAGTGCACTCAACGTCAGCAGGATATAGTTCATAAGTGAAACAAAGAGAACAGCAAATGCAATAGTGCTGAGTATGATAATCATGTCTTTTACATTATCAGCATGTATTCTCCTGATGGGTAGAAACGAGTATTTTAACACCATACCTCCCTGCTGCTTTTCCAATTTGGAAATGTCCTGGTGTATCTCCTGCATTTTCCGTACAGCGGGTGCAATACTCTCAGGACTAGCTCCGGGTGCCAGTTTTACACATGAATAATAACGGTCGTTACCCATCCAGTTATCTGTTCCATCCCATGTAAACTGTTTTGTAGAAACCATTGAAATGAGTATATCATATTCATAATTAGTATTTTCAGGAAGATCTTTAAATACTCCTGCAATGGTTAGTTTCTTGTCAGGAAACCTCTTTAATGTAATCACCTTTCCTATTACCTCTCCTCCAATAGCTTTAGCAATTTTGTCTGAAATCATGCATGCCATAGGTGTTTTTAATATCGCTTCAGGATTTCCGCTGACCATTGGGCGGGGAAGAACATCGAAAAGATATTCATCGCTAAGGCAGAATTCAGCTTCATAGCTGTTCAGATTTTCTGTATAAAAAATATTTTTGCCTATGGAGTTCAGCCGGCAAGCTGCTTCAATACCCGGGACTTCTGCTTTCAGTCCAGGTGCAATTGCACCACTGACTCTCGGATAGCTCATAAGCTTTTCCACTGACTTATCCGGCCTGAAGTTTTCATGAACAACATAAATCCGATTTGTGTCCGGATAAAAACTGTCGTAACTATAATAGTAGAAGACTTCTGCCAAAAGCAATATGCCAAAAGCCAGTCCGGAAGCCAAGGATATTATGCGGGTGGCAGTATGTTCTCCTTTTCGAAATAGGAGTCGAAATGCTGATTTAAACGGATTCATGCAATAAGTATAAATTCAATTTATGTTTAGTAATAGACATAAAAATTATCATATTGTTGCATTAGTCTGAAGCATATAATTTCTCATTTATTCCTTTGGTATAAGGCATAATATGCTGCTCTTGAAATTGTGTATATATATGTCTTCGGAGACAAAGAGACGAAGAGACTTAGCACATATTTTTTGAGCCGTTGGGCCGAAACGTCGTTGTGCCATTGAGCCGTTAAGCCGTTGCGCCGTTATTTGTCTTAAACCCGATCCCTTTGCGTTGTCTGAAAGTTGATCACTCAAATTCTTTCGGCACTCCACAGATCATTCTGAATGCCGTTGTGGTTGAATTGTTTCTGTACTGATGCCTTTCGTTTGGATTTACCAGAGCAAAATCACCTGCTTTTAATGGTTTTTCCTCACCGGCTCCATTTACCAGGACCCCCTGGCCTTCGATAATGAAATTCATGTGTTCATAAGGATGACTGTGGTAAGGGGTATTCCCACCCGGTTCCAGGGTGAATACCCTGTAGGAATAAACCGGAGCACCATCAGCATTTCCCAGTGGTAATTGTTTCCAGGCACCAGCTGCTCCTTCCATCTGGACTTTCTTCTTTTCAACTTTATCTAAAGCAATAATTTTCATACCAGTTATTTTTGATTCATACAAAATTATAAAGAATCTGCGAGAATCAGGAAGGTTCGTAAAGTTACTTCCTCAGTACAAATAACTATAATAGTATTATGAAGTATTTTTCAAATTAATATGTCTGATGATCTTCAGGCCCGCTATAGCAGAAAAATAATTCAAGTTGCCATTAACATTTTAATTAATGAATTGTTTCTATAGAGAATATTTCTTTCTGTTAAATGTACTATGAATGAATTATTTAATCCAATTGATAAAATTTTTATTTAAAATAAAATTCAAAGGAATAAGTTTTCAATTAAAAATTAAGAACCATGAAATCACTTCCAGGATTATCACATTTTTTAGGTAAAAATCTCCTATTATTTGCTTCATTCTTAATAGTCATGTTTTCCTGTACGAAAAGCACTGACAATCCAATGGGTCCGACCCAGATTAATTATTGTACTACAATCGATTGGAGCAATAATTCCGGTCAATCAGGCAGTTTTACTGGAGATTATGTTGATGGAATTTATTTTCTGAAAAACATGCAGTACACAGAGAACGGAATACCCGGAGGATTTCCACTTCATTATGATGCAAACAATCATTTGATTAATGATCAGCCAGGTGTCATCTATACCTATTCCGGAGATACCCTTACAAATTTTACTATTGTGAATAATTCAAAGGGAAATGGGACTTATAACTTTGATAGTAAAGGTCGTCTTATCGGTGGTGTAATAAATTTGACGGAGTCGGGAATGACTGGTACTGTAACAGGTACTTATTTCTATGACTCTAATGATGATCCTGTAAAGTTCTCAGCGAGCGGTACACTTAGTACTCCTGATGGACCAATAAGCATTGACCTGGAAGTTACCGGAGATTTTCTGACTGACAAGGCAAGTTTACTTCCATTCCAACCGGAATTTGCACCGGCATCAAGCTTTTTCAGTATAATTCCTTTTACAAGCAGACACCTGTTAAATAAATGGAACGTTTCATATTCCGGAACTGGTTTTTCAACAAAAGCCACCTTACAATACACATATACTTTTGATACTAACGGTAATGTTGCAACCATGGTACATACAGGTAACTCGAGCATTATTTACACTTTTGATTATTCAGGCTGCAAATAATTTTAATTATTATTTAATAAAAAAAATCCCGGTGCACGCTGTTGCCTGACTTTATACCCGGACTATTCCCAAGGGATACTATCTCAAATTGTCGTCCCTGCATTTCATACCTGCCTTTATTTTGCTCAATCAGTATATAGGCAATAGCGACCTTTTTTATTTCAGGAAAGTAGAAATCCTTCCAGCCATAGATTATAGCCACACTATTCACTATCTCATCGATGATGGTCAGGTCCTCTGAGTTGATTATCACTGCAACTCCGTCACCACTGTCTCGACATCCATAATATGTGCCTAAAAATCCTTCGTTACCGCCATTATGATTGAAATACTTGTACGAACATGTCACCCTTGGATTTAAAATTACTCCAGGCGCAGCATTATCAGAAACAGAAGGTTTGAGATGCCGGCATGCAGTCTGTTTAACTCTTTATTTCAATGCCGAGCTGAGAACCGTTTTATGAACTGAGTCAACCTGAATTTTCCCCATTGCCTCCCTTAACCCGCTTATGGCTTTGATGGGCGTCCCGATGATCAGCAGGTCGGATAACCAATCAGGGACATTTCCGGCAGGGTCAATAAAGCCGTCAAGTACAATATGAGTCATTCCCTTCCCGGCAGGTGTGATGGTCCATGTTTGCCGGTAATCTTTAATGCGCACCTTATCAGTGCGTTCAGCAACAACCCCGTTAAGTGCAACTGCACTGATCTTTCGTTCACCGGTCACCGGATCAGTTGTGATTTTAACATCCACGCACAAGTCACGATCAATAACCGGCCAGGGTACGTCATATACCAAATAGTACTGCGCTCTTTTGCTCTTTTCATAAAGCAATACTTTGACAAGATTGAGGTTCTTGTCCCACCAGTCTGTATTATTAATATTTTCCATCAGGGCGAAAATCTTTTCTGCCGGTGCATTTATGTCAGTAACCGCTTTATAGGATCTCAGGGACCTTCCCTCCTCCACACGTGTATATATTTTAATGCTATCCTTTTCTTTGATAAATTCCCAGGATTGTGCTGAAACCGGACATGACAATATCAGGGTAAAGGAAAACATTAAAATATGGTGAAACTGATCTCGCTTCATGAAACTTTAGTTTTTATTCCATTCCATCACAGTAAAGGTAGTATCATATTTTACTCTTTTACAGATGTTTTGATTATTGTGAAGATAATATTAGCATTTGACTAACTTAGAAATAAAATTATTGTATGCTTTAACAGTCACACTCAGGCTATTGTAGCCAAAGTACATGTTAAAATGCATGAGTTTGATTATGATGAACTTCTTTCATTTAATAAAATTAATAACCAACAATCAAGAATATATTTAACGCTATATGGAATACTGATACTTCATTAACATCTTAATCAGAAGCATTAAGAAAATAATGTCAGGGGATTGGAAGGTATAAGGAATAACAGGGTCAGCTGTTTCCTGAAAAAATAATTATCAGCTGTTCTTAACCATATGTTCCACAATATCATAGCTTACGGCATTAAACATTGCCTCAACATTCTTTGTATAGTCTGTATTGTGACTCATAATTGCATCTTTTACCATAAAAGCCTTGTAATCATTGTTATGAGCACCGATCATTGTGGCCAGAACACACCCAACTGCGCTCAGACCACACAAAAATAAAGTGTTGGCACCTGCTTTGGCAAGTATATCATTCAGATTTGTTTTGTTAAAACTATCAGAATATGTTTTAATTACCTGAATATCATCCTGGCTGATTTTTATCGGATCAGCATATTTAAATTCTTCTGTACCCGGTATGGGACCTGACTCTTCATTGCTGTGATATATCCTGATAACAGGGAAATTGTATTTGCGAAAGAGATCAATTAAAAGATTTATGAAAAAGAATGCCAACTCTTTATCCCTTGCCGGAATAATATTCATATACCTGTTCTGGACATCAATTACCAGCAAGGCAGGCCTGATGCCTTTTTTGTCCGGTGATTTACTTTTCATAGGGAACTTGTGTTGGTTCTTACAAATTTATAAAATTTAGGCGATTAAGGATTTCTTTCGGACGACAAGTTTGGTCAGGGGTACGGACAATGCCCGGCCTTTAAGATAAAAGACAAAAGTCACAAGTAAAGAAAGGGCACACGATGCATGATGCAGAATACAAGGAAGAAAAACAACAACAGATTAACCGCAAAGTTCACGAAGGAAAACTGAAGAACTTACACAGTAACACAGAGTGACACTGAGAAATGCAGAGGAAAGAAAATGAAGATACTTACACTGAGGAAGACTGAGAACCACTGAGGGTCATAGAGTTAAGTCGATTATTCTTTTTGTCTTCTCTGTGTCTCTCTGTGCCCCCGATAATTATCAGGCCCAACGTTCATCCACATATGTCACTGTAATACTGTAACATAACTTTCTCACTTCACGGTATAAGCATATGGCTGTGCGGATGAAAATTCAATTGAGCCGGATGTCATTTGTAGTTCTTCTTAGTAACTTAAGATGGTTTATTACAAACTTAATGTCGCTCCATGACACCTTATCACCAAGTTTCTTTTTTACAGGTCCCATCTTAAGATCATCGCTACCTTCAAAATGGCTTGCGATCAGATCTGTTATCTCCTGTGATACAAATTTATTGATCGGGATATCACCCGTACCTATATAATATGCCAGATGTTCTTCGATAGTAGTAATACTAAGCTTTCTCTCCTCTGCTATTTGAGAAATTGCATGACCTTCCTTAAAAAGATCGTAACTTAATTTCTTTGTATCCTCCTTAATCTTTTCTGGGATCTTTTTCTCAGAAAGGGTTATTGAAGGTGGTTCAATATTTTCTTTTTTGCAAAATGATATAATGATGTCTAAAAGCTCTTCACCGAATTTCTCTGCTTTTTGCTTTCCTATACCCTTTATTAACCTGAGAGCAGACATAGACTGAGGCTTAAAATTGGTCAGTGTAACCATCGTTTTCTGGGGCAATATCATGTAATGCGGAAGCTCCAGTTCCCTGGCTTTCTTATTACGCCATTCTCCAAGCTGTTGAAATAAACCGGGATGTGCAATAATTCCGGATGTATCACTCACTGACTTTGCAGGATGAGATTTGGCGGCGGGAATATCAACAGCTGATTTGGATCTGGCATCAAGATATTTACTGATCTCAAAACCGGATCTGACAGCATTAAGGCAGACAAACTTTGTTGCACCCTCCTTTCTTATTCGCTCCAAAGCCTCAGATACTGATTTCCGGACAGTTTTATTATCTGTTTCCACTGAAGAACCTGTTGGGATTACTCTCATGGCAGCTTCAAGTTTAACCGAAAAAAATTCAGCAGCTTTTTTAACCCTTTCCTGCAGAAGATTATCTGAGTCTGCATCAATTGCCCCATTTAATAGCCCTTTTAGCTGAGGATGAAATTTTTCGGATACTTCAATAAGATCATTCCTGATGATAGTCAAATAATTTTCGAGCATTTCCTTCAGATTTCCCAAAATGCTGTCATGGTGCTCATTGACGACCTTCAGACAATAATTTATTTTATGTGAAAGGGAAGCAAATTCAAAAAGTTCTGTAAGTAAAAGCTGCCGGTAAGCTTTTTTCGACTCTGCAAGTTGGTTTTGGTCGGGCTGATTTTGTACAGTTTCATTTACGAAGTCAGAAATAACCGGATTGTCTATTATGCTTCGCTGGTTGATACGGCTGCTCAGTACCAGTCCGTTTAATGTACGACAACGGCTGAGAGCAACATACACCTGGCCATGGGCAAAAGCAGCGCAGGCATCAATTACAGCCCTGTCAAAAGTAAGTCCCTGGCTCTTGTGAATTGTTATTGCCCAGGCTAATTTCAGAGGATATTGCGTAAATGTTCCGATAATTGTCTCACGGATCTCTTTTGTCTCTTCATCGAGAGTATATTTCATGTTTTGCCATTCCGCCATCTCCACCCTGATGCGGAAATCGTCGTCGGGACACTTAACAACTATAATATCGTCGCTAAAAGATTCCACTTTCCCTATTTTCCCGTTAAAGAAAAGCTTATCCCCCGACAGATCATTCTTTACAAACATAACCTGTGCCCCTGACTTCAGAACCAGTTCACTGGCATTAGGATAGGAAAACTCAGGAAATTCATCCTTAATAATGGCAGTAAATGAATGAGTCTTACCCGGAAGTTTCTCAAGCTTTGAATCATTTAATGTCTGTGCCTGATTGTTGTGCGTGGTAAGAGTAATATATCCCCCGTCAGAATCAGGGTCAAAATCAGGAATATACCTTTTGTTAAGTTCGCTCAGCACATCTGAATCCACATTATTGTCGCGGATTTTATTAAGCAGATTAATGAATACCTGATCATTCTGCCTGTATATATGTTTCAATTCAATGGTCACATAATCAGTGCTGCGGAGGGCATTGCTTCCGAAGAAAAAAGGTGAATTATAATACTTGCTTATTATTTCCCTGTCTTCGTCTTTTACAACAGGAGCAAGTTGTTGAAGATCACCGATCATCAGCATTTGTACTCCGCCAAAAGGCATGTAGCGGTTCTTATATTTCCTCAGTGCGGAATCGATGGCGTCGAGTGTATCAGCCCTTACCATACTAATCTCATCAATAACCAGCAGGTCAAGGCTTCTGATTATATTGATCTTTTCACGGCTCATTTTGTAACCTGCAGTATCTTTTTGATCTGCATGGCTGCCACTATTATTTTCCGGCAGGTAAAACCATGGAATAAATGGGTGAAAAGGCAATTGAAAAAATGAATGTATGGTTACCCCACCTGCATTTATTGCTGCTACTCCTGTCGGCGCTACAACGATCATCCGTTTCGGGGATACATTTTTCAGATCCCGCAGGAACGTAGTTTTGCCAGTACCCGCTTTCCCCGTAAGAAATATGTTGCGGTTTGTGAATTTAACAAAATCAAAAGCTAAGTGCAGATCCTTATTAGTGTCAGTTACCATATTCTGTCCTGAAATATATTATACTATAAAAGTATTAAAAGCAATCCAACCTGAGACTATGGATGGAAAGAAAAGGGGTCGGGCTCCCGATAGCTCCTAAAATCCGCATGTTGGATTTTGTGAAGTCTTTTTTTATGGATTTCTACTATTTTAATTGATTTAGATGGTGCAATTCAGAAAAAAACAAAAATAGTTATCCCATTTTTTACTCAGATTCGAGATTAGCATCAGTATTATAGTTGATTCTCCTTTCTTAGGGCATATGTTTCCTGTGACACATTGTGCCTTATTATCAGGTTATTAATAGATTGATGTTTACTACCTCTATGTTGAGAAGTTTATTTTTCCGTATATTCTAAGGTAGTTTTGTCTGGCCCTTTTAATCCATTTTGCAGGCAGGATGATAAACCGGAATAAGAACTTTTTAACTCTAAACGTAGGTTTTAATGACTTGATTATTTTTGAGAAGTGGCCAATAATATTATGATAAAGATTTCTACAAATTGCTGTTATATATAAAAATACGGTGTTCTGGTTTAGTTTTGAGAAGGGCATATAGTTCCAGCCAAAATCATTTTTCAGTATATCAAACTGTTTTTCCATATTACCACGATGGTTATAGAATTTAGCTATTTCAACAGTGCTCCACTCTGTATTATTTGTAAGTATAGCCCGGTATTCATAAGCGTCTTGAGTAAAAAGGTTGAGTTGGCCGTCTTTTTTCGGTTTTCTTTTAACAATCAATCTATACTCATGAGCAGACTTTTTATTATTACTTGCTTGTCGCTGAAAGGGAGTTATAGTTATCTCTCCGACCTCTATAATCTCATTAGAGGTATCTGTAATGGACATCCACTTATTGACTTGAGGAAAGTATTTTTCGATATAACTATTCCTGCATCCAATATAAAAATTCTTAACTTCTGCCTCCAGAAGCTTTATAACATCATATTGATAGGAAGCAGCGTCTGCTCTAAAATGATCAGCTTTTTTAATCCCTTTTGACTTAAGCAGGGTAAAAATGCGTCTTATAGTATCTGCCTGAAAGGATTTTGCATCACTGTTTCCATTCCTGTTTTCAATATATAATACCTGTTCTTCATTAAGAGTGCATACCCCAGGCTGATATCCGGGATTCCTCTTATATGTCATCTTACTATCACTTTTCTCATTGAATATGATTGTATTATCATAATCAATAATAATTTCATCCTTAGAAAAAGCTCCAAGTTTTTTAAGTAACTCTACATTAAGTTCCTCCAATTTTGAGTTCCTGTTATAAATATGCTCTACAGTTCCTCTCCTGGTAAAACAATGATTGCTATCTTCAGATATTTCCTTAAGCCTTTTTAAAACTGTGTCAGAACTTGGCACATTAATAAATGGATTCCTTTGAAAATGTGTCTTCAAGTGTATCTGCAAATCTTCAATGCAATCACCACCACATAAATAAATACTTAATATTGAATAGATTATGTCTTTCCAGTTATAAGTACTTTGAGGGGCTAATTCTGGAAGATATCTGTCGAACAAATTTTTGTAATTACCTTCTTCAAGGTGTTCAAAAACAAAATTTATTCCACCGAATGCGGATATTGTGTTACTATTTATTACTTTCATCTCTGGTATTTTGTGCAACACCAATTTAGGTGAAAATACTTTGGCTGCAGAGCTTTAGTTATTAGAGTTTTGCAGCCTTTATTAACAATATCCTGCGGATTTTAGGAGCTATCGGGAGGGCGCCAGGCGTCAGGCGTCGGGCGTCAGGAAAAGCGTAGAGCATTGAGCGTAAAGCGTAAAGCATAGAACGTAGAACCTGGATCGTCAGTGAGGCGCCAGGCGCCAGGCGTCAGGCGTCGGGCGTCAGGTAAAGCGTAGAGTGTTGAGCGTAAAGCGTAAAGCAGAAAGCAGAAAGAATGTCTTGTAGTTTCTATCGGGGCCCTTATGGTGCAACGCGGATTAAGCCTTACCTGACCGATTTTTTGTATATATATTCGATTAAGAAGCTAACCAATACAAAAGAAATTGCTAAAATTACTCCCAGTAGATTCGAAGAATACTGTTGTGCTATCAAAACTATTAATGCAATCAATCCTAAAATAACACCGGTCAAAGGAATTATTTTAACTCCGTCTATTTCATCAGATAAGGAAAAACCAATATAATTTACAAAAGTAAAAACCAATATAAAGCCGACGCTTCCTGCGGTGGAAATACTCTCTAAATTTACTGCATTTACAAGAATCAATGTCATGACGGTTGTTATCATTAATCCAACAGGATGATTCCATAATTTGCCGGTCAACTGGTGCGGAAGTTCATCATCCTCGGCAATTTCATAGCTGACCCTGCTACCTCCGTATAACGAGGCATTAATTGCCGAGAAAGTTGAAATTAATGCGGCTATGGTAATAATAGTAAAACCAATTTTTCCAATCATTGGTTTTGCGGCTTCTGCCAAAACGTAATCCTTGGCATTTGCTATCTCTTTAAAGGGCAAAGAACCGACAGTTATCACTGCAATTATAATGTATAAAAGAATCACAAAAATTACAGTAAAATAATATGCCCTCGGAATATTTTTTTGGGGGTTTTTAATATCAGGTGCTACATTAGCTATTAAC
Source organism: uncultured Bacteroidales bacterium (assembly GCA_963760915.1). Lineage (GTDB taxonomy): Bacteria > Bacteroidota > Bacteroidia > Bacteroidales > VadinHA17 > LD21. The sequence goes on along the minus strand of CAVXEU010000002.1, from coordinate 167,674 downwards.
TCAAATCCTTCATAAGCCACGAAAATGGTCATCCCGGCTGCTAAAAGATGAATTGAACTCTCCCAGTGTTGAAATGATAATTGACTTAGATTCGGGTTGTTATGCAATCCGTAGATTCCGATAACTGAAAATATCAGCAGGATGATCAGCTTAATGATAACTGCATAATCCTCGATTGCTCCAACTACTTTGATACTATAATAATTGATTAAGGTTGCAAAAATGACTATACCACTTGAGTAGATATGAAAGCTTACAACCCTGTTACCTGATAACTGGAATAAGTTCGGTGCATAGGAACCAAAAGCTGAAGCGTATAGAGCCAACATAATTATATAACTGAACCAGAGTAAATTGTTTATGCCCCCACTGAATACAGTCCTGCCAAAGCCCTGATTGATAAACTTAACCGTACCTCCTCTGTCGGGATAAGTCAGGGATAACCTGGTGTAACTGTAAGATGTTATCAGGGCTAAAAGTCCAGCGAGCAGAAATGCAACTGGTGTTCCACCTTTGGCAAGTGAAACAGCCAACCCTAAGACTGCAAAAATCCCCCCGCCCACCATACCTCCGATTCCGATGGACATAGCTTCTTTTAGTCCAATCTTTTTATTCATTTATTTTTATGTTTCTCTACAAAGATCAGAAGAAATGTTAAAACAGTTGTATTTAAAGCTAATATTATTAAGGCAAGGCTCAGACTTGTTTTAGCAGGTTGTGAGGAAGTTGCTTTAAGAATCTGATTAAGGCTTTAACCTTACGGGCCGGACAAGGTCAAAAAAGAACAACTATGAACTTATTCCATAACTTTCTCTGCTAGTGCATCCCTTATCATCTTCCTCAATTCCAGCTGCTTGCTTTCAACTGCATGTCGGGAAGTTGGCCTGAAATATTCAGCATAACGGCAAGGGGCCAGCTTATATGATAAGTTATCTGTATTGCCTTTAATATCGACTCCGAGCTTAATGGGAAGCGGACAATCAACCACAGAAACATGATAATCGAAGGTCATATCAAAATTATGGCGGCCAGCAACAACTGCCTTGTACTTATCCATTACAATGAGGAAAGGATAAACATCGATCTCATTCCGGAAGATAGTGAATTCGGCAGACAGGGAATCAACCTTGTTCTGGGTTTTTTTGTTGAATCTGAGCTTTTTGGCTATCTCGCTGAAGGTCTCACCGTCCATCAGAACCAGATTATTCCCTTTAATGGATGCTGATCCGCGCAATGTCGATTTTTTGACATTATACAAAGAATCGAGATATGTCTCGGCTGCAATGTGGAATTCACCCTTCCCTCCGAATGATCTCAGCATAGGCATCAGGGTATCAATATCAGGGATCATTGTCAGCAGTTCGCCAATCTCAATATCCAGCATATGATAATCAATTCCAAGAAACAGGTGGTTCTTTCGGGCTGTTTGATACATAGCGGTTAACTGCATCCTTGCTGCAGGGGTCTTGAATGTCAGTCCGTCAAGAACGAGGATGCCATCATGAATCTTAACTGCACCTTTGATATTTGTGGCTGTATCAACACCCAATGTGGCCAGCCTGACAATGGTATTAAGAACCACATCAATTTTCTTTGGCACCATATAAGGACCTGTACTTACAGTGTCGACTGTTGTGTTTTCATATTTATTTACACTTGTTGAATCATAAGTTCCTATTCCGCTGGTAAGAGCCATTAACTGGGCAACATCGGTCATATCTGAAACAAAATCGAAATTACCCCTTAATATTGAATCGCCTCTGAAATATGATAAAACATTATTCAGATCACCGGAAAGTTGAAAATCAGACTTGCCAATTTTCATACTGCTTTCCTTAATTCTAAAGGTCTCAGGATCAAATTCCATTTTTACCGATGGGATCTCTATAGTTCGGGTAAGTTCCGACATGTCAACCAGACCATGGTCAATGTCAACATAACCCTTTACGAGCCATTGCAGAAAAATGTCTTTCTGAGTATTGTCATTAATGATGTCAAGGTCGGTGCTGATCTTATTAACGGCCAGTGTGTTTCTTCCCATAGCTGATTTCATCTCTCCGCTTTTATAGGATAAGATGATATGTGGTTGTTCAACGTTAGCTGATCCTGGAAATACCGACACTTTCCCATGTGGAGAGACAACAGCGAGAGTCATATCGTCCTTTCCAGCCGACATTGAATCCATGCTGAAGCTGCAGATAAGATCAGGTATCCTGGTAGTATCCCTTATGTCTGATGTTTCAATGAAAAGTGATGACTTTTTAAGCAAAGCATTATAGCCTGCAAGTTTCCCTGCCTCAACATTGTCCGAAACTATTGATGCAAAAACAAAACCGGTGTTTTTTGATAAAGGGTTACTGTTAGGCAATGAAAAATCAATCTTTGATCTGTCTGTTTTAAGTGATATACTATCATATTTAACATCAAAACCTGTCAGGAGTACCGACCCTGACAACTTCATTTTTTCAATCTGCATCTTCTCAACCTGCTGCATGGAAAAACGCGTCTTAACCTGTCCCGATGCTTTTCCGCTAATGGCACTCTTCATGTTCCCGGGGATCATGCTGTTAAATTCATCAAGAGTCAGCCTTGCATTAGTTGTAAGATTACATGAAATATCCTTAAACAGATGAGTCAGCATTCCCACAGTACTGATGTCTGACTCAGGTGTTTTTGCCGTGAAGCGGTTAATGCGGACAAATGAAAGTGAGTCGCTTTTGAGATCAGTATAAATCGCAAGATCACTATTAATATCATGAAGAGGTAATGAAAAGCCGGAATACTTCAATGTTCCTTTTTCAAACAAAACATGCATATCCAGAAGAGGCATATGCGAAGCATTATAGATACCTGTGATACTTCCGTCGGATGACAGCAATCCGTCAACTTCAATTCCGTTTAAATATGATTTATATGAAGGCGGTACAAGCGCAAGGATATTTTTAACCTGCCATGAACCAAGTTTATAGGTCAGGTCGGAAGTAACAGTCTTGGTTAAAGTGTCATTTTCAATAGTTCCGTCAAGCAATAACTCCATATCATTTATTGAAGCAGTTGCGTTTTTGAGTTTTATATACTGCCGTCCAGTAATTAGTTCTAAAGGAAGATCAATCCGCAATGCTGCCTGCTGAAGGTATTTTTCTCCGCCATAATCAAGAGATATCATTGAGGTGTTTAAATTTACAGTACCACTTATATTATCGTTAGTAACTGTTCCGTTGATTCTGGCACTCAGGTCATTGATTACGGTGTTAAGCTCATCTCTGCCATATGCAAGGGTCATCATTGAAGTGGATATCTTAACATTACCGCTTATACTGTCCCTGTTAATCTTTCCGTTGATTTTGGCACTCAGATTGCGAATTACAGTGTTCAGTTTTAATGACTGATCATTATACCGTAGACTCACATTTTTCAGATCAATATTCCTTATATCGATGAAAGGTAATTCAGTTTCTGTTGCCTGAGCAGGAGCCGGATTCGGATCAGGAGGCATGATGTCGTAGTTGGTTTGTCCCAGGCTGTCAGTATAAACGTTAACTGATCCGCCGTTCATCTCCACCCCGATAATAATAATATCTTTCTTTTTCCAGTATGCTCTTGCATCAACAATGCCAACCAGCTCATTTACCCTGACCAGGGTATCAGACATCGAACCTGCTACAGGATTAATTAATACGAAATCCCTGACCTTTAATCCAAAGTTCGGGAAGGTGCTGAAGAATGTTAATTCTACTAAACCTATTTCCGACTTACAGGTAGTATACTTAGCAGCCTGCCTGCGAACAATAGGCGTGATTCTTTCAGGAGTAAAGACAATCCATATTACAATACTGATTACAATGATCAAAGCTCCCAGCAAAGACAAAAGAGAAATAAAAAAAATCTTTAAGAATTTTTTCATGGAGTATCCGATCTAATAATTAACAAATTATGGTAACCGTGATATTTTACTTACCTACTTTGGTAAAGGAAAAGTCTCCCCCAAAATCATCGTGATATTTCAATGAAGTTGCAGTCAGTTCCGTAACTGTATAGATCTTGGGCACTGTGCCTCCCATCTGAAGAATGTGAATATGTGTCATTAAATCATTTACAAGTGTCCATGTAAATGCCTGTGCTTCTGCTTCGGTGACATCATCAGAAGTATCCCATGTACCGCCTGTCCCGTCAGCAAGATATTTATAGAATACAGTTCCCGACTGCCATTTTCCGGTCAGCAGGGTCTTATCGTAAGTTATATCAGTCTTTGTACATGAAACAGCAAATAGAGTAACTACAATTAACATAGTTAGATATCGCAGAGTCTTTTTCATCATTACAACGGTTTTAACAGTAAATTGATTGGTAATAATTTATTTAAGTAGCCAGATCTTCCCATACTGACTTTTCAGTTTAGATATCTGGTGACAAGATAATAAAAAAGTCGTCAAACAAAAAATAAGACCAGAGTTGGGGAAGGTGACTGAAAGATATGCTCCTGTCTCATAAGTAACATTATGAAAAACAGGAAGAGAACCGGATCCGATTAATCCAATATCATTCATAAATTTACCATTAAAGCTCTCCGTAGCAAAACTTCGGCGGGTTCAGTCGGGTCGCGACAGAGAACTGTGGTTACCCCCGTTTTGCAAATGCACTTGCCTGGATTCAAATTTAAGATAATCACTTCTTTATATAACTGATGCAGGCCAAAAAAGTAGAATATTCTAATCAACTTTGCTTTTTATTGTCTAAATTTACAATAGACAATTCAAGAAGGTAAGAGCCGTGTAAGTATAAATCGAAGCTATTATTTAATATCAGAATCATGTTAGAAAAAATCGAAATATTGATGATAATGTGTCAGCCGTTGAGTTTATAGATGGTTTTACAGAGCCTTATATTGATGTTTTGCAAATGGATGAAGCAGTTGCACATGTGACTAATAACAAAAAAGTTCCATGATTGGTAAACTGTTCTTGCTTTTAAGTGTTAAAATAGTATTCAGTAGTATTCAGTAGTTTTCACAAATCTTACTAAAATAATAACTATGAAAAATTACAAAAAAGGAATTATTTTAATAGTCATAGTAATACTTTTTCTTTATCTCTTTGGTTTGTTTGTAAATTACTTTGGCGACTGGCTCTGGTTCAAAAACATGGGATTCAGTTCAGTATTTGATACCATGATTCTATCAAGGGTTACTTCTTTCCTTGTGTTTTTTATAATATTCGCTCTGTTTTCAGCTATTAATATCAGTACAGCTTATAAGAGAGGAAGCTTAACCAGAGATAATGTTGTTTTCACGGATGATGACCCGAGAAAACTATTTCTGCCATTATTTAAGGGAAAAACAGCTGTCTGGGTTTGGGGTGTGATCATCATGTTTTTTAGCGTCATTATGGGCTCTAATGCCACCGGACACTGGAACGACTTTTTGCAATTTATACATTCCTCCTCATTTGACTTAAAAGAACCTGTTTTCGGGAAAGATGCCGGTTTTTATGTTTTCAAACTTCCTGTTTACCGCTTTGCTGTCAACTGGTATCTCTTCATGACCGGATTAACTTTTATCGCAGTTTTATTCTCATATTATCTTGATAATGCTTTTAATATCACCGGCAATAGTTTTGCTGTTTCACGAAAGGTAAGAAGTCACCTGATCCTATTATCTGCCTTTTTTGTACTGGGCATTTCATCTCTTTATATTATTAAACTATTTAATATTTTATATTCCTCACATGGAGCTACATACGGACCTTCATATATGGATATTCACGCACAGATCCCTGCTTATTGGGCCATCCTGGTAATAACTCTGATCATTACGTTTCTTTTATTTTTATTTCCTGTTTATAAAAAAATAAAGATTGTTTTTTATGCTATTGGAACATGGGTTGTAGTATGGGTAGGGTTTGTGTTGATTTATCCATATCTTATTGAACAATACAGAGTTAAACCTAACGAACTTCTGATGGAAACGCCCTATATTATGAACAATATTAATTTTACCAGGGCAGCTTTCGGATTAAATAATATTAAGAATGAAACATATTCTGTAGACCAGAACCTTACCTATAATGATATCCGGGCAAACCAACATACTATCGAAAACATACGTTTATGGGACCGCAGGCCCTTAATACAAACCTATAAACAGCTACAGGAAATAAGATTGTATTATGATTTTAACAGTGTACAGGTTGACAGGTACCTCTTTGATAAATATACTGAAGTTGCTCTCGGGGCCCGTGAATTACCTGTTACTGAAATACCTGAACGTGCTCAAACCTGGGTAAACCAGCATTTGATATACACCCATGGATACGGAATTGTAATGAATCCGGTAAACGAGATTACTCCAAATGGAATGCCCGACCTGATTGTAAAAGATATTCCACCCGTTGCCACTGTGCCTTTGGATCTCAAGCAAATGGCTATTTATTATGGAGAAGAAACGAGTCAGTATCTTTTGGTCAACACAAAAACCAAAGAATTTGATTATCCCAAAGGAGAAGAAAATGTCTATACCAGCTATGAGGGGAAAGGAGGCGTACAAATATCCTCTATTTTCAGACGATTAGTATATGCATGGAAATTATCCGACATTAAAATTCTTCTTACTGGTTCCCTTACCGATCAAAGCCGTATAATGTTTTACAGGAACATTACACAGCGCGACCAGATACTCGCCCCTTTTCTCTCTTTTGACAGTCAGCCTTATCCGGTAGTAGGAAAAGATGGAGACCTTTATTGGATACATGATGCTTACACAGTCAGCAAAATGTTTCCTTATTCCGAGCCGGTCAATCAAAATACCACCGGAGGAGGGATCAATTACATAAATAATTCTGTTAAAGTAGTCATAAGTGCATACGACGGAGCGGTTACCTACTATATTATCAACCCAAAAGATCCGCTGATCCAGACATTCCAAAAAATCTACCCCAAACTTTTCAAGCCTTTTGCTGAAATGCCTGAATTTCTGAAAGAACACATTCGATATCCAACTGATTTATTTAATATTCAGACTGAGATGTACAACACTTACCATATGACTGATCCGCAGGTGTTTTATAATCAGGAGGACTATTGGCAGGTTCCAAACGAAATATACGATACAAGTCAGCAGGCATTGTTCCCTTATTACATAATTATGCGTTTGCCTCAGACAAATAAAGAAGAATTCATTCTGATGCTGCCGCTTACTCCTTCAGGCAAAGACAATATGATCGCATGGATGTGTGCACGTTGTGATGCTCCAAATTATGGAGATTTGATTGTTTATACCCTTCCAAAGGATAAACTGATATACGGACCTATGCAAATTGAAGCCAGGGTTAACCAAAAGCCTGATATCTCGGCTGAACTTACACTTTGGAGTCAGAAGGGCTCTCAGGTTATCAAAGGAAATCAGCTGGTGATCCCCATAAAAAATTCATTTATTTACGTTGAACCTGTTTATCTGCAGTCGGAACAGGGCCAGATACCGGAATTAAAAAGAGTTATTGTTGCTTTTGAAGAAAAAATTGAAATGAGAGAAACACTTGATGAAGCGCTTCAGGCAGTCTTTAACATCCCTGGTGAACAAACCACAACACCTCAACAATCTGTACCTTATCAGACCGGTTCGCCTATGCTTTCCACAAAGGCACAGGAAGCTCTTGACCATTATAATAAAGCGCTGGACTACTTAAAACAAGATAATTGGTCAGATTTTGGAAACGAATTGCAACAAATGAAATCCTTATTATTACAAATGTCTGAGACTAAATCGAACGTTAAGACAGAAGTAAAATAAGATCTTACTCAACTTGTCCTGCAAGGCGGGATTGTGACATAGAGAAATGGAAATCCCTTAACCGAAAAGGGCGCAGATAAAAAGCGCAAGGTTCGCAAAGAAAGAGAAGAACAGACACATAGAAATACAGAGAAGAGGAAATGCGAAGCCACTCTATCTGATTTTATTTCAACCATCCCATTTAGTATCGGCCAACAAACCGGGAGGAGCTTAAGGGTAAAGCTTAATTATATCTGTCTGTGCCTTCGATTTTACGATAGGGGTTTTTAAAAAAATTACTTACCGTCGCATTGAAGAGGTCTTTATAGACAATCAGCGTCGAATGACCCGAATCGGGTAATATCCACAGATATGACTCAGAAATGGACTGTGCTATAAGCATGGTATGCTCCGGACGTATTACATCATGATCGCCGCCGATCACCAGCGCAGGGCAGCTGATCTTTTTTAACTGCCCGGTTGTTATATGCGGCTCAAAGCATTCGATACGAAGGAGTTTAAGAGAATGCTTAACAGAAAGTGTCAGTGGCATTTCTTTCAACAAGTTGTATTCCTTCATATCCCCTTTTACAACGAAAGGCTCTACGGCAGTGGAGTCAGGCCATAAGTTTGCGCCTGTAACTGCCAGTTTTTTTACCTTTTCGGGATGACGCATAGCAAGCAGCAACCCATTTATTCCGCCATCGCTCCAGCCTATTACATAACATGAATCCACATTAAGGGCATCCAGGAGGGCACTCAGATCATCAGCCATCATTTCAAAACTCAGGGAATCACTGTTGTCAATTGATTTTCCCTGTGACCTGCTATCAGCTGCTATTACATAATAGTTTTTTGAAAAATAAGGGATCTGGTATTCGAAATTGCTTATCGAACCTCCATTACCATGAATGAATAACATTGGCATCCCGCTGCCATAGGTCTCGTAATACATATTGAACCCCCTGATCTTTAAGTACTTTCCGGCTTTTTCATTGTCTCCGTACTTCGTTGTGTCAGTCACACCCGGGGTCCGGGCAAATATGACTGTATCCAGAGTCAGCAGTACCATGACTGTAAAGAGAGCTTTTGAAATTTTCATGGATTAAATTATAAAATCATATAAAGTTATTAATTTTTCAAATCAGCCACAACGTTCACAAAGTATCAGGGTTAATTATTAGTCTTTTCTTACGGATGCAGGGAAACACAGATTGCCACAGCAGAATTGATAGACTTCAACAGGTATCAGAAATTTTTACCGTCGCGGGGGATGAGGTTTACAGCAATCTGAATTTCAAAAGCCTTAGCATCCTTTCTGAAAAAAGATTTGCATCCTGAGGCCGGGAGGCTGTTATTTGAGCCTTTGTTCCATCACACATTTGCGGCATTATTCAATTATAAAGTAAGAATCAGACTAAGCAATTCCTTATAGGATTTGCCCAGCTTTTGACTTAAAACCTCAAACATAGCCTTCTCTTCTCCTTCTTTGTAATCGAGGTCTTTATAGGAAAGATTTGCAAATTTTTTCAGGAGCTTTTCTTTCCAATATCCTCCTTTATTTGCTTTCATGACCGTGATGTTCTATTTTTTACTATTAAGATTGTTATACAAAAGACGTACCACAAGTCAAAATGTGACAGGATTATTATTAAAAAATGAACAAATATTTTTGCCCCGATCCTGCAATAACTGATGCTGACCTCCCCGCCAGGCAAAACCAGGAAAATAAGACACCTATTTCATTTTAAGCATCAAAGCTTTGTACCGGGAGTTATCCCTGATCTTCCCAAAGGCAGGGTCCGACTCGACAATTTTTCGCGAATTAAAACCATGGTTCATCGCTTCAGAAAGCGCATCAATCGACTCCATCGATTTACCAGATCCGGCCAGGGACCTTGCAAGATTATAATAATTATTCTGGTTTTCACTGTCCGACCATGTGCAGATCTCAAACAGGAAGGCTGCCTGTGTATAGAGCCTGTTCCTGTAATATGCTGATCCCTGCTCGGAGCAGAGAATTGAAATGAAATTAAGGACTCTGGATGACATCTGGCTGTTTTCGGTAGTGCCATTATCGCGAAGCCTGATTAGTGACCTGGTTTCAATTCTCCACCAAGTCAATGCGCTGTCGGGTAACAAACCTGAATTAATGGTTTTACTTAGGTAGTTCAGATATTTGTCTTTTTTCTCCTGCTCAGTTGCCTCCATTTTTTTCCATCTGCGTATTGACTTTTGATATTCAGCCGATTTTTCCGAGTCAGTCAACAAATGTGCTATCCTGGAGCCAAAAGGAGTTCCCCTGAAATCCCTGGCTGCAAATTTCATGTACATTACTGCATCAACCTGGCCTCCAGCAGATAACTGTGAATTGATAAGGTTTTGTATTTTGCTTTCAACATATGATAGAAATGTCGGATCGGCCGGAATTATTTTCCTGTTCATTGACTGAAGGAGCAGCCATTCAACAGCTTCAGTGATCAGACTGGAACCGGGCCATTGATGGTCCCCGGTGAATGTCCTCAGATATGATATCACATTGGTCTTGTTGCTTAAGAAGCCAGACAGGTCATACATTTCAAGATAATTCATATCACGCGTGCCCGCCAGTCCATAATATAAGAAGTCGGAAAATCCTGAAGGGAAATAGTTTCTGTCACCGGGAAGACCGGCTCCACAACCGATTACACCTGAGATCCTCTTGTCCTTTACTGCAAGGGCCATTGCAAAACGTGATCCTCCTGAAAAGCCTGCAGCATAGATCCTTCTCTGATCAATATTGAATCGATCTCCGACATCCTGAAGCATTGCATTGGCGGCATTGAAGCTGTCTCCCATAGGTCCATTTCGCGAATTGTTTGAACAGGCAAGGATGAATCCGTATTTTCTGCCTGCATCAATGAAGGCACTTACACCTGTTCTTCCCCTTGCCGCAGGATCAAATATCAGAATGACTGGCCAGCTCTTTTTATCATTATATTGTGCCGGCCGATAAAGTGCATAGCTCTGTCCAATCGCACCACGGCACCGGACAGTATCTGTAATTTGATCTATGGCAGGCTCCTGCGAGAACAGGATTGATTGCGACAAGATTGCATGAAAAAAGAAGAAAAAACTGCATATCTTTTTATTTACGGTTCCCATATTTAGTATTGTTCTGACTTATGCTACCAACATTCGAAGATATTAATATAACCTGGCTTTCAGGATATCAAAGACCGGAGATTATTTCAGGTATTCAGTGCACTTAAAGCGGAACGGTGTTCCTTTATGCAGGAGGACGCCATGTCAGTTCTGCCATATTAATTGGCTTGCTCTTTAATCCTTTCATTTATTTCTTCAATAACCGGTCTCACATCTGTATGTCTGTGACCGCCTTTTAATTGATGCACTGTAATGTTACGTTTTGTAAATCCCTTTTTTTCAAACTTCTTTTCATCTTTTCCCCAAAACACGATTATCTTTTTATCGTCAATTTTCATTATTTCACTAATTACATCATAAGGCCAATGCCTGCAGTTAAGACCTACCCTGTCAAAAAAATGAATCTTGAAATCTGAGTTGTTAGATGGGGAAATCAATACAATAAACTCCACTTTGTCTTTCCATTCATCACTCATTAAATTGTAAAGGAAGGGCACTACTTCTGATCCAAATGAATAACCGGCCAAAATTAAATTTCGTCTGTTATACTTTTTCAAATTCAAGGCAATGTAAGGCATTATACTATCAAGAGTTTGTTGTGGTGTTTTACGCTTGCGAAAAAATTTATATGAATTAATACTCATGATAGGTATACTGTCTGAACATAAACTGTCGGTTAATTTTTCACCAAAAGAGCTCCTTCCTGAATCACCGGTAAAAAATACAACTAATGGTTTATTGCCGTTATTACTGCATTCCGGTTGTATTATATAATCTGATTGGGCCTGTGCATTAAAGTAAAATAAAATCAAAATGAAAAACAGGTACTTTCTGAACATGATAATTTTTCTATAAATAATTAATGCCAATTTTATTTCTTTTATTATAACATACAATTTAACAGGAAGTTTTAATAATCTGGAATGAATTATTATAATGGAATATTAACAGGGCAGAACCTGTATCAGGGAACCGAAGAGAATAATAATGCCGTACAACCCGCAACACCCGATAAAAGGGATAAGCCGATCAGTCCCTTAGTCCCTCAGTCTCTCAGTCTCTCAGTCTTCCGCACTGCGCCGTTTTGCCGTTTCATAATTTTGAGTATATTTAGATTGAATTCTTTTTATCATCACCTGATTTATCAACAACACATATTCAAATGAAAAAGCATTATTCATATTTAGCAGGACTATTTATCCTGATTTTTACTCTAAGCTGTACCACCCCAAATAATAATAAAAAGGTAGTTCACTATCTGAGAACTAATGGGGAACTGTCATCCACAATAAAGATCCCGGATTACCAGGACAGCCTTAAGATTATGCAGATCACTGATGTTCACATAAGTATTGCTGATGAGAACGAAGCCGGAATGATGAAATATGGCGAACGGATACATAAAACCTATATGAACCCCCGTAAACATTATGCCCTGGATACCAGCGAAACAACATTTCAATATTTTGATGACATCCTGCTGAAAGCAAAAAAAGAGAATGTTAAATTACTGCTTCTCACTGGTGATATTGTGAACTTTCCTTCAGCAGCTTCAGTAAAATATATCTATGACAAGTTATCCGAAACAGGGATTCCATGGTTGTATATTTCCGGTAACCATGACTGGCATTATGAAGGGTTACCGGGAAGCCTCGACTCTTTAAGAGATACCTGGACAAAAAAGTCCCTGTTACCTCTTTATACCGGTCTTAATCCGTTATTCTATTCCACAATTATTAACGGTATCAATTTTGTTGGTATTGATAATTCGACTGGCAAGGTAAAAGAAGATCAGGTAAGGTTTCTGCAGGATCAGCTGGCCAAACCCGAACCAATAATAATGATAAGCCATATTCCCTACAATCTGGACAACAAAACCAGACAACCGGGAATGGCTGCCCTGACAGATATAATATCTTCAAACACCAACAAAATTACAGCCATATTTACAGGACATGAGCACAGGTTCTCTTGCTACTTTACAGGAAATTTATGTCAGTATACTACCGGGGCAGCATTTCAGGGAGCATCTTTTACAGTTTATGTCAAAGCTGAATAGCCACGTATGAACATCTGATAATTCTTTATGGTTAGCGGTGGTGAACTAACGACTCTCGACGCACGACATAAGGGATGCCCGGGGTACAAGGTTCAGACGTATTTCAATTCCCGTTTGATTACATCAATCGGAAAAGGTTTGCCGTGTCCCGGATAGACCATTGAAACTCCCTTTTCAATCAGGGTTTTCCAGCCTTCTTTGATTGCTCCGATATCCTGTGCATAAATTGGCAATCCCGGACGACGTCTGAATGGAAAACCATTATGGGCCATACAACCTACGAACGCTTCACCTGAATCAAGAAGAACGCTTACTGATCCAATAGTGTGCCCGGGTGTAAATATTATAGATCCGTCAACTCCATAGTCAGAAAGGGGATAAGGCTTATCTGTCAGCAGGATATCAGGAATGAATTTTGGGAATTTAATCTTTTTGAAAATCGAAAAAAGCATTGGTTGAGTAATTTTTCCATAGGTATTTACCCCTTTTGGAATTAACATACCTCCATTTTCGATATAGGTTTTCTCACTTTCATGTATAGCAATCTTCCCTCCTGTCAGTTCCCGAATTTCATTGGCAGAACCGCTATGATCAAAATGTGAATGCGTTAACACGATCAGTTTGATCTTCTCCGGTTTGATATTAAGCCTTGAAAGTTCCCTTTTAAAGAGCTTCAGTTTATTTGGCATGCCACCATCAACCATAACTATATCTGTTCCGCAAATGAGGTAGCAACTGTTAAGACCGAGTTTTAACCGATAAATTTCTGTTTTCATATCTATCTGGTAATTATGTATTTACTATCCTGGTCCTATAGAAATAGCTTTTTCTATGTATCAAAGTTATATTCTTTACAAACCAATGTCAATTATTTTTTTCAGCCTGAATGAAATGATGGATCTGAAAATTGAATCCAGAAACGTATAAGTATGTTATGTAAGATTGATCTCATGGAAGGGGACTTTCAGTTCTCATTGGCGGTCATGGACAGGCCTTGTTGCCTTTTCTTGGCCAATTAACAATTAGTGAATTGCGGCTGATATGGTTTTTGATTAACGCCGGGTAGTCTGTCTGGCTGTTTATCCTCAGGATCCAACATCTAAAGGTTGGGTTCTGGCAGATTGCCGCATTTTTTCTGGTTTAGGAATAAATGTATTTATTACACTTATAGTAGATGGGCAGCAATTCTTATCCCGATTTGGTTAGCATTTGGCATTACAAAAATAATGACCCTCTATAATCTCGTTTCACAGCAGTTTTATAGCTTATCGATCTCTGCGAAGCAGATCAGAGATAACTATCCTCACCCTCCACACATCAATATCACTAAAACAAATTCAGTGAATAAGACCGGACGTCATTTCAAAATATCTTCTCGCTTTTATGATTCCCTGATCAATTTCATAAAATAATAAATATAATTTGCTTAACTTATGTTCAATTATTTGTGAACTGATTTTTCTCATTTATTTCGTCCTGTCACCTAATTCTGAAAGTTCATGGCAAGAGTACTTGTTCTGGGAGCTGGAATATCCGGGCATACTGCGGCTGCCCTGCTTAAAAGAAAACTTGGAAGGAAACACCAGGTCATAGTGGTCAGCCCTTCTGCTTATTACCAGTGGATTCCATCAAATATTTGGGTCGGAGTCGGTAAAATGACCGTGGATCAGGTGCGCTTCAGGCTTAAGAAGGTGTACGACCGCTGGGGTATTGACTTCCGGCAGGCAAAAGCCACAGCTATATTCCCGGAGGGTGGAAAGGATTCAGAAAGCCCTTATGTAACCATAGAATACACCGATGAAGAAAACTCCGGCAAAACAGATAACATCGGATACGATTTCCTGGTAAATGCTACCGGACCAAAACTTAACTTCGCTGCCACTGAAGGTCTCGGTCCCGGGAAATTCACTCATTCCGTCTGCTCTTATGACCATGCCGCCTCAACATGGGAGGCTCTCGATTACTGTTTCTCCAGAATGAAAAAGGGCGAAAAGATACGCTTTCTTATCGGTACCGGGCACCCTGCAGCTACATGCCAGGGCGCTGCTTTCGAGTATACGCTGAATGTCGCCCACCGGATAAGAGAAAAAGGACTATCGGATAAGGCAGATATTACATGGATAACAAATGAATATGAACTGGGCGATTTCGGTATGGGTGGCGCCTTTATCAAACGGGGTGGTTATATTACCCCCACCAGGGTCTTCAGCGAATCAATATTTGCCGAATATGGAATAAAATGGATAAAGAGGGCCGGCGTTACAAGGGTAGAGGAAGGTATTGCCCATTATGAGACTCTCGATGGTGAAATGAAATCCATTAGTTTTGATTTTGCCATGCTGATACCTGCCTTCTCAGGTGTTGGCTTAAAGGCATTAGACAGGTCAGGTGAAGATATTACCTCAAAGCTTTTTGCTCCCAACGGCTTCATGAAAGTGGATGCTGACTATTCTCCAAAAGATTTTGAAGACTGGTCGGTCGAAGACTGGCCATCTGTTTATCAAAACCCGGTATTTGCCAACATCTATGCCACAGGTATCGCATTTGCCCCACCTCATCAGATCTCAAAACCGATGAAAAGCCCAAATGGCACTCTGATAACACCTGCCCCACCGAGGACTGGTATGCCATCGGGAGTGATGGGCAAAATAGTGGCGCTTAACATTGCTGAGCAGATATTATCCGGCAAAAGCATGCTAAAACACAAAGCGTCCATGGGGAAGATGGGTGCTGCATGCGTTGTATCAGCTGGTTACGGTATGATTAAAGGTAATGCTGCTACAATGACTGTCTTTCCTATTGTATCCGACTGGCAGAAATATCCGCAATGGGGAAGAGATATAAGCTATACCGTGGGTGAAGCCGGACTGGCCGGTCACTGGATCAAGCTCTTCCTGCACTATATGTTCCTTCATAAAGCAAAGGGATACCCATTCTGGTGGCTGGTACCTGAATAGCATTTAAAACACACAACTTAAAAAAACTAAATATGGCAAAGAATATTGTAAGGGCATACTATGATGAGTCATACCCTCCCCTTCCGACAAAAGCGACTCTTTTCTGGCGCAGGAACCCTGTATGGCAGGTATGTAGATTCATTGTCCTCAATTTAAGGATAATGCGAATTATAGTGGGTGGTCATTCCTGATTTATTCCAGGGAGCCTGCCTGATAAGCATTGAAGGTAATCAGCAGAAACCATTGCCTGGTTCCCTGAGTTTATTGATCATGTCCGTGATCTGCCGGGGTATACAATGACTCTGTTCAGGTAACACTTTGTGTATTTTCAGATAACAGCTACCATCCTCCTGAGGATCCTCCGCCACCAGATGAACCTCCCCCGCCGGAAAACCCACCTGAGGAGCCGCTGCTTCCCGAGCTCCACGATCCTCCTGATCCTCCGGATGAAAATACAAATCCTCCTATATTGGCCTTCCCTTTTGTTCGCAAATCTTTCTTTGCCTTTTTATACCAGTCGGTATGTCTCAGGTAAAGCTTGGCCCCCGGGTAAAGTATCAGGTAAATGATAAAGCACACCAGGGCTCCCTTTGTACCAAGTATCACAATTGGGAACATTGCCCAGAAGGGTATTAAAAACAAATAAAGGAACCACCCGACGCCGGGAGTTAAAATCCCTATAATGGTAAACAGCCCGAGAATACCAAAAATGAAAGCGCCGATAAGGATACGTGAGGTAATTGACATATCAGGTTTTTCAAAATCTGAAAAGCCTGAACCTGAGGATGAACTGTTCGTATCCTCCGCAATGCCGGCATCAGATAAGGTTTTGCCTTCCAGTACATCAAGAATAGCCTGAGTCCCCCTGGTTATGCCCCCGTCGTAATCACCTTCCCTGAACATAGGGGTTATAATATTCCTTATTATACGACCGGCCAGTACATCCGGCATTTCACCCTCCAGACCATAACCCACCTCAATCCGCATCTTCCTTTCATCAGGAACAACTACCATCAGAATACCATTATCCTTGCCTTTCTGACCTAACTTCCATTCATTAAATACTTTGTTTGCATAGTCTTCAATACTTTCTCCGTCAAGTGAACGGATGGTCAGTACTACAACCTGGTTTGACGTTTTGTCCTCGTGTGCCTTAAGCGTTTCGCTCAGTGTCTTAATAGTGTTCTCTGACAATATCTGTGCATCATCATTGACCCTGCCCGTTAAGTAAGGTATTTCCGTTCTGCCGGCAACAGAAACAGCTGAAAACAGAACGGATATTATTAAACAGAATGCTGCTTTTTTCATATTCCTGCCTCCTCAATAATTTCATCCGGTAATTCATTTTTATACGTTTTACCGGAAGCTGAATCAGACAGAACTGAAATAAGTTCATCCAGACCTGTTTCGAAAGCCAGTCTGACTTTATTATGACTCAGGTGTTGAGTCATCTTTGAAAAAATATTATTCATTACATCAACACTTAGTTTGCTTCTTACACCTGTGTCGGGAAGGATCACAACCTGCTTTTCAAAGTGGCTTACCATAAGCAGGATGCCACTGCGGCCTTTCGTGGCAAAAAGTTCGTGAGACAGAAAAAGAGATTCTGCATATTGCATTGTCTCTGTTTCCTTCCTGTGCACTGAGAGGAATAACCTGGCAAACGCAGGGAAAAACAGGGTCAGCAATACAAGCACTACCCCGGCTGCCAGAATTGCTGCAACTGATATCAGTATGATAGTAACAGTCACCCACTGCAATACGAACAGATTAAATATGAACACTGCTAATCCGGCAACAGATATTCCGAAAGCAAAGGCTTTCCATGGTATTTCCGCATAGCTATCACTGCGGTTAACAGTAGCCAGCACTATCTGCACACCGGTTTTCGCTTCAGCACCGGCAATCAGCCTGTCAAGAATGGACCGGTCGTTTTCGGACAAAATTTGTTTCATAATACTTATTCTATTAATATTTCATAATATCTGGTCAGCAAGAAGCCCGAGCATAAGACAGAGAAACAGGATCTCCATCTTCCCTGATTTTTTCACTCATTTCCAGTTTTATTAAAGTTACAATTTTTTTTTATTCAGATCTCAGTTAATGATGTGTCCTGCAATTAGGTTACCATAATGGATATATGTATACGTTTAACCGACAGAAAAGTATACCGGGTTAATTTCATCATGAAAATAGTCAACAGATTGATACTGCTCGTCAACAGAGGAAGGTCTGTTTATCAAGTATACCAGATATTTATCAACTTCATGCCTCCTTTAATGTTTATTCAAGTAGTGAAGAGTTTTAATATGCCTGTATAATATCTCAAGTTCAGATTGTAAATTTAAGTATGATGATTTATTAAGTTTATAATATCAAGAGAATGAAAAGCAAACTATATAATCATGATAAAGACCATCCCGGGATAGAGAAAAAAAACATAAAATTCATTTCATACCCTGATTTTGATCTTAAGGAAGCGGAGGAATATTTAAAATATCTTAAGGAAAAATATAATCTTAAAAGTATCAATTTAGGAGAAGATAATGAATCATAAAATTATCTTCGTCATCAACCACAGATTATCTTTCATCCCTACTCAATCGTAGAATTGGTTACCACACATTTTGTGTCGTCATGCATTGATATTCCGGGATACAAAGGATACCATGAACCACCGGTATTATATCTGACAACTGAATTATCTATACGAATATCACCTGTATGGTCATTGGTGACAAAAAAGATCGCAGATCCATAAGCATTCACCTTATTCCTTTCTATGAGTGTGCCGAGAAGAGTTAACGTCATTTTATTGCCATCATTGTAAATAGCTCCTCCGCTACCTCCCCCCATGGTACCACTTTGTGCCGGATTACCTCCGTTCCCTGTTGCCCTGTTATAGGAAAAAAGGCTGTTGATTATGGTCCATGAAACGCCTATACTGCTTATTCCACCTCCATTTGATCCGAAATTACCATACCCCGGGGCACCACCGAAAGTGCAATTCACAATATAAACCGGCAGATTTTCATACTGACTGAAGACACGAATAGCTGCACCTCCTACATCGGGTCCGAGACTATCACAGGTGTTGTTAAAAAAGCGGCAGTTAACAGCCTTAAAGCGTCCTCCCCTTACCCAGATAGCTCCTCCTCCGTCGTATTCACTTTCATTCCTGGAATTACCATCTGCAAAGGTGATATTTTGGACAGTAAGCCTCGGGTGATCCTGATTCTGACAATGAGAGGTTGTCCAATGCTGGTTCTGATCACATGTATTCATATACAGAATCCGTGTTCTGCCCCCTCCGCTGAGGGTTATTAAACCTTTACCATCGATAACAATATCGGGATTATCATTGAACACTTTAGCGGGCTTGTTCAGTGTAATTGTAACCGGCTCAGCACCACAGTTAAATGTAATCTTCCCTCCTTTTGCTACAGCATCGATGAATGCCTCTGCTGTGCAGCTTTCAGGTGTACCATCACCGATAATCTGGTCAGGCTCTGAAACATTCTCAGGACCAGCTTCCAAAGGGACAGGTGATGTACCATCGGGATTACCAGCTGGTGGCCCTGCCTCAGGATGTGCAAGGGGATTCTGAAATTCGGCATCCTGCGGATTCTGAACACCCTCACATCTGACAATGATCAATACCATTAATATAAACAGAGAGGTAACTATCTTAACTGACATATTCCTAAACAGCTTTCCATATCTCATATATTTATCCATTGCATCCCATTTGTATACTAAAACTTGCAAAGATTCTGAATTATTGTCATGCAACTTTCTTTAGAGGCCTTTCTTTATCATTCTGTCATACTTTATGGCTATACCTTTTAATCACAACGGATTCCACGGATTGGCACGGATTTTTAAGTTAAACTTAATCATCCATTCTCTTAGTCGCTTAGTCCCTTAGTCCCTTAGTCTCTCGGTCTTCCCATGCGTCATTGTGCAGTTGCGCCTATGGAACAAGCAACACTTTCCCGGCCGACATATTACCCAGGTAACTATCAACAGCTTTCTGCACTTCTGTAAGAGGAAAACTATCACGGACTTTAATTTTAAGGTCGCTGCTCATAAGACGGCCCACCTTTATAAGGTTGAGCATATTTTTAACAAGACCATTTTCTTTTGCCCTGCTACCCAGGAAAAAGCCTGAAATAGTAATGTCTCTGTCGATCAGACTTCTTGGATTAACCAGTACCTCTTCCTCTCCCGACAGGTTACCATAAATGATAACAGAGCTCTTCCGGGGCAGAACATCTATCATTTTGATCAGCTCACGGCTGCATACCGAATCAAACAGGACTGTCGCCTGAAGCCTTTCGGCTAAGGCTGCAAATGTCTTGATAAATTCAGGACCGGAACTGTCTAAAACATACTCCGAACCCAATCCTTTCAGAGTCTCAAGCTGTTTCTGATTTCTTACCAGGTTAATAACGGGTATACCTTTTTTTCTTCCCAGAAGTTCAATCATTCTTCCCAAAGCACTGGCCGCAGCATTATTGATGAGAGCTTTATGCCTGTTTGCTTCTACTATTTCAAAAAAAGCAAGTGCTGTAAGTGGATTTACAAGCGACATCGAACCCTGTTCATCTGTTACTTTCCTGCTTAGTGGAAAACAACTGCCTGCAGAAGTGACCATATATTCAGCCCAGGTTCCGCTTGTGCCGTTATGTGCCGAACAGGCAACCCTTTTGCCCAGCCAAATACGTGGCAGCAATCCTTTCCCTGCTCTCACAACAGTTCCGCTGCCTTCCAGTCCGGGGATAAAGGTGTTCAAATCATAATCAGCATGAGCATTTCTCAACCTTGCAATGTCGGATGGATTTATCGGAGCCGCTGAAATTTTAACAAGTACTTCAGATGGACCGGGTACAGGTGTAGGAACCTCCCTGACAATCAGTTGTCCGTCTGGCTTATCCAAAAATACAGCAAGCATAGTTTGGGGAATGGCTTTGGTTTCTGACATATATCAACAGTTATTATGTAAAACCGGCAATGTAAGAATTTATTACCTGGGGAAGAAAAGTTGAAATTCACGAATTGAAAGGTGCGTGGTCTAATATTAGACTTAATTACAATCCATTGCATTTTAAAATAGTACAAAAAATGAAACTAAATGCTCCGGACATCGTATTAGTAGTTAATGTGAATGTCATTGGATTTTAAAATGTGAATGAAAAATCAGGAAGTATGGTCAGGTTTATCATATCCCTGCTGGTGGTGCTGATGCTTGTAGCTTCCCTTTCCGGGTGCTCATCTGCGAGAAAGAGCACCTCTGAGCTGAGGGGACTTATGCTCCTTGAGAAATCACAGCTCGGAAGAAACAGGTCATACTACTCCAGGCATGAAGCAAAGAAGCTTGCTGATAAACACCAGAAATTTCACAAGAAGATTAAGAAGAAGTCATTCGGTGACCGGCACTGACTGCAGGACAATCGATACTCGACGCCCGACACTAGATACTCGACTCACGACGTCAGAATCCTGGCTCACAGGCGGAATTGTAAGGGACAAACATGACATACGGCGAGCGGGCTCACTGACTACATATAATTTACAGTTGCCAAACGGGCATTTGTCTTGACAGATTCAATACCATTTTCAGATGATTCATTAGCTTTATACATCTGGCTTTTTCCAATGACTTTGCTGTTGGCTGCTTTAAGAACAAAGTAGTATGTACCATCTTTGGAGTCTTTCCGCTCAAAATTCTTTTTATTTGTAGAATTCTTTTTAACGCTAAAGATGCCGGTATTGCAGCCAACTTTCGATGTATAGCCCTGACTTGACAGGATTACCTGACCATTTGCAGCTGTTAAATTAAAGTAGAACTTATCATCTTTACCTGTTGATACCTGAAATTCGGGATGTGCCATCTTCTTGGGTTTTAATTTTATACTAATCAAATATTTTCAGACCAAAGGTAAGTATGTTCAATACAGGGAATGTTACATGCTTTCATTAAAGAGTTACATTATTCACATGTTGGAAGTCATCTGATCCTTAGGATAAGCCTTGTGAGGTGTAAGGCATGGCATACAATTAAAATTTAACCGTATGCGGCAAACTAAAGTGCGGAAATTCCCGACCATAACTGGTAAAGACCAAACAGGAGAAATGCAATCACAGAGAAGACCAAGGATATCCTGTTAACACGCG
The DNA here is from genome assembly GCA_963760915.1 of uncultured Bacteroidales bacterium. Classification (GTDB taxonomy): domain Bacteria; phylum Bacteroidota; class Bacteroidia; order Bacteroidales; family VadinHA17; genus LD21. The sequence continues at coordinate 145,575 of CAVXEU010000002.1, read as the reverse complement.
GACCCAGATTTCCGACGGCAGAAAACATAATTATCATTATTGCAGAATAGATGATCATCGAGCTGTAAAATCCAATTATCAGAGCTATTCCTTTTTCCGGACTCTCGATCCAGCCTTTTATCAGCATCGGTCCCATTACAAGGCTCCATCCCAGGTAAGGATTGGGATTGAAAAGGTTCACAACCACTGCTTTGAAAAAGTTTCCATAACCCGGAGTATCAGCTATGGCGGTTTTATTAAGTGAAGCCAATGTTTTATATGCTTTAAATGCAAGGTAAAGGAGAAACATGCCTCCAAAGATCTGAAGTATACTTAATATTATATGAGGAACAGACGTCAGGATAAATAATACAATAATAATCACCGGCAGATCGCTTATAAGGGGTGCAAATACCAAAGGAATAGTCCTCCTCCATCCGTTTTTTATGCTCTGTGAGAAAAGATAAGCCTGAAAAGGACCCGGCTGAACAACGCACGCAAATGAATAACTTAAACCGAATATTAAATAGCTGATCATCGGGTGTAAATTTTAAAACCTCAGGTTTTAAAGTTAGCAGAAATTATCTTTTGCGATTACACCAGGGTTTTGCAGAATTTACCCGACAAAGCTTTATATAACTAAATAACAAGTACTTACTTATAATATTTTCTGTGAGATCTAAATTTTAACTACCTCACCCTTATATATACCTGATTTTACTCTGAATTCAAGAAATCTTCCATCAATAGTAAATTCAACAGGCATTCCATTAAGTATGATCCGGTTTAGTTCACCCTGATTTGGCAGCCGAATAACCGCCTTAGTATTTTCCGGTATTTCAAAACTGAACTTCAGAGAGTTTTCCCCATCTTTTTTCCATTCAACAGGAACGGGACCTAACTCAGTAAGGCCCACTCCCTTAGCGTATGTCAGATTACCAAGCCGTGGCTCAACAAGAATTGTCTTTTCCCACAACGGTTCAGGTTTGCGAACTCCAAGGACATAAGAGGGAAGCGAATAAGCAGGAACAAGCCCGAAAGGATGACACAGGTAACCTTTGGTTTCAAAAGCTTCTGTTGAAGTACCCGGACTTACCCTGTTAACCATGCTTTGCCACCTGATGCGGATAATATCAAGGACTTTGGCATCCAGTGAATCCTGGTCATACTTGTATAGTTCATCGAATAGCATCATATGGCTGTAAGGATTTTTAAGCTCACTGTAATGGTTTATAAGATAATTTTTAACTCTGTCGTAATGCTCCACTGAAACAATACCTCTGTTGAGTGCAACCAGAGCAGCCTGAACTGTAGGTCCAACTTTACTCCCTTTTTCAACCCACTGCCAAACTCCGCTGGCCCATTCAGGCCGCTCGGACGCAGGGTCCTTAACAGAACAAAGTTTAAGCTCATTTAGCTTATTATCTTTCGAAAATTCAGGATAGTACAAAGCTGAATAAAAGCTCCCTGTTGAATCGCACCACATCAATTGATTGAATATGGTTTTTAAGCTGCCGGCTTCATTTCTGTACCTGTCTGATTCCCTGTTTTCACCAAGACTCTTTGCCAGATATGATGCATCTTCCAAAGCTTTGAAAATAAAGGCATTGATCGTTGCTCCCTGGCATTCCTGGTACCGAAGAGGATTATCCAGGTGTATAAAAAACTCCCTGGCAGTATATAATCCGCTATAGTTTTTCTTATTCAGGAACCAGTCTGTCTGTTTCTGCAGAACCGGCCATAATTCTTTTACCAGTCCGAGATCTGCAGTATTTTCATAATATTGTCTTAAAGCCTGGATCCACAGGCATGAATAATCCTCAATAAACCAGTGGTAATCATATCTGTCTGAAGGATGATGTGCTTTTAACCTTCCATCGTTCAACTGGCTACTGGCTATATGAATCAACATATTACGCAGTAATCTGGGGTCACTGTATCTGATGCCATCATCTTTCTCATCTGGACCTGAGATTACCATCCTGCCAACCGGATACTGGACCATTCCGGCATCACCCATCCACTCTGATCTTTCTGCCGAATCCACGTATCCATCTTCACACAAAACCTCTGCTGTATAACTGCTTTGCTCCCAGGTTCTGTTAAGAAAATCATCACTACATTCAAATTTGGCAATTTGGATATTTGGATACAACCTGCTAATAAAACGGATGTTATTCAGGATAAGAGATCCATTTTTCACTTCAATTTTTAAATAGCGGAATCCGTATGTATCTGTCGACATGTATGATTGGTCTCCCTCTCTTGCTTTATAGGCTGCAATACAATTATAGCTTACCGTTGCTTCACCCTTAACAAAATCCTGGCAGGGAGTAAAGACCAGCTCTGTTCCCATCTCTGCATTCATTTCCATTGTCCAGTAGATAAGACTCAATTTACCGATATCAATTACAATCTCATCACCCATCCTGAACTTCGAAGGTAAATTATCGGGTAATTGTTTTGGAATCGAATCAACAGTTTTATTATTCCTTATTTGTAAGATAGTCCCGCTGCCTAAATCTGTTTCTCTTAAAAGAGGTATGGATCGTTGTGAAAATGCACCCCAGCTATCTCCTGATACAGGTACCGCCTGGTTCCACAGGCTGTCATTAAACTGTGGTATTTCCCAGTTATAATCCTCTGAGTTTGCATCAACGTTATCAAGTATACAGGACCATGTCCATCTGTCAAGTATTTGTTGAGGTACATGCCCGCTGCACAACCATGTACTATCGGTAATATATGATTGATCATCTATTTTAATTAGTGCAGTGAGTCCGGGATAATGCCTCATAACCTTAAGGTTGATGTTTGAAGCCACATTACCCTGTATCAGTAATGCAATTAAATTCTGTCCCTTAATCAGATAATCCTTGATATTGATAATATCGTACATAGGAGCCCCTGGATCGAAGCGGCAGGGACCTCTTTCCACATACATGCCATTGACCCACAGCAGATATCGACTGTCAGCGAATATCTTTATTTCCGCCTTCAGGGGAATATCTGCAATCTCAATCTTTTTTCTGAATCCGACAGATAAGGGACTGATGGAATTCATTTCATTTGCCCCCGTCCAGATTGCTGATTTTTTGAGTGTTCCGGCATCTGAATCAATATTATCATGATGCCTGCTATTGCAGGAAGTAATGATTACCATTAAAATAATGGCCAGGTTTAGTTTTTTCATTGCCCTGATTTTTTTTATACCTTTAATACTGAATCCATGATTTAGTTATAGTGTGGCAAGGTTATATCAGATACAGAATAATGGTTCACAACAAATCCCGCCGGCTTCATTTTGGGCATACCTGATTTATCAATTTCAATCATAAGAATATCAGCCCACCGTGGAACCCGTTTATGATCAATAACAGTATTATTTAGCCAATCCTGGAATTTAGCTATAATGGTTACCTGCATAAATCCCTCAGGGGTATTAACTGCAAATTCAATCCTGATTCCAGCCGGATCCTTTATAATAGTCTCCGGTATAATGGAATATGACTTAGTAACATATTGATCTGCAAAGAACAATGAGTCGAGGCATGTATTGTACGCAATAAATATTTTCTTTTTTACAGGATCGGATTCATTAACCGGTTCCCCGGTATTTATGTTCGCGATTATTTCTGTCTGGCTGTCTACACTGAAAACAATTTTTTGAGACATCATACTTGTGCAGAACAGCATCATTTCAACGAATAGGATAATTCTTTTCATGGTAATATGAATATCATCAATTACTTAAAAAGATTTGTATAGCTAATTTATGAAATTTATCTGAACTAAAGGCTGGAACCTATATTTCTTGAATTACTAAAAAATATTTAAAAATATATTTGCTTTACGAGCATATGTTCATTACCTTTGTTGTGAACTATAGCTCTTTATTTATGTCACCACGACCTTTAAGATTGAGAAAAATCAGTAATCCTCCAATAATTTCAGGATTCAAGCCTTATGGAAACAGGAAGCCGGAAGAAGAATCTGGTCCTGTCTTTCTTCAAATTGAAGAATACGAGGCTTTACGTTTATGCGATTACGAAATGCTCAGTCACCTCCATGCATCAAAAGCAATGGATATATCAAGGCCAACACTGACCCGTATTTATGCAAGAGCCAGACAAAAAATAGCAGAAGCTCTTGTACTGGGGAAGCAAATTATAATTGAAGGAGGGAAGATCTATTTTGACAGCGAATGGTTTATTTGCAAATCATGCGGTTGCTATTTTAACAACCCCGACAAGCAGGTGGCAATTACTGAATGTCCTTTATGTAAAAGCACCGATTTTACCAATTACATACAACCGTTAGAAAATGCTTCTGACTCCACAGCACGATGTAGTGATATTTGTATATGCCCTGCATGCAGATTTGAACAAGCTCATCATTTCGGACATCCCTGCAACGATGAAATTTGTCCTGAATGTGGCAACCTGATGGTAAGGAAAGGTACCCCGCATAGTAGAAACCGAGTAAATATTAAATAAATAATCGATATGAAAATAGCTATAACCAGTACTGGAAACAATCTCGAAAGCAAACTAGATCAACGCTTTGGGCGTTGCACTTTTTTTGTGATTTATGATATTGCAACAAAAGGAATAGAAATTATTCCAAACCCCAACAAGGATGCTCTGGAAGGAGCGGGACCTGCAGCAGTGCAGCTGGTTGCATCAAGGGGAGTTAAAAAGGTTGTGTCGGGCGAGTTTGGAATTAAGGTAAAGTCCATTTTCGACAGTTTGAAGATTCAGTTGATTGTGTTGAACGACTCTGAGAAAAAAATTAGTGACATCATTGAAATGTTGAATACCTAAAATTTGAACTGATTAATTATGAAAATATTACCTGAAAAAGTAAGTAACGCATGGGATTCACGAAAAAATGCTGTTGTTTTTTCAACAGTCGACATTAATGGAATGCCCAATTCCATATATGTTACCTGTGTTTCGAAATATAATGATTCTGTAATTGTAATTGCCGACAATTATTTTAATAAAACACGCAAAAATATCCTTTCAGGGAGCAAAGCAAGTATCCTCTTTATTACGAATGAAGACACTTCTTATCAATTGAAGGGTACAATAAAATATCACAAAAGTGGTAAAATATTTGATGATATGAAAAAGTGGAACCCTTCGAAGCATCCGGGAAATGCAGCGACAGCACTGGAGATTGAAGAAGTATATTCCGGTTCTGAAAAATTATTATGATATAATTCAAAAAACAGACATTATGCCGCAGATTAATGGAACAGGTCCTGAAGGAAAAGGTCAAAAAACGGGTCGGGGTTTAGGGAAATGTAAAAAGAATTCTACGGAAGAAGATATAAACAAATTAGGCAAAGGGTTAGGAAGACGACGCCAATCTGGTGGCGGAACCGGAAAAGGAAAACGTCTGAGAAGCGGATTGAAGTAACAGATATAAACAATAAGGAGGTTATTATGCCAGGATTTAATCAAACAGGTCCGGTTGGGCTGGGCCCAATGACCGGAAGAAGAACGGGTAAGTGCAACCCTTCTGATAATGCAGATAGCGGTGACAAAATTAAGAATGCAATAATTGGTTTGGTTGCTGTCTTAATCATTGGTTTAGCTGAAAGCATTTGGTATAAAATAAAAGAAAAGCGCTTGAAAAGTGGCTCGAAATAGTTTTAACAATTTAAAAGGGAGGTTATTATGCCAGGATTTAATAGAAGAGGTCCAATGGGTCAGGGTCCCATGACAGGCCGCAAAATGGGAAAATGCACTGATTTTGGTGCTAAAATTAATAAAGAAGAAATCACATCTGATGAAGATCAGAACCAGAAACAACCTGAGAATTTTCAGGGCAGAGGTTTTGGCTTCAGAGGTAAAAGAGGAGGCAGGGGTATGGGTTTTCAGAACCGATATCGTGGAGAATTTTAATATAACAATCATCTTAAAATATAATAATAATGAAAAAACGTATTGCCATCCCGCTTGAGAACGGGATCCTATGCTCACATTTTGGTCATTGTCAGCAATTTGCTATAGTCGATGCCAGTGAGAACTCAATCTCAGAAGTAAAACTGGTAACACCACCACCTCATGAACCTGGATTACTTCCAGCATGGCTCGCTGAAAAAGGAGTAACTGATGTTATAGCAGGGGGAATGGGACAAAGAGCTATAGATCTGTTTAATCAGCAAAAGATAAATGTATTTGTCGGTGCACAGATCAAGAGTCACTCTGAACTGGTAAATGATCTGTTAAATAATTCTCTGGTTGCAGGTGCAAATTATTGCGACCACTAATCTTTTGGGTTAATGATATCGGATTACCGCTGTTTCTTTTGTTTCGTCAGGGCATTTGAAAAATTACTTGAGAAAGAGAGTATTTCAAATGAAGCCAAATCATCTTTCACACATGATATGATCAGCTTATATCAAAACAAAAGGAATGATTTTTCAGCACCTCTCTTTTCGAGGGAGCTTCATAATATCTTAAAAAGCTATACTCATAATCCTGATCCCTACAGGAAAGAAAAGAAAGAGAATAACGATCAGGCTATAAAAATGTTACCTGAGCTTGAAAATATAATACAGAAATCAGATGATCAATTCATCACTGCATTGAGACTGGCGATTGCTGGAAATATAATCGATTTTGCGGCAAGCGATAATTTTGATCTCCAGGCAACTATAGACAAAGCGCTGATCTCTGAATTTGCAATTGACCATTCGGAGAAATTAAGAGATAAATTAAAAGGAGCAAGATCTGTCCTTTACCTGGGAGATAATGCAGGTGAGATAGTTTTCGATAAACTCTTTATCCAGACGATTAATCATACAAACCTGACTTATGTGGTCAGAGGTGCGCCTGTAATTAACGACGCTACAATGGAGGATGCAGATTATGTTGACATGCATGAAACTGCAAATGTAATATCCAATGGGTACGATGCTCCTTCCACTATTCCTGATAAATCGGATAAGAAGTTTCAGAAACATTTCAGGGAAGCCGATATTATTATTTCCAAAGGACAGGGCAATCTTGAAGGGTTGTTTGCATTAAACGATGAACGGATATTTTTCCTTCTGATGGTCAAATGCAATGTTATTGGTGAATTTCTGAAAGTTAGGAAAGATAGTCTGGTTGTTTATAATTCTTCAAGTTAAAAAACACTTTAAAGAATACTTAATTATGATAAGTTTTGGTCCTGTGCCATCAAGAAGACTTGGAAAAAGTCTTGGAATAAATAATATTATCTCGCCAAAAATCTGCTCCTATGGTTGTGTTTATTGCCAGGTTGGAACGACAACAAAGAAAAAGTATTATCAGAGAAACCTTTTTCCAGCCTGAAAATATTTATAAAAAAGTTGAACAGCATATTAAACAACTCAACAAGGAGAATTATCCCGATTATCTCACCTTTGTTTCAAACGGAGAACCAACACTGGATATAAATCTGGGAAAGGCAATCGAACTATTGAAGAGTTTAGAAATTCCAATAGCAGTAATAACCAATGCCTCGTTATTGTTTAATAAACAGCTAAGAGATGACCTTAAACTGGCTGACTGGGTATCTCTTAAAGTAGATGCCGGCGATAATGATATATGGCAAAAAGTCAACCGTCCTGATCCGGAACTGAATTTCGACAAGACTATTGAGAATATCAATCTTTTTGCAAGTGAGTACAATGGTATATTGTGTACGGAAACCATGCTTATTGAAGGAATAAATGATACTGTTAATAATTTAACAAATGTTTCAGAATTAATAAAAAGAATATCTCCACAAAAAGCCTATCTGGCTATACCAACAAGGCCTCCATCAGAGGAACCGGTGAATCCTCCGGATTCTGAAATACTTAATATGGCATGGCAGATTTTTAACAATAATCATATTAATACAGAATTTCTGACAGGTTTTGAAGGTACCGATACAGGTTTCACAGGTAATATTTATGATGATATACTCAACATAACGGCAGTTCATCCATTAAGACAAGATTCCCTCATCAGACTAATACGGAATGATAATGCTGATTTCAGCGTAGTCAAATCACTTATCAAACAACGATTAATAAGGTCATCCATATATAATGGAAACAAATATTATATGCGGGAATATCATCTTCATATTTGATTCAGGATGTGCAATAGAATTAACTATTTATTTACAACACATACGGTATTGATTATCTAACAATTAACAGGGAAATTAAATAAAATTAAAAAGACAAGGTGATTTTTTAAATCAGATAAAATGGCAGGTTTATATGATCAATTAGAGAAAGATATCCGTTACATTGAAGGTTTGAAAGCCTGCTTCAATTGCGGCATCTGTACTGCAATATGCCCTGCTGCTGAAGTAAGTGACTATGATCCGCGTATGGTAGTTTCAACTATACAGCAAAAAGATGAAGCTGAACTCGAAAACTTATTGAAAAGCGATACAATCTGGAGATGTGGCGAATGTCTGTCATGTAAAACCCGGTGCCCGAGAGGAAATGTTCCGGGGTACATTATTCAGGCCTTAAGAGCCCTGTCAATTGATACAGGTATGTTTACGGAAAGTGAGCAGGGCAGAAAACAACTCGCTGTAAAACGGACAGTAGGGGATCATATCCTTAAATATGGATATTGCGTATATATTGATGAAGTAGATAATGATATGTATCCCGAACAGGGACCTGTATGGAAGTGGCTTAGAGAGAACAGGGAATCGATGCTGGAAAGACTAGGAACAAGCTATAAAAAGAACAAATCCGGAACACTTCGAAACACATCACAGGAATCGCTTGACGACCTGAAAAATATATTCGATGAAACCGGGGGAACACAACGATTCGAAAGGATCGAGAAATACTCCTCTGAAAAAGCAGACGAACTCAACATCAATTTTAATAAAGGTAAAGATGATTACTTCAACTTCCTGTACAATGAATAGAAGGAAAAATGAAATATGGGCAGCATACCAGAAAGAGATAGCTGATGACCATTATTATTTCGCCAGAAGCTGTATAAGGCAGAATTTTTTCCCCGCAGCTGAAAATTTATATATTGATATACTTCGTAATATCCTTGGGAAAGACATTTACGACGATGCTAGGCAAACTACCTGTACAGGCATTGCCTACCATTCGGGACTTATTCCGCTTGAGACAACCATGACAGTTATTGCCCGTCAGTTTGCACTGATGAATGAAGCCGGGTATGAAAATTTTGTTGTCTCCTGCGTTACCTCCTTTGGTCTCTATGTTGAGACTCTGGAGACATGGAAGCATTTTCCCGAAACAGAACAAAAAACCCGCGAAGCATTAAAACGTGCTACAGGCATGACTTTTTCAATACCGAAAAATCTTGTTCACGCCAGCGATGTTATATATAAATTCCGTAAAGAGATTGCTGAGAAGATAAATCTTAGACTGATAGATCAAAGTACCGGAGAGCCTCTTAAAATTGTTGATCATATTGGCTGCCACTATGCCAAGATATTCCCGCAGGAAGGAATAGGAGGAGCTGAATATCCATATGTACTTGCAGGATTGATTGATGAATGGGGAGGCCAGCAGGTTGATTACCCGGAACGCCGTCATTGCTGTGGATTCGGATTCAGACAGTACCTCCTCAAATCGAACAGAGGTTATTCAGTTACCAATTCAAAAAAGAAATTTGATTCGATGCAGCCTTATAAACCAGATCTTATAATTGCCAACTGTCCGGGCTGTACATTTTTTCTCGACCGCTGGCAATATGTGATCGCTGAAATGGAAGGGATAACTTATGGAGACAATGGTTACGGAATTCCGGTTTTAACCTATGAAGAAATGGCTGGACTCCTCCTGGGTTACAACCCCTGGGATATTGGATTACAGACTCACCAGGTAAGCGTTGAATCGTTACTGGATAAACTGGGAATCAAATATGATCCGGTTATGAAATATAAAGGCTTAAACGGTGAAGATTTAGGTAAACCTGAACAGCCATTGGTTTTAAAATGCATATAAATTCTTATAAATCAATAATATAAATTTAGTTAAAATTATATATAATGAAAACAACAGATGTCCTGGTAATTGGTGGAAGTGCTGCCGGAATGGTTGCTGCTCTTACAGGAAAATCCTCCTGGCCAAAGAAAAACTTTATACTCGTTAAGAAACAAAAAGAGGTGATGGTTCCATGTGGAATACCATATATATTCGGAATACTTGACAATAGTTCACAAAATATCATGCCTGTTGATAATATGCTTGAAAAAGCAGGCATTGAATCACTTGTTGATGAAGTAATCAGTATAGATAAAGAAGCCAAAACGGCAAAATTGGCAGGTGGAGAAACAATTCATTATGAGAAACTTGTAATAGCGACCGGATCCAGACCTGTTAAACCAAAATGGCTCATCGGTGGTGACAAAGAGAATGTTTTTGTGATTCCAAAAAACAAAACCTATCTCGACGAAATGAAAACCAAAATTGCTTCTCTTAAAAAAATAGTTGTAATAGGCGCCGGATTTATTGGCGTTGAATTTTCTGATGAGCTCTTTAAACATGGTTATGAAGTAACCCTGGTAGAAAAACAACCTGAAATCCTAAGCCTGGCTTTTGATGTCGAAATATCTGAAAGGATAGCGGATATACTTATTCAGAGAGGTGTCAGAATAATAACAGGAAATGGCATTAAAGAAATACTTGGGGAAAAGAAAGTTGAATCAGTAGAACTCGAAAACGGAGAAATTTTGGAGGTTGATGCTGTTATTCTTACTGTAGGTTATAAACCGAACACCGAATTAGCTAGAAAATCTGAAATATATGTCGATGAAAGTGGATTTATTGCCGTTGATGAATATATGCGTACTCATGTAAAGGATATCTTTGCCGTTGGCGACTGTGCCCAGAAACGAGATTTTGTAACACGCAGCAGGGTTGCAACCATGCTTGCTTCAACAGCATGTGCCGAAGCCAGAATTGCAGGAATGAATCTCTTCAACCTGAATGTTGTGAAAACATTCAGCGGAACAATTGCAATATACTCGACTGCGCTTGGAAACACCGGTTTTGGAACAGCCGGAATTACCGAAGCCAAAGCCATGGAAGAAGGCATTGAATCAATAACGGGAACATTTGAAGGCATGGACCGCCACCCGGGGAACCTGCCTGATGCGCACAAACAACTTGTAAAACTAATCGTAGCGCGTCAATCCGGGATAATAATCGGAGGCGAAGTCATTGGGGGATTAAGTGCAGGAGAACTCACAAATGTAATTGGTCTTGCCATACAGAACAGGATGTCTGTTAATTCATTGATGACATCGCAAATCGGCACACACCCATGCCTTACTGCTTCACCTGCCGGCTATCCGTTAATTAAAGCAGCAGAAATAATTCATAGTAAATTGAGAAACAGTTAATGAATCCATTTCAGACAACATACAGGGTCTCGTATTCAGATACTGATCAGATGGGATTCATGCACCACTCAAACTACCTAAAATACTATGAAACGTCCCGCTGGGAACTTTTCAGAAGTATCGGAATAGCATATCCTGAAATAGAGAATGAGGGCATCATCTTACCGGTAATAAACGCTTCACTGAAGTTTATTAAACCAACTTTTTTTGATCATGAGATACTGATCAACACCCGTTTAAAATCATTTAGGGGTGCAAGGATATTTTTTGAATATGAGACAATAAATGAGACCGGGGAGATCATTAATGAAGCACAGATCACTGTCGCCTGCGTTAAAAAGAGCACAGGAAAGGCCTGTTCTCCGTCAAAAAGGATATCAGATACTCTGAATGAATTGATTGATAAATAACTGAATTATGGAAAAAATTAAAGCAGGAATAATCATTTGCGACAGGTATTCAACATGTGCCGGAGGAAAGTGTTTCAGAGCGGCTGCCAATCGGGAAGGGGCATTCTCAATCTATAAAGATAAAGATCTCGAAATTGCCTGCATTCACTACCTGTGGAGGTTGCCCGGGAGGTAATATTGAATATGCTCCCGAAGAGATGATGAAAAACGGGATTACTCATATTCATTTTGCAACAGGATTCCTGGTTGGGTATCCCCCCTGCCCATATATGGAGCATTTTAAAAAGTTTATTACCGAAAAGTATGGAATGAAGGTAATCTTCGGAACTCACCCGATCCCACAGAAATATTACATTACTCATTCAAAACTTAAAACATGGAATAATAAATTCTTACAGGATTCGGTTAAACCTACCCTTACCAATGAATCAACCCGCCTGAAATATGATTAAAATTGCTGTTGCCAGTGGGAAAGGCGGTACAGGCAAAACTTTTGTTGCTACAAATCTTTTCTATACGCTGTTGAAGAATAATTACAGGGCAATGCTCGTTGATTGCGATGCTGAAGCGCCAAATTCCGTTGCATTCTTTGAAACAAAACTGATAAAGGAATCTGAAGTTACACAACTGGTACCGGTTATTAATACCGATACCTGCACCTTTTGCGGTAAATGCCACGAATACTGTAACTATAATGCAATTTTCATTCTGCCTCCAATGAAAATTATTCAGGTCATTGAAGATCTTTGCCATGGTTGCGGTGCATGCAGTGTTGCCTGTAAGATTGGCGCCATTTCAGAGAAACCGGTTTCGCTGGGAAAGGTTGCCTTATATTCGACAAACGGGCTGCCGGCAATCAATGAAGCGAGAATGAATATTGGTGTAATGTCACCCGTTCCGGTAATTAAAGCCGCAATAAGACAAATTGACAACCATGCTGATATTGTCATTCTGGATGCTCCTCCCGGGACATCCTGTCCTTTTATACAAACAGTCGCATCAGCAGATTATGTAATACTTGTAACCGAGCCCACGCCTTTTGGACTCAGCGATCTGAAACAGAGTGTGGAGACTCTGAAGACAATAAACAAACCCTGTGGTGTAATTATTAACCGGGCTGGTCTTGGAGATAATATTGTTTACAATTGGTTAAAGGAAAATAACATCCCGTTGCTTATGGAAATTCCTTTCGACAGAGAAATTGCCAGTATTTATTCGAAGGGCCATCTATTGGTTGAAAAAAAAATAAATTATAAGACTCAATTTCTTGATCTATTAAAAACGATTAATCATTTAACTTAATCTTTCAAAAATGATAAAAAGACTATTAATTATTGCTTTAAGTTTTGGCTTTGTCCATACAACATCTGCACAAAAAATTAATGAAACCAAAGACGATGCAACCTCTCAAAACATTGTTTTCAACAAAACCGTTCACGATTTTGGCAAATTAATACAAGGCCCCCCGGCAGGTTGTGAGTTTAAGTTTTACAATAAAGGAAAATCACCTGTTGTTTTATCCGATGTTACTGCATCATGTGGATGTACAGTACCTTCATGGTCTAAAACGCCTGTTATGCCAGGCGATAGCGGAACAATACAAGTAATTTATTCAACCGAGGAGACAGGCACAATAGACAAAGTGATTTCTGTATATTCAAATGCCACAAAAATGCCTGTAACATTAAAACTTCAGGGTAGAGTATATCAGAAATAAATTATGTTGAAAATGAAGAAAATACTTAACATAATAGCAATAATATCGCGAATACTGGCAGGTTTGGTATTTGTTTTTTCAGGTTTTGTAAAGGCGGTTGATCCTTTGGGTTCGACATACAAATTCATTGATTATTTTCATGCTTTTAACATACCATGGCTTGAACCAGCAGCCTTCCCATTATCTATTGCTTTAAGTGGTTCAGAATTTCTGATTGGTGTTTGTCTGTTGCTGTTTATACAAAATAAATGGGCAACATGGGGCGCTTTATTGTTTATGGTATTTTTTACCCCTCTTACCCTGTGGCTGGCACTTACCAATCCTGTACACGATTGTGGCTGTTTTGGCGATGCCTTTATACTTACCAATTGGCAAACATTTTATAAAAACATTTTTATTTCAGCTTTTGTAATTATCTCATTTATTTATAGAAATTCTTATGCAGGCTGGTTGAAATTAAAAACCGAATGGTTGATTACTGCCATTGTAGCTTTTCTAATTACCGGGTTTTCATGGTATAATTACCAGCACCTTCCTGTTATGGATTTCAGGCCCTATAAAATTGGTACATATATTCCTGATAAGATGATAATACCGGAAGGAGTACCTGCCAGTGTTTATGAACAATATTTTACATTACTTGATACCCTTTCCGGTAAACAAATTTCGATAGAAAGTAATCTTTACATAAACGATTCAACCTACTGGGGGAAAAGTACAACCTGGAAATTTATTTCTACCACCGCACCTAAACTCGTCAAAGAAGGCTACCATCCACCCATACGCGATTTTAGTATTGTATCACTTTCCAATGCAGATATTACGCAACCGGTTCTTTCTGATACCGGGTATTATTTTATACTGGTAGCATACGACCTGAAGAAATCCAAAACAAAATATCAATCGAAAATAAACACGTTGTACAATCAGGCTGTAACAGATAACAATAAGTTCATTTGTCTTACTTCTGTTTCTGCAAATGAAATAGATCAATTTAAAACAACGAATAAAGCAACTTATGATTTTTATCTTACTGACCCTATTACACTAAAAACCATTATCCGTGCAAATCCGGGACTGATAATCATACACGCAGGTACCATCCTGGCAAAATGGCATTCAAACGATATTCCCGAATATAAAAAAATTAAAGCAAAATATCTGAAACAATGACAGAGATAGCTGTTTTGAGCGGTAAAGGGGGAACCGGCAAATCGAGTATCAGCGCTGCATTTGCCACGCTGAATGGGAAAGTTGTTCTTGCTGACTGTGATGTAGATGCTGCTAATCTTTATTTGATCTTTAATCCTTCACATGAAGAAGAAGTGGTTTACATTTCCGGTTCCAAAGCTGTAATTGACTATTCTCTGTGCACCAATTGCGGAATATGTTTGGACTATTGCCGTTTTGATGCCATCTCTTTAATAAATGACAAAGTAACTATATCAGAAATAGCCTGTGATGGTTGTGTTCTTTGTTCACGCATTTGTCCTGAGAATGCTATTGCGATGGTTGCAAACGATAAAAGCCGTATGTATTCAGGTTACTTCCGCAACGGGAAAATGGTATATGGCAGACTTTCCCCAGGTGAAGAAAATTCGGGAAAACTGGTGAATATGGTTCGTGAAAAAGCAAAACAACTTTCAAAAGAATACGGGATTGAAACCATTATACTCGACGGACCTCCCGGTATTGGCTGTCCTGTTATTTCAACTCTTACCGGTGTGGACAAAGTTGTAATCGTAACTGAACCAACTATCTCCGGCTTACACGATATGAAGAGGCTTGCGGGTATTGTTCAAAAATTTAATCTTAAAGCGTATGTCATAATCAATAAATATGACCTTAACACTTCGATCAGCACCCGGATTAAAAAATGGTGCAAAGAAAATGACATCACTATTTCAGGACAGTTGCCATTTGATAAAAATATGGTGGAAGCCATGGTTCAGGGAAAAAGCATAACAGAATTTAATCCGGATATTAATATCAGTAAAAAAATCAAAATAATATGGAACAAAATAACAAATCAAAAGAAATGAGCGGACTTTTTGAAAAGATCCCTATGGAAGGGGTTAAAAACATAATTGTTATAGCATCAGGTAAAGGAGGAGTAGGCAAATCAACAGTTGCCGCGAACCTTGCCATTGCTCTGGCACGCGACGGCTATAAAACAGCGTTGGTTGATGCGGATATATATGGCCCATCAATACCAAGAATGTTCGGTATAGAAGATGCCAGACCTGATGTTACCGCATTTGGGGATAAACAGATGATGTTTCCTATTGATAAGTATGGAGTGAAGATCATGTCAATCGGCTTTTTTATTGAGCGTAACCAGTCATTGATCTGGCGGGGACCGATGGCAGCTAATGCAGTCACACAACTTTTCGAAAACACAGAGTGGGGCGATATTGATTATATGATCATTGACTTCCCTCCCGGTACAGGTGATATCCAGTTGACAACTCTTCAGAAACTGAATCTGACAGGAGCAATTATTGTGACTACTCCTCAGGAAATAGCGCTCAATGATGCCAGGAAAGCTACTTCAATGTTCACCAATCCCGATCTGAAAGTTCCTGTCCTGGGAATCATTGAAAACATGTCGTGGTTTACTCCGGAGAAACATCCAAATGAAAAATATTATCTCTTTGGAAAAGATGGAGGCCATAAGTTAGCAGTTGAGTTCGATACCTGGCTGTTGGGGCAGATACCGCTTGTGATGGAGGTCGGGGAAGCTGCAGAACAGGGGAAAAGTATTTTCAATCAGGCTAACAGGCAGGTTGTTGAGTCATTTGAAAAAATTGCTGAGTTACTACTATCAAAAATAGAAGTTAAATCTGTTTAATTTGTCCTGATTAAAAAAGTTATTGTGTAAAAAATATTATTTTTACACATATTCGTGTTACGATGCCGGGAACCCGTTTCAGTATAAGTCCGGAAAAAGAATTGCTCTCGGAGCCTGATATGTTTGAAGATGACAATTTTTTTCAAACAGGTCCCAGGCTTTAAGGCATCTGTTGAAAATAATATCGGCATCGCAGCACTCTGACCTGAATCATGAAATTTGCATGGAAAAAACAACAGTAAAAATATATGCCAATAAACTTACGGACTTATCAGACAAGCTGATAAGTATCAAGGTATTAAACATGGCAAACTTATTATGAGGAAAACCGATTAATTTTTTTGCAACATCAGTAACACGTTTTATATGTTTCGTAACACCTGACAAAAGCATTCTCATGGAAAAAAAAATTTTATCAATGTTAGCGGCAATAATAATAACACTGCCGGTATTTCCACAGGAAAACATTCATTCTATCCTAAAGGATACCATTAATCTGGAAGAGGTAGTCGTCACCGGAACAACTGTAAAAGTTAACAAGAGAAATGTCCCGATGGCGGTTTCGGTTGTAACTAATCGTCAGATTCAGGAAAGCAATGAGACATCCCTTCTGCCAATATTAAACGGGCGCATACCTGGTCTGTTTGTAACCGAGAGGGGAGTTATGGGTTTCGGAGTGGCAGGTAATGCTGCAGGGCAAATTTCAATAAGAGGGATTGGAGGCAGTCCTACGACAGGAGTGTTAATGCTAATTGACGGACATCCGCAGTTTATGGGCATTTTCGGTCATCCCCTGCCCGATTCTTATGTAGCTTCCGATGTTGAAAGGGTTGAAGTTATTCGCGGCCCGGCCTCTATTTTGTATGGTTCAAATGCAATGGGAGGTGTTATTAATATAATTACAAAAAAACAAACGAAAGAAGGTTTCAATGTAAATGCCAATTTAATGTATGGTTCATTTAACACACAGAAATACATGGCCTCGGCAGGGTACAAAAAAAACAAATTAAGCCTTTTTGCCTCCGTTAACCACGATCAGACTGACGGACATCGTCCGAATTCAGATTTTAACATTACTAATGGTTACCTGAAACTATCCTACCAATTGAATAACAACATCTCTGTAAACAGTGATTTCAGCATAGCACACTTTAATGCTTCTGATCCCGGCCCCGATACAGTTAATGCAATTCCCGGAAGTAAAATAGATATTACAAGAGGTTATTGGTCATTTGGAGTTGACAATAACTTTACAAAACTTTCCGGCACTGTGAAACTCTTCTATAATTTCGGTGAACATAATATCTCTGACGGGTTTCACTCAAAAGATGCAAATTATGGTCTTAATATCTATGAATCAATAAGACTTTTCAACGGGAATAACCTGACTTTAGGCGCTGATTACCTAGATTACGGGGGTATTGCCGAAAATGAAAAGGCCATGAACGGCCAGGGAATGATATTCAAGGATACGACAGTTTACGATGCCGGTATTTATGCTTTTATGCAGCAGACTTTATTCAACCGGCTGACTCTTAATGCCGGTTTGCGGTTGCAGGATCACCAGGTTTATGGGACAAAGTGGATACCTGCTGGCGGAATGGCTTATAAAATTACAGAGAATACCACTTTTAAGGCTTCAATTTCAAAGGGATTCAGAAGTCCTACGATACAGGAGCTTTATATATGGAATCACAATGTGAACCTGAACCCTGAAACAATAATGAGCTATGAAACAGGCTTGTTGCAATCGTTCTTTAACCAGAAGCTGAAACTCGAATTAACAGGTTATATTGTAAAAGGTGATAACATGATCATAACAGTACCCATGCAGGGATTACAAAATGCAGGCGAAGTAAACAACAAAGGGATAGAGTTTGCAGCAAATGCAAATCCTCTGAATAATCTGGCCCTCAATCTTACTTACTCCTATATCAGTATGATGAACCCGGTTTATGCAACGCCGAAACATCATCTTTTCCTGAGTTGTGATTACCGGATCAATAAATGGCTTTTTACGGCTAGGGCGGAGTATGTGAATCATCTCGACACTGATCCCTCGACGACAGTAAGCTATCAGACTTATACATTGGTGAATTCTAAAATCTCATATAATGCATGGAAATTTGCCGGCTTCTTTATCAGTACCGAGAATATCTTAAATCAAAAATATGAGAATAACCGCTATTACCCAATGCCAGGAGTAACTATTTTCGGGGGAATCAAAATGATACTTTAATACTGAACAGAACAAATCCATTAATAGTAAAACACGCTAAGAATAAGGAAAAAACACTAAACATAATCAGGTTTTTTAGTCTCTTGCCACCTTCGCGTGGTCCTGATAATTATAGGGACTTTATAAATATTATGGTAACATATTCCTTTTAAAATGAAAAAATACCTTTTTACAGTTCTCTTACTGACAGTGGGAACTACCCTTTGGGCAAGCCCGCTTCATTCAAAATTAAAACATAGTATTATAATTAACACTGACTCCAATGACAGCGACCTGCGAGCAATAAGTATTATTTTATCGCATCCCGGAATTACAGTAGAAGCCATTTTAGTATCCGATGGTAAACTTCACCGTGAAGATGGAATTAAAAAAATCAGAAGTCTCCTGCACAGATTTAATGCTGACACGATAAAGGTAAACACCATTGCCGGAATGACGGAAAGATTTTTATTAAGTGAAATACTTCTTGCTTCGAAAGAACAGGTGACGATTGTTTGTCTTGGTCCCCTCGCAAACATAGTTAATGAATTACAAGACAATAAAGATAAATATAAAAAGATAGAAGAGATAATCTGGTACAATGAGTCCGTTAATCCTTTACATGGGTACAATTACGAATACGATAAGGAAGCAGTTGACATTCTATTTAAAACAGGTATTGCTATTAATGTCATTTCCAGCCTTAATAATAAATTTGTAATATTCGATCACGGTTTTATTAAAAAATGCAGTAAGGTAAAAAGTACTCTTGGAAAAGAATTTTTTACGATAAGCAAACGGTCGGCTGAATCTGAAGAGTCAGGGCAATATGAGGAACTCGCAGCAATATTTTTAACAAATCCCGAATTATTTGAGATGACTCCGTCGAAGGAAAAAGAAAAGGTATACTTCAATAAAAGTCAGATCGAGCCAGCAATTAAAGATGTAATAACCGATATGATAAACGGACATTATAAATCAGGACATTTTGTTGCATTATACGGTTTCCCGGTTAATCGTGAATTATATGTATATGATATACGACAAATAATTGATTCGGCAATAATGCGCTATGGCATTGATGAATGGAAAGCCTGTGTGATGACTGATGAATTTCATGGACATCTGGGTGTATTTTCCATTGTCGGGGCTAAAATGGGTATGTATGCCAGAGAGTATTTTGGAATAGGTACAGATCTTCTTGATATTAAGACATATGCAGGATCTGTAGAACCTTATAGTTGCATGAATGACGGTCTTCAGGTAAGCACAGGAGCTACCCTGGGACAAGGTTCAATTTATTTAATAAACGACACTGTTGCGAAACCACAAGCTATTTTCACATATCAGAATCAATCCATTCTAATAAAACTAAAATCCGAATACCTGCAAGAACTTCAGGCAGTTATTGATAAGGGAATAAAAAATTACGGACTTTTGAATGAAGGTTACTGGACCCTTATCCGGCAGACATCAATAAAATACTGGCTGGAATGGGACAGAAATCAGATATTTGAACTGGAAAAATTATAGATATCACCTGTTTTTACAATTTTAATCTGAAAGCTTTCATGAAAAGCTGATAAAGCTGGTAAAGCAGTGCAATGCGAGGGTAAAACATGCATAACATTTCTATCTTTCAGGTAAATAATGGTCTCTTTTCCTGTTTTCAGCGTTGCAACACCCGAATTTTAATTCTGAATGGTTATTATTTGTTATTTCTAAATAACTGTTTACTAATGAATTAAAAATATATTATTTAATAATTATATTCCGGTGCGATGCACCTTTGTCTTCTATAATAATAATTTATCTACAAATATTATGGTGCTCCGCACCTTCTTTGGCTATTCAATGCAGCTATTCATCTATTGATAGTTGATGCGCTGCACATTCCGGGCTAATATTAAGCGGCAGAGCCGCATAATATTTGTAGAAATGCATTTGAAAGACATTACAGAAGGTGCAGAGCACCGCGATATTTAATCCCAACCATGAACGTCATCAAAGAATTCAAAAACATATTCATCTTTAAATTGCACGTTATTCTTCTCCAGGATTTCAAAATACTCTTCACTGAATGGCTTTTTTTCATGATGCTCTTCCTGAGACAAGATATATTTTGCCACAAGGTCTATTTGGGAATGAGAATGTGTGAAAGCTCCATAACCTTTCTGCCATTCAAACTTAAATTTTGATAACTTTTTCCCTTTAATGAATTTATTAGATGATGTTTTAATTTCTTCAATAATATCTGGTATCAGCTGATTTACATTATAACCTATCAAAATATGAACATGGTCAGGCATTGTTCCTATTGCCAGCATTTTATGCCTATGGTTTTGGACAATTCCTGTGACATACATTTCCAGTTTATCTTTCCATTCTCTTTTTATCAGCGCATCGCGATTTTTTACTGAAAAGACCATATGGAAATAACATTGAGTATAAGTGTTTGCCATGGTGTTGTAAATTAAAAATTCAAATAAAATACATCATAAATATATGATGCAACACCCAAATAAAAAGATCATTCCCCATTACTTGAGAGTCTCAGAAGCTTTTTTAAAAAGTGCGTAAAACAGGAGGAGTTATTGCAAAAGGGGTACAGGATTATGGTCTGCAGGATGAAGATTACTGGACCCTTATCCGGCAGACATCAATAAAATACTGGCTGGAATGGGATAGGAATCAGATATTTGAACTGGCAAAATTATAGATATCACCTGTTCTGATAATTTTAATCTGAAAGTTTTCATAAAAAGCCGACAAAGCAGGAAGATCAGTGCAATGTGAAGGCAAAACATATTTCAGGTTATTCTCTTTAATGTACTTAATTGTCTCTTTTGTCTGATTGTTGATCTCTTTCAGATGAAACCCTCCCATTATTCCATAAAGTCTGTTAATACCTGTAACTTTTTTTGCATGCTCCAGAGTATTAACTATACCTGCATGTCCACAGCCAGTCACAATAAACAAACCCTCGGGCATAATAACAGCCATGGCACTATCATCCATTACAAAGTCAGGGGAATCATCTTCATAAACAAAAGAGGTTGATTTAGATTCAAAATCAGTCAACCTTGGAATCTCTCCAAGAAAAAATATCTTTTCTGAAATTTTATAAGGTTCAGATGCAATAACAAGTTCGAATTTCCCGGCAAGTTCGTCACTGGAATTTTTCAACCCGATATACGAATGGTCCGATTTCCTGTATCGTTTTATAAAACAACCCGGGTGACAAAGCAATCTGCCTCCTGATAAATTAAACAGGCCGTCACCATGATCAAAATGTCCGTGGCTGAGAATAACCATATCAGAATCAGAAAGATCAATATTCATAGTTCCAGCATTCCTTAAAAACATATCGCTTTGTCCAGAATCGAAAAGTAATCGTTTCCCCTCATACTCAACAAAATATGACAGACCATGTTCTGCAGGTGTATGTTCACCAGAATGATTATCTGTAAGAACTGAAATTTTCATATAAAAATCTTTATTCAAATTTAATCTAAATAATTTCATTATGAACAATAGTTCATTTAAATTTATGGCCTCTTCAAAAAAAGACGGGAATGAAAATAATAATAGATAAGAAAATTGTGCATGACCTGAGAAACTGGTTCACCAATTATGTAAATACTTTTATATATGATATTAATGAATTACAGGGACCCATAGAAATAAAAAGGAAACACACTGAAAGGGTAACTCGGGAAATTATTGATATTGGAAGACAGCTTGGATTAAATGAAAATGAGCTGAATCTGGCTGAAATAATCGCCCTGTTTCATGATATTGGCCGGTTTGAGCAATATGACCGTTATAAAACATTTTCTGACAAAAAATCAGAGAATCATGCTGAACTGGGGATCAAAATTTTAAAAAAATATAATTTACTTGGTATATTAAATAGAGAAATACAAAACCTGATATTATGCTCAATAAGATATCACAACCGGGCTTTATTGCCAGTTGAAGAATCAGAAACATGCCTGTTTTATTCCAGGCTTATCCGTGATGCCGATAAACTGGATATATTAAAGGTTATCACTGATTATTATCACAGAAAAAACGGCCGGCGAAATGTAGCCCTGGAACTTGAATTACCTGATACTCCTGGAATTTCCGAAGAAGTATATAAAGCACTTATGAACATGCAGATTGTTGATATGAAATATGTTAAAAACATTAATGATATCAAATTACTTCAGGCAGGGTGGATTTATGACATTAACTTTGAACCAACGCTTGAGTCTGTTAAAAACAGGCGATATATTGAAAAGCTAAGGAAGGTACTACCGGGAATAAAGGAAATTGATCAGATTTTTGATGTCATCAATTGTTACCTTATTAATTGCAATTAAAAGCATTCCCATAGCAGTTTTACACATGTACCGGATATTGACCCTGATTAACCAGTTTACTGTATTTTATTTGATCCTAAATAATTATTAAAAATCTGAAGATTAATATCCTATGTTCTCTGAAAACTTGGTTTCGGCTAAGATTTTGTTTTGATCAAAACCCTGCAAATCAAGTTAGAGAAATTGCCTCTGCAATCACAGTCAAAGATGTTTAAAACAGTACTTACATATTTTATTCATCCTGAACACGAGCTCTGTCTTTTAGCGAAGAAGATAGCCAGGGGTTAAGGAAGTTTACCATCAGTGGACATTGTGACACAAAAGGCACCTAATAAAAAACGAATTTATAAGGATAAACCAACTACCAATGACTTACGGTGATGAAAAATAATGAAACTAAAGATCTTCAGAAGCAGAATTATTTAGTTGAATAATATCATCTGAATCACAGTTTTTGCAGTTACTCTCCGGTCTTGTTGTTACTGTTGTTTCATGAC
The DNA here is from genome assembly GCA_963760915.1 of uncultured Bacteroidales bacterium. GTDB lineage: Bacteria > Bacteroidota > Bacteroidia > Bacteroidales > VadinHA17 > LD21. The sequence goes on along the minus strand of CAVXEU010000002.1, from coordinate 122,157 downwards.
AATTTCCACATCGGTACCAATAATCATCAGTAATAAAAGTCCCTCCATGGATAATAATTGCTTTCCCTTCCACAAAAGCTTTTGCAATATTTTTAAGGGCTTTGTCGTATAGCCGTGTAAAAGTCGGGCGTGAAATATTCATCTTTTTTGCAGCCTCTTCCTGTGTAAGGTTTTCATAATCGGCAAGTCGCAAAGCCTCATACTCTTCCAGCAACAGGTCAACTGATTCAATATCACGCATGGGAATGCCGAATGGTTTATAACCTTCCATTTTAGGAGGCATTTTTATCCGTCGTTGTCTGATGCGGTTTGGCATTTTTAGGATATGGTAATTTAATACTGGTGTAAATTTAGATTATAAATGCACAAATGTTCACATTAACCAGGATATTTTTATTTTTGCATTATTATCCGGCCCGTAGCTCAGCTGGCAGAGCAGCTGACTCTTAATCAGCGGGTCGAGGGTTCGAGTCCCTCCGGGCCGACAAGGATTATATAATTATCTTGATACCAGCTGATTATGCTTGTTTTATCTTTTGGTATGAGAAAACTGTTGTAAAAAGAGCATAATGCCCCATCACAGGTTGAATATTCTATGCAGAGTTTTTAAAATGGAGGTCGTATTTTGAGTTATAAAGCATATTGGCAAACATAGTTTGCTCTTTCTTTGTCTTTTTCAACATATAATAAAATATATTAACTACTGTTTCGCTCAGTTCATTTTCGGATGCAAGTATGTTATAAAGTTTAATAAGACAGTCATCAAAATGCAATTCTAATTTTAGCAAATCTTCCATTGTCACTTCGGATCTGTTACCAAAATTGTGTTTTAAACAATCAGTTATCTGATTTGATAATTTATCACATGGAAAATCTAACCAGCAGTTCATTGCCCGAGCAATCTTTTTATGCCTTGCAAGATATCTTTCCCGATCTTTTTCATGTTGGTAGAGATCAAACATTAATGATTTAATCTCGTTGTCCGGAACTTTTTCATAAATTTCATGGTACAAACTGGCTACCTGTTTATGATAAGATTGAATTTGTTCAATAATTTCACTTTTTTGTTTATACATCACTGATTCCCTTTCTGCCTTAATGATATCTGATTTCGAAATCTAAATAATATTGCATAACTTACATATACAAAGCTACTTATCTTATCTCAATAATTGCATGCAAGTTAAGGGTTGATGAATTAAAGATAAAATTGAGATTTATCAATATTTTTCTTGAGCAAAAAGATACTAATAAGTTTATGGAATTGGACTACCCCTGATTTTACGGTCATTGAAATCTTGCAGGGCTGCATACCTTTCCAGGAAAATTATTTAAATTTCAGGAAATTAGTTCACTTGAGTCCATGAAGTTCAGGATACCGTCTATCCTTTTTGATTTATAACTTTTAACTGTTCCAGATTCTTAATCTCAATTCTTCTCCCTTTTAATTCTATGATTTTTTCATCATTAAATTCCGATAAGATTCTTACAACACTTTCCATGGACATTCCTGATAATTCGGCTAAATCTTTCCTGCTTATATATGAGAAAATATCAATTGATTTAAATTCTTCCCTGTTTAAATATAACAATGTGTTTGCAAGTTTCCCGTTTAATTGTCTGAGCCCTAAATTTAAACATTTGGAAAGCATAATGTTGTAATTCTTAGAATACCAACTGGACAATTGTTGGGAAAATTCACAGCATTCTGTTACAAGGTCTTTAATGGCTTCCCGGTCAATTGAACATATCCTTGTTTCTTTTAATGCAGATGCAGAGAAATAATATGAATCATCGCCAAACAATGATGTTAAGCCAATAAAATCATCAGATTTTAACAGTTTAATAATAATGTTTTTTTCAGGACTTTCAATGTAGACTTTAACCAAACCATCTATTACATAAGTAATATTGGTTACCTTAGCTCCTTCTTTTATTATCGTCTCCCCCTTTTTATAACTGATATGGGTCTTTTGCGAATCATAAAACTCTTTTGTATTTTTTGTCAGCTTAACAAAGCATTCAGAGCGCTCTGAGCATAAATTACAATTCGTTTTTGTCAGATACCTGTCCATTTCAGAAGGTTGTTTTGAGATAAAAATCCGAACTCTAAAACAAAGATACAAATAAGATATCTGATTAGTAGTTTTGCTTAACACAATGCTGCCAATAATTAATCTTTTTCGCTGTTATCCTGAAAAGTGAGTGATCCCTTCTATCCCATCAGATGTCAACCGTTAGCACTTATTTGTAAGAGCGATTTCATATTAACTATTTCGATTTTTTTTCCTGAAATATTGATTATACTATCCCTTTCAAATTCGTTCATAACACGGCTGACACTCTCCCTGGATGAATCCACCAGATTTCCTATATCTTCCTGGTTGACAGGTATAGTAAAGATATTTGCGTTGTAAATATTATTCGCAAACTCCAGTAATACATCTGCTATTTTCCCCCTGATTTGTTTTTGAGTCCTGCTTGCACATCTGTGAAATACCTCTAATTCATTCCTGCATAATTCTATCATGATCTCATATGAGAAATCGGGATTCTTTGAAAGAAGAAACCTGAATATGCTCATATCAATAAAACACACTTCGGCTTTCTCAATAACAGTTACAGAATATTGATTGATCTTATCTCCGAAAGTTGTTGGTAATCCGAGGTAACTTGGTGGCTTAACAACACGTACTATTTGTTCATGATATGGTCCTGCTATATGCACCTTTGCCAATCCACTCCGGAGATAAGCAACATTTGTTGAAAATGTTCCCTGCCTGATTACTGAATCTCCTTTGCGAAAATTTACAAGAGCACAATTATATGAGAGTTTTTCTATCTCCTCTTCACTCAGAGTCAACGCTGCTTTAGACTTAATACTGCAAAATTTACATTCGGTTTTCATTTCACAAAGATATATAAATGTGAGATATATCACAAACTATAATAATCAACCTCACAGCTAAAACAAGCTAACTATGTAAATCATTCCGTTCCTTTGTGAATTAATTAACAGTAAATATATTTTGCTATGGAACAGAAAAAAATGTGTTTGGGTTTATTTTCCGGAAGTGTTGATAAACTGACAGCAGCAGGCATTATACTTAGTGGTGCGGTAGCTGACGATATGAAAGTAGATATTTATGTTTTATTGCAGGGAGCCAGGGCTTTCAGAAAAGATATCGGTGACAATCCTGACAAACTGAATATGGCCGAAAACCCTGAGATGAAAGCTGAATTTCTGCAGTCATTAAAAACCCTGAAGGTAAAGACCTGGGTTGAATTTTTCAAAGAATGCAAAACAATCTCAGATGTAAAAATTCATATTTGCGGCCTTGCAGGAAAAATCTGGGGAGCCGAAAAGCTGGATGACTTTATTGACATTGCTGATGACATTTGCGGTATCGGTGCATACATAACAGCAACTCAGGAGGCTGATGTTAATTTATTTATTTAATATCTGTCCGGAACAATATCAAAATGATCTTCTCATACAACATAAATATGTTAATAATAAATTATAAAAATGCAATTAGATATAAATGACCAATTAAATCAAATTAAGAATCAGGTAAAAGTTTTAAATGAGAAGATCTCTTTATTGGAAAATTCAAAGAAAGATCAAATGTCAATAGCGATAGTATCGGGCGATATGGATAAAATTCTCGCTGCAATGATCATATCTCTTGCTGCAGCGGCTATGGACACTAAAGTAAGATTATTTTTCTCTTTCTGGTCCTTGGCAGCTCTAAGGGATAATAAGAAAAAAGTTAAAGGAAAAGGTCTGATCGCTAAGATGTTTGGTATAATGTTACCCGGAGGTAAAAATAATCTGAAATTATCTAAAATGAATATGGCAGGGATGGGACCCTTAATGATAAGACATCTTATGAAAAAACAGGGGGTATTATCACTTGATCGGATGTTCAAAGAAGCGGGTGATCTTGGGGTAGAAATTATTGTCTGTGAAATGTCCATGAACTTAATGGGTTTTAAAAGAGAAGAGATGATTGACTATCCAAAATTAAGCTATGCCGGAGCTGCCACATTCATCTCAGATGCAAGTGAAAGCAGTATCCAGATGTTTATTTAAGGAGTGTGACAGAAACAATTACAATGATTTGCAGATCTAATTATAGATTAATCACACTCTTGTTTAGAAATTTTTATTACTATTTAAAATAATATTATGACAACTGAAGAATTAAAAACAACACAGGCTACAAAAATTGTTGATGCCAGGGGTACCGCATGTCCCGGCCCGTTGCTTGAAGCAAAAAAAGCTATCGGAACAATTAAAGCAGGCGATATAATGGAAGTTTTATCTGCTGATGAAGGGACAAAGGTCGATATACCAAAATGGTGTACCAAACAGGGTAATGAATACCTTGGAACGATAGAAGAAAATGGATATTTCAGAATCTTTCTGAGAAAAAATTAGAGATCAAAATGGCAGGCATTAATGGTAAAAGTGCCAGGATACTGGTCTTTTCTACTGAAAAAATATCTGATCCCGCCATCGATATGGCGGGATTATTAAAATTGCATTACCCGCCAACAGTCTATACAATCTCCATACCTTGTTCCAGTGGGGTAAAATCAAGATGGATTTTACATGCATTTGAAAAAGGATTCGACGGTGTATTTATTGCTGCGGATGGCAGTGATTGTCCATATGGTGAATCCTGCACTGAAAAAACGGGAAAGATTGTCGCCCAGACTCATGAATTGATGAAAGCAAAAGATATCGAAACTGCCCGGCTCAGAATGGCAGCAATATGCTCGGTATGCAGCGAATCTTTTGTAAAACAAATGAAAAGCTTTAATGAGTATTTACTCAAAAATACAAACAACTGATTATGAGCGGAAAAATAATAAATGCCTCATTTGATGCACTTGTTATTGGTGGAGGGATAGCAGGTGGTGAAGCTGCCTTAAATTTAGCCAATAATGGTTTTAAAGTACTGATTATTGAAAAAGATCTGTCCATTGGAGGTAAAATGATTTTGCTGAGTAAGGTATTTCCTACTTTGGATTGTTCAGCCTGCATAACAACTCCAAAAGTATCTGAAATATCAAGGCATCCGCAGATCACCATCTTCACTGAGAGTGAAGTAAAAAAAATTGTAAAAAAAAGCGAAAGCAATTTCGATGCAGTGGTTATCAGAAATCCGCGCTATGTGATAGCTGAAGATTGTACCGGCTGCCAGTTATGTGAAGAAGCATGTCCTGTTCTGGTCCATGACCAGTACCAGTATAATATGGTTGGACGTAAAGCAGCATATATCCCTTTCAGCATCGCAAGCCCAAGGATAGCTGCTATTGATATTGAAAACTGCACATTATGTGGTGCCTGTGAAAAGGTTTGCCCTACAAAATGCATTGACTTCTCACAGGAACCTTTAGAATACCATATCAAAATAAAAACAGTTGTGATTGCCACAGGCTTTAACCTGTTCGATCCTCTTAAAATTCCACGCTATGGATATGGCAAATACAAAAACATAATCACCTCCATGCAGATGGAAAGGCACCTTGCTCCTACCAGGCCATTTCATACAATACTCAGGCCCGGTGATGGGAAAATGCCTGACAGAATCGCTTATGTTCTTTGCACCGGATCGAGAGACTCCACCATCGGCAATCCGATTTGTTCACAGATATGCTGCATGTATTCAATTAAACAGGCACAATTGCTGATGGGAGCGCTGCCTATGGCCGATGTCACAATATATTATCTTAATATCAGGTCGTTCGGTAAAGGCTTTGAAGAATTCTATGAACAGGCAAAAGGCATGGGAGTAAACTTTGTCAAAGGCAAGATAGGTAAGATCGCTGAAAAAGAGAATGGAAACCTTGTATTGCGTTATGAAGATATTAATGACAGTAAAGTAAAAGAAGCTGAGCACGATCTTGTAGTTCTTTCAGTTGGCGTACTCCCTAACACTGAAACAACAACATTTTTTCATGATAAAGAGCTGACACTGGATCCTTTCAGTTTTGTTTTTCAGCCCGACCCACTTGCAAGTCCTGCAAAAACAAGTATTGACGGTGTCTTTGTTGCAGGAACAGCTTCAGGACCAATGGATATCCCCGATTCAATCCTTTCAGCCGGTTCTGCATCAGCTGAAGCTATAAGTTACTTAATTCAGAAATAATGAACAAGAAAATAGGTGTCTATATATGCCATTGTGGCGGCAATATCGCCGATTATGTCGATGTTGAAAAAGTCAGACAATCAGTGGAAAATGATGATGGTATTATCGTCGCCAGAACCACACTCTTTGCATGTAGTGATTCCGGACAGAAAGAAATGGTAGATGATATCAAAGAAAATGGATTGGATGGTATTGTTGTTGCTTCATGCTCGCCTAAATTACACCTACTAACCTTCAGGGCAGTTGCTGAAAGGGCCGGTCTTAACAGGTACAACTATGTCCATGCCAATATTCGTGAACAGGCTTCATGGGCCCACTCCGACAATAAAACCGGGGCAACTGAGAAAGCTGTTCAACTTGTAAAATCCGCAATTGCAAAAGTCAGGCTTGCAGAGCCGCTCTATCCTTTGATAATACCTTCAAAAAAGGCTGTTGCTGTAATAGGTGCCGGTATTGCAGGTATGAGAGCAGCTATTGAACTGTCTGATATGGGTTGCCCCGTAACTCTTATTGAAAGAGAGCATTTTATAGGAGGAAGAGTAGCTCAGTGGGATGTTCTGTTCACAACGAACCAGACTGGAAAAGAACTGGTAACCAAGCTGTATAATGACGTTGTAAAGCGCGATAACATTAAATTATTAACAGGAGCTGAAGTGATGTCAAATACCGGATGTATAGGTGATTTTAAGCTGAAAATAAAAATCACCCCCCGGTATATAATGGAGAAATGCAATACAGGTCATCTTCAGAAGGCCATTGATGCTTGTCCCGTTGAAATTCCCGATGCATTCAATTTTAATATTACTTCCAGAAAAGCCATTTATCACAATTTCCCAAGTGAATACCCTCACTACCCGGTTATAGATATTAAAAACTGTGCCCGCTGCGGTGAATGCGAAAAAATTTGCGACAGCGTTGATTTCTCACAGGAAGAAAAAACTATCGGGATCAATGTCGGCTCAGTTCTTATGGCTACTGGCTTCGACTCCTATTCTCCTTCTGAAGGGGAGTTTGGATATAATACAATTGAAAATGTTGTTACCCTGCCTCAGTTTAAACGCGTTATCGATCTTAATGACAAAAAGCTGGTCTTCAAAGGAAAGGAAATCAGAAATATCGCTTATATATACTGTGTTGGAAGCCGGCAGACAGATGGAGATAATAAATATTGTTCAAGATTTTGCTGCACGTCAGTAATACATGCTTCGATCGAGACAAAGAAAAAATTTCAGAATATTAATAACTACCACTTTACGCGAGGAATTAGGACTTATGGAAAACAGGAAATATTATATAATGAGTCTCTTAAAGCAGGTGATATTTTTATGCAGGCTTATGAAGATGGTCCCCCTGAATTGACGCTTGAAAATGGCAGGACAATTGTAAAGATTAATGATATACTGACGGGTAAAAGAGAGGTATCTGTTGACGCTGACCTGGTAGTTCTTGTTACCGGAATGGTTCCAAGAGCAGATAATTCCATTGCATCCATATTTAAATTGCCAAAAGGGCGCGACTCTTTTTTTAATGAGATCCATATGAAACTTCGTCCCGTCGAAACTGTTATCGACGGAATAACAATAAGCGGAGCCTGCCAGGGGCCGAAAAACATAACAGAATCTGTTAATTCTGCACTCTCTGCTGCCACTAAATCATTTTCCTATGTCAGCAAAGGAGTACTGGAGCTTGAACCTGTCGTTGCCAGGATTGACAAAAGTACCTGTACATGGTGTGGTATATGTGTTGAAGCCTGCCCATTCGATGCCATAAGTCTGGTGAAAGATGAGACTAAAGATATAGCAGCTATTAATAAGACGGTATGCAAAGGATGCGGTATGTGCCTGCCTGTATGCCCGGTAAATGCTATTGACTTAATTGCTTATTCAGACAATGAGATTGAAAGTATGATCGATGCTCTTGCAGGGTAAGCCTCCTGTCCCGCTGACGCGGGACTTCCCCCTAAAAGGGGACTAAACCTGCCTCATTTAGAAAAATTTCACTTGAAGACTAAGAATTAGCCCCCCTTTAGGGGGGTTGGGGGGCGAAAGATCAGAGGTAAAAAATATTTAAAAAACAGAACATTATGGAGATTGAAAAAGGAAAAACATACAAATACCTGAGAGAAAAAAGGGAAGTATCCCAGGGAGCAAAAGATAACATGAAACAGTTCAGTAAAATAAAAAAAGCGATACAGGATGCCCTGAAGGAAGCTGATATGACTATTGACCAGATAACACAGAAGTTAAATATACCTAAAGATGAGGTGGTTTTTTACCTGATGTCGATGGTAAAGTACGGGCTGGTGGAAAAAGGTGAGATGGATGATATGGATGAGTATTTCTCTTATAAACTTAAAAAATAATGGCTGCTATTAATCCTGAGTTCGGAAAAGAGCTGAATAAGTACGGGGCATTCGACTTTAATGCATGCTATAACTGCGGTAATTGTACTGCCGTATGCTCTTTGTCGACAGAAGAAGATTCATTCCCCAGAGAAATGGTCAGATTCAGTGTTCTGGGGATGGAGGATGAAATAAAATCATCACTTAAGCCATGGCTTTGCTACTATTGCGGTGAATGCTCAACACACTGTCCGCAGGAAGCTAACCCGGGAGAATTAATGATGTCGCTAAGAAGGTGGCTTACTTCAGAATATGACTGGACAAAACTATCCGGATTTTTATATCGCTCCCTTCCACTGACCATAGTAGCATTCATTTTAACAGCTATCGGTATTCTTGTATACAGCATATCTGAGAATTTTGACCTTGAAAAGATTATGGATGCCGGCCATACATTTGAGGTACTGGCTATCGCAACGGTTTTTGGACTTGTTCTGCTACCCAACCTGGCAAGAATGTGGTGGTTTATTGTTTTAAAACCAAAGGTTAAGGTTCCAATTAAAAAATATTTCACAAGCTCATGGGAGCTTTTAGTACATATGTTCACCCAAAAAAGAGCTTTGGGATGCGATGACAATAAGCTGAGATGGTTTGAACATTTTATCCTTGTATTAGGCTATTTAGGTCTATTGTTTACAACAGTATTTCTCGACTGGTTCTCAAGCACAAGTATGTTTGTGATTGTACTTGGATATGTTATGAGCATCACAATATTTGTTGTTACGATTGATTTTATGTCAGGACGTCTTAAGAAAAACAAAGAAATCAATAAAAACTCACAACCCTCTGACTGGATGTTTGTTATCTGGCTTTTCCTGATGGGATTAACGGCTTTTATAGTAAGGCTTTTTATCGATACCGGTTTGCTCGAAAATAATATCTGGCTCTATCTGGTACATCTTACTATACTTGCACAATGGGCTTTGATTATTGTGCCATTTGGTAAATGGACACATTTTTTATATCGCTCATTTGCAATGTACTTTGCGAAACTGAAAAGCTGAATCATTCTGTTCATAATGTTCAGGTTATTTCTAACCGGATTTCTTGACTTTGCATAAAATTCTTCGTATCTTTACATATTCTTATATAATAATCATTCTTATCTGATAATTATTGAGAATGAATAAAGAATATATAATAGCATCCTTAAAAAGCTGTAGTTTAAAGGTTACTCCTCAAAGAATGGCCGTTATGGATGGGGTTATTAATCTGAAGAACCATCCCACTGCAGAAAATCTGATAGATTATATAAAAACGAATCATCCAAATATTGCAACAGGTACCGTCTATAAAACTCTTGATACTTTAGTAAAGAACAATCTTATTAAAAGGGTTAAAACTGACAGCGATATTATGAGATATGATGCTGTAAGCGAAAGGCATCACCATTTGTATTGTATTGAATCGGACCGTATTGAAGATTATTATGATGCCGATCTTGATATAATTCTCGACGATTATCTGAAAAAGAAGGATATTCCGAATTTTAAGATTGAAGATATAAAACTTCAGATTACAGGTAAATTCACTGATAATCAAATAAATAAAAAACTAAAAAATACAAAAAATGGAAAATAACTCAAACAATTCCGGCCAATGCCCGGTTACCGGAGCAACACAAAAGCATAGTGTGGGTACCAGCGGTACAAAAAACCGCGACTGGTGGCCTAACCAGTTAAAATTGAATATTCTGCGACAACACTCTTCTTTATCAGACCCAATGGGTGAAGATTTTAATTACAGGAAAGAATTCATGAGTCTGGATATGGGGGCTTTAAAAAAAGACCTGCACAAGCTAATGACTGATTCCCAGGATTGGTGGCCTGCCGATTTCGGCCACTATGGCCCGTTTTTCATCCGTATGGCGTGGCACGGTGCAGGCACATACCGTATAGGGGACGGTCGTGGTGGTGCAGGAAGCGGCCAGCAACGCTTTGCCCCGCTTAACAGTTGGCCCGATAATGTCAACCTCGACAAGGCACGAAGGCTTCTCTGGCCGGTCAAACAAAAATATGGTCGTAAAATATCCTGGGCAGACCTTTTTATCCTAACCGGTAATGTGGCCCTTGAATCTATGGGATTCAAAACTTTTGGATTTGGCGGTGGGCGTGAAGATGTCTGGGAACCGGAAGAGGACGTTTTCTGGGGTTCCGAAACGAAGTGGCTGGAAGCAGACAAACGCTACCAGGGGGAACGCGACCTTGACAATCCACTGGCAGCCGTACAGATGGGATTAATATATGTAAATCCGGAAGGACCCAACGGAAATCCTGATCCGCTTGCAGCAGCTAAAGATATTCGAGAAACCTTTGCCCGTATGGCCATGAATGATGAAGAAACCGTGGCACTTATTGCAGGCGGACATACCTTTGGCAAAACCCACGGAGCAGGCGATGTGGCAAATGTCGGACCTGTACCTGAAGCTGCAGGTCTTGAGGCTCAGGGCTTAGGGTGGATCAGCAAATACGGCTCAGGAAAAGGAGGCGACACAATCTCCAGCGGTCTGGAAGTTACATGGACCCAGACTCCGGCCAAGTGGAGTTATTACTTCTTCGAAAATCTCTTTAAATATGAATGGGAACTGACAAAAAGCCCTGCAGGAGCTCATCAATGGATGGCAAAAAATGCCGGTAATATTGTTCCTGATGCTCATGACGCGTCAAAAAAACATGCGCCGACAATGCTTACAACAGACCTTTCTTTACGATTCGATCCAGTTTACGAAAAAATTTCAAGGCGTTTCTATGAACATCCTCTTGAATTTGCCGATGCCTTTGCCCGGGCATGGTTTAAACTGACTCACCGCGATATGGGACCCAGAACACGATATTTAGGTGCTGAAGTACCGAAAGAAGAACTGATCTGGCAGGACCCGATACCTGCTGTTGATCATAAGTTAATTGAAGAGAAAGATATCGCAGAATTAAAAACCAGGGTATTAAATTCCGGGCTATCCGTATCTCAACTGGTATCAGTCGCATGGGCTTCAGCCTCCACTTTCCGGGGATCCGATAAACGTGGTGGCGCCAACGGTGCCCGCATCCGTCTTTCTCCACAAAAAGACTGGGTTGTTAACAACCCTGCCCAGCTGACTAAAGTATTAAAAACGCTGGAAGATATCCGGAAAGAATTCAACAGTGCAGAATCTAATGGGAAAAAAGTATCTCTTGCAGACCTCATTGTACTGGCCGGTTGTGCAGGTGTTGAAAAAGCTGCAAAAGACGGAGGTTTTGTTATAACGGTTCCTTTCACTCCGGGTCGTATGGATGCATCGCAGGAACAAACAGACGTGGAGTCTTTCGCAGTGCTTGAGCCGGCAGCCGATGGATTCCGTAATTATTTAAAAGCGAAATATAGCATATCGACCGAGGAGATGTTGATTGATAAAGCCCAGTTACTGAAACTTACTGCTCCTGAAATGACAGTTCTTGTAGGTGGTATGCGTGTATTGAACACAAACTCAGACAAATCCAAACATGGCGTTTTCACTGAACGTCCGGAAGTTCTCACAAACGATTTTTTCGTAAACCTGCTTGACATGAGGACAGACTGGACGCCAGCATCTGAGACCAATGAGACATTTGAAGGGCATGATCGCAAAACCGGAACTCTAAAATGGACAGGAACCAGGGTGGATCTCATTTTTGGCTCAAACTCAGAGCTCAGAGCCCTGGCTGAAGTGTATGCAAGCAGAGATGCTCATGAAAAATTTGTAAAGGATTTTGTTGCGGCATGGAACAAAGTAATGAACCTCGATCGCTACGATTTAGCTTGACTTCTACAATAATACTTAATATGCAAAGCAGAAAATCAGTAGTGATATTGCAAAATCTGCCTGCAGGCGGATAAGAATTATAACAGGGAACAGCTAATCTAGAAAAATAGCTCAAAAGCTAAATAAATTTTATAACCAAAACCTGATACTTATGGGACAAAAAGGAAGATCAATCGTAAAAATGGATGTTGATGAATTAATCAATATGCTTAATAAAGCTTTATCAGATGAATGGCTTGCATATTACCAGTATTGGGTAGGTGCTAAAGTCGTAAAAGGTCCGATGAAGGATGCTGTAATTGCTGAGCTTACCTTACATGCTACAGAAGAACTGAGTCATGCTGAACTGCTGTCAACCAGAATAATTCAACTTGACGGCACTCCCGTTTTATCACCAGCCGAATGGATGAAACTGACAAATTGCGGATATGACATACCTTCAGATCCATATGTAGAGGAGATACTTAAGCAGAATATAAAAGGAGAACAATGTGCTATACGTGTATACAGTGAATTGCTGGATATTACAAGAGTTGCTGATCCTGTAACATACAATATTATACTTACAATCCTGTCTCAGGAGGTTGAACATGAAGAGGATCTTTCAGCTTTAAAAGAAGATCTCGAACTAATGCTCCAAAGAAGGAAGTAATCAACAAATCACCACTTTAAAAAAATTAATCTGACAATTCACAATTAATACAAATTAAAATGGAAGAAAACCAAGTAACACCAATGCCACGTATAGGTGATAAAGCACCTGAATTTAAAGCTGTAACTACTCAGGGAGATATTAATTTCCCAGGCGACTACGCTGGAAACTGGGTAATACTTTTCAGTCACCCTGCCGATTTTACACCAGTCTGCACTTCAGAGTTCATCACATTCGCAAGCATGGAAAGCCGCTTTGAAGAAGCGGGCTGCAAGCTTGTAGGACTCTCTGTTGATGGTCTTTACAGTCATATTGCATGGCTTCGGACTATCAAGGATAAGATCCAGTATAAAGGGATGAAAAATGTTGAAATTAATTTCCCTCTTATTGAAGATATCACAATGGAGGTAGCCCATAAATATGGTATGCTTCAACCCGGTGAGAGCTCAACAAAGGCAGTAAGAGCCGTATTCTTTATCGATCCGAAAGGCATAATCAGAGCAGTAATATATTACCCGCTCAGTATGGGTCGCAATTTTGAAGAGATTTACAGAGCGCTGATAGCCATGAAGACAGCTGATGCATTTTCTGTTGCAACTCCTGCTGACTGGCAGCCTGGCGATGATGTAATAATCCCTACTGCAGGTTCATGCGGAGTAGCCAAAGAACGTATGGCGAGCAAAGATGAAATGCATTGTTACGACTGGTTCTTCTGTACTAAAAAACTTAAAAAAGAAGAGGTGCTTAAAACAGTTCTGAAGAAATAGATCAAATTTATTCTTGTTGAAAGGTGGTTTTGAATGAACCACCTTTTTTAATGTTATAATATTAACAATTAAAAATAAAACCTATATTTGGACTATCAGGAATTTCTATCAGATATCCTATGTTTAAAAAAGCAGGTGTAGCTATTTCAAAATACTTTTTTCTACTTCTCTTCCTTGGGTTTTTAGGTAGTATTACACTTTTCAATCATGCCCACATAGTAAACGGGGTTACAATAGTTCATTCTCATCCTTTCAAGTCAGACAGCAATGGAAAACCTTTGCACTCTCATTCGTATAATGGATTTATAACAATTCATTTTCTTTCCGTTGTATTAATATCATCATTATTATGCTACTTGTCTGTTCAACCTTTCAGGCACGTAGGTCACAAAACAATTTACATCATCACCAAAAGATTTGTTGAACAAACATTCCTTTTTTCTTATTCCTTGCGGGCACCTCCTGCGAAAATGTTCTGCTAAGCACTTATCTCTTTTATCATTGCAGCAGCTTCCTATAAACAGGATCCTGCAATTTCATTTTTACTATTTAAACATTTTCTAATCTCTTCAAAATGAAAAATATTTTGCTGTTATGCAGCACTATAATATTTATGGCTTGTCATCATAATACAAGACATGATGATGAAATCAAAGTTCCAACGACAGGCGACACCCTTGTAATTCCGTCAAATTCCAGTATAACTGCCAAACTTAAAACAGAAAAAATAACTCCTGAATTGTACAGGAATAAGATTATTACATCTGGCATTGTCAAAGCCATACCTAATAAGTATGCAGAAATAGCGGCTCCATTCTCAGGCAGAATAATCCGGTCATTTGTAAGTCTGGGCCAAAAGGTCGAAATGGGTTCTCCTATTTTTGAGATTAGTTCGCCATCTTTTTTTGAGGCAGGAAAAACTTACTACCAGACGAAACAAGAGATGCAGTTAGCTGAGAAAAACCTTAAAAGGCAGCAGGACTTAATTAAAAACGGTGTTGGTGTCCAAAAAGACCTTGAAGAGGCAGAGGTAAATTATGAATTAACAAAGCGTGATTATGAAAATTCAATAGCCAGTCTGAAAGTGTATCAGGTTGATCCAGAAATTATGGTACTGGGACAACCTCTGGTGGTTAGATCACCCATTAAAGGTGAAGTGGTTGAGAATAATATCGTTATAGGTCAGTATCTTAAGGAAGATGCTGAGCCTATAGCCATAGTTGCAGAGTTAAGTGACGTCTGGGTGATCGGGCAGCTGAAAGAAAAAGACATTAACTCTGTTCATGTAAATGATGACGTAGAAATAAGGCTCACAGGAATGCCGGAACTTACACTTAAAGGTAAGGTATTCCATATGGGTGAAATTCTGGATGAAGAAACGAGGTCGGTTCAGGTTCATGTCTTTTGCCAAAATAATGACCACATCATGAAACCCGGCATGTTTGTAACAACCAGGTATTCTGGCAGCTCTGAAAATGTGATATTAATACCTGCAAGTTCACTGCTCCAGATGGAAGAAGCCAGTTTTGTCTTTGTTTATCTCGGCCATAATAGATATCTGAAACAAATGGTCGATGTCAACGGAACTGACAATAATCGCGTAATTATAAAAACCGGACTCAATTCCGGTGACTCAATTGTTACGGATGGGGGAATCCTTCTTCTAAATTTTTAATATCAGGGTATGAGAAAAATTATTCAGATAGCCCTCCAGCGGTGGAAAATAATGATAGTATTATTCTCATTATTAGGCATTTTTGGTTACCTGGCCTGGAAACAACTTTCTATAGAAGCATATCCTGATATAGCTGATGTTACAGTTCAGGTTATTACCCAGGTTCCCGGTCTTGCTGCCGAAGAAATGGAACAACAAATAACAATCCCATTGGAAAGAGTTTTAAACGGATTACCAGGCTTGCATACAATGCGAAGTAAAAATACATTCGGATTATCGGCAATAATTCTTGTATTTAATGATGGTGTTGATGATTACTTTGCCCGTCAGCGTGTTCAGGAAAAATTTGCTGAAGTGGAACTTCCTTACGATGCAAAACCTGGTTTGAATCCACTGACTTCTCCTACCGGTGAAATATACCGCTACATTATTGAGAGCAACAGTCATGATCTGAGGGAACTTACAGAGTTGAACAAATGGGTTATAATTCCCCGTATTAAGCAGGTAACCGGAGTTGCCGATGTAAGTAACTTTGGTGGGATTACTACACAGTTCCAGATAGAGATAGACCCGAGAAAACTGGAACAGTATAAGCTCTCTCTTTCTGATGTAACTGATATGATCGGAAAAAATAATTCAAATGCAGGGGGTAGTCTTCTTCCGCGAGGTGATCTGAGCTATGTCATACGCGGTATCGGTCTGGTGAAAGACCTTAGTGACCTTGGAGAAATAGTCGTAAAGACAAAAAACGGTGTTCCCATCTTTGTCAAAGATCTTGGAAAATTAAAATACGGGAATCTGGAACGAAAAGGTGTTTTAGGATTTACTGATCGTACACGGAATTACTCTGAAAGTGTTGAAGGGGTTGTCCAATTACTGCGCTATCAAAATCCTTCTTTAGTTCTTTCAGGAGTTCATGCTGCCATCGATGAACTAAACAACGATATTCTTCCTAAGGGAATAACCATACATCCATTCATGGACAGAACCGATCTTGTGTCCACTACTTTACATACAGTTTCTCACACTCTGGCTTACGGGGTTATACTTGTCATTTTTGTCCTGATTATCTTTCTGGGAAGCTGGCGTGGAGCTCTTATTGTATCAATAACGGTACCTCTGGCACTGCTGATAGCATTTATATTGATGTACCTCACTAAAATACCAGCTAACCTGCTTTCATTAGGTGCGATTGACTTCGGTATAATAGTAGAAGGCTCAATCGTGATAATGGAAACTGTTCTGAAAAAGAGAGAGGATCATCCTGAAAAGGAACTGGATGAACATGCAATTTTAGAAAGGACGCTGGAAGTTGCAAAACCTGTGTTCTTTTCATCAATAATTATTATTACTGCTTATCTGCCTTTATTTGCCTTTGAACGTATTGAAAAGAAGTTGTTTACACCAATGGCATTCACTGTAGGGTATGCCTTGATCGGAGCTCTGGCTGTAGCTTTACTGCTTATTCCAGGACTCTCATTCATGATTTATAAGAAGCCTCAAAAGACATATCACAACAAATGGCTCATTAAGCTTACTTCAATATACACCCGTCACATCACCTGGCTAGTTGAGAAGCCAAAAAGTGTATTTGCACCGTTAGCATTAATATTAATAGCTGCTACTATATTAACAATTACTGTAGGTAAGGATTTTCTTCCACAACTGGATGAGGGATCCATATGGCTTCAGGTTCAATTACCACCTGGTATTTCGCTTGATAAATCAAAAGCAATGAGCGACACACTGCGATCACATCTTATTAAATATGAGGAAATTACATATGTTATGGTTCAGACAGGCCGTGATGACGAGGGTGCTGAGTCGTTTTCAACTTCACATCTTGAATGTTCGATAGGACTAAAACCATATAAAGAATGGGAAAAGGGTAAAAAGAAAAGTGATTTGATTGCAGAGATGCAGAAAGACCTGGAAACAATGCCAGGTTATACTGTTGGTTTCTCCCAGCCAATTATTGATATGGTAATGGACCAGATTGCCGGAACACACAGCGACCTTGCCGTCAAAGTATATGGAGAAAACCTGCATGAGAGCAGAAGAATTGCAGAACACATTTTAAGTGTTCTCAAGAAAATACCTGGGGCAGAAGATCTGGCTATTGATCAGGAACCTCCTTTCCCTCAGCTTCAAATCCTTGCCGACAGGGAAAAAATAGCTCAATACGGTTTAAATGTCTCGGATGTATCTGAATTAATTGAAGTGGCAATCGGTGGTAAAGCTATTTCGCAAATATTTATCGGTAATAAAATGTTTGATATTATATGCCGCTATGCTGAAGATAGTCGTGACACGCCTGAAAAAATCGGAAATCTTATGCTTACATCAGCATCCGGGGCAAAAATACCTTTGTCGCAAGTTACCAAAATAAGCCTTACCACAGGGGCCAGTACAATTACAAGGGAAATGAACAAACGTTATATAACTCTTCGCATAAACCTCAGAGGTACTGACCTTACCGCATTCCTTTCTAAAGCCAAAGAAGAAATACAACAAAATGTAAAATATGACCATTCAAAGAATAATGTATTATGGAGTGGTCAGTTTGAGAATCAACACAGAGCCTACTCCCGTCTTTCCATAATCATCCCTCTTGCCCTGGCAATTATGTTCCTGTTGCTTTTTGGAGCTTTTAATAAATTCAATCAGGCAGCATTGCTTATGGGTGTTGTACCATTGGCGTTTTTTGGAGGGATGCTTGCACTAAATGTTACAGGTATGACATTAAATGTCTCCTCCTCAGTTGGATTTATAGCGCTGTTTGGAGTATCAATAGAGAACGGTGTGATTATGATCGCACATATGAATGCCCTGCAAAAGAGTGGATTCAAACTTAAAGAGGCTGTTATTTCAGGAGCAAAGCATCGTTTTCGTCCTATATTAATGATTGCGATGGTTGCCGTGGTTGGACTTTTCCCGGCATCAATCTCAACAGGAATCGGGTCTGATGTACAACGACCTCTGGCAACAGTAATCGTTTATGGATTATTCTTTGCAACAATAATAACTCTTTATGTTCTCCCTCCTCTTTATTATATGATGGAAAAGAAATTTGGGACTGAAAAATAACAGTACAGTAAAATTTCAATTAAAGAATGCAACACAGATACGGTTTTAAAAATTTGATTGATGAAAAATAAAATCTTCTGCCTTTTGTTAACAAGCTTCTTAAATATGCACTTATTAAATGCTCAGGTCGAGATTCCATTTAAATATAAAGATCTTGCTTTTGAGGAGTATCTTACTCTAGTTAAAGCCAATAACCTTAAATATGCTGCTGAAAAACTTAATGTCAACATTTCAGAATCAGCTATAGAGGCAGCTAAAATTTTCAATGACCCGTATATTTCAGCAGAATGGACTCAGGATAGGGAGAATAACTCTGTAACAGGACATGAATATTACTCAGAAATTGGAAAAACCATTGAACTAAGCGGTAAACGAAATGCAAGAATCGACCTTTCCCTGAGTGAAAATAAATTATCAGAAGCAATATTAGCCGATTATTTCAGGAATCTTCGGGCTGAAGCAACACAAGCCTATCTGGAGGGTATGAAGCAGAAGCAACTTTTCATGGTAAGATATAATTCATACCAGACTATGAAAAAGCTGCATGAAGCAGACAGTATCAGACTTAATCTGGGGAGCATTATGCAGATCGACGCAATACAAAGCAACCTCGAGGCAGGGATTCTGTACAATCAACTGCTACAGGCAATTGCTGAATGGAAAAACTCACTGGCTTATATAGCATTCATGACTGGCATTTCTCATAGAGACACATTGTTGCAACCGGCAAGCCACTTGCATAATGTTTCCCGGGACTTCTCACTTGATATCCTGATAACAACTGCATTAAATAACCGTGCAGACCTGGTTGCTGCTCTCCTTAATAAAGAGGTTAGTCAGAAGAGTCTTATTCTTGCAAAAAAAGAAAGAAAAACTGATTTGGATCTGAAATTTGGTTTATCCAATTCATTTTACGCCGGATCTTCAACAAAAACCTCAGGAATAACTGCAGGAATTGCCGTTCCATTAAAGTTTTCCAATTTCTATAAAGGGGATATTCATATGGCACAATTCAAAATACAACAGGCTGAAGAATTATTCAAGGAGGCTGAGCTGCAACTCAAAACAGAAATATCAAAGGCATGGGAACTATATCAGGGATACTGTAAACAAGTTGAAAATTTTGATAATGGATTACTTAAAAATGCAGAAAATGTAAGAATAGGCAAAATTTACAGTTATCAAAGAGGGGAAACATCTCTGCTTGAAGTACTAAATGCCCAGAGAACATTTAATGAAATTCAGACAACTTATTACGAAACACTTTTTAACCGGGCTGCAGCCCTGATAGAAATGGAAAAAGCAGCAGGAATATGGGATATCAATTTTTAGTACCTTCCGCACCTGAAAACAATATTGAAATTATTCTGAAAAACGGATAATTAATAATAAAAATTTAAATGATCCGAAAATTCAAAAATACTATTTCCTTACTGTTATTAATGGTATTCCTTTTGCCATCGGCAATTAAGGCTGAGCATCATCACGAACATTTAAAATGCAATGCCAAAAATGAGAAACACCTACATATTCTTCATAATAAATGTGCAATATGCAGCTTCGAATTTTCGGTTTTTATATCAGGTGTAGATAATATCGTTGTAAAAAAGGATATTTTTTTTGATAATTACTCTGGTAATTACTTCCCCAAACATCATACCGATCTCTCATTATACTCGTTTTTATTGCGCGCTCCCCCGAGTTTTACAAATATCATTTGAACCAAATCAGAGGTCATCAGTTAATTTATTTGTAAAACACTTAATCTATACATAATGAAGAGAATATTCATATTATGCATTTTGATGATATTTTATCATGCAGTGAACGCTCAAAACAAAATAACAGGTAAGATATCGGATCAGGCTGATTTACCTTTACCGGGAGCGACCATATACATTCCGGATCTTAATAAAGGTACCATTTCAGACAAAAATGGAAATTATGAGTTTATGAATTTGCCAAACGGGAAAATTAAAATCCAGTTTTCATTTATCGGGTATATTAATCAGGTAGAAACAATAGAGCTAAACGGGAAACCTGTTGAACTGAATATCACCCTTAAGCAATCTACAATTGAAGCAGGCGAAGTTGTGATTACCGGTGGATACAATGCCACCCAGCATGACAATGCTGTAAAAATTGATGTTTTAAAAATTAACCCTTTTACAGTAAAAAATACCCCTAACTTTTCAGAACTACTTGCTAAAGTCCCGGGTGTAGACATGATTTCAAAGGGCTCCGGAGTGTCGAAACCTGTTATTCGCGGACTATCAATGAATGACATTCTGGTTCTGAATAACGGAGTTCGATTTGAAAATTACCAGTATTCGAGCCATCATCCGTTGGGAATAGATGAATTCGGGATTGATGAGGTAGAGATCATCAAAGGTCCGGCATCATTATTATACGGGTCTGATGCAATTGGTGGAGTAATTAATATTATTAAAGAAAAGCCGGCACCAATAAACACAATTGAAGGTGATTATAACCTGCAGCTTTTTTCCAACTCGCTGGGAATGACAAATAATCTTGGAATAAAAGGAGCATCAAAAAGGTTCTTCGGCGGCATAAGGTTTGGCCAAAAAACCGATGCTGATTACCTGCAGGGAGGCGGGACATTTGTCCCCAACTCACGTTTTAATGACCTGTCATTTAAAGCAAATACAGGATTCACAGATAAAATCGGGACATTCAAATTATTTTATGACTACAATAATGAAAGACTTGGAATGGCTGAGCCCGAGGCTATAGATGAGATCACCAAAAGAGGAAGAAAAACTCAGATCTGGTACGAGGAGTTTAACACTCATTTATTGTCTTCTCAAAATAAATTATACTTCGGAAAAATAAAACTTGACCTTAATGCAGCTTATCAGAACACGGAACTGATTCATTTCGGCGCGGTAAATGTTTATGAAATTCAGATGCAGCTTGCAACAAAGACCTATGAAGCAATTTTCCATTTGCCATCTAAAATTAATTCAGAGTACATTATTGGTTTTCAGGGACTCAATCAAACCAATAAAAATCTGAATAACAGGGAAACGTTACTATTGCCTAATGCTGCAATAGATAATTACTCTGGTTTTGGTCTTCTGCAATTTACTTTTTTCAAGAAACTGAGAATGCAAACCGGTGTTCGTTACGATAACAAAACAATTTCAACACAAACAATCGGACTGGCTGCTGACCCGGAGACATATCGTCCGTCTATCAGTAAAAACTATGGAAGCTTTAGCGGTTCATTTGGTGCAACTTACAACTATACTGAATCTATGCTTTTCAGGGCAAATTTTGCAGCAGCTTATCGCACACCCAACCTTGCTGAACTGACATCCAATGGTCCACATGAACTGATATATGAGATTGGAGACCCGAATCTTGTTCCTGAAAACTCATACGAAACGGACCTTAATTTCCACTACCATATCGATAATTTTCTTCTCGATATAGCAGGATTTTATAACAAAATTAATAATTATATCTTTATTGCACCAACCAACGAAACCAGCTCAACAGGATTGAAGATTTACAGGTATCAGCAGACAAATTCATATCTGTATGGAGGGGAAGCCGGCATTCACTTTCATCCAAATTCAATGAAATGGCTCTCTTTTGAACCAACATATTCCTTCGTCATTGGCAAACAGAGTAATGGCGACTATTTACCTTTCATCCCAGCTCACAAACTTAATTTTGAACTAAGAGCGGATAAAGACGACCTGCTGTTTAAACAAAAAGCATACATTTCTGTCAACACATCAACTGCCTTCAGCCAGAACAATCCGGCTCCTGATGAAACAGCAACACCAGGCTACACCCTTTTTGATCTTAGTCTGGGAGGAAATGTTAAGCTTTCAAATCAGCTTATTTCTGTAAGCATTAGCGCAAATAACCTGTTTGATAAGAAATACGTTGATCACTTGTCTACTTTAAAAGAAGTAGGGATGTTCGATCCGGGCAGAAATATTGGATTAAGCATAAAAATTCCTTTTGGAGTTGTTAAAAATTGAAAAATTACAACTATTATGAAATGAAATAGTAAGTAGAGTAGTATTCAATATTCAGATTATTGACCAATGTCTGCAATCTGCTAATAGTTAATAGAAGCTGTAATAAAAGTCGAAATTCTTCAACCGCAAATACCGTTAGCTATCGATACTAGCTGTCAAAAGGACTATTTAGATAAGCTCTGTTTACTGGAGCTGATAATCCTTAATTCAATCTTAATATATTCTTTCAGACAGTCAAATAAGAAATTTTTTGACTATCGGGAATCGTTAATAAACAATCATTTTGGGCTAAAGCCCGATTATCAGGACGACTTTTTTAACCCCGCACTTAAGTCAGCGGTTGTTGATAACAAGGAGATTATGGACTTTAGTCCATAACTTTCACCAATTGTTGATGTCTCCGATACAGCCACTATCATAATCATCAAAGTTTTATTAATTAAAACCGATACTCATAATAAATTATCCTTTCAACACCGAAATTCGTAACTTTAGTAACTAAATCAAGTATGCTATGAAAAAAATCAGTTTATTACTTTTTATTGGATTACTATTAATTTCATGTAATCAGAATCCTAAACCGGCAAGTTCTTCCAACATGGATGCAAAGGTTGCTGTAGTAGAGCCCTCAGTTAGGGATGGGGTATTTATTCATATAACAGAGAGCTACAATGATCCTCACCGTGTATTAATGCCATTAAAAATGGCAACCATTATGGCAAATGATAAAGATGTAATTGTCTATATGGACATTCATGCTGTGGAACTATTGGTAAAAGGTTCAAAAGATTTGAATTTTGCCGATTTTGAATCAGCTCATACATATATTAAAATGCTTGCTGATAAAAATATTGGGGTATTTGCATGCCCGACATGTTTGAAAATAGCAGGATTTAAGCCTGAGGATCTTATGGATGGAGTACAGGTTGCCCAGAAAGATAAATTCTTCAATTTTACCAGAGGGAGGATCATAACTCTGGATTATTAAGATATCCATAATGGACCTCCGGATTGCTGCAGGACTATTCCAAAGGTGAAGCTGTAATTTATGAGTTGTATAATGAGCTTTCTAATGTAAAAAGCTAAATATTTTATTGTATAAAGAAAAGCTGAATTTTATTGGGATTATGAACGCAGGTTCACTATCTTTATAAAAAATATCAGCTATGAAAGCTTCTATTCTCATCAAAATCTTTTTTGTTCTGCCATTGATACTATTTGTTGATTATATCGTAATGGCAATATTGGGATGTACAACTTGTCTTTTAGGACTTGGAGAGGAATTTTATTGCGGCTCTTATTGTCTGGCCGGAAAAATAATTCTAGCTTTGTCGGCGATATTCTTCGGGTATCTTATCCTCCCGGATATCAAAGCGATCTTCAAACTTAAAAAACATGGCTCGTCCGCTTAAAAGCAGAAAGATTTCTAACCCGCCAAAAATGAAGGGCTTTAAGCCCTATGGGATGCCAGTGTGTAAAATTGATGCGGTAATTTTAAAATTCGAGGAGTACGAAAGCATCAGATTAGTAAACTACGACAGACTTCCACAGGATCAGGCGGCTGAACAAATGAATGTTTCACGTCCTACTTTTACCCGGATTTATAACAAAGCATTAAAGCAAATAGCAAAATCATTTGTAGAGGGTAAAGCAATTGAGATAGAAGGCGGCAATTATTTGTTAGATAAAGAGTGGTACCGCTGCAAAAAATGCTATAAGCTTATTGAGGGATTGGAAAACCACTTAAAATGCAAAAATTGCACTGCTTATGGAGAAAATGAATTAATCAAATTAAATTAAAAATAATATAATCAATTAAAACAAATTATTTAATGATGAAAATTGCAGTTCCGGTTACTAAAGAAAACGAGATAGACAGCCATTTCGGACATTGTGAATCATATGGTGTATTTACCATATCAGAAAAAAATGAGATTGCCTCAATAGAAAGTGTTCAATCTCAACAGGGGTGCGGTTGCAAATCAGATATTGCCAGCGTACTTGCTTCAGATGGTGTCACCGTAATGCTTGCTGGTGGTATTGGTGGCGGTGCTATAAATGTGTTGAATAATAGTGGAATAGAAGTAATCCGGGGTTGTTCGGGAGACGCCACAGAAGTTGTAAAACTTTATATTTCCGGTTTGGTCAGGGACAGCGGAAGTAGTTGCCACCAGCACGAGGCACATCATCAGGATGGCCATCAATGCAGTCATAACTAAAACAAAATTAAAAAGAGGCTGTATCAAAAGATGAAATCCTTCAACCGCCAAGATCGCAAAGAGCTTGAATACAGTATCATAACTTTGCGTGCTTTGCTAAAACTTTGCGTCCTTTGCGGTTAATAAGAACTTTTGAGACACCCTCTTTGTTTTCTGCAATTGTACCGGTAGCGAATAGACGGGTTATATATTGTCTGCCAGTCCTTTATCAGGCATTTTTAAAAGCTTTTTTACCTGCAAACTCTGAATATTTACCTAATTCGTGCTCAATGCGCATCAGTTGATTGAATTTTTCAATCCTTTCTCCTCTGCAACCACTCCCTGTCTTTAAGTGTCCTGCATTTACAGCTACAGTCAGATCAGCTATGAAGCTGTCGGGGGTTTCACCACTGCGATGAGAAACGAAGGCATTGTACTTATTTTTGTAAGCAAGTTCAATTGTCTCCAGTGTTTCTGTTACAGTTCCGATCTGGTTTAGTTTAATCAAAACCGAGTTTGCCACTCCTTTGGAGATTCCTTCTGCAAGTATTTGTTTATTAGTGCAGAAAAGGTCATCCCCTACGATCTCAATCTTTTTCCCCAGAGTATCAGTCAGGTTTTTCCATCCGGTCCAGTCATTTTCGGCAAGACCATCTTCGAGAAGTACAATGGGGTATTGTTTCACCCAGTTTTCCCAAAGCTTAACCATGTCATCACTGGAAACCAGTTTACCTGTACTTTTAAAGAGCTTGTATTTGCCATCCTCCCACATTTCACTCGCCGCAGGGTCAAGACATATACTGACCTGTTCACCAGGTTTGTATCCAGCCTTAGTTATTGCCTCAAGAATTACTTCAACAGCTTCATCGTTAGATTTCAGATCAGGTGCAAAGCCTCCCTCGTCCCCAACTCCTGTACTGTAGCCTTTTGCTTTTAAAACAGATTTAAGTGTGTGAAACACTTCAACTCCTATGCGGATAGCTTCGGTAAATGTAAGAGCACCATGGGGGGCAATCATAAACTCCTGAAAGTCAACGTTATTGTCAGCATGTTTTCCACCGTTTATTATGTTTAAGCAAGGAACTGGAAGAAGGTGAGCATTTGCACCTCCGAGGTACTGATAAAGTGGAATGCCTGCACTTTCAGCTTCAGCTCTCGCATATGCCATTGAGACAGATAGAATCGCATTGGCTCCAAGTTTTGATTTATTGCTTGTTCCATCTAATTCGATCATAAGATAATCCAGCTCCCGTTGATTTTTAATATCTCTGCCTGTTATTTCCTTGGCAATGATATTATTGACGTTTCCAACTGCTTTTAAAACGCCTTTCCCTCCATAACGTTTCTTGTCTCCATCGCGTAATTCACAGGCTTCACGCTCGCCGGTTGATGCTCCGCTCGGTACCATGGCTCTTGCTTTTGTTCCATCTTCAAGTGTCACATTTGCCTCGACAGTGGGATTACCTCTTGAATCGAGAATTTCCAATGCTGTTACATTAATGATTTCCATAATTTTATCTATTTAAGTTTAATTTTTTCGGTTATTGCCATAAGGTGGTCCAGGTCTTCATCATATTCTTTAATTAATTTTTGCGGAAACTCACCAAATCCTTTCATTCTCCTTGACTTGGAATTATGCAGAGTTTCCCAGATCTTTGTCTTTTTAGCGTCAACAATCCTTTGCAAACTTTGAACAGTTTTATCAGTGTTATACTTTGCTTTTAATAAACAGATCAATGAAAGCGCTTCATTAATTACTTTTTGATTATTTTCAATTGTTTCATTATTGATATCTCTCGTTAATTCATAACAGCATGTCTGATTTGTATTATCCATAAGATCATTAAGTTCAACCAACAATTTTTCAACTACTAACAATGTTGATGATAAAGATCGCTTATGGTTATCGGTAAGTATCATTCTATTTTATTAAATGGAGTCCTGACTGTAAAAGAGAAATGCATAGCAGAGAATCCTGCAAACTGTTGTATCTGTTCAGATTTTAAGCGTTTCATAGCAAACTCCGTATATCTGGATTAGCAGGAGTTATCAGCTTTTTAAGGCGGTTCATGGTGAACTCCATCACCAGAATTTAAAATTAACAATTTTCCTGATAAGATAAACCATGCCATTTATATTTTATTTATCAGGAATAAGGGAGAGTCATGTAATTCTGCGGTAACCGGTATTTGTTCTCAGATGTTGAGATAGCTGTCTGCTCTGGTCAGGCTTTGAATAGAATCTAGAATAAGACTGCAGGGTTCAGAAAATGAGGTGCATAAGTCGACGTTATTACCAGACAAATGCAAAACATGAAACTCAATGCCAGGGGTTGCTTAGACTCATCTTTTAGAGAATCCATCTACAGGAGTGGTCACCTGCCAATTCAGAGAATTCAGTATCATGTAATAGAAATGCAGGGGAAAAAGTTACAATTCAGGTTGTCATCTCATGATGGCATGTATTTTCTAAATATTTTCAGTTTGAACTCCCCTTCGGTTACAGTTAGTAAGTAGCCGTTGGATGCTCTCAGTATTCCCTCGAAGGTGCCTGTAATAATATCATCCTTCCTATCTGTAATAATTATGTTTTTCCCGTAAAGATCAACCTTTGAAAAATGTTTTGGAGAATTCCAATCCGAATTAGTAAGCGGGTAAAATTGTATTTCAGCATACTTCCCATTTTCGGAAGGCACAGGAAGGGTTGCCGGCAATGAATCCAACGGATAGCCAATAATATACATGGCAACCACATATTCCAGATCGCAGCGGATTAAATTAATCTGGTTAAGGTTGATACTGCCTGAACTATAAAAGTAGCAATTTGAGAAGCTGTCAACTGGCGCTACCTTTTCTATATGATCTCCAAATGTCCTGTACTCATCACCAAAATAACCCCTGATGCAACCAAGAGGTACCGGGTAAGCTGGCTTTTCACCTTTTTGATGTACAGGCAAGGTTGGAGCCTTAACCTCAATCGTAACCTTATCGCATCCGTAAAAAAGGGCGATAATTATCACAAGTATCTTAATTCGTAACAAAAAAGATAAGCCCATATACTTTGTTTCAGTTTTGATAAGCTAAGATAGTAAAAATAAAAAACAGTATTAAGAAAGTACAGCCAGAAAGGAGTCTGGTTTTAGGTATAGGGTACGGGACTTCAGATCAATTCTCCGGTTTCGATATATTTTGTCAAATCATTCAGGAATCTAACCATCGGTGCTCCATCAATAACATCATGATCGACAAGTATTGTCATATGCAGGATCTCCCTTATTCTGATTTCATTGTCAATCACTACCGGCTTCTTTATAACTGAACCAATCCCGAAAGATAAAGGATGAACTGACTTATGGATAAACCAGCCATTTATCCGACCTATCATTCCAACTGATGTGATCACAACATTACCCATTTTACTGTAAGCAAACCTGGGATTATCAAGTATAATCTTCCATACGGTTCTTCGCAGGAATCCAGGCAATTGATAATAAAGTTTTTCAGAGAAGGTTTGTTTCTTTCTTAAAACTATGTCGCTTCCGGATAAATCCTGTTTTTTGGCATTTTCTATTTCCTGAGTTATATCTAGGGCACTCTTTTCATTCGTTTTTTCAATAACCAAAGGGATTGGCACCCTGTTTTCACCAATCTTCTTTTCCACCAGTATGGAAATATTAATATCATCAAAGATGATAAGCTTTTTTTTGCTGTAGAGAAAGGCAGACGCTTCAGGGTACTTTTCCAGAACACTGCTGATCACTTTTATAATCCATGCATTAAATGAGACATTTATTCCGATTTTCCTGAGATCATGTAGTTTCTTCCTGCTGTTGGTAACATCAAATTCAAGCATTGCACTTACATGATGTTTCAGCAATCCTGCAGAAAACATGTCAAATGTTGCAATCCTTGACCGGGGTATCTTTTTGTAACTAAATGAGTTCTTCATTCTGAAAGATTATGATTCAGGCAAGATGGATCCATCTATCTATTTTATTCACATTTCCAGGTCATTATGTACTGAAGATTGTCCGGTGAATCTACAATATCTCCCGAATGTCTGATCCATCCTCCTGACAATCCCCTGAAATCAGAGGTCACCTCAAAATGTGATAAAGCAATTCCCATATCAATATCATGCAAGCCCTTCTCCTCATATCTTGCACTCACCGGCTTCTTAAAAAAATGAAATTCTCCGGCAATTTCATCGAAGAAGATTCTCCAGGGTTGAGTGTTCCCTGATGAAGGAGCTAATCTCACCATTTCCAAAGCATCAGAATATTCCTTTATTTGGTTTTGTTTTACCGGAGTTTTTAGTTTGTAATCGAAAAACATTTTTTCCCAGCTATACCTTTTTGATGCATTAATACTGAACCTTACAATTTTATCAAGATTTGTCGGTCTGTCGTCTGAATATCCTATTATCACTATCCCTGGTATCTCGAAACCATTGCCGACGGTTATTTCTTCAAAATATTCAGTATCAAAGTACCCGATCCAGCATGTAGAAAGTCCCATTTCAGTAGCCTTTAACACAACTTTTTCCATGAGGTATCCGTACTTTACCCTGGAATCTGAGGTTGATGCTGATTTCCCAGCTATATATGTATTGTTTCCCCGGATCATCCCGTAATTAAGCTTCATTTGTTTCTCCTCATCAGCTTTTTCGATAATCTTTATGTCAATTATCTCATTATCCGGGAGTTTAATGTTTTCACTTATATATCTTTCCAGTTCTCTCTTTGTAGAAGGACTTATTAATACCTCATTAAATGTTCTGCATGATTTCCGTTTTATGATGATCCCGGTAATATCCATTTTCTCTCTTTTTATATAACGCTCATTAATCCGAATGTCCCGATAAATATTTAAATATAACACTTTAATTACATATGAGGAAGTGGAAATGGAAGAAAGACGAAGAGACTAAGAGACTGGGGCCAAAGCGAGTAAGATACTGATAGCCAGAACAGTACTTTTAAATACTTGACGTACCACAAGGGAAATTTATCGGGTAAGGGGGAAGAGGCAGAGAATCATTTCTTCCTGTAAAAATGCGTACTTTCGAAGATCTTATCTGCAGATTTAGCAATAAACCCGCTAAACAGCTTACCGCTGGAATCGGGAAACCTTTGTGCAAATTCATAATAACAGGCTGGAACTTCAAATTCACCTTCGGAAAATTTTACTTTTACTATATCAGCCATGGTACTTGATTGCTGGAGAAGGTCCTCAGGTGTTCCTTTCACTTCACCCCCGGAACTGTTCAGCAGGAATCTGTTTTTCTTTAATAACTCATTGACTTTATATATGTTATTGTATTTAACTAATGAGTTTACACTTACAGTGAAGTGATTTGCCCTGAATCCGAAGATATAAAACCAGGCAGCATATTCCGATTCTTCCCTGAGCCTGTTATAGATTTCATAGGATAAAGGATTGAAGAGTGTTCCTGCAAAAAGTATATCATCAGAGTCAAACTTTTTAAGATCGGCTTTGTTTAGTGCCTCATGGAAGATCATCTGAATATATGAAGAACATTCGCTAAGGATAAGCTGACTAATAAAAACCCTGGGCATTGATTTATCACCAGGCAGCTCGTAGTGTCTTGCAAACAGATGTTTGTCGTTGAATGTATACTGTCCTGCAGGTACATATCCGTTATCAATAAAAGGCTTTGCCAGAACATCAGAATTTATAGCGGGATTATCAATGGTTCTGAAGGCAATATGGTCATTGACAACAGTTTCACCTTCACTTTTAAACAGATCGTAGATTACACCTGCAGAAGGATTCTGATCGATATAATCAGTCCAGAGACGAGAAAATATGTAATCGGTTTTCACCTCTTTGTTGTTTAAAAATAAGCAATTAATAAAACCTTCCTATTGTAATAACACGATTTCAGTTATGGTTGTTCAGAGATAAAATATCTTTGTACTGATAAAATTTCATTTAAACAAATATCTCAACTTGAGCGATCTGGCAAAATAAAGAAATGACTGAGAATCTAAGATATAGAGAGACTGAAGTTTTCTATTCCATCTACGTCAAAACTACAGTTCAACCATTCATCATCAATTTCTGCTCCGCTCTTCTTATATAATTGAATTGCTGATTGATTCCAGCTTAACACCTGCCATCTTACCCTTTTGCAACTTTCTTCCCTGGCTACTTCAAAAATTTTTCTCAGCAAAGCAGTTCCTGTCTTTTGTCTTCTGAATGGCTCCTTTACATAAATATCATCAAGATATAAAGACTTACCAACCCATGTATAATAAGCTAAGAAATATAATGCTATCCCGATAATTTCTTTGGTCTCAGTTTCTGCAACAAAGCAATGGAACAGATCTTTTTCCTGCCTCATCTGTTCTACAGAATTTGTCACCTTTTCAGGTGCTTTTTCAAATGCCGCAAGTTCTTTTATTAATAAATGTATTGAAGGGAAATCGTGTTCTGTTGCTTTTCTGATACTGATATTCATATGAAATGATATTTTGTTGGTTACAACTTTAAATTCTTGCCTTTTACTGACTTCAGTATTTCTAAAAATAATTATTTATGTTCTGAATACATAATTCACAGGGACTACCAAAGTATTATTATTCTCAAAGTATCATACCCTTCAAGTATTACGGTCAATAATTTAAACCCGGCATGTCTGACTGTGAGTCTATTCTGTTATGATATATTTTCTTAAATCGGATACAAGAATATTTGTTAGTTCTTCTTCATTCTCTAAACTTGTTTCAGTAAATACGAAGCCGAATACAGGGTCCTTTTTTATATCTAACTTCCTTATAATTAAAGCGTTCTCAAAATCCTTTTCAAGCAGTTCATAATCAAATCGGGTGATTTCAGATGAAGTATATCCGGAACTGTTATTTAATACCACAATACTGTATTTTTTATTTTTCCTGTTTTTAAAAATAAAGTCCCAATCAGGTTCCATGTTATTAATAAAGCACTCATAGGAATTGATCCCATAAGCATACCAAGACAGGTCTCCTGTAGTACACCAGCCTCCGAATCTCAGGGGATTCACTTCAATCGGAGAGATCGATCCATTTGAATTAATCCTTAATTCAACATGTGCCGGAAAGTTTCTTAATCCGCATCTTTTTCCGATAGGCATTAGAAAATTCTCAATGTCATTCTTATATTTAAGAATTATATCCTTAGAGGTTGTATAAACTCTGTCACTTATATCTGTACCTGAAGAAAACCTGTGGTGGAGAATATTCAGAATTACAGCTGCACCCTTATTATTAAAGTAGCAATCCACTGCATACTCGTCACCTTCAATATACTCTTCGATAATAAAGGTCGCAGTATCTATAACCTCAGCCGGATAAATATTTTGTAATGTTTTTAAATTCAGCTCTTTCTTAGCATTATCCCATTCTGAAATGTTGTGAACAATATGAACTCCTAAACTAAAAAAACCCACTGCAGGCTTGATCACAAAAGGGCAATTTAATTCATCATAACTTAGATTTTGTATCTCCTCAAGTGGTATTGTTCTGTAGGAAAAGCCGGGAAATGAAAATTTCATTAACTCCCTGAATCTGGACTTATCCTTAAATTGAAGAATATGATTCAATATTACAGATGGTCCGATATTATTAACGAGCCATGTTATTGCGTTTTCAGAATTCAGATATAATGGAGTATCCGGGTCGTTTTTAATAATGCTGACAGCAGTTTCTTCAGATATCCAGTTTAGTGAATCATCGGGAATTAATTCTTTAGCTTCTGTAGTTGATACTACCTTACAGTTACTGTCTTTTAATGTTTCTATTAAAAAGTCCGAAACAAAAGGTTTGTCTATTAAAAAAATCACTTTTTTAGATTATCAAGTTATCAATTAGTCCATCTGTTTACTTTAATGTACCTCTGATTCATGCAGACGAAATTCCTTAAGGAAAGCAGAACTAATAAAAGCAAACCAGAGCATGACTGAGATTTCATAAATATTTGTTTAGTCATTTAATGAACATGGTATACTGATCTCTGAATCCTGCTGACAAACGGGTTTTATCCAATTTCAAATTTAGCGATATGAATTAATATTGAAGAGTAAAAATAAATTTCTTTTCAACGACTGAGTGAAAACTGTAATGCATACAGTATACCTTCCTGGCAATGAAAGATTGTCATGCAATCGTTCAATAACTCATTTAGCTGTTTTGCAGTAAGATCTGTTTAGAATAAGGTCAATCAGGATGATTAAATGATATAAATGTAGTGAGAGAAAAAATAAAAATCATCTGCCAAATATTCTCTTAAAAAAATTCTGCCTCTTCTGTTTAGTTTTCTTACCGGCTTTATCGGGAGAGATTTTTTTATTCTGAAACAGATCAAGAAATTTGTCAAGCATGTTCTTTTCTTTAAAATCGGGACAATCAAGTACTCCTTCCAGTTCAGGAGGAAGATCGGGGAAAGGGGCTATCAGATGTTCCCTGAGAGTATCGTTATCCTGTATTTTTTTCATTGTCAATGCTACAAGTGGCAAAGCAAGAGCACTTCCCGAACCATTTGATCCGCTATTGAAATGGATAGCGCGCGATGATGCCCCTACCCTGGTAACAATAACAAGTTTCGGATTAAAAGCAGAAAACCAGGCATCAGAATAATCCTGTGATGTTCCGGTTTTTCCTGCAACCGGTAGATTAATCCCAAATACATTCCTCATTGATGATCCTGTTCCCTCATTGACTGCCTTCTGCAGGATTGCACTGATCAGAATGGCAGACCTTTCCGTCATAATCCTCTCTTTCTGATCACTGAATTCATTTTGCCAGATTATTCCTCCGTCAGGTGACCTGATTGAAATAATACTCTGTGGTATTACCCTGTAGCCACCGTTGGCAAAAGATGAATAGGCAACTGCCGTTTCCAAAATGCTTCCTTCAGCAGTACCCAGAGCGACAGACGGGTTGCTCTCCGGAGTAAAGGCAAATCCCATTTTCTTCCACATCGCCTCAAGCTTTTCAAAGCCAACTTTTAAGAACAAATTAAACGTTGGGATATTCATTGACAGGGCAAGTGCTCCTGCAAGGGAATATTTTCCGCCGGTAGAGTGATCATAATTCCCGGGACTCCAGTCCTCTGTCCCTGAAAGAACAATCGAATCATTGTCAAGATACTGACATGGTTCCATACCTTCTTCAAATGCCTCAGCATACAGGATTGGTTTGAATACTGAAGCCAGCTGCCTCCTGGCATATATCTGATCATAAGGCTGTGATTTAAAATCAATGCCACCTACCCAGGCTTTGACTGAACCTGTTATGGGATCCATAGCAAGCAGACCTGCATGTAATATCAGTAAAGCTTGTTTTAGGCTGTCAGCAACCGAAATTGAATCTGTTCGGGTACCCTTCCAGTCAAATATTTGCCGTAATTTTACCTCTTCAGCCCGTCCTGTCATGTTAAGGGTTTTAAGTTCCTGTTCTGCTATCCGGTTGATCGCTTTTTTCCCTGAAGGAGTCTTATATTGATCCCAGAGTCTTTTTTGCATAACGGAGAGATGTTCACGAAAAGATTCCAGGGCATAGTGTTGAAGAGGAAGATTCAAAGTGGTAGTAATGATCAAGCCGTCTTCCTCAATTTTCCACTTTTTGCCTGAAATAGAATATACATTTTGAAGCAGCCTTTCAGCTTCACTTTTTACCCTGGTCAAAAAATAGTCAGCCGGACCGTTGGATTCAACATCAACATAACTCTGTATCAATGGTAGTTTACAAAGAGAATCTTCCTGGGAAGCACTAAGATAATTATACTTCTCCATTTGCTTCAAAACCACATTTCTTCTTACTATTGCGTTTTCCGGATGAAGTCGGGGATTATAATATGTATTTGCCTTCAGCATGCCAATCAGAACAGCAGATTCTTCGGGTTTCAGAAGCTCGACTTTTTTATTGAAATATCTTCGCGAGGCTGTTTCGATGCCATAAATGTTTTCTCCGAAAGAAACTGTATTGAAGTAAAGTGTCAGTATTTCTTCTTTGCTGAATGTGTTTTCGAGGCGATGAGCGAGTATTGCTTCTTTTGTTTTGATGATAAGTATAGACAGAGGTCCCGAATTTTTTCTGCCAAACATGTTCTTTGCCAACTGCTGTGAGATAGTGCTTCCTCCTCCTGAATGGCGGTTATTAAGCAGAAGTGATTTGAATAGAACTCTGAAGAGACTTCTTGAATCAATCCCTTTATGTTCAAAGAAACGGTAATCTTCTGTAGCAATTAATGCATTAATAAGATTTGACGGAATTTGTCCATAGGAGATATTTGTTCTGTTTTCAGAAAAAATGTTTCCAACTAGCTCCCCTTCAGCAGAAAGTACCTGTGTTGCCGTCGCATTTCTGAAATTCAGCAGTTCATCTTTATTCTGCAAATGTCCGAATGCTCCCAAATACACAGAACCTACAAATATTGGCGGTAGTACCAATATTATCAAAATTATTTTAAGTATGGTTTTCCAGTTTTTCTTTATCATCCCAGGCTCATTCTCGTACTTTTAACGAAGATAATCTGATTAAAGTACATATCACCTAGGAGATTCATTAATATGATATACGTACTATTCCTCAATTATCTTAAGTTTGTGGAATGACGGTCTTTTCGGGATTATGCCAGGAAATGAATCCATAAGGTCCGGTTTTATCTTCCACCCGGAGTACAATACTTCCTTAAATAATTTGTATAAAGAGTCCTAAGATGTAATGTGGTTCCTTCTCCTTCAGATATGCTGTGAGTACGGTTTGGATAAGCCATAAACTGAATTTGTTTGTTGTATTTAATCAGCTCATTGAGAAGCATCTCGGCATTCTGGTAGTGAACATTGTCATCACCAGTTCCATGAATGTAAAGCAGGTTCCCTTCAAGGTTTTTTGCATAAGTAACGGGTGAGCCTTTTATAAAATCTTCAAGGTTTTCCTGTGGCAGACCCATATACCGTTCCTGATAAATATTATCGTAAGTAAGTTCGTTAGCAACAGCTGAAATAGCAATACCTGTTTTATAGATATCCGGGTACTGGAACATCAGATTTAAGGTAGCAGATCCGCCACCACTCCATCCCCAGACAGCAACTCTTTCCGGATCGACAAAATTCCATTTAAGTATTTCTTTGGCAGCCATTGCCTGGTCGTGAATATTGATCCGGCCAATTTTTTTGTATATGGCTTTTCTCCAGGCTGCTCCTTTTGGTGCAGGTGTGCCCCTGTTATCCAGGGAAATATATATGTAGCCGTCTTTAGCCATGTCTCCAAGATACATGAAGTTGCGGCTTTTCCCATATGAATCAATAACAGTAGCTTCAGCAGGCTCAGTGTAAACATAAAAAACCACAGGGTATTTCTTTGACGGATCGAAGTCTACAGGTTTGACCATCCATCCGTCCATCTCAACATTGTCAATGGTCCTGATCTTAAAGAATTCTGTAAATGGTTTGACACTGAGCAAATCGAGATGGCTAACAATACTCATTTTATTACTCAGGGGCTTTTGATCAGCAACAGTTATATACTCAAGGGCCGGTCGTGTAAAACTGTTTGAAAATGAATGTGCGGCATATTTCCCGTCAGGTGAGAATGAATAACTATGAGTTCCCTTTAAAAATACCGGACTCATCAGTTCGGCATTACCGGAACCGTCAAGCCTGATCCGGTACAAATAGTTCTGGGTGGCATTGTCGGGTGACGCCATAAAAAACAGGTATCCTTTTTTATTATCAATGTAAATTATATCAGTAAAATCATAGTTGCCCTTAGTTAAAAGTTTTTCCGGTTTTCCTTCCAGAGATACACGATACAGATGCCTCCATCCATCTTTTTCAGAATTCCATAGTATGCTCTTTGTTTCATTCATCCATATAAATTTATTTGTAAAATCAATTGTATATGGGTTTCCGGGCTGATAGATATCGACCCATGCATTATCAGTTTCTTCCTGAATTACTTCAGAACCACCTGTAGCAGCATTGCAAATGAGAAGCTTACTGCTATTCTGTTTACGATTAAGCTGTTGAATAAGTAATTTACCGGAAAAGAAAGGGATAAACTCCATTCTTACAATATAGTTTTGAGAAGGGTCACCGGGGATATTCATCCATTTAGTTTCCGCATCCGCAATATTTACTACCCCTACTTTACAGGAAGATGGCGTCTGACCCACTTTAGGATATTCGATAGGTATAATTCTTGAATATATAGAATCGGTATTGTTAATCAGGTAAAACTTTCTGATCCTGCTGGCGTCAATCTGCCAGTAGGCTATCGATTTACTGTCGGGGCTCCAGCGAAATCCATCCCTGCAGGCAAATTCTTCTTCATAGGCCCAGTCGAAAGTACCATTGATCAGGGTTTTGGAACCATCTAAGGTTAACGCCCTTATTTGTGAAGTTGTGAGATCTTCCACGTAAATGTTGTTATCACATACATAAGCGACAGACTGTCCATCCGGTGAAAATTTAGCAAACATTAATGATGACGGAGTAAAGGTTTTTCCCAACTGAGTCAGAGTTCCGGTTTTCATATCAAGGACCCAGTAATCACCTTTGGTATTAAGCCTCCAGACCTTTTTGGTATTGGTAAATATTAATACTTTTTGCAGGTCGTTTGCGAATTTGTAGTAGCTAAGCCTCAGAGGAGTTGTACTTCCTTTTGGAGTAAGCTGCTGCCCGGAGATAATTATTTTTGATTCATTGCCGGGCAATGTGTACTTCAAAAGTTCATTGTCATTTACCTCGTAATAGGATTTCCCATCATCGGCCCAACTAATGCGGTCAACCTGTGCAATGGCATTAAATGAAAGGATCAGAATCAGAGTCGAGACAAACATGGCTTTAAGCACATGCTTACTTTTGAAGATATTATCAATTGTATACATATCAGAGTTTTTGTCAGCCGGCAAATTTAATATTTAATATGAGAATACGGTTTGAATAAATGACCAGGTGTTAAATAATGATCATCATTAAATTACGCAACTTAAATTCAGATTTTGAATATAAGTATGCAATTGTCATATTATCAATAAAATAAATTCGAACTATATCATTATGTTTTCACCTTTTTGTCAGTATTGATATTTGACACTAAACAATGTTTCAGAACAATAACGGAGTTATTTTGATGACCAGTCCGGAAATATTACCAATAACAATCTGTATTGTAATTATTGGAATTTTAAGGTAAATTTTGACCCCTTATCCTGTGCAGAGCTTACTGAAATTATACCGCTATGATTTTGCATTATTTGCTTTGACAAGCTTAAGCCTATTCCTGACCCGTTTGTCTTGGTTGTATAAAAGGGTACAAAAATATCATCAATAATATCACCTGATATTCCAATTCCATTGTCTTCAACCTGAATCAATGTACCATCATCAGAATAGAATGGTAACAGGAATGGTTTTACCTGGGAGGGGAAAGGTGAAGGTAATGATGTATATTTTCATATGATTGGTGTTGATCCTGATTACGCCAGTACCTACAAACTTGAACTTAAGGATGTTCGCTTCTTTTCTTATGAATTTCAAACTGACAAAACAGCTATCGTTATAAATGAAGAAGCAGAAAAAATATTGGGTTTTAGTAATCCGGTTGGAGAAACAATTACTTCGTCCCGCGGATCCAAATTGAATATTATCGAAGTAGTAAAAGATTTTCATATTCAGTCGCTGCATCACAAAATTGGACCGGTAATTATGCAAATGGGTGAGTCGAACAATTTCTATATCAGAATGAAACCTGACAGAATAGTTACTGTTGTTGAGTATGTAAAAAAAACTTTTAAAGCATTTGACCCAGGGCTACCTATCGATTTTCACTTTCTTGACGACGATTATTATAACCTCTATCGAACCGAGAGAAGAATGGGTAAAATATTTGGCTACTTCTCTTTACTGGCAATTTTAATATCCTGCCTTGGTCTTGTTGGATTATCCGCTTTTATGACGCAGCGCAGGACTAAAGAAATTGGAATAAGGAAAATAAACGGCGCAAAGTCGTTAGAGATTTTTATATTGATGTCAGGAGAATATATTATTTGGGTAATGATATCTATTTTAGTTGCTTGTCCGATCGCCTGGTTTACTATGAATAAGTGGCTTCAAAACTTTGCATACAGGATAAACATTAGTTGGTGGGTATTCGCACTTTCTGGCATTGTTGCTTTGATTATTGCAGTACTGACAGTAAGCTGGCAATCGTTCAGAGCCGCAAGCAAAAATCCGGTTGAAGCGTTAAGGTATGAATAGTAGAATAATGAAAGTTGTATATTAACTGTTGATGCCTGAAATGTCTGAAGTATTAAATTGAGATAAATAGTTTAACTTTATTATGTTTTTCATACAATTGGGCAATATGCGAAAAACGAATTTAGTTAACCTCAGATTAATTATCTCCATCGCATTCTCTTTTGGATTATTAATAGGATGTGCCAATACTCAGGGAACACTGAAAATAAAAGGAAAAATCTTGGATGAAAGCACACAAGAAGGAATTCGCTGGAATAACATAATTGTACAGGGAATAGTAAATAGCAATAATGAATTAAAACCAATCGAAGCCGGTCAGTTCTCAACTGATAGCTCAGGTTGTTTCACATATTCCCTGAGAAAAATCAAAGGTGCCTTCCATTACAACTTCTGTTTTACCGGTAATCCGGATTATCCAGTCACAATCAATAAAATGACACTTTTCAGCCTTCAAAGAAATGCAAAATATCTATTCTTTTCCCTAAGCAAATTAGTGGATCTAACAATAAAAATAAATAGAAGAAGCAAAACACCTGTCTGTGATACCCTCCATCTATATTGGAAATCGGCTGGAGTTTACGGAGGGTCTCTATATCCCTATAAAATAAATAACTATGGAAATACAAAAAACTCCTTTGGACTTACATCAGGCAGAGACTTATGGTGGATAGGTGGAAATGTTAATTCTATAATAAATACTAAAGTTTTTGCAGACAAAAAAACAGAATTAAATTGGGAGTTGTACCGAAACGGAAGAAGGAAGGAATTCATAGACACAATAACTTGTAAAAGAGATTTTGAAAACACAGTTTATTTTTCTTATTGAGAGGATATAAAGTATTTGCTTATAAATTATCACATTAGTAATTTCCTTATTCAGAAATGTTATTTCCATGCTTAGCTCAGGATAATACTAACTAATCTAAGCTGACGGGTATTTACATTGGCAGGTGTAATTGCTTTGCTTGTTGCAGAGCTGACGGTAAGCTGGCAATCATATAGATCAGCATGAAAAAACCCTGTTTAGGCACTCAGAAATGAGTGACGAAAAACTGACCCCTGCATCAGTGTGGAAGCTATACATTATGAATATATAAAAATGTGACCTGTCACAATCCGGTCTCAGAGATCAGCCGTTTAGCGTATGAGCTGTTTTCTGAGCCGTGAGAGCTAACTCAGTTGCCAGGAAGCAATGTTCCTGGGTCATAGCAGTTTCCGTACGATTGACAACATCGCTTACAAGCTGTTCACCATAAGGCAGGTACACCTCCCTGCAATCGAAATATTTAGTCTCTTTCCGGTTGACAAGGAAGAGGTGGTTTCCGCCCGGGCGGCCTGCAATGTCGATATATTTTCTTAACTCAATATAACCATCGGTTCCAAGAATGAATGTACGGCCATCTCCCCATGTGGCAAGACCGTTCGGGGTGAACCAGTCGATACGGATATATCCGGTTGCATGCGGACTGCGGACCAGCATATCGCCAAAATCCTGATACCTGGGATAGTCAGGAATATTGAAATTGCCTGTTTGAGAGTAGCTTACCTCTGCCTCTTTGGAATTTGTATAGAAAAGGAACTGGTCGGACTGGTGGGAGCCGATATCGCACAGGATCCCTCCCGCCTTATCGGGATCAAAAAACCAGTCGGGCCGTGACCTGGGTGTCATCCTGTGGGGACCGAGGCCTATAGTCTGTACCACCTTACCGATTGCGCCTGCCTGAACCAGCTCCCCTGCCTGAACAGCTGCAGGGACACCGAGGCGTTCGCTGTACATGATCGAATAGATACGTTTGGTTTCTTTCTGCACTTTTTTTACCTCCTTCAGCTGTTCAAAGGTGATTATTCCAGGCTTATCAGCCATATAATCCTTGTCTGCCTTCATGACTCGTATTCCCAGTGGTGCACGTTCTACCGGAATGCCTGAGCTGGCTACCAGCTGAATTGATTTGTCTTCAAGAATTTCTGCTTCACTCTGTGCGGCCCTGACATTCGGGAAAGCCCTGGCAAAACCCTGGAGAAGATCAGGCTCCTTTGCGTACACCGAAACAAGCTGTCCCCCTCCTTTGATGAGGGCGCTGACCATACCGTTAATATGTGAATGGTTGATCCCGATAACGGAAAACCTTATTGATTCTTTCGGCGCCGGTCTGGGAGCAGGCCTGATGATTATCTCTTCGATCCGCGAGTTGCTGTTCAGCTCAGGACCGATAAAACCGGCGGGGAACATTGTGCCGGCTGCGAGTCCTGCCGCAGAGGCGACCGATTGTTTTATGAAATTGCGTCTTTTGAATTGCATACAGCTTAATTTTGAAATGAAGATAGAGAAAATCAATATTTAAAAATCAATATTACTGATAAATGTGGCTCCTGATAAGACAAAATTAAAAATACCGGACCTGTATTACTGGCAGCTTTTCAATCTTCGTAATCCTCCTCAAAACCATGAAATGGTATATCATCATCGGGGTCTTTGTCGAAAGGTCCAATGCCAGGAGGATAAAAAAGTCCCCACTGGTAAATAATATAATTCCATTTATCAAAATCCACCACCCAGTTTATGAAAAGAAGCCGGTATTCTTCAATAAGGTCTATTACAATATGGTAATATTCAACATATTAGAAACCAAACATATCGAGTGAATGCTGCTGGACCATCAGGTCGCGTGCTGCTTTTCGTATGATGGCAGCACTTTCCATTTTGAGGTCATACAATTCAGCAGCTTCCGCGCCGGTGACTTTAACAGTAAGTTGTGTCGGACAAATTTTTTATTGAAAAATTCCAAACTTAATTAACATAGCTGCATAGATAGAATAAAATCAAATGCAAAAAAATATGAAAACAAAAGTAGTGGTCCATGAAAACCGGCTTAAGACTTTTTTCAAATAGAGAAATCACTTTATTAGATATAAGACAAAATAATCACCGGAAATATCGCCAGGAAATTTATGCGGATAATATGGGCAAATCAATATTTACTTACGTATCAGTTCAAATATGTCTTTACGCCTGTCTTTCAGGTTCCTTACGCTGCCGAACTGGTTCAGCTCTCTTAAAAGATCAATATCCACATCAGCTATCAGTATCATTTCAGTATTTGGTGTGGCTTCAGCCTTAATTCCTTCTGCAGGAAACGCAAAATCACATGGCGTAAAAACCCCTGACTGGGCATAATTAATATCCATATTGTGGACTTTAGGCAGATTACCTACACTTCCAGCTATAGCCACGTAGCATTCATTTTCTATCGCCCGTGCCCTTGCACAGTTCTTCACCCTGGAAAAACCGTTCTGAGTATCAGTAAGAAAGGGCACAAAAAGAATTTCCATTCCTGAATCGGCTAGTAATCTGCTAAGCTCTGGAAATTCAACATCATAACATATTAACACTCCGATCTTACCACAGTCCGTATCATAAACCGTTAACTCACTGCCGCCCTCCAAACCCCAAACTTTAACTTCATCAGGCGTTGCATGCAGTTTCTCATATCGTTCCACTGTCCCATCCCTCTTACATAAATAGCCTGCATTATAGAGTCTGTTGTTCTGAATCTCAGGCATACTTCCGGTAATAATATTTATATTGTATGAGATTGCCAGTTCCGAGAACTTCTGTTTCATAACTGATGTATGTTTTGCCAGTTCTCTGATAGCTTCAGATTCCGAAAGATGGTTGAACTCGGCCATAAGGGGAGCGTTGAAAAATTCAGGGAAAAGAGCAAAGTCTGAGCGGTATCCCGACACCGCATCAATGAAAAATTCGGCCTGTTGCATAACATCATCCAGACTTTTGTAAGAGCGCATCTGCCACTGTATCAGTCCAAGCCTAACCACACTTTTTGTTATTGCAGCCGAATCTGAGTCCTTCTCATAATAGATGTTATCCCATTTCAGCAATACTGCATATTCACCCGAAGCCGTATCACCCTCAAGATAGTTCTTAATAATCTTTGATGGATGAAAATCATTGGATACCTGAAAGTTGAGTACCGGGTCATGAATTTCTTTCCTTTTCACCTTGTCAATATACATCCTTGGAGTTAATTCCCCGGAGTATTTTAAATAACCTGGAATTCTCCCTCCAAAGGTTATCCCTTTCAGGTTGAGTCGTTCGCACAGTTCCTTTCTATAGTCATAAAGCCTTCGTCCCAATCTTAGTCCACGGAATTCAGGTTTAATGAAGATATCAATACCATACAGGGTATCTCCTTTTGGATTATGGGTGTTAAAGGTAAAATTACCCGTGATCTCTTTGTAGGTATGGTTATCCCCAAACTTTCCATAATCAACTATAATGGAGAGTGCTACACCAG
This sequence comes from uncultured Bacteroidales bacterium, assembly GCA_963760915.1. GTDB lineage: Bacteria > Bacteroidota > Bacteroidia > Bacteroidales > VadinHA17 > LD21. The sequence goes on along the minus strand of CAVXEU010000002.1, from coordinate 78,847 downwards.
CAATCTGGTTATTGGCTTTGATCACCACCTGTCCTTCTGAGAACATATCTATTAACGATTTTATCTGGGGTTCTTTCCAATATGATTCTGGCATCATCGGATAAGATTTAATCATGGCCTCTTTAAGTTCCTGGTAATCACTGAGACTCAAATACGTAAGTTCAATGTTTTCTATCTCTTTCATATTAAGTGATTTAGCCGGTTGGCAGGAATGAATAAATTCGCATTATTATATGGAATGTTGTCGATAAAAAGTTCATTCAGGTACAACTCTGCAAATATAAGTAATACTCAGACTTAAAAATGAATGAATTATGTAACATATTGGAATAATAGTGTAACACGAACCAGAATTAATGGACTTACCTTTGCTTTCTGAAGACTGAATTACTATTTCAAAAAAGTGGTCAGGCGGTGCATTTTAATAAAAATATCCAGGCAGAAGTGAAAATTCTATCCTGAAAATAAAAGCACTTCTTCTACCATTTATTCAACTTCTGTCAATCTGAACCATGATGAAAAGTAAATTATGTTCATATTCAGGCAAGATGTTAATAGTAGTTAATTATTTATAAATGTATTCATTCTAACTTTTATTTTTTGTGCTTTTAAACTGAAAATAATTTTGAAATGAATGATATAGATCAGGGGGAAGGAAATGAAAAAGACACTTATTTTAACGGGGATTGGTTTTATTGCAGCATTTTTATTATTATATGTCTTCAACAAAGTTACATCAAAGAAAAACACATCTGAATTATATACAGAGGCTCAAAATGGTGAATTTGTAATATCTGTGACTGTAGTTGGCCAATTAATCGCAGAAAATTCAATTGACATTATGGGACCTTCATTTGGCCAACGCAGAAATATCAGGTCGAGGCATATCAAAATACAAGACCTTATCCCGGAAGGTACAATTGTCAACAAGGGTGATTATGTTGCAGAACTTGACAGAACTGAGCTGGAAAATACACTAAAGGATCAGCGTGAAGAACTAAAAACACTTCAGTCAAATATAATGATGAAAAAACTTGACACTGCTGTGGTTCTTAATCCATTAAGAAATGGAATCAGAAACCAGCAATTCGTTATTGAGGAGGCTGGTATAAATCTTAGTAATTCAAAGTATGAATCCCCTACTATAATCAGGAGGGCAGAAATTCAACTCAATAAATCAAAACGGGTTCTTAAACAGAAACAAAGGAGTTATAAGCGCACGTCAGCCCAGTGCATAACAGATTTATATAATCAGGAATATTCCATATCCAGAGTTTCTCAGAGAGTTAAAGATCTTGAGGAACTGCTTGAGGGGTTTACCATCACATCACCTGCCAATGGTATGGTTATCTATAAAAAAGAATGGCTGGGTAATAAAAGGAAGATTGGATCAACAATCAGTTCCTATGACAGGGTGGTTGCTATACTCCCGGATCTGTCTTCAATGATTTCAAAGACTTTTGTCAGCGAAACGGATATAAGTAAAATGAAAACCGGACTAAATGTTAACATAACAGTTAATGCTTTCCCTAAAAAAGGATTTAAGGGTACTGTCTTATCTATTGCCAATATTGGCGAGAAACTGCAGAATTCATCGGATAAAGTGTTTGAAGTCCAGATAAAAACAGGCGGTTCTGATCCTTTACTCAGACCATCGATGACAACAATTAACAAGATAATTGTTAAAACAATTGACAATGCTGTTTTTGTACCTGTCGAATGTGTCCATGCCGGTATCGACAGTATCTCATATGTGTATACAAAAAACGGAGATAAACAAATAGTTCTCCTGGGAGACTCTAACGAAAAAAATATAGTAATTGAGCAGGGTCTGATCTCAGGCACCATTGTCTACCTTAATAATCCTGAATCACCTGAAAAATTCAATTTGATTGGGGAAGATCTGATTCCTGTGATAAAAGAGCGTTATAAGGAGATAAGAGAAGAGAACACCAGTTATTTGAACTAAAATGTCGTAACCCTTTTTATTTTGCAAAAAAGACCCTGCCATTTCTGACAGGGTTTTTGTTGATTCGATACAAAATTGGTACAAAAAATTTAACCATTTGATTATCAGTACCTAAAAGTCGGGGTGAGAAGACAATCCAAAATATTTATTTAGCTGATTATCAATGCTAATATTTCCACCACTTTAGGATATATTTAACATTATTCCACCATATATTGTTGTTTAAGTCCCCATTATTACTATATTTAGGCGTTGCTTTTAATATTAGTCAAATATTCCACCAAATGGACAATTTTAAAGTCAGGTTAATGACACGTAACCGAGCCAATAAAGCAGGTCTTACCAAAATTGAAGTAGAAGTAATGCGGTATGTTTATGCTGGTAAAGGCAAAGAACGTAAATATGTTGACACAAACGTAAGCATATCTCCGAAGAATTGGAATCAGAAAACACAGAAGATTACCAACAAAGAACCAGACCAAGTTGCTTTGCAATCCAAAATAAACATTGCTTACAGTGTGGTACTGAATTTCGTAACAAGTAATGGTGAAATTATTCCAGATATAGATGGGTTAAATATTGATGGGTTAAAACCCTTTTTTCCACAAATGCGAGTTAACCGGAAAACTCTGGCAAACTATATAGATGATTATTACAAGTTCCGGGTAAATCAGGGTACAAAGAAAAATACAACCAAAGAATTCAAAACGTTAAAGAATAGGATAGAAGCATTTGATACATGGAATAAGAAAAAAACTTACTTTGAAAATATTAACCTTTTATGGAGTACTGATTTTGAAAACTATTGCCTCAACAAAAAGGAATACTCACCAGGAACGATAGAAAAAAGTTACACAATCCTTTACACGGTACTGAACCACTTCTACCAACTTCGTGATGAAATGCAGATAGAACTTTCTGATAAATTCACTTATGATGATTTTAAACGTGGCAAGAAGTCAAAAAACAAAGCTAATCCGCTAACGATGCCACAACTCATGACACTATATAACCACAATTTTGAAGAAAATCACCTTATTATTACAAAGAAAATGATTTTGATTCAGTGCTTTACTGGGGTCAGGTTTGATGATATTAAAAGGTTTAGACCAGAAAATTTTGAAAATGATGGCTTTTTGACTTTCACACCTGCAAAGACTGAGCACCACAAAATTGAGGTACGCCAACCACTGAATGAATACGCAAAAGGATTACTTCAGGAAGTTGAGTACGATACAAGCCAATATAAACTCCAAAATCAACCTTACAACCGGAATATTAAAGAGATATTCAATAAACTAAGAACTGAGAATCCTGAATTGAAATATAAGACATATACAAGTCATAATTTCAGAGATACGTTTATAAGCAATGCTGTACAAGCAAGTATTAATTGGAAAAGTATCTTGACCTGGGTTGGACAGACCAGTTATCAAATTATGGATAGGTATATCGAACTGACTCCCGATTTCGAGAAGAAAGAAATGGAAAAGATGTTCAAGTATATGGTTATTGATGGTAAAATACATTACTACAAAGAAAAATAAATTATTCTGTCAGTTTGATTAATGCTCTTCCCAAGGCATATGGTCGCAACATCTTATTTATCTTGATTAAAGGTTTTAATATCCGCCAAATTTCCCTCCAATAAATTTTAATCTTTTAGCATAAAGGGACAATCGGATTTTGCCTCAGATTATAATTTTCTATAATTTTTTATAAACCCGACTTTTCATCTTTTCTTATTTATTTTTAGATTTTTTTGTCACTTCGAATTCATTCCTGTATGACCCCCGGTCCAGGATATGCCTCCCTGGGGGGTATTTTAATCCCCCCGGATACCCGGTCCCCCATCTTTTGCTCGGACATTATGTATTTATGTGTATAATGTCCAGAATTATGACTTTACAAGACTATTTTCCAGCAGACCTTACTCTTCTCGGTCTTCGAAACCTTTACTCCTTGGTGGGGAAAGATTCATTTATGGTCAATTCAAGCTGCGTTGCCGCTAAAGACAAGATTCTGACCAAGGGGAAACATTATATTGTTTTTGACATTCCAATTAAGACCGATAGTAAAATGACTGAGGTTACACTGGTAGACCTGTTCTACTATAGAGGCAATATACATTTGATTGTACAGGACATCAATACCAAAAGAGTATCGATTGTCAGCTTTTGCTTAGAATGTCCAGAATCGAATTGTACGAGGTATATAGTTGATATCGGTTATTTCACCGATAGATTGGATGACCGTGCAATTAAAGATTATTGCCAGTGTGGTACTAACAAAAGGCAACCAGTTGGTAAAGGTGAAAGCAAAGCTGCTGATGACCTTTTGGAATTCGAGTTTTGATATTATTTCTTTTTACTTTTAGTACTTTAAGTAATTAATATTCTGGACAATCCAGTATCTTTACCAACTATTTTTGTACTTATGGAAAAGAAGAAATTACCGCAGGAATTTGAAATAACCGAATTATTCTTGGTCAAAGCTGGGAATGATTTTACAAGAACCTTCGTTGGTCAAATCAACCGGGAAATAACATCTGAGGGAGTTTCAATTGTACGAGGTACTGTTGTGGTTAATTCTGGAAAAATATGGGCTGCAGGGGATACAGTGGAGATTCTTGGACAATATCTTGACGAGTTTTGTATATTAAAACTCGACTACGGATTACATGCAAATACCGGAGTAACTACCAAAGTATTCGATACTGACTTCTTCTTGAATTAAGTAGCATTACAACATTTTAAATCATTAATTATTCGTTGCCATTGCCGATTCAGGAAAAATTGGCAGCGTAAATTTAAACTCACTCCCTTTACCAACTTCACTTTCAACCCAAATCTTTCCACCATGCTTTTCAACTAATTCTTTGCAGAGTAATAATCCCAGTCCTGTTCCAGTTTCTCCTGCTGTGCCTTTGGTTGTAAGAATTTGTGATATATCAAATAGCTTTAACATATCATCAGGTGCTATTCCAATTCCATTGTCTGATACTGAAATTGTTATTTTAGAATCTAATTGCTCCGCTTTAATATTTATTAATCCTCCGATATTTGTAAATTTTATCGCATTCGACACAAGGTTTCTCAATACCGTTTTTAACATATCTGCATCTGCATAGATATTTATATGGTCTTTTAAAGAATAATTGATAGTGATGTTTTTTGAATGGGCAGTCGGGTTAAGAATTTCAATAGTATCCTTGCAGGTATCTGCTAAACTGAATTCAAGTGGTTTGAAGGGGATATTGCCTTGCTGTGTTCTCCCCCACATCAGTATGTCATCCAGTAATTTATTTGTAATTTTTGCTGATTTATTAATGTTCTTGACGATATCTTTAATTTCGTCTTTATTGAAACTGTCAATTTCATCAGTTAGTATCTCGGAAAACCCAAGAATGTTATTAAACGGATTTTTTAAATCGTGTCCGAGAATCGATATAAAACGGTCTTTATCGGCATTTAGTAGACGTAATTTTGTTTCACTTTCTCTAAGTGCCAGTTCTGCCTTCTTACGATAGGAAATGTCGTTGATAACCGATAATATGCACTTTTCGTTGTTAATGGAAATTACTTCTGATGAAATTTGACCAATCATCTGTTCCCCTGTTTTTTTTCGGAAAAGAAACTCCATTTCCTTTACAGTTCCATCATTTCTTAATATACTAACTACCGATTCTCTATCATCATTGTTAGACCATAATTTCAATCCAATTGTTGATTTTCCAAGCACTTCACCAGCCGAATAGTTTGTTATCTTTTCAAATCCATCGTTTACCTCAATCACCTTACCGTCAGAAAGACGGGAAATAGTGATAGCATATGGTACTGAATGAAAAGCCTTGGAAAATTTCTCTTCCTGTGTTATAATTTCCCCTAACAACCGTTTATTTATCATTAGCACCAGAAAGAATGTCAGAAAAAGATACAGTATTTGGTAGGAGATAATTACAAATGTTTCAAAGTTTCCTGCATGTAAATAATCTGTGGATTGAGGCTCGGTGATAAAAAATTCGACAATCCGAATAGAGCAAACAACGCTGAATAAAAAAAATACGATTCCAACATTAAGTGTTAATCTACGCAAATTTTCGGGAACTCGTTTCATAAGAAGCCACGCATACTGTGAAGAAATTACCAATAAGGCTACTGAAGTATTCAGATTCCGAACTGCCAGTTCGGGTTTAACAAAGGTGAAATAGGTGTGAATACTAAAGAAGGCTGCAATTAAAAGATAATTGTGAATTTGGTTGCTTCTTTTTCCAGTAAAATACTCCAGTCCAATAAAACCTAATACTCCTCCTGTAACTGCCAGTGTGTTGGAAACATCTATAGAAATAAAATCGGGAACATGACCACGCAAAAATATCAATAACAGGCAAAATACCTGAAAAACGAAATCAATAACTAAATAAATTGTTCCCCTGAAACGCTTACGAGCCTGTCGCCATAAGATAAACATAACGAGCATACATACAATATCTGTAATAAGATAATTAAGGAAAATTGTACGCAAATCAATTTCAATCATACCATTCAATTTATTGAGTCAATACTAAATGTAGATGAGCATTTGATACTCCACGGGTATTAATTTTCTATTTATTGAAATGAGTTTTGATTAACTCTTGCAATAAGGTCTTATTAATTGGTTTTGTTATAAAATCACTACACCCTGCCTCTTCTGCCTTTTCTTTTTCACCAGAATCAGAAAATGCTGTTTGCACAATAATAACGACTTCTTTGTTGAATTGACGAATTTGTCTGGTGGCTTCAAATCCATCCATTTCAGGCATTTTAATATCCATCAGTATCACATCAATGTCAGGATTATCTTTACCTGCCACAACGGCTTCAAATCCATTTGTAGCATATGAAATTTCTTTGGCAAACTGCTTAACTGATATTCCAAGAAGCTTTCTCGATGCTTCATTGTCATCGGTAATTAAAACCTTCAGGTTAGAAATTTTGCTATCTACTTCACCGTCAGATATAACATTTTCAACAACATTTACTTCATTGGGTTCAGCATTAGAAGGAAGAGTAAATTTAAAATCACTCCCTTTCCCTACTTCACTTTCCACCCATATTTTACCTTGGTGCTTTTCCACAAATTCTTTGCAAAGCAATAACCCCAGTCCTGTTCCAGTTTCTCCTGCTGTGCCTTTTGTTGTCAGGACTTCTGATAAATCGAACAGTTTTGATAAATCCTCTTTTTCTATTCCTATTCCGTTGTCAGAAACAGAAATTAGTACGTCTGATTCTGTTTGCTTAGCATTTATAATTATTTCACCACCGTTGGTTGTGAATTTAATAGCATTCGATACAAGGTTCAGTATAACAGCTTTTAACATGTCTTTATCAGCAAAGACATTAATTGGGTTTTCATCTGTACAAGAGATTGTAATACCTTTTGCAAACGCATTTGGTTTGAGAACTTCAACAATATTTCTACAGATATCTGCAAAATTCAACTGTTGCTTTTCGAAAGTAATTTTGCCCTGTTGGCTTCTTGCCCACATAAGAATGTCTTCCAATAGATTGTTTGTGAGATTTGCAGATTTATTAATGTTCTTTGCAATATCCTTAATTTCTTCTTTATTGAGACTCCCAATCTCATCCGTTAGTATTTCGGAAAACCCAAGAATGTTATTAAACGGATTTTTTAAATCGTGTCCGAGAATAGAAATGAAGCGGTCTTTATCGGCATTTAATTCTATTAATTTTCTATTTAATTCCTTTATTTGAATTTCAGCATTTTTCTTGATTGTTATATCGCTGTTTCTTCCTCTCCTTCCCATATTATTGCCATCCCTGTCAAATACAGTCTGACATACATGATTAATCCAACACGAATCTCCTGAGTGAGTTATAATTCTGTAATCTATTCCCAAACACTTTTCACCTTTACCAACTAACTCAAGGTGTTTTTCATAGATAGGCAAATCTTCGTGATGAATTATTTGAGTGAATAAATCTGGATTTTTAAAAAAATCGTTAGGCGCATAACCTGAAATTTTTTCACACGATGGGGAAATATATTTGAATTTCTTATCATTTGTTAACCAATATTCCCAGTCATAATTATAATCAGCAATTGTTCTGTAATTGGATTCACTTTCTTCAAGTATCCTTCTGGTTTTCATACGTTCTGAAATTTTTGAAATCCTTTCAGCATAACTCTCTATCAGTTTCTGTTCATAATAATCAATGAATGGCAAGTCTTCTGTGTAAGCAACAATTAATTCTCCCTGTGGTTTCCCTAATATATTAATCGGAGCAGATAGATATTTCCAGGTTGGCAATAGGTCGAAGTCTTCAATATTGCAATATCTCTTGCCTTCAACTTCAAGTGACACGAAAACCTTCTCTGAGAACTGCATACTTTTGGGAGCAATAATATTTACGAAGTCATTGTAGATATCTTCCTGCTCTTGGAATTTTTCAGCTAATAATCCCAATGAATATGTTCCGTTTAGTTCTTTAATTCTTTCTTTTAAAATGTTTTCGCTTTCCTGTAACTCTTTCTCTACTTTCATTAACTGAGTACCAATATTAGATGACATTCCAGACACAACAAGAATTATAATACCAACCAGTATCATCGCAATTAACGCTGCCGAAAATGCAGGATTAATATTCTTGGAAAACCATACAATATTTAAAAACCCTTGGAGAACAATTATTATTAAAACAATTGGCAATAACGATTTTAATAGTTGAATCGTAATTTTATTATCTTTTATTAGGTTGAATGTCCAGAATTTTAATTCGTAAGACCGGAGTAATGTAATGCTGAATAATAAGAAGCAAATAGTGGTTGGTAACGCAACAGGAATAATTGTACTGCCGTACAGAAGCGGTGCTTTATAAAGATATCCAATTGATAAGATGGAGGATATCAGAATTAGCAATAATGAGAAACTGCCACCTATATACTTGACTATTTGGGAGTTTTTTCGTCTGTTTGATATAATACCAATGCAGATAAAAATAAACAACAGTGCTGTTATTGGCGACATCCGACCAATTGGAACATTTCCCAAAGTACTTGGGATTTTTATTAAAATATTTTCAATATCCCATTTAAAATTAAAGAAGTAGTTGAGAATAATATCTACACAAAACAATACTACTAATAGTAATATTATGATTCCAACTGATTTGGATATATATTGATTTTCGAATTTATTAGTTATTAGGGAAAGAATACTTAAAACAACAAATATCAGTGCAGTTGAAGGTGCTATGGGAATATATTTTAATGAAACCGATGTTAAAATAATTTTATCCATCATCCAGCCAAGTAAACTCAAGCCAGAAATAAAAAGAATAAGAAAAAGAAGCGTTTCTTTCCTTTTTATGATTTGAACAAAAGTTGATTTTACTGTACTCATATTCTATTTGTTAACATGCTTTTTTATTTTCTCAAACAACAAAGTCATATTAATTGGTTTAGTGATATAATCATTACATCCTGCTTCTATTGCTTTTTCACTGTCACCAGCAAATGCATAGGCTGTTTGTGCAATGATACTTACATCTTTGTTGAATTGACGGATTTGACGAGTGGCTTCCAATCCATCCATCATTGGCATTCTGATGTCCATTAGCACCAAATCAATGTCTGGATTATTACGACATGCTTCAACAGTTTCAACTCCTGTTATTGCATGTAAGACTTCTTTACTGATTTTCTGTAGCGTTCTTGAGAGCAGTGAATATGATATTTCATCGTCTTCAACAATCAATATTTTTAGGTTTTTTAACTGAACTTCTTTATTTTCTGAAGAAGCAGTACTTTCTATTTCCATTTTTTCTTCCGCCACAGCATTGTAAGGAATTGTAAAATAAAATGTTGAACCAATGCCTTCTTCGCTTTCCACCCATATCCTGCCACCAAGCATTTCTACATAAGATTTCGATATGGATAAACCCAATCCACTGCCTTCATAACCTCGGTTGTGCGATTCACTACCCTGCCTGAATCTCTCAAAAATTATTTGCTGTTGTTTTTGTGGAATGCCAACTCCTGTATCTTTTACAAAAAATTCAAGGTATTCCCCTTTTTTCTCATAGCCTAATTCAATTGAACCTTCGAAAGTAAACTTAATGGCATTTCTAACAAGGTTAGTTAGTATTCCATAGACTTTTTCATTGTCTGTATTAATGATTGCTTCATTTGTTGGCAAACCGTTTTTAATTAAAAACTGCAACCCTTTAATTTCAACTTCTGGTTTAAAGAACTTATAAGTGAATTCAATCTTATCGTTAAGATTCGTTTCCTTAATGTCAATACCCATCAGTCCTGATTCAATTTTAGACATATCAACAATACTATTGATTGTATTGAGCATACGTGCTCCACTAATCTGTATGGTCTGAATAAAATCCTGTTGGTCATCACTCGATATGTTTGGTTCTTTCAGGAGTTCAGCAAAACCAAGAATGCCATTCATTGGAGTACGTATCTCGTGGCTCATATTAGTAAGAAATGCAGATTTAAGGCGGTCACTCTCTTCGGCTTTTTCTTTGGCTTTTATTAATTTTTCTTCGAATTGTTTCCGTGCAGTAGTATCAATTATCGTAGTTATGAAAAATTCTGGCTTATTTTCTTTATCCAATTGTAAATAAGATGAAATATCAACCCATACAATGCCTCCGTTTTTATGAATATACCTTTTCTCAAAGTATACTTTTTCTACCTCTCTGTTTAGCAAAGATTGAATTGATTCTGTTGTTTTCTGAATATCTTCAGGATGGGTAATATTAGACAGGTTTCCCCCTGTTAATTCTTCTTCGGTATATCCCAAAATTTCACCAAATGACTTGTTTATGTGAAGTGAGCCGTCAAGTTCTGTCATGGATTTCCCAATAGGGGAATTCTCAAAAAGATTGCGAAATTTTTCTTCGTTTTCTTCAGCTTTTTCTTTGGCTTTAATTAGTTCTGATTCAGCCATTTTGCGTTCAGTGATGTCGTCAATACTGGATATAATGTAGGGTTCTTTATTGACATGAATAATTTTGGCGGAAAACAAACCAGTCCTGATTTCTCCATTCTTTTTAATGAATTCGATTTCTTTCCCTTTTACATCCTTCCCAGAGAGAAGAGTAGATACAACCGAATTTCGCTCTTCTTTATCTTTCCACAAGTCACGTCCAATTGTTGAATCAGAAAGTGCTTCTTTTCTGGTGAAACCTGAAAGAAGAACAAATGTCTCGTTGACTTCAATGATTTTTCCATCTTCCACCTTTGTAATTATGATTAAATTGGGTGATGACTCGAATGTTTTTAAATACTTCTCATTGCTTTCCTTCAATGCTAATTCTGATTGTTTGCGCTGTTCTATTTGATAGATAAGTTCTTTATTTAAGAGGGTTAACTTGACTACAAGTTTTTCCTTCTCTTTCGATAGCACAAGTTCTTTGTTCATAAAGACAAACTCAGCAGCACGTTTTGATTTTTCTATATTTGCAATGACCAACTCAGCAGCACGTTTTGCTTTCTCTACATTCGCAATAATTAACTCAGCTTCACGTTTTGATTTTTCGCTTTTTTGGTAAATAAGTTCTTTGTTCGCAATAACTAACTCTGCAGAACGTTTGGCTTTTTCTATATTGGCAATAACCAATTCTGCAGAACGTTTAGCTTTCTTTATGTTAGCAATGACTAATTCTGCTTCTCGTTTTGATTTCTCTGCATCAGCAACGACTAATTCTGCAGAACGTTTTGCTTTTTCTTCGGTTTGAAAAGAGAGTTCTTTGTCAGCAATTAATGATTTTGCTATTCGTTTAGCTTTCTCAATATTGGCAATGACCAACTCTGCTTCACGTTTTGTTTTATTTACTTCAGCAATGACTAACTCTGCTGCTCGTTTTACCTTTTCTTCGTTTTGATAAGCAAGTTCCGTGTCAGCAATGCTCAATTCATCTGCTCGTTTAACTTTCTCTAAGTTAGCAATAACCAAAACTGCAGCACGTTTTGCTTTCTCTGATTTTTCAATAACCAATTCTGCAGCACGTTTTGCTTTCTCTGTGTTTGCTATTACTAATTCAGCAGCACGTTTTGCTTTCTCTTCATTTGCAATGACTAACTCTGCAGCACGGTCTGCTTTCTCTTCATTTGCAATGACTAATTCTGCTTCTCGTTTTGCTTTTTCTTTATTGGCTAAAACTAATTCATCTGCACGGTCTGCTTTCTCTTCATTTGCAATGGCTAACTCAGCAGCACGGTCTGCTTTCTCTGTGTTTGCAATGATTAGTTCATCTGCACGGTCTGCTTTCTCTTCATTTGCAATAACTAACTCTGCTGCACGGTCTGCTTTCTCTTCATTTGCAATGGCTAACTCAGCAGCACGGTCTGCTTTCTCTGCATCAGCAATAACTAACTCTGCTGCACGGTCTGCTTTTTCTTCATTCGCAATGATTAATTCCGATTCTCGTTTTGCTTTTTCTTCCTCAGCAATGACTAAATCGTGAGTTTTTACTCTCTTGTACATAGCCTGTCTATATAAGATTGTCAAAATTGTTATTTATTCGTATATCCCAGTATTCGTGCGAGTACGATTTAATTCTGTCAAGAATAGCAGATTTGCAATTTGCATCTGCAATAAAGAGGACTGAATTTTGAATTTAAGCATTCTCAGTAAATAAGAAGTTCGGGTTAATCTAAGAAGAGGATTTAACCAAGAAATGGACTGCAATGATTAACCTGAGTTAAAGTATGTTAAAGTGCAAGTTAACCATTTATAAAACAAAATATAATATTATTGGTAATTAATAGGTCAATCTGTTAATCCTAAAAGAATAAAGTACATCGAATGTTAAAGAAATAATATGACTGTAATATAGAAGTTCCTCAATCAGAAGGATTGTCCAAAATAAACTGTTATCACAAACAAACGGACAATATTATGATACTGGTAATAAGGGGGAGGTTTATTGTGTTTTCAGATACAAAAATCCGCCAATAATTGTTAGGGGGAGTATATCTATTTAGCGGTAGATTTTAATATTTTAAATAGTACTAATTCTGTTCTTATTTTGCTTCTTATGCATCTATGGCGTTGCAAGTGTATAAGTTTTCGACAATAATAATTCGATTATTCAAAATTAACTTGTAAATTTGATTTGTTCAATGAAAGTCAATGTAATGTGATGATATCTAAAATGTTATATTGCGTCAATTCATTATTAAGATTGATATTAAAATAATTTAAATCAAATACTATGAGCAAACAAAGAACAACTTACCATGTTACGAAAACCGATGATGGTTGGAAAGGTAAAAAAGAAGGGGCTGAAAGAGCATCAATTAAGGGAGATACAAAAGAAGAAGTAGTAAAAAAAACAATTGAGTTGGCTAAGAAACATGAAGATTCTTCAGTAGTAATTCATAAACAGGATGGGAAAATTCAGGAAGAAAGAACCTATCCAAAAAGCAGTGACCCATTTCCACCAGAAGGGTGATTAATAATTAATAATTTTCTTATTTTATCAATCATCATATGATAACAAAACCAAGTTTTGACGTTGAGATTGAAACATTCATTAAAGATTTTGTTAATGATTTAGTAGAGAATAATGCAGCAATTTTTGCAGGAGCTGGAATGTCTAAAGAAGCTGGATATGTTGATTGGCGTGAACTGTTATATGATATTGCAAAAGAATTGAGACTTAATGTAAATAAAGAACATGATTTATTATCCTTAGCACAATTCCATGTAAATGAAAATAGAAGTAGGTCAGGAATAATAAAAAAGATTCTTTTGGAATTTTCACAACAAGCTGAACCAACTGAAACTCATCGGCTTTTAGCAAGACTACCTATTACAACATATTGGACAACAAATTATGATAGTCTTATTGAGGATGCTCTTAAATCTGAAAATAAAGTTGTTGATGTAAAGCATCAGGTATCCCAATTAACTTCTACAAGACCGAAAAGAGACGTTGTTGTCTATAAAATGCATGGTGATATTCAATCACCTTCAGAAGCTATAATTACTAAGGAGCAATATGAAAAGTATCATCGTACTCATGAGCACTTTATTACAGCTTTAAGTGGAGATTTGGTTTCGAAAACTTTTTTATTTATCGGATTCAGTTTTAATGACCCTAATCTTGATTATGTATTGAGTCGATTAAACATCCAATTCGGTGAATATTTAAGAACTCATTATTGCTTTATAAAAAGAGAAAATCCCTTGCCAGGTGATGACCCGGAATTATCAAAATATAATCAGCGGAAACAGGAATTGAGAGTTTCCGATTTAAAGAGATTTAAAATTCATGCTTTGCTGATAAATGAGTATTCAGATATAATAAATATTCTCAGAGAAATATCATGGCGCTATAGAAAGAAAACAATCTTTATTTCTGGAAGTGCTGAGGAATATGGTTTATTGAATAGAAATGATGCTCAAAATTTCATTCATTTATTAAGCAAACTGTTAATTCAGAAAGGGTACAATATTGTGAATGGGTTTGGTTGGGGTGTTGGAAGTGCGGTAATAAATGGTGCATTGGAAGCAATTTTTGAAAACCCAAATAAATATTCTGAAGAGCAATTGATTATTAAGCCATTCCCTCAGTTTGATACCGGAAGTAGAAAGCTGCCTGAATTATGGGAAGATTATAGGCAGAGAATGATATCATTAGCTGGAATAGCCATATTCATGTTTGGCAATAAAATGGATTTGAAAGGGGAAATTGTTAATGCTGAGGGTGTTTTGCGAGAATTTAAGATTTCCGTTTCACAAGGATTAATACCTATACCTATTGGACCCACTGGGTATGTTGCGAAAGAAATATATGATGAAGTAACAAATCCTTTAAACAATTATTATTCAGGTAACGAATGGATTATTGACCATTTGAAAAGGATGACATTTGATTCACCAAACCAGGAAGTAATTTTAACTGAGATTATTTCTATTATACAAACAATCAACAAGTAAGGCTATGGCAAGACATGTATTTTTTAGTTTTCATTACAAAAATGATGTTTGGAGAGCAAATGTCGTTAGAAACAGTTGGGTGACGAAAGATGACAGAGTGGCTGCCGGATTTATCGATGCTGCAGCATTTGAGACTATTAAAAAAGGAGGCGATGCTGCTATCAAGAAATGGATTGATGAACAACTCAAGGGAACTTCAGTAACGGTAGTTCTGATTGGAACTGAAACGAACAGCCGAGATTATGTCAAGTATGAAATAAAGAAAAGCTACGAAAAAGGTAATGGAATGCTTGGGATTTATATTCATAAAATAAAAGACAAGGATGGTAAAACCTCTACGAAAGGTTCAAATTTTTTTGGTGAAATAGGGAAAGACAGTAACGGGAAGGCGGTATATTTTAGTAGCGAGTATACTTCATATGATTGGGTTGATGATGATGGATATAATAATATAGGGAAATGGATTGAAGCCGCAGCCAAAAAAGCTGGTAAATAGCTACATATCAGACTTCCAATTTTTGACTTTTATATGAGAAGGTTTAAAAACTTAATATATCATAGGTTTCCATCAATTCTTTCTGACTTATTCCTAAATATCTGCGTGTAATCGCTGGATTTGAATGATTGAATAATTGTGAGAGTTTAACTATTGCAAGTTCCGCATTTTCTGAAGACCTGTTGAATACTTCTCTCCCGAAACACTTTCTTAGACTATGACTGCTGAAATTCCGGATTTTCAGATTGTACTTGACTTTCAAATCTTTTAAAATCACGTTAATTCGTTGAATACTATATACACCGCCCTTCTGGCTGATGAAAATGAATTCATCCAAAGTCCGTGGTCTGATATTTTTATAGCAATCTTCGATATGTCGCTTAAGCTGAGCATTAATTTTGATTTCCCTGTTCTTTCCAGTCTTCCTTTCAATTAAGCTGAATTCATCAAGATTATATACTTGCTCCCATTTCAATGAAAGTATGTCTGAAATCCTGAGTCCCCAGAACGAGCCGAATGAAATTAGTAAAGACATTTTGTAATTTCCGTCATTATATAGATTTCTTATCAAGTTCATGGATTGATTCCATTCGAGGAAGTCGGCAGTGGTTTGGCTGAATTTTGCACTCATATTTTATACACTTTTATTGGTTACTACATGTTACTGAATATTTATTTTCTATCCTAATGTGTTTGATTTTCGTAAACCTCCATTAATAGAGCGTTTCCGAGACAAACGAGTTCTATTGTATATAAGTGAATATTTCCAAAACTGGCAAAAAAATTATTGTAACATAGTTATCTGTTTAATTTCTGCAAAATCCATAATATCTATAGGTCTCATCCCAAAAGTAAAACCATGAAGGAAAAGGTACAACACATACTCCTAATACCTTATTATCTTCAGTGAATAATAATATCATCTTGTTTTCCATGCTCTCACTGTTGATGCAGATATTCTGCTGAATGATTTTTATTTTGTTTTTCATAGTCTTGCCCTTTTCTGTGGGCAAATATAATATATATATTTCACATCCTGCACACAGATAAGGGCAATATATTTATCTTTAAAGAAAAATTGTTCGATGAAAAAGCCAAAGGAATTGTCCGTTGAGCAACAAGAATTGTTAAACGAGATAGGGAAACGGGTAAAGAACTTAAGGATTGTGAAGAACATGGGTTATGAAGATATGGCTAAAGCAACAAGTGTTGCAAGAAATACATATAACCTTCTCGAACTCGGTAAAATCAACTTCCAATTTTGCACATTAGAGCAGATTCTGAAATATCACAATAAATCAATATCAGACTTCTTTACAGACTTATAAAGTCTAATTTCTGGTTATTTTTTCTTATTTTATATGCGATGATGTGCGTGCCGGGACAATTTTAACCCGGAAAGACTCAAAAAATCGACATTTCACCGTCAAAACTGGCATTTAGTGCCAATACTACTACTAATCCAGGTACAATAAACTGGCATTTTAGGGAAGAAAGTGACAATAATTCCTAATTATCTTCAGTATAATTTCCAACTTTAGTTTGCACCAAAGTATTTATTACTACATGTAAATCTCATGATAAAGGAACCCTTGACTGATACAACGCAGAGAATGCACCTTAACCTATGTTCTCTTCTTCGGGAATATCGAATTAACTTCGGTTATACTCAGGCACAGCTTGCAGAAGAGATAGGTTTGTCACGTAATAGTATATCGAAGATTGAAAATCAAGGTTCGTTTCGAATACAGCATTTGTACCTTTTCGCAAACTTTTTTGATATCCCATTAAAAGAACTGTTTCAGGATATTGAGTAAGCAAAAACTTGTAATGCCTCAATGCCAATTTGTCGAAATTTAATAATAGCCAGGTTCTAATAATTCCTTAATTTCCTTAATTTTAAAGCATATTTTATAATCTTTCATTTTATATGCCCCAAGGAAGTATAAAGAATCTGTCATCGCATTTCGATTATTCGACAATTCCTACTAAAGTACTAAACGATAAACGGCTTTCTGCCTCAGCAAAAGGCATATTAGCATTCCTATTGTCATTGCCAAAAAATCACAACATAGATAAGAAGGACCTACCTGAGTATTTCAAAGAAGGTTATTATTCTTTGAATAAAGCATTCGAGGAACTTGTAAAAGCCAGGCTGGTACATAAGGTTGAAGTTCGAAACAAAAAGGGTCAATTTAAAGGGTATGAATACCAAGTTCATGACTTCCCGAAAAAGAGGTCAGGAGACGGTAAAAAGGTACTACCGAATAGCAATTATCGCAAATCGGATATTTATAAACAGGAGGTTGACTTATTGAATAAATATTTTCATGAAGACTGTATGGTTACTATGGCTAAAATGCCAAATGAATACGTTGATTTGATACTAACAAGTCCACCATATGATGAGCATCTTAGAAAGTATAACGGCAATAATAAATTCGAATTTGAGAAAATTGCAGTTGAACTTACAAGGGTATTAAAAACTGGTGGTGTAATTGTATGGATTGTCGGTGATGGCGTTGTAAGAGGCAGTGAGTCCGGGAATTGTTTTAAACAAGCGTTGTTCTTTAAGGAAAACTGCGGACTCCGACTGCATGATACAATGATTTTCATGAAAAATACTACCAGCTTCCCGGCAAGCAAAACGAGTAAACGTTACAGCCAATGTTTTGAGTATATGTTCATCCTGACCAAAGGCACACCAAACACAACTAATTTAATTTCTGATAAACTGAATCGGTGGGCAGGCACAACAAACTTCGGACCTAAGACTGATAGAGACAAGAATGACAATCTCATTATAAAAAAGAAATTCAAACCAATTCCCGATTTTAGTCCGAGGAATAATATCTGGCAATATACAACAGGAAAAGGGTTTTCAGGGTCTGATGACATTGCATATCAACATCCGGCATCTTTTCCTGAACCGCTTGCCGAAGACCACATTAGGACTTGGACTAACGAAGGGCAGGTAGTGTATGACCCTTTTACCGGCTCAGGAACAGTGCTAAAAATGGCAAAAAAGTTAAATCGAAATTATATTGGCTCTGAAATCGTAAAAGAGTACTACAACATAATACAGGAGCGGTTAGGAGACTGAGAACGTAATATTCCCACAGTAGTTATCATGTTTTCTTTATCTGTTACCTATAGTTTCATTTTGGCGGTATTGGCGGTCTGCTGACGGACTTGTTGGCTTTGCAAATAACTATATATCAATCATATATTACAATGACCGCCAAACCGCCAACCCCGCCAGTAGATTATCTTATTTCTATAACAAACTGAAATTTTGCTATATAATATATATATATAAGTATATAATACATATATCTCTTCTTAATGTATAAGCAAAATTGACATTTTGGCGGTATATAAATATATACTGGCGGTCATGGCGGAGTGGCGGAGTAGACTTTAATTGACTGTTTATCAACATCTAACGCTCCGCCAGTACTCCGCCAACCCCGCCAAAGTTGGCAACTCTCAACCCACAACAGTACTAATTCTTATAAGGGATTTAAACTTTCTTAAATATTTTTTATGATTTCTATACATTTCTTAGTCTTTTTCAAAATGGCTGAGTATTTATAATAAAAAATAACAGTATTTAAATTTTAACCAAATGGACAACAATGACAAAATCAAAATGATTGGCTTAACACCAAGTCAGGAGGAACAAGTAAAAATAAATTTTATCGCTGAAGTGTATAATCTGACGAGTGCTCGTGTAATAAAAAACATGATGTATAACAAGATTACACTAAATGAATTCTATGACAGGGCAAAAAAGTACAATGCAAAGCGAAGTGATGATGAAAGAGATATAGCCGACTTGCCTGGAAGTGACATGGTAATTGTATAAACAGGACAGTAAAAAATAACTATTAGATTTAATTATCATGAATAATGATTCAGAACTTCCCGGTATCAGCATTACCTCCAAAATTTGCAGAACTGCTGACCAACACTGCTAACATTAAGAAATTCAATATCGATGCCCTCGCAACCAACTACCTAAATGCTTGTGGTAACACTCTACTAAACTCATATCAGTTACAGGTTTCAAAGGACTGGATTGAACGTTCAAACCTCTGGACTATTCATATTGCCAGTTCCGGAAACTTGAAATCTCACTTATTTAATGCAGCCATTCAACCAATATTACTTAAGGACAGAGAGTTAAAAGATAAGTGGAAAGCAGACAATGCCATATATTATGAGTTTGCAGATTTTTGTAAGACCGTCAAGAAAGATGAGAACAAAGCCGACTTAATATTAGGATGGCTCGAAACCCAAGGACTAACCCAATCTCCTACATTCAAAAAACAAATTGAGTGTGCTGTGCAGAACATCAGCACTGAAAAGATGTACCAGATATTGGATGATGAGCACAACAACGGAAAATCTATCCTGGTACAGTACGATGAAATTGCGGGGTTATTTAAAGACTTTAACAAATTCCGGGCAGGTAGTGATGAAGAAAGCTGGTTGAAATTCTGGAATTTATATGGTTTGAAAAAAAGTCGTGTCAGCGAAGAAGCATCTAACTACATCAATGAGACTAATGTCTCAATCATTGGCACAACTCAATTTAAAGCACTTTTTGAGATATTCACTGATGCAAGAATTGAAAATGGCAATGTCTACCGATACTTATTTACAATTGATGAAAATGAAGATAAGCGCAACGTCTTTACAGACATTTTGGAATATAAAGATGTGGATGTCAGCTTAGAATACAACAAGATGTTAAAACACTTCCTGGAGTTCTATGAGTACCCAAGTCTGGTGCGAACTACATTGAAGTTGGATGATGCCGGGTATGAATATGTAAAGACCTGGCGTGATGAAATGAATACCAGGGACTTTGGAGTGGATAATAGGGTTTATAATTCAATACTTGCAAAGATGGACTCCTATATCTTTCGTATAGCCATCATACTAAATCGAATTCGTTGCTATTTTAATGACAGTCTCCAGGATGACCAAATCAGTGTTAAAGACCTCCGAAACAGTGCTGAGATACTAAATTATTACATCAGTAACACAATATATATCCTGGGTAAGATTGACATCAAGTTGTTTCGGAATTTCAACAGTGATAAAGAATTGACCTTTTATGAAGCACTCCCAGCAACTTTTACTTCAAAAGACTTTGTCGACAAAGCACTTGTCGAAATAAAGATGCCAAAAAGAACATCTGAACGCAAACTCAAGAAGTGGTGTGAACTGAAATTAATACAGAAAAAATCATTGGGAGAATATTATAAAACTGCTTAATACATGTACAAGTATACTTTATCCAATGAGAGACGCTCAGATTGCCCCCATTGTGGCAAGAGAGGTAAATACAGTGCATATATTAACGTTAAAACCCAGGAGTTAGCACCAATTGAATACGGAATGTGTTCGAGCTGCCGGGCGTTTAAAATACCACCAGATAACTTTGCTGCAGGTGAAGTAACATATGTGGAAGACAATAAATTGGCTTATTACGAAGCTGATACGGTACATATTAATTTGATAAATAGATTCTACACGCCACCGTATTACGTCAATAATAATTTTATCGAAGGTCTGGAGCAGAAATTTGGCAATGACCCGGTAAAAAGAGTTGTCGACCTCTATAAGTTAGGTCGATTTGATGATTCCGGCGTTGTATTCCCTTACCAATATACAGATAACCATATATGCACGGCAAAGATTATGTTTTACGATGATAACCTGAACAGAATACAAGAAGGGAAGAAAAGTTATCCATGTTATCTGCACAATTTAAACTATCAAACTGATGGATTCTTTAAATATAACTTCAATGACTATGATATTGACGAAAATGGTGATGAAGTATTGATAAAATTTAAACTAAAATTATGCCTGTTTGGTCACAATCAGATTATTAATGACAAGCAAAAGACAATTTGTCTGGTTGAAAGCGAAAAAACATCCATTATTATGTCAATAGTAATGCCGGAGTTCATTTGGGTCGCTTCAGGAGGCAAAACACTAATTCAGGACTACAAATTCCTATTTTTTACCGGGAGAAAATGTTTTGTATTTCCGGATTTGTCTGAAGACGACAACGTATACCAATACTGGTATGAAAAACTAAATGGCTATAACCGGAAATATGGCTATAACTTTGAGATTGTTGACTACCTAAGTGAATTCTTAAAAAACGATGAAGAGTTAATTAGAAAGTGCAAATGCGAAAAGTTCGATATAGCTGACTTCGTAGTGCATTTCAACAAAGATAATTCGTACATAGAGTTCATTAAAAACAAACTTGAACTTGCGTTAAACAATACTTTAAATGAAGAACCGACCCTGATAACAGGAAGTAAAACAATCTGAGTGTCAGCATAAATAATCTTATTAAACCATGTATAATCATGAAAACAAAATCAAAATTTATAAATGAACTCACACAAAGAGTATATGATAAAATCTTTGTGGAAAAATTAAATAGAACCTTAATCGACTGTTTGCCACCCTTGGAGACATATGAATTAGCTAATATAATTGATGTTTATCTGGATGACTTTATCAGTCCGAAAGAGCAGGATAGTCTTATTTTAGATGACTTTGATGGCATCGAATGTATTGAAGCCAAATCGTTGATAATTAAGGCTGGGATAGAGTTAGCAGCAATAAATTTGCACATGGAAATTGATAAGGTATTAGCTGATAAAGACTTTGTGGGTGATAATCCATACTCTATCTTTGAAAATCCCAAGATGTTTATGTTATACAAATATTATAATGAGCAAATGGGTATTAAACTCAATCCGGACAGCCATGGGGAACTACCCGGAATGCAATCTGAAAGAACTTAAAATAAGAAAGCAGGGTATTTGTCACCCTGATTTCCTTAAAACACTTACTTATCTTCCATCTAATAAAAGGAAGGCAACACGTAATCTTCCTTTTTGCAATCCCAAAACAAATTTGACAGACATACAGATTCAAGAATCAATCCGAATAAAATTGGGTTCGTATCCCAAACTTTCCTTTTTAATCGCTTTGCTTCTTCTAATGTAAATGAATCATCATCGTTGATATTTTCAATAGCAGTTAATAATTGAATTTATTATAGCCGAAAAATCGACTATAACTCATTTACAATGAATTATAGGGAATAATTATGAAAAACTTAACACTACAAAACAAATGTAAATTGTCCAATTTTCAGTCTTGATGCTTTGAAATATGTCTTAATAATATACGATGGAGATAGTTGAAATCCGAGTTGAAGCTGTAATGCCCATTATTCCATGCCCCCAATTGGGGGAGTCCATCTTAACTGAATATTATAACTTATTTCTGTCAATAAAAAAGCAGGAGAGTTTGGGGCAATCCTGCTTTTCAGTTTATTGTTTTCATTTTACAACTTATATCTTAACCAACCTAATTTTAAAACCCATATCGATAATGTGACCGACAGGAAACACCCACAGATGATATTGGTTTTCGCAATCCACAATTCTTGACATTGCCGGGTATAATTCAATAGCTTCACGGTCTTCTCCGCAGACATCATTTTTAATCTGTTGTAAATGTTGCCAGTTATGAATTGCTGCAGAGTCATTTCTTTTAACAGATAGCCATGTAATACCTGGTTGATTATTTCTCAATAGGCAGGTGTATTGATTGTTTGCGTAAAAATCAACTTTCCCTGTACCAGTCTCATCACTTTCAGTGCGTATAAACTTCATAGCTTGCCAATCACTTACATACCATTTATTATTGCCGCTTTCACGATGCAATTTTCGTCTTTGTTGTCTACAGATTTTTTCCATAATCATACGTTTTAGGTTTATTTTTCATAATCAATAACCACATATCTTAATTCAATTTTATTGCTGACCCTTATAACAACTATCACTCTAATTTTACCCAGATAATCGGGATGTCTATATTCATACCACTTACATGACCTTGTAACCGCATTTTCTGATGACGGGTTATCACGAATTTCAACATTGAAATTTCTTTCATTCAAAAAGTCCAAAATGAATTCACCTTTTTCATTACAGTTGTGAAAGTAACTTCCATCACCGATAGAATCTTCATCATTACTATCGGGATAACTTACAAAACCATTTTCTTTAATTAAACTGAATACTTTTTTCATAATTAATATAGTTTTAAATTTTGCCTACTCTATTTCAGGTTTTCGGCATCCCCTGTTTGTGAGACTTTCTTCATGATTTTTTTAGTTAGAGAATGATTTGTCAGTATCCACTAAAATCTCTTCGTCATAAGCAATCCCCATTCGATACTGAGTAAAGGTTGCTTCCCATAAGAAATGAACACGTGCAATGGTTTCACCTTCGAATACCGAAAAGCGTGTGAAGGTTGATTTCCAAACTCGTTTCTCGATGAACTTGATACCACATGGATATGGCTTGTAATCAGGTGTTACATATATTTCAATATATCCTTTCTTATGTTTATTGGCTTCCCAAAGCCTGATTATTTCATCATAATGCTTATTGATAAAATCAAGTTGATTTTGACATTGAACGTTCGGAAATCCGAAGATTATTTCTTCCTTATTTATCTGTTTCCCATTACAACTTAGACATAGGTTAACAAATTCTTGAATAGGCATCTTTTCATCCCATCTTTCCCACTGGTCATCAACAAACATTTCAATACCTTCCCAGCACTTCTTTGGAATAGAATTGAAGGTAATTAACCATTTCCCAGTTTGACAGCCAGCACTTCTGTAATAATCGTCTAAAGCTTTGTACATTATATCTGAAATACCACTTACATTCTTGAATTCTGCCCAAGAGACAGTCGGAAGTGTTTCACTGATTAGAATTCTGCACATACCAATTTCCTTCTTCATATAATCTATTCTGGCAGTAAATTTATCGACTTCCCATTCAGGACTTTTAGTCAACCATGCTGCTGGTTTTTCTTTTTTTTCACAACCCTTGTTTATTGTTTTGATAATACCATTTTTTACTATTCTTACAAGATGGCTTCCTTTGGTGTAATGATAATAACTCATAGTTTTGTGTATTAAAATTTGCTTACTCTATTCAGTTTTCAGCTTCCCTGTTAATTCGTTTGCTTATACTTGATTACCCGTAATGATTTAAATAATGTTTCAAAATATTCAACTTATTTTTTTAGTGTTAGGTCATAACAACTCTATAATGCCCATTGAATGCATGTAGGAGAAATTCAAAAAGAATTTCTTGAGTAACGAATTTTTAATGATTTATTAAAAAAATATATACCTTGTGATATAAATATCACACACCATGAAGACAATTAGCATGAATCAATTTACTTATAGTTTTATGGTAATAAGTAAAAAACTCACTTTAGCGGAGTTACGATTATTATATTTATTAATTACCGAACCTGTCTCAATAGAATTATCTCAACTGGACCTGGCAAAAAAAATCGAAGTGAATAGAAGGACTATTAATATTGGAGTGAAGAAATTAAAAGAACTTGCACTTATTTCTGAAGTTTATCTTGCTGACAATGATAAAAACATTAAGTATTATCAAATTGTTCATGGGAAAAAGGTTGTTTCAGAACGAGAATTGACACAAGCCAGAAAGCATGTAATAGATTCATTTAAAAAGTTTTACTATTCCCTTAGTGAGGAATCTATTGTTGTTAATGAGGATTTTTTCAGTTCCATTATAGGTGATTGGAGATTACCAGAAAACTTGAGATACAATAAGGACTTTATACAAAAAACCGTGAAAGTTGCTTTCCCAAAATGTGACTTCCATAATAAACAGACCAAATCTTCTATCGATTCAGAAAATTCTTATAAAATCATTCGTTATATAAATAATAAAATTAGTATAGCGAGAAAAGTAAAGCGTTATCATCTGGATAAAGACAACCTATTCAAATTGCTATGGGACAACTATTCAATTGATGAAGAGACGATTTTATTGGTCATAAAAACAAATTTTCCGAGGCTTAAAATTGTTAAGAATAGAATCAGAATTCCTAAACCCTGGAAAGGGAAGAATATTCACCTTGGATAAATAAAATCTTTGACTTTCTAAAAGCCGAAATATTTTGGATAACAGGAAATTTAAAATGGTATTGGATGTTCAACTAACTCTGAGCGATGAGGATTTCAATATCAACCATTTAGTTTCAACAACATATATTGGCGGTATCTCTAATCCGCTTCCGATAGGTTGAACTTTTACCCTTCCACCATCAGGTTCTTCTATTAAGATGTAATCGAATTCGTTTTCTCCATCTTGATATTCCGGTAGAAATCTTACTATGTCATTTTTCTTAAAAATTACCATAATTAGAAATGCAACTTATTTTTGGTTGTCTTTCAAGCGAATAAAAACTTAAAAATACCTTCCAAACTCTATAACAAAGATAACTATCCTAAATTACTTCCTTTGTGATTTATAAGTTAATTTATTGTGCTTTACATCAACATAATACCTTTAAATTTGATTACCTTTATGGAATGACTGACGTTCACAATACAGAGACGAGAAGCTATAATATGAGCCAAATCAGGAGTAAAAATACTAAACCGGAACTCTTGGTTAGAAAATTTCTTTTTGCGAATGGTTTCAGATATAAATTACACGACAAAAACTTACCAGGGTCACCGGATATAGTATTGCCAAAGTATAAATCTGTAATATTTGTACATGGCTGTTTTTGGCATGGACATCAAGGATGCAAATATTTTGTAATTCCAAAAACCAGAACAGACTGGTGGTTACAGAAGATTAATAGAAATATCGAACTTGATAAGGAAAATTACATTAAATTAAAGAACCAGGGATGGGAAGTTTTCGCCATCTTTGAGTGTGATTTAGTCAAAAGTAAAATAACAAATACTCTTACTAAAGTATTAGACTGGTTTAATGAGATTTCAATGACTATTGTAGATGAATGAACTTAATTATATAGACCTTTTCGCTGGAGCAGGAGGACTTTCCGAGGGATTTATTCGTGAAAGTTTTAAACCTGTTGCGCATGTTGAGATGGGTAAGGAGGCATGTGACACTTTAAGAACCCGTTTAGCTTATCATTATCTCCGGGAGAACAAAAATTTAAATCCCTACTTGTTATATCTTAAGAAGGAAATCACAAGGGAAAAACTTTGGAACATGATTCCTCCTGAGATAATTCAATCGGTTATTAATGAAGAAATCTCTGGCAATACTATCGGTAATATTTTTAAAATCATTGACGAACACCTTAATTCAAAGAAGGTTAAATTGCTAATAGGAGGACCACCTTGCCAAGCCTATTCACTTATCGGAAGAAGTCGTGACCCAAATAGAATGTTTGGTGATGACAGAAACTATTTGTTCCGATATTATGCCGAGTTTCTCGTTAGGTACAAACCAAAATATTTTGTGTTCGAAAATGTTTTAGGATTACTTACAGCCGGAACCAGACAATATATGAATGAGATGATTAGTCTCTTCGAATCAATAGGATACACTTCTGAATTCCAGGTTTTGAATGCTGAAGAATACGGTGTTTTACAGAGAAGACGAAGAGTCATTATTATTGGACGAATTGGCAAGAAGAAATTCCATTTTCCAAAACTTGAAACGATTGATAATAATTGGCAGATAAAAAAAGATTTATTTTTTGACCTACCAAAACTAAGACCTGGTGAAGAATTGTCAGTTACTAATTACGTCAAGCCAATTAATGATTACCTAAAACAGACAGAAACAAGGAACGGTAGTAACTTTGTTACGCAGCATATAACAAGACAGCACAACGAAAGAGACTTGGAAATTTATTCCATAGCAATTGACAAGTGGATAAATGAAAAGAAGCGATTAAAATATAATGAATTACCTAAAAGATTACAAACTCATAATAACACAGCAGCATTCCTTGACCGTTATAAAGTAATTGACCCAGACGGACATTCTCACACTGTTGTGGCACATATTGCCAAGGATGGACATTATTATATTTACCCTGACCATAATCAGGTTCGTTCTATCTCAGTCCGGGAAGCAGCAAGAATTCAATCGTTTCCAGATAACTACTACTTTGAGGGAGGGAGAACTTCAGCTTTCAAACAAATTGGGAATGCAGTTCCGCCTTTAATGGCAAATGCCATTGCGAAAAAAATAATTGACCTATTATAGTAATGTCTATTTCAATTGATTATTCCAAATTAGAAACTACCACTGCTATCCCAGAAGCAGGACCAATGATTGAAAGTTTCCGAGCAATTGGATACAGTATTGAAGCCGCAGTAGCAGACATCATAGATAACTCAATATCAGCTGCAGGCAAAAAATGTCTGGGTAAATTTCGAGTGGAAAGGAACTGATTCTTGGCTGTCCATTAAAGATGACGGACATGGAATGGACAATAACGAACTTGTTCAGGCAATGCGACCAGGTAGTAAAAATCCTCTTGATGATAGAAATATTAAAGATTTGGGAAGATTCGGATTGGGATTAAAAACGGCATCATTTTCTCAATGTCGTATGCTTTCAGTTATTAGTAAAAAAGAAAACTTCAAGAACGTTTACTGGACATGGGATTTGAATTTTGTAAATAAAACCGGAAAATGGAACCTATTAAAATTTTTACCTGACAACCAATTTGAGGCTGATATAGAAAAAATAAAATCGGGAACAATCACTATATGGAATGATATTGACAGACTCGTAAAAAATTTTCATTCTGACAATTCAAAGTCACTTGAAAAATTTCTTCTTGTGATGGAACATGTTAAAAAGCATCTTGCCATGGTTTTCCACAGGTTCATTGAAAATGGAAAAATCAAAATTTATTTTCAGGATAGAATAGTTGAACCATGGAATCCTTTTCTCAGTCAAGAATCGACAACCCAAGAATTTCCGGAAGAGAGTCTGCTTAATGGTAGAGTAACAGTTAAGGGATTTGTCCTGCCTCACAAATCAAAAATAAATGAAGAAACATACAAAAATGCAGAAGGTCCTAAAGGATGGAACGAGCAGCAGGGTTTTTACATTTATAGAAACGAAAGGTTGATTTTGGCTGGTGATTGGTTGGGATTATTCCGAAAAGAAGAACATTATAAACTCGCCCGATTAAAAGTTGATTTGCCAAATAATTTAGATGCGGAATGGCAGATAGATATTAAAAAATCTGTTGCAAGAATACCTCTTTTAGTCCGGGACCAGCTAAAGGCATATGCAGGACAAGTCAGAAATCAGGCAGTAGAAGTTTATCGACATAAGGGACGAAATGTAAAACAATTGCCCGGTCAAAAATTTGTTCCACTATGGGTTGACCATAAACGGGGGGATAAATGGTTTTACAAAATAAATCGTGAACATCCACTTCTTGAGAAAATTAAAGAACAAGCTGTTACAGAACCTGACCATGCAATAGAAACGCTAATTCGGTTTATTGAAGAAACTATTCCAACAAAAGCAATTTATATTAAGGAGGCATCTGAAGAAGATGGACTTGGGAAACCATTTGAGGGTATTGACCAGGAACCGATTAGAAAGATAATAAGACAAATGTATGATAAACTCGTAAGTGAAGGTAATTCAGACGAGAAGGCAAAAGCAATAATTTATAATATTGAACCCTTCAATCTTTTTCCACACTTTCTTGAATTTATTTCTTAATTAATGATGATACAGACAGCTATCCGAACTATAAGGACTTTACTACCTGCAAGTGGCAGCGTCACACTCGAACAAATAACCGTAGCAGTTGATACGGCTCTAACGATTCCCCAATATTCTGAACTGGACAGGGAGTTATTGATTCGTGAAATACAATCTATATATAATATTCGACTTGACGATTTCAGAGTTATCGAAGCACGAAGACAACCATGGATTAGTGAAAGGAAAAGTTCGATTACTTTTAATTTTTGGAACAGGTACAGAGACTATTTAACAGTTGAAAAAAACTATTCTGAGACTGTTGTCAACCAACTTGACCGTTTAACAGACAGAACACTTGATGGATTATTTGACCCTATCAGTCAATGGAATCATTGATAAAAAAGGATTGGTTGTAGGGCAAGTTCAGTCTGGCAAAACTTCGAATTACACTGGATTGATTTGCAAAGCTGCCGATTCAGGTTATAAACTTATTATTGTTTTGGCGGGAGTTCACAATAATTTGCGGAGCCAGACACAATTACGTTTAGATGAAGGCTTCTTAGGGTTTGACACACAACACGAAAGAGCATTTAGAGAAAATAATCTATGGATAGGAGTTGGAAGAATTGACCAGAATAGTATTGCACATTCTCTTACTTCAAGTTTATCTGATTTTAGTGCTGGGGCTGCAAATGCGATTGGAATTAATTTCAATACTAATGAACCAATAATTGCAGTTGTAAAAAAGAATGGAAGAATTTTAGACAGATTACTTCAGTGGCTTTCTGCACAAGCAATAGAGGTCGATGGGAGAAGAGTTATCCGAAATAAGTCATTGCTTTTAATTGACGATGAAGCTGATAATGCTTCAATTAATACACGACCTGAGAATGACGGAACAACAAGAATAAATGGATTAATTAGAGACATTATCCGTTTATTTGATAAGAGTGGTTATGTTGGCTATACAGCCACTCCATTTGCTAATATTTTTATTCCTATAGAAGACGATGAGTTGTTCCCAAGAGATTTTATTATAAATCTCCCTGCCCCATCGAATTATATTGGACCAGATAAAGTATTCGGTTTTCAATTAGTTGAAGATGATGATGTCTCAGAAACTGTTCTCCCAATTGTAAGGAGAGTTGATGACTTTAATAACTTTGTTCCGAATGGGCATAGAAATGGAGATGAACTTCCGTCTGATGCACCACCATCCTTAATGCTTGCAATAAAGTGCTTTATCCTTACTTGTGCTGTTCGAAGGTTACGTGGACAGGAAGCGGTTCACAATTCAATGCTAATCCATACAAGCAGATTCGTTGCCTGGCAGAGACAAATCACTATTGTTGTCCAGAATGTTTTTGACTTCTATCGAAGGGGAATTGAAATGAGTATCCCTTCAGTCATCGAAGAACTACGTCAAGCATACGAAGTTGATACAGTAACCTATAAATCTTATATTACAACTTCTCAATCGATTCTTGATTCAAGATTGAGCAACATTGACCCGCATGTTCAGATTCATAATTGGTCAGATGTTCTTCCCCATCTTAAATTCAGCAGCATCAAGAATTCAAGTCAGAGAAATAAACGGAGGTTCGGCTGATATCTTAAATTACTACGACCATAGAAATGGATTGTCAGTAATAGCAATAGGTGGAGATAAACTTTCAAGAGGGTTGACCCTCGAAGGACTTTCTGTAAGTTATTACCTTCGTGCATCCAGAATGTATGACACCCTGATGCAAATGGGGAGATGGTTTGGTTACAGACCGGGTTATGTAGACCTATGCAGGCTATTTACCAGCAGGGAATTAAATGAATGGTTCTGTCACATTGCACTCGCATCGGATGAATTAAGAAATGAATTTGATTATATGGCTGATGTTGCCGGAAGCACTCCAGAACAATATGCATTGAGAGTTAGAACACATCCAGGAGTCCTGCAAATTTCAGCATCTAACAAAATAAGAAGAGCAGTTACTGTTGACGTTTCATGGGCAGGACGATTAGTTGAATCATATGAATTTCAAAAAAATGGAGAAACAATCCACAACAATTTAATTGCAACCACTGACCTAATTTTAGGACTTGACGGAAATCCAAGAGTAGATAATAGTGGAAATTATTTATGGTCGGATGTTGACCCATCAAACATTAGACAATGGTTATTAAGATTTCGATTATCTGAAAGTTTGAAAGCTGCAGACCCTTTAAATTTGGTTCGATTTATAGATGTCCAATTGGCAAATAACGAATTGACGACATTGGAGGGTTGCTGTTATGTCAAAGAGAGCAACCACAAAAAGAACGCTTATCCAGAAGGGTGAAACTGAATTAAACATTGGATTCTATCTTAGAAATTATGATGATAGAAATTCCAACGATGACGTATATTATCTTCGAAAATCACATATAATCAGTCCAAGAGATGAGCATGTTGATTTGACTCAGTCTGAAATTGAATTGGCGATGGAAAGAACGATTGATTTATGGAGACGTAATGGTAAGAAGGGGACCCCCAGTTATCCGAGCGGGGAAATAATAAGGAATGAAATACGTAACCCACAAACAGCATTACTTCTGGTTTATTTTCTTGACCCGGAAGGCGCAGGATTAGAGGATGGAACAGAACCTATTGTTGGTTATGCCATCAGCTTTCCCTCCAGTACATTTAATGCAGCGGTCAGGTACGCTATACATGAACAACTTTTACCGATGTTTAATCTGGAAGACAACATAGAAGAACAAGTTGACGATAATGACGAGAATTGAATCTATTTGGACTGAACTCGAAAATGACAGGTCATTTTCCCATGGTTTACTTTTAAGGAGATACTCAGGGTCAATAATCCCAGATGTATACATAGCATTGAAATCACCTGAACAATTCCGGTGTATTGCAGCATCAATAAGTAACTCAATTTCCGTTAACCTTGCTTCACTTTCAAATTTAAAGGATATAAGTGTTGAACTAATCCAGGATGATAAGAGACATGGTTGTAATATTTTGCTCTTAAAACTAATTAGTAATCAGCATCAGAGATATTTTTTCTGTTCTATGTGAGGACCTGATGACCAGTATTTCTTCAGTTAATAACGAAACACAACTTGTGCAGGAGTTACTGAACAGATTTGAAAAATGGAAATCGCTTTTTGACAGGGCGGCAACTCAGGGACTTTCAGTAGAAGAACAGAGAGGATTATTTGGCGAAGTATATTTTTTAAGAAAATTTCTTGCAAATAATAATAGTTCTCTTGAAGTTGTCAATTCATGGGTTGGACCGGAAAAACAAATCAGAGATTTTCAATTTGGCAGTTGGAGCGTGGAAGTAAAGACAACTCATGGAAATAATCATCAGAAAATTCTTGTGAGTAGTGAGCGACAACTTGATACCTCAAACGTAGAAAGTCTTTTCTTAAATCATATCTCGTTGGACTCAAGACAAATGTCAGGTGAAACATTAAATCAAATTATTGAATCTGTTTTAGTATTACTTGAGCATGATTTTACATCACTGTCACGTTTTAAAAATAAATTGCTAACTGCTGGTTACTTTGACCAACAAAAGAATTATTATGAACATACTGGATACTTTATAAGACAAGACGTTACTTATCTCGTGGAAAACAGTTTTCCAAGAATAGAGGAAGTTGATATAAGAGATGGCGTTGGCGATGTCAAATACTCAATTATTATATCAAACTCTTCCGATTTCATTAGAACCGATGAACAAGTTTTTAAAACATTAATTTTCACATGAACGATTCTATTGAAAATGCTGAGTTACAAAAATTTTATAACTCGCTTATACAAGATTTGAAGTCAACACAGGTTTCTGGAGACGAAGGGGGAATACTTGAACATATTTTCACTCAAACAGCCTTAGACTTACTTGATGATGCAGGTGAGACAGAAAATTCAAGAGTTGCACACGATGAAAAATCGTTGGGAACAAGAAATCAACATAAAATAAATGCTTATTCAATTTCTGATAATTATGAGACCATCGACTTATTTATTACCATATTTAAGGGAAAAGATGCGCCAGAGAGAATTAGCAAGGATGAAATAGATACCGCTGCTAAGAGAATAACCAATTTTTTTCGTAAGGGAGTTTACAAGGAATATGTAAATGAAATTGAGGAATCGTCCCCAATATTTGATTTTGCACATACATTAAGTCATTCGGGTGAACTGAAAGACAATTTAGTAAGAGTAAATGCGATAATCATAACTGACGGTAATTATCCGGGAGATTTTCCCAGTAGCCAAACCATATCTGGATATCCGATTTTCTACAGAGTTGTTGACGTGAACTACTTATACAACATTACAGAGAAATCTCATATCCCTATAACTATTAATTTCTCTCAGGAGGGATTTGTGGTACCATGTATTGTTTCTCCTTCAGAGAATGAGCAGTATCAATCATACTTGGCTATTATTTCCGGACAAGCACTTGCAACGATTTATGAGAAATATGGTTCACGGTTGTTAGAACAAAATGTTCGGTCATTTCTTCAGTTTACCGGGAAAATAAATAAAGGAATTAGAAATACTATATTGAAGGAACCTCACATGTTCCTTGCCTTTAATAATGGAATTGCTGCTACAGCAGAAAAAATTGAAATAGACAAATCGGAAGATGGTAAAGGTCTTGTTATTTCTTATGTAGAGGATTTTCAGATTGTAAACGGAGGTCAAACAACTGCATCCATTTATCATACATTAAAAAAAGACAGAGCAAACATTTCAGGGATTTCTGTTCAATTGAAATTATCTGTTGTCAAAAACAAGTCAAGTTTTAGCGAAATAGTTTCAAGAATTTCTGAGTATGCGAATACTCAAAACAAGGTTTCAGTATCTGACTTAAGTTCAAACAGACCGTACCACATCGAAATTGAGAAACTATCAAGAAATATATTTGCGCCACATGTAACTGGTCAGACAAATCAAACTAAGTGGTTTTACGAAAGAGCAAGGGGGCAGTTCAAAAATGCCCGGTTAAAAGAAGGTTTTACAAAAGCAAAACAAAGAGCATTTGATTTAAAAAATCCTAAATATCAAATGTTTACGAAAGAGGAACTTGCCAAGTATGTCAATGCTTATAATGAGATTTTTGATGGTAAAAAACTCGTTATCGGTCCAAACATTGTAGTAAGAGGTAATCAGAAAAACTATGTCCAATTTATAAATTACAACATTGTTAAGCAGCCGGATAGCATATATTTTGAAGATATTATTGCAAAAACAATTTTATTCAGAGCCGCAGAAAAAATATATGGAATAAAACCTAATGCAATTGGAGACTTGAGATATATCACAGTTCCCTATTCTATTTCACTTTTGACTTATAAAACTAATTGCAAACTTGACCTTTATAAAATATGGAAAAACCAAAGTATATCTGAACAGCTAAAATCATTATTATACAGTTTGATGGTTCAAGTGGAAAACTTAATTAAAAAATCTGCTGAGAAAAACCATGGTGCACTATATGGCGAGTGGGCGAAGAAAGAAGAGTGCTGGAATGACCTAAAAACACAGGAACTTGATATTGATTTTGTTGCGATTAAAGCGGACTTTGAGGACTCAAAGAATCCTTCTCAACGAAAAAGAATTGCTGATGAAGAATCCGCACAAGTTCAAATTGAGGAAGAACTTAATAAGATTAAAACCATTCCGCCTGCAGTCTGGCATAAGATTGAGGAATGGGCAAGGGCAACAGGAGAACTCAGTGAACAGAAGAAAGCAGTTGCATTTAATCTTAGTGGAAGAGTAAGAAATAATTCAAGAATCTCAGATTATGAACGCCAATCAGGAATTTCAATTATTGACTATGTTATCGACAAAGCACCTGAACTACTGGATGGTATTGACGAACTGAATGAGACAGCTACTAAGCTAAGTAAATCAGATGACATTACCCTGGAGGTAATTAAAAAAATAGTTCTCTGGGATAGAAAAAATAAAAAATTAAGAGATTTTGAATTCAAGTTTATGTCTGACCTCGCTGAAGGTAATAAGCTACTGACTGATAGAAATAAGTTCATTGCAAAGCTAAATTTAAATAAACTAAAAAGGTATGGTTTTGGAGAATAAAGACAAACGATTAAATGTTACCATTTAAGAATTATAAGTTAAGAGTAACCTCAACCCTAATATAAGAATTTGGAGAACAGTATACACTGGTACTTCCCGGACTGCGAGAATGAAGGAGTAATAAGTGAATGACGAAAACGAAAGTGGAATAATAAGAAAGAAAGAAATAAGAGTTGATACTTATAATGTCACCCACGAAAAAGAATTAAATATTCCTATTTCAAGAGTCCTTTTTTACTAAGAATATCAATATAGTCTTCTTTACTTAATGGACAATTTGCAAGGTCGATAAAATCGTTCTTATCCAAGTGGCATTGGAATGACATCTGTTTAATGAGATAATCACCCAAGTCTTTACTATTATGGCTAAGTTTTGTTGACAATACTAACTTGTCTTCGTGAAAAAATTCAAGACGTTTATGGTCTACACTTTTTGTTAATGTATCTTCGAATCCCTTTCTTTTAAGGTTCTTATATGTCTTTTTGGGGTCTAAAACGCTCATTCTTCAACCTTTTCAACGATTTGTGTTATTATGCTCTTAATAAGCAAATTATAGCTTGTCAGTGATTTTGAATCTAATGAAATAAGTCTATGGTATATATATTCAAACTCTTCCGCAAATGAATTTTCAGCTTCATCTTCTGTCAATCCGGTCCCAATAATTCCGAGCATTTCAGATTGTATAATGTAGAAATTATCCTCTTTTGCGAACAGACAGCGAAGAGGATATTTTAAGATATATTTATTAGTGCCATACACAATTACCTCTGGTGCATACTCCAATGAGAATTTCTTTCCAGAATAAGTGTCAATAATCTTCCGAGTTATTTTTCCATCCCTTGTTGAAATTTTAATTTTTCCTACTGCCTCATCAGTGTCCACAACCTTTTCAGTGACTTCCTTTATTACACTAATAAGTTCTTTTTTCACACCTGGTTTAAACCGATGAATCTTAAAAATCGGGGTTGCTTTCTCAGTTACTTCGTCATAATCAACAAAATTTGCTGGTGCATTGCCAAAGTCATTTACAAATGCATAGAGATTCTCAACAATAGGATTTCTTTTTATAGGTTCCGGATAGAGAATAGCTAATTTTCCATAATCACCTGAATTAGAAATCTCAACAAGTTTTTCAAATTTTTCATTTACCGTATTTCTATGAACTTGCCAATGCATTCCACTTTTATTCTCACAACGTTCTGAATAAGCAAATGCTGGAATTGCGCTTCCGGTTTTAAACCCAACCAACTCAATTTTAAAGTTGTTCATATCAACTGGTTCCATAGAAGACAAATCAGTTTTCGCTAAAGTAAAGACTAACTCCTGTAAATCTTGAGCTATCTTAACAAGAGTATCAACTGGAAGGGAATTGTATTGACCCAAATCACCACCAATTTGAATAAGCGCACCTTTATTTAAGTCGATTTTCACAAATCAAATATACAAAGATAAGGGATGTAAAAGGAGGTTGATATAAAAAATATAGCATGCAGGACTACAATATTTATCCACCATAAATTCCACCACAAAGAAAAAGACCACTGTAATTTATTGATTTACAATGGTCTTTCTTGATTTGTGGTCGGGGTGAGAAGACTCGAACTTCCGGCCTCTACGTCCCGAACGTAGCGCGCTACCAACTGCGCCACACCCCGTATTACACTCCGTAGCTTTAGTGAAGGAGGTAATTAATCATCTTCCGACTTTTTAAAGCCAGTTCGGAGCAAAAATAACAAAATTTTGCAATGATCTGTATACTTAAATATCTTATAAATTCGCTTGTGCCAAAATCATGTTCCTTCGTTATTTTATTCTTTATCCTTACCCCTGCTTCTATCAGATCATTTTCTATATTTGCTTTTACCATTCCATAACACCGGATTATTTAATAATTTTGTAATTAATTGATCCCCTTGTAAACAGTTTTTTAAGCCTCATATCAAAAATCAAACTCAATGAAAGTAATAAGATTTCCTTTAATATTGTGCCTGCTTTTTCTCGCTATTACCTCTCTGTCAGGACAGCAGAAAGGCTATTACAGATACCCGGCAATTCATGGCAATGATGTTGTTTTTACTGCTGAAGGCGATCTCTGGAGGTACAACTTAGCTACAAGTGAAACCAGAAGACTTACCACAAATCATGGAATGGAATCATATGCCAGCATCTCTCCCGATGGCAAATTGGTAGCTTTTGTGGGACAATACGAAGGCCCATCAGAGGTATATGTTATTCCAATTGACGGAGGTACTCCAAACCGTCTTACATACGAAGAAGGATCTCCCATAGTTTATCAGTGGACTGATGATGGACAGATCTTGTATTCCACAACTTCCCGGTCAACTATTCCGGATGTTCAGCTTGTTAAAATCAATCCTGCTGACAGGAAATCTGAACTCATCCCTCTCTCACAGGCTGATCAGGGAACCTTCACCCCCACCGGGGAATTATTCTTTACCCGTCTGAGAGACCAGGGGAGCCATACAAAAAGGTATAAAGGAGGCACAGCTCAGAATATCTGGAAATTTAACGGTTCCTCTGAAGCAGTGCCAATTACTGCAGATTACGCCGGTACCAGCAAAGATCCTATGTATTACAATGGCAGGATATACTTCCTGACTGACCGCGACGGGACAATGAATATCTGGTCAATGGATACATCGGGAACCGACTTGAAACAGCATACCATGGTAACCCGGATAGACCTTGCTGATGCCGACCTGTCTGATGGCAGGGTTATCTGCCAACAGGGACCTGACATCCTTCTCTATGATATAAACACCGGTAAAACCTCAGTTCCTGACATATTTCTTAATTCCGATTTCGATCAGAAACGGGTCCAATGGATAACCGACCCAAAATCTAAAATTACAAACCTTGACCTTTCATTTAAAGGCGATAATGTAGTCCTGACTTCAAGGGGTCGCGTTTTCACAGTTCCTGTTACAGGAGATAGATGGTCGGAGGTAACAAGGAAATATGGCATAAGGTATAAAGGCGCTGCCTATATAAATTCAACAAATGATCTGATGATGCTCTCTGACGAATCTGGTGAGTTCGAAATATGGAAAGCAGATAATTTTGGCTTTAATCCTCCTGAAAAGATTACCAACGGATCAAAAGACCTGATAGAGAATTTTCTGTCCTCTCCCGACGGTAACTATATTATCTATAATGAGAAAGATAACAGGCTTATGTTGTATTCTAAAGCCACTGGATCATCGACATTAATTGCCTCAAACGACTTTGGATTCTCAGCACCTTTTGCATGGTCTCCCGATAGCCGGTTTGTAGCTTATGTCGACAGAAGTATCAACCAGTACGGCTATTTAAAAATATGCGAGGTAAAATCAGGAAAATCATGGCAGTTAACCAAAGGCAGAAGTGAAGACTATAATCCCAGGTTCAGCAGGGATGGCAAGTGGCTTTATTTCATATCTGAGCGTACTTTTAATAACTCTACAGGCAGTCCCTGGGGAAGCAGACAACCAGAGCCATACTTCACCAAAACGGAGAAAATTTATGCTCTTGCACTCGATTCAACAGCGGTATTCCCTTTCCGTGAGGCCACGGAACTTAATACCACAAAAGCCGACTCTGCCAAATCTGTTCCTTCAACTAATAAGAAAAAAACTGTAAAAACGAAGGAAAAAGCAGGAGACAAAAGTGAATATGACTTTTCAGGTTCAAAACTATATGAAGTTCCAATGAAATCAGCAAATATTGCAGATTTCGGATTAAATAACGATTGGATATACTGGTCAGAAATTAACAACGAAGATCATACTGTGGTTCTCAATGCTCTGAAGATGACAAATAAGAAGAATAACGATGTCGTTAATATTGTATCCCCAATAAGCAGTTTCGTCCTTTCCGGTGATGGAAAGAAAATTCTGATAAGGAATAAAACCGGAATTGTTGTTCTCAATGCTGACGGCACAAAACCTGATCCAAAGAAAAACTCTGTTGATCTGACAAAATGGGCCTTCACAATTGATCCGGTTGAGGACTGGAAACAGATGTTTAAAGATGCATGGAGGATGGAGCGCGATTATTTTTACGATAAAAACATGCATGGTGTCAACTGGCAGTCCGTGTACAATCTGTACCTGCCCCAGGTTGACCGGGTGACGGACCGCTATGAGCTTGATGATATCCTGGCAAACATGATCTCGGAACTATCGGCTCTTCATATGTTTGTATATGGCGGAGATAAACGCTCTCCAGGTGACAATATATCAAATGGATATCTTGGTGCAAAACTTTCATTTAACGACAAAAAAGAAGGATGGGTAATTGATCATATTTACATGTCCGATCCTGACTATCCTGAAGAACTCTCTCCACTGGCAAAACCAGACCTTAAGATAAAGGAAGGCGATTTAATACTTGCCATCAACGGAACAAACACATCTGGATTACCTGACATTAACGAACTTCTTGTAAATAAGGCTGATGTTCAGGTAAGACTAAAACTAAAAAACTCAAAAGGTGAAACATATGAAGAAGTTGTAAAACCTCTCAGTGCCGTGGCTTTTTCCGGGCTGCGATACAGGGACTGGGAATATACCCGTAGGCTTGAAGTGGAAAAAGTCTCTGGGAACACAATCGGATATCTTCATCTGAAAGCGATGGGGGGAGACGACTATAATGATTTTGTGAAGAACTTTTACCCATCCATAGGTAAAGAAGGACTGATAATTGATGTCAGACATAACCGTGGAGGTAACATTGACAGCTGGATACTTGAAAAGCTTATGCGTAAAGCCTGGTTTTACTGGGCTCCAAGAGTCGGTTTAGCTTCTCCTAACATGCAGTATGCCTTCACCGGACATCTGGTTGTGCTTATGGATCAACGTACAGCATCAGACGGAGAAGCCTTCTCGGAGGGATTCAGACGGCTTGGGCTTGGGAAACTCATAGGTGTCAGGACCTGGGGAGGAGAGATCTGGCTATCTTCCGGTAACCGTCTGGTTGACAATGGAATTGCTACTGCAGCTGAAACAGGTGTCTACTCGCCCGAAGGAGAGTGGTTGATTGAAGGCTGGGGCGTAGAACCCGACATAAAAGTTGATAATAAGCCTTACGAGACTTATAATGGCAGGGATGCTCAACTGGAAGAAGCAATTAAGCATCTTAAAATACTTATAAAGGAGCACCCGGTAATAACACCACCGATACCAAAATATCCTGTTAAATCATTTGACTATAAGGATAATAAATAAATAAGGATTAACAAGTGACTGTCTCCTCCCATCATTTATTTTATAAAGTGGAATGCCAGTTGTCTCCTGATACAGATTTTTCATAACTTGACAACCTTGTTTTATCTCTATTCTTATGTCCGTAAACAACAGGATTGCTTCAATCGATATTATGCGTGGACTCACGCTGGTACTTATGCTCTTTGTCAATGATCTCCATATGCCCGGATTACCTTCGTGGTT
Source organism: uncultured Bacteroidales bacterium (assembly GCA_963760915.1). Taxonomy (GTDB): domain Bacteria; phylum Bacteroidota; class Bacteroidia; order Bacteroidales; family VadinHA17; genus LD21. The sequence goes on along the minus strand of CAVXEU010000002.1, from coordinate 38,242 downwards.
TGGTGATAAAGCAGCATTTTCAGATGGCATGGGTCTTGCCAACTGGGTTTTCCCCGGTTTTCTGTTTATAGTCGGCATGGCTATCCCATTTGCAATTGGCAGAAGGATCTCTGAGGGCCAGACTAATTTTACCATAGCAAGACATATTCTTATAAGATCAGTAAGCCTTCTTATCATTGGTGTTCTTATGGTAAATTCCTCAAGAGTCAATCCTGAATTCACAGGATTAGGGAAAAATCTCTGGTCAATACTTATGTTTACCGGTGTTTTTCTCATCTGGAACAATTACAGCGAGAATGATAAAAACTTCTTTACAATTGCCGGATTAAGATTGGCCGGAATAGCTGTACTGGTATTCCTTGTTTTTAAATTCCGTTCCGGCGAATTTGCCAATAACGGATCTCTGATAACGGGCTCGTGGGGAATACTCGGACTTATAGGCTGGGGCTACCTTGTTTCTGCACTTATTTACCTTGCTATACGGAACAGTATTCTGAATACAGTTGTCGCAATGTTGTTTTTCCTTGCTTTCAATATTCTTTCAAAGCTTGAGTTGCTCGATTCCCTTAACCCGTTAAAATCAATATTCGGTGTTATTATTGAGGGTGATATCCCATTTATTGTTCTTTCAGGAATGCTGATATCGGTTATCCTGAAGAAACATGCTCAGTCTGAATCCCGAAGGACCATCTTAACAATCATTTCAATAGGTCTCCTTAGTTGCGGAGCAGGATTTATTCTGCATAAATGGTTCATAATCTTAAAAATACAGGCAACTCCAGGCTGGGGACTGATCTGTAACGGAATCAGCATGGTAATTTTTGCATTGCTCTACTGGATCATCGATATACAGAACCATACCAGATGGTCATTCTTTATTAAGCCGGCCGGTGAAAACTCGCTGACAACCTACCTTGCTACGAATATTTTATATTACCTCATCTGGAGTACAGGAATTCCTCTTTTTTTCTACAAACAATCAGGAGTTCCTATAGTTATAATTGCAGGGTCACTCGTCTGGGCATTGGTGATGGTATACCTGACTGCCCTGCTGGTTCGGCTAAATATTAAGCTAAAGTTGTAAACCTAATTCTTTATCCTCTTGGGTTTAATGTTCGCTTGTGGATTTTGAATATCCTCTGAGGATGAAAATAAATCTATAGGACTGAAGTACAGTCTGGTATAAGTATGCACCGCTTTCAGCTTATCGGATTAAGAAAACCTGCATCATTTGTATCTCTGCCCTTATATCAACAGGTTATGACCTGAATTTAAAATATTTAAAAGAAGCTGATTACCAAATATTCAAATGATTGATCTGCCGGAAAACAATTTCAGGTGTCATCCAGTTCATACAGGCAAAATCGCCTCTTTTGCATTCTCCTTTACCGTATATAGTACATGGACGGCAGGTAAGTTCTTCAACCGGTATGCGTATCGAATAATTATCAGGCTGCATCCAGGCACCAAATCCACCTAAAGGATCTGTCCCTCCCCAAATCGAAATGACCTTTGTGCCAACAAGTGCTGCCATATGCATATTTGAAGAGTCCATGGCAATCATAAAATCCAGCAGGCTCATAAGTGCCAGTTCTTCATCAAGATCAAGCTTACCGGCAATAACCTGAGCTTCTGCTACCTTGTTTTGAAATGATGCAAGTTTTTCTGTATCTTCTTTCCCTCCAAATAGCCAGAACCTTACCTTGTGACTTTCTGAAATTAATTGGAGAAGTCTGATCATGTTTTCTTCCGGCCAAACCTTCAGTTTATGTTTTGCATAGGGTGCCACTCCAATATTCAATACGCCTTTAATATCAATCAAAGACTCAGCTTTTCTTAATGATTCGGCAGTCGGAATAATAAATTTACCCAGTGAAGGTTCTACAGGAAAGCCGGCACTGGAAAAAACGTCGAAATAGCGCTCCACTGAGTGCTTCAGCTTCTTTTTGGTTCTGCCCGAAATAAGAGCCCTCTTTTCTCTTCTCCCTTTATCAATAACTGCTACCCTCACTCCGGATAACCAGAATAAAAAACTTAATACTCTTGATCTTATTACATTATGAAGGTCAATCACATAATCGAATTCATACCGGGTAGTAATATCACGGTAAAGTCTTATTAATCCGAAAAAACCTTTGTGTCGCTTTTTCAGATCGGGGAAAACAAGTTGAAGGCCTTCAACAGAAGAAAAAAATGGTTTAAAAGCCTGTCGGGTAAGCAAAACCAACTCAACTTCAGGATATTGCTGCCTCATACCGGATAATACCGAAGTGGTCAGAGCAACATCGCCCATTGCTGAAGTTCGTATTACAAGCAGTCGCATTTTAATATTTGTCGTAGGATTTTTCCTCGATCAAACCTGAAGAAGTTCTTATATTGATCTCTCTTTTCAGTTCCGATCTTCGATCGTTTTTAATATACACATCACGGGCAGTTGAAATAAAATCGCTTCCAAAATCCTTATTTTTTTCAAGATCGCGGATATGGTCCTCTATATCCCATAATTCGCAATTCACATCATATAATGCTGAATATAAGGGATCTGATGTACTTAAAATTGCCGAAGCCACATCGATAAGCTCGTCATATTCCTTTTGAAGATTTGCCTGCTTAACTTTATCTTTGATCCTATCCAGCTTTATCCGGAGAATAGTAATCTTATCTATAATTTCACCGTTTGATACCTCAATTTTCATACCTGAATCTATATAAGCTCAAAATTAGCATCTTTTAAAACCTTTATCGCAAAGGTCGTAAAGTTTTTAGCAAAGTTCGCATAGAATATGGTTTGCACCTTTATCTCACCAATGAGAGATTTGAAGTCAAAATGGAAAAGAATCTGATGTCGCATTACAGGTTAAAATCAGTATGGATCCACATCGATTGCAATCCTCAGCGATGATGCTCCTTTCTCCTTTCCTATTCTTTCAATCGCCTCAATTATAAGCTGTTTAGCTTTTGCAGGAGGTTTTTCCCTTTCAATTTTTATCAGGATAGTTTTGATATACCATAACTGTACCTGTGATATAACAGGCGATTCGGGGCCAAGTACCCTTTTACCGAATATCATTCTCACATCACGCCCGAGCATATCTGTGAAATGGTTTAACTGAACCCTGTCTTTATGTTTTACAGTTATTTTTACCATTCTGCAGAATGGAGGATAGTTGAAGGTGATTCTTTCCTCTGCCTGCATCCGGAACATGCTTTCATAATCATGCCTGAGAACGAGTCTGATGATCCTGTTGGCAGGGTCTGAAGTCTGTATAACAACCTTTCCCTGCTTCTGCCTCCTTCCTGCCCTGCCACTCACCTGTTCCATAAGCTGAAAACTTCTTTCATGAGCCCTGAAATCAGGATAATTCAGCAGGTTATCGGCATTTAATACACCGACAACTGTAAGATTTTCAAAATCAAGACCTTTGGAAATCATTTGAGTTCCGATAAGGATATCGATCTGTCTCTCCTCAAATGCACGGATAATTTTTTTAAATGAATTTTTATTTCTTGTAGTATCCTGGTCCATTCTTGCAACACGAGCTGAGGGAAAGACAATCTTTATCTCATCTTCTATCTTTTCAGTACCAAATCCTCTTGTCACCATACCTGATGAATGGCAATTTTCGCATTTTGATGGCATTCCTGTGGTATAGCCGCAATAATGGCATACCAGCTTGTTGATACCTTTATGATAGGTAAGGTGCACGGCGCATTGAATGCAGGCAGGTATCCAGCCGCATTCAGAACATTCGATGTATGGAGAGAATCCCCTTCTGTTCTGGAAAAGAATGATCTGCTCATCTTTCCCCAGCGCTACGTCCATTGCCTGAAGCAATTCAGGAGTAAAGTGCGATACCATCAGCTTTTTCCTGTAAGCCTCTCGTGTATTGGCAATGATGATCTCGGGTAATTTAATCAGTCCGAACCTCTCTTTCAATTCTGTCAGACCATATTTCCCGTTAACAGCATTATTGTAACTTTCTATCGATGGAGATGCCGAACCCAGAATTGTTTTTGCCTTATGCAATGCGGCCAGCATAATTGAAGAATCACGGGCATGGTAACGGGGTGCAGGATCCTGTTGTTTATATGATCCGTCGTGCTCCTCATCAATGATGATCAATCCAAGATCGGTGAACGGAAGAAAAAGTGATGATCTCACTCCAAGGATAAGCCGGTAACCTGTCAGCGGATTCTTATCTGCCACCCTTTTCCATATCTCCACTTTTTCAGGATCACTAAATCTTGAATGGTACACTCCTGTACTGGCTCCGAAATGTCGTTTAAGCCTGAGAATAATTTGTGTTGTGAGAGCAATCTCGGGAAGCATATACAGGACCTGTTTCCCCTTATTTAATTGTTCTTCAATAAGGTGGATATATATCTCAGTCTTGCCGCTTGATGTTACTCCGTGCAATAGCACAATATCTTTCGTTTTAAAATGAAATCTAATTGATTCATAAGCTATTGTCTGTGCTTCACTTAATTTTTTTACTGGTTCTCTATAACTATCAGCATCAACTATTCTTGAAACAGGAATTGCTGATTCAGTAAAAACTCCTTTATCTGTAAGTGCTTCAACAGTGCCCGCGGAAGAATGTGCCTCAGATAAAAGAAGCGACTTGCTTACCGGCATAATGTCGGATGCAGCTGAATAACCTGAAATACTTATATAAGCTAAAAGCACCTTTTGCTGGCCAGGCGCTTTATTCAGTTTATCAAGCATTCCAACTAATTCTTCCTCAGTGAATTTAGAAGCTAATCTGATGAATGTCTCAAATCTTGGTTTATAATTGTTAATACCCGATTCCGACGGCAGCGCAGCTTTCATTACCTCTCCTTCGCCGCATAAGTAATATTCGGATATCCACTTCCACAGTTTCAATTGTGACTCATTAATCACTGGAATTTCATCAAGAATCTCAACTAAAGGTCTGACATTTTTAATATCAGGTGTTTTGTCGTGAATTTTGCAGACAATCCCGGAGTAAAGTCTTTCACCTCCAAACTGTACTTTTACACGCACACCTGTACTAATTTTATCTTTAAAATTCTCAGGGATCATGTAGGTGAATCTTCCCCTTACTGCAAGAGGCAATATAATATCAGCAAACCGGTTATTAATCATCTGTAAAAGCTGAATGCAAAGTAACAATAAAATTTAACCCTCCAATCATGCAATGATGTTCTGATAATTGGAGTATTGCAAGGGAAAAAGAAGAAATTATGTGTCTTGTTCAGGGTCAATCAGCCGGGATGGTCCGACTTTACGAAATTTGACATGACTGTCAGAAGATGATCTTTTCTAATTGGCTTGATAAGGCAGGCATCACATCCGGCTTCCAGAATAATATCCTTGTCATCTTCAAAAATAAAAGCAGTTTGGGCAATAATCGGAAGATTTTTCCGGATTTTCCGTATTTCCCTGGTTGCTTCGATACCATTCATCCCGGGCATCTGCATATCCAGGAGAACAACATCAATATCAGGGGTGCTCTTAATCAGTTCTAGTGCCTCAAATCCTGACCTGGCTGTAACTATTGATACACCTGTATCGAGCAGCACCCTGTTAAGATAGATGAGAACATCCTTGTTGTCATCTACTAGGAGGCATTTTTTTGACCTCCAGTCCACTGGTCTTATAATCTGATCGTTAAATGATGCAACTGTTCTTATTTTTGTGCTTCCCGCTGGTCTGTAGGGAAGTGAAAAACCGAACTCAGAACCTACCCCCTTTTCTGACTGGACAAACAGACTGCCCCCCATTCTTTCAACTACTTCTTTCGCCAGAGTTAAGCCAACTCCCAGACCTTCAAAAGGTCTGTGATGTCCATCAATCTCCTGTCGGAATTCCTCAAAAATATGTCCGAGATTCTCTTTATTTATTCCAATCCCTGTATCCTTTATCTTAAAAACAACATTATCGTTTTCCCTGAGATATGTGAATACTATCGAACCTTCAAGGGTAAATTTTACAGCATTATCCATAAGATGGTTCAATACCCTTTTAAGCCAAACCCTGTCAGTAAAAATAAGATCACCGTTATCTTCAAACTGATTCTTTACATTAAGCAGGATGGATTTTTCGTTGCGCCTGATAATCTGCCGTGCATCTTCAATGATCTCATTAACAACAGAGTTCAGTGAAGTTTCTTCATAGGTGATTTCTATCTGGGAACTTTCGAGTCGTGACAGATCTATTATATCTCCTATGATCTGAAGTAATTTTTCACTATTATGATTAATATGTTCAATATATTCCTCTCTGACTTCCTGAGTAATATTATTTGACAGGAGAAGGTTAGAAAAACCAACCACACTATTCAGAGGAGTCCTTATCTCGTGAGAGATATTTGCCAGAAAACTCGTTTTAAGTCTGTTACTGGCTTCAGCTTCAATATTGGCTTTTATAAGCTCCTCATGAACCTGTTTGATCTTTGTAATATCACGCGAGATTGTCAGTGAACCAAGAATTTCTCCATTATCATCTCTTACAGTAACCGATCTTGTAGAAAGATTAAGATAATGACCATCGCTATGCAAAAGCCTCAGCTCTGTTTCAAAGAAACCATCCTTCATGAGAGATTGTACTCGTTTTTCATGAAAGCCACGATCATCAGGGTGGATAAGCTCCAGCGTATCCATAGAATTGTATTTATTGATGTCCAGCCCAATCATACTGTAAAATTCAGAATTGGCATATTTAAGGTTCCATTCACGATCATAGAATGATATACCATCATTTGCAGAATGAACCAGCATCTCATAAAATTTATCTGACTCATAGTGCTCTTTTGCTATTATGTCCTTCTGAATAGATAGTTCCCTGTTAATTTTTTCAAGATCAGCATTGATATCGAGAATCTGATCATTTCTTTCCTGAAGCTGATCATTAACTATCTTAATCTTAATGGAGAAAAATATAATAACAGTACATAATACAAACAGGGCTCCCAGGAGAGTCATTGTTATATTTATAAAAGAATTTGAAAAACCAGCGGGTGAATATAATACCAGATCCATAAGACCAGAATTATTACTTCCTGAGGAATATGCCAGAGTTGAAATCATCAGCAAAACAAAAGAAATAACAATAAAGGAAAAATACCTGCAGATAATCCCATACCCTATTTTCCACCCTCTTCTTATCATAATAAATAAACATCTGAATTAACAAAGCCCAAACCTTTATACTTTGAAAATTCTGTATAATACATTTGTCAACCTTAATCAATATTGGGCTTTTGCCCGCCTCAAAAAATCAAAATCTGAATTTCAACCAAATCCGGTACTAAATAAGTGAATTTTACTCATTTAATATATGATACTTCTAATTTATTAATATTCATTAAATCTATTATCAAGAAATATTTATAAAAAATGTTAAATTGCAGCCGGTTATTTATTACTTCATTTAGCTTCTGTTCTGCTTTTAATATCTGATTTACAGTATATTAAATTGTACCATTAGCAGTTACATAAGGGCTTTAAAAAAAAAGTTGTGATGGATAGAGATGAAAAACAATTTTCAGGTGGAAGAAGATACAGGAACGATGATATTACAGTATATTGGAAACCATCTGCATGTATTCATGCATCCTACTGCTACAGGGAGCTTATAGAAGTATTTGACCCCAGCAGGAGACCTTGGGTTGATATGAATGGCTCTACAACAGACCGTATTATTGAAGTTGTAAATTTGTGCCCTACAGAAGCCCTTTCCTGGAAGTGGAATGAAAGCGCAAAAAACGATTCAGTTGGAAGTGATCAGCTTAACCATATTAAGTTCAGAAGGCCTGAACTTATGAGTGTAAACGAAACAATAGAAGAAGAACATCCGGTTACGGTTAAGGTAATGATTGACGGACCTATAATTATCAAAGGTAATTTTACTCTGGAGTACAATGGAACTAAGAAGGTTGTCAGGGACAGCTTGATTTCAATATGCCGGTGCGGAGCAAGCGATCATCAGCCTTTCTGTGACGGGCAACACCGAAAAATAGGTTTTACCGGCTAACTATTAAAGAATGGAACAGGATAAAAATATTGAACCGCAAGCTCTTATTGAAGTAGTTGAATTCGGACCATTAAAGATTACAGGAAACTTCCGGTTAAAAGATCTTAAGAGAGATACGGAAGATACTTTATCTGATATCAGGCTTTGCAGATGTGGAAAATCAGCAAATAAGCCATTTTGTGACGAATCGCATAATAAATAGATATGCGAATATCTTCCCGGTTAATATTGTTCTGCTGAGTTATGATCCATCTAATCTTGAAGCACTTTCGTGACAAGAGAAGCTGCTTCTCTGAAAGAGATGGCAGAAAACACCTCAAGTCCGGAATTGTCAATGATTTCTTTAGCTTCTTCAGCATTTGTTCCCTGAAGTCTTACGATTACAGGTACATTTATTTTTCCAATTGATTTATATGCCTCAACAACTCCGTTAGCAACTCTGTCGCACCTGACAATTCCACCGAAGATGTTTATCAGGATTGCCTTAACAGCAGGGTCTTTAAGAATAATACGAAATCCGGCTTCGACTGTCTTGGGATTTGCCCCTCCGCCAACATCCAGAAAATTAGCCGGAGAGCCACCTGAAAGTTTAATTATGTCCATGGTAGCCATAGCAAGACCTGCCCCGTTTACCATACACCCTACATTCCCATCAAGTTTAACGAAATTCAGATTATGACTTCCTGCTTCAACATCTACAGGATCTTCCTCATTAATATCCCTCATTCCGGCCAGCTCAGGATGTCTGTAAAGAGCATTGTCATCGAGCACGAGTTTGCAATCAACAGCAAGTACCCTATTGTCGCTGGTTTTCAGTACCGGGTTAATTTCAAGCAACTGTGCATCGCAACCTATGAACATCTCATATAGACCGGAAAGGAACTTTTGCATATTTTTAAATGCAATCCCCGACAAACCAAGATTAAAAGCGATATTCCTGGCCTGAAATGACTGCAGACCAACACCTGGATCGATCTCCTCCGTAAAAATAAGATCAGGCGATTTTTCGGCAACCTCCTCAATTGACATTCCCCCTTCAGGAGAATACATAAATATATACCTGCCTGTATTTCTGTTCAAGAGGAGACTTATATAGTATTCTTCTGTCTTTGATTCTCCTTTATAATAAACATCCTGGGCAATCAGTACCTTGTTTACCTTTTTTCCTTCAGGCCCCGTCTGTGGGGTAATCAGCTGCATCCCGAGGATCTGTCGGGCAATTACCCCAGCCTCTTCAACAGATTTTGCCAGCTTAACACCACCGCCTTTCCCTCTGCCACCTGCATGTATCTGGGCTTTCACCACGAAAAAATCAGATCCGAATTTTTCCTTAATCTGTTCAGCAACTGTAACAGCCTGTTCAGCAGTTTCTGCAACAGATCCTTCCTGAATGTCAACATTATATGCTTTTAATAAAGACTTACCCTGATATTCATGAACGTTCATTGTATGATTTTTAAATTTAATACCCGGCTATTATTCAAAGAAATCACCGATGGCAAAATAATAATAATTACCAGATTAATTATTTATTTTCGCATAAAAAACATGCGTAAGCTTCTCAACAGTGAACTGGAAAGAAAGAACCTTGAACAATTCAGGAAATCAGCAAAAGCTCCTTTTATTATAATCCTTGATAATGTGAGGAGTCAGAATAACGTAGGATCAATTTTCCGGACAGCTGATGCATTCCTCACTGAAGCAATATACCTGTGCGGCATTACAGCAACACCTCCTCACAGGGAGATTCAGAAGACCGCTCTTGGAGCAACAGAATCTGTAGCCTGGGAATATTGGGATAAGACGACCGATGCAGTCGAATATCTCAAAAATAAGGGATATACAATTATTGGTATTGAGCAGGCTGAGGGATCAGTGGATCTTCAGAATATGAAAATTGATAAAAAAGAAAAATATGCCCTGATATTTGGACATGAGGTAAATGGAGTGGATCAGTATGTATTAAACCTGTGCGATATGGTAATAGAAATACCCCAGTTTGGCACCAAGCACTCATTCAATATCGCAATTAGTGTGGGGATTGTGCTTTGGGAATTGAATAATAAAATAAAACAGGTTCGTTGCATGTAACGAACCTACTCATATATACCTTGTGGGTTGCCCCCTGCCCCAAATGGGGTACATACTCTAACATTGACAAATTATTGTATAAAACGAGTCGGGCCTTCATTTAGAGGTGCAGTGGGGATAATTAAAAAAGGACCCTTTCGAGTCCTTTTTTAATACATCTGATTATTTTGTTTTACTGAACAGTTGATTTAAAAGTATCATCGTTAAAGAATTTTGCAAATTCAAGATCTGTCTTTGCATAAGCTTTCCATGCACTATCGAACCCGATAGCTTCCCGAAGGTTGGTCAGCATATAGTTCTTGTCGTCCTGACGTGCTCCGATAACAGCTTTAAGATAAGATGGCTTGCCTGTTTTACCCAGATCCTTCAAGTTATCAAGAGTTGCTTTAGCATTGTTGATATCACCTTTCAGCAGTTGTGCAAGAGCAAGGTTGAAGCTTGGCTCAGTTCCAAAGTAATTTACGGCTTTGTCATATTCACCTTTTGTTATTGCTATAATGCCCAAGCCATATTTTGACTCAGGAGTAGCGGCAGTCATCGAATTGAAATACTCCTCTGCTTTTGCCAGGTCGCCCTTAACAAGATATCCAAAACCAAGGTTATTCTTTATAATATCATTATTCTGCAGAGCTTTTGCCTTTTCAAATGCTGCAATTGCATCATCAGTTTTGCCTAATACCATGTCGGTATAGCCAATGTTATTTTGCGCACGGATGCATTTCGGATTGTTTGCTGCAGTTGCCTGGTAAAATTTAAGCTGCTCGTTAGGATCATTTGTGAGAGTTGCCGAATAAAGCATCTCTTCAAGGCTTAGTTTTGACGGATCTGATCTCATCTGGGAAAGGATCTGCTCATCAGTGCGACCAATCTTGTCAACGTTTACCATTAATTTTGAGCGTCTCAGATTAGGAAGTATACTGGTTTTCAAAACATCAAATGCTGCTGTCATGTTCTTGATTTCTTTATCACGGACATCAGGATCTGAATACATTGAAAGAACCCTCAGGATGAGATCTTTATCCGGGATAGATGATTTTTCAACTTCTGTTTTAAAACCTTCCCAGTCTTCCGCTGTGGTCTGTGAATTAAAAAATCCTTCTGTCTTAGCTGCCTCAACTTTACCGAATTCTTTTTTTATGAATTTGTCAGCTGTTGTACCTCTTTTTTTGGATAATGGTTCATTGATTTTCATAGTACCATCAGGAGATGCATAAGAACTTGTCTCAGCTGATTTCAGCTTGATGTTAGGATCACTGTCAGCAGTTTTTATAAATTCTTTAAGAAGTGCTATATCCTCTGCCTTAAGTTCCGAGCTACGGATATCAGCCTGATTAATAAGATAATTTATTGTAGCCAGCTGAGTTTCAGGAATAATCCTTACAAAGTTATCCTTCATCATTATTGGTCTTCCGTCTTCCTCAACCAGAGTCGATGTGGCAATTACACCATCTGCTAACTTAACCGGATCAAATTCAAGACTTTTAGAACCTCTTTCGGCTTTAATTCTAAGTATCAGCTCCGACATTTTCATAGCATCCTTATAAGGAATAGTACTTGTATAGGTAAAATCGCCACCATTTGTACCAATAACCTTATTATTAGCCTGAACACTTTCTCCCTGAAGAACCTCAACCTTATCAAAAGCAGTTTCGCCACCAGCATATGTAAGAACCGGAGAAGCTGTTAATGTGGTTTTCTTATCAAAGTACTTGGCCGGAAATGTACCTTTAATTGTAACAGTAACAACACCGGCATGTGTTTCAAGAACTTTTGGAGTGACCTCATACTTAACCAAGTCGGAGTTTTTCTTCATCTTATTCAGTCCGCTGCAGCTTGATATAAGAGTTGCGGCCAGGATAAGGATAAAATAGCTTCTGAATTTTTTCATAGTTAAAAGTGTTATTTGTTTATGACTGCTTGTTTGTAGTTAATAATGAACAATATACAAAATTTTAAAACTTAAATGCAAATTTACAAAATAATAGTCATATTTTAACCAAATAAATAAAAAAATATAACCTGCCCTAATGCTTAAAAGCACTTTTATAAATTATAGTTAAACAGACTTTTATAGATCATTTCAGCAAATAAAGCTCATAAATTACCTATAAAATTCAGAACAAAATTCCCTGCAGAATTAATAGGATAAGCTTATGAAAATAATCTTTTTTAACCCTGACAAGAACATTTCAGATTCACTGACAAAGGTGAGTATGTTTACTTAAAAAATCATTATATAATTATTGATATAAGTTACATTATTCACATGTTCTGAATCTTAAATAAGCTGATAATTAAGTGACTTTCATCTTAAACGGGCAGCAAAATAAAAAGTTACAAAATCACTTTGTTTAATCCAGCCGGATAATCATCAAAAAAAATTGTATCAATAATTTTGGTATAATGACTTTCATTAGCAACAAAATCTATATCATTAACATCAATGACAAGATATTTGTTCTCCGGGTTTTGTTTAAAAAATGAGAAATAGCTATTCTGTATCTTCTGAAGATATTCTTTAGTGATTGACTGCTCATAATTCCGGCCACGTTTTTCTATATTCTGCAGCAATCTGTCAGGATTAAGATGAAGGTATACATAGATATCAGGTTTGGGAAGAGATCCGTAAATAATATAGAAGATCTGCCGGTAAAGATTATATTCATCAATGTCAAGTGTAGAGGCCGCAAAAACCAGCGATTTCATAAAATAATAATCTGCAACCGTAAAGGATTTAAAAAGATCCTGTGGTACCAGTTCTTCCTTAAGCTGTTTATATCTGCCAGCCAGAAATGAAAGTTCCAGAGAAAATGAATACTTTTCAGGCTCTTTATAGAATTTTGGAAGAAACGGGTTCTCGGCGAAGTGCTCCAGTATAAGATGTGCGTTAAACTGATCGGCAATCCTTCTGGCAAGAGTTGTCTTTCCGGCGCCTATATTACCTTCAATAACTACATAATTATACCTGATCTTCATTCCTGAAAACTATTATATTAATTCAACCAATCAAATTTAAAAATTGGCAGTGAAATTGCAATAAGAAAGCCGGCTTAAAAAGCCGGCTTTCATTAATTATTCCGTGTGTCTTCAGGACTTTTTCTCTCACTTTCCTGTCTGGGAGGGCGAGGCAGTAATTCTTTCCTTGACAATTTTAACTTTCCGGTCTTGGGATCAATATCAATTATTTTCACTTCAACCTCCTGCCCTTCTTTCAGAACATCTTCTACCTTGTTGATCTTTCTCCACTCAATCTCGGATATATGTAAAAGTCCGTCTTTATTCGGAAGAATCTCAACAAATGCTCCAAACTGGACAATAGTTTTAACTTTCCCCTTGTAAACCTGTCCGATCTCCGGAACGGTTACAATTTTTTTCACCCAGTCTAGTGCAGCTGTTATAACCTCAGCATTTTCACCAAAAATATTGACATCTCCACGACCCTCAATCTCTTCAACAATTATTGTGGCACCCGTCACACGCTGTATCTCCTGAATGACTTTACCTCCGGGACCAATCAGAGCACCAATCATTTCTTTAGGTATAGTAAGCATTTCAATCCTTGGTGCATGCGGTTTGAGCTCCGGGCGTGGTTCTGAAATGACCGCATCCATAATATCCAGGATATGCATCCTTCCGGCTTTTGCCTGGTTAAGTGCCTGTGTAAGTATTTCAAAAGAAAGTCCGTCAACTTTTATATCCATTTGGGTTGCAGTTATCCCATTACGTGTTCCGGTCACCTTAAAATCCATATCACCAAGATGATCTTCATCACCAAGTATATCTGAAAGAATTGCATATTTCTTTGTCTCCTTGTCAGAGATTAGGCCCATTGCTATTCCTGAAACCGGTTTTTTCAATTTAACACCTGCATCCATAAGAGCCAGTGTTCCTGCACACACAGTAGCCATTGATGATGATCCGTTAGATTCAAGAATATCTGATACAACCCTAACAGCATAAGGATTCTCATCATCAGCAGGCATCATATTTTTAAGTGCACGGTGAGCAAGGTTTCCATGTCCAATTTCCCTTCGGCCAACTCCGCGGTAAGCCTTGGCTTCACCTGTAGCAAAAGGAGGAAAGTTATAATGGAGAGTGAATTTCTCAGTTCCTTTATTAAGTACATCGTCGATGATCTTCTCATCAAGTTTGGTACCAAGGGTAACGGTAGTGAGTGACTGTGTTTCTCCTCGTGTAAAAAGTGCTGATCCATGAGTTGCGGGAAGAGTGTCTATCTCACATACAATCTGTCTGATCTCATCAAGTTTTCTGCCATCAAGACGGATATCATTATCAAGCACAAGTCTTCTGGAAGCTTCCTTTAAAACATCATGGTAATAGCGTTTTACCAGTGTTTCATTTACCGGATTTTCTTCAGTGTACTGACTCAGGAATTCTGTTTCTATTGCTTCGAAAGTTTCAATCCTTTTATGTTTATCAGCGGTGCAGGATTTAGCAGTATCATAACATTTCGTATATGTTTCATCCCATACCTTCTTCCTGAGATCCTCATCATTGGTCTCGTGGGAATAGGTACGCTTAACTGTTGACCCAACCTCTTCTGCAAATTCCATTACTGCCTTGCAATGAACTTTTATTGCATCATGAGCGATTTTAAGAGCTTCGAGCATCTCCTCTTCAGAGACTTCCTTCATTTCACCCTCAACCATCATTATATTATCATATGTTGCCCCAACCATAAGGTCAATATCTGCATCTTCCAACTGTGAAGCGGTAGGGTTAACAATAAATTTCTTATTAATTCTGGCAACCCTTACCTCTGAGATAGGACCGTTGAAAGGTATATCAGAAACTGCAAGTGCAGCAGATGCGGCAAGACCTGCGAGGGCATCAGGGACAATATCCATGTCAGCCGATACCAGGTTTATTGTTACAAATGTTTCTGCATGATAATCATCAGGGAAGAGTGGCCTGAGTACTCTGTCAACGAGCCTTGATATCAGAACTTCATAATCAGATGCTCTGGCTTCTCTCTTCATGAATCCACCAGGGAAACGTCCCGATGAAGCATATTTTTCTTTGTATTCAACTGAGAGGGGCATAAAGTCCGTATCTTCCTTAGCCTCTTTAGCTGAAACGACTGTTGCAAGCAACATTGTCTTTCCCATTTTTAACAAAACAGATCCATCGGCCTGTCTGGCCATTCTGCCTGTTTCAAGGGTTATTGTTCTCCCGTCACCCAGATCAATAATCTTTTCTTTTATTGTAAACATTATGTGTATGATTTATGAAATATTGAAATTACAAAATAATTAAATAGTATGAAAAAAGGCAATTTTGAATTGCCTTTTTACTCTATTTACGTAATTTCAACGCTTTTATGATTTCGCGATACCGCTCGATATCTTTAATCTTAAGGTAGTCTAAAAGTCTTCTACGCTTCCCGACAAGTTTAATAAGCGCCTGCTGGGTACTGAAATCCTTTTTGTTCTTCTTAAGATGTTCGGTAAGATGATTTATCCTGTACGAAAACAGCGCTATCTGGCCTTCTGCTGTACCGGTGTCGATTTCAGATGTTCCAAAGGTCTTGAAAAACTCCTGTTTCTTTTCAGTTGTTAAATACATATCTCTAATTAAAATATTGTTTATCCATAAAGTTATCGAGTCTCCAATTTTGGAACGCAAAAATAAGGCTTTTTTATGTAAAATATCAAACAATTGACTTTTTTTTTACAAAGTTCTTGAATTATTTATTTTCACAGTAACGAATAAATAATAATTTTTATTGCTGCAGATACATTATAAAGACGGTAAAATGAGGCTAAAAGTTGCGTCGAATAACGTTATTATTCAACCTTTTGACAATTTTTTTTGATCCCCACATTTACCTCTCATCTATACTTTCACTCATTTGTTATGGCTCCAGGAGAAGCTCTTCATTTTCTTTTAGCTTTTTCCCCATACTTATAAGCCTGCTTCCTATACGGCAATCGAGACATTTTCTTCTTTTGCAGTACTCATTCCTCAACTGTATGAGCGCCTGAGAATAAAAGGCAGACTCAGAAGCAATTCCGACACTTTTCCACTCTCTGGTAATAATATTCTCTTCTGCTTTGACATTTTCAAGGAAGAAAAAGGCTTTTTCACACATATTCTGACAATCTCTGTTGTGTCCGTAAACAAATATCACAGGGATAACTGCATTAATAAGCAGTATATCAGTTGCCTGTGTTCCTGCATTTTTCTGCATTTTCCTGCTTTTCTTCCCAAAAATAAAATGATCATGCCAATATTCAGAAGCAGATACATCAAAGACATCTTTAAGTTGCTTAATGTCAGTTGCCTCCAATACCTTAGAAAATAACCCTCCGGTAACGGTAAGCATTGCCGCCAGCTGTGATATCCTTACAGTAGGAAAATTTGCGGGTCTCAATCTTGAAAATTTCCACAGCCATCCATGAATTGGCCGAAGGGAGTATTTGGCTGCCAGAATTCTGTATTCTTTTATAAGACTCCGGTAATATGGATCAGAAAGAGCTTCCCTGAAAAGTCCTTCTTCAAGCATTCCTGCTGCTCCGAAAAGAAGTGCTTCCACCTGAAAACTATTGTCAGCATGTTTACGTATTATCCTGAACGGAATCGCCGCCGCAAGCATCTCAAACGGTTCGGTATTTACCCTGAATCCGAAATAGCGTGCAAGTAATCTGTAAAATGTCTCTTCCCAGTCATTTCCAGTTTCTGATAATATCTTAAGAATTAGTTCCGACTTTTTCTGAAATCTTTCAATCACAAGAGAATTAAGCCAGTGAAGTACAAATATATTATCAAGTTTTTTGACTTCGTCCTGGCAGGCAATGATATAAGGATTATTGATAAGTGATGTATATTTCTCATAGAGTGAGGGATCGATTTCTATTTCAGCGGTAAGAACTTCCTCACCTCTTGCATTGAAAACCTTTTTGTCGTTTTCAGCAACGATATGAAGAATAACATTATTAAATGCCGGATCATTCTGATGTCCATGGATATCAAAATATGACGCCCGGGTATGTATTTCAACGTTTCCGGCCCAGACGGTTCCGTCGACTGATATGCGTGCATTAAAAAAATCCGGCCCTGCATCATGATTATATTCACCCGGATTAAGAACAAGGATCCTGTTCTTTTGATTATCCAAAAGCCTCTCCTGATCATATAGGCCGTATTTCCACAGAAAGTGAAGAAATTCCTCTTTCATAATAGCACGAATTAATTAAAAGCGAGAATACTAATTTATAAAAAAAGGAATAACGGATCAAGAATTGACTTAAATAATAATTCCTGTATGCAACTCAGTGCTTACTCCTTGTAAATCAGTGTATTCTCAGTGTACCTCAGTGCAGGTTCTTTAAAAAACTGCTTTAACCGGAAAGGCAACTTTACACAGAGGTTAGCAGAGCTTGTACAAATAGCCTCAGAGAAGACACGGGAAACACAGAGTCTTCAATTAAGAATAAAATTATGATTATTAGAACTTAGTCAGATCAGTTTATACCGGCGGAGATATTTTTCCATCTCGAGCTGCATCTCCTTAGCTTTTTTGCCGGCTACCGTATCAAAGTTTTCCGAACTGTCTGCAAAGATTATTGCACGTGAGGAGTTAACCAGAAGTCCGCATTTGCTGTTGAATCCATTTTTGGCAACCTCCTCAAGACTTCCACCCTGGGCACCGACACCAGGAACCAGAAGAAAATGTTCAGGTACCAGCTTCCTTATATCTTTAAGCGTATCAGAACGGGTGGCTCCAATTACATACATCATGTTATTTATAGTACCCCATTTACGTGATACAGACAAAACCCTTTCGAATAGCCTGATCCCGTCGTCACTGTGATACTGAAAATCATCAGCTCCTTTATTGGAGGTCAGTGCAAGCAGTACAACCCATTTGCCCGGATAGTTGAGGAATGGGGTCACAGAATCCTCTCCCATATAAGGCGCCACTGTAATGGCATCAAAGGGCATATTTCCGAAAAAAGCTTTTGCATACATTTTGGAAGTATTTCCTATATCACCGCGTTTTGCATCAGCTATCACAAATATGTCCGGATATTTATTTTTAATGTACTCAACTGTAGCTTCAAGAGACTTCCATCCTTCTGACCCAAGAGACTCATAAAAAGCTATATTAGGTTTATAAGCCACACAATACATATGAGTTGAATCAACTATCCTCTTATTGAATTCAAATACCGGGTCCTTTTCTTTAAGAAGAAAAGAAGGGATTCTTTCATATTCTGTATCAAGTCCAATACACAGAAATGATCGTTTCCTTACTATGTTCTCAAATAAGATTGAATAATTCATATGAAGCCTCTTTAAATATTGCTCTCTTTAAGACGTTCAGCATTTTCAGCCATTTGCAGTTTATCAAGTACCTCCTGTATATTTCCATCGAGGATAGAGGGAAGATTATAAACCGTAAAGTTAATCCTGTGATCCGTCATTCGTCCCTGAGGATAATTATATGTCCGGATTTTTGCCGAGCGATCACCTGTAGAAACCATTGTCTTCCTTCTGTGTGACACTTCATCCAGATATTTCTGGTATTCCAGGTTATATAGCCTTGTCCTGAGTTCTTTCAGCGCTTTATCATAGTTTTTAATCTGCGACTTTTCATCCTGACATGTAACAACAATACCACTGGGAATGTGTGTAAGACGGATTGCAGAATACGTTGTGTTTACCGATTGACCGCCAGGACCTGAAGAGCAATATGTGTCCTTACGGATATCTTCAGGGCGAAGGTCAATATCAAATTCATCAGCTTCAGGAAGAACAACCACTGAAGCCGCAGAAGTATGGATCCGACCCTGTGTTTCTGTCTGTGGAACCCTCTGAACGCGGTGAACACCCGATTCATATTTCATAATACCATACACTCCTTCACCTGTTATACTCAAAACAATTTCCTTATACCCGCCAGCAGTTCCCTCAGAGATATTATTAACTTCGACTTTCCATCCTTTACTCTCAAAGAATTTACTGTACATTCTGAAAAGATCTCCAGCGAAGATACTTGCCTCATCTCCTCCTGTTCCGGCCCTGATCTCCATTACGGCATTTTTATCATCCTCTGGATCGGAAGGAATGATAAGCATCTGGATCTCCTCCTCCATTGCCGGAATCTGCGAGGTAAGCTCTTCAAGCTCGGCTTTAGCCATCTCACGCATCTCTTCATCCTTCTCAGTTCCAAGCAATACTTTAGTACTGGTTATATTACTGAGCGCCAGTTTATATCTTTCATACGATTCAATTATCGGAAGCAAATCCTTATATTCCCTTGTTAGTTTGACATACCTCTTCATATCCGAGAGAATCTCGGGCTGGGTAAGTAACTCTCCGACCTCAATAAATCTTGATTTCACCCCCTCAAGCCTTTCAAGAATCATATTGTTTGCCATAGCATGATAAATTTTCGGCTGCAAAGGTAATAAAAAAGTAGAATATCTATATTGTTCCGGAGTTTCGAATTCAGACAAAAAGGGTTAGTAATCAGTTAATACTGGTAAGTACCGAATTCTGAACTTATAGTAAGTCTTTTCCTGTCGGATAGCTCGCAATGTCCTATTATCTTTGCCTCAAGATTGAAGCTGGCTGCAATATCCAAAATTTCCCCGGCATGCTCAGGAGCAGTGAATATTTCGAACCTGTGTCCCATATTAAATACTTTATACATTTCCTCCCATGATGTACCTGATTGCTCCTGAATAATCCTGAATAATGGAGGCAACGGGAATAGATTATCTTTCACAACATGCATATTTTCAATAAAATGCAAGACTTTTGTCTGGCCACCACCTGAACAGTGAACCATTCCATGTATCTCCGGATGCAACTTTTCAAGAATTTTTTTAATAACCGGTGCATAGGTACGGGTCGGTGAAAGCACAAGCTTTCCTGCATCAGTATTCAGGCCTTCAATAGGGTCAGTAAGCCTGAATTTACCGGAGTAAATCAGATCATAAGGAAGAGTTGTATCAAGGCTCTCTGGATATTTTGAAGCAAGATAAGGGGCAAATACATCATGTCGTGCGGATGTAAGACCGTTACTTCCCATACCACTGTTATATTCATTTTCGTATGTGGTTTTACCGTAAGATGAAAGTCCGATTATTATATCTCCTCCTCTTATATTATGATTTGAAATCACATCTGCCCTCTTCATACGGGCTACTACTGTCGAGTCTATAATAATAGTTCTTACAAGATCTCCTAAATCAGCAGTCTCTCCTCCACTCGACCAGATTCCTATCCCAAGGTTCCTCAGTTCCCCGAGAATCTCCTCCGTTCCATTAATGACAGCAGAAATAATCTCAGCAGGAATATGATTCTTATTACGGCCTATGGTAGATGAAAGAAGAATATTTTCATAAGCTCCAACACAAAGCAGATCGTCGAGATTCATAACGATTGCATCCTGGGCAATTCCTTTCCATACAGAGAGATCACCTGTTTCTTTCCAGTATATATATGCCAGCGATGATTTTGAACCTGCACCGTCAGCATGCATAATATTGCAATAATCAGGGTCGCCTCCGAGAAGATCGGGCACCACTTTACAAAATGCTCCCGGATACAAACCCTTATCAATATTTTTTATGGCGGCATGTACATCTTCCTTTGATGAAGAGACGCCTCTTTTACTGTATTTCGATTCTTTGGACATTTTGGAAAGATAAGAAACAAAGATAGAAAAAAGATAAGCCTTTTCAACACCAGATATTCCCAACATAATTATCTTTAGCCATTGACCTGATATAAACCGAAGAACTATTAAATTTTTATGAAATGAAAGTAAATAAAAGCCGTATCATAAGTTTGGTATTATTATTTCTGTATGTTACTGTTGCCGCACAGAATTCGACACCAAGAACATTGCTTCCTGAAAATATTGTGGATGAACTGATAGGGGAAGCATCGGGAGAACGAGCCATGAACCACATTTATGAGATGGCAGCCTATATCCATAACCGTCCTGCTTCAGAGTATTCGGGATATTTTTTTGAGACACAATATATTCTTGACAAAATGAAGGAATACGGACTGGAAGGTGCCATGGTGAATAAGTATCCGGGCGGGACAAGCTGGGATGGAATAAAAGGATCACTATGGGAAATAAGCCCCGGGAAATCAAAGATTGCTGATTATGATGATCTGCCGGCCGTACTTGCCTCAGGAAGCACAAATGCAGATGTTACCGCTGAACTTGTCTGGGTTGGTGAAGGAAAAATGGAAGATATTGAAAGAGCCGGAGTAAAGGGTAAGATTGCCGTTACCTCTGGCAGTATAGCTTCGGTTCACTCCATGGCAGTCTCCAGAGGCGCTCTCGGTGTTATATCCTATGATTCTCCTCGTCCTCTGCAGGTTCCTCTTGCAATTCCAATATCAGGAATCGGAGGAAGAAGCAGTGAGGCAACAACATTAAAGTTCGGTTTTTTCCTTTCTCCTCGTGATGGTATCCTCCTGCGCGACAGGCTTTTGGGAAGAGAAAAAATCCAGGTACATGCAGTTGTACAGACCCAGAATCTGGACTATGATCTGGAAGTTCCTTCATGCATAATAAAAGGAACAAATCCTGATGCCGGTGAAGTAATCTTTTCGGCTCACCTCTTTGAAGGTTATGTAAAAATGGGAGCCAATGATGACCTTTCAGGCTGTTCAGCCATTCTTGAAATTGCGCGGATGCTCAACACAATGATTAATGAAGGACGCATTAAGAGACCAGAAAGAACTATAAGGTTTATCTGGGCTCCCGAGTTCTCAGGAACCGGTCCGTGGGTTGTTGAGAATAAGGAGTTAATGAAGAAAACACTGTGTGATATAAATCTTGATATGGTTGGACTGTGGTTGCTTAAAAGCCAGTCCTTCCTGTGCATGCATCGTACTACTTATGGCAATCCGCACTATATCAACGATGTAGTGGAAAATTATTACAACTTTGTCGGTATAGGTAATAAAGCCGGTCTGGCAGTTTCAGGGAGGGGAGGTTTTGTTAAGAGAATAGTTGCTCCAACCGGTTCGGACGACCCTTTTTACTATTCCGTAGATGATCATTACGGATCTTCTGACCATGAGGTTTTCAATGACTGGGGTGTACAGGTACCCGGCATTATGATGATCACATGGCCCGATCTGTATTATCACACCTCACAGGATATTGCTGATAAATGCGATCCGACCGAGCTGAAAAGAGTATGCTTCATAGGAGCTGCTGCTGCATACACTATTGCAAGTGCTGATGAATCTATGGCATCGAAGATTGCGGGAGAAGTTACGGGTAATGCAGCTTTTCGTATTGGCAGGCAGATGGAAAGAGCCATTGACGAGATAGCAAATGCCGCGAAGGAAGATTTTGAATCAAGCTACAAACTGGCAAGGGGATATATTGAAGCCGCTGTAATTAACGAAACAGCAACTCTTGAAACAACCTCCGAGCTGTCTGCCAATAAGGCAATGTTCAGTCAGTATACAATGGAAATGGCAAAATCAATCGATCTTTCAGGGAAAGCCTCAATCTCTGCATTCGAAGCTTATGCCATGGCAAAAGCACAAGATCTCGGACTTGCAGGAATAAACTTCAGACCTACTGCGCTCGAGATGAAAGCTGAAAGTATCATTCCAAAACCAACTCTCCTTGTTACTGCTAAAAGTTACAGAGGTTATGCTGATGCTCTTGCCAGACTCAGTCCGGAGGTAAAAGAAAAATACCCCGTCAACAACCGGATGACAGACACACAGGAACTTAGCAGGTTATGCAATGGTAAAAATTCAGCTCTCGATATTAAGAAATTACTTGATACCCAGTTAAAACATGGGGAGACTGAACTTCAGGATGTCATTAATTATATTAATTATCTCAAAGAAGCAGGCCTTGTTACAATATAAATCAGGTAAGATAAACAGAGAAAGAACTTATATTTCAAACCTTTGTACACATCAACCTTTGTAAATCCATTCTGTTAAATGCTTCAAAAACATTCTGAAATTTGGGTGTT
The DNA here is from genome assembly GCA_963760915.1 of uncultured Bacteroidales bacterium. Taxonomy (GTDB): domain Bacteria; phylum Bacteroidota; class Bacteroidia; order Bacteroidales; family VadinHA17; genus LD21. The sequence continues at coordinate 15,136 of CAVXEU010000002.1, read as the reverse complement.
CGGATGCCGGTGTATTTTTTTGACCCTGGAGTATTAACGCACTGGCTGTTTTCCAACCAATTTCTGCCATAATTGATAAAAAAAGGAACAACATATTAACACCAGTTCTCTTGAGGAAGTTCATTATAACCTGCAGGCAATTCAAATATGTGATAAAATAATATTGCCATGACTGGCAGTCATCAGGTTAAATTTCTCAGCTTTTTAAATATTATAAGCTGTTGCAACCAATATGTCAGGCGGTTCCGGAGCTGGAATTGTTGCCGGTTTAATAAGTGTAGTAATAACACTTATTAACACAGTGTATAAAAGGATCTCCCTTACATTAATGAGTCAATAATTACGGTACCTGATTATTCAAGAAAATTATTGCCTCTTCTTTATACAAAAATTCCTGCTTACTTCTCTGAACACACAGATTCACAACCTGATTCCTGCTTCATATTCCATTTCATTCCAATCCAATCTCACCCGGGCCGGATTACTTTACAGGTGCTTCATAATCAGTTCTTAGTACTCTGAATTCAGTTCTGCGGTTTATCTGATGAGCAATTTCTTTTTGTTCATCATTTGCAAGAGAATTAATATACTGTTCCGTCAGGGTTGTTCCCTGTTTAAGGAAAGGATTTTGTGCGGCAATTATTGAATCTACAATTTTAGGAGATGATTCACCATAACCTTTTGCAGATAGTCTTTCCGGCTCAATTCCTTTATCAATAAGATACTGTACAACAACCTGAGCTCTTTTCTGAGAAAGATCGAGGTTATATTCTTCAGTATCACGAGAGTCGGTATGAGACATAAGTTCAATGGTTACGTTAGGATTATCAATAAGTGTTTCGACAAGTTTATCAAGAGAGACCATTGATTCCGGTCTGAGATCCCATTTCCCAAAATCATAAAGAATATTCGGCAGTTCAATTGGTCTGTCAATCGGGGTGAGCAGGATTGTCACCATAAATTCACGGCTCTTTTCCTGTCCTTTGGTTGTCACTTTCTCTTTTCCATTAAGATAACCTCTTTTTGATGCAAGGAAAATATAATCAACGTCTGTATTCAAACCAAATTTAAAATCACCACTATTACCTGTTTCAGCCTGGAGGCTATTGCCGTCACTTGCTATAAGCTTAACAGCAGAACCAGTTACTGCAGTTCCGGTTTTTTCATCTTTAACAAGTCCTGTAACATTGAATATCAATGGAGGCAATTCGAATGAGTACAATTCATCATTACCTCTCCCTTTTCTGGTTGAACTGAAAATCCCCATTTCTTTTCCGTCTTCAAAGGCAATCCCGAAATCATCAGCAAAACTGTTGATCGGAGGTTTCATATTTTGAACTGCCCAGCTTCCATCCGGCTGAGGTACTGCTTTAAAAATATCAAGTCCACCCATTCCTATCAGCCCGTCAGAGGAGAAATATAGGGTTCCGTCTTCCCTTATATAAGGAAATAATTCATCGCCCGGAGTATTAATGTCGGGACCAAGATTGACAGGCTTCGACCATGTTCCTCCTCCCGTGGTTGTTACTTTCCAGATATCTTTTTTACCATAACCGCCGGCAAGGTCCGATACAAAATACAAAGTAGATCCATCAGAAGATATTGAAGGATGGGCAGCGACAAGTGAATCGGGAAGCAGCGCCAGATTTTTAGGAGCGCTCCATTTATCACCTGTTTTCTTTGAGTACATAATTATACATCCCTTTTTTTCACGTTTACCTGCTTCACACCTGGTAAAATAGAGTTCTTTATAATCAGATGTAAATGAAGGTGTTCCTTCTTCAAAATCGCTGTTGATAACTCCTACAGGAACAGGAGTGCTCCATTTTGATTTTTTATCTATCCTGCTTTCGAAGATATCAGTAAAACCCTGACCTGTTGCTCCATGTGTTTTATTGCCCGCAGCATCATCGCGTGAAGATGTAAAATAGATTACTCCGAAATCATCGCGTGCATAAGCCGGACTGAAATCAGACTCTCTTGAGTTGATCTCTTTAAGCTCATCAACTTTATATGCTTCAGGATTCCTAAGCCATTCCACAGCCAGTTCACATGAACGTATTTCCTGGTCGGCTCTGGCATCTGCCGGAGCCACCTGTTTGTATTTCTTAAACTCATCGATTGCCAAAGGGTATTTGCCATTCTTTTTAAGGGATTCTGCAAGCCAGTACTGAGCTTCAGGTTTTGAATATGATGACTTAACAGCAAGCTTATACCATGTTTCAGCGTTTTTTGGATCATTGACAAGACGGTAACATTCGGCAATCATAAACACCAGCTCGGTTCTGGAGCTTTTATCCGACTTTTTTGTTTTGGAGTAAGCATCCTTGAACTGATCTATAGCATCGAAATACTCACCGGCCTTAAAGGAGGAATAGGCTCTCTCTCCTTTGCGCTTCTGAGCTGAGACGTCAGGAATGGCCACAATAATCAATAATAGGCTCAGCAATATCAATCGTTTCATAATTCCACCTTTCATTTGAAGATAAAAGTAATCATTTTAAGCAATTCAGGTAATTATATTTAACGTGACAAGTCGATAATTATTATGAAAAAAGGATCCCCGACCGGAGATCCTTATATTCAAATCATGAATCAAAACCAAATAACGCGTTATCTTGTGAAAAGCAATTCCCTGTATTTTGGAAGTGGCCACATCTCATTATCAACAATTAATTCAAGCTTGTCGATATGCGAACGTATCTCTTCCATAAAAGGCTTAACATCTTTTTCATAAGCTATTGCCTTTTTATATGAGTCCTCAATTATATTAGCCTTTTTACGAACTTCAACCATATCATTAACCAGTTTCTTAATCATTGAAATATGATCTGAAATAGTTATAATCACCTCTTTGCGTGCTCCTGCAAGTCTCTCAAATTCAGATTCGTTAAAGATTTCCTTCAAACCTTTGACATTTTCAATAAGGGATGTCATATATTTGATACCTGTAGGAACAATGTGGTTAATAGCAAGATCTCCAAGAACACGGGCTTCAATCTGTACCTTTTTTGTAAATTTCTCATATTCAACCTCAACGCGGCTTTCAAGCTCTTTGTCGGTAAATATTCCTGTTCCAATAAGAACTTCTCTTGATTGTTTGGTAAGGTACATGGCAATTGATTCGGGAACACTGGCAATGTTTGTAAGTCCTCTCTTTTTGGCTTCCTGATGCCATTCCTTGCTATAGTTGTCTCCCTCAAATAATACTCTTTCCGACTCCAGAATATATTTTTTCAGCACCTGGAAAATTGCTTCATCCTTATTTCTTCCCTTTTTAATTATAACGTCGACATCTTTTTTGAATTGAGTGAGCTGATGTGCGACTGCAGCATTCAGTACTATCATTGAGGCACTGCAATTTGCTGAAGATCCTACAGCCCTGAATTCAAATCTGTTTCCGGTAAAAGCAAATGGAGATGTACGGTTCCTGTCAGTATTATCGAGTAATATTTCCGGAATTTTGCCAATGCCCAGTTTTAGTTCTGTCTTCTGAGCCGGGGTCATCTTCTTATCAGTCACCTTACGAGCAATATTTTCAAGCATACTGGTAAGATAACTGCCGACAAATATTGAGATAATTGCGGGAGGAGCTTCGTGACCACCCAGCCGGTAGGAGTTTGTCTCATTCATTACAGATGCCCGTAGAAGATCATTGCTGTCGTTGACTGCTTTAATAACATTAACGAGGAATGTAAGAAACTGCAGGTTTGTTTTCGGATTTTTGCCCGGAGATAATAGATTTACACCTGTATTGGTAGCCATAGACCAGTTGTTGTGCTTCCCTGAGCCATTTATACCGGCAAATGGTTTTTCATGAAATAAAACTCTGAACTTATGCTTTCTGGCTACTCTTTTCATAATATCCATAAGAATCTGGTTGTGATCGACGGCTAAGTTTACTTCCTCGAAAATCGGGGCACATTCGAACTGATTCGGTGCAACTTCATTATGACGGGTTTTAACTGGAATACCAAGCCTGTATGCTTCACACTCAAAGTCTTCCATGAATGCCATTACCCTTTCAGGGATTGATCCGAAATAGTGGTCAGAGAGCTGCTGATCTTTAGAAGACTGATGACCCATCATAGTTCTTTCGGCAAGGACAAGGTCAGGCCTGGCATAATATAAAGCTTCATCTACAAGAAAATATTCCTGTTCACAACCTAGTGTGGCAATAACTTTATTAACATCCTTATCAAAATACTGGCATACATCGACTGCTGCCCTGTCAAGTTCAGAAAGGGCTTTCAGCAGTGGTGCCTTATAATCGAGAGCCTCTCCAGTGTAAGAAACAAATATAGTCGGTATACAAAGTGTTGTTCCGACAATAAAGACTGGCGAAGAAACATCCCATGCCGTATAACCTCGTGCTTCAAAAGTATTACGGATACCACCGCTTGGAAAACTTGAAGCATCAGGTTCAGACTGAACAAGTACTTCACCTGAAAATTTTTCGACAATTTGTCCGTTGTCCCCGATTTCAATAAATCCATCATGTTTTTCTGCTGTACCATCGGTCAACGGGTGAAACCAGTGAGTATAATGAGTAGCACCTCTGCCAATAGCCCAGGCTTTAAGTCCGGTTGCAACCATATCAGCTTCCAGACGGGTTAAGGATTTACCTTCATTGATTGCACGTTTAACTACTTTATACGCTTCCTTTGACAGGAAATGCTCCATTTTAGGAAGGTCAAAAACGTTTTCTCCGTAGTATTCGGAAACAACTTTTGATGGTGTAGTGACTTCAACACGCTCTCTGTTGAATACTTCTTTTAATGCATTAAATCTTAATTGTGCCATATTGAAATTTTTATTACTTTTTTTAAATACGCATGCAAAAATACACTATTTTCGGAAATATACCCTAAAATAAACAGGTTTCTGTAAAATATATTGCTTTTTTTTGATAAGACCCCCCTGTTTTTAGATTTTTTACTTAAAAATAAAAAAAGGCTACCACATGGTAACCTTAATTTTAAACATTACTGTTATTTGAAATATTAATTATCGTAGTAAAGTGCAAATTCAAACGGATGAGGACGTAAAGATAACTCGAGAATTTCGTTTTTTACCTTGTAATCAATGTATGTTTCAATCAGATCGCTTGTAAACACTCCACCCTTTGTAAGGAAGGAATGATCTTTTTGCAATGCCATCAGGGATTCAAACAAGGAACCTGGAACATTTTTGATCTTAGCCTTTTCCTTTCCGCTGAGTTCATAGATATTTTCATCTAACGGTTTCCCCGGGTCGATTTTGTTTTCAATACCGTCAATTGCAGCCATCAAAATAGATGTAAAAGTCAAATAACCATTACATGTCGGATCGGGACACCGGAATTCAAATCGTTTGGATTTGGGATTGGTAGAATACATTGGTATTCTTACCGCAGCAGATCGGTTACGGGCGGAATAGGCCAGGTTAACGGGAGCTTCGAAACCCGGAACCAGCCGCCGGTAAGAATTTGTTGTAGGAGCAGCGAAGGCAAGTAATGAAGCTGCATGTTTTAATATTCCTCCAATTGCCCATAAGCCCTCCTGAGACATCCCGGCATATTTATTCCCCGAAAAAAGATTTTTGTTTGCTTTCCAAATGGAAAAGTGAATATGCATTCCGCTTCCGTTATCCTGGAAGATAGGTTTGGGCATAAATGTTACTGTTTTTCCATGCTTTAAGGCAACATTTTTAATAATATATTTATACCACATCAGCTGATCAGCCATTGTACAGACATCGGCAAACTGCATATCAATTTCACTTTGACCGCCGGTTGCAACTTCATGATGATGAGCTTCAACCTTAATTCCAATCTTCCGCATTTCTTTTACCATCTCTGCCCTTAAATCTCCATAAGTATCCGTAGGACTTACGGGGAAATATCCACCTTTATAGCTGGGCTTATATCCCAGGTTAGGTTCTTCAATTCGATTTGAATTCCAGGCACCTTCATCTGAATCTATATGGTAAAAACCTGCATTTTGTGTCTGATCAAACCTGATCTCATCAAAGATGAAAAACTCTGGTTCTGGTCCAATAAAAGCCAAATCTCCCAAACCGGTTTTTTTAAGATATTCAGCGCCTTTTTTAGCTATATTACGCGGATCTCTTGAATAATTTTCCAGGGTTACAGGATCAACAATGTCAGCAATTACGCTAATAGTAGGTTCAGCAAAAAATGGGTCAATTTTAGCTGTCGACGGATCAGGAATAGCAAGCATATCAGAGTTATGAATGTCTTTCCAGCCTCTGATCGAGGATCCATCAAAGCCTAACCCTTCTTTAAAAGTATCTTCATCCCATAAATCAATAGGATAACTACAATGTTGCCAGGTTCCAAGCAAATCAACAAATTTTAGATCTACCATCTCGGCCCCATGCTTTTTTGCAAACTCAAAGAATTGTTGTGGTGTCATAAAAAATGCAATTAAAGGTTATAATAAATATTTACATATCTCTTTTCAACTGACCATTGATAATATCTTAACTAATCAAAATATTATTTCATCACAAATATATGCAATTATATTTTACTACCCCCATATATTATTGACATAATATATAAATATATCATTTATTTTGACGAATATTGATATATTTTAATCTTTTTTTAGAATACACGTCATTATAGAGGGGGGTGTACGAAAAATAACAATATTTTGTTATTTTTTCAACCTTTTATAGAATGATCTGTCGAAATTAACAGCAACAACCTTATATTCAGGCGTAAGAGTAAACTCATCGCCGATATTACTTGTCAGGTAATTAATTGATGCCTCCGGAAAATGAAATGTTGTGTAAACTACCCCCTGTTTTACAATATCTGTAATTTCAGATTTCATATTAGTCTGTCCTCTTTCTGAAATTACAGTCACAAAATCACCCGATTTAATCCCCTTTTTATCTGCGTCATTAGGGTGAATGAACAAAATATCCTCAGTGACCAGTTCATTGTTTGGGGTGCGTCGGGTCATTGTTCCACTGTTGTAATGCTCAAGAAGACGACCTGTTGTCAGTATATAGGGGAATTTTTCTGAATTTGCCAGAATCTCTGGTGACTCTTCGAATTTCCATGTATGAAATTTTCCCCTGCCACGCTTAAAAGAATCTTTGTGGAGTATTCGGGTGTCGGAGCCATCCTCATTTACAGGCCATTGTTTCCCATTTTTACCAAGTTCATCCCATTTTACTCCTTTAAAGAAAGGTACAATTCCGGCAATCTCTTCCAAAATGATTTTAGCTGAATAACCATTCTGAGGATAACCCATTCTATTCATCATATCCGCAACAATCTGCCCGTCCGGTTTTGTTCCGGTCAGAGGATCCACAACTTTTTGAACCTTCTGAACGCGTCTTTCTCCGTTAGTAAAAGTACCCTCCTTTTCAAGAAATGAGGAGGCAGGAAAAACAACATCGGCAATCTTTGCGGTATCAGTCATAAATAACTCCTGTACCACCAGGAAATCAAGCCTTTCGAGAGATTCTTTCACATGGCAGGTATTGGGATCTGTCCTGATAAGGTCCTCTCCCATTATCCACATAGCCCTTAGATCACCTCGTTTTGATGCTGCGAACATCTCAGGTATCCTATATCCTGGTTTCGAAGGATGTTCCTTCCCGTAAAAGTCTGTATATAAGGCAATATTTTCGGGCTTGTCAACATCAAGATATCCTGCTCCCTGATGAGGCTGTACGCCCATATCAGCAGCACCCTGAACATTGTTCTGTCCTCTGAGGGGATTAATTCCCGATCCTTCTTTGCCGATGTTCCCGGTCATCATTGCGATATTTGAAATCAGGGTTATGGCTTTTGTTCCCTGCCAGTGTTCAGTCACTCCCAGTCCATGAAACTCCATAGCTGATCTGGCAGAAGCATACTCAACTGCTGCAGACCTGACAAGTTCTCTGTCTACGCCGCAAATTTTTTCAAGTTCCGAAATATCAAGTCTCTTAAGGTACTTCTCAAAATCATGCCATCCTTCAGTGCGGCTTTCTATAAACTTAATATCAATAAGTCCTTCATCAAGAATATACCGTGAAAACATATTCAGAACTGCAACATTGGTACCTGGTCTGTTCTGAAGATGATACCTGGCAAACCGTGCAAGATTAATCTTGAGCGGATCTATCACAATCAGTGGAATCCCTCTTTGTGCCAATGTCCTGATCCTTGCACCGGTAACCGGATGTGCATCTGTAGTGTTTGAACCGATTACCAGAATGCATTCCGTCTTATACATATCATTCACAGAATTGGTTGCGGCCCCGGTACCATATGCCCATTGCATTCCCATTGCAGTAGGGGCATGACAGACCCTCGCGCAACCATCAATATTATTTGTACCGATCACTATCCTGAAGAACTTCTGCATAAGATAATTCTCTTCATTTGTACATCGTGCAGAGGATATTCCGGCAAGGGCATCAGCTCCGTATTTCTCCCTGATCTCGCTGAATTTTGTTGCAGTATAAGTATAAGCTTCATCCCATGAGACCTCTTCAAATTTTCCGTTTTTTCTGATAAGTGGAGACCGTAATCTGTCAGGATGGCTGTAAAACCCGAATGCAAATCTTCCCTTTACACAAGTATGACCCCTGTTAACTTCAGCGTCAACAGGCGCCTGTATTCCCTTCACAACACCATCTTTGACCTTGATCTCAAGGTTACAGCCGACTCCGCAATAGGTGCATATGGTCCTGACTATCCTATCAGCCTTAATTGTTTTAGTTCCATACCTGTCGGATATGGCATTTGTCGGACAGGTCTGCACGCAGGCCCCGCAGGAAACACATGAAGAATTCATAAAATTTTCGTTGAATCCCTTTATTATCCTGGTATTCATCCCGCGTCCTGATACTCCCAGAACATGCTCTGACTGAAGCTCATCGCATGCCCTTACGCAACGGTAACAGCTTATACACTCATCCATATCAGACCAGATATACGGATGCGATCTGTCGGGCTCAATACCTTTGTGAATGTTGGAAGAAGGATATCTTACATCCGGAATACCTATTAAAGAGAGAGTCATCTGGAACTCAGTCGGAAGGTCTCCGGGTTTCGCGCGGAGTTTATCGGCAGGATAATCCGTTAAGATAAGTTCAATTATATTCTTTCTTAGTTTTATTATTCTTTCAGTTGACGGATATACATAAAAACCTTCTGAAACCGGAGAGTGGCAAGAGGCCATTATTTTTGCAGGACCATTTTTCTTAGGAGCAACTTCAACTGAACAGATCCTGCAGGAACCGTAATTTTCCAGATTCCCTGCCTGACAAAGTGTAGGAATAAGATCAACTCCCTTATTCCTTCTCACAAATTCCAGAATAGTTTCTCCGTCATACAGAAGATATGGTACATCATCAATAAAGGCTACTTTCTCCATGACTATATCTTTATCGGCGTAAAATATTCATCCAGCTCCGACTTAAAATATTGCATCACATTTCTTACAGGCAGTGGCAGACCGCCTCCCAGAGCACATAGAGAACCTGACTGCAGGGTTTCAAGAAGATCGAAAAAAAGCTCTTCATCAATCTTAACCTTTCTGTAAGCCGCCGAATCCAAAAGTTCATGACCACGGTCTGTCCCTATTCTACAAGGAATACATTTTCCACAAGATTCCCTTGACGCAAACTCAAAGAGATGTAAAAGAAATTTAATCAGTTCAAAATCAGCTGGTATTGAGACTACTCCTGCATGTCCGAGCAGAAAACCAGCTTCGCTGAATGATTCGAAATCGAGGTTAAGGTCGTTTACCTTATCAGCAGGAATTATCCCTCCAAGGGGACCACCAATCTGGAATGCCTTAACCGGATATTTAGTTCCTCCTCCCATTTCGGTAAAGACTGTTTGCAGAGGCGTTCCCATCCGTACCTCATAAAGACCCGGTCTGTGAAATGCGCCATCAAGTGAGACAAGCTTTGTTCCGGGAGACTTTCCGGTACCCAATGAAGAATATACCTGTCCTCCCTCCCTGAGTATATAACATATATTTGCATATGTTTCCACGTTGCTTAGTACTGTAGGCATCCCAAATAATCCATACTCAGCAGGAAATGGAGGTCGTGTACGCACTTCCGGTCTCAATCCTTCAAGAGAATTTAGTAATGATGTTTCCTCACCACAGATATAAGCACCCGCACCTTCCACAACATGGAATTTGAAGTTGATCTCTGCACTACCGGTATCTTTAACGGAGAGATTCTCCTTTTCAAGTAGTCTGACTGCGTCCCTGACAGCCCGGACAGCTTCAGGATATTCTCCTCTTATATATATTATACCAGTATCGGCACCTGTAATCATGCCTGTCATTCTCATTCCGGACAGCACCAGATGAGGTCTCTCCTCAAGAAGCCATTTGTCAGAAAATGCACCAGGGTCTCCTTCATCAGCATTACAAACTACATATTTCTGAGAAGATGGTGTATTCCTGGCTGTTTTAAGCTTAAGATGAAACGGGTATCCTGCTCCCCCCCTTCCACGAAGACCTGACACTTCAATTTCTTTTAAGGCTCCCGGAATATTACTGGCATATTTTCGTGTAATTCCATAATATCCGTCGAGATCATTAATTTTTAGCATAAGTGCCGGTCTTTCAGCATTTGTCCCGGTATAAAAGTCGGATTTGACCTTATAACCAGAATTTAATACGTCACTGAGAGATGAAAGGTCAGCCATTGAATATGTTGAATTATTATACATGAATGCATTGTTGGTATGGCAATGTCCAAGACATGTGACTGTGCCAATTTCATCCTCCCGGAAACTATCACGCAATGAATTTCGCAGACCTTCCTGTTTACCGGAAGTCAGGCATGCTGTACCATCGCAAATGAAAACCTTTTTATCCCTGTGATCATTTCTTAGAAAATCATAAAAAGAACTTGTTCCAAAAATTGATGCTCTTCCCACAAGTGATCTATCTGACAAATCCTTAAGCAGATTATCACGTTCACCTGGGGCATTAAGACTTGACCCGATAATGTCCCCAAAAAGGCTTAATTTGACTCCTTTTCTTCCGGAGAGTCCTCGCAAATTTTTCGACATTGGTTTAGATTACAGATATTCGATTATTCGAGATTTCACTTTATATATATCGCCAAGTTATTTGAATAAAACCGAATTAGATAATAATATGAGAATTATCATCTGTTTAACAATGAAATGAAGGCAGTTGTTCTGAAAACATGAAGAAGATACGTGTGAATCAGAAATATGATATTCATATTATGATTTATGATTTTATAATCCACTCAATAACTAGTTGTTACATATCTGAGAACAATTTACTTTCAGGTCAGAGTTTTAATGAAATTTTGTTATATTTGTCGCCTGTATTAAAAAAGGAATATTTCTATTAATTATTTTAAAGAAGATATTACATGTCAACACTTCAATTTTTGCGCGAGAAAGCCGGAGTATTAGTTGCAGGAGTGATTGGTCTTTCACTTTTCCTGTTTGTGGTAAGTGATTTTTTCGGAGGTGGAAGAGGCCAGCGATTAAAGCAAAAAAAATATTACGAGATAGGCGAGATCGGGGGAGAATATATTTCTTATCAGGATTATGAATCGCGGTTGCAGAACTTGTTGGAGATTTATAAATTATCAGGAAGAACAAATATTGATGAAGCAACTAATGAGTCAATAAGGGAACAGACCTGGCAGCAGATGGTAAGGGAAAAAATTCTTGATCCGCAGTACAAAAAACTCGGTATCGGAGTTAGTTCCGAAGAGGTTGACGAATTGGTTCTTGGAAACAATCCTCACCAGATAGTACAGCAATTATTTACCGATCAGCAGACAGGTGCATTTAATAAATCCTTTCTTGTGAATTTTCTGAAACAGACCGAAGTTGACGAAACCGCCAAAAAATACTGGTTATTCTTCGAAAATGAGATTGTAAATGACCGGATGAATACTAAATACAATACACTGGTTTCCAAAGGATTATATGTGACTTCAAAACAGGCAGATTTTGACAGAATTCTTAATCAAAATACTGTTGACTTCAGTTTTGTACTCAAAAATTATGCGTCGATACCTGATTCATCAGTCACTGTTTCCAATGATGATATTGAGTCATACTATTCAACCCATAAACAGAATTTTAGGAGGACAGCATCAAGGGATATTGAGTATGTTACATTTGATGTGGTTCCATCTGAACAGGACATTAAACAGACAGAACAGTGGATTGAAAAAACCAAAGAGGAATTTGCTGAAGCGCCCGACCCGGTGCAATTTATTAATTTGACCTCCGATACCCGTTATGTGGGGTTTTTTACACCTCTTAGCGGTGTTCCTGAAAATCTCAGAGATTTTGTAAAGAAAGATGATCTGAAAACAATCTATGGGCCATACCTTGAGGATGGTTCATATAAACTGGCCAAACTGATTGCAGTCGCTGATAGACCAGATTCAGTTCATGTTCGTCATATCCTTATAGCAACAAATGAGAACAGGTCGTTGGCAATGGCAACTCATGAGGCTGACAGTCTTGTTAAATTAATTAAGACGGGTACTCCTTTTGATGTGCTTGCCAGGACCAATTCAGATGATCAGGGTTCAGCACAAATTGGTGGCGACCTCGGCTGGTTTCCGGAAGGCAGGATGGTTGTTCCCTTTAACAATGCTTGTTTTTCAGGTAAAAAAGGTGATATTAAAATAGTTGAAACATCATTTGGAGTTCATATTATTCAAATCCTTGATCAGTCAAAAGATGTAAGAAAATACAATATTGGAATTATTGACAGGAAAATAATGCCTAGCTCCGCAACAAACCAGAAGTATTACAGTGAGGCAAGTAAATTTGCCGGAATGAATGATACATATGAAAAATTTACTAAAGCTATTGCAACGGATGGTTTAAATAAGAGGATTGCCACTGATGTAGTACCTCAGCAAAAAACATTACCCGGACTCGATAATCCAAGGTCATTGATCATGGCCTTATTTCAGGCCGAACAGGGAAAAATAATTCTTGACAACAGTCAGCAGGCAGTATTTGAAGTAGGAGACAAGTATGTGGTTGCATATTGTACAAGAGTTCAAGAGGATGGAATAGCCCCTGTTAAGGATGTTGAGAATGATATCAGATTCATTCTTATTAAGGATAAAAAGGCGGATCTCATAGCAGCTGACTTTAATAAGAATAACGGATCAGGAAAAACTATTGATGATATTGCAAGGACAATGGGCCTTACTGTGGAAGAGGCTACCCAGATAAATTTCAATTCATACACAGTGCCCGGAGTTGGAACCGAACCTGCGCTCATAGCAGCTGCATCAGTCAGCAAGCAGGGAATTCTGGAGGGTCCGGTAAAAGGGATAAATGGTGTTTATATGCTTGTTGCCAATAATGTAACAGCAACCGGGGATGAGGATATCAAATCAATCCAGAAAAGGTTACAGTCAACGTTTGAAATGAGAGGTACCTATGAGGCTTATGACGCCCTGCGTAAGAGTGCAAATATTATTGATATGAGATATAAATTCTATTAACAGAGAATTATCTAGGATTTATATAAGGGGGTATGCAATTGCGTATCCTCTTTTTTTTTATAATCCATTCAGGAATTGAGGTGTCGTTTAATTCCTCCGATACATTTTATCAATTAAGTATTAATGACACAACGGAAAGGGCACAGATCCAAATCCGTGTTAATCCGTGTTATCCGTGGTGCATAATGGATTTATCAGGCAAACAGAAAGAATAAAAAAATTAACCACGGATTGCATGGAGAAACACGGAAAAGGCACTGATCCTAATCCTTGTTAATCCGTGTTATCCATGGTGCATAATGGATTTATCAGGCAAACAGAAAGAATAAAAAAATTAACCACGGATTGCACGGAGAAACACGGAACGGGCACTGATCCAAATCCGTGTTAATCCGTGTTATCCGTGGTGCATAATGGATTTATCAGGCAAACAGAAAGAATAAAAAAATTAACCACGGATTGCACGGGGAAACACGGTAAGGGTTATCGGGAGCTCTGAGTTCATCTGATTTGCTACGCTCAACCTTGTCTGCCAGGGCTCATATTACTTAAACAAAAAAGCCCCTCAGTTTCCTGAAGGGCTTTAATTAAAGTCGGCGACGATCCCGACACTCCCTTCGGTCGGTACGGGATTTCGCTGCGCTCAACCTACTCTGCCAGCGCTCGTATTACTTAAACAAAAAAACCCTTCAGTTTCCTGAAGGGCTTTAATTAAAGTCGGCGACGACCTACTCTCCCACAATTGCAGTACCATCGGCGCTGTCGGGCTTAACTTCTCTGTTCGGAATGGGAAGAGGTGGAACCCCGACGCTATAGTCACCTAAAGGCTTTTAATACCTTATGACATATCGGATTGAAAGTTAATAAAATCTGTACCCCGAAAGTTTACGGGTAATTAGTACTGCTCGGCTTTGACGTTACCGCCTTTACACCTGCAGCCTATCAACGTCGTAGTCTTCAACGACCCTTAAAGGAGATCTCATCTTGAGACGAGCTTCGTACTTAGATGCTTTCAGTGCTTATCTCTTCCAAACATAGCTACCCTGCGATGCAGCTGGCGCCACAACAGGTACACTAGAGGTCTGTCCAACACGGTCCTCTCGTACTAGTGTCAGGTTCTCTCAAATCTCCTACGCCCACAACAGATAGGGACCGAACTGTCTCACGACGTTCTGAACCCAGCTCGCGTGCCACTTTAATCGGCGAACAGCCGAACCCTTGGGACCTTCTCCAGCCCCAGGATGTGACGAGCCGACATCGAGGTGCCAAACCGCCGCGTCGATATGAGCTCTTGGCGGCGATCAGCCTGTTATCCCCGGAGTACCTTTTATCCTTTGAGCGATGGCCCTTCCATACGGAACCACCGGATCACTATGCTCTACTTTCGTACCTGATCGACTTGTCGGTCTCACAGTCAAGCGCCCTTATGCCATTGCACTCTGCGCACGGTTACCAATCGTGCTGAGGGCACCTTGAGAAGCCTCCGTTACTCTTTTGGAGGCGACCACCCCAGTCAAACTACCCACCAAACAATGTCTTCCCTTGCGGGAGTTAGGTTCCAGATAAATAAAGGGTCGTATTTCAAGGGTGACTCCCCGATTCCTGGCGAAACCGGTTCATAGTCTCCGACCTA
>CAVXEU010000001.1:0-201803 GCA_963760915.1 uncultured Bacteroidales bacterium | reverse complement strand
TTCTTTATATATTTTTTAATATAAGTGCTTTTACAAAAGAACTTCATCATTGGCTTCTCTACCGGACCATCAATGAGACATACTAATCCGTTATCTAAAACACTTTGAACATAATGAGCATTCAAATGTGGTCTCGTTGATAATTTAACTATCGATTTTTTCATGCCATTAAGATCCATACCGCAGACATAAATGTCTCTTTTGACATTGAATAGAAATACATATTCATCATTCAACACTTTATTGAATTCTCTTCTTCGACAATAACATAGATTTTTAATGGATTTTTTAAAGAAATCATGAGCATATTTTCTTTCATTATATTCATCAGTTCTACTTTTAATCATATTTACCTCCTTTTTTAAAATTGTTTATATATCATTATAATTGAATTAATTATTAAGCAAATGTTCCATATTATTTATTAATAAACTGGTAAAAGCTATTTAGTACAGAATCATCTTTTCCATTTTCAAATGATGATTGCAATTGAGCAAAGTATTTAATTAAGAACTGAATCAGTTCATGCTTTGCATAAATCCCCTTTTCGGTATAGAAAGTATTTGTAGTTTTATTATACAACTCAGTGAATTTGTAATAATAATCCCGGTTTTTTGTTGCTTTATAAACCTGCATACTCTCAGAATAATCCCACTGTTCATAATAAAATCCATGTCCCCTTAGATGAAACGAACAAATCAGGGTTTGTTTTTCACTATTTTTACTTGTGGTTGCAGTCAATAGAATAGTTTGATTATCAAGTTTTTTACGATCTTCATGATTAACTTCTTGATGACCGAAATACGCAGAATTTACCCCATAAAGGCACTGATTCTTATTTAACCTCAACCACTCTTCTATTATTGATTTTTTGCTGTTGTTGTTTAATTGCTGTTTCATAATTTTTCCTCCTATTTAATTAGTTTATAAAATTTTAGATAAAATGTGTTGTGATAATCTTAGCAAAATACTTTGGGATAGCTAATCCACTAGTAGTACCTATTGGTTTACTATGGTTTATAAGCAGTAGGATTATGCTGCCTGATTTCTTTCTCCGAGGTTATCCGATTCATTCGATGAACCAATACCCCCCATGAACGAGCTCAAAGAATCCCTGTCAAACACTTCCTGACTCTCGGAAAGTACTCTTCGGGCTGTCTGGATATTCTCTTCGTACAGTTCTACCCCATAGAATTTAAATCCCAATAAAAGGGCAGTAGAACCACAGGATCCAGAGCCCAAAAATGGATCGAACACAACAGAATTCTTCTTCCTTGGGGTTGATATCAAAAGTGGGATAACCGGTAGATTTGAAGAAAATGTTGCCGGGTGTCTCTTTTCACCTTTTATATGTTTTGTTCTATTCTTATTAATTTGAACGGACAAAATATTTGAAACGTTATTCTCATCAAGAACATCCCGGAATTGGAAATAATTGTTGGGTATGTGTCGACCGATCTTTTTACTTCCTTTTTCTTTACATCCACTTGCGACCCTTAGCGGTATCTTTTTCTCGATTTTGAATCTTTCAAAGTGAAAGTCTCTGGTCTTTGAGAAGTGAAGGATACTTTCATATCCGGAATTCAACCTCTTAACCTGGTTACCAATTGGTTTGTTTGAATCTTTTTTCCAGATTATTCGGTCAACATATCTCACCCCTCTTCCCATTAATTCAACTACTAACCTGTCTGAAATACCCAGACATTCCTGGTCATGATAAGTTTCACCGATATTGATGAACATAGAACCTGTTGATTTAAGCTTTTCGAAACATTTCATAAGTATATCAGCAAGCCTTTTAATATATTCGTTAGGTGTCGATTCCCATCCAATTTCATTAGGATCATCCCCATATCTGACTAGTTTATAATAAGGAGGAGAAGTAAATATTGTGTCAATTTCAAGATTTCCGGGAAGATCTATCTCCTCAATATTTCCTTGAAGAATTTTAAAATTATCTTCCTTTATCGGGTGAAGATTAATGACAGTATGACCTTCATTCTTTTTTTTGTCGAACATATCCATCAAATGAACTGCTTGATCCGATGAATATTGACCTTTTATGAACCCGTCAACAATATGAGATTCATTTTCTTTCTCATCGTTGTAAAGGGGATTGGTTCTGAGATCAATTATTTCAAGTGCTTTACGAACTGATAACTCGTTAGAAATAACCTTTTCTCCTAAACTAAGTTCTGACCCGTTTTCTTTCTCCCATCGAAGAATAGTTTCTAATGAAATCACATTGTTTCTACGCCACCCCCTGTTACCAAGCATTGATGAAATTAGCGTAATTCTCTGTTCTTTGTCTCTTAGTGGATTCCTATCCTTAGAATCAATACGAAGTAATGATCTTACTTCATTCAGTTTCTCCAGTTGTGTTTTCTGTTTCCTGATTTGGTGGTGAATAATTAGATCTAAAAGAGAGAGTGCATCACTTTTGGTAAATTCAATGACAATTGATTCGATTTCGTTTAAATTTAAACGTTTCATAGCCTTAAGTCTAAGTACACCATCAATGACCATATACTTATTACCAATATTTATTACAGTGATTGGTTGTTGCTGGCCGATTTGAGAAATACTCATTACAAGAGTATTGATTTCATTCTCCCTGTTTGAATAGTCATACAAGGATTTTGTCAGGTCAGATACTACAACATCTGAGATGTTGATTTTCAGATTTGGTTTCTGAGTTTGAATTTGAATAGTCTTTTCTTTCTTCATAGGCGTATTTTGTTTGGTTTAACGGCACAAAGCTACACCTAATATGTTGAATATCAGACCATTGAAATGTTTCGAATAGAAAGTCGAAATGTTTCGAATTTCTATCTTGTTGATCTTTTGGGTCTTGTGAATTTTTTTGGAAATTTGATATCCTTTTTTTGAAGCATTACCCTGAAAAAGAATTTTCCGCTTTCATCTGAAAGTCTATGAATTTCATAAAATTTAGATAAAGATTCTCCAAGAGACAATTTTAATGCATCATGAACCTTCGTCTTATACTGGAAAAACTTCACTTTATTATCTTTTATCTTTACTCCTTCCATTGTTGTTATTTCTTTGCAGAAAATCCGTTGAATTACTTCATCATCTGGATTATCACTTAGTGCTTTATATATATCCACAAAGACTTTTTTATCTTTACAATTGAGGGGAGCTGAAATTCCCTCAATATTTGTCAAGAACCCGAGGTACAATATCATTAGGCGGAATTCTAAATCAATATATTTTTCACCTATCCAGATTTCCCCATTCTCAGACACTCTGACTGGATCAAGCCTGACCTCTTTTGAAAACTTTTTTGAAAGACTAAACTCACCTTTAATAATTTCAAGAGTATTAATTAATTGTGACAAAAACACATCATTTAATCCATATTGCCTTGCCCTTTCAAAACATTTCTGACATATATTTCCAGTCTGTAACTTTATTAATATTTTAGTTTTATTTCCGCAAAAGTCATTAATGCAACCTTCTGGTTCTTCATGATATTCATTTAACCTTAGGTTGATCAATGATTGAAAAATATTTTCTATACATTGAAA
This sequence comes from uncultured Bacteroidales bacterium, assembly GCA_963760915.1. GTDB lineage: Bacteria > Bacteroidota > Bacteroidia > Bacteroidales > VadinHA17 > LD21. Next base: position 198,255 of record CAVXEU010000001.1, on the reverse strand, counting down.
GGCAAGCTCAAATTTTGAATCAATATTTGAAATTAAATCCCATTCTGCACCGTGTATAAATATGTCCTTTTTATTAAAGGCACTAAACCATTGTTGATCGTTTCTAATGGATGTTATAAAGACAACAAAGTCATCAGGATTTATACTTTGTGAACTTCTATATAATTTTGTTATATGAAATAGCTCCTCAAATGTCAATTCAGAATTATCATCAATAAACTCAAATTCTGCATTAAGCTGTTTAAAAAAATCTGGCGACAATGATTTTTTGGCTTCAAGCTTAAGCTCTCCCGGAATACTATTTAATAAGTCGATAACGTCCTTAACGGTGTCCAAAGAAAACTCAGGGGAACAAAACAGATACGCTTTCATGGGATTATCTCTTTATAGATTCATGTATTTCATTCTGTTTAAATTTAAATAATCCCAATTGACTACGCAAGTCTTGATTAATTTCCAACTATACCAATAAATATGAATACTCTGATAACTTTCTTGATTTTAGGATTTTTGATCTTGAAATGAGAACACTTGGTTTAGTGCGAAAGTCGGTGACCCTGTCCACTTTTCGTTGGAATATATTGACCATCTGAAGCTGGATTAAAGTCAATGATTTGTAGGTGAGTATAAAAATGTTATTTTGTTCGGCTGAATGTTGTCAAGCTAACCGGCTTTTCCAATTGACGCTCGATGAAGATATTTTAATGAAAATGTTGATTTAAATGAAAATATCAAGGATTTCTTATCAGAATCAGCTGCAAAAACGACATAAATCACCCTCATTTTTGCAAAAAAAATGAGGTTTTGAGATAATAATTATGGTGAATCTTTCCGGGGAGTTCTGGTCAATTATCAGCTTTCAATGGGGAGTTTTGTACAACCTCAATATAATAACTCCTGAATCAGGAGAAAACCAGGTCTGGTGGTCAAATTTCTTTTCTTCCAGATGTAATATCAACTGACTGATTTAAGGACTTTGCTTTGTAATTAATGAATTCCTTTAAATGCTTAGTTAACTTCTGATCAATATAAACAGTACGCTTCTTATTCCCTTTGCCATGTCGAACAATGATATAAGGATCAGGTTCCTTAAAAGATATATCACCAACCTTTAATGCTGCCATCTCACCGACTCTTAATCCACTGTAAAGAGCTAGATCAATTAACATATAACGAACTGGCCAGGTTTGACGCCCTTTTATTAAATCCAACTCGGAATGTTCCCGACATGTTTTCATTAATTGCTGCCGTTCTTTCCTACTTATAAAGTCTTTTGGAGTTTGAATGTAATCTTTCAATTCAGGCTTATTATAGATTATACCAGTATATTTATATGTAATACCCCAAATACTATTAAGGATGCTCGACTATTTTATAGAAAATAACTATTTTATATAAAATAAATATCTATTAGTGCAGAAGCCGGACGGTTTGACCACATTTGACCAGATAAGATATGAAGAACATAAATAATATAATGACAAGCACTTAATTCCGGCAGAGAATGGTCAATTTACTCCGACCGATTATGGACAAGGGCAATGGTTTTTCCAATCAAGATACACTCTTATAAAATCTCCCCATTTTATGGTTCCAATTTTTTCATTAGGACACAAATTTATCCCTGTTGTAAAAATCTTATAAAAAGAATTGTTTGTAATAACTTCCTTAATTTTGGCTGATCTCCCTACCTCTGTGAGATATATTTTTACCATATCTTTGATATTAAGAACTTCAGGTCCGCCTAAAGTAATTATAGAATTTTTTGGATCATCTGAAATAATAGAAGAAATAAATTCAGCGACATTTTTTATGTCAATCGATTGAAAAGCCATTTGCTTTGGAACTTTAAATATTGAATCATCTTTATTATCTAATGAGTCAATTACTTGATGTAAAACGAAATCATGAAATTGTGTTATTCTAAGAATTGTCCAGGGAAATTCTGATTCCTGAATTATAGTTTCAGCTTGATATTTGTGCTGATAATAAGGAAAGGTACTTTTATCAACTCCAACTATGGATATGTAAATAATGTGGGGCAATTCTTTATTATTAATGGATTGTAGTAAATTCAAAGTACCTTTAAAATCTACATTTTCAGAATCTTTAGGATTGCTAGCACAATGTATAATAATTTGAAAATCTTTAATATTGTTTTTCAAACTATATATATTGGTTAAATCCGCTTTCAGAATCAGAACACTCTTTGGTAGCTCAAGCCTTTTCTTAGTACTTAGTACTGTTATCTGATATTTTTTGAACAGAAGTTGATTAACAATTTCCTTACCCAATTTCCCGGTACCTCCTGTAATTAAGACCTTTTTCATGGTTCCAATTTAAAATACAATTATTGATTCTGACAATATGAGAAGTTTGTGTTTACATGGTCACTTTCTAATATAGAGATATTTATATTTAATTTAACTTCTTATAGATATTTATTGATTAATCTGAACTTTCGCAATAAAATGCTTATTCCCCAACTAAGTAGGAGGGAAATTATAAATGTTAACAAAAATTTTAAAAATGCAGGAACGTTTATCCTTAAAAGATAAAACTGAATCCATATAACGAAAACATAATGAATTAAATAAATTAAATAAGCATTTTCAGATAAAGAGCTCCACAATAATTTTGGGAATTTAATTAGTTTTCTAAAAGCTGTAATAAATGCAATACAGCTTAATGTGCAAGATGCTGCATATATAGTATAATAAATCATCCACGCACTAAATTGTTTAATTTTATTGTCTTCAACGATATGTCTCAAAAGATTTAACCTTCCATTTATTGTTAAAACCATGTAGATTATTAAGGAAAGCAAACTCCAAAGCCACCATTTTCTGACCAGAAGGGACTTTATAGAGAAAATTCCATTGTTAAAATCTGAATTTCCAATCAAAATTCCAATCATGAAATAACCATAATATAAAAGAATCCGGCTTAACTGAAAATCAAATGGCCCTATACCTGTCCAAGTGCCTGCACCTATATTATATGCCAGCGGAACATAAAGTATCCATGTGACCGTAAAAATAAATGTAAAGAATAAAAATGGTTTATCTTGAATTTTGGGGACTAGAGTATCTGCCTTTTTATTAAACTTTTGAATAATGGAATTGGAAAACGCAAATAGCAGATTAAAAACGAATAAAACCCAAATAAACCATGGAGGACCCACTGGCCACTTTTCTATTATAAAAAAATCTTTTATGTATGCAAGGAGATCCGCGCTATCATAAGCAACATAGTAAGAAGGGAAATAGGCAATTAACATTAGGAAAGTTCCGCCTAGAATGAAAGGGAGAAATAATCTATAAATCCTGTCTTTTACAAAGGTTAATGTACCTTTCTTGCTGATGCTTTTGGAAAGGAATAATCCTCCTATCAGAAACATAAGAGACATAAAGAATATGTCGTTGAAATTCTCAAAAATATCAAACCCCATCCAGCTTTTAATATCCACAATTGGATGAGTTGAATTAATATATGCCACTTTATCAAATTTTGCGAATGTTGTATATGCCAGCGATGAATGGTGTGCCACTACCAAAACTGTAATTGCTGACCTTAAATAATCTACCCAAAGATTTCTGTTAGAATTATTTTCCATAATAAGATTTAACTGGTTTATATGTCAGGATCAAAACTAATATCAGACAACATCAGTCAAAGAACATCCCTATAACTATGTCGTACACCCCGATAGGTAAGTACAAATTTATAACAGTAAATAAATCAACGTCAGTGATTTATTGATCTACGGAATTCCGATGGAGTTTTGTCGGTAAGTTTTTTAAAAGCATTATTAAAAGCTGTTCTTGAATTGTATCCGACTATTTCAGAGATCTCTTCAATAGTAAGCGCATCATTTTTTTTGTCTAATAAAATTCGTTTTGCCTCGTCAACGCGATATGATGCAAGCAATTCAAAAAAACTTTCATTTAGTTTTTCGTTTATTACTTGGGAAACATGATGGGGACTTGCACCAATTTTCTTTGCCAGTTCAGACAATGAGGCTAAATTATCTAAAAAGTAATGTTTTGTTTCAAGTTCATGAATAATTTTATCAAGTATTACTCTTTTAGCCGTTTCAGTAAGAGAAGAATGACGGTACTTTTTTACTGAAAGATCCATAAAAGATGTCGACCGGTCAAAAAAGGAAGAATCATACATTACTCTGTAAGTGGTTATCATGGTTAGTAAAGAAACATAAATACCTATAAAATAATCACCTGTATCTCCCTTGAAATTAGTTTTTACGATAATAAATATAATTATGATTATGAGAATGTGAAAAATCATATTTCTCAATGACTTGAGGATATCATCATTTGTTCTGAATATGGATTCTCCTGACTGACCAGTTTTCTCTACTAGTTTCCTAAATGAAATTGAAATGTAAAAAAGTATATGTACGGATGTCAGCAAGTTTAGGTATTTTTTAATACTCAGGGGATCAGACGATATTGTTGTATGAACTTTAAGCAGAGGCCAGTCAGGGTGGATACAACTTACATACTCATTATACTTAAAATCATTTGGTTGTATTAAATCAAAACAAATGTAACCAAGGTAAAGGAAGAAGGGAATAAAATGTATCCATTCTTTTTTTAAATCAGATTGGTCAATACTTCTTTTAATGAAAAGATAAAGAAATGGCCCGATTGTAAAATTCAGCGGTTCAGTTGAATTAGTAATTGGAAGCACTTTAACAATAAGTCCTGTTAAATTAAGAAATTGTTCCATCATGCATAATACCAGAGAAAGGAGTAGTAGACCCTGGAATCTGTTAGCCTTGATGTTTGGAGAAGACTTTGTAATAAAGAAAAACGACAGGATTAGTCCCAGAAAAACTCCGATAAAAATAAACAATGATAATGCATCGACATTAGTAGTTGTATTCATAAATCAAATATAATTAATATAACCGTGGTGAAAGGGTATGAAGTTGTGGGATATGACGAAATTGTCTATTTTAGAAATGCAGAATTTGACATGTTAAAAAGAAACAGTCTAAAAGAATAATATCCTGCCAAACAAGTGTGTTCATACCTTATATCTGTGATAGGGAAAAATTAAATTTAATAGCAAAATTTCATTTCAATAACCTTTCACCAATAATATAAACTAAAGCATGATGAATAATTGATATAAAACCTAAAACCAAACCGAAGAGATGCTTCCCAATATTGAATAAGAGAAAAGCAACTAATCCAGAAACTAATAATTCTTGAATCAAACGAAGAGATTCTGAATACCTGCCGAAGTTATGGAGATCGACCAGGCCCCAAAATCCAAATCCTATTAATGGACAACCAATACCTAAAATTATTTTGGATGAGGTACTATTCCCGGTATAAAATCCCCAGTACCCCAATCCCAATACTATTCCCAATTCCATGGTTCCTCGTAACCCTAAATTAATCCAACTTAATGTGCGCATTGTACAATCCTCCTAATAGTGTATTAATACCATGAATCATTAAATAATAATCTATGCAACTATTCTGTTTCTTTCACAACATATTCATTGCTTATGTGTTACTCCATGTTCTTTAACCAGTCGGTTTTTATCAACCCAATATGCCCAGATGACAAAAATCCATTGCAACTCTCCCGCCCATGCAATTGCTTTAACATTAGGTGGCGGGGAACCAAATAGGTTGCTTATATATATCAATACAAGAAACAGTATTAATCCCCAGAAACCATAGATGCCGACTTTATTTTTAGATTTAGTACTATATAAATAAAATATTAAACCTGCAATAAAGATTAGTCCTTCCAATATAACTGCAACAATTTTAAGGTTCCAGAGCCCAAAGCCAACATATGCATGACTGCCCGGGTAGAGAGGTAAATCCGGTCTATGTACAAATAAATCAAGTATCCAGTGGCTAACTACAACCAATCCTAATATAATTGATCCTTTGAAATTGCGCTTAATTAAAAAATATACAAGACCAAAACCAAAACCCCAGACCAGAGCCATCAAAAGACTATGAGATATAGGATAGTCTGTGAAATTTAATGGCGTCATTTTTGTGATTCCCGGCTGAATTTCAACATGCTCCCAACCAAATAATAAAAATGTTGGCCAGAGTAAATCAAGGAATTGACATGCAAGAAAAAAAGTTCCAAGTGATATTTCAGGAGCAGCTTTTTTTGCTCCTAATCCTACGCCAAAATGACCTATAAACATATCTCTTAATTTTAAAAGTTATTAAATTTGTTAAATTCGTAAATCAGATATCTTTATATCCGGTAAGTACGTTACTCCACTAATTTATGGATCAGTGGATAAAACTATAATAGACAAATCCAATCAGCATAATAATGAACGAATAAATCACTGTATAAATGGTTTTATGCTGTGGGAGCATTGGTTTTTTAAAAGATAGTACTGAACTGAATCCTGATATATTAAATACAAGAACATTTGTGAAATTACGGCTGAAGTGGATCAATGCTGCTACCCAAATTGACCCACTCAACCAAAAAAGATAAAACAACATAGTACCACCTAATAGCCAATCAATTGTTTGAAACAAGTTCACCTTATTCGTTAGAAAATGCCAGATGGTAAATATTATCGTAGAAATCGTTATAGCATAAAAGAAACCATAGGGGAGTAATATATAGGCAAAATACCCCCGAAATAAAATTTCTTCCTGGAGAGCAGCAATAAATAAAACGATCAGTCCCAATAATAAATTTAGTATTACTTTAAAATTAACAGGCAGAAGATTTTTCTCCCATTCGATCGTGATTATCCTTCTATTATGAAGAAATAAAAGATATGATAGTGCCAGACCAACTGATAAGAGCAACACTAAAATGGCAAAAATAAAGTCTGATAATTTGAAGGAAAATCCGAGTATACCAATCGATTGGTTGTCCCAAAACTTCAATATTAAAACAACAGCTACAATGAAAAGCAAATTGAATATTCCTGCAATTGTTAAAACTAAAGGATTATTTCTTTGTGTTGGATCTTTTATATCAACTCCGGTCCATTTTACCGTCAGCATTGCCAGTGTTGACAATACTATTGCCAAGATGCTTATAGCAGCCAAATGAATTATTGTCCCTGTAATTGTCATATTATTAAATTTTATCTCTTTGAAGTTGTTTCTTTTTAACTTTCACTTTCCCAGTTTCTATTCGATATATTTTCATAATTAACTTGTTTTTAATTAATACTATAATTCATCATTTTCTGATCATCGCTCCTTCAAGGAATGCCCTTGATATATCTTCGTATAATTTCTGATTATTTATATGAAGTTTCTGAAATTGTCCCTTATTAAAAGGAATTTTGGTTAATTGCATATATACAATTAGTAATATCTCAATATTGATGTCCTTTCTGATTATTCCTTCATCAATCCCATTTGTTAACAATTGTCTGTAATACTTATTTATTCTGCTTAATCTCAGTTGTTCATAATATCCCCATATCTCAGGATAATAGAATTGCAGATCTTTGAGAAACTCATCATTTATACTGCTTAAGATATCTTTATTTAACTCAATTATGGCTCCCAGTTTACTGCAAAAAGATTTTGCCTGGTCAAATATAATTTGTTCAATGTTTTTTGTTATTTCCTTTTCCATCTGGTCAATTACACCCTTAATGAGATCTTCCTTAGTATTGAAGTACTTGTAGACAGTACTTTTGCTTGTTCTCAATTCTTTAACAATACTTCCTATTGAAACCTGGTTAAAACCATAAGTCAAAAATCTTTTTTTGGCTACGGCAACTACTCTTTCTATTTGTTCTAATTTTGTTAGCATTCTTTCAATTATTAAATATTTACAGATCTACCATCCTGCAAAATTGTTGTTCCATTTTCGAGCAACTCCTTAAGTTTATTGAGATTTTCCAGAACCGCATTCTTTATCCGACCTTTCGACAGGCTTTCAACCATGGTTGGAAAGTTTGTTTCCAGTTCAAAATGGTCCTCGATAATGGTTTGTTCCCAGGTTCTCTTCAGAATAAACCATCTGTTAAATGGAGGTTTTGAATCTTCTGTTGTTTCAATTTCTATTAACTCAGGTGGTCTGCAAATCGTAACTCTGAATGTCTGTTTATCATTTCTTCTAATTTGCTGATAAATTGAACCGTTGCATGCATCTCCTGTCGATTTTTTAGATACACTTAAAACATAGTAATTCCAAAGAGGAAGATTTTCAAATCTGGTTAAAAAACTGAAGACTTTGTTCCTCGACTTGTCAATGACTATTTTAGTACTGAATTGAATCATAGTACTTCAATTTACTGTAGGTAATATTAGTACCCATGTGGTATTAACAGTACGAATATAAGCGCGATTGTGTTAAATGTCAAGTGATTAATTAGACTTTATTTAGATCGAAGTTAATAAGGAATTGAAAGTCATATGATAAAGCATGATTTAATTTATATAAAAGTCAGATACATTTCTTAAGGTCTTTATATATAATATGGATTTCTTAAAAATGATACTTTTACAACTCTCAAAAACGGATCATCCTTCGAAGGATAGCTGCAGAAGCCGGACGGCTTGACCACATTTGACCAGATAAGATATGAATAACATAAATAATTTAATGACAAGCACTTAATTCCGGAAGAGAATGGTCAATTTACTCCGACCGATTTTGGTCAAGGGCATTGGCTTTCCCATTCCTTTCACTCCTCTCAGCCGTAATTTTCAGTTCATCGAGATTTTTTAGTATACCCTCTTTGAGTGATTTAAGCATCATTGGGGAACCTAATCCTTTCAATGATTCCTTAACAATTACCTTTTTTAGTCCGCCTTCTTCGGTAAGATACCAATTGTGAACGGCTTTTATCCACCAGATTCTTCTTGTCCAACCAATTTCAGAATCAGGATTGACAGTATGTAGTTTTGATTTTATATTTAAACCACCTGCTTTCCATTTAAACTTTTTATCAACTTCAGCATTTCCATCCATCTCGACTTTTATTACACTGCTTTGCTATTCCGACCACTTTTTAATGTTTGAAAGAATTTCAAAAACATGTTGGCTCGATGCGCTTATTATGATTTCTGAGGACGCAAAACATTTTGCTGTTGAATCAGCTTTTATATTCATCGCATTAGCATTTAAGTTTATTGATATAATTAAAATAAAAAGTGCTGTTGAAGAAAATTTATTCATAGGTTATTTTTATTTAATTGAAAGATGAGACAACATTTAATCTGTTATTTATAGTTGTTTACTAGCACTATTAGCTTCAAGAGTAAATAAATTCATTTTTTGCAATATAATGACCAACAAAATACCTAAAGAATAACATGTAGCTAAAATATAATTTTCCATGCCCGTTTCTTTAATAGGATTGAAGCTTACGAGATTTGTAAAGCACTGGTAGGCAATATTACTTCCCCAGTGAATTCCCAGGGTAAGCCATAAATTTCGGGTGGCAACAAATGCCCACATAAGTAGTAATCCAAGTACAAACAGGTACAGCAATACGTCTGGTTTATTAAGCCTGAAAATATGGTTAAGAACATACACGCCGGCAGAAATCAGGATAAGAAGGTTAACATTCCATTTTTCGGGCCAATAAGCCATTACATAACCACGCGTTAGAATATCTTCGGCCAGCGAGGGTAATAGAGTTCCGATTGCAAACAATACGGATTGAAAAAGAATCTGCTGCCAGTCCCATTGAATTGAAATTTTGTTCCAATGCAGCCAGACAGGTACAAGATTGGCCAGGATGGTAATACAAATTCCTATCAGCAAACCTTTAGCCAGGTTGCTCCAATGTTTACTGAAAGCGAATAATCCATAGGTTCTGAATCCGTTTTTAAACTTTCTTTTTCCAATAAAATATGCCACTATCACGAAAAGCAGCATACCTGTTTCCAACAACCAAATAAGTGGTTTTTGATAATAGTTTTGAAACAATTCGGGAAGGTGGTAAAAAGCAAACAGGATCATAAATCCAAGAACAGTTGTAAAGGATTTTTTTACAGAAGGATTGGAAAGGATATTCATATTGTAATTCTTTGTTTTGCCAAAATACTAACAATTAAAATTCAGGAATATTAAATGGAATTAGAAATAAAACTTTTTGATATACTGTATTATAGCTTTTTCTAAATCGCCTTTATTTTCCATGAATGGGATATGACCAACATTGCTCTTGTATAATATCATATTTGGGAAATTGACTCCTTTATAATTTTCAGGTCCGGCCATCCAGTCCGAATTTCCGGTAAAGAATAAGACAGGCATTTTCATATTTGTTGCCAGTGGTTTATAATTGTTCCAGTATTCTTTTATTGAAAGACCATGATTTTCAAGATCATTATTCCAGTTTGGAATTTCATCATATGATTCATCCATTGCAATTGAATTCTTTTCATCAGCAAATGCCATCTTCCATCTCAGGTTCTTTTCATTAAGCTTGCCTATAACACCCATCAGGCGGTCGAGTACCGGAATTGAATCATTGTTGTAAATATTGTGCGGAGGAAGGTCAAGAAACTCACAAGCCTTTGGAATCCAAGTGTCATTAAAACTTTCGGTCATATCGAGTGTACAATTTATCATCAGCATTCCTGAAATAACATTTGGGTGGAGTTCGGCATAACCCATTTGCAGAATTCCTCCAAATGAATGACCAAGCGTTAACCATTGCTTAATCCCCAGAGCCTTTCTCACTTCTTCAAAATCCTTTACCATTCGGTCCATCGAGTAGTTATGATCCTTCGGGCTTGTGGAACGCCCAACGCCTCTCTGATCGAGATAAATCATTTGAAAATGTTGTTCCAGCACATTCCCGAAAAACTTTTCCACCCAATAACTTCCCGAGCCGGGGCCGCCATGAATATACAAACAGGGTGTGCCACTTCCTTTAACATTCACATATAAACTAACACTATCGGATGTTAAAACATGTTTTTCCTGTGCTTTACTATTCATGCCAATAGCAATCAGTATTAGTAAAAGATATCTTGTTTTCATTGCTTTAGATTTAATTTCTATGCTTTTTTATACAAATTTCGAACAATTAATTATCTTTCTTTGCCGTTTTTATCAGAATTAAGGATGGAGCAAGATCTTGCCATTTTTACTTGTTCGCATTTGTTGTAAGGCCGAAATGAAGTCTTCAAAATGATATTTTGCAGCCACCGGCATTTGAAATTCGGGATATTTCAGCATCGAAATTAAACTGATAAAAACCTCCTTCCTCTTTTGGACAGTGAGGTTATTAAGCCATGCGTCGAGCCCAAATCCTTTAACCAGAAGATTTTTAAATACGATAGTGGAATTGTGAAAAACAACATTTTCAGAGCTTAACAAGCCATATAAAACAAGTTTTCCAAATGGCTGCATGTTTTTCAGGATTTCAGTGATCATGTTTCCGCCAACTGCATCAAGTACGAATTTCACACCTTTGCCCTTAGTTGCAAGCTGAATTGATTCGCCGATGGTTTCCGGATTATCCGTCAGTGTGAATGACGCACCAAGCGATTTCAATTCTGCAAAATCATTCTCGCTTCTCGACACTGAAATTACATTCACTTGTCTCAGGCTGGCCATCTGAATAATCATTTTCGAAACGGCAGAGTTTCCGGCTGTCAGCAGCAACCATTCATCATTTTTGATCTCGCTTACTTCATCGAGCAATGCCAATGCGGTAACTGGATTCAGCGAGAACTGGCTGGCCTTTTCAACGGGAAAACCGGCTGGCAGAATCGTGGCCTTTTCGGCGGGAACGACTACATATTCGGCCCATGCACATTTATGCCGGAACGCAACCAGTGTACCATCTGCAATAGTTGCATTCTGACCACCTTTGTCGACCATACCGGCTCCTTCAAGTCCAGCAACTTGTGGAAAGGCTGGCTTGATGCGGTATTTTCCATCGATAAAAAGTAAATCGGCCGGATTAACAGGACTTGCCAGCATTCTGACCCGTATTTCATTTTCGCCCGGTTCCGGAACAGGAATTTCTTCCAATGACAAAACTTCCTCCGGAAGTCCTGTCCGATTGAAGATAATCGCTTTCATGTTTTCTTCAGAATTTTATTTGTTGTCAGCTATGAACGAAGCAAATGCATCGGCATATCTGGTGGGCGTGAATTCAAAGATATCGTAATCGGCTACCTTGTAGATGTAAAAAGGATCTGCCTGTATAATCATCGAAATTTCATCGCCAGTGCAATTGTATGCCAGAATTACACCGCCTGTTCGTGGTACTTTTCGTCCTGAAAAAATAAATTTGTTGTTCTTGTAATTCTCGTCGAGAAACGCAATGTGCGCCTCAAAATATTTTTCGACTTCTTCGATTGGTCTGGTGTATTTTAAAAGTATTAAATGCATGACGCAAGAGTTTGTAATAAATAATCCTGTATAAATTATACTGAGCAGATTACAGTTCTGTCTGTAAGTAAATTAATCTGCCATTCTTTAAAGTCTTCCATGGTTCCTCAACCTTTTCTGCACCCTTATGGTAAGCTACCTGCTTATCTTTCTCAAAGACCATCCCAAACGGAAAAACATTTACTTTTTCAGAATCAGGATATTCAGTCAGGTCGAAACCCATATTGGTGGAGATATCGAGGTAAACACAGGGCGAATCCGAATGGTTGAAAAATTGATGGGTGCTGGTTTCGCCCAATTCGAAAAACATCATTTCCCCCGGCCCGATGATCCTCAGACCTTCAGTGGTACGCACCGTCATTTCTCCGGAAATGATGTACATCAGTTCTTCGGAGTTGTGGTGATAATGATACGGGAACGAATACTTGCCCGGATTTACCTGCTGCTTCCCTAAAGCCCTATTGCTGCTTTCCCCTGGTCGAAAACAACATCCTTCGGAATATTGACAGTTTTGAGTTTCTCAATGCCAGCCTCAAGTTCAGGGCGAACCTTACCGTTTTCCTTCATATAGTTAACAGCTTTGTTATAATCGCCATCGCCTTCCATGCTCAGAATAAATGCGCTCCATTCATTCACAGCCTGGCGCATTTTATCAATATCAACTTTAAAGGTGCCATCGGCATTGTGCGAAAATGCTTTCTTATCTTCAAAGAAATTAAAGCACATCATATTGGATTTTCCATGTGCTTCAGCAGCACCAAACCGTACTGAACCGATAATGATTGCCATATATGTTACATAAGCATCTTCAACTGTAATACCGGTTAGTTCACCTTTTTGAATCAGCCAGCTTACCATCCACAACCCAACAACATCCGCTTTCCCTTCTTCCCAGCCCGAATACTGTTCCTTCAGTGCCTGACGAAGGTTACCTTTCCCCGTGATGGTATTCTTAATTCCCAGTCCATGAGCAACTTCGTGAAACATTACATTACTGAAAAATGCATCGAATTTTATATTTTTACGTTGTTCGGGATCAATAAGCACATTGGCGATTGGGGCCAAAATCTGATCAAATTTAGCCTGCATTGCATTTTTGAGCAGCAACCGACGGCTGCCTTTGGCTAACTGGACTTTTTCATCATTAGGTAGATTGATTGCTATAGTTTTACCACCGCTGTTTAAATTTCCGGCATAAAAGATTATATCGTATGCGTTCAGGTCCGAATCAGTTCCGGGGATTTCCTTTTTATATTTCGGATCGCAGGGCAATTCTTTTTGAAGCTGAGGTAGCATTTTAGTGTATTTTGCCAGTCTGGCACTCCAATCTTTGTCCTTAACCAACAGTGAAGCCTCGTGTGCTGCTTTATAACCAAACAATTCGTCCTCGTAGTTTTCGATAGGCCCTGCAACCAAATCCAGTGTATTTGTTTTCATGTCCATCCAGGCCATGTCGCTGGCGAAATAATCATCAGTTAAAAACGCTTTTGCGCGCAGGGTAAGGTATTTCTTCAAGCCGGCATCTTCAGCTAGGTCGGCAGCTTTCAGTAATAAATCGGCAGCTTTTTTAATTTTTACGGCATAGGCTTCATGAAACCAAACACTCTTAAGGCTTTTGTCTTCATTACGAACCACAAGTGTATATTTACTTGCTTTATTTTGATCGTTCCATTTTTCAAATTCCTCCTTGGTCATATCAACCGGATAAAAGTTAGCACCTTTAGGTTTTTCGCCAATACCGGCTATAAAAGGTTTGTTTTCATCCAGCCGGTCCCATGGGCCATAGTTGATAACTACAAATTGCTTTGCGGCTGGGTCTTTAATAGTATCGAGCAGGGAGTTTTTATCCCCCCAGGTCTGTTCCCAGAAAATATCATCCATAATCTGAGCTACTTCCAGCAAAACGGGGATCATCTGTTTTTCTTTTTCAGTTAGTTTACTCAGGTCGTAGGTAAGTTTAACCACCGCATACTCTTTAACTTTTTTCTGTATTCCGCTCATGGCGGTTGTGTCGTTAATTGCATTGCTGCTTCCGGGTTTTTGTTTGCAGCTGCCTGATATAACAATAATCAGGCAACATGTCAGGATGAATGAAATAATTGTCTTTAACATGGATTTATGATTTAAGGTTAATATCTCATTGCGAAATTACTTAAAATCAGATAACTGTAAGCCAAAACTGCTTAAAATTAAACACATCCTGGTTCGCGCGCATCATATTTTCTGATGTGTTCAGTGTCTTTCAGGAGCAACGCCAATTGCTCATAATAAATTCGATTAACCAAATCGTATCTACCATCAATTAGTTCATGTATTCACTATTCATTGGCGGGAGTTTTTATTTCGACAAGAACCATAAGATTATCAAAGTACCCGGGATTAAAATGTCTGGTATTGTCGAGATAGAATTTCCAGGGCTAAAATTCTTATTTTTCTTCATCTCTTTTATGTGAACTAATGTAGCTCCTAAAAGAAATGTACTTGTAAAAATAATTGTTGCCAACCAAAAATTGTCCCGAAACCAAAATGAAAGTATCCCCATTAAACCCATGCCAAGACAGCAATACCCTAATTCAATTTGAAACATACTTCCTGTTTGCCATCCAATCTGCTTAGCAATTTTATCACTCATAAACAAATGTCCATATGCACTCAATAAGCCCATCAGTCCTATAGTGACAGTAAGTTGGTACAATAATAAGGTTTGAGAAATTGTATGAATGTCTCTAGATCCTTTATCAAACAGAAGCATTATTAGCCCCACTGCCCAGCCCAAAATGTAGCAAATTATAAAAATCATAGTTTATTATTTAAAGTTTTTTATGTCTATATTTATGACTTGTATCAATAACTAATATTGATAATCAAGGTGATTTATTTTTACTAAATCTATCCATTTTTACTCTTTTATTCAATTCTACCATCTTCATTCTTAGCACTATCTGCCAAATGCACTATATGTTTTGTTGTGTGCTGTTTTTAATATTCAAATCAGCTAAAATTTCAGTTAAATAATTTCCAATTAATGAAAAATGTCCTTCATTTTCAATAATTCTGACTTTACAACTTGATATCTCTTTTGATATCCTCTTTGCCAAATCAACACTAACGTTTTTATCAATTTCACCATGCTATATCATAACATTTGTTTTAATATCAGATAGCTTAAAACCCCAATCATTTCTGTATATTTTTGCTTCTTTTAAGTAGCCCGGAGTCCTTGTTTAAAGCACTCTAAAAATCCGTTTAACAATTCACTCATTCTATTCTCATGGTTTAGATAATGGATGTCAGTATTCGACAGAGCCTTATTAATATTTTTTACTAATTTCTCTGGATTTTTCTTAGCCCCTTTTTTCAAGCCCCATGCAACAAGTAATCTAAAAGGCTTAATAAGCCTTGGCACAAAGAGTGCTAAATCACTTTTTGTTTCTTTATAACTTGAAGGTCCCATGCCACTTACTATAGAGATTGAACAAATCCTTTCAGAAATAGAATATGCACATGCAAGAGCATAAGGCCCACCCCCTGATAATCCAAGTACAGAAAATTCTTTTATATTTAAACTGTCGGCTACGGAAGATACCAATATTGGCCAATCAAGTAATTTTCGTTTTTTGTTGAAATCAGACAAACCAATTCCGGGTCTATCCAGGCAAATTAATCTTATTTTAAGAATTGATGCTGTTTTATCAAATTCAAATATTTTTCCATCTAGCCGGGACCCAGGAAATCCATGAAAATAGAAAGCATGAAAACCATTTTTATCTCCATATTCATGAACTCCGATTTTTTTAGAATTAATATCTAATACATCATTCATATTTCTGGTTTTTAAAATTGCACACAATGGCTATCTGTCTGAAAAATTATTGATTGATAAATTTCTTAAATCCCTCATCAAATTTTGTTGGGGTAAACTCAATAATCTCATATTCTGCAATTTGATGCGTAAAAAAAGGATCTTGTGAAACAATATTTTCAATCTCTATTCTATCAGAAATGGATGCTAAAATAATGCCTCCGGTTCTCGGATTCCTACTGCCGGAAACAATAAATTTATTGTTCGCATATTGCTTATCCAGAAAATTGGCGTGATCTGCAATGTATTTGTCAACTTCGCTGAGCGGTTTTATGTAGTTTACATGAATTATGAACATAGTCTGAAATTTTTAAGATAAATCCTTTTGACTTCGCTGGTTTTAAATGACGTTGCTTTCGATTCAATATTTCTGCCCAGAATTCTCCTGTCGGTTTGGCAATAACTCAATCAATTCTTTTTCATCATTCAGCAGATAGTAAGCTATAAATTTCATAGGCTCTTTTTCTGAATAATTATCGAAATGAAGGATTGGTGTATCGGCTGGTTCATAAAAGGCATCGCCGGCTTTCAAAACTTTAGCTGGTTCACCTTCAACCTGCACTAGGCATTGACCTTGAACTATTGACCCAATAACCGGACAGGGATGTTTATGAAGTGGTGCTTTCTGTCCGGCCTCAAAATCAATTTCAACAATCTTAACTTCAGAAATAGTTCTTTCTCTTAACTGAACATTTAAAAGTTCTTTTCTTACAACTTTATTTTGTGCATTTGCCTCCATCCCAAATATTATTATAACAATTAATACTGAATAGATTTTTTTAAATTGTATCATAACAAATAGTTTTAATTTTGTCGAAAAGCTTCTCCCGCAATATAGGTATCAAAGAATTCCTGAAACTTTTGAATTTTATTATCCTTTATTTTTATCAGGTGAACAAAATCTGATTCATAAACCTTGCCGGTCGGTTTAGCCAGACATTTCATATAACCAGCTACTGCAACGGTATTGATATCGTTAAGAAATTGTCTGGGTTCAAGAATCAGAATATCTTCCGCATCCCTTCCAATATTTATCCATTCCATAAAACCGGCATGGCCTTTTCTTGTTCCTCCTGCCGGGTTAAAAGGATTTTCAGGCTCTCCCCATTCTACATCATCACTTAATAAACCTAAAATTGTATTAATCTCTTTTTTCATAAAAGCGTTATACAATTGTTTTACGATTGTGATATTAACGTTGTCTTCTTTCATAATTTGAATTTTTTATATTCATTCTTCTTTAAAGGATATTTAGAAAGCCTCTCCAAAAGTAAAGAATACTCCATCCTGATCTTTTCCTCTTCCATAGTCCAGTCTCAACGCTACATTATCGTTTATAGAAAAACGAATTCCTCCTCCGTAACTTAAAAGTACTTTATCCAGTTTCGTGTCACTTACGTCACCTTCGTCAACAAAGCAAACCCCCGAAAACTTTTTATATAAAGGAAATCTGAATTCCACCTGTGCCGAATAGAACTGATTTCCTCTGAACCGGCTGGAATAATATCCCCTCAATCGTTCAGCACCACCCAGGGAATATCGGAATAAATAGGAAGGATTTCCAAAACTGGTTCCTCCTGATAAGCGGGCAGCAAATACATATTTCGAGGTGTATATATAATGGAAATATCTGAAATCAGCTCCTAAAAGCCCTGCATTGCCTGTATTGGGCGAATTGACGCTGGAAATATTTTCGTAATAAGCAGAACCATAGAACCCTGTTTTTGTAGAACCCGGATTGTCACGGGTATCAAATATTAAACTAAGTCCCAATCCGAGATTCTGTTCATCAGAAAAAAACTTTTGATTAACTCGTTCTCCATTTTTATCAAGAGCAGATGTTTCTTTCCTGGCGCGGAAATCGCCAAAAACTGTGGCTTTAAAATTATAAGGTAAGCTGTATGTAAATTCAGGCTTCACAAAATACCTGTTTGAAAACAGCTCACTGTAATTTTCCCCGGAAGTAGTGTCGTTTTCACCAAAATAATATTGCGGAAATGTGCTGAAGGTAAATGGTACTTTAAAATCTGTGTTTTTGAATATTCCATAACGCATATAGCTTGACTGAATCTGAACCTTGCCAGGTATTGTGGCCATTATCTGAACATCTCCATAACTTGCAGGAGTGGTTAATGGATAGACAAAACCTGCAGCGCCGAATACAAATCCTGTTGAAGGATCATAACCGAATACCGGACTGATTGTATAATCGTATGGATTTATCTTCCCTTTTGCCGAAAAATCTTCTGTGGACAATTTCTCATTCCGGTCATATACTTTTTTCCCTCCTGAATATGTCTGTTCAACCTTACAATTATACAAATCCATCGGGCTTTTGTTAAAGATATTGCGGTCGAGAACAGCGAAATCAGCAACATACCCCGGAGAAATTTTACCAAACAAATTTTCTTCGCTCAAAATATAGGCTCCGTTTGTAGTATAAGATTTCACGGCTTCCTGAATGGTTAGTGTTTTATTCTCAAATCCTTCAAGAGGAACACCATCAGGCATTTTACCTGAAACGTTAACAGCCATATTGGGGAATGGATTCAATCCATCAATAAATTTGTACTTGACGAAACTGGTATCCATACCATAAGGGAAATCGCTCGACAATGCACCATCGATCACATTATATTTTAAGCGGGCATCCAGGAGTTCACCCTTTCTGAGTTTAATATTTGAATTACTGTATTCCCTAAGCAAGGTTGGATAATCAAAGCTTTGTGAAGCCAGAATTGTAACTGATTCCCCCAAATTCTTCAGTTCATCTAACTGCATTTCAGTGCAATATCCGGCATGG
Organism: uncultured Bacteroidales bacterium; assembly: GCA_963760915.1. Taxonomy (GTDB): domain Bacteria; phylum Bacteroidota; class Bacteroidia; order Bacteroidales; family VadinHA17; genus LD21. The sequence goes on along the minus strand of CAVXEU010000001.1, from coordinate 179,236 downwards.
TCAATCACATGTCGGCGTTTGTTGTTTCTTGTACCAAGTTCATCAAGGGCTTCAATAATATTTTGAAGTCCTTTCTCACCCTGAACGTGAAAAGCAAATTTATCATCAGGATGAAGCAGCAGATATTTTTTTATTTCATTTTTATCCAGATAGACTGTCCCGCCAGGTTCCATGTTCCCGGTCATTCCGGGAGGAACAGAAAGCGACATGTCTTCAAACAGCTTAATTAGGTGATAATGAACCCTTTCAAAATCATTTTTTGGACCAATGAACCCCAGTTTCTTAACCCCCATAGGTTTCATTAAACTTGTAGTCTGGTCAATGCGGCCATAGCTTCTTGTCCAGATACGCAGATTAAGGTCTCCTTCTCGTTCAAGGGTTTGATATATTTTCATGTTAAAAGGAGAAAAAGTATTGTCTCCTAGTGTTGTTATGCCATATGATAATGCTAATTCCTGGCCTTTTTGTATTGCTTTTTCAATAGTTTGTCCCGAATATTTTGAGCCAACTCTTTTCAAAGCCTCCATTGCAGCTGCTTCAAGTAACCAACCGTCTAATTCTCCATTTTTTGCTATCCCGATTGTGCCATCTTCAATTATTGTCCTGGAATTAAATCCAAGTTTTTTTAAGCCCAGAGTATTGGCAATAGCTGCATGACCGCTTCTAAGGAAGATTATTGCAGGAGAATGAGGAATAAGGGAATCGAGAAACTGACAGGGGGAATCAATTTCAGAAAGTGCCGTGAAGCCCAGGTCTCTTGCCACATAATAACCATCTAACAATTGATTCGACGTAGATTTTATTTTGTTTGCCAATTCATTTGTATTCCGGACATCACTTAAACTTATTTGAAGGAGACCCAAGGATCCGTCTATGAAGTGAATATGACTGTCGATTATCCCTGGGATTATAGTCTTCCCATTAAGATTTACACTATTGTCAAAGTAAGAAATACTATCAGGATCAAGATTGGTTCCTGTAAGAGAGATCTTACCATTTTTCACAACAAAATAGCTGATAAAGGGATTAGCAGTGTCTGAAGTAAAAATATTTCCGTTATAATACAATGTAGTTTGTGGAAAAATATCCTGAAATGAAATGTACAGCAGGAATAATACTAACCCTGTTTTATGAATGATATATTTTCCGGGTGAGATTGTTTTTTTCATTGCTCTTTATATGTTAAACCCCTGTTAACGAAATGACTAACAAAGTAAATTAATAAATAAAAGCAGTTTTATATTTCCTAAACAAAAGATGTTTTAAAAGGTTCAGATGACAGATAAAATTTTAAGATTTCTTTAACAAACTTTCTAAATAATCGATTGTTTTATGATGCAAGTGGTTTAACAAAATACGATAAGAATATGAAAAGTTTAAAATCAGAATCAGACTATTCAGCAATCACAGGATTAGCATACTTCTTTTCTGTACTCGCCCCTGTCTACTATATTGTAGCAGCAAGTGTTGTACATTTTTTGCGACCGGATTATAACTTTTTTAAAAATTATATTAGTGATTATGCTGTAGGCAGGAGTGGTTTAATATATACTATGGCTTATATAATTACTGCCCTGGGAACAATTTTTCTTTACATTCTAATGATTGGAAGCCTGAAGAAAAGTTATGGTTACAGGCCTGGAGGAATCCTTTTGATTCTTTTTGGGATCACCTATTTACTTACTGCAATTTTCCCAACTGATATTTTAGCACCCGGTAGTTTTCCGGATACTATTTCAGGTAAAATTCATATGGGTTCAGCTATTGCAGGCTGGGTTTTCTTTATTTTAGGTGCAATACTTATAACAAAAAGAATCAGAAAAGAACCCGAATGGGACAATATCTTCAAATCAGCTAACATATTGACAATCTTTAGTATTGCATTCTTAATATCTCTGTTTATTGTTAATGCACTAAGAGTCCCATATGCCGGACTCGCTGAGAAATTATTCATCTTATCAAGGGAAAGCTGGCTTCTTCTATTTGCAATTGGCTTAAGAAATGTAAATGTCAGTTTTAAAAATAAGACAGAAAGTTATATTAATACAGGGATGGATTTAGAAAAATAGTTTTCAAATTTAAAAATAATATCAATGAAACAAATAGTGAGTTTTAAGCAAGCGATTCAAATAAGTATAATGCTCTTTGGACTTTTAATATTATTTCACTTATCCATTGTTATTGGTATTGTTATCTTCGATTTTGTTCCTGTTGATTTTCTATGGGGAGGAAGGATGGCGACCAGGGAGCAATTGTTGGGATTTGAGATTATTTCATTATTATTAATGACATTGTGCTTATTTATCGTATTGCTGAAGTCCGAAAAGGTAAAATTACCAAAGTTGATGAGGGCGGTTAAAATTGCTCTATGGATTTTATTTATATTGTTTTTATTGAACACTATAGGGAATATTTTTGCTAAAACAACATTTGAAAAACTCTTTTCTATAATAACAGCAACTATTGCAATCCTTTCTTTGAGACTTGCTTTAGAAAATTAGGAAGCAAAATACTCAATAATAAAAAGCATATAGCATTTTCTCATATGACAACCTGTTTAATTTAGCATCCAATAAGTCAGGTCAGAATATCCACTTCATCGATAAATATCTGCTGGACTAATCTTCCCATTTCAATATTTCTAGGAAATCGGGAATATTTTTAAATCCTGACAATAACACCTGATTATTTTATATAAAATAAGTATTATCTATAAAATATATGTCTGTAATCGTTTACACTTGATTCTCTTAAGCTTGTTCAATTCCTGGTGGCAATTAAACTAACTAAAATCATTCAAAAAATATTTGCTGTCTTGAAAAACTTTGATTCATATATATTCTCAATTTCTAATGAAAAAGTTAAAATAGCATTATGATTGTTTAGTTCTCGATAATCCAGATCTCCTCCTCTGTCAACTCAAAAATCTTGTAAACTAATTTGTCAATTTGGTTCTCAAGATGACTTGTATCAGCTTGAGGATTTAACAGTTTTAATGATAATATTTGAGTAACAGTATTGTTAATTTCCTCATAATGTAACTGCATTTTAGGAATTGGTAAGTCTTTTAAATCATTTGGATTTAATTTAGGGAAAATGTCTTTGCCAAAATTTGGTAATATATATCCACTATACCAACTCAATAATCTTGAATTGACTATTCCTAAAATGTACTTTGTTTTACCAATATTTACATCCTTAGGCTTAAAGGGGGAAATACTGTGCCCATAGTAATATTCTTCATTTGTCAAACTTGCCTGTATACGTCTATCTTTTCCAGGTATCTCTCTAAATAATATTCTTTCACCTTTAAAGAAACGCTTTTCCCTGGGTGCTGCTAACCAATCACCATAGCTTAACCAAGTGTTTTTCCAAGTAATTAAATACCTACTCACGTTTTTGCCTTCTAACCATTTTCCATAGGTTTCATCTTTCTTAAAATTAGCATGATAAGAACGATTGTCAATTAGTTCTTTTGATTGACCTTTATAACTATCATAGGGGGTAATACCTTGAATTATCTCACCATAATCTGATAATGGATTTGAATGTTTTTGAATTTTATCAATAATGATTTTTTTTGTTGGATTTAGACGGGTTTCAATTCTAAAATCCAGGTTGTTAATCCAAGTTGATTTTTCAACTTTTATTTCAACTCCATTTCTAATTATAGATAAGTTATCCAAGGGCTTTGTCTTCTTAGTAAGAAATGAACACGTATTCACAACTGCTTCTTCAAAAACATCTTCCCCGTGAATAAAAATCCTTTTTAAATCATTTTCATTTAGGAGAATGGAACGTATTGAAGAACAATTATCTAGAGTCATCCAGAGAATTGGGGTAATAAGTTCCATATAACCATTTATGGATAGTATTTTAAGACTTTGTTCAATAAAATATATATAACTATCAAATTTGTACTGATAAGATTTATATTTCTTCTTGATATAGCTCTTTTCTTCTAAAGAAAACTGATCTCCATATGGCGGGTTCCCTATCACAATATCAAACCCAATAAAATCACCGTCATTATTCAGCACTTCTGGAAATTCAAAACGCCACTCAAAAGCATTTTTATAAATCTTGTTACTCTTAATTTCTTTTATTTCTATATCAAACTTATTAATCTCCTCAGTAAGCTTCTTAACTTTCCTGTTCCTCTCATCCTTTTGCTTTTTTGTCAATTCAAAAAGACTTGATTGGCCTGTAAGACTTAAAAGTTCTCCGTTAAGTTTATTAAGTTTAAGGAATCTCTTATCGCTTTTAGAAACCTCGGTCTCAAAATCATTTTTGATTTTGCTGATAAGTTGTTCAAATGAGCGCTTCTCATCTTTCGATTGAGCATTCCGGTAGCTCATTATAGCTTCCCTGTAATTATCAATATTCCATTTACTTGATCTTAAAGCAGTCTTAATATCAGAATCTAATGAATACCTGCTAATCAATGAATTACCGCATTTTATATTTATATCAATATTAGGTAAGGTTTCAAGCTCTCTATAATTTGTATCTGGCTTGTAATAAGCATTTTTCAATAACTCAATCCAAAGTCTTAATCTGCAAATCTTTACGGAATTTGGATTTATATCAACTCCGAAAAGACAGTTTTCAATGATCTTCTGTTTTTCCTGAAATAATGCTTCTTGTACTCTTTGGCTTTCTCTGCCTTTAGGGTTGTATTCGAATAAGACAGAATGTTCGTCCGTAATAATAAGCTCATCATTAATTACTTCAATTGTATATTCCTTTAGTCTTTTCCCTTCTCTATCAGCAAGGATTTTGAGCTCTGATTTTATCGCAATTATCTCATTTAATGCTGATACGAGAAAGTGGCCAGAACCTACCGCAGGATCGCAAATTCTGAGACTATTAACTATTCTGTTAGCATCCTTAATATCATCAATTTTATTATAGACATCGTTAATTGTCTTACACTTCCAATCTTTTATATCATTAAACTTTTGTACAACTGCTCTCCTGATTGTCTCATGACACATGTACGTTGTAATGAAACCTGGGGTAAAGAATGAGCCATCTTTATACCCATTGATCTTTTCGAAAATTAAACCTAAAACGGAAGCATTTATGAGTGTTTTATTCTCTTCCTGAATATCTTCAGATCCCTCACTAGAGAAATCGTAGGAATCAAGAAAATCAAATAGATATCTTAATGGATCAATATCTCCTATAATTTTCTTGCTGGTTCTGTCTCTTAATACTGTTCCTGTGAGTACTGGAAGTTTAGTACTATCGTCAAGACTATTTATACGTATTGTCTTATGCTCCACGTCATTTGGTTCAAATAGAGAACTATTCAGAAAAGGAACGTTTCCAAATTTTTGTTTTATTAATTCACTTCGGTCATTTTCTTCAACAGCAAGAACCTGAAAGAATAACTTATTAAGTTCATCATAGTCACTTATTCTTTCAATATTAAGAAATCGGAATGTTTTATCACCTACATTATATTTAATAAGTTGTCCCTCAAGCAATTTGAGAAACAAGATTCGATTTATCCAGGTTATTACAAGTTCCAGAGCAATATTGAATAACTGTTCCTCTTTATCCTTTCCAAAGTCAGATAATTTCTGTAATTGAGAAAGACAATCTTCATATTTTAAGATAGTTATAGCATTTTCAATTAATGAACCAGGATTTCTTTTATTTTCAATCTTTCTTCCAATTATTTTCTTACTCCCCACCTTGGTTTCTTCAAGTCCTATGATATGCAGGAGTTCATTATAAAAGGCCCTGTCAAGGTTGTTGCTGTCATTGGCAAAAGGAAGTTTTAACAGGTGCTCAGGAGAGAGTATTTTATATAATGCAATTAGCTTATTATCATCTTTCCTATCTTCGTTTTTGATAATCGTTTCGAAATCCCTTAGATCAAAGTGGGTAAATGAGATATTTGAGACTGATTTATTAATGAATGGTTCAGCAATATTCTTATAGAAGAAATCAGTATTTGTTCCAGAGAGTCTGCCTTCTTTGAAATCAATGAACTGTTTAACAAGAATTTTGTCATTAGCAAAGATTTTTTCAAAATCATTTGCATTAAAAATGAACCATTCAAAAATATTGGTTATAACGAGGTGTTTGATCTCAAGGTTCTTATTTGTTATCCTTTCTCGGAGATAGTATAGAATTAATTCATGAAATGCTTTGCTATTAATGTTTCCAAAGGTTGGCATTTCTGATTTATTGCTTGGTTTCTTAGCCTCAAAAAGGACACCAACAGATGAATTTGAATCTTTCCCATTATGAATAACTAGATCAGATCTCCCCTTTGTATTAATGTAATGGGCAGGTGAATAATATGTGTTTTTAAGGAATTCGGAAATAATGTTTTTATGAAACTCTTCGGATTCAGATTCTTTAATTTGGTCAAAGAGGTTGGTAATGTTCTTCTTGAAAGTCTCAATTTGGGTCCGATTCGGTTTGACTTTCAGGTAAGCTTTATTAATTGAATTTCTTAAGTTTAATAGACTAATCTCCATTTATTAGTTGGGCTTTAAATCTTAAAGTTACAGAATCGTTATCAAATAGGTGTTATTATGTTCCATTATTATACCTCTAACCTTTTGCCTTGAAGGTTATCATAGAGTTATAGCACCAAAGTGTCTTTCCCATTTATGCCAAGTTTTATCGAAGATTTATAATGAATAAATTAAATGGATTTTGGGAAAATCCCAATAGGATATAGGAAGCCTATCCCTCCAAATAGTACTCTTCAGACTTCGTTAAGTGAAAATGCTCACTCTCCAGTAGAAGGTATGATTCTATTTAGAGTTTAGATTAAGCTTATTCTTCATAAAGAACATCAACTTAACCTCGAGCTTGGATGAAGTGTCCCGTCCCCTCGGCTTTGCAGGCTTGTAAGGCTATCTCTTTCGAGTTTGGAGGTCCGGGTCGTATTCTTCCTAGTTGCCGTTGCCCGGTAATTTTCTGCAAAGATCATCTCAAACTTTCCTTAATTGATATTATCTCAGGAAGCCTCTCCTTGTTGTTTGGGGCTTGAATATCCCCGTTGAGAACTTTGGCCTATTCCAATTAAATGGAGGAGTCGATCACTCAACGTTTATTTATATATTCATGGAGATACGACCGATTTTTACTACTATATTTCAATAAAAAAAGGGGGGCAAAAACCCCCCTAAAATCCAATCGTTATTGACCAAATGCCGTTTAGGTACAACCAACTTGTTTTGATTGTACCCTACTCAAATTGCTAACAGCTATATAATTACATCAAAAAAGTACAACCAATACACCCAAATCAAAAGACATTTCAACAAATCAAAAATCATTAAAAATAAAATCAATAAAATAATATCATAAAAATACTTAATACTACTTATACTACTTATACCCTACTCATCTTATGTCCTTTAATATCATCATTATACACTAGGCTGAACCTCCAGTTTTTACTTATACCCAGGTTCAACTACTTACTTCTACTTGTTTCACAAATAGCTCCTTAGCTTCTATCTTAGAAGCAGGATTTTCTTCTGTCAATAGTTCTTCCCAGCCTGGAAGCTTCATTCTAACATAATACCCAGTCTTATTATTCTTATGTTTCTTTACAAATCCATGTTTTATAAGATAGGAGCCCAATGGACCTGCATAAATCTGAGGCATTCTCTTTTCCATCCTATCTATGAAGAAGCCTATAATTTCCGTGGCATTCATAAAATCATCTTTTGATGTCCCCGGTTCAATAAACATATTAATCAGGTCTTCATAAGAGTTGATCTTTTCATACTGCTCTACACTTTTAGCTTGCAGCTTTAATTCTTCACTATCTAACCAATGTTGCTCACCTTTATCATACAGATACTTAGCCTCTGACCAAAGTTGATGCATGTCAATTTTATGTTCAAAATCAGCCTTTTCAATCTCAATAATCCAAAATCTCCTGTTGCCAGTAGTGTCATTTAATAGTTGATAATCATTAGATGAAGCTATTAAAGATGCGACTCTGAAGTAATCATCATTCATATATCCATATGGGGCTCTCACAGAAAATTTTGATGTACTAGTAAGATATTTTAAATCAGCTGATGAAGTTTTCAATAGGTGTGCAGATTCATCCATAAAGACAATGAATTTTTCTGACAGCATTATTTGATCATCTTTTGATTGAGGATCAATATTTTTCACAGCATAATATTCTTTATATTCTATGGGAAGTAATTTTTCAGTCCATCTTGTTTTTCCTGCAGCTTGTCCTCCAACAAGTATTATTACATTCTCATTATATTGACCATGAGCTGGGGAATTTAACAAGCCATTAACAACACCTATAAACCACTTTCTTAAGTAGATTAATTTGAGCTTTTCATCAATGTTTATAGACTTTAAAGTATCTGAGAGTTGAGTAAACCTATCAACTTTGTCCCAGACTGGTAAATTGTCTAAGAAATCCTTTGCAGGATTAACCTCAGGTGAACAGTCAGTAAGAAATTCTTTGGTTTCTTTTACTTTTTTACCCTCAAAGACATCTAATGCAATATTGATTAAATTCCTTTCTGACATGTTAATCCAAATATTGTCCTTTTTAAGTTGAAGTCTCCTTGATAAGGTATTTAACCTTAAATAAATATGCCTTTCAATCAGCTTTGATGTGAGCACATTATAAGAAGTATTCTTGTTGACTTTACCTTTCAATTTACATTTGTATCCATATATGCCAGCCAGCCATAAGATAGTACCCATGGAAGGAATTTTCTTACTTTTATCAAGTAGATTTGATTTATCATTCCACTTATTTCTTACTTCATTTGAGTTATATTTATCATAATTGTGGCTTAACTTCTGGAATAGACCTTCCCCTATTTGGTTGTCACCTACAACATTTTTTAGGGTAAACATAACGCTTAACCAATTGGTATAATTTTTAACTATACAAATGTTATTCTCATCTTGCCATTTACAAATATCTTCTAGCACCTCAATTGCATCCTCTTGTGTTCCAATATGGATACCATAGCTTTTGTAATACAATTCTGGTAAAAGAATTTTGTCCCGACTATCAATTACAGTGATTTTTTTTAAATAGATAAAACTATAATCTTCAGTTTCAGTATTATAATAAATTGAAGGATCACTGGAAATAAAGCATAATCTTGAAATATCTTTGCAAGCTGGATCAATTGAAACATTATATTTCTTCTTGTATAACTTTTCAAGAGACAAAAAAGCCTGTCTATGAAAGTCAATTAATTCATCTTTTTTAAGTTCTGGACATTCTAGCAGGTGAACTATTTTTAAGCCATCCCCACTTGGAGATATGAATGCCATAATTACTGATTTGTCATTTTTTACCTTTTGTCTGAGTTTTGCAGGTTCGTCTATATGGTCAATATCAATTACAATTCTCCCATAATACTTCAAACAACTATCATTATTTCTTGTATTGAATTCACCAGAGACTACAAACCCAGGGAGTTCTCCTTTTATTTTATCCTTCTCTCTCTTTTTTTCATCTTTTCTCCCTGGATCTTGTTCCTTATTATATACATAGTGAGCCATCCTTACCAATGCAATTTTCTGTACAACTTCTTGATCCTCCTTAATAAGTTTGACTATGTCGTCTAATGTCTTCCAAGAAGGGTTGTTTACGTCTGTTCTATTTTCAAAATATGTTACCATTGTTTTAAGTTTTAATAGTTTGTAATTCTTGTTAATGAATAAATGAGATTATATAAATCCTCAATCTCCAATTCCTTTGCCTCCCTCATATCCCAGGTATAATCTATAGCTAGTTTATACATGTCTATAAAATAGTACCCATTTGTATACTGGATTGCTCTAAAGGTGAAAGGAGATTCAAATCCTTTGGATTCAAATATTTTAAAATGATTTTCTTCTCCTTGAGACAGGTAAACTTCATCAATATGACAAATTCTAATTATGTTGTCAATATCTCTGAAATATGGTAGTTCAGAATCATCAACCTTATTGAATGTATTTGCATTAATAAAATAAGGTGATAAATCAGCAAACCATTCAAAGATGGTTTGCTGAAGTTTCAGAATTTCAAATTCAACGTCTTCTCTTGTCTGCATTATTGAAGTTTTTAATAAATGCTTTAGCCGCCTCATCCACCACCTTTTCAAAATCTTCATTGTGTGATGCATCCACTACCTTCTCCAGAGTTTTAACTCCTTCAGAAATTATTTTTTCATAGTCATTCCCGAAGGCTTTCTTCAACCTTTTCGTCGTTGCGTTACTATCTATAATTTTTTGCTTAATTGAATTGATTTCAGCTATCAGGGGAACTTTCTTGCCAAAATCAATCCTGTTAATTATACTTCCAAAAGGATTGAAGAAACAGGCAGCTTCTTTGTTATACCTTATAATGCAATCCAATGGTGTTTCCCAATTTTTTGGATCATATACCCAGGTGCCATCAAACTTTGAGATTACATATTGCCCTAGGTAAGCCCCTATAAGAATAACATAAAGAGTTTTTTTCTCTTCAAATTCCCCATTTGCTGTTCTCCTAATGAGCTTATCAAGGAACTCAAGAGATTCTTCAGAGTAAATAGTCTTATCGATCAGATATTCTTTAAGCTCCCGCTCAAAGAACAGTTCAGCATTTTTTTGAAAGTGGCTTGACATTTTCTGCTCTGTTTCTTTGAACTTTCTGTCATCAAAAAATCCATTCCTAAAATCATTTCTTTCTGTTTTTTTCATAGTGAATTGTATATTAATTATTAATTAAAATAATTGTATTGCTTTCGCCTTTTGAGGTTTATATTTCTCAGATTTACAATTCTGTGGGTTATCCATCCTGCCACCACAAATTGGGCAATGAGTCTGAAAATCGATTAAAGCGAATTGATTACTATAATTTCCTTTTAATTGAAATTTGAAATTTCTTTTCTTTCTGGATCTTCTTAGTCGTTTAGCTGTTTTCATAATTTGTTTGTATGTGATTATAAATATTGTATTTGTTCCAATGCGTTTATAATTTTGCCAATAGTAAAGCCTACTCAAGCAGGCTTAAGATAGATGCTGTAATGGGTTCCATTTTGTCTTCAGAAACCCCGTTCTTCTGAAGGATGAGAGCAATTTTAATAGTGAGTTTTGTTAAATCTTGATGTTGAGATTCAGTTTCAATTGCAACAGGGTCTTTTCCATTTGTTTCGAAATTTTGAAGTGCACTCATTCCTACTCCAAGTTTTATAAGTTCTGTTCTACCTGTTTTATACGTACTTAAAGAAGGTTGAGAGATTTGTGGTTGTTGATGTTGTTGTTGTTTACCAGTAAAGTTTATAATCGACTGAGCAATGTGCTCAAGATTCGGATGGTCTTCTCCTAGCCATTCATAAGTTTTATTTCTTTTGGATGATGATAATGATCGAATGATGCCCATCTTTTCCATCTTTCTGAGTTGTGAATAAGGAAACTCAGTAGAGTTGTTACAATAAGTTATAAGGCTTTGAATAACACCATCTTTTAGCCAGTCATTGATTATCCGTTCTAGTGTTTGAATGAGTTGGATTTTTGTATTTGCTACGCTTATTTTCATAACAGTATTTTTAAAGTGAATTTAATTATTAAGTAAATGTGACCCGCTCATTGTCAGGATTTTGACATAAAGACACAGCTGAAAAATATTATTAGAGTATTTTTGGGCTTCGCTTTAAATCCCTCGTGGGATGCTGAAATGATTGTAAGCAGGTCCGATATGTTAAAGAACTCAAGTAGAGGGGCATAAATATAGCAATCCCAAATATTAAAATATTTTCTAATCAATATTTAAATAACTCTAACTTCAAAGAACTCTTCAAAGATATGTTATTTGTTTCAATTTACCAAATATTATAAGCACATAATAACAAATAAAATGAAAATAAGTTGCATATATCTCTTTTTCTGCTCTTTAGTATCCCCGTTTTTTCACTTTTACTAACCCTGCTTAGTTAATGTCAAATTTCGACTTATTAGCAACCCCCACCATATCGCATTACACTTTTTTTTTCAGCTCTGTGATTTTGGGAGAACTGGGAGTTAGCCTGAGGATTACTGAGGTCCTTGGAGAGTGTGGGCAGGGGTGTATAGCAATGTGCCTGCTGAGTTAGGAGGGACTGGGATAAGGTAATGTATGAGAGAGAAGAGCATTTAGTAGAGTGAAAAATACACGTCTATCGCCATATACTTATAGTACGTGCGTTAAATGCCTCAACTTTTTTAACTTTAAACTTTTTCCTTATTTTATTAATATGGTTTAAATCTGTATCGCTATAGACACCGATATACACGCTGAGAAGAAATCCATTTTCATTCTTCTTAATTTTAGCTGCTCTATTTATAGCATCTATTATATGCGTATCCGATTCGCCAAAGTGGAATCCGAATGTAATTAGTGAACCCTTAATGGCAGATATTTCATCATAGCAATGTGAGAGGTACTTATTATGCATTATATGATTAAGCTTTTCATCTGGATTCCCCGCAGTAACAAAAATCGGATATTCTTTATTTTCTATTCGTTCCTTAATCTTATCTAGAAGATAATGGTCCGGATCATATTCTTCCTTCACAATATCAATACCAGTATCAAAAAATTGAAGTGCCCCGTGTAAATAAAAAACTGTTTGATCTTTTAGATTTCTACCCCACCTTAATTCAGAGTACTCTAAATCTTCTGGGGGTATATATTCATCTGTCGAATTCTCTAAATCTCGTCCGCAACCATCACCAGAATTTTTTAAATCATTACGCATTGTAACCCAATAAAGCAACAAATCATAGTTAGTTGAGAATATCTTGCCTTCTTTTGAGAGATATTCATTAAGGAATTCAGAACATTTATGACTATTCACTTCAGGGATTTTAAATACATGTTCTGGATGTAATACCTTTACCGCATCTATTAAACTTTCCTTAAGTGATAAACTAGCATTTTTAATTTTTGTAACAAGCTCTTTATCAGTACTAAAGACATCTGCAATTTCACAGAAATTATCGAGTTGCTGCATAATCTGCTCGAAATTCTTAGTATTAATTCTGCTAAACAACTTTTGTAGAAGAGGATTGTCGATTTTGTCTATAAATGTACTGAGTGCATTATAAGAGAAAATTCTTGAATCATATGCTATACTAAACCCGTTGCCTAATAATAAATGTTTAATTCGGTTCTTATCATTCAGCTTCTTTATCACAGCTTGATATGATGGTAATTTATCTATTTCCATTTTACTATAGAATTACTTTTTATAGGTTCTCCAGTCTAGGTATTGGTAGAGCTCTTCTAAGTCATTAAAGATAGAATAATCAGACAATGCAATCAAATTTACAAATTGAATAGGAGAATACCAATTATTTTTTAATCAACTATTTAACGGTGCATATAATGACAATTAAAATGATAGTATATTACATTTGTCTAAATTTATGAGGTGACAATTTGTTGAAATCGGACTAAAACTGGAGGAGCCCTTTATTTAATATAAAAGAAGTGTTTAAGAAATCTGAGATTATTTTCACTAAAATGAATATATGAAATCATTATTGTTTCAGAAAGGGAGGGATACTTCTAAGGTGGCAGAAATAAGGCTAATTTATAAGACCAAAGTTAAACCAGCAGAGAGACCCCAAATAAAATCATTTGAGGAAGCCTACAAATTATTCCTCAAGTGCTGGGATCAGAACACTATTGAGCATGTTGAAGAATTTAAAATACTATAGCTAAATAGATCAAATAAAGCTCTGGGAATTGCTCCAATTTCACTCCCGGTAACTGATGTCAAAATCATTATGCAATATGCTTTAAAAACAAATGCCCAAGCCATTATTATCTGTCACAATCATCCCTCTGGAAATGATAAACCTTCAGAATCTGATAGTAAAATTACACGTAAAATCAAAGAGGCTGCTGAATTATTGGATATTCGGCTCATGGATCACCTTATTATTACACCACATGAAGGATATTACTTATATGCAGATAAAGAGCTTTTGTAAAATCTCCACATGAAATAATGATACTAGCCTCCCCCTTTGACAAGTTTAATTAAAATCATGGCGATACTACTGTATTTAATGCCTGCTCAGTTAGTAAGAAAAATTAATGTTTCTATATTACTAGATATGAACGTTTAGCCTACGTATTAAAAACATATGTCTCACGATGTTGCAAGATGCCCTTATTTCCTTAAGTTTTTTATTTTCCCCTTTCCATTAAGTCGAATATTTTTTCTCACATATTCCTCAGTAAATACCACATTATTCTTGTAACAATAGAAATATCCTTTAATCATTTCAATTCCTGATCCTTCTAATGAATTTAATTGATTATTAGAGCAATCAAAGCCATGAAAAACAACTTTTGGAGCCCCTCTTAATGAGGTCAACTGGTTATTATGACAATGAAAACCACGACTTACGATTTCAGGAGCTCCTGTAAGATCTTCAAGCTGATTATTCCCACAATTAAAGGATCCTCTTAATTTCTTAGGTGCCCCTTTTAAGGACTTAAGGTGGTTATGGCTACAATCATAAGCCCATTCTACAATTTTGGGTGCGTCTTCAAGTGAAGTCAAATTATTATGAGAACAATCAAAATCTCTAGTCTCTTTTATGTTTAATCCTTTCAAGGATTTTAGCTGATTTCGTCTACAAATGAATTCTTTTGCCGTTATTTTATGTTCATATTCCAGGGAAGATAACTGATTATATGAGCAATTAAAAATATACATTACTTCCGGAGCACCTTTAAGTGATGTGAAGAGATTATTAAAACAAATTAAAATATTAAGTTTTTTAGGTGCACCTTCAAATTTTGTGAATTTATTCGAGTTAATATCAAGTTTATGCTCAATGAAAGGAAAATACTCAAACGAAGATAAATTGCTCTTTGCACATACAAGGCTTCCAACTCTTTCTGGTCCTCCTTTCATAGATGAAAGATTATTTGCTGAGCAATCAAATATTTCTCCTACTTCTTTCGGTGATCCCTCTAGTGTGGTTAGACAACAACCATTACAGGAAAAACTACCTGTAACTTTATTAAATCTTATAAAAGAAGGGAAGCTTCCCATTTTCTCACTAAAACCCACACTCCCTTCAATATCAATTGTCAAATCATCATTAATATGATAATTCAGTATTTCTCTCTCCTCAAGCCAAGTAGCAATTTTTGCTGATTGTCCAATTCTCAATGTTGTTAAAGGATTGCCTCCCTTGTGAAATGATAATGCTGTCATATCTAGTCTTTAATTATAATAAAAGCAAATTTGATAATTATTAATGATTCAGTTTGTATTTGCACCTTGTATTTACTACATCTTTTAATTAGAATTTAAATTCTCTCGGTACATGATTAGTTAATTCCATAAAATCCGGATTGTCTCCACCGTTCCATTTATATTGAATATTCCCTTTAATGTCAGTAAGTTTTTTTATTATCCCTAGATCAACTAACCTCTCCAAGTACATCTGAGACATGAATTTATTTTCATACTTACGTAATGTATGAATGACTCCCTCCTTTTTGTAATCTTCATATATCTGTTCGAGTGTTATCATGATCTGCTGTCTTCCTTCCTTAAAGTCTTTGCCTATTTGAAATACCTCATATGGAGTCCCCTCTCTGGTAAAATTTGTTGTTTTAACTGCCATATTCTCTAATGCCCAGGATAATATTTTACAAATGTACATTAAAATGTCCATATAACTTGTAAATACCTATAGAACAGTATGTTGACTTGTGCGGGGAATTAGTACTATTACCCCAACAAATACCAGTATCAACAAGAAATCATTACAATTTAACTTTAAAAATGGAAACAATGAAACAGTATGCAAACATTCAGGATTGGCTTAAAAATAAACCATCTGAACAGGAAATGACCAGAGTACTTGATTTCATCAACAAGAATGTCAAGTATGAAATGAAAAGAGAGCTTTCAAAGAAGCAATCTGAACTCAGGAAGATAAACCGCCTTATCACTGATTTGAATGGAATCGGTTTTAAAGCAACGAAAGACATGGAAGAAAGATATGCTGAAAGGCTTAGGGATGTTGAAGCTCTTAATCTTGAAATTGGTGTTCCTGAGAAAAAGGAAAAAGCACCAAAGAAAGAAAAGAAGGAAGAAATAGCCGAAGTTCCTGTTAATTAGATTTCTAATAACATGAAAAGCCCTTATTCCAAGGGCTTTTCATTATTAAATTTGATACATTGAAGAACAAAATTAATAAAGTTGCCGAAGTAAGGCTTGTTTATAAGACCAAAGTAAAGCCATCAGAACGTTTGCAAATAAAGCAATCCAAGGATGCTTATGATATATTTTTTTCCGGATGGAATCAGGACACCATAGAGCATGTGGAGGAATTTAAAATATTACTACTTAATCGTTCAAACAAAGTGCTTGGAACAGCTCCTATTTCCCTTGGCGGTGCATCTGGTACAGTAACTGATGTTAAGATTATATTACAATACGCTTTGAAGACAAATGCAATTGGAATTATCATATGTCATAATCATCCTTCAGGAGCTTTGAATCCTAGTGAATCAGACACCAAAATTACTCATAAAATAAAAGAAGCAGCAGGACTATTGGATATGCAATTACTTGATCATATAATAATTACCCCACATGAAGGATATTATTCTTTCGCAGACAATGGAGTATTATAAATCCAGACCTCTAACAATATTCGCATATACTTACCTGCTTGAATATGCAAATATTCTGTCCAAATGAATTTCAAGGATTCTATTAATGAACTTCATTAATCTTTCATATAAACATTTCAGTTATCCTCCTTCCAACAAATTTTAGCAAATTCCGATTTTAATATCTCTCTTTTTTGAGGAATATTACCAGTATTTCGGCCTATATATGCCTTATTATGACGGCTAACATATTACACCATAGCCCTTATTATCCTATGACTGAATAACAGCGTTGAGCCTACGTATTTAAACATGGTCATATCATAAACATGAAAATATTAAATACTCATTTGGTTAATCACCTTATTTTAGTTCTCCATTTTGATTTTAAGATATTATGATAACAATGGCTTTTTGAGAATGAATTTAAGCCTTATTTAGTAATTGAGTTTACAGAAGAAATGGAAGTTGGCTAAATTGGAATTATTAATTAAGCTATTCATTGAAATCTATAGTTTTTGTCGGCTTTTTTGCATCAATAATGACATTCTTAGACCTAGTTGTCAGAGTAACTTTTAGTGGTTTAAGGGCCCCATAAGAATATATTTCCATAGATACAATTTTATCAAGTTTTTGAGTTTCCTTTTCAAATTTTAGGTTTGTTTCAATGATTGTATTGACAAGAACTTTATCAATAAGATTTTCAA
This sequence comes from uncultured Bacteroidales bacterium, assembly GCA_963760915.1. Taxonomy (GTDB): domain Bacteria; phylum Bacteroidota; class Bacteroidia; order Bacteroidales; family VadinHA17; genus LD21. Next base: position 161,899 of record CAVXEU010000001.1, on the reverse strand, counting down.
TAGTTTCTCGTCTCACATTAAAGTCCTTACTGATTAGAATATTTGAAATAATTTTTGGCCAAGCCATATTATCTTCGGTTTTTAAGGTGTTATCCAGAACCCTCATATTATTAGCATATTCTGTGGACGAGTTTTTTATAACAAGTTGTTCTTTTCTGAATTCATCTTCGTTATAATATCCATCACTGTATAACTTAATAACCCTTTTCTTCTTAGCTTCTAACTTTTCAATTTCAGATTTATAGAACCGAATTTGAGCCAGAATCTTACTTTGTCCTTTCTTATTTTCAAAATCATTCTTAGAAGACTTAAAGAAGTCCGGATATGATAATAAAGCTTTCCAGAGTTGTTTGTCAACAAAGGAGCTTGATATACCTCCATTCTTACAATTAACTCCTTTATCTTTTCTGCCAGAACAGTAATAAGTTCCTTGATTATTCCTGGATTGAGTGGAATAAATTAGGCCACACTTTCCACACCTTAATTTCCCTTTAAATAAATATTCGTTTTTGGTATTGTTGATATACCCAACATTTTCAGAAAACCGCTCCTGGACTTTATTCCAATCCGCTTCAGATATTATTGATGGAACTTTAAGTTCCAAATCCCGATAAGTTCTTTCCCCTTTGTATAATTTAGATTGTAGGATTCTCCTTACTGTATTACTTCTCCATAAGACTTTTACCTCTTTTCCGCTATACAGTGTCCGTTTACGTCCGCTTAACGTATGCCTGGTAGGTATGGCTAAACTATTCAAGTGTGTAGCAATTGCCCTAACAGCCATACCTTTAATTCCTAGGTCATATATGAGTTTAATAATCTTTGCTTCTTCTATATGAACGATAAGCATACCTTCATCATCCTTAGTATAACCATAAGGCATAATGCCATAATTTGTGGCTTTCCCCTTCATTGCAGCTGAAATCCGACCCCTAATGCTTCTGTCAACTATTGAGTTTCTTTCCATCTCAGCCATAGATGAAAGAATAGTTAGTAATAAGGTATTAGTTACATTATTTGAAATACTACAAAGTCCTTCTTTTTTGAAATGCACATTGATTTTATGCTTATTGAAAAAGTCTATCTCATTAAGGGTTCTTACCATAGAGCGTCCAAGTCGGGATATTTCCCAGATACCTATATTTGAAATTGTGTTCTCCAAAACATAAGCTTTCATTTTTTCAAACTCCAAGCGCTCAGCAGAAAGATCATACCCCGATACCTTTTCACCAAAGGTTTCCACGACTCTAAAATTATTACCTTTAGCCCACTTGCGGAGGTCGTCAAACTGTGATTGGTAATTTTGGTCTTGAGTGGAAACTCGACTGTAAAGAACAATTTGTTCCATAATCTTTATAATAGGTTCTGGAACAAATATAGTAATTAATCAAATAAACTACCATTATTATGATAGGTCCTCCGGGAGCCGGAAAGACTATGCTGGCCAAAAGATTACCGACTATAATTCCACCTCTTACTCTTGAAGAAGCCCTGGAAACAACCAAAATACATTCGGTTGCCGGTAAGATCGATGATCATACAGCTCTTATGACAAAGAGGCCGTTCCGTTCACCCCACCATACAATTTCCGATGTGGCCCTGGTTGGCGGAGGTACCTTTCCGCAACCCGGAGAAATATCCCTTGGACATAACGGCGTTCTTTTCCTTGATGAGCTCCCGGAGTTCAAAAGAACTGTTCTGGAAGTCATGAGACAACCTCTTGAAGACAGAGTGATCACAATTTCAAGGGCAAAATCAACTGTGGATTATCCGGCGAGTTTCATGCTCGTGGCATCAATGAATCCATGTCCGTGCGGTTTTCATAATCATCCCGAAAAAGAATGTACATGCTCCCCCGGAATGGTGCAAAAATATTTAAACAGGATCTCCGGACCACTTCTTGACCGGATTGATATTCATATTGAAGTTGTGCCGGTAAATTATGACAAGCTGACTGATCCCGGAAAAATTGAACTTTCATCAGTTGTACGTGAAAGGGTTGTCAGGGCTAGAGCCATTCAGGCAAAACGGTTTGAAACGGTAAAAGGGATTTACTCGAATTCACAGATGACATCCTCAATGCAGAGGAGGTATTGTTATCTGGATGAATCAGGTGGAAGACTACTTAAAACTGCTTTGGAAGTCAGAGGTCTTTCAGCAAGGGCTTATGACAGAATCCTCAAAGTTGCCCGGACTATTGCTGATCTGGGCGATTCTGAAAACATCACTTCAGAGCATATTGCCGAAGCAATCAACTACCGTAACCTAGACAGGGAAGGCTGGGCAGGATAAGCTTGGCTACGCTCACCCGGACAGGTCAATCTAATAATTGGATTAAGTATATTTAAATGAAATACCTCTATGTTTATATTCTTGAATGTTCTGACGATACTTATTATGTAGGAGTTACTAATAATGTTGGGAGAAGATTCATTGAGCATTCCAGTGGGTTACATGAGGATTCATATACCTATAAACGGAGGCCTTTAAAACTGGTATTTTGCAAACAGTTTGGGAAACCAATGGAGGCAATAAACTACGAAAAGCAATTAAAAAGATGGACTAGTTCAAAAAAGGAAGCATTAATTAAATATGATTACAAAAATTTGCATGAATTATCTAAATGTAGAAATGAAACATCTCATCTTAAATTTAAAGAGTCAGGGTGAGCGAAGTCAGGGTGAGCGAAGCCGAACCCTGACTTCGCTCTTAATAACAAACAGAAGCATCAAAATAGAAAAGTTCTCAGCCGGTTTTCGGGTTATATATTTAAATTATACTAATTCAATAACCTAATAATTTATTAATAATCAATAAAATAATAGGTATTTACTACTTTAATGATTACCTTTCTTGGTAACAAACTTTTTACAGGTTAATTTAAGCAGCTATTTCTTTGTTAAATTCTCTTCTCTGATTAACCTGAACTTCTCACTTACTGAGAACGCTTAATTCCTTACCCAGTTCTCTTGTCAGCAGGTGCAAAATGCAAATCTGTTATTCTTGACAGCATTTAAATCGTCCTCTTATTAAAAGTGGGATATACGAGTAAAAAACATCAGTGACAACCCTATACGCATGCTATGAATAAAAGAGTAACAGCTCACGATTAAGTCATTGCTGAGGAGGAAAAGGCAAAAGGTGCTTAAGGATTAGGTATTTCTAATGTTAATAAAGATAAACGTTCGGCAGAATTAATCATTGTCAATAAAGAACTTGCATTTCAAAATGTAAAGAAGAATAAACGAGCAGATGAGTTTATCAAAAACCAACTCGCGGGGTCCTGCTATCAAAACTACTTGGCCGTAAAGCTGATGTGCAGAAAATTAAATAAAGTGAGTAAAATAGTAAGATGAAATACCGGGATAAGTCTAAGGACCAGCTTTTAAATGAGTTACGGAAAGTGCAACAGAAGTATAATTCCTTAAAAAAATTGTACGATACTGACATTATCGAACTCAAAAAGGTAGAACAAGTATTAAAGATTAGTGAAGAGCGCCTCTCACTTGTTTTCAACAATACCTCCGATATGCAAACATTGATAAAAGTGGAATCGGGTAACAAGCTCCGAATTATTGCCGTTAACCGTAGTTACATTGAATCAATAAAACAATTGATTTTCAGAGATGCTCTTGATATCAATGAGATTGTAGGAAAATACAGGGACGAGGCTTTGATTGCATTAGGCTTCTCCAAGGAAAATCTCGATACCGAATTACAGTATTTTCTTCGCGCAATTGTAAGTGGTAATCCAATACAATTCGAACAAATTGTTCCATTTGGTGCAACTAATATTTATTTGGAGTCAAGTATTGTTCCTGTAACAGATACCAAAGGCCAATGTACGCACCTGCTGTATTCTGTGCGGAATATTTCCGAGCGTAAATTGGCAGAAATGAGACTAAAGGAAAGTGAAGGGAAATACAGAACTTTGTTTAAGAATATGCCTATTGGAATTGGTGTCTCGGATTTGACGGGTAAACTTGTAACTTTTAATGATTCGATACTTGAACCCGGTGGTTATTCACGTGATGATTTGATCAGAATCGGAACCGTAGAGAGTCTTTATTATAATTTATCTGACCGGGAAATAATTATTCCTTTATTAAAAGAAAAAGGTACTATTAAAAAGCGCCAAATAAAGTTTAAACGCAAAGACGGCTCTCCTTATGATGCTCTGTTAACACTATCAATAATCTATATTAATGATCAACCCATGATCCAGGCGGTAGTAGAAGATATTACAGAACGCAAACAAGCCGAAGATTCGCTCAGACTTTTCCGGACACTGCTTGATAAGTCGAATGATGCGATTGAAGTAATTGATATGCAAACAGCTCAGTTTATAGATGTGAATGAGCGGGCATGTGCCGATCTTGGATATAGCCGGGATGAGCTTTTAAGCATGAAAGTATTTGATATAGATCCTGGTCAGACACCGGAAATCTTCCAATCATATTTGGATCAGATTCAACCATCCAATACAACAATTTTAGAAACTATACACCGTCGCAAGGACGGCTCTTCCTTCCCGGTTGAGGTGAATATTGCGGTAGTGAAACTTGAAAAAATGTACACCATTGCCATAGCACGTGATATTACTGAACGGAAGCATACAGAGACAGCTCTGCGCGAAAGCGAAGCCCGATTTCGTCTGTTTTTTGAAATAAGTGCAGATGGTATCAGTATAGTAGATGTTGAGACTAAGGCTTTCATATATACAAATCCAGCTGTGTGCAGAATGCTCGGATACACCGAGAATGAATTGAAATCGATGTGTTTAGCTGACATACACCCAAAACAGGATTTGCCGTGGATCATGAGAGAGGTGGAATCTTTAACCAAGGGAAAGAAATCCCATGTGCTTGAAATTCCGTGTCAAAGAAAAGATGGCAGCAATATAGACACAGAAATCACCTCTGTAATAACTAAGATTGACGGCAGAATATGCAATGTTGGTATCCACAGGGATATAACTGAAAAGAAAATTGCTGAAAATAAGTTAAGGAGAAGCGAAGAGCAGTTAAAAGAAGCGCAGCAAGTTGGCCACATCGGCAGCTGGGAATTAGACCCTGTCGATAACACAGGTACAATGTCGGCTGAATTATATAAAATCTTCGACCTCAACAGCAGCTCGATTGACATCACGATCGAAACTTTTTTAGAAACTGCGATTCCGGAAGACCGTAAAATGGTTCGGGAACTTGTCATGAAGTCACTGAAAACACATGAGCCGGTTGACTTTGATTTTCGGATTATAACTTCAAACAAGGAAATTCACTGGATTCATGGAAGGAGCACGGTGGCTGTGGACGAAAAAGGAAATCCGAAACGTGTTTTTGGCACATGCCAGGATATAACAGAACGTAAACATGCTGAACTAAAACTTAAAGAAAGTGAAAGAAGGACAAGAGCGCTGCTGGATGCAATCCCTGATATGATATTCCGCATGAACCGTGAGGGAACCTATCTGGACTACAAAGCCGAGAGTACAGAACTTTATGTACAATCTGAAACGTCAATCATCGGCAAAATGAATCGGGACCTCACACCCCCTGATTTTGCAGATTTAGTAGATCGGTATATCAAGCAAACCCTTGATAGCGGAGAGCTTCAGGAATTCGAATACCAAATGATAACCCATAAGCGCGGCTTGCGTGATTATGAAGCCCGTATGGTAGTCAGTGGCATAGACGAAGTCATTACTGTAGTACGCGATATCACCGAACGCAAGCGAGCAGAAGAAGAAATTCTCCTTAAAAATGCACAGCTTGTAAAACTCAACGTAGAAAAAGACAAATTTTTTTCTATTATTGCCCATGACCTTCGTGGACCATTGAGTGGTTTAAAAGGATTAGCCGAAATATTAGCAGATGATTCCCAAAATATTACGTCTAAGAAAAAAAAGGAACTGACTTTAAGATTGAACCAGTCTGCACGTAATATCTTCACTTTACTTGAAAACCTGCTCGAATGGTCGCAAATGCAGCGCGGACACATAGTATTTAAGCCCCAAATGCTTGACTTAAAGGAAGTATTGGATGAATGTATACAAATAATCAACGATTCTGCCAGAAAAAAAGCTATTGAGATCGCTGTTGAAATAGCGGTTGAACAGAAAATATTTGCAGATGCAAATATGCTTAAAACAATCATCCGTAACCTGGTTTCAAATGCAGTAAAGTTTACTCCTAAAGATGGAAAAGTAACCATTTCAGTGGATAAGGGAATTGATAACACAATTTTTCTTGCCGTTAGAGATACCGGTATTGGTATGAATAATGGTATGTTGGAGAATCTTTTCACTTTAGGGGTAGAATACCAACGCCCGGGAACGGAGGGCGAACGCAGCACCGGCCTTGGTTTATTGTTATGTAAAGATTTTATAGAAAAGCACGGTGGCAAAATTTGGGTAGAAAGCCAGGAAGGGAAAGGTTCAGTATTCTCTTTCTCACTCCCTTTCTTTGATGAACCTGAAGAAAAGACTGTCATTAAAAATGTTATCCCGTCAGAATGTGCAGATAATCCGGTTAAAAAACTAAAAATATTAATAGCGGAAGACGACAATATATCTGAAAAACTGATTGCACTGGCAATTAAAAAGCTTGCTAAAGAAATTTTGAAAGTAAGAACTGGTATTGAAGCCGTTGAGGCTTGCCGTAATAACCCTGATCTTGATCTGGTATTAATGGATATCAGAATGCCATTTTTGGATGGATTAGAAGCCACACGTCAAATCCGTCAATTTAATAAAGATGTAATTATCATTGCACAAACAGCTTATGCATTTGCTGGCGACAAAGAAAAAGCAATAGAATCGGGATGTACTGATTATATTTCAAAACCTATTAATAAGACGTTATTAAATGAGTTGATCAAAAAGTATGTTAATAAAAAGTAATTGATGGTGAATGTAAAATTGCATTGTGAAAAAAGCTAATGCAGGAAAATATTTGAATCAAAGATATACATTGCTTTAATTGAAGACTTCAATATTAGTCCATAACCTATTGATATTTACCTGCATTATAACTTTGTACAGCTCCCCATTTGATATAATTGCTGATGTAACACTGTTTCGTGCAGGTACCTTCCGGAAAATATAACTTCGAAATAGATACCTGAAGTGATAAATTTACTGCAATCTAGATTGTGAAGGATTGGCTGATCAGGTTTAATGGAAATCAGCGTCATCAAACTTCTTGCATTTTAGTAGTTCTTAAAGTAATTTTTTAAAAGTGCCTGAATTATCAGTCAGATTCACATTTATGTCAGAACAATTTGAATGTATCTTATTTACTTAACTGTTTACTTGTTAGGCAGAAAAATGTAAAGGAAAGGATATCATTGTTTAAGACATGCTGTACAGGCATAATCCATAATATTGTATAGTCTGTTTCAGGTAAAAAGGATGTCATTCAAAGTGTACATCTGATAACTATAGAATAAATAACCGCAGATATTATTCAAAAGGTAAATGAATAATTATTCGAAAGACAGCACTAATCCTGAGATTGATACAATCAAGCATTGAAGTACTGAAATGCCTGGTATTCAAAGAATAAGAAAAGTTCTCTTTAGTGCCAAAATCATAAGAGCAATTGAGAACTTTTTCCCATTTTACCTTTCAGCAACAGTGATACAGCCTGTATGAAGTCTTTTTGAACGAGAGGTTTTTGGAAAACCATATCTGCACCAAGTAGTTTTGCCCCTGGAAGATATCCGTCAGGACCGATCCTTCCTCCCCCGGAGATTGCAATTATTTTTAATTCCGGATACTTTTTTCTGAGCTCAATAATTGTTTCCAATCCCTCTTTCTCAGGCATTATGATATCGGTGATAAGCAGATCAGGTATATTCTTTTCGAAAAGTTCAATTCCTTCTCTCCCGTTGAGAGCCATATCCACTTCGTGACCTTCCTTCTCGAGCATTTTCTTTATCATCAGAAGGATAGAAGGTTCGTCGTCAATTACAAGAATTTTGGCCATGCATTACCTTGTATTACAATGTTTAATTATTGCTGTTATCGAGGACTCTTCTGATTACCTTGCTGAAATCATCTAAAATCATCGGTTTCAAAATTACTTCAGAAATTCCACATCTGGACAATACTTCCTCGGACAGATTGTCGGCAAATCCTGTAATAATTATTACTTTAAGTCCGGGTTGAATCTCTTTCATTCTGGAAGCAAGCTCAGTCCCAGAAATGTTTGGCATATTCTGATCTGTTACCAGAAGAGAATATTTTCCAGGGAAATTTTTAAATTCCTCAAGAGCAGATAAACTGTCACTTTTTATGGAAACCTTGTAACCCAGGTTCTCAAGCATTTTCTTTCCCATGAAAGTAATTTCAGGTTCATCATCAACAAAAAGGATCTGTTCAACGCCCTTAACCGGTTTTTTGTCCATTTTGTCAGGATTCAAAGGATCATTGCCATATTTTGGAAGGAATATTTTAAATATGCTTCCTTTACCCGGAGTACTATCGACAAGTATAGTTCCACCGTAGTTGTTAATGATTCCATGAACCACTGAGAGACCCAATCCTGATCCTGACCCTACTTCCTTGCTGGTAAAGAAAGGTTCAAAAATTCGTTCTTTGGTTTCCATGTCCATTCCGTGACCTGTATCAGAAATTATAAGTCTGATATATTCACCCTTTTTAAGATTATTGAGATTTTTATCGGATTTTTGGTTAATGTTTATTGCATCAAGTTTTACTTCAAGAATGCCACCTGATTTAATCATTGCGTGGTTAGCATTTGTACATAAATTCATAACGATCTGATGTATATGAGTCGGATCAGCAAGAACTGTACCTATTCCGGAATCAAGTTGTTGCCTGATCTGAACACTTGGTGGTGAGGAGGATTTAATAAGATTAAGTACCTCCGCAACTATAGGCTGAATTTGAATAGCCTTTTTATTGAAGTCAACTTCACGGCTGAACGTAAGTATCTGCTGTACAAGGTCCTTCCCTCTCACAGCAGCATTATTGATCTGTTCCATGTCGAATCTGAGATTACTCTCTTCAGGCAATTCTTCAAGAGCCATATCAGTATAACCGAGTATTGGAGTAAGGATATTGTTAAAGTCATGTGCAATACCTCCGGCCAGTGTTCCTATGGTTTCCATTTTTTTAAACTGGAACAATTGTTTTTCGAGTTCTGTTCTTTCTCTTTCAAACTTTTGGCGTATTTCGATCTCTTTTTTAAGGTCGGTATTTGCATTTGATAACTGTTTTGTTCTTTCATCAACTCTTTTTTCCAGAGCGTTATTTGCGATTTTTACATTTTCTTTTTCCGCTTCTAGCAGTATCCTCATGTAAAATTCCTTACGGGCCGAAAGTTCAAGGAAGTAACTGATGAACATCCCGATGATATTGGCACTTATAAAGAAATAATTATTATTTACTAGTATAGTAACAGGTGTATGTGATATCCAGATGGCTGAAATTTCGTACGCTACTACAATTGACCAGCCGGCAATAAGAGCATAAATGAATCTTGCCTTGATGAATGTATAACCAAATATGAAGATCAGGATCAGCCCCGCATAATATGAATAGTTCTCCACTTTTGAAGCATAAATAATCATTACAATGATGCCGAAACTGGTAATAAACATAGTGCATGCAATTACAAATTGCATGTACCTCTTGAATATCTTTGAATATGAAAAAATATACACGGTTATAAGTACCGGAAATACAATAACAAACCGGATAATCCAGAATACTTCTTTTTCTGAAGGAACAGCAACTGCATCAAGAAACGCAAATGCCCCGTAAAAAATCATAGAGAGAATAAGAGAAAATCTGAACGGATTAAGCGATCTTATGAAATAATCTTCCTGAAAATCTTTTTCATACTTGCTTAGCTCGCCGGAGAAGGAGAGTGTTAAATAATTGAGAGATAATGATTCGTTGCTTGCCGATGTAAGCCCCAGAAATCCTTGTCCCACACTTTTAAAAATATTCATTGAGAGATTATTATTTCTTTCTCAAATACAGGGAATCAGTAATTTTCTATTTTTTTTTAATTTTAAGAAACAGGTTGATGCCAAGAGGTTCCTTTTCAACACTAACCAGTTCCCTGTCAATATCTGCATCTGCAGCAATACGAAACAAGTCCGATTCGGTCCTGAGATTAAGATTCCAGTCTGAGATTACCTCCATAAGTTTTTTAGTCGGATTTTTTGTGCTGAAATTGCTAATCACCATTTCCCCATCTTCAGAGAGACAATTATAGTATTTCCTAATAAGGAATGTAAAATGTTTATCCTTAAAATAGTCAAGCAGGCCGGCACTCCAGATTAGATCATATAATTTATATGAGTTGAAGCGCAGTGCATTTATCCTGTTATATGAAATCTGTCCGTTAAACTTGCTGTTTTTTTTCATCGAGTAATCAATAGCAGACTGATCGAAATCGATCAAATCGAAACTTATCTTATTGGTAGCCGGGCTGCTGGTCAGAAATTCATAAACGTCTGAAGCGGGCCCTGATCCGAGAATAAGGACCTTAGCATTTTCACTTTTCTGGGCCAGTGTTTTGCAATAATCGATAAAATAGTTTTTCCTGTTTCTTACAGCATTAGCCGCAGGCTGATCCTGAAAAAGCTGATCCCATTTTTTAAATTGAGGATCTTCATTAATGATAAACTGATAAATCTTGTCCAAAAGAATAAAATCTCCGGGATACCCGTAAGGTTTCACATACGCATGGCCAATTAGCGTTTTTTCGTTCAGAATAGTTTTAATTTTTTCCCTGAAACCATCGACTTCCGTCTGATTCATATTGTGTACGAGAGAAATAAACTTGTCATAATCATCAGGAAACGGACCTCCGCTTTCGAGAAGATAATTTAAAAACTCTGAATCATTTTCCTTAAAATCATTTTTAAACTCAGGGATAGTAGTTTTCATACAATCATATAAGATATAAAGCAAAGATTTTTGATTACAGCGGATAAATTTAGTTTAACTTTTTATTAATCCTAGCAGTATATGTGAAAAATCAAATAGTTCAGGCTTGCAGAATTCCCAAATGAAAAACTTATTATCTCAAATTTATAACGGTAAAATGTATTAATTTATTTTCTGTAGGGAGAAAAGGAGTCCTGAAGAGCATCAAACAGAATCTCTTAGTGATTTCGAACCTGACAGGCAGGACTTATCTGAAGATTATTTGCATTAATTAGTTACAACAAGTATTCTCTTATTTATATTTTTTATGAGTATCGGGAATCATGCATGAGATATGGTAATTTGCTTGAAAATCAATTTATTTACCCCAGCCCCACGGGGAGTAAATTGATTTTCTTCGCACCCCATGGGGTCGGGGTAAATGAAGAAAATCAATAAGTATATATTCATAATTGCCGATACTCATCATATTTTTTTTATATTTGTTTAACTGGCATGAAAATCTAATTGCCTGAAATACTGAATTAAGTTTTATTAAAAATTTATGATTATGATAACAAAAAGAGGAATTCTTATGATTTTCATGGTATTTTTTATTGGAAATCTGCTTTCAGCTCAGACATTCAAGTATATTGGAGCAGAAAAGTGTAAATTATGCCACAATAAGCCGGCTACAGGTGACCAATATGGCAAATGGCTTAAAGATCCGCATTCCCAGGCTTTTAAAACTCTTAGCAGCCAGAAATCCCTTGACTACGCAAAGAAAAATGGAATTGCCGATCCGGCAAAAGATGCAAAATGTCTGAAATGTCATTCAACTTATGATAGGGCTGAAGCAAAACTTAGGGGAACTATCCTTCCGACTGAAGGTGTATCATGTGAAACCTGTCATGGACCAGGAAGTTCATATAAATCTCCCTCAATTATGAAAAATGTTGCTCAGGCTAAAACTATGGGATTGATAATACCTGACGAGAAATTATGCCTGCAGTGTCATAATAAAGAAAATCCATTTTTCAAGGAGTTCAATTATGCAACTTATTCTGCAAAGATTGCTCATCCGAATCCTGCAAGGAAAAATTAGACATGTAATTTTTGTATATTATTTCTACAAACTAGAAACCTTTACTTTCCTTGGGAGGGTAAAGGTTTTTCTTTTTAAACAAAGCAGAAGTTGAGATCTAACCGGTACTTTATTCATGAGTCCGGCAATTGCTCAGGATTCTATTCTTCACACAATGAAACCGCAATTTACCATTCAGGAAGTATGTCTTGTTGCTGCAAAGTCTTAGCCCAAAACAATTGAACCACATATAGCAATGAATAATTTCAAATGGCAGCTCCTAATATATCAGACCCTCCAGGACATCTAATGCCAGATCAACTTCTTTTAACTGCTTGAGAAGTTTGCATTTAATGGGTTTTAACTTATAATAATGGTATCTGATATAGTCTGAAATGCCTGTAATAGACTTTTGGCAAGTCGGAAAGAATTCAATTTAAGAATCAACTTCTCTTATTAATAGGGATCATTCAGCGATCCGCCTAAGCTTACCCATTTTATAAAAATAAAGAATACTGTCATCCCAAACGAATCCGCTGAAATGCGGAGAAGTGAGAAACTTAGCTCCCTAAGGTAATTTCCAAACACTATAATCTATAAATCGTACAGAAGGAAAAATGTTTTTATGTATGATTCCCAATACATATATTTTATTATTTCCAAATTATTATAGTCCCCGATTTTAAGTGAAATCGAGAAAAGTGCAAGTATATTCAACATATGTTGAAATAATATACAACAATAGAAAATTCATTAGCTAGTGCAACTTTAAAGCAATAGAAAATATACAGTGTATATTAATTCAACATAAATTGATCGCGCCCATTGTTCCTCTAATCTGATAACAAACAGATATGAAGCGCGTTACCATTCATTTATTATTTGGCACTATTGTTGAATTCGTTTTTATCAGATTCAACAACAGTAGAGAAAACAAATCGAAGGATACATAATATCTTAAATAAAGGAACTAATATTTAAAGACTATGAAAAGAGGCATCATTTTACTAATTAGTTTGTTATTAATGAATTACAGCAATCTTTATGGTAAGTCATCGATAACTGTAAGCACACGTTCTCCAGGCGATTCTATAAGAGTGTTAAGCTCTCCCGATTTGTACAATCTAACTGCAATATGGGCAAGTGAGTACAATAAATTATTCCCGGAAACAAAAATTAATGTAATTAAATTTTCTGAAGCTGCGGTCAATGATAATCTGCTTCAGAAAGGGGCTATTGGTTTTGTCTCGAATAAGGACTATTCGGGATTTGATAATCGATCACTATGGAAAGTAGTAGTTGCACGGGATGTCATTGTTACGGTTATAAATTCAAATAATCCGTATATAGATGAGATTTATAAGAGAGGCATTTCTACAGAAAGTATGACAAAATTCTTAAGTAATAAAGAATCCCGTAAGTGGGGAATTCTTACCCGGGGAAAAGAAAGCACAGCTGCTAATTTATACTGGATGAATGATGAATCAGTTTTACATTCTCTGTCAGTCTTCCTTCAGACAAATCAGATTAATACCGATGGGATCATAGTACAAAATTCAGATGATCTGATTTCAGCAATCCAGAAGGACCCCTATGCAATAGGTTTCTGCAAGATGATAAATATACTTGATCTAAGGAAGATGGCGCTGGTGGAAAATATCAGATTATTGCCAATAGACAGAAACGGGAATGGAGTGATCGATTATAACGAAAAAATTTATGATGATATCAATGTCTTTTCAAGAGGAGTCTGGATTGGAAAATATCCTAAGGCACTGATAAGTAATATTTATTCTGTCTCCTCCAGCCAGCCAAGTAATGCGTCAGAATTAGCTTTTTTGAGATGGGTTCTCAATGATGGACAGAAATTTCTTTATTCAAGTGGTTATTCAGATCTGTTAATGAGTGAAAGACAAACTACCATTGATAAATTATATCCTTCCGAACCGTCAAAAGGCGCAGCTGCCAGTGGCAACTCTCTACTTAAGACAATGCTCATTATAGCTGTTACTTTAATACTGGCAGGTCTAATTATCGACGCCGTTATACGGTATACGAGACGCGATAAAACCGGGCATAGGGTATCGGGTTCGTATGTTCATAATGTGCTTGATGAAAACTCTCTTATAATCCCCAGAGGACTATATTATGATAAAACACATACCTGGGCATTTATGGATCAGAACGGAATAGTAAAAGTCGGCATAGATGACTTTCTGCAGCATGTAACCGGAGCACTTACCCGGATTAAGATGAAAAATCAGGGGAAGAAGGTTAAAAAGGGAGACCAGATTCTGTCAATAATACAAAATGGGAAACAGCTTAATCTGTATTCGCCGGTATCCGGAATTATAATAGAACAAAATTTGATGCTGGAAAATAATACATCATTATTAAATTCCTCCCCTTATACCGATGGCTGGATATATAAAATTGAGCCTTCAAACTGGCTGAGGGAAAATCAGTTATTATTTATGGCTGATAAGCATAGGCTGTACATTATGAATGAATTTTCAAGATTAAAGGATTTTCTGGCAGGTATTCTCAGTACTGATAAAGACAAATTTGCCGGTGTAGTTCTGCAGGATGGAGGTGTATTGAAAGACGGTATTCTTACAGATCTGGGGCCTGAAGTATGGGAAGATTTTCAGACAAATTTTATTGACCCTTCCAGGCAGTTTTGGTTTTATGAGTTAGTTTAAAAATTCAAAAAAATATAATTTTATGAGTTTAGGTCGAAGGAACTTTTTTAAGGTACTTGGCGTTACAGGTGTTGCACTTGCCCTTGGGAAAGAATTAAAATCATCACCCCGTGGGGAGAAAGAAATAGAGTTCTCCGGTATTCTTTACGATTCAACAAGGTGTGCCGGGTGCCAGACATGTGAAATCTCCTGTGCAGAAGCAAACGGGTTACCTGCTCCGGTTGATTCAATAGAGGCTGGGGTAGTAAGAAAAACAGACGAATCACATCGTACTGTAGTAAATGCATTCAATTCATCGAAAGGTGAAGCATATCTTAAAAAACAGTGTATGCATTGCAACGAACCTGCCTGCACTGCAGCTTGTCTTACGCAGGCAATGTTCAAGACCAAAGAAGGACCAGTGATCTGGCGGGGAGAAAAATGCATGGGTTGCCGTTATTGTATGGTATCATGTCCGTTTGATATCCCCAAATTTGAATATCACAGCGCTAATCCGAAAATTGAAAAATGTAATATGTGTTACGGGAGGCTCTCTGAAGGAAAGATTCCTGCCTGTGTTGAAAACTGTCCCGCAGAAGCATTGATCTTCGGAAGCAGGCGTGACCTGATAAAGGAAGCACGCAAAAGGATCAATGATAACCCGGAACAATATGTAGATCATATTTATGGGGAGCATGAAGCCGGAGGTACCGGATTTTTATATCTCTCATCGGTTCCTTTTGATGAACTAGGATTAAACACATCGATACAATCTAAATCATATCCTGATCTTTCAAAAGGATTTCTTTACAGCGTGCCCACTGTATTTGTTCTTTGGCCGGCCATATTATTGGGTTTACGTGAAGCCACAAAAAATAATGACCTTAATACAGAAAATGATGAATAATCCGGAACTTATAATTGCAAAAGATAATGATGGCAGATCTATCTGGCAGTTTTTGGCAGGTGAATTAAAACCAAGAGGTAAATTTTTTACACCATTTAACATTATTTCCATTCCTATAATGGTTATTGGTCTTATTCTGATTATCATACGCTTCTGGAAAGGATTAGGGTCAATAACAAATCTTACTCAGGAGGTTCCCTGGGGCTTGTGGATAGGTTTTGATGTGGTTACAGGTGTTGCCTTTGCCGGGGGTGCATATGTACTGACCTTCATGGTATATATTCTGAACATGAAGAAATACCACTCGATTGTCAGAATTACTGTTTTGAACGGATTTCTGGCCTATGTTTTTTATGCAGGAGCCCTTCTTCTGGATTTGGGCCGCCCATGGAATGTGATAAATCCAATAATCGGGAATAGTTTCGGCACAAGTTCAG
This sequence comes from uncultured Bacteroidales bacterium, assembly GCA_963760915.1. Lineage (GTDB taxonomy): Bacteria > Bacteroidota > Bacteroidia > Bacteroidales > VadinHA17 > LD21. The sequence goes on along the minus strand of CAVXEU010000001.1, from coordinate 145,884 downwards.
TACTATTCCTGGTTGCATGGCATTTCCTTCTTTATATGATAGCACAGCTGATTGAATTCTCACCCGCTGTTGCCGAATGGCTTGGCGCGAAACGTGCCAGGAAGATCCTTTCAGGAATGACCGTTGCTGCGGTTATTTTTGGGATCACATTGTCTACATTGCACCAGTCAGGACTTGGAGCACTTTATCTGATGGCTAAGGACAAGATTCATCCGCTCTGGTATTCTGAGTTTATACCAATCCTCTTTTTCGTTTCAAGCATCTTTGCCGGACTATCAATGGTGATATTTGAGGGTTCAATAAGCCACAAGGTCTTTTTCAACCAGATCAGCGAAAAAAATCATAAGTCTCAAAAAGGCATTGTAGTGGGACTATCAAAAATATGTTCGGTTGCTATGTTTGCTTACTTTTTCTTACAGGTGCTTGTTTTTGTACATGGGGAAAAGTGGGACCTGTTAAATACACCGATGGGCTATTGGTATCTCATTGAAATGTTCGGCTTTGTTCTCCTGCCAATGCTTCTGTTTTTTTACGGCTATCGCAGAAATAATACCAATACTGTAAAAGTTGCAGCAATAATTACGATGCTGGGGGTTATTATGAACAGGTTAAATGTAACTGTTATTGGTTTCAGATGGGATGCTGCTATACGATATATCCCGACATGGATGGAATTAGCTGTCACTCTGGCGGTAATATTCACTGAAATATGGATTTTCAGATGGGTGATCAACCGCATGCCTGTCCTAAGGGATTCACCAACATGGGTAAACGATAAAATTTAAAACACAACAGTCTTTCATATGATGTTATATGAGGGCATAAAAACTAAAGCAATGGACGGATTCAGCTACAATAATATCTTCGAAACCAAGGGGATTGAATATTTGATAATTATTGCCTTCCTGGTAATGATAATTCCATTCTGGATAATCATTAATAAACGAACGGTTATGACCACTGCGATTAAACAGGTATTTGGAGTACTTTCGGCCGGAATTCTCAGAATTCCCCAGGGATTATTCTACAGCAGGAATCATACCTGGGCACATCTTGAGAAATCAGGGACTGCCAGGCTGGGACTGGATGATTTTCTGATGCACATTACCGGAGAGGTGAAATTCAGAAGCCATATAAATCGCGGGGATTTGATAAATAAGGGAGACCTACTGGGTGAAATTGATCAGAATGGCAAGCAGTTAAAAATCTATTCCCCTCTTTCAGGGATAATTGTTGATTCAAACTCTTTACTTGAAGAAAGCCCGGGAGTATTAAATGACGACCCCTATGGAAAAGGCTGGATGTACCAGATCAAACCTTCAAAGTGGATAGCAGAAACAAATTCATGTTATCTTGCCGAAGAAGCAATATCGTGGTCAAAAAAGGAGATCGAAAGATTCAAGGATTTTATGGCCTCAACAATGAAGAACTATTCTCCAGGAACTTCGATGTTAATTTTGCAGGACGGAGGGGAATTATGCGATCGTCCTCTTTCGGAATTACCTGATGAAGTATGGCAGGATTTTCAGAAATCTTTTCTAAATTAGAACTGAAGAAAAATTGAATTCTTTACAGCCGGGGGAAGCGGATTTATTATAACTTGGTACAGATTTTAGACCACTGGATCCGAGAAGTCTGTCAGCATCCATGAGGTTACAATATACTATTTTGTCGCTGCTGTAATTTTATGAAATTATAACAGTGACAAAATTAATTTATAAAGAATTACAGTATGGGTCATTCGGATAATTCATTACCCGTAAGAAACCGGGTTAAGTTATTTTTTAAGAAGTATATCAAATTCAGATCCTCAATTTATAGCAGGGTTGTCTATATTATAACCCTTGCCTCGGTAATACTGTTTTTATCATTTGGTGTTATATTCAGATCGGTATACGAGCAGAATTTAAATACGGTTATCCGTCAGAATGGGAATAATGTCGGGTCAATTGTTGAAGGATCTTTATATCACTCTATGCTTGAAAATGACAAAAGTACTCTTCAGGGTACACTCGATATCATCAATACAATGTCAGGGATCGACGATGTTAATATGTACGATAGCAGGGATAGTCTTGTTTATTCATCATTTTCCTCCGATACAACGGCTCATAGTAATCCTAATTGTATAAGTTGCCATCAGAATATTCAGGAGATGTTTCCCAAAAAGGAAAAGTCTTACAGGATAATAGATATTAAAAGCGAATGCAGTATGAATCAGAACGATAATATTCACAGGCATCTTTTAATACGTTCTCCTATCCTCAATGAAAAATCATGTTATACAAGTTTATGTCATGCACATCCTGAGAGCGAGGAAGTACTTGGCTCCCTTATTATAAAACTGCCTTTGTACGATCTTGATAACGCCGTTGAAAAATCATCATCAAAATTTTATCTGCTGGCAACTATTACAACACTTCTTCTTGTATTCATATTGATATTATTCACCAGGAAAAAGATCAAGGATCCTCTGAATGATATAGTTAAGGCAAGTATAGCCGTTGCCAATGGGAACAATAATACCAGGCTGGAAATCAGGCCGAATCAGCTTGATGATATGCGAATGGTATCAGAAGCATTCAATGATATGCTTGATAATCTTCAGTCTGCAACGGAAGAGTTACAAAACTGGTCGCAGCAACTGGAATATAAAGTTCAGAAAAAATCCGAAGAATTGGGAGCTGCCCAGAATGAACTGATTCATATAGAAAGGATAGCTTCGCTCGGGAAACTATCATCATCTGTTGCTCATGAAATCAATAACCCCTTATCAGGGATTCTTATTTACACAAAATTGATATACAAACAACTGAGTGACCCTGAACTATATGCTTCCAAAAGAGAATCAATGTTAAAGCACCTGAAGCTTATTGAGAATGAAACAAAGCGATGTGGGGAAATTGTCAAAGGGTTATTGGATTTTTCACGAAAGGAACAGGAAGATTTTGAGTCAAGGCATCTTCATAAGATACTGCAGGAAACCTATGACCTTATGACACATCCGATCAAGATCGCAAATATTAACTTTCTGACAGATTTTAAAGCTAAATCTGATCTTATATTTTGCAGTCCGAACCAGATTAAGCAGGCATGTGTTGCCATTATAGTGAATGCATCCGAAGCTGTACTTGAAAACGGAGAAATTATTATTTCAACAATGAACCCAGATGCCGATTCAGTGAGAATAGATTTATCCGATAATGGAATTGGTATCCCGGAGGATGATATTACGCATGTTTTCGAACCATTTTTTTCAACTAAGCAGGATACATCCGGGATAGGATTAGGACTGGCTATTGTCCATGGGATTGTAAAGAGCCACAATGGAAGACTTGAAGTTAAATCAGAGTTAGGAAAAGGAACAACCATATCAATTATTTTACCTTTAATCAGTACTTAAGGAGGCAGATAATGGCTAAGATGATATCAATTCTTATAGTTGATGATGAAGAATCAGTAAGGGATTCATTGTATAACTGGTTCATTGAAGACGGTTATCAGGTAGAGTGTGCAGAAAATGCCAATAAAGCATTATCGTTGCTTGAATCAAATAGTTTTGACATTATACTGGCGGATATAAAAATGCCCGGAATGGACGGACTTGAGATGTTGAGGAGGATTAAGCTTCTAAAAGCAGATTCAATAGTTATTGTAATGACTGCTTTTGCTACTGTTGATACTGCTGTTCAGGCATTGAAAGATGGAGCATTTGATTATGTTACAAAACCTTTTGATCCTGACGATCTTTCTCATCTTATCAGGAATGCTTCAAAACAAATCTCTTTGTCTGAAGAAAACGAGAACCTGAGGAAGAAGGTTGTTTGCCTTGAAAACGTAGAAGACCTCATTGGCAAAAGTGAACCAATGAAGAGAGTACTTAAAGATATTGAAAGTGTTGCCCAGTCTAATTCCTCGGTGGTGATTACCGGTGAAAGTGGCACTGGCAAGGAGCTGGTGGCCAGGGCCATTCATTCAAATTCTACCCGCAAATTTTTCCCTCTTGTGAGTGTCCATTGCGGAGCTTTAACTGAAAGTTTGCTGGAAAGTGAATTGTTCGGACATGAAAAAGGTGCTTTTACCGGAGCCATGTACAATCGCAAAGGTCGTTTTGAGATGGCTGACAATGGTACTATTTTTCTGGATGAGATAGCCACAATATCTACCAAGATGCAGATTGATCTGCTTCGTGTTCTGGAAACCAAGAAATTTATAAGGGTGGGAGGAAATAAGGAAATTTCATCAGACTTCAGAGTTATTTGTGCAACAAACAGAGATTTGAAGAGCATGGTGGAAAAGGGAACTTTTCGTGAGGATCTTTATTACCGTCTGAATGTTGTGAATATTATAGTTCCTCCATTACGTGAAAGAATTGAGGATATTCCACTTCTTGTGGATTATTTCATTAAGAAGTATTGTACCTCAATGAACAGACCTCCGGTAACTATAGATTCTTCAGCACTGAAACGTCTTGAAGAATTCAGTTTTCCGGGAAATGTACGTGAACTTGAAAATATGATTGAACGTGCAATAGTGGTTGGAAATGGCAGAAAGATATCACTACGGGATCTTCCTTTGGAAAAATCCGTAATTACAAGTTCGATCGAGAGTCTTGATGACCTGGAAAAAAGTCACATTCTTCAGATTCTGAAAAAGTACACCTGGAATATTTCGCGTTCAGCAAAAGCTTTGAAGGTTGACAGAGTGACACTTTACAATAAAATTTCAAAATACGGGCTAAAGCCCTCAGATTAAATTTATCCTATCCCGCTTTCGGACTTTTCAGCAATATGGATCCGGGCTCTTTATATGGCGGATGGTATTTAATCTGACATTTAATATTTGAATGGATCTGCAAAATATCACATTGGTCTCATTCGGCTATTTCGAGGATGGTTTTCTTGAGAAGATTGCCGAGACAGTGAATCATGAATTCCTTTTTTCAGTTTATATTAAGGAAGGTCATATTGATTTAAGTGAGTTTTATGATCCTGTTCGCAGGCAATATAATGGCTCAAGGCTCCTAAAGGAAGTTGATTCATTCTACTCATATGATTCCAATAAAACAATTGGATTATTCAATGTTGATCTTTTTATTCCAATCCTTACATACATCTTCGGACAGGCATTCCTTAACGGCCGTACCGGTATTGCTTCTCATTACAGATTCAGCAATGAAAGGTACGGTATGTTCTCAGATAACAAATTTGTGCTGGATCGTATTAAAAAGGAGGTTATCCATGAACTTGGTCATACTTTTGGATTAATTCACTGCCATGTACCAACCTGTGTGATGAGATCAAGTACCTATGTTGAGGATATTGATCAAAAAAGTGAAAAATTCTGCCCCAAATGCCGTGATGAAATAAAATTACCCTATTCTGAAGTGTAATTTTCAGTATTACTAAGTTATCAGGTAACAGTTGGAAACCCGTTTATGAATTTAAATTGGGGAAATAATCAAATTATATTAAATTTAAATTTTTTAAATTATATTATCCTCAAAGGATGGATCTGACCCGTCGTATTCGAGATAAAATGATGAAAGAGCGCCTTATGTTTGTTTACAGGGGCGTCGTGACCAATGAAAATTCTGTTCCCCTTATTATGCTGCTTGAAAAGGAGATGGAGAATTCTGAATTTGGTTTTGTAGGGAGGAAGAGACTTTTTATGTTTGTTCTTGAGAGTCTTCAGAATGTATCGAGGCACCAGCAAAAAAAGCATGCAAATATGTCGCTGGTTGTTTACTCCAAAACCGGTAACGGATATACTGTCACTACAGGAAATGTACTTTCAACTGCCAATATCAGTGATCTCAGAGTAAAACTTGAAAATATCAATAATCTTGATACAAAGGAGATCAGGAAGGTTTACAGGCAAATGCTTAATGCCTCAGAAATAAGTAACAAGGGAGGGGCAGGGCTCGGTCTTATTGAAATGGCAAAAAAAACCGGGAATAAGCTTGATTTTGATTTTGTTCCCCTAGATGATGACTACTCCTATTTTGTTTTAAGTAAAACAGTCGACATGGGTGGAGTGGGAATTCATTACCGCGGACATGAGAAACCTTTTCATGGTAAGTCAGTCAGGCAGCTTGAAAGACTTATGGCTGAAAACAACGTTTATCTTATATGGTCCGGGAATATTTCCCCTGATGTAGAGAAAGAAGTTTTATCATTTACAGAAACGAAACTTGCTGAGGAGGTTATTGAAATGAATATAAGGAGGAGGGTTTTCAGTATTATGGTGGAGATACTTGAAAATGTTGCCAAATATAGCCCGGGAAGGGAACCGGAAGAAAAATTCGGTATGCCTGTGGCAATGATCAGAATGGAGGATAAGGAATATACACTTACTACTGGCAACCTGATCCTGAATACTAATGTTGACTTTCTGAAGGAAAAACTCGACTATATAAACGCGTATGATGATATTGGTCTGAGGGAGCTTTTCAGAAAATCCCTTTCAGGACAGACAATCACTTCCGAGAGCACTGGTAATATGGGACTTATCGATATGGCAAGAAAATCCGGAAGCAAACTGGATTACCAGTTTGAAAAGATAAATGACCTCTATTCCTATTTTACGTTAACAGTTAAAGTTGAAGACAGGAATTCCTAAGTCATCACATTAAAACTGAGATAATTTCCATCCCAGACAGCATAACTGCCATTTTTAATCCAGTCGCCAAGAAAAATAATTTCAGAAGCTTCCCCCAATTCATATTTCATTGCCAGATGCCTGTGGCCAAAAATAAAATAGTCAATATCTTCGCCCTTAAGAATGGATTTTGCATATCTGATAAGATCCTCTTTATCTTCTCCCATAAATTCTTTGGTGATGCCCTTTCCCAGTCGGGATTTTAAGGACCATCTTTGCCCGATACCTATACCTATTGCCGGATGAAGAGCTGAATACATTACCTGAAGAGGTTTATTTCTGAAGATAGAAAGAAGGATTTTATATCCCTTATCCTTAGTTCCCAATCCTTCCCCATGAGCAAGGTGAAATTTTTTTCCGTTGAATATAGTTGTTACAGGGTTTTTATGCAGGGAGATTCCGCATTCCATAGAAAGATAGTCTCCCATCCACATATCGTGGTTTCCGGAAAAAAAATGGATAGGTATGCCTGAATCGGTCAACTCCGCTACAGTTCCAAGAAATCTTGTAAACCCTCGTGGAACTACAAGTTTATATTCCCACCAAAAATCAAAAATGTCGCCAATAAGATAAATCTCTTTTGCATCTGCCGCTATTGTGTTCAACCACGCGACAACCCTTTTTTCTCTTTCAATCGGAGGAGATCCTGCAGGTAATCCAAGATGGAAATCTGACGCAAAATATATTTTCCCGGTATCTGCCAAAGGGCTGATTTGTTAATTGAATAACTGACCTAGTTTTATTTGCAGAGGTTTGCCATGCAGGTTTGAAGCAATTATATTCCCCTCCCTGTCAAACAGAAAGTTGGAGGGCAGGGACTTTACATTGAAGATTACCGCATTCTTAGGATTGTTTGGATCATCTTCCCTCGTACTGATCCAGGGTAATTCATCATATCTGACAGCCGTTTTCCAGGCATCTTCACTTATATCAACATTAATCTGATATATTTCAAATCCCTTTTTATTATATAGTTTATATAGGTCCTTAAGCTGTAAGTTTTCCTCGATACAGTCTCTTGATTGCATCGACCAGAATGTCAGGAGAACATATTTTCCCTTTAGAGAAGAGAGTGCAATTCTTTTCCCTTCAACATTTTTTAAATCGGGATCAAGCTTTACCTGAGGCAAGTCCCTCGTGAACTTTTCAAGCTGGTAAACATACATCTGATTCATCTCCTTGGCAAAGTCTCTAGCTAGAGCCTGGACCTGTTTTGAGTTTGGATAATGCCGGGTCAATGAGTCAGTAACAATTTTCAGAAACTGTAAATCCTTCGGATCATAAAGAACATATGTATCAGGATTTATTTTTTGGTACAATGCCATTATGGAAGCAAGTGAATTTATATTATTGATGATGAATTCAATATTCTTTTTTCTTTGGGCTTTGATAAGAGCATTAAACTCCTGCTCCAGTGCAGGACCTCTTACATCAAATTCTGGTTCTTCTGAAGCTTTTGTATAGACAATACTGAGTGAGTCAAGTTTCCTTCTTGTTTGGTAGAGGTTTTGGTCAAGTACTCTGAGTTTCTCAGAACCTATTGATCCGCTAACAGAATATTTTTCAAGCAGGTTTTTCCCATTAAACACGATATTTATTTTTTCACCCGGTTCAGCTAAAAGTGTTATAAAATTAGTTGCGGAAAAGCCAAGCTGGTAAAAATCCGGATTTATAGCTCTGATCCTGAACCTGAATCTTCCACTTTTGCTAATCTTGGCAGAGTCTATCAGCACAGGTGTGTCAACATCGAGCCTGTTGATATAGATATATTTTTCTTTTTCATCTTTTATATTACCACCAACGGTAAATCTGTCTTTATTTTTACATCCGGAAAAAATTAAAACCAGGATCAGCAGAAAATATATTCGTTTCATTAAAAGTCGGATTACCAGTTATTTGAATAAAGATTAACTTTTATTTATTGAAAAGTTCCGCGAGTTTTAACTGCAATTGCTCGCCTCTCAGGTTTGACGCTATTATCCGGCCAGATTTATCAAGAAGGAAATTAAAAGGGATAGATTCAATTTTATATAAGGGAACAACGACAGAATTCCAGTACTGAATATCACTGACATGTATCCATTTTCCCAGCTGATCATCATTGATTCCTTTTATCCATGCTTCTTTTGTTTTATCTAAAGATACCTGGTAAATCTGAAATCCCTTGTTATGATAAAGGTTATAAGCCTTAACAAGATTAGGATTCTCCTGCCTGCATGGAGCGCACCATGATGCCCAGAAATCCAACAGAACAACCGATCCACGGGTAGAGGACAGTTTAATTGTATCTCCTTCAGGATTAGGAAGGCTAATTTCAGGCGCTTCAGCCAGCTTTCCGCTCTCTTCCGTAACAGGGGTTGCTGTTTCCCCTTTCAGGCCTGCAACCAGCTCCTGAACCTGCTGATGCAGAGTAATAACGGGGTCATATTCAGGATATTGACTATATAGTGACGAGTCAACCTTTAAAAAATATTTAATATCCCTGGAAGGATTAAGAACATATACACTGGGAGCTACCTGCTGGTAGAGTGCAACCAGGCTAACAAGAGAGCTCAGATTTTTATCAATATAGTTTTTTGTATAAGAATTAATTTCATTCAGATAACCCTGAGCCAGACTGTCGAGTGACTCGATAACTTTTGGCAGGTTTGGGTTTTCAGTATTCTGCATATAAATTGTGTTCAGTGCAGTTAGTTTATTGATAGTTCCTCTCAGAGTACGGTTGTACTCTGCCATCAATTCTGTTCCATGCGATCCGGTTACTGATACCGGGTAATTCAAAGAATCGTTATGGGCGTCCAAATTGATCTTTTCACCCGGTTCGACAAGCATTGTAAGGAAATTATTATTGTTGATTTTCAGAAGGTAAAATGCAGTTAGCTTAACCTCTTTATTAAATTGGAATGTTCCATTTTCTGAAACCTTTACTGAGTCTATTGTTTTAAGTTGATCTGACATCAGCTCATCAAGGTAAATATATTCTCCGTTAACTGGATTTGAAAGAGTACCTGAAATCTGCACAGTATTCGTTTTACATCCTGCAAATACTATTGCTGCAAATAAGTAAAGAAAAAGCTTTTGATTCATTAAGTAAGATGTTAAGTGAGATTTATTTTGAATTACTGAAAGGCAAAGTTATTCTTTTTTTTATCCGGCAATACTTTTCTGAATCGTACATGACTGATCTGATTCTGCAAAATATTTTAAAGTAATTCATTATCAGCAGAGTGGGCCAAAATATAGCTATTAAAAAAAATAAAAATATTTACCGATCGAAAATAATTAATTTACTTTACAGTAGAATTAACGGTTTGCAGGGTTCGATTATTATTGTTATCTTAGATAGTCATTTTTGTTTCAGACAAACGTTAAAAATATGAGCTATATTAAGTTCGAAAAGAGTCAGGTTGTGAACCTGGAGTATTCCCTTGGCAGAGAAATACTCAGGACAAACAGGGCAGGATCATACTCCTCTACCACAATAGTCGATTGTAATACCCGTAAATACCATGGATTGCTTGTATGTCCTGTTGATGAGCTTGGCGGAGACAGATTCGTACTTCTGTCATCACTTGATGTTACGGTAGTAAATAAAGATAAAAGTTTTAATATTGGTATCAGAAAATATAAAGGCGATTATTTCAGTCCAAAGGGACATAAATATATAGAGGACTTTAATGCAGATAATACTCCATCAAGGATTTACCGTGTTGGCGGCGTTATCCTGAAACAGGAAAGACTACTGGTTCATTATGAGGAACAATTTCTTCTCAGGATCACTATTCTTGAGGCAACTGAACAAATGAAGCTACAGCTACGACCTTATCTTGCATTCAGAAACATTCATAATCTGACTCATGCTAATCTTTCTGCAGATACAAAAGTTGATTTCATTGAAAACGGGATCAGATCAAAATTATACGAAGGATTTCCGTTTTTGAATATGCAGTTTTCAACAAACGTTGAATTCGTACATGTTCCCGACTGGTATCTGGGTATCGAATATCCTGAAGAGCAAAGAAGGGGATATGACTTTTCTGAAGATCTTTTTACTCCAGGATTTTTTGAGTTTAAGGCTAAAAAAGGGGATGTGATCGTGTTTTCAGCTTCAACCAAAGAGGAAAAGACCTCAGGACTTAAGCAGAAATTTACTAAGACAGTCGCAAGAAAGATACCAAGGGACAGCTTCATAAATTGCTTAAGAAATGCTGCTCAGCAGTTTGTTGAAAAAAGGGGGGGTAAAACTCTGATTATTGCTGGTTATCACTGGTTTGGTGCATGGGGCAGAGACACCTTTATATCACTTCCCGGCCTGGCTCTTGCCAGGCACAAACTCGTCCTTTACAGGGATGTGCTTGATACCCAGATTGAAAAAATGAAGGATGGTTTATTTCCTAATATGGGTGGCGAAGGAAATCCTGCCTTTAATTCTGTTGATGCCCCGCTGTGGTTTTTTTGGACATTACAACAATATATGAAACAAGGTGGTACTGATTGCTGGGAGCGTTATGGTGAAGCAGCCAGATCAGTTCTCAATGCCTATAAAAATGGAACTGCCTTTAATATCCATATGAGAGATAACGGACTTATTTATGCTGATGCACCGGGAAAAGCCCTGACATGGATGGATGCGATAGTATTCGGTACTCCTGTTACTCCACGAAGGGGTTATGCAGTTGAGATCAATGCTCTTTGGTACAACGCTGTCTGCTTCTCTCTTGAGATGGCCGGAATGATAAAAGATAAAAAGTTTATTAAGGAATATGAAAACCTGCCGTATCTGATAAAAAAATCATTTCTTGAGATGTTCTGGGATGATAGCCAGGGTTTCCTGGCAGATTATGTGAACGACGAGGAAGGTAAAAATATCTACGTCAGACCAAATATGGTTATTGCCGTTTCACTTCCCTTTTCGATGCTTGATAAAGATCAGATGAAAAATGTTATGGATATTGCAGATAAAGAACTTGTTACAAGCAGAGGGCTAAGGACTCTTTCTCCCCGGAACAAATTTTACCAGGGCATTTATCAGGGAACTCAGGAAGAACGGGATAATGCTTATCACCAGGGAACAGTATGGCCCTGGCTTTATGGCCCTTTTTGTGAGGGATGGTTAAAGGTATATGATAAACAAGGGGTACAAAAAGTAAAAAGACTGATCTATGGACTTGAAGAAGTGATGAGTGAACACGGAGTCAGCAGTATTTCAGAGATTCATGATGGAAATCCGCCTCATGCGCCAAAAGGTGCAATATCCCAGGCATGGAGCGTAGGTGAGATTCTGAGGATAATAGATCTGCTTGAAACTAAGTATGCTAATCAATAATAGAGGTAGGATATGCGTGTGTTAATGTTTGGATGGGAATTTCCGCCCCATATATCGGGCGGTTTAGGTACTGCCAGTTATGGGTTAACAAAAGGCATGGCAACTCTTGACGATCTGGAAGTGATATTTGTTGTACCCAAAGCATGGGGTGATGAGGATCAGACAATGGTCAGGCTTGTTGGTGCAAACAAAGTACAGGTAGCATATAAACAGGTTTTTTATAAAGGATTCCGGCACCCTCTTGAAAAAATTGAGGTATCATCAAAAATAGTTCCCTATACCGATCCGAAATATTTCTGGAAAATTTTCAATTCAGAAGTGTCCGGGTATAAGCTTTTTGTCCAGACAAATAAAAAAGGAATGGTGGAATTTTCGGGAAGATATGATAACTACCTGATGGATGAAATAAATAAGTATGCGGTGGTTGCTTCAGTAATTGCCGAGGAAAATGAATTTGATATTATTCATGCACATGACTGGCTTGCATATCCGGCCGGTATCGCAGCTATGGAGGTATCGGGTAAGCCTCTTGTTATTCATGTACATGCAACTGATTTTGACCGTAGCGGGGGTAGTGTCAACCCTGATGTATACCGTATCGAAAAAAGTGGTATGGATGCTGCCTCGAAAATCATTACTGTAAGCAATCTTACAAGAGACATTGTCATAAATAAATATAATATCAATCCTGAAAAGGTAGAGACTGTTTATAATGCAGTAGAGCCGGTAACATTTCTGGAAAACATGATCCTTAAAAAAGGCTTTGATGATAAAGTTGTCACATTTCTAGGCCGGATAACCATGCAGAAAGGTCCCGAATATTTTATTGAAGCTGCAAATAAGGTCCTTAAGGTAATGGATAATGTAAGGTTTGTTATGGCAGGGTCGGGAGATATGATGGAAAGAATGATGCGAAGAGCTGCTTATCTTAAAATAACTGACAGGTTCCATTTTACAGGCTTTCTTAAGGGGATGGATGTATTTAACCTGCTTAATATTAGTGATGTATATATCATGCCATCAGTTTCAGAACCATTCGGAATATCTCCCCTCGAGGCTATGCAGTCAAATGTTCCTGTTATTATAAGTAAACAATCGGGGGTATCTGAAATTCTGACCCATGCCGTAAAAACAGATTTCTGGGATATTGATGCTATGGCAGACTCAATTTACGGCATCCTAAATTATCCTGCCCTGGCAAATATGTTTATTAAGAATGGAAAAGAGGAAGTTATCCGGCTTAAATGGGATAATTCAGCCAGGCATGTACGTGATATATATTACAGAATTGTTGAGAATAATAAGGATTAAGATATGAGTGTTTCAAGCAAAAAAGCAATATGCTTTTACTTTCAGGTGCATCAGCCTTTCCGGCTTAAAAGATACAGGTTTTTTGACCTGGGACATGATCATTATTATTATGATGATTATTCGAATGAATCCATTATGAGAAAGGTAGCGGAGAAATGCTATCTCCCTGCCAATAATATTATTATGGATCTTATTGAGAAGCATAAAGGTAAATTCAAGGTCACTTTTTCCCTTTCAGGTCTGGCAATAAATCAGTTCAGACTTTATGCACCTGAGGTTCTGGAGTCCTTCAGAAAGCTTGGAGAAACCGGAATGGTGGAATTCCTCGGTGAGACCAACTCACATTCTCTGGCTTCATTGAAAAGCAGGAGTGAATTTGAACGTCAGGTCATTATGCATAAGGAGATGGTGAAGGAGTTTCTGGGTGTTGAGCCAACGTCGTTTCGGAATACGGAATTGATTTATTCCGATGTAATCGGTTCGTGGGTTGCTGATATGGGTTTCAAGTCAATTATGACTGAAGGCGCAAAGCATGTATTGGGGTGGAAGAGCCCAAACTTTTTATATTGCAATTCAATAAATCCTCGACTTAAAGTGTTGTTAAGGAACTTTGTTTTAAGCGATGATATAGCATTCCGTTTCTCTAACAAGGACTGGAATTCATGGCCATTAACAGCTGACAAATATGCGTCGTGGCTATTGAAACTTGCACCGAAGAGTGAACTGATAAATATTTTTCTGGATTATGAGACTTTCGGAGAGCACAACTGGAAAGAAACAGGAATTTTTGACTTCTTGTACCATATGCCAGGTACGGTGCTCAAGAAAACTCCCTTTCGGTTTATGACTCCTTCGGAGATTTCTGATATACTACAGCCTGTTTCGGCAATCAACATATCATCTCCGATATCCTGGGCTGATGAAGAACGTGATATTACTGCATGGAACGGTAATGAATTGCAGATTGCAGCACTTGAAAAATTGTACAGCCTGGCCGGGAAAGTAAATAAATGTGAAGATGATTCTATAAAAAAAGACTGGCAGTATCTGCAATCGAGTGATCATTTTTATTACATGGCAACCAAGTTCTTTTCTGATGGAGCTGTTCATGCCTATTTTAATCCGTACGAAACCCCGTATGATGCATTTATGAATTATATGAATGTGCTCAGCGATTTCGAGTTAAGACTAAAAAAATGGTTTCCTGATACTGCAGAGCAGGATCAGATATTCAAGCTTGGAACTCAGCTAATTGAAAAGGATATGATTATCGAAAAACAGACTGAGGAGATCAGGAAATTAGCAAAGAAGGTCGCGAAATTGATCCCTGGCGAAAAATCCGTTAAAAAGAAAGTCTCCGGCAGAACTGCAAAAGCAACCGTAAAGAATCCGGGAAAAGAAGCAAAGATCCCCATAAAGAAGAAAGAGATAGTTGAGGCCGGTAAGTCCATAAAGGTAAGCACCGGCACACTCCCAGAAAAAAAATCCGCAACCCCGAAAAAGCCTGTGGGGACCAGGGCAGCAAGGGGGAGTAAAAAGACATAATTATTATCGGAACCAAATAATGAATGAAGATGAAGGTTGAATTTATATTTGAAACAAGCTGGGAAGTATGTAACAAGGTAGGGGGTATTCATACGGTAATATCTACAAAAGCGCTTAGTATTGTAAATGAACTGAGAGATAATTATGTTCTTATAGGACCGGATGTCTGGAGGGAAGATGTTACAAATCCTGAATTTATTTCTGATGAATCACTTTTTATTGAATGGAAGGGCAAAGCCGTTTCGGAAGGATTAAGAGTTAAGACAGGCCGGTGGAATATTAGCGGGAGGCCAATAGTTATCCTTATTGATTTTACTCCTTATTTCGGACAACAGAACGAGATATTTGCAGGATTCTGGGAAACATTTAAACTCGACAGTATTACAGGTCAATGGGATTATGTAGAACCTGCACTCTTTGGATATGCTGCCGGAAAACTTATCGAGAGCTTTACAACCTTTTACGATGAAAGTAAAGTTACCGTAGCTCATTTTCATGAATGGATGACAGGGTTAGGATTACTGTACCTGAAAAAATTTGCACCATGGGTCGCTACAGCGTTCACCAGCCATGCGACAGTTCTGGGACGATGCATTGCAGGGAATAACCGTCCTCTTTATGGAAAGATGAAAGAGTACAACCCTCAGCAGGTTGCCCGTGAATTTAATATCCTGGCAAAACAATCACTTGAAAGGGTAGCAGCTGCAGAAGTGGATGTATTTACAACAGTAAGTGAGATAACATCAAGAGAGTGCAGCCATTTTCTTGGAAAGAATGTAGATATCGTAACTCCCAATGGTTTTGAAGATTCATTTGTTCCAGCACAGGATAAATTTGATGAACTGAGACGAATTGCACGATCGAAACTGAAAAGTGTTGCTGAAGCAGTGCTTGGCTATTCCCTTTCGGACGATTGTTTATTTATTGTTAACAGCGGTAGATATGAATTCAGGAATAAGGGGGTGGACATTCTTCTTGATTCACTGGGAGAGATGAAAGCCATGGATAATATTAAGAAGGAGTGTGTTACCTTCCTACTGATACCTGCTTACCATAAAGGACCCCGGGCTGATATAATTGATATCCTAAATAATAATGGACCCGCTAATGGAGGAGACAGGTATCTTACACATAGTTTGCATTACCCGTCAAGTGATCCCGTTTTACAGAGAATAATTACCAATAATCTTAGTAATGAACAGAATTCGAAGGTAAAGATCATTTTTGCACCTTCATATCTGAATGGTAATGATGGAATCTTTAATATCCCCTACTTTGATCTTCTTATTGGATTTGATCTCTCTGTATTTCCTTCATATTACGAACCGTGGGGATATACACCTCTTGAAAGTTTAATGTTTTCCATTCCGACGGTGACCACCTCTCTTTCAGGTTTTGGATTATGGGTCAAACACTATTTTAGTGATCCGGGTAATGGCATTTCTGTTATTGAAAGAACTGACGATAACGAAATCGAGGTAATTTCTGATATAAGGAATTTCATGTCAATGTTTATCGGCTTAAATAAAAAGGAAATAGAAGAGGCCAGAGAAAAAGCCCATTCAATATCAAGGATCGCAATGTGGGACAGTCTCGTTAAATATTATTTTGATGCATACGAAATTGCTCTCGAAAACAGCTGTGCAAGGAGGGACGAGCCAAGAGACTTTGCGAGGTTTGTTGAAGCTCACGGGGTGCTTGTGCGGAAACCTCACCAGGTGCCAGTATGGAAGGATATTTATGTTCAAAGCGATATTCCCCAGCAACTATCATCTCTGAAGGAGCTGGCAAATAACCTTTGGTGGTCATGGAATTCTGAAGCCGAATCACTCTTTAAAAGGATGGATCCCTCCTTGTGGGAGGAGGTACACCATAACCCCAAAGTGCTTCTTGAAAAAATTGATTATAAAAGACTTCTGGTACTTGAGGATGATGACAGGTATATTTCTGATCTGAAAAAGGTTTATAACCTCTTCAATACTTATAAAAATCGTGCATATGATTCCGAAAGGCCATCTGTTGCTTACTTCAGCATGGAATTTGGTATACATCCCTGCCTTAAGATCTATTCGGGCGGGCTTGGAATTCTTGCAGGAGACTATCTTAAGGAAGCCAGCGATTCAAATATGAATATAACCGGAGTTGGACTGCTTTACAGATACGGCTATTTTAAGCAGAAACTTGGGCCAAGGGGAGAACAGCTCCCCATATACGAGGCAGAAGATTTTTCAAGGCTTCCGATTAATCCTGTAAATGACTCAAATGGCAACCATTTATTAGTTAGCATGGTATGGCCTGGGCGTACAGTAAAGATCCGTGTTTGGGTGGCAATGGTGGGGAAAGTCAGGTTGATCCTGCTTGATACGGATTTAGAGGAAAACTTGCCTGAAGACCGTACCGTTACCCATTATCTTTACGGAGGGGATAATGAAAACAGACTCAGGCAGGAGCTTATTCTTGGCATTGGTGGTATCAGAGCCCTTGAGGCGATGGGTATAAACCCCGATATATATCATAGTAATGAAGGTCATTCTGCATTTATCAGTCTTGAAAGACTGAGAATTCTGATAAATGATGCCCATCTTACATTTAATCAGGCGCTTGAAGCAGTCAGATCATCAACACTTTTTACAACTCACACTCCTGTTCCGGCCGGACATGATGCATTTGAAGAGGATCTTCTTCGTAAATATATTTCTCATTATCACAGCCGGCTAATGATTACATGGGATGAGTTGATATCTTTAGGGAGGTGTGAGGGCGATTCTGACAAGAAGTTCAATATGAGTTTTCTTGCAACCCGCATGTCGCAGGAAGTGAATGGTGTCAGTAAGCTTCATGGTGAGGTTAGTCAGGGAATGTTTAACAAATTGTGGCCGGGTTATCTTAAAGAGGAACTATTTATCGGATATGTTACTAATGGTGTTCATCATCCAACCTGGACAGCCCCGGAGTGGAGGGCTGTTTATAAAGAGCTGACAGGAGATGTAAATTTTGATCAGACAGACAGAACGTTGTGGGAGAAGTTGTATAGTCTCGACGATAAAAGGATATGGGATATAAAAACAAGCCTCAAGAAAAGCCTTTTCTCAAATATCAGAAAACGTCTTCAGTCAGATATGATGGAGAAACATGTCAGTCCGAGAACACTTTTAAATATCAGCAATCATCTTGATGAAAAAGCATTGACAATAGGTTTTGCAAGACGGTTTGCAACTTACAAAAGGGCTTCACTTCTGTTCAGAGATCTGGACAGGCTTGCACGGATTGTTAACAATCCTGAGAAACCGATACAGTTTATATACGCCGGTAAAGCTCATCCAAATGACGGAGGAGGGCAGGACCTGATCAAAAGGATTTATGAAGTATCGCAGATGCCCCGGTTTGAAGGTAAAGTAATTTTTCTTGAGAATTATGATATAGAGATGGCAAAATATCTGGTCAGGGGAGTTGATATATGGCTTAATACACCGACCAGGCCCCTTGAAGCTTCAGGAACAAGCGGCGAAAAAGCCGTGATGAACGGTACTATCCATTTCAGTATTCTTGATGGCTGGTGGGTTGAAGGCTACAGGGCATTTGCCGGGTGGGCAATACCCAAGAAAAGAACGTTTGAAAACCAGATTCTTCAGGACGATATTGATGCAGAAACTATTTACAATATGCTTGAATATGAAATAGTTCCTGCTTATTACGCATTTAATGATCAGGGTGTGCCGGTTGAATGGATCAGCCTGATAAAAAATACAATGGTTAAGATCGCACCTGAATTTACTATGAAGAGAATGATAGATGACTACTATGAAAAATATTATTCCAAACTTTTTGTTCGAAATAAATACCTTATTGAAAATAACTATGAGAAGGTAAGAGAGCTGGCGGCTTGGAAACAGACAATGAGAGATGAGTGGGACACTATTGAGGTCATTAATTACAGTTTTGAACGTGCAGGAGAAAATGTTTACAGGTCAGGCCATGATTACAGGGCAGAGATTGCCCTGGATGTCAAAAAGATACCTAAAGAAAATGTAGGGGTGGAATTTATTATCACTCATATGGGGAAGCATGGTGAACATGAATTTGTTGCAAGTGAAGAATTTGAACTTGTAAGCTGTAAGGTAGGGAAATGTCTTTACAGGGCTAATCTTGTTCCTGAAAAAGCCGGTTCATTCTTTTACGGTATCAGAATATACCCTAAGCATAAAGACCTTCCGCATAAACAGGATTTCTACCTTCTTCGCTGGATCGACTAAATATCTGTTGCTTTCCGTACAGGTTCTTTTTTAAATACAAGGGCTGTTCTTGATGGCAGGTACAGATAAAGATATAAAGGAGCATTGATAATGTTCCTTTCTGCTTTTCTTATTGACATGTACATGGTACGTCTGTCAACTCTGTTGAATCCATCGAAAATCTGATCATCCGTGTCAAGAATAATACTGAACTTGCCTTTCACGGGTATTCCATAGTCAGTGAAAGACATCGCAGGATGGAAGTTGAAGACGAAAAGCAATTCCCCCCTCATATATGCGACTACCTTGTCGGAATTATTCTCATATATTCTGTTAATAGTCGGATCATTAAGAATTTTGAATTCATTGTGAAGCCTCACCATTTTCCTGTCGAATTTTGCCAGGTAAAAATATTTAAGATCTTTATTTTCAGCAAGCTGCCATTGGCGACGAGCGTACTTATAACTCCAGTTATTACCCTCTCTGGGAAAGTCAATCCATTCAGGATGACCGAACTCATTGCCCATAAAGTTAAGGTAGCCTCCACCTGATGTACTGAAGGTTATAAGTCTTATCATCTTGTGAAGAGCAATTCCTCGGTCCATCGTGATGCTGCGATAGGTCTTTGCCATACCGGAATACATTTCGGCATCTATCATTCTGAATATAAGTGTTTTATCTCCAACAAGGGCCTGGTCATGCGATTCACAATAGGAGATAATCTTTTCTTCCGGACGATGTTGAGTCAATTCATGCATCAGCTTACCCATATCCCAGTTTTCATCGGAAGTCTCTTTGACCAGTTTTATCCAGAAATCAGGAACCCCCATAGACAATCTGTAATCAAAACCATAGCCCTTTTTTTCAGTGGAGGCTGCAATGCCGGGCATCCCGCTCATTTCCTCGGCTATTGTAAGAGCTCCGGGTTTAAACTTATGAATAAGTTTGTTGGCAAGGTAGAGATATACAAGAGCATCTTCATCCTGGTTGCCGTCAAAATATTCTGCATATGATGTGAAATTCTTGCCAAGGCCATGATCATAATAGATCATGCTGGTAATACCATCAAATCTGAAACCGTCAAATTTATATTCTTCCAGCCAGTAGCGGCAGTTAGAAAGAAGGAAATGGAGTACATTATCTTTACCGTAGTCGAAACATAATGAATCCCAGGCAATGTGATATCTTCTTTCATTAGTATGGAAATACTGACCCGGCGATCCGTCAAACAAACCTAGTCCTTCATTGACATTTCTTACTGAATGAGAGTGAACAAGATCCATTATTACTCTTAACCCCAACATATGAGCTTTATCGACCAGCTCCTTCAGATCCTCAGGTGGTCCGAACCTGGAAGAGGCGGCAAAAAAACTGGAAACATGGTAACCGAACGATCCGTAGAAAGGATGTTCCTGTATAGCCATAAGCTGAATAGTATTGTATCCAGCCTCTTTAATGCGTGGAAGAATATTATTTGTAAATTCACGATAAGTACCTGTTTTTTCATCAGGAGTTGCCATGCCTATGTGTGATTCATAGATGACTGCAGCTGTGTCGGGATCTTTGAAATCTTCAATCTTCCACTTATATTGTGATTCAGGTTGCCAAACCTGTGCACTGAAAATTTTAGTTTTATCATCCTGAACAACCCTTACGGCGTATGATGGTATGCGTTCTCCTGATCCCCCTTCCCAGTGTACTGACAATTTGAATAGGTCACCATGCTTAAGGGAATCGTAAGGCAGTGCAATCTCCCAGTCACCATGGGCATTTACCCTTTTCATCTGAAATTTCTGATTATCCTTCCAGTCAGTAAAATTCCCGGTTATAAAGATAGCTGTAGCATTCGGGGCCCATTCTCTGAAAACCCACTTATCATTTATCCGATGAAGGCCATAGTAATGATGCCCCATGGCAAAATCACTGAGAGACCCATTTCCAATTAACTGATTTTCTCTGGAAAGACATTTCTCAATACGTTTGTCAATGACACCTGTATAGGGATTCAGCCAGGGGTCGGATAAATAGAAACCGGCAGAATTCATTTTGTTAAATTATTAGGATAACTTTCCATAAAATTACAAAAACAAAATCATAATATTACTTCATTTCCACAGGCTTTGCTATTTTTGCAGGCATAATCTTCAGATATGATTATTCATGAGGGATATGAGAATCTTGATCTGTATGCTCCTGTAGCGACTTTAGGTATCTTTGACGGAGTACACAGAGGACACAGAACTCTTCTCGATAAGCTTGTATCAATAGCCAGGGAGAAAAGAGGAAAATCTGCTGTAATTACCTTTTCACCTCACCCTCGGATAGTACTGGAGAAAAACCATCTTGACCTTTCATTTCTTACAACAATGGAGGAAAAGATTTATCTTCTTGAAAAGGCAAATGTTGATCACCTGATAATAATCCAGTTCACTAAAAAGTTCAGTAAGATCAAGGCCTGTGATTTTGTAAAGAATATACTTATTGAAAAGGTTGGTACAAAGCATCTTATAATAGGATTTAATCATCATTTCGGATCAAGGGGAGAAGGCGATTTCAATACAATCAGAGAGTGTTCGGAATTGTTTGATTTCAAGGTTGAGCAGGTTCAGGGAATCCATACAGAAGAGGGCGCAATAAGCTCATCATTAATACGTAAAGCTCTGCTTAACGGTCATCTCGATGATGCAAACAATTGGCTGGGATATTATTATCGGTTAACGGGAACAGTTATTGGCGGACGCAAGATTGGCAGGTCAATCGGATTTCCAACAGCGAATATTAAAACAAACGATGAATATAAGCTGATACCGGGAAACGGAGTGTATGCTGTTGAAGTTGATCTGGGCGGGCTGATTAAGCCAGGAATGCTGAGTATCGGAACAAATCCAACAGTAAATGTTGATACCAGGGCAAGAAGCATAGAGGTGCATATTCTGGATTTTAACGAAAATATATATGGAAAACAGATTTCGGTCATATTCAGAAAAAGACTCAGGGATGAATTAAAATTTGATAGTACAATGCAACTATCTGAACAGATGAAGGTTGATAAGAAGAATACTCTGCGATTGCTGACCTGAAAATGACAATTGTTTTTATTATCTTTGAACTCTCAAAAATTATAAGAATTATGAAAGTAACAATTGATACAATGCAGTACCAGGTAAAAGATATATCGCTTGCAGAATTTGGAAGAAAAGAGATCGAAATTGCAGAAAAAGAGATGCCGGGATTGCTTTCAATCCGCAGGAAATATTCCGCAGAAAAACCATTAAAAGGGGCGCGTATTACCGGGTCTCTGCATATGACAATTCAAACAGCAGTGCTGATTGAGACTCTTGTTGAGCTGGGAGCCGATGTCAGGTGGGCAAGCTGTAACATTTTTTCTACCCAGGATCACGCAGCTGCAGCAATAGCTGCCGCAGGCATTCCGGTGTTTGCCTGGAAAGGTGAAACACTTGAGGAATACTGGTGGTGCACAGCACAGGCTCTTTCGTTCCCCGGGGGAAAAGGTCCGAATTTACTGGTCGATGATGGTGGAGATGCTTCACTGATGGTTCACCTTGGTTATAAAGCCGAAAAGAGTCCTGAGATACTTAAAAAGAAGCCTGAGAACAGGGAAGAAGCTATAATTCTTGCCACACTGAAGGATATTCTGGCAAAAGAGCCGGGGAAGTGGCATCGTACTGTAAGTGAACTCAAAGGTATTTCAGAAGAAACAACCACCGGCGTTCACAGGTTATACCAGATGATGGAATCGGGAGAATTACTCGTGCCTGCAATAAATGTGAACGATTCTGTTACAAAATCCAAATTTGACAATCTTTACGGATGCCGCGAGTCACTTGCTGACGGAATAAAAAGAGCAACTGATGTTATGTTAGCAGGAAAGGTAGTGGTAGTTTGCGGATATGGAGATGTTGGAAAGGGATGCGCTAAATCTATGAGATCATACGGTTCAAGGGTGATTGTTACTGAAATAGACCCTATTTGTGCACTACAGGCATCAATGGAAGGATTTGAAATTAAAACAGTTGAGGATACGCTTGCCGAAGGGAATATTTTTGTTACTGCCACCGGAAACAGGGATATAATTACTGTTGAGCACATGATGAAAATGAAGGATCAGGCTATCGTATGCAACATAGGTCATTTTGATAATGAGATACAGGTTGATCATCTGAACGATCTTGAAGGAGTTAAGAAAATCAATATCAAGCCCCAGGTCGATAAGTACCTCTTTGCTGACGGGCATGCAATTTTTATTCTTGCTGAAGGAAGACTTGTAAATCTTGGCTGTGCTACAGGCCATCCGTCATTCGTAATGAGCAACTCATTCAGTAATCAGACCCTGGCCCAGATCGAACTATGGAAGAACAACTATGAAATTGGAGTATACAGGCTGCCAAAAAATCTTGATGAAGAGGTTGCCCGCTTACACCTCGATCAGCTTGGAGTGAAACTAACCAAACTTACAAAGGAACAATCTGACTATATTGGTGTTCCTGAAACCGGTCCATATAAGCCTGATCACTACCGGTATTAAATTATTTTACCATATCCGGCAACCCCATCCGTTAATTCCATACTCTTACATATAGTCCATCGAAGCTGGTCCTGTAGTTTTTCAACGGATATCTTCCAATACCTGATATCGGAGTACCATAGGATGACAATGCAAACCTGGTACCACATTTCGGGCATATAGCAATAGTTGAATTTTCGGGGTCTATGTTTACTTTTATGCTTGCTCCGTTTACTTCAAAATCATGAGGACAGGTACGATCAAAGGCGAAATACTCGTCAACGCCGGCATAAATAATAATACCATTGCCATTGAAACCTGCTGCCCCCAACCCCCAGTTATTGGTATAGGCATCAACAGTAACAGAGCCTCCCAGTGCATTCAGGTTCGCAAACTCGGGATCATTTATGTTAAGTGTGAAGTCTACATAAACATCGGGAATCACATCATTTTTTTTATTGCACGAACCTAAGACAGTAACAAGTGCTAATGTGATAAAAAAAATCCTTATTTTTGAATCTGGAGCCACAGGAAATAATTTTCAGTCAAAATTACTATTACATCCGGACATTTAACGGCATGTTGAAATATTTATTGTAATAATTGAAAATGAATAATTTATATATGAAAAGATTTTTTCTCATTGTATTCATCCTATCTCTGGCAATTAATAGCGGATATGGCCAGATTTTTCATAAAAGCAGCCCAAGGAGCATAGAGAAGGGATTGTTCAGCAAATCGCATGGCAGGAGAAAAGAGATTAAGGTCAGAGAACCAAGGACTGTACTTAAAGCGAAAAAGAAGCAGGAAGCAAAAGAGAGAAAACTTAAAAGGGATTATGCTGAAGCAATAAAACGATCTCAGAAAAGATCATTTGACATACAAACAGCTGAAGTACAGGCTCGTATGAAACAAGATAAGAAAGACGCTGTTGTGAGGGAAAAGATGAAAAAGAAGAAAATGATGGCAAATACAAAAAAAGCGGGAAAGAAATATAAATGAATTTGTGGTTAGCATGATAAATACTTGTGAAACAGAAATTCACAAGTATTTTTATTTGTGATTTATTAAAAGAATTTATATATTTGTAATTGAAGAGTTCCGGCAACCCCGGAATTCTTCTTATTTTTTTAATATAAGAGAGAAAAATGGCAGAGGTTATATATGTGACAGTTGATGGTCTGCAAAAACTAAAAGAGGAACTCGACCAATTAAGAAATGTTGAGAGGCCTTCGATTTCCAGGCAGATAGCTGATGCAAGGGATAAAGGTGACCTATCTGAAAATGCGGAATATGCTGCTGCTAAGGAAGCCCAGGGTATGCTTGAGATGAGAATATCAAAGCTTGAGGATATTGTAGCACGATCCAGAGTTCTCGACGAATCTAAAATTGATATTGAAACTGTAAGATTGCTAAACAGGGTCAAAATAAGGAACAGGATTAATAATACTGTTATGGAATACCTGATTGTACCTGAAAGTGAAGCAAATTTTAAAATGGGGAAGATCGCTGTAAGTTCCCCTATAGCCCAGGGTCTTATCGGGAAAAAAGTAGGAGATATTGCAGAGATTAAGGTTCCTTCAGGAATTATATCATTTGAGATACTATCCATTTCAATTTAGTAAATCATTTCTATATTCGTAATGGCAACAATTTTCACAAAAATCATTAAAGGGGAAATTCCTTGCTACATGATTGCTGAGGATGAGAACTATTTCGCCTTTCTTGACATCAATCCTTTGAGGGCGGGTCATACTCTCGTTGTTCCCAAACAGGAGACAGATTATTTATTTGATCTTGATGATGACCAGCTTACAGGAATAATTCTATTTTCAAAAAAAGTTGCTGCTGCAATTAAAAGTGTTTTTCCGTGTAATCGGATTGGCATCGCTGTACTGGGTCTTGAAGTTCCCCATGCACATATTCACCTTGTTCCCATGGATTCGATGGAGGATATTAACTTCAAAAATCCCAAGCTTAAATTTTCACACGAAGAATTTAAGGACATAGCTGCAAGAATTAGCCGCAGGGTTAATTTGTAACCAGCTTAGCCCCGGATTCTGCCGGGTGGTTATCGGTCTATGCAGGAAATACTTCCCGGATAATAATTTGTCCCTTTAAATATGTAAATTAAGGCAGGTAATTATTCTGCTCGCTGCATGAGTTATTTATATGATCTGTGGGACGATTTTATTAGTCTTCTATTTCCAAGGCTCTGCTATGGTTGTGGAAACCATCTTTTGAGAAATGAAACGCATATCTGCACTGAGTGCTATGTTGTCATTCCACGTACCAATTATCATTTTGAGGAAGTGAACCCGGTCGCTCAGCTCTTTTGGGGAAGATGCCATATTGAAAAGGCTGCTGCCTTTTCTTTTTATAATAAGGGAAGCAGGATAAGAAACCTGATACATAATCTTAAGTACAAAGGAATAGATGAGATTGGATACGAGCTTGGCAGAATATACGGTTTATCACTCAACTCATCGGACTTTACAAATGATGTGGATATCATACTGCCGGTCCCTCTTCATCCTGAAAAAAAACGGATTCGCGGTTTTAACCAGAGCGAAATTATTTCAAACGGTATCGCTGACGTGACTGGGTTGCCAGTCGATACTTTGTCTCTGACAAGAGTAGCAATTTCTGCGACTCAGACAAAACGTTCCCGATATGACAGATGGACAAATGTGGAGGGCATATTTCGGGTTCAGGATCCAGGGTTATTGAAAGGGAAACATGTATTACTGGTTGATGATGTAATAACTACAGGGTCGACTATTGAAGCTTGTGCCAGTGAGCTTCTTAAGGTAGAAGGGGTGAAAGTGAGTGTTGTTGCATTAGCTTTTGCAATAAAATAATTCAAAACTGATTACTTCGTCTTTAACCGCTTTGGATTTTTATTCAGGAAGTCTTTCCAACTGTTATATACCTTTTCCTGCTGCGGATTATTTGTCTGATAAAAATGACACAGCGCAGCTGCCAATCCGTCGGTCGCATCCAGTTTAATATCATTCAGGCTGAATTTCAGTATATTCATTAGCATAGCTGCTACCTGCTCCTTTGATGCTGCTCCCTGACCTGTTATTGACATTTTGATTTTCCTGGGAGCGTATTCGAATATTGGAACCGAACGTGTCAGCGCTGCAGCAATAGCGGCACCCTGTGCCCTGCCGAGTTTAAGCATTGACTGAACATTTTTCCCGAAGAAAGGAGCTTCAATTGCCAGTTCATCAGGATGATATTCATCAATAATCGCTGCTGTCCGTTCGAAAATATATTTTAGTTTAATATAATGATTGTCATATTTTGAAAGATCCATTGCCCCTATAGCAATGAGTTCGGGAACAGTACCTACAGTTTTGATAACTCCATATCCTGTGATACTTGTTCCCGGATCGATACCCAGAATTATTCTCTCATTTGGTTTTATTTTCAAAAACCCTGTATTAATTATTTGTAAATGGCAAGTCCATTATTCATCCATGACGGTTTTTCTGAAAACTGTGGGTACCTTTTAAATGAGGTCGTTCCCTTTTTGGATACGGAGCCTGTTTCAAGGTAATGAATTGCCTCTTTCAGACATACTTCATTCCTGTCATTGAAATCGTGCGTAATATCATCAGGTAATACTTCTGCCGGGAAGATGCCATCAAAAAAATCTCCCTGATTCTGGGAATTAACGACTTTGAATGTAACAGGAAACATATAGTACTTATTACCTATATCCCATCCGTTCATTCCTGTTGGCTTGCCATTAGTAGTATCTCCAAAGGTGACCACATTAACGAAAGGTTTAAGGCCGTTTATTACATCTTCACTTGCTGATGCCGTACTTCTTGTAGTTATAACGGCAAGCCTTGAAAGACCAACTGAATGGGTAGTAACTAAAAAGGGAATGGTATTATTCGCCTCCTGATGTTTATTATTGTATGACAGTTTGGCGAATACTGTCCCTTGTTTGGAATCACCTGCTATATAACTTGCAAGTGTTTGTGCGATGCTGAGATAGCCTCCGGAATTATATCTGAGATCGAGTATCAGATCGGTTATATTATTTGCTTTAAAGTATGCAAAGGCAGTATTGAGCTCTTCAGGAGAAGGGGGTAAAAAGGACTCAAAAACAAGCTGCCCTGTAACTCCTGTTGACAGATGAAGAGTGTCATAAAGCAGAACAGTATTTATTGTGAAGCTAGATTTGGTTGCTGAGATCGTTACATCGGTATTATCTGGTTTGGTAAAAACGAAAACATTTGTAATGCCTGCCTGACTGGGTCCAATAAGATTGGTATATCCGGTATTATCACCTGCAAGGATTAAAGGTGCAGGATCAACGCCGTTAATTGATTTTACGATCCATCCTCTGCGGACACCATTTGCATACAAAGCTGAATTGTTGTAGATCAGTGCAATACGGGCTTTACCCGAATTGTCAATTCCTATTCTGAAACCATGTCCTACAAATGTTCCATTGATCTGTGCATCATACTCCTCAGCAGTTAGTATATAACTCCAGCGATCGAGCTCTTTGTAGCGCATGGCATTAAGAAGCTCATAAGGATCCTTGTAGTTGTCCTTTGTGACACTGGTCACACTGTTTGCTTCAGGCATATTATACCAGTAATACCATTCTTTCATAATGTAGTACAAAGAATCCCTGGCCATTGCATCAGTCAATGTATTATCTTTTGGATTATCAGGTGCAACGTTATCTTTTTTGCATGAAATAAAAAGGGTCAAAAAAATCACAACTAATAAAAAAAGTTTCTTCATATTAATCTGTTATTAAACTTTAAAACAAGAGGTCAAATATAATTAATTATCCAGCTGCAGGTTTCCTGTCCTGTATCAATATTCCGGAAATGATAAGCAACAAACCTACAGGGGTTGTATAATAAACGGGTTCGTGAAGAATAAAGTGTACAAAAACCAGGGAAATAAACGGAGCAAGGTAAACAAGGTTGCTTACCTTATCAGTGGTGGGAGCCATCTGAAGAGCTTTCAGCCAGAAGAGAAACGTTATTCCCATCTCAAATATCCCTACATAAACGGATGCTGTTAAACCTCTGAATCCGATATCTGTCTGCCATTTCCCTGTAATGATCATTGCAGCAATAAGATATAATGAGCCAAAGAGAAAATTGAGCAGCAGTTTAACAGCTTCATCCCTTTTATCTTTCATGTTGAGAATAAAATAGACAGCCCAGAATATTGAACTACCTGTTGCAAGAAATATTCCGGCAGGATTGGAATGCCCGGGATTAAACAGATTGCCCTGGGAAGAAATTATATAGACCCCGGCAAAGCTTATAAATAGTGCAACGAAACTTTTTCTTTCAATCTTCTGTCTGAGTATTGGTACTGAAAGGAAAACCAGGATTATTGGCCAGATCATGTTGAGGGGCTGAGCAACCTGGGCAGGTAACAACTGGTATGCTTTCAGAAGGATAAGATAATATACAAACGGATTAATAAATCCAAGAATAGCTGAGTTCAATAGCTCTTTACCAGTTGATTGCTTTATAAGGCTGGTTTTACTCCCTGCTATAATTACTATGAAAAGTACCAATGTTGAGGTAAGTGAGGCAATCGTAAGCATCGGGAGAATGTCGAGTTCTCCGAGACTGATTTTAAAAGCAGTAGGTACTGTTGACCAGAAAAAAATTGCCAGTCCGGCATATATATAAGATTGTCGGGTTTTATTCATTTCTATGCCACTTAACCTTGATGCAGTCTGATAATTCAGTTTTCGCCACCATTTTTCTACCTTCAGTGCCCTATGAAAAATTTAAGATTCCTTAACCGCTGATATATGTACTTCTCAGTATGACAGGAAATAGTACATTGGTCGCAATGAATTAAAAATAAGTGATTTAGCTTTGTGTACATCAGGATTATTTTGTGTTCAATGCGGCTAGAAATGACTTTTTCAAGAGTCTCTAATTAATCATTTCAAATCCTGTATATGGGATCAGTATGTGGGGCACTCTGATTCCTGAATCGGTCTGATTATTTTCAAGTATTGCAGCAACTATTCTCGGTAGAGCAAGAGCACTTCCATTGAGTGTATGAGCCAGGCGTGTCTGTTTTTCGTCTTTTTCCTTAAACCTGCATTTCAGCCTGTTGGCCTGAAATGATTCAAAGTTTGAGACTGAACTTACCTCAAGCCAGCGTTTCTGAGCTGCTGACCATACTTCGAAGTCATATGTAAGCGCAGAGGTAAATGACATGTCACCTCCGCAAAGTCTGAGGATCCGGTAGGGAAGTTCCAGCTTTGAAACAAGGCTTTCCACATGGCTTACCATTTCATCAAGTGATTCATAGGAATGATCAGGATGGTCAATCCGGACAATCTCCACTTTATCAAACTGGTGGAGACGATTGAGACCTCTCACATGAGCTCCCCATGAGCCAGCCTCCCTCCTGAAACAAGGAGTATATGCAATATTTTTTACAGGCAGCATGTCAGATTTCAGAATGACATCCCTGTAGATATTTGTAACCGGTACTTCTGCAGTAGGTATAAGATAAAAATTATCGAGTGTTGCATGGTACATCTGGCCCTCTTTATCAGGTAACTGCCCTGTTCCAAAACCAGAATCTTCATTAACCATTATTGGAGGCATAATCTCAGTATAGCCGGCTTTTTCACCTTCATCGAGGAAGAAGCTTATTAAGGCTCTCTGAAGTTTTGCACCTTTTCCCTTATAGACCGGAAATCCCGCCCCGGTAAGTTTGATACCAAGATCAAAATCAATAATATCATATTTCTTAATAAGCTCCCAGTGTGGAAGTGCTGATTCATTTGCAACCGGTATTTTTCCGCCTTCTCTGACCTTAATATTATCGTCAGCCCCGAATCCTTTGACAACAGATTCGTGAGGCAGATTAGGAAGTCTTATGATCTCACCTTTTAACTCATCCTCTATAGGGATGAGCTTGTCCGACAGTGCTTTGATCTCTGCTTTCAATGAATATGTCCTTGACTTGGCAGACTCAGCTTCATTTTTCTTCCCATCCTTCAAAAGAATACCGATCTCTTTTGAGATATGGTTCAACTCACTTTGCATAAAATCGGTTTTTGACTGTATTTCGCGACGGGAGAAGTCAAGTGCGAGAATTCTCTCAATGATCTCACCTGCTTCAAAGTTTTTCACTTTCAGTCTTTCGATGATAAAATCTTTCTTTTCTCTGATGAGGGCTAATGTTAACATCTTGAATTTTGGTTTAATAAAAAAGCAGGCTGGAAATGCCTGCTGTAAAAATATTAAAAACTACCGATAATGCTCTTCCCTGATAGAAAAGAATTTCAGCAGTCAGTATTTTTGGAATGATATGTTATTCAGTAACCGGTTTTATTGAAACGTAACTTTTATTATCGTTTTTTCTTTTGAATTCAACTTCACCGTCGGTGAGAGCAAAAAGGGTGTGGTCTTTTCCTAAACCTACATTGAGGCCCGGATTATGTTTGGTTCCCCTCTGGCGGACTATGATATTGCCTGCTTTGGCTACCTGACCACCGAAGAGCTTCACTCCAAGCCGTTTACTTTGAGAATCGCGACCGTTACGTGAACTACCTGCTCCTTTCTTGTGTGCCATAATCTTATATTTTTATTTGCTTATACTTTCAATCTGTTATTTTTTGCTTTTTGGAGTTTTTTTTGCAACTGGTTTTTTCTCAGCCGGTTTTTTATCCGTTGCTTTTTTTGCAACACTCTTTTTTACGGGAGCAGCTTTTTCTTTTGCTACAGGCTTCTTAACGGACTTCTTTTCTTTTACAGGTTCTTCAGAAACTATGTTTTCAACTGGCTTAACCTCTTCTTTTTTAGGTGCTGCTTTTTTTGGTGAACTTTTACCGTTAATGCTGAGGATCTCAACCTGTGTAAAGTTCTGGCGATGCCCGTTCTTAATTCTGTAACCCTTTTTTCTCTTCTTTTTGAAGACAATTACTTTGTCACCTCTCATGTGGTCGAGTATTTTACCTTCAACCAATGCGTCTTTAATTGTCGGCTCTCCGATAATTATTTTTCCTTCATCCTCAATTAAAAGCACTTTATCAAATTCAACCTGTTTTCCCTCCTCGGCCTCAAGACGGTGAACAAAAATCTTTTTGCCTTGCTCAACTTTAAACTGCTGACCTGCAATTTCTACGATTGCGTACATCTCTTATTAATTATTACGTTACTCCGTGAGGCGTACATAATCCTGTGATCATATATCTTTCAGTTGCCTCCGCGGATTTTATTCAATTTCGGACTGCAAAGATATACAAATTAGATTATTTACAAACCAATACTGTTAAAATTTTAAAAGTATCTCTGTTTCACTCCAAATAGGGCCAGGAAAGGCTATATTAAGAAAATATACAATCGGAAAATTCTGCCTAATTTTATTACAGATGTGTTGAAAAAAACCTTACTGTTAATAAAAGTCTTACTACTAATATCTCTATATTTGTCAAAGACAATGAAAAACTGTTATTTATCTGGCGCCTAAACAATTGATATGAAGAGAGTAAAACTAAAGGTTATGGGTATATCTTACAGTCAGACTCAATCAGGAGCTTACGCGTTGATTCTTATTGAAGAAGACGGAGACAGAAGAATACCAATTATTATAGGAGGTTTTGAGGCTCAGGCAATTGTAATCAAGCTTGAAAATCTGGACCCTCCTCGCCCTTTGACCCATGATCTTTTCAAAAAATTTGCTGACGAGTTTAATATATCAGTTGTTGAGGTTATGATCTATAAACTTGAAGAGGGTGTTTTTTTCTCAAAGCTTCTTTGCAATAATGGCGAAAAAGAATATTCAATCGATAGCAGGACTTCTGATGCGGTTGCACTTGCTTTGAGATTTGGTTGTCCTATTTATATTACTGAAGAGATCCTTGAGAAAGCCGGTATAACAATTAATCCTTCGGATTCTGATGTATCTGAATCAGATGAGACTGATCCTCTGGTTGAACCTGAAAGTAACAAATACGAATCTTATTCAGATGATGAACTGTACAAAATGATAGATGAAGCAGTAAAAACAGAGGATTATGAGCGGGCTGCTGCTGTTAGGGATGAGATTGAGAAAAGAAAGAAAAAGAAAGGTTGACATTTTCCCTGTTGATTTTAATTTTATAAAAATCATAAACTTACTAAATGAAAAAGGTATTTGTATTGATTGTATTGTGTTTAATTTTTACAACATATGCAATTGCAAAAGAATATAAGATCGATTCTCCAAATGGAAAAATATCTCTGAAAGTGTCTGTCGGCAGTGATATTAAATGGTCTGCCACATTGGACGGCAAGGAGCTGATCTGCACTGATAGAATAGCTTTGGAACTTACAGGAGAAAAAGTTCTCGGAGTTAATGAAAAGGTTAGGAAAGTAAAATACAACAGCCTGAATGAATTAATCAGACCGGTAGTGGCTAATAAGAAATCCGAAATAACCAATAACTGTAATATTCTTGTAATTACTTTTAATTCAGGTTTTTCACTTCAATTCAGAGCTTATAACGATGGAGTAGCATACAGGTTTGAGACAGCTTTAAATGGGGATATTATTGTGAAGAATGAGATTTCAGAGATTAAGTTCCCTTCCGGATCACATTCCTGGTACCCTCTTGAATCCAGCTTCATGTCTCATAATGAGAGGATTTTTATATATTCTTCACTTGATACAATTGGAAGCAAACATCTGGCTAGCCTTCCGGCACTTTTTCAGGTAGGCGGAACAGATGTCCTTATCACAGAATCTGATATAGAAGATTATCCCGGCATGTGGCTTATTGGTGAAGGTTCAGGCAGTATATCAGCTACATGGTCTAAATATCCTGATGTTGAGAAACTTAACAGTGACCGTGACCTTTATATTACAAGTACAAAAGACTATATTGCTGAAACAAAAGGTACACGTACATTTCCATGGAGAGCATTCGTTATAGCAGAAAATGATGTCAGGCTTATCGAAAGTGACCTGGTATATAAACTTGCGCAACCAAATAAAATAGCTGATACAAAATGGATTAAACCCGGACATGTTGCTTGGGACTGGTGGAATGCCAACAATATATATGGTGTTGATTTCAGGGCTGGCATAAATAACGATACTTATAAATATTATATTGATTTTGCATCAAGGAACAAAATAGAGTATATAATACTGGATGAGGGCTGGTATAAAACAGGTACTGTACTTGAATCGATTCCTGAAATAAATGTTCCGGAATTATGTAAGTATGCTGAAAGTAAGAATGTTGGTGTAATATTATGGGTGGTCTGGAAGACATTCTGGGATGATATTGATAAAGCTGTTACCCTTTATGAAAAATGGGGAGTAAAAGGAGTTAAGGTTGACTTTATGCAAAGAGATGACCAGAAGGTTGTCAATTTCTATCTTGAAGCCGCAAAGAAAACTGCCGATCACCATCTGATTATTGATTTTCATGGCTCATACAAACCTGACGGACTAAACCGGACCTGGCCTAACGCCTTAACGCGGGAAGGGGTAAGAGGAATGGAAAATAGTAAGTGGAGCAAAGATATCAGTCCTGATCATGATGTTACACTTCCTTATACAAGAATGGTGGCAGGTCCTATGGATTATACACCGGGAGCTATGATAAATAAGGAAGAAGTAAACTTCAATCCACAGTTTACACGTCCTGAAAGCCAGGGTACCAGGGCTCATCAGGTTGCATTATATGTGATTTACGAGAGCCCCTTACAAATGCTTGCAGACAGCCCTTCTAACTATATGAAGGAACAGGAGACTACAGATTTTATTGTTAATATACCTGTTGTGTGGGATGACATTATAGGGATTGACGGTAAAGTTGGTGACTATATTCTTTTGGCCAGACGCTCAGGAGAGGAGTGGTATGTTGGGGCGCTCACTGACTGGACTAGTAGGGATATGGAGTTAGATCTGTCATTTTTAACTGCCGGAGAATATAATATGGAAATATTTCAGGATGGTATTAATGCCGACAGATATGCAGGAGATTATAAAATTCTGAAAACCACTGTCAATTCAGGAGATAAGATGAAAATTCATCTTGCTCCCGGAGGCGGATGGGCAGCAAGAATTTCACCTAAATAAAAAAATAATTTTCAGGAATGAGGCAATACCTTGATCTTCTGGACCATGTGATGAAAAACGGAACCGAAAAATCTGACCGGACCGGTACTGGTACCATCAGTGTATTCGGGTATCAGATGCGGTTTAACCTTGAAGAAGGATTTCCTCTGCTGACAACCAAAAAACTACATCTTAAGTCTATAATTCATGAATTGCTCTGGTTTATTTCGGGAGAGACTAACACCAGATACCTTAATGAGAACGGAGTAAGGATATGGAATGAATGGGCTGATAAGGAAGGGAATCTGGGTCCGGTTTACGGTTACCAGTGGAGATCATGGCCTGCGAAGACGGAAAAAACATTGATCAGCTGGTAAATGTGGTAAAATCAATCGTGCAATCACCTGATTCCCGGCGCCATATAATAAGTGCCTGGAATGTCGGAGAATTAGATAAAATGGCGCTTCCTCCATGTCATATACTTTTTCAGTTTTATGTTGCGGGAGGAAAATTGTCGTGCCAGCTTTACCAGCGGAGTGCAGATATATTTATTGGAGTTCCATTCAATGTTGCCTCTTACGCTCTGCTTACTTTTATGGTTGCACAGGTAACAGGACTGAAGCCGGGAGATTTTGTACATACATTCGGCGATGCGCATATTTACCTGAATCACATTGAGCAGGTCAAGCTTCAGCTTTCGAGGCAACCTTTTAAGCTTCCTAAGATGCTAATTAATCCTGATGTAAATGATATACTTAAATTCAGGTATGACGATTTTGCACTGTCAGATTATGTTTCACATCCTCATATTAAAGGTGATATTTCCGTTTAATTTTATTGTATATGATTTCAATTATAGTTGCAGTTTCTGAAGATTGGGGAATTGGAAAAGATAATGATCTTTTATGGCATATTCCTGAGGATCTTAAGAGATTTAAACGGCTGACAATTGGGAAGACGGTCATTATGGGGAAAAAAACCTGGGAATCATTGCCAAGGAAGCCTTTACCTGGAAGGAAAAATATTGTTATTACAGATGTACCGCATGAATGTATTGATTGCACGGTTACTGCTTACTCAATTGAAGATGCTTTAAGCAAATGTGACAGGACAGATGAAATATTTGTGATAGGCGGCGGGAGTGTATACAGGCAGTTCATGCCAATTACAGACAGGTTATATATTACTCATGTTCACAGGAAATGCCCGGCTGACATATATTTTCCTGAGATTGATCCTGAAGAATGGTCAGTTATCCAACAGGAAGAGTATTACGATGGTGAAAACACATCTATTCCTTATACGTATACAGTATATGAAAGAATGAAGTAATACCATATCAGGTGATTCCAAAATTCACATTTGTTTCCATGATTTGCTAAGTATCCCTTTGTGCTTCAGTATCTTATTCCCGCTGCATAATATATTTTAATTCCTGGTTAAACCTTTTCAATAAGTATTCATCTATATGTTTGTTAATCGGAATGAATAATTAAAAACCGAACTTATGAAAACAAAGATTTTTATGATGATAGCAGCCACTGTTCTGCTTTCATTTTCTTCATGTAATAAAAACACAGATATGATCGAACAGTCAAGTATTGATCTGGCTGACGATGAGGCAGTAACCGATGCGGTATTTGAGGACGTTTTCAATACTGCAGATAATGCCACAATAATTCTCGACCAGATGGTGAAAAGCAGTTTGGTGAAATCAGTTATTGTTGTTTCTGATTCCTGCCCGACCATAAGTGTCACGACTCCTGAATCAGGGACCTGGCCAAAGGTCGTCACTGTTGATTTTGGAACAGGTTGTGACGGATTATATGATAACACCAGATCAGGTAAAATCATTATCGAGGTAACAGGCCCGAGAATGGATGCAGGATCAAAAAGGACTGTCACCTTTGAAAACTATTTCTTTAACGGGATTAAGGTTGAAGGGACAAAGGTGTACGAGAACTTGGGATATAATAACAATCAGAACCTGGTTTTTTCAATAAAGCTTACAGATGGAAAGCTGACTCTGCCTGATGGTAATACTATTGAACGGTCATTTGATCATCAGAGAGAATGGACTGCAGGATTGCTGACCAGGAATATCTGGGATGATGAGTGCCTTATTACAGGAACGGCAACCGGAAAGAATATCAACGGAATAGCCTACACAAATACGATAATGACTGCCTTGCGTTGGGAACGAGTATGCAGATTCATTGTAAGCGGTGTCATTAAGATTGAAAGGGAAGGGGCAGAACAAATTGAATTGAATTATGGAATGGGGGAATGCGATGCAAAAGCCATAGTTTCAAGAGGAAGTGAATCAAAAGAGATACTGCTCAGGAATATGCACCGTTTAATGCGGAATAACTAGGGAAATTATCGGAAAAATTATGAAAGAAGGTGTATCAGAAAACTTACGATACACCCTCTTTCTTTATGATGCTTTAAGAATTTTCAGATTTATCCTTTCCAGCTTAATATTTGCATAATCTATTGTAATCACAAGTTCGTTGGTTTCAACTGAAGGCATCTCAAACATAGCATCAAGCATGATCGCCTCACATATTGATCTCAGTCCGCGGGCACCCAGTTTAAATTCAACCGCCTTATCAACGATATATTCAAGCACTCCATCTGCAAAGGTGAGGTCTATGTTGTCCATTTTGAAAAGCTTGATATACTGTTTCACCAATGCATTTTTTGGTTCTGTAAGAATAGCTCTAAGAGCATCCCTGTCCAGGGGGTTGAGATGTGTCAATACAGGCAGCCTGCCTATAATTTCCGGTATGAGGCCATAAGACCTAAGATCCTGGGGAGCTATGTACTGAAGAAGGTTATTCTTATCAACCTTTTCCCTTATTTTAGAAGCTCCAAATCCTACAATCTGAGTATTAAGCCGTTGTGCAATTTTCTTTTCAATTCCTTCAAAAGCACCGCCGCATATAAAAAGTATATTTTTTGTATCGACAGGGATCATTTTCTGTTCAGGATGTTTGCGCCCTCCCTGTGGCGGAACATTTACAATTGATCCTTCAAGAAGTTTCAAAAGCCCTTGTTGTACACCCTCTCCTGATACATCGCGGGTAATGGAGGGATTATCACCTTTTCGTGCGATTTTATCAATCTCATCGATAAAAACAATACCTTTTTCAGCTGCTTTTACATCATAATCTGCATTTTGAAGCAGACGGGTTAAGAGGCTTTCAATATCTTCACCTACATACCCGGCTTCAGTAAGAACTGTTGCATCTACAATTGTGAAGGGCACATGAAGCATTTTGGCCACAGTTCTGGCCAGCAGTGTTTTTCCGGTACCCGTTTCACCAACAAGTATTATATTTGATTTTTCTATTTCAATATCTTCGGCATCAGGCTTTTGCATCAGCCTTTTATAATGATTATAAACAGCAACAGAGATTATTTTCTTAGCCATATCCTGACCAATAACATACTGATCGAGGAAATTCTTTATTTCAACGGGTTTAAGTAGATTTATTGTATCAAATGCGACGTTCTTTTTGCTGTTGAGTTCTTCGTTCATTATGCTGTAAGCCTGCTCAATGCAGTGGTCACAAATATGACCTTCGAGGCCGGCGACGAGCATATTGGCCTCTTTCTTTGTTCTGCCACAGAATGAACATTTATCCATCTTTCCTATTTATCCGTTTTTTGTAGTATTTCATCAATCATGCCGTAGTCTTTAGCCTCCTGAGATGTCATCCAGTAATCTCTGTCGGAATCCTTTTCAACTTTTTCAATAGAATTACCTGAATGCATTGCAATTATTTCATACAGTTCCCTTTTTAGCTTCACGATTTCACGAACAGTGATTTCAATATCCGATGCCACTCCTTCAGCACCCCCCATTGGCTGATGAATCATTATTCTGGAATGTTTCAGAGCAGATCTTTTGCCTTTTTTACCGGCAGTAAGAAGGACCGCACCCATTGAAGCTGCCATTCCGGTACAGATAGTCGCAATATCAGCTGAAATATATTGCATTGTGTCATATATTCCCAGACCCGCATTAACTGATCCACCGGGGGTGTTGAAATATATCTGGATATCTTTTCCCGGATCAGAGGAATCGAGATAGAGCAACTGGGCCTGTATAATATTGGCAACATAATCATCAATAGGTAATCCCAGAAAAATAATTCTGTCCATCATCAGACGTGAAAAGACATCCATCGATGCAACATTTAATTGCCTCTCCTCAATAATTGTTGGTGATATATAACTGTTATATATTGAATTGTACCGGTGAAGGTTCAGACTGCTGATTCCCCGTTTGCTTTTTGCATATTTCCCGAAATCGTCAAGTATATTCATAATTATAGGATTAAAAATAAAAAACAAAGATAATAAAATATACAATAATCATCGCAATGCGTTGATTACTATTCGAAATGCTTATTGAATTCATCAACTGTAACACTCTTGTTTTCAATCTTTACAAGTTCCTTGATTATCATTAGTACTTTTTCTTCAAGTATTTTGTCAGCAATCCTTTTAGCATCTTCTTCCCTTTTGAGGGTTTCTCTTGCATAGTTACTTATCTGTTCATCGGTTGCATAGAATAGTCCATACTGCTGGAATTGATATCTGGTTATATTTTCAGCTTCTATCTGAAGTTCTTCATCGCTTATTTTTACCTCGTTTTCGTGTGCCACTTTGTTTCTTATAAGCTGCCATTTCAGATCCTTCCTGAAACTGTCGAATTCCTTTTCGATCTCCTCAGGCGTTGTTTTTTCGTTTACTCTTAAAAGCCATTTTTTCAGGAACTCCTCGGGGAACTGAAGATCAGTTTTTTCAAGTACAATATTTTTAATATCCAGCATAAGTTTGAAATCGCTTTCCCTGCTAAGGTTCGATGCTATTTCATCCTCAATCTTTTTCATGAATTCCTCTTCCGAAGTCACAATACCTTCGCCGTATATTTTGTCATAAAGATCTTTCCCCAGTTCAGCGGGATAGAAACGGCTTATTTCAGCGATAGTAAACCTGAAGGCACCTTCAATTTCTGCAACATCTTCCTTCTTCTTATGGAGAATGCCGGCAATTTCCGAATCATTCGGATATGCTTTTCTCAGATCAAAATCAATACTATCATTTATGATTTTCCCGATAAACAGCTGTTTGATTGTATCATCTTTGATAATATCGATCCCCATTGAGGTGTCTTCCGCAGCTGGTCTATCTGTAATTACCTCGCCATTCGTGTCGATGGCTTCAATTTTCCCTTTTATCACATCCTTCTCTTCTGTGATGTCCGCTTTTCTTAATTCCCCGTAACGACGGGTATAGTTTTCTAGATAATCGCTCTTCATCTTTTCATCGATAGTGAGCTCATAACGGGTAACCTTATTTTTTTTGGAGAGATTCAGTTCAAAAACGGGTGCAAGGCCAAGTTCAAAAGTGAAAGTAAAATCCTGCTGTGTTTCAAAATCTATCTTATCCCTTTCGTCTTCTTTTGGAAGAGGATCGCCAAGGATTTCAATCTTTTCATCTGTAAGATACTTTTGAATGTTTTCAGTTACGACCTTGTTTATCTCATCAATCTGAACAGCTCTTCCGTACATTTTTCTTATAAGACCTATGGGTACCATTCCCGGACGAAATCCTTTAATTGAGGCTTTTTTCCTGTAATCCCTCAGCACAGTTTCAACTTTATCTTCATAATCGGGTTTCTCGATCCTGACTTTAAGCAAAGCATTCAGATCGTCGATGTTTTCTCTGGTAATATTCATTTTAATATTTGTTTATTGCCTAGTCAAAAAAACCGCCAAAACTCTTTTTAAAGATCGTTACGGGCGGTTTGATACTTTTTGTGCGGATGAAGGGACTCGAACCCCCACGTCACGAAGACACAAGATCCTAAGTCTTGCTCGGCTACCAATTACGACACATCCGCGGTAAAATTCCCCGCAAAAGTATAATAAATTATTATCAAAACCAATTGATTGTTTTACTTGCGCAATTCAAAGTTCTTTCCGAGATAAACTTTTCTTACATGCTCATCTTCTGCCAGTTGCGAAGAAGTACCGGATTTAAGGATATGACCCTCGAAAAGCAGGTAGGCTCTGTCGGTGATGGATAAAGTCTCATGGACGTTATGGTCTGTTATCAGAATACCGATCTGTTTCTCCCTTAGTTTTGAGACTATCTCCTGAATATCTTCAACAGCTATTGGGTCAACGCCTGCAAATGGTTCGTCAAGTAAAATGAATTTTGGTTTAAGCGATAGGGCCCTCGCTATTTCTGTACGTCTTCTTTCACCTCCTGAAAGCTGAATGCCCATACTTTTCCTTATTTTTTGAAGACCGAATTCATCAAGCAGGGTTTCAAGGCGTTCTCTCTGTTCATCTTTCGGAAATCCTGACATTTCCAGAACTGCCCGTATATTGTTTTCAACAGACATATTCCTGAAAATAGAGGCTTCCTGGGCAAGATAGCCAATTCCTTTTCTTGCACGTTTATAAACAGGCAGTGAAGTTATCTCTTCATTATCAAGAAATATCTTTCCCTCCCTTGGTTTGATCAATCCGACGATCATGTAAAATGTAGTTGTTTTGCCGGCGCCGTTTGGACCAAGCAATCCGACAATTTCTCCCTGTTCAACCTCTACAGAAACATGGTCTACAACTGTCCTGTTGTGATACTTTTTTACAAGATGTTCAGTGTATAGTTTCATTTGAATTATTATGATGTTACAGGTTCTGTTTTAGCTGAATCATCATCATTCAGAAAATCCGAGTGCTCTTTATCTTTTTGCCTCATCACTCTTGAAGAAATGATTATGCTGACCTCATAAAGTATTAGCAACGGAATTGCCACAAGAGTCTGAGAAAATACATCAGGAGGGGTAATAATAGCTGAAAGAATAAATATTACAACAATGGCATGTTTCCTGTATTTTCTGAGAAATGCCGGAGTTACCAGACCAATTTTAGTCAGGAAGAAAGCAATTATTGGCAGTTCAAAGACCAATCCTGTGGCAAGGCAGATCGAACTCAGAGTTCCGATATATGATCTTATATTAATCTGATTGGTAACCTCCGCACTTATTTCATATGAACCAAGAAAATGAAGCGACAGCGGAGCCAGCATATAATAACCAAATAATACTCCGATAAAAAATAACATCGAAGCTGCAAATACTGCACCTTTTGCATATTTTGCCTCATTTGAATGGAGTGCCGGTTTGAAAAACTGCCAGAATTCCCAAAGAATTACCGGGAATGCAAGGATTAAGCCCGCAACCATTGACACAGCTATATGAGTTGTAAGTTGTCCGGACATTTTAATATTTATCAGACTTAATGGTTTTGAATTAATACATAAAGCCTTGGAATGCAGAAGTATCTCGCCCAGGTGACAAAGCAGACGGTTTGTAAAAAAATTTGGATTTTTGGGTGCAAGAACTATACTGTCAAAAATAAAACCTTTAAAAATGAAAGCTAATATCATAAAGAAAACAATGGCCAGTACCGAACGGATTATATGCCACCTTAATTCCTCCAGATGTTCAAGAAATGACATCTCCTTTTCACCCGTCTTTCCTTTTTTCGAAAAAATAGACATTAGTAACTATATAAAGTGATATTAATAGAGCCTGTAAAGATGATAAATCTTCCTTTGCAAAACAATATTAAACTTTATCTGTTAAGAAATTGGGACAATCGAACCGGATCAATATAATAAGGATTTATGAATATAATGAAAATAAGATCATTAGCCTGAAAAATACAAAATAATAATAATAAATTTGATGTCATTTTACAAGTTGTTATCATTGAAAAAATCTATGGGCAGGGTATTAAAAAGCAAATCATTTTTCTTAAATTAATAAATTAAACCTGTTATATGATTAGGAAAATTATTAACTTTATATAAACTGTAAAATCAAATTTACTTACGGTTGTTCACGTTTTACCATGTGGGGGGAAATATGCTTAATGATTCTACTATACATGATTACTTAAAAAGGTATTTTGGATTTGATACTTTTAAAGGCAATCAGGAAGCAATAATAAGGAATATCCTGGCCGGAAGGGACACTTTTGTACTGATGCCTACAGGAGGGGGTAAATCACTCTGCTACCAGTTGCCGGCGGTGATGAAAGTTGGAACGGCAATCGTCATTTCACCTCTTATTGCCCTGATGAAAAATCAGGTCGATGCCATGAGGAATTTCAGTACAGACGATGATGTAGCACATTTTCTTAATTCATCTCTTACAAAGACCGAAATAGCCAGGGTAAAAAAAGATGTCATGTCGGGGAAGGCAAAACTTTTATATGTTGCTCCCGAATCGCTGACAAAAGAAGAAAATATCGAATTTCTTAAAAATATTGAGATATCTTTTTATGCAGTTGATGAGGCTCACTGTATCTCAGAGTGGGGTCATGATTTCAGACCGGAATACAGAAGGATAAGACCGATCATTGATGTAATAGGCAGGTCTCCGATTATAGCCCTGACTGCTACAGCAACACCAAAAGTTCAGCATGATATTCAGAAAAACCTGGGAATACTTGAGGCTGATGAGTTTAAATCGTCATTTAACCGGCCAAACCTTTACTATGAGGTTAAGTCAAAACAGGATGTGACAAAGGAGATCATCAAATATATTAA
The DNA here is from genome assembly GCA_963760915.1 of uncultured Bacteroidales bacterium. Classification (GTDB taxonomy): domain Bacteria; phylum Bacteroidota; class Bacteroidia; order Bacteroidales; family VadinHA17; genus LD21. Next base: position 102,570 of record CAVXEU010000001.1, on the reverse strand, counting down.
AAACAATTCCGGGAAATCGGGGATAATATATTGTCTTAGCCGAAAGAAGGTTGAGGAGATGGCCGAAGTACTTAAGGTAAACGGGATTAAGGCTCTTCCATACCATGCTGGTATGGATTCGGCTAGCCGTACAATGAACCAGGACAAGTTCTTAATGGAGGAGGTTGATGTTATAGTTGCAACAATAGCATTTGGTATGGGGATCGATAAGCCAGATGTGAGATTCGTAATTCATTATGATATTCCCAAGAGCCTGGAAGGATATTATCAGGAGACCGGAAGGGCCGGCCGTGATGGAGGCGAAGGGAACTGTATTGCTTATTACAGTTATAATGATATTCTGAAGCTGGAGAAATTCATGCAGGGAAAACCGATCGCTGAACAGGAGATCGGTAAGCAACTTCTTCTGGAAACAGTATCTTATGCCGAATCGTCGGTATGCAGGAGGAAATTACTATTGCATTATTTTGGTGAAGAGTATCTTAAGGATAATTGCGAAGCCTGCGATAATTGCCTGCATCCCAAAGCCCAGTTTGAAGGGACTGAAGCAGTTGTCAGTGTTCTTGAAACAATACTTGCAGTTAAGGAAAAATTTAAAGCCGATCATATTGCAAATATACTTTCTGGTAAGATTACTTCAGCTATTAAATCCTATAAACACCACAAGATCGAATATTTTGGAATTGGTGAAGATAAGGATGAGAAATTCTGGAACATGGTAATAAGGCAGGCTCTTATTGCCAAGTTACTTACAAAGGATATTGAAAATTATGGGCTGCTGAAACTGACTCCGAAGGGTATGGAATTTATTGAAAATCCGACATCTTTCATGTTAGCTGAAGATCACGACTATGCTGATACCACCGATGAAGAGAATGCTTTTGGAGCAAGAACAGCCGCAGTTGATGAGGAGTTGTACAGTGTCCTGAAAGATCTCAGGAAAAAACTTTCAAAACAAAAGGATGTTCCTCCTTTTGTAATTTTTCAGGATCCTTCTCTGGAAGATATGGCTATCCATTATCCTATAACCCTTGATGAACTTCAGAATATATCGGGAGTCGGAGCCGGTAAAGCCCAGAGATATGGTGCTGAATTTATTGAGATCATTAAAAAATATGTCGAGGAGAAAGAGATAATAAGACCACTCGACATGGTTGTTAAATCAGTTGTCAACAAATCGGGTATAAAAGTATATATCATCCAGAGTATTGATATGAAGAGGCCACTGGAAGATATTGCCGAAGCAAAAGGACTTGAAATGGGTGAGCTGTTATCTGAGATTGAAGCAATTGTTAATTCAGGGACACGTATAAACCTTGATTATTATATTAATAATACGATTGATGAGGAGCGGCAGAATGATATCTATCTGTATTTCAGGGAGGAAGCTGAATCTGACTCGCTTGAAGAAGCTATAAAGGAACTGGGAAATGAGTTTGAGGAAGCAGAAATTAGGTTGATGCGTATCAAATTTCTGTCGGAAATGGGGAATTGATTTTACGGGGTCCTCTATTTGATAAAGAATAACAAACCACACCAAGAACATAAAACGGATAAATGATCTGGGCGGGCAAGAACCAGATCATAAGTTTTTTTCGCCCATATCTGAGCGTAGTGTTCAGGATTATCAGAAAATCGGGTATCGATTTTAAAAGAAAAAGGGCAAGGAAGACCCAGATATATGAGGGCTCTATTAACACTGCCGCAAAAAGTGAAATCTGCAGCATAATTGTAACAAATGTTACAAATCCCAGAATAATTGTGAATCGGTCATTGAAAAATATAGCCTTTGAAATCCACCTGCTTCTTTGATTTAGGAAAGAATAAACTGATGTTGACGCAGCAGTAGTAACTACAGCCTCAGCAGAATCGAGCCATAATATTTTTGATCCTGCCTGTTTCTTCATACTATGAAGTAAAAAAACATCATCGCCTGAAGCAATTTCGAACTGAAGATTTGCTGCATTCGATTTATATGTTTCTTTTTTGAAGGCAAGGTTAGCGCCATTACACATCGTTCCATTACCACCAATTGCAGTACCGGCTGTGATACCCTGTAGACTCAGGAACTCAATTTCCTGAATCCTCCTGAAGAGACCGGGGCCGGGTTCGATCATAACCGGGCAGATTATAAGGTCAGGTCTGTTTTCTTCATAAAAAGCTGCAATCGTTCTTATCCATTTCTTACCCATCCGGCAATCCGCATCTGTTGTTATTATCAGACTGCCTGATGAAGCATCCACACCTGTCCTGACAGCTTTTTTCTTCCCCCGGCCAGTATTTTTAAGGAGAAAAAAATTTCCGGTTTCTTTAAAACCTGCAGCAATTTCATTTGTTTTATCACTGGAATTATCATCAATAATCAGAACCTCATATAACCCCTTGGGATAATCCTGTCCGGCAATACATTTAAGAATTTCCGGCAGGTTATCCTGCTCGTTATGACAAGCTATGACAACTGATACAAATGTTCCCGGTTCAACCGTGATATCAGGAGTTTTAATTGTCAGCAGACTTCTGTAAATTTTAAGAAGCAGAAATAAATATGGTATCAACAGTATGGCAGGAAGCCAGTGCATAACTTATTCCTTCAGCCATTCATACATTCTGTAATGCTCGCTCTTCATTCCCAGACCCTCGTAGGTTTTCTGCGCAGCTAAATTATTTGTTTCCACATAAAGACGGAGACCGGCAATACCCTTTTTTTCAGCTTCCAGCCGTATATGTGAATACATCTTGCTGAAAATACCTGTCCTGCGAAAAGAAGGCAGTACATAAACAGACTGAAACCACCAGACATTGGCATTTCTCCAGTCGCTCCACTCGTAAGTTATCAGCAGGGAGGCAACTACTAGTCCATTATCCTCTGCAATCCAGTATTGTCCGCAGGAAGGATTATTGAAAACTGCTTTCACGCCTTTACTTATAATAGTGGGAACCAGCGTTAACTGCTCGGTTTCCCAGGCCATCTTTTGCTGAAAATCAATTATTACTGAAGCGTCTTCATATCTGGCTTTTCTAACGGTTATCATGTTTTATGAATGTCTGATTGGCTTGATTTAATATAGCGATTACATTTTTATTTGTCTTTTACCTGTTGCCTGAAGCCTGTTGCCTGTCGCCCGACTCCTTATTTATACTCATCCCAGCTTTTAATGGACAGATCGTCGATACGCATACGGCAGAATGCAAGTATAAATGCGCTGGCCAGTCGTGCATTTGTTATGAGAGGTACATTAAAATCAACTGCACTTCGTCTTATTGTGTAGTCATTGTTAAGTTCGGCAGCGCTTAGATCTTTCGGGATATTCACGACAAGATCCACCTCTCTCGACTTAATAAGTTCTATGGTATTGGGTGATTTGTTTTCATCGGGCCAGTATGCCACATGTGCCTCAACACCTGCATTCTGCAGGAATTCCTGTGTGCCCCTGGTAGCATAAAGCTTATGACCTTTTTCACGAAGGGCTCTGGCACTGTTGAGGAGTTCAACTTTTGACCTGGCTGGTCCTGTTGATAGAAGGATACTCTTTTCGGGGACCCTGTATCCAACAGAAAACATAGCTTTTAGTATTGCTTCATAAAATCCCTCACCGATGCAGCCTACCTCACCTGTTGAAGACATATCCACTCCCAGTACCGGATCGGCCTTTGCCAGGCGCGAAAAACTGAACTGCGGTGCCTTTACACCCACATAATCAAGTTCAAATACAGTTTTCCCGGGTTTTTCAGCAGGAACACCCAGCATCACCTGTGTGGCAAGTTCGATCAGATTCGTCTTAAGGACTTTTGAAACAAAGGGCATACTCCGGCTGGCGCGAAGATTGCATTCAATAACCTTAATGTCATTATCCTTCGCAAGGAATTGTATATTGAAAGGACCTGAAATATTGAGTTCTTTAGCTATCTGGCGCGAAATGCGCTTTATCCTTCTGGATGTTTCAAAATATATTTTCTGAGCCGGGAAGACCATCGTAGCATCTCCGGAATGTACGCCTGCAAATTCAACATGTTCACTAATTGCATATGCCAGCATTTCTCCATCCCTTGCCACTGCATCGATCTCTATCTCTTTAGCGTTCTCTATGAACTCTGAAACTACAACAGGATATTGTTTTGAAACCTGAGCAGCGAGTTCCAGGAAATGCGATAATTCATTTTTGTTGGAGACAACGTTCATGGCAGCGCCAGATAAAACATACGATGGCCTAATAAGAACAGGGAAACCTATCCGGTCAACAAATTCAAATATATCATTGATTGAAGACAGTTCTTTCCACTGAGGCTGATCGACCTTAAGATTATCAAGCATCTCGGAAAATTTATGTCTGTTCTCCGCTTTGTCGATCGAAACAGGAGAGGTCCCCAATACAGGAACTTTCTCATTATAAAGCCTCATAGCCAGGTTATTCGGGATCTGACCGCCTACAGAAACAATTACTCCACCGGGATGCTCAAGATCAATAATATCCATAACTCTTTCAAATGTCAGTTCATCGAAATAGAGCCTGTCACAAATATCATAATCTGTACTTACGGTTTCAGGATTGTAGTTGATCATTATTGATCTGAACCCCTCTTTTTTTATTGTATCAATAGCATTGACCGAACACCAGTCGAATTCAACACTTGAACCTATCCTGTACGCTCCTGATCCGAGTACTATAATTGTTTTTTTATCTGTCTCACATATAATGTCATGTTCAGATCCACTGTAAGTAAGATAGAGATAATTTGTTATCGCCGGATATTCAGCAGCAAGGGTATCAATTTGTTTAATATAGGGCACAATACCTAATGATTTGCGAAAGCTTCTTACCCTCATTAGATCATCCTGTATATCGGCCGGTTTTGATTTCAGTATATGCCTGGCAATCTGGAAATCACTGAAACCGTTAATTTTTGAATGTAAAAGCAGATCTTCGGGAATAGATTCAAGGGTATTGTAGTTGCAGAGTTCATCTTTAATACTGATAATATTTTTCAGCTTATACAGGAACCATTTGTCTATTTTTGTCAGTTCGTAGATTCTTTCAACGGGCATCCCGGCTTCAAGAGCTTCAGCTATTGAAAAGATCCTCATGTCTGTAGGTTCGGAAAGCTCCTTTTCGATATCCTCAAAACCAAGGTTGCGGTTACCTGTAAAACCATGCATTCCCTGACCAATCATTCTTAATCCTTTTTGAATGACCTCTTCGAATGTTCTTCCAATTGCCATTACTTCGCCAACACTTTTCATGCTGCTCCCAATGAGATGCGAAACCCCCTCAAATTTATTCAGGTCCCACCGGGGTATCTTGCATACGATATAATCCAATGCGGGCTCAAAACAGGCTGTAGTATTTTTGGTGACGGAATTTTTAAGTTCATGAAGACCATAACCCAGTCCAAGCTTGGCAGCAATAAATGCCAGAGGATAACCAGTGGCCTTTGATGCGAGTGCACTTGAACGGGATAAGCGGGCATTAACTTCAATAACCCTGTAATCTTCAGAATCAGGAGCAAGTGCATACTGTACATTGCATTCGCCCACTATTCCAATATGCCGAATTATTCTTATTGACAGTTCCCTCAATTTATGGTATTCACTGTTTGTCAGCGTCTGAGAGGGAGCAACAACAATACTTTCACCGGTATGTATTCCCAAGGGATCAAAATTCTCCATGTTACATACAGTAATGCAATTGTCATATTTATCCCTGACAACTTCATATTCTACCTCTTTCCATCCTTTAAGGGATTCTTCAACCAGGATCTGATTTGTATATGAAAATGCCTTTGAGGCAAGGATCTTCAGTTCCTCAATATCTGAAGCAAAACCACTTCCCTGGCCACCCAGCGTATAAGCTGCCCTGATAATTACGGGAAAGCCCAGGCTGACCGCTGCTTTAATTGCCTCATCAACTCCTCCAACCGCAATACTGTCAGGTGTTTTTACATCTATTTCATCGAGCTTTTTAACGAACAGTTCACGGTCTTCAGTATCAATTATTGCGGTTACCGGAGTGCCAAGGACTCTTATATTATATTTTTCAAAAACACCTGATTTATATAGTTCGGTTCCACAGTTCAATGCGGTCTGTCCTCCGAAGGATAATAGAATTCCATCAGGTTTTTCCCGTTCAATTACCTTTTCAACAAAATAGGGAGTAACCGGAAGAAAGTAGATTTTGTCGGCAAGCTCTTCCGAAGTCTGAACAGTGGCAATATTCGGATTTATAAGGACTGTGGAAACATTTTCCTCTTTTAATGCTTTAAGAGCCTGGGAACCGGAATAGTCAAATTCACCTGCTTCTCCGATTTTCAGAGCTCCTGATCCCAGTAGGATCACTTTTTTAATTACATCTCTCATCGACTGAATTTGAGGTCCAAAAATAACATAATTTTTTAAATAGGATTGGAATTTATAATAAAATGAATATATTTGCAAAATAAATGAATAAATATGCAAAAAACAATGAGGCTTCTGACAATTGAAAAGATTATTGAAGAAGAAAAAATTTCAACGCAGGATGAACTCCTTAAAAAACTGAAAGGAAAAGGGATTAGCTGTACGCAGGCTACGCTGTCCCGCAATTTAAGGCAACTGGGAGTCGGAAGGATAGCAGACGGAACCGGTAAATATATGTTTTCCCTATCAGAAAATAAGAGAACTTCTGCAGGTACACCTCTTAAACTGAATATCGTACCAGTTATTCAGGATATCGTTGAGGCTAAGGGGCTTATCGTAATAAAGACAATTCCCGGCAATGCCAGTAATACCGCGTTTTTTATCGATGGTGCCGGGAGATATGAGATAGCCGGGACTATAGCCGGCGATGACACGATTCTTATTATACCAAGAGATGGGATATCCACGCAGCAATTACATACCTGCCTGGAAATTATCCTTCCGGGAATACATGATCAGGTAAAAAGCAGAAAGTAAAATGAGGCTTAATCTTAGTGAAAAATCAAGATAAGTTCAATATATATAATAAGAAGTTACAGTAATCAAATAATAAATAAAATAATTAGTAATGAAAGAAAAAGTCGTTCTCGCTTATAGTGGTGGTTTAGATACTTCCGTAATACTCAAATGGTTAATTGATAAGAATTATGAAGTTATTGCTTTTGTGGCTGATGTCGGTCAGGCCGATGATTTTGAAGAGTGCAGGAAAAAAGCATTATTGCTCGGGGCGTCAAAAGTGATTATTGCTGATCTGAAGAGGGAATTTGTTGAAAAATATGTTCTGAAAGCAATCATGGCAAATGCTATTTATGAGGACAGGTATCTGCTTGGGACCGCTCTTGCCCGACCTCTTATTGCAAAAAAACAAATTGAGGTGGCAAAAGCTGAAGGAGCCACTGCTGTTGCTCATGGCGCAACAGGAAAAGGAAATGACCAGGTAAGATTCGAACTCTGTTATTATGCCCTGATGCCGGGTGTGAAAGTTATATCTCCGTGGAAGGACAAAGAGTTCCTTGCGGCCTTTAAGGGCAGAACGGATCTTCTTAAATATGCTTCGGAGAAAAAAATTCCCGTTAAGGCCAGTATTGACAAACCCTATAGTGAAGATGATAACCTGATGCATATCAGTCATGAAGCCGGTATTCTTGAAGATCCAATGTACACACTTCACAAGGACATGCTTGAAAAGATGGTGATGCCACAGGATGCTCCTGATAAAGAGACCCGTATAGTCATTCATTTCAAGAATGGAATTCCGGTTAAGCTTGTTAATAAGGAAGACGGAACAATTAAAGAGGACTCTTATGATATGTTTGTATATCTTAATGAACTTGCAGGTAAAAACGGAATTGGCCTTCTCGATATGGTAGAGAACCGGTTCGTCGGCATTAAATCGAGAGGTGTATATGAAACACCAGCAGCAACAGTATTGCATATAGCCCATAAGGATATCGAAGGAATTGCCATGGACAGGGAGGTAATGAGACTGGTAAATATGCTTACACCAAAATTTGCAGAGATAATCTATAATGGTTTCTGGTTCAGCCCTGAAATGGATTTTCTCATGGCAGCAATAGAAAAGAGCCAGGAGCTTATCGATGGCAGCGTTCATTTATGCCTTTATAAGGGAAATGTTATTATTGAGGGTCGTGAATCACCTTCTTCGCTTTACGACAAAAAATTGTCGAGCATGGATATTGAAGGAGGCTTTGATCAGACTGACAGCAAGGGTTTTATAAGAATTAATGCGATACGGCTGATGGCCCACAGGGCTATTATAGAAGCAAGTCAGAAGAAATAAATATTTTTTTCCCCTGATATGGACTTTTTGATAGAATATTTAACCGCAGAGTGCGCGAAGCTAAAGCGCCAATGATACAACCTGTCGTTTTCGTTTAAATAACCCAGGTGGCTATTTATTAAGATCAGGCTTCTTTACGTTAAATCTTTGCGATCTTTGCGGTTAATAGGTTTAAGATTTTAGATTTTAGATTCACGGGAATATTTTGTAAACAAGTTAATAATATAAATATGAAACTCTGGGAAAAGGGGATAAATCCCGAACCTGCCATTATTGAATTTACGGCAGGTAAAGACAGAAAAACCGATCTGGCTCTCACAAAATGGGACATAATTGGTTCAATGGCTCATGTAATAATGCTGGCAGATGTAAATTTAATCTCTGATGAAGAGAGAAACGGACTTTTAAAAGCGTTGCATTCTCTTTTTGTATGGGATGAAGAGGGAACGCTGGTAATTGAAAATGATGTGGAGGATATTCATTCCCAGATTGAAAAGGAAATGTCCTCTATTCTTGGTACAACGGGCAGGAAAATTCACACGGGACGTTCCAGAAACGACCAGGTTCTGGTCGATATTCGTCTTTACACAAGGGAAGAAATTGACAAACTTTCGATTCTTATACGCAGGTTGTTTACGCGATTACAGGATTTAAGCGAACAGTATAAAGAGGTTTTGCTACCCGGTTATACCCACATGCAGCCGGCAATGGTTTCATCATTTGGATTATGGTTTGGAGCTTATGCAGAGTGCCTGGCTGATGATGTTGTTCTTCTCTCAGGTGCCAGAGCCCTTAATAACCAGAATCCTCTCGGTACAGCTGCCGGATATGGAACCACACTGCCAATTAACAGAAAGCTTACCTCTGATCTTCTGGAATTTGATGATCTGCTGTACAATTCCGCATATGCCAGCCTGAGCAGAGGGAAAATAGAAATGGCAATTGCATCAGCTCTGGCATCTGTTGCACAGACACTTTCACGTTTTTCAATGGATATTTGTCTTTATATGAGCTCCGAATTCAGGTTTATTGATTTCCCCGATGAGTATGTTACCGGTTCCAGTATTATGCCTCAAAAGAGAAATCCCGACGTATTCGAGCTGATAAGAGGTCGGTCAAATGTGATCCAGAACCTGCCAAATCAGATTGCGATGCTGACAAGTAATTTGCCATCGGGTTATAACAGGGATCTTCAGCTTCTCAAACAGCTCATATTTGATGCATTCAGCGAAATGAGGGAATGCATTGAGATAATGATTTTGATGCTGAATAACATAAAGGTCAGGAAGAATATAACGGAAAATCCACTGTACAATAACATATTCAGTACTGAAGAAGTGAACCGGCTTGTTAAACAGGGTATCCCTTTCAGAGATGCCTATAAGGCAGTTTCCGATATGGTTAAGAATTCATCATTCTCCAGAACGTCGGTATCTGATTATGTTCATGAAGGTAGTATCGGAAACCTGTGCAACAAGGAAATTGCGGATCTTTTTGAAGAGAGGATGAAGGGTTTTAGGAATACTACTGCAGCTGAGTTGGCAGATAAGATGATGCATCATGTCAGTCCTCCGAACTCATGAAAGACATATAAAGGATACCCTTTTTAATGGTTCTTACTCTTTTCAATATTATCAATGAAGACATCGAACAGGTAGTCAGTATCTGTAGGTCCACCTGATGCTTCGGGATGAAATTGTGTTGAGAAGAACGGCTTGTTCCTATGCTTCATTCCTTCGTTGGTCTGATCATTAATGTTGATAAAAAGTGGCTCCCATTCTTTTCCCAGAGTGTTATTATCAACAGCAAATCCGTGATTTTGTGAGGTGATGTAAGCTTTATTTGTGCCAGTAAGCAGGACAGGTTGATTATGGCTTCGGTGTCCGAATTTCAGTTTATAGGTATCAGCACCTGAAGCAAGTGCCATCAACTGATTGCCCAGACAAATACCAAATACGGGTTTCTCACGCGTAAACGCTTTTCTGATGTTTTTTATAGTTGTACCGCACATCTTTGGATCTCCCGGGCCGTTTGAAAGAAACAGACCATCATATTCCTCATTATTAAAATCATAGTCCCATGGAACTCTGATAATTGTGGTATCACGTTTCAGAAAATTTCTTATAATATTGTATTTTACCCCACAGTCGACCAGCATTATCCTGTACTTTCCCGAGCCATATACTTTTTTTTCAAGAGTGCTTACTTCTGCAACAAGATTTACTTTATTCGGATCGTAAAACTGCGTTTCAGTTCCTTCCGGTTCTACTTTGCCAAGCATAGCACCTTTCACACGGATCCTTTTTGTAAGAGCCCTTGTATCGATACCATAAATTCCTGGTACATTATTTCTGTTAAGCCATTCATCTAGGCTTTCTGTTGCATTCCAGTGGCTGTACTCGAAGGAATAATCCGATACTATCAGGCCCGAAATATGAATTGACGATGATTCATAAAAACGGTAAAGATCATTTTCTTCACTTTTTCCCGGAGCTCCGTAATTTCCTACCAGAGGATAAGTAAGGCAAAGGATTTGTCCCCTGTAGGACGGATCAGTCAGACTTTCCGGATAACCGGTCATGGCAGTATTAAAAACCACCTCGCCTGCTGCCGGAACAGCAGAACCAAATGAGCGTCCGTTATAAACTGTTCCGTCTTCGAGGGTCAACCTGACTTTAAAGCTGTTTTTCATTTTTGTCGTATTTTGCAGTTTATCTGAGAGAGGAAACAGCATTTTCTATCTGTTCCATCGCTTTCATTACCCTCTGGTGTGTTGTTGCCACATTCATCCTCATAAATCCTTCACCTCCCGGGCCAAATGTTGAACCTTCATTCATTCCAACGCCAGCCCTTTTTATGAAAAAATTCTGAAGCTCTTTTCCGGTCATCCCGAGTTTCCTGCAATCGAGCCAGATCATATATGTTGCTTCAGGCTGAACCGGAATAATTTCAGGAATCATCTTCCTGCAGTAATCCCCCACGAAATCAATATTATGGTCAATATAATCAAGTAGTGCATCGAGCCATTCATGCCCATGAGAGTATGCTGATATTGAGGCTACTGTACCAAAAATGTTACCATTACCGATATGAAGGTTTTCAACAATCCTGTTGAAGGATTTCCTTAGCGACTGATTTGAAATAATAACGCTTGAAGTAGACAGACCTGCCAGGTTAAATGTCTTGCTTGGAGCAATGAAGGTAATTGTATTGTCAGCAATTTTCTCAGAGAGAGATGCAATGGGAGTATGGATGAATCCTGGAAGAACAAGATCGCAATGTATCTCATCGGAGAGTATCAGGATATTATTATCAAGACAGATTTTAGCAAGTCTGGTCAATTCCTCAGGGTTCCATACACGGCCGATCGGGTTATGGGGATTGGATATAATTATCATTTTTGTTTTAGCGTCGATAGCATTGATCAATGAATCAGTATCCATTTCCCATTTGCCTGAAGACTCTTTAAGCCTGTTATGGATAAGGATACGGCCATGTGATTCGACAGCTGAAAAGAATGGAAAATATACAGGTGGTTGAACAATTATGCTGTCGCCCGGTTCAGTAAAAGCAAGAGTACATAGATTCAGTGCAGGAACGATTCCCGGACTGAAGCAGATCCATTCTTTTTCAACTTTCCAGTTATGCCTTTTTTCAATCCAGCTGATAATTGACGTGAAATATTCAGGGGGACGGTATGAATAACCGAAAATTTCATGATTAACCCTGTTCTGAAGAGCTTTTATTACGAAATCAGGTGAGTTAAAATCCATATCTGCAACCCACATTGGAATAACACCTTTTTCACCAAAAGTCTCTTCTCTCCTGTCATATTTAATACAATTTGTCCCCTCTCTTGAGGCAGGTTCATCGAAATTCCAGCTCATCAGTAAATGATATAAATTCAGGGGCCTAAAGATATATAAAAAAAGCAGATCATATAGTTATTAGCTTTTTCATGACAGCATGGCGCTCTGAAATGTAATAGAGCAGGAGTGCGGGAAATGGATAATTATCTAATAAAACGTATTTTTTCGGTGGTTATAAAATCGAAATAATGAATAAGAATAATGCAGAAAGGGAAAATGAACTGTTTCGAAGATATTTTACCCATTTTATTTACTCCTGACTTCCATCTCTGTTTAGTTTCAATATTTTTAATTACTTTTATGGACGGATTTTGAATGCGATTTTAAATTAAAACTAATTGAAAATGAAAAAGATTTTTGCAGTAGTTTTACTACCATTGCTGATAATAAGTTTCACTTGTTTAACTTCCTGTAAAGATAGGGCAGCCAATAAACAACAAAAAAAGGTTGAACTCCAGCAAGTTAAAACAATTGAGAATCAGATTGAAGCTAATGTCTATCCACTGCCAACCTCTGCGGCAGTAATTAAAATGCTTACTGAACTTGAAGTGGGATATATAATTGGCATTTCAAACCCGGTATCGAACACAAATAAATATTTCAGCAGCACTACCAGAGCAATAAACCTGGGAGTTTATGGCGCTGATCTGAGTTATGCTACCCTTTATAATATGCAGCAGGAAGTAATAAATTACCTTGATGCAATAAGGGCTCTTGCAAACGAGCTTAATATGTCAAAGATATACAATGAGGACCTTTATTTAAAAATTAAACAGAATTATGATAACAGGGAAGAACTGGTAAAAATTCTGACAAATGCATTCAATGATACCTATTCATATCTCAGTGAAAACGATCAGCAACCGTTGGCTCTACTGGTAGTTGGCGGAGCTTGGGTGGAAGGCATGTATCTCACAACGCACGTTTCAGAAGCTGCCTACCAGATATCAGGTATATCAAAGGTACTGCTTGAACAAAAGAAATCTTTCGACACATTCCTGGAAATTACGCAACCTTATATTACTGATCCTAGTGTTGGTGATTTTGTCAAATTGCTAGATCCTGTAAAAAAAGTATATGAAGGACTCTCTACAAGTCTGACGGATCAGAATATCAAGGACATAACTACGGCTATAACTGATGTAAGAAGCCGGATTGTTCAATAATTATTACATAAACATGTGGCCGCAAAGAAACTGCCTTTGCGGTCTTTTTTTTACTTGAGGGCTTTATGAGGGAATCTGTACTGCTTGCGTTAATTCATATTTTTGCCATCGTTTCGACCATTAACCCTGCCGGAATCTCATCAAGAGGAAAAAAAATTCTGCGCAGTTATCTCAGGCGGTATCTAAACCGGGAGCTCGAAGAAGAATACTATGCACTCTTTGAGAATAACCTTGAGTTTTATTCCAATGAACTTAAAAGTGTCAATAAAGCCGAACTCTCTGATGATGAGTCTCTTATATCATTTCAGATAACCAATATCTGCCGGCAGATAAAGAAAGGACTGTTCCTTGAGGAAAGAATGATCGTTTTTCTTCAGCTCATCGAGTTCGCCTTTGAAGACGGTATGATATCTGATCAGGAGAAAACAATTATTGATATTGTTTCAAGAACATTTAATATTTCAAAAAAGGAATATGATAATGCTACTGCCTTTATGATAGGCAGGTCTTATGACGAAGTATCACCTGAATGTATTCTGATAATTGAAAGTGATAATCCTGAATATTCAGGAGCCGGAACATATAAAAACTATGATAAGTGGCGACATCTAAGGATTAAAGGCTTCAAGGGGCACCTTGTGGTGTTGCATATTGAAAGCACCGGAACTCTTCTTATTACCTACGATGGTCCCCAGGTTCTCTATTTTAAAGGCCGGGATATAATTGCCTGCAGACCTTATCTGCTTGAAACAGGTGTAAATATAAAGGGACAGGGTATTGATCCTATCTATTATTCAAAAATTTTTAAAAAATTTGTTTCAAGGAAGTTCCCCGAAAAAATATTCTTTGAAGGTCATGATATTGAATTTCTCTTCAAGAATACTGAGAACGGGCTTCAGAAAATGAATTTCAGGGTAGAATCGGGTAATCTTATTGGTATTATGGGAGGGAGCGGAGTGGGTAAAACCACGTTGCTCAATTTATTACACGGCAAAATTATTCCTTCGTCAGGGAATCTTTATATAAATGGTTATGATATAAATTCCGATTCGGAAGAACTGAAGGGGCTTATTGGATTTGTTCCTCAGGATGATATGTTGATTGAGGAACTTACAGTATATCAGAATCTTTATTTTAATGCACGTTTATGCTTTGGCGATTATAACGGGGAACAGTTAAATAACACTGTTGAGAAAGTTCTTCAGGATCTCGACCTCTACGAAATAAAGGATCTGCAGGTTGGTGATACATTGAATAAAAAGGTCAGCGGCGGACAGCGAAAACGGCTTAACATCGGGCTTGAACTCATGCGTGAGCCGGTAGTCCTGTTTATTGATGAACCTACCTCAGGCTTGTCCTCTTTTGATTCTGAAAAAGTGATGAGTTTACTCAGAAATCAGTCATTAAGCGGGAAGCTGGTATTTGCCATAATTCATCAACCGTCATCAGATATAATAAAGATGTTCGACAGACTGTGGCTGCTCGATAAAGGTGGTTACATGATCTATGACGGAGACCCGGTGGAAGCCCTTGTTTACTTCAAGACGGAGACTTCGCAAGCAAATGCCGCCGAAAGTGAATGCCCTAATTGCGGAAATGTTGAAACGGATAACATCCTTCATATAGTTGAGGTGAAAGTTATTGATAATTCGGGTTACCCCGGAAAAGAGAGGCAAATAAGTCCCAGGGAATGGTACGAAAAGTACAAAAAGAAGATGATGCCGGTACTTGGGGACAGGCCACCAAAGACAGCCATCCCTCCGAGTAACTTCAGGGTGCCAAAGAAACCAGAGCAGATCAGAACATTTATCAGGAGAAATCTTACCCGTAAGCTCGCTGACAAACAATATATGACAATAAACCTGGTTGAAGCTCCCCTCCTGGCCTTCATCCTCGGGTACATCTCTAAATTCAGTCCTGACGGGGTTTATAGTTTTGCAAATAATAAGAACTACCCGGTTTTCCTGTTTATGGCAATAATTGTTGCTCTTTTTATAGGACTGACAGTTAGTGCCGAAGAGATATTCAGGGACAGGAAAATACTTGAAAGGGAAAAATTCCTGAATTTAAGCAGGTTAAGCTATCTGATATCAAAAATAAATTTTCTATTTGCTTTATCGGCCATCCAGTCTTTATCTTTTGTTGTGGTAGCAAACCTTATTCTTGAGGTAAAGGGAATGTTATTACAGCAATGGATAATCTTGTTTTCCACATTCTGCTTCGGCAACCTGCTTGGGTTAAACATATCTGCAGGAATGAGAACGGCGGTGAGTATTTATATACTTATACCTCTGATACTTGTCCCGCAGCTTTTGCTTGGAGGAGCCATGATCAAATTTGATGATCTTCACAGATCAATCAGCAATAAAGTTTATGTCCCTGTAATTGGAGATCTTATGGTAACCCGATGGGCTTATGAGGCATTGTGTGTTGAAGAGTTCAAGAGCAACAGATTTGAAAAGCCATTTTTCAGGTATGATATGGAGATAAGTCAGAATGACTGGTATGCCTCATTTCTCATCCCGGCTCTGGAAGTTAAAATTGATGAGTGCCTGACTGCAGGGAAAAACCCCGTATACATGGACTATTCAAAAAACAATATTGAAAAAATAAACTATCATATCGATGAACTTTCATCATTATCAGGTATCAAGCCTGGAAGGTGGATCAAAAACGTTAATTATAAGGATTTAAATGAAACTGTGGCAGGAGATGCCAAAGTGTTTCTTGACAGTTTAAAAACCAGTTTCAGGTTAAAAAGCAGGCAGGTTTCCTATAAGCGAGATTCATTATACACAGCAATATCGGACAGGATGGGGGAGAACAATTTCATGAAGCTGCAGGCAGATAATTACAATGAGAACCTTGCTAATGTTGTACTTAACCGATTGTCTGCAAATAAAATTTATGATGGAAAAGACAGACTCATTCAAAAAGCAGATCCGATTTTTATGAGCCCTGGCTCAAAATGCGGTCGTGCACATTTTTTCGCTCCGTATAAACAACTCGGTAACCTGAAGATAGGTACGCTTATATTTAATCTGATTGCGATATGGTTAATGATTATAGTTCTTTTTATAACACTCTATTATAATATTCTTAAACGTTTTATTGTTTTTCTCGAATCGTCGAAATTACCTATCCTCAGAAAATTCGGAAGAGATTTTCTTCAGATTTAAAATTTTAGGTTTAACAAACCTGGCATTTATTATTTGTCACCAGATAGGTTTGACTTATTCCGATCTCTTACCTATGAGCAGGGGGGGTTATTTCAAAGAACAACCAGTAGAATAAGTTCAATTTAAACAGACACAAAATGAGCAGGGTACACCCTAAGAAGAACCTTGGACAGCACTTTCTTAAAGATTCCGGTATTGCTCGCAAAATTGCCGCCTCACTTACCGGTAACGGATACACCTCGGTGCTTGAAATCGGTCCCGGTATGGGAATACTAACAGGATATCTGATTGAGAGAGGATTTCCCGACCTGAAGGTTATAGAAATTGACAATGAATCGGTTCATTACCTTCAAACCAACTTTCCGGATCTCAAAAATATTATCAGAGGAGATTTCCTTTCGATGGATATAGACTCTGTTTTTCATGAGAAAATGGCTATAATTGGAAACTTCCCATATAATATCTCAACACAGATATTCTTCAAGGTATTGAAACATTACGACAAAATTGTAGAAATAACAGGGATGCTGCAGAAGGAGGTAGCTGAAAGAATATGTGCAAGCCCGGGTTCAAAAACATATGGAATTATGAGTGTTTTGCTTCAGGCTTTTTATAACACGGAGTATCTTTTTTCAGTATCAGAACATGTCTTTTCGCCTCCTCCTAAAGTTAAATCAGGTGTAATAAGGTTGATAAGAAACGATGTAGAAAAGCTCGACTGCGATGAAGTGCTGTTCTTTAGGGTAGTAAAGGCATGCTTTAATCAGAGAAGAAAAACATTAAGAAACTCGGTGAGGGCAGCATTTGATCTGAAGCGGGAAGATTACAGTGAGTTAAGTCTCAGACCGGAACAATTGTCAGTTGATCAGTTTGTTAAACTCACAAGATGGATAGATGATAACAGGATAAAATCAGAATGAAAAGCCGATAGCTTCCACAGGGTTCATATTAGCGGCAGCATAAGCCGGGGCATAACCGGCAACCACACCGATAAGTCCTGAAATAAATATTGCAAGTAATATATTTGCCATTGTCAGATACATATTCAGATCGTACAGGTAATTTATTACCAGCGTACCAATAAATATCATCAACACACCCAGAATTCCTCCAATAATAGAAAGGAGAACTGATTCAACAAGAAACTGCTGAAGGATAAAAAACTTTTTAGCTCCCAGAGCTTTCTGAATACCTATTATATTGGTTCTTTCCCTTACTGAAACAAACATGATGTTAGCAATTCCAAAGCCTCCAACCAGTATTGCAAATCCTCCGATAACCCAACCGCCAATATTTATACCGGCAAAGACACTGTCAAAACTCTGAGAAATAAGGCTTGCCTGGTTAATGGAAAAGTCATTTACTTCATCAGGCTGAAGCCTTCTGGAGGCCCTTAGGATCATAGTGGTCTCATCGCTCAGATCCTGAACAGGAACTCCCTCTTTGGCCTTAATCATAAGTGTGGCATCGAGGAAATTATTTCTCATATTAATAAATGTTTTGCCAAAATTAAAAGGAACAAGTGCGTTTTCATCCATTCCCTGATCGCTTAATCCCCCTTTCCCCTCCTTCTTAAATACTCCGATTACATTTGTCCTTTTACCTGCTATTGTTATTTGTTTGCCCACAGGATCGGCATTTTCAAATAACTTCTCGGCAATTACTGCACCAATTATTGCGACATTTTTTCCTGAAGCTGATTCTTCCGGAGAGAAATACCGGCCATCCTCTATTTCAAAAGATCTGATTTTATCAAAGTCCTGTGTAGTTGCACATATCATGATGTTGCTCGCAAGGTTCTTATTGTATTTAATATCCTCTCCCTGAACAACATAAAAACATGCATATTCTGTTTTTGTAGATCTGTTGAGGACAGCCTGGTAATCAGTTTTCGATATTACCGGCCATTTCATTATGTCCCACCATTCCATATTTGTGTTAAGACCCCATGGCCATTTACTAATATATAGTACATTATCTCCCATGCTTGATATACTGTCGCGGATGGATTTTTCCATCCAGTCGAGTACTGTAAATACCGAAATAATTGAAAAAATACCGATCGTGATCCCGAAGAGTGAAAGGAATGTTCTTAACCTGTTAACAATGATTGAATTAACGGCAAATAAAAAACCCTCTTTCAGAAGTCTTAAGAACATACAGTAGTTTTAATATATTTTTATCGAGGGACAAATATACTAAAATCATAGATAATGGATCTCTATTAATTCGCTGATTTTAATATTTGGAATGCTTGTCACCCGGTTAAACGAAATAAAATTGTGCCAGACAGGTGTACATTTCTTTAAAAATATTTATTATTGCTGTATTACTTGCAATCATCTGTTATAATTTATTGAGGATAATAAAAAAATATCTATTTTTGAACTCCTTAACGATATATCCAAAGTCAATGATAATTATTATATAGTGAGTGACAAGAGAATACATAGTGCACTGATCTCAGTTTTTTATAAGGATGGATTAGCCGATATAGTCAGAATTCTTCACAGTTTGGATGTTAAGATTTATTCTACCGGAGGTACTTTCAGCTTTATAAATGATCTTGGAATTCCGGCTGAAAAAGTTGAAGATATTACAACATATCCTTCAATTCTCGGAGGCAGGGTTAAGACACTTCATCCTTCAGTTTTTGGGGGAATACTTGCCCGGCGCAATGATAAAGGGGATCAGGAACAGCTATTGAAGTACAAGATACCGGAACTTGATCTGGTAATTGTTGACCTTTATCCATTTGAAGAAACTGTAAAATCAGTTGATGAAGAGGAAGAGATTATTGAAAAGATTGATATTGGGGGCATATCTCTTATCAGAGCTGCTGCTAAAAACTACGAAGATGTTCTTGTTGTGTCGGGCCGCGAACAATATCCTGATGTTCTTACACTTTTAAATGAGAAAAAAGGTTTTACTACTGTTTCTGACAGACGCCGGTACGCTGCTATAGCATTCCAGACCTCTTCGCACTACGATACTGCCATATTTAAGTATTTTAACAGAAACTCACCAATACCTGTATTCAGGGAGAGTATCAATTCGGCTTATCCGTTGCGCTATGGAGAAAATCCGCATCAGAAAGGGATATTTTTCGGTGATCCCGGGCAGATCTTTGATAAACTGCACGGTAAAGAAATTTCGTATAACAACCTGCTCGACCTTGATGCGGCACTAAACCTTATCGATGAGTTCAGTAAAACCACATATGTGGTTATTAAACATAACAATGCCTGCGGCGTTGCATCACGTGAAAATCCTGCTGATGCCTGGAAAGATGCCCTTGCCTGTGATCCTGTGTCGGCATATGGAGGTGTAATTGTAACAAATGTTACAATTGATAAAGAGACAGCTTCTGAAATAGATAAGATTTTCTTTGAGATTATTATTGCACCTGGTTATACAGCACCGGCACTTGAAATCCTGAAACAAAAGAAAAACAGGATAATTCTCCGAAGAAAAGAATCACAAAGAAATGATTACGGATTCAGGTCAGTGCTAAACGGCGTTCTCTGGCAGGAGCGGGATAATAGTACGGAGACAGCTGGACAGATGAGGTCTGTTACGAAAAGAGGGCCATCACAAACTGAACTTGATGATCTGGTATTTGCAAACATTATAGTAAAGCACAGTAAATCGAACGCTATTGTTATTGCCAGGAACAATCAGCTGTATGCCAGTGGTATAGGTCAGACATCGAGGGTTGATGCATTAAAACAGGCAATTGATAAAGCCCGGTTTTTCGGTTTCGACTTGAACGGATCAGTAATGGCATCAGACGCATACTTCCCTTTTGCTGACAGTGTTGAGATAGCACATAAAGCAGGAATTACTGCTGTTGTTCAGCCGGGGGGATCTGTAAGAGATCAGGATTCAATAGATTACTGTTCCTTAAACGGAATGGCAATGGTATTTACAGGGATCAGACATTTTAAACATTAAACCTTAATTAATTATCTTAATATAATGGGTCTATTTTCATTTTTAACACAGGAAATTGCGATTGATCTGGGAACTGCAAATACCATCATCATACATAATGATAAAGTAGTTGTTGATGAACCGTCGATAGTGGCAATTGATAAAATAACAGGAAAACTGATTGCAATAGGAGAAGCAGCCAGGCAAATGCATGGTAAAACTCATGAAAATATTAAGACTATAAGACCCTTACGAGATGGAGTAATTGCCGATTTCAATGCTGCCGAACTTATGATAAGGGGAATGATCAAAATGATTAATAAAGGACCGCGTCTGTTCGCCCCGTCCCTGAAGATGGTAGTATGCATCCCTTCTGGCAGTACTGAGGTTGAAATACGTGCGGTTCGGGACTCTTCAGAACATGCAGGAGGACGGGATGTATATATGATTTATGAACCAATGGCAGCTGCAATCGGTATCGGAATTGATGTTGAAGCACCGGAAGGCTGCATGGTAGTGGATATCGGTGGAGGAACAACTGAAATCGCAGTTATTGCTCTTGGAGGAATCGTTTGCAATAAATCAATCAGAATCGCCGGTGATGGATTTACAGCCGATATTCAGTCATATATGAGACATCAACATAATATTAAGATTGGTGAGCGTACTGCAGAAGACATTAAGATAGGAGTGGGTGCGGCTCTTCCCGATATAGATAATCCACCGGCTGACTTTGTGGTGAGGGGTCCAAATATTATGACCGCCCTGCCTATAGAAATACCGATTTCTTATCAGGAAATAGCCTATTGCCTCGATAAATCATTATCAAAAGTTGAAGCAGCATTGCTCAGTGTTCTTGAGCAAACACCCCCAGAACTGTATGCAGATATTGTTAATAAAGGAATCTATCTGGCAGGTGGAGGAGCATTGCTTAGAGGCCTTGACAGGAGACTGTCCGACAAGATTAATATAAATTTTAATGTCGTTGAAGATCCGCTGCATGCGGTTGCCCGGGGTACCGGGGTTGCTCTTAAAAATGTAGAGAAGTTTCAATTCCTAATGAGATAATCATACTGGGTGAATGAGGAATCTGCTGAATTTTCTGGCGAGATACAATAATCTGATAATGTTTATTGTTCTTGAAGGAATATGTTTCTATTTACTGGCTACAGGCAATAGTTATCATAACACTCGTGTTGTAATAGGAATAAGAGGAATGACCCGGGGAATTGAGGAGAAAATTAATAATAGCAGGATGTACCTGAATTTAAGAGAGATAAATGAGACCCTTGCTGCTGAGAATATCTCTTTGCGGAACAGATTGGAGAACCTGGCAAAAAAAGATACCTCGCTTTTTTTTTCTGTGTCTGACTCAGTTTACCATCAGCAATATATAAATACCTCTGCAGAGGTAATTGAAAACTCCGTTAACAAGCAGAAGAATTTTTTTATGCTTAATAAAGGAGAACTTCAGGGGATAAAAACTGATATGGCTGTAATAGAAGGTAATAGTGTGGCCGGGATGATTGTAGGATGTTCCGAAAACTTTTCTATTGCAATGTCGGTTCTGAACCTTGATTTCAAACTGAGTGCGAGAATAAAAACTAACGGTTATTTTGGATCACTTAGCTGGGACGGAAAGGATAACAAAAAAGCTGTATTAAGCGAGATACCTCAGCATGTTACTGTTAATGTTGGAGATACTATTGAAACTACGGGCTATTCTGCAATTTTTCCTGAAGGGCTGCTTATCGGTACGGTAAGCGAATTTGAAAAAACAGGAGGTGACTTTTATAAGATTACTGTATTGTTATTTACTGATTTCAGAAAATTACATTTTGTAGATATTGTTGGTAATATGAAGAAGACTGAACAGCTCGAACTTCTAAATTCATTTCAATGATAAGCTCAGTCTTAAGATTTGGAATGATTTTTATTCTGCTGATCCTGGTTCAGGTATTGTTATTTAATAACATACAGTTCAGTGGTTATATTAATCCCTATGTCTATATAATGTTTATTCTTCTTTTGCCAATTGAAATACCGGCCTGGCTCTTGCTTATATTGTCATTCGGGACAGGATTAACAATGGATATTTTCTCTGGTTCTCCCGGTATGCATTCCTCAGCCACTGTACTGGCAGGATTCGTTCGTCCCTATATCCTGAGAGTTATTGCACCCAGAGATGGTTATGAAGCCGGCTCAGATCCATCGATGCTAACTTATGGATTCAGATGGTTCTTTATTTATACGGTTCTTATGGTACTTGTTCATCATACTGCCCTTTTCTACCTTGAGGTTTTTCGCTTAACAGAGTTTTTCAGAACATTGGGGAGAGTATTATTAAGTTCACTGTTTTCCATCACTTTTATTCTTCTGATTGAATACTACAGGAGAGGAAAGTAACTGATAAGATAATGAAGGATGCATTCATAAACAGGAAGTATATTGTAATAACGATTATAGTGCTGGCATCTTTGGGCTTGATAATCAGATTGTTTGTCATTCAGGTAGTGGAAGATTCATACAGACTGTCAGCTGATAATAATGTTCTCAGATATGTTACTCAATATCCGGCGCGGGGATTGATTTATGACAGGAACGGGAAGCTTATTGTTACCAATCAGGCAGCATATGATCTGATGGTGGTTCCGGCTCAGGTCACAAACATTGATACTACATCTTTCTGTAACCTGCTTGACATAACAAACAACTATTACAAGGAGCATATTAAGTCTGCAATAAGCTATTCGCGACGTGCACCCTCAATATTTTTGAAACAGATTTCAGATGAGACATATGCAAGGTTCCAGGAAAAGATGTTCAGCTATCCTGGGTTTTATGTTCAGCCAAGAACACTACGGAAATACTCCAGACCTGTAGCAGCACACATTCTCGGATATGTAAGCGAGGTCGATGACGGCACCATAAAAAAAGATCCTTATTATAAACCCGGCGACTATATAGGTAAATTGGGTATTGAAGAGGCATATGAAAAAGAACTTCGGGGCAAACGAGGCGTAAAGATTTATCTTGTTGATGTATTCAGTCGTGTAAAAGGATCATATGCAAATGGCAGAAATGATACGCTGGCAGTCCAGGGATCGGATATCCATTCCACAATTGATCTGGATCTGCAGGAATATGGCGAACAGCTGATGAAGAACAAAAGGGGAAGTATCGTGGCAATTGAACCAAAAACAGGTGAAGTTCTTACCCTGGTTTCATCTCCGAATTTTGATCCGGCATTGCTTGTGGGAAGGGTCAGATCGGATAATTATGCAAATCTGCAGGCTGATACATTAAAACTTCTTTTTAACAGGGCTCTGATGGCATCGTATCCTCCGGGATCCACTTTTAAACCGATAAACGGACTAATTGCACTTCAGGAAAAAGTGATCTCTCCCACAACTCTGTTTGGATGCAGTAACGGTTACCTGTTTGTGGGATGTCATTCACACAGGTCACCTCTTGATCTGAAAGATGCAATAATGATCTCGTGTAATTCATATTTCTGCCAGGCTTACAGAAAAGTACTTGAAAATCCAAAATATCTTTCTGTTTCAGATGCATATGAAAAATGGGAAGAATACCTGAATGAGTTTGGGTTCGGAAAAAAACTGGGTACTGATTTTGTAAATGAGCTTCCGGGTTTTATTCCTACATTAAGCTACTTCGACAAATATTACGGGAAAAACAAGCTGAAGGCTTTGAATATCATTTCAATGGCTATTGGTCAGGGTGAAATACTGACAACACCTTTGCAAATGGCTAATATGACTGCAAGTATAGCCAACAGGGGCTATTATTATACACCTCATGTTGTTAAGTCTGTTGGGAATGAGGGTCAAACGGATGAGAGGTTTACTACAAAACATACTATAAATATTGATACAGCCAACTTTGAAGAGATAATACTTGGGATGGAGGCTGCAGTAAACGGAGGAGAAGGAAAAACTGCAGGTATAGCAGCATTAAGCGATATTATAGTCTGTGGAAAAACCGGTACAGCCCAAAATCCACATGGTAAGGACCACTCGGTATTTATAGCTTTTGCACCGCGCGACAATCCTAAAATTGCGATTATGGTTGTTGTTGAGAATGCTGGTTTTGGTTCAACTTATGCTGCTCCTATTGCAAGCCTTATGATTGAAAAATATCTCAAAGGCGAAATATTGAACAAAGCCCGCGAACAGAGTATCCTTAACCTTAACCTTATGCAGTAGTGAGACGGAGCGTAAACATACTTAAAGGGATTGATAAAATCACTCTGCTTCTTTTCCTTGTTCTGGTCATTATGGGCTGGTTCAATATCTATGCCGCGGTATATAATGAAGAACATAAGGAAATACTTGATCTCTCACAGCGATATGGAAAGCAGTTCGTTTGGATTATTGCATCTTTTGTTCTTGCTGTATTTGTGATGATTATTGACAGCAGGTTTTATTTCTTCTTCTCATGGTTCATCTATGGAGCTCTCATGTTGCTTCTGATGCTTGTACTGGTTTTCGGACATGAGATAAATGGTGCAAAATCCTGGTTCGAATTCGGTGGATTAAGTTTACAACCATCTGAGTTTGCTAAGTTTGGGACAGCTCTTGCCCTTGCAGGGTATTTAAATACAAAAAGACAGGATCTTACAAAATTAAGTGTAATAATTCCTGCAGTGGCGATAATTGTATTCCCTGCAATTCTTACGGCACTTCAACCTGATATGGGTTCTTCTGTTGTCTATTTTGCATTATTCATTGTACTTTTCAGGGAAGGCATGAGTCCCTATGTATTTGTATCAGGATTACTTATGATAATCCTTTTCTTCCTGACGCTTCTTATGAATAATCTATATTTAACATTTGCTTTAATTACAGTTGCAGCTATTCTGGTATGGGTTACTACAAGAAAATGGTACTTGTGCATTGCCGGCCTGGCGATCTTCGTTTTTACTGCAGGGATGATCTATATGCTTGATCATTATGTCTTTAAATCTCTAGGTAATGAACTGGTAATATTTATTTCACTTTTACTGTCAGGCGTTGCATATGCATTTTACTTTTATAGCAGGAAAGCCAGTGCTCTTCTGATAGTATATTTATTTTTAATTGGAAGTATTCTTTTTGTTAATTCAGTAGATTATACATTCAATAACATACTTAAGCCACATCAGAAAGAGAGAGTTGACATCATGCTGGGATTTAAATCTGACATTCATGGTACAGGGTACAATGTTAACCAGTCAATGATCTCTATAGGTTCAGGTGGTTTATCCGGGAAAGGATTTTTACAGGGAACCCAGACCAAATTCAAATTCGTTCCTGCCCAGAGCACTGATTTTGTGTTCTGCACAGTAGGTGAGGAGTGGGGCTTTCTGGGTTCTTTTACAGTAATCTCAATTTATCTGATTCTTCTAATTAGGCTGGTCCTAATGGCAGAAAGACAACGCTCCGTCTTTTCAAGGGTTTACGGATACGGTGTGGTATCAATTTTGTTTACCCATTTTTTTATAAATATAGGAATGGCAATCGGTCTGATTCCTGTAATTGGTATTCCATTGCCGTTTTTCAGTTATGGCGGAAGTTCATTATGGGGATTTACTATATTGTTGTTTATCTTTCTCAGGTTTGATGCCAGCCGGACAGAATATCTGGTATGATCAGAATGGAATTGTTATCCTGTGCGATATCTCTATTCCGAAATCTTTCTCAACATAATCGATAAGCTGAGGGAAAAACTCCATAAAATCATCCTGAAGCGAATAATAATTTTTTTTGAGTGCACGCATTGCAAATCTTGTCTCATTAGGGAGTGTGGACCTTTTGCTGAGTGTATTCAATACATGACGAATACCATTCATAGTCTGGTATGACTCAATCCAATTGTTGATAATGAAAAAAGGCATCATTTCCCTGACATTCTCAGGCATTATTTCGTAATTATTTACGAGGGCCCTGTAAAAATTATAAGTAACACTCTCGAGAGGTCTCCTGGAAAAAAAATCCCACTCTTTGCAAAGAAAATGGTCATAAAGAATATCGGTAATAACTCCAGCATATTTATGATATTTTCTTGTGAAAAATATCTTACTCCTGTGAACTACGGGATGACGATCTGTAAAGCCATCTATATGGCGGTGAAGGATTATACCTTTTCTGATCAGATCAGGATACTTAAGGTAATCACGTCCCTTTACATAATCACCTATGTAATTACCTATGATTATTTTGTCAGAATCACCGGAAAGATATATGTGAGCCAATACATTCATAACAAGACATAATAGTACAAAGAATTTGCCATATACCTTATCATATGGAAAACATTTTCTTTAACATGTTTTCAGATCATACCAGAAACAATTGTAACAGATTAAAATTCAAGAAAATAAAGCATAAAAATGGTATTTTAAAAAATACCGTTATTTGCTCGGAATTCCGGTACGCAAATTATACATTTGTTGTTTCATTCTAAAATGAAAATTCTCATAAAATCAAATATTTTATTTTATAAAACAAGGAGGATCTATGGCAAAAAAGAATGTCATCATAATTGGTGCAGCAGGTCGCGATTTTCATAATTTCAATACCTGTTTCAGGGACAATGATCACTACAATGTTGTTGCATTTACAGCAGCCCAGATACCTGATATTGACGGGAGAAAGTATCCAAAAGAACTTGCCGGTAAACTATATCCCGATGGCATACCTGTTTTTACGGAGGAGAACCTTCCCAAACTGATAAAAAAGTATAAAGTTGACGACTGTATCTTTTCGTACAGCGACGTAACCTACCAGAAAGTAATGTCGGTCAGTGCAATTGTGAATGCTGCAGGTGCAAATTTCGTTTTGCTCGGACCCTCTGATACAATGATAAAAAGCACAAAACCGGTTATTGCAGTTGGTGCTATCCGGACCGGATGTGGCAAGAGCCAGACATCAAGGCGCATTATAGAACTTCTTATGGAGAAGGGACTAAAGGTTGTTGCAATACGACACCCGATGCCGTACGGCGATCTTAATGCACAGAAAGTTCAGCGTTTTGCTGTTGTTAAGGATCTTGAAAAGAATAAATGCACTATTGAGGAAATGGAAGAGTATGAACCTCATGTTGTTAGAGGAAATGTCATTTATGCAGGAGTCGATTATGAGGCAATTGTAAGGGCAGCTGAAAAAGATCCTTCAGGGTGTGACGTAATTCTGTGGGATGGCGGCAATAATGATTTCCCCTTCTATAAGCCTGATCTGATGATAACAGTTACAGATCCTCACCGGGCCGGTCATGAACTCAGATACTATCCGGGAGAAGTGACATTAAGAATTGCTGATGTGGTTGTAATAAACAAGATGGACAGTGCAGCTCCTGAAGCTATTCAGATTGTAAGGGAGAGTATTGACAAAGTAAATCCTAGCGCAATTGTAATAGATGGAGCTTCACCTATAAAAGTTGACGATCCTTCTTTAATAAGGGGTAAAAGAGTGCTGGTGGTCGAAGATGGTCCGACTCTGACTCATGGTGAAATGAAAATCGGAGCAGGAGTTGTCGCAGCGAGGAAATTCGGAGCTGCTGAGCTTGTTGACCCACGACCATTTACAGTAGGCAGGTTGAGCGATACCTTCAGACAATATCCGAATATAGGGACACTGCTTCCGGCAATGGGATATGGCCATGAACAGCTAAAGGACCTCGAAACAACAATAAACAATACCGATTGCGACAGTGTCATAATTGCAACTCCGATAGACCTTAACAGGATCATCAGGATCAAAAAACCAAATACAAGGGTTTATTATGATCTCCAGGAGATTGGCGACCCTAATCTAACACAGGTTATCGATGATTTTGTTGAGAAACATAAACTGAAGAGGTAAAAAAAGAGATCCGAAAGACTATTCAAAAATTCTTAATCAGTTAACCGCAAATACCATACCGATAGCTATTGGTATGCAAAGAGCTTAATTACAGTGTCTTAGCTTTGCGTGCTTTGCTAAGACCTTGTGTACTTAGCGGTTAAAAACCTTAGTTATAACCTATTGATAATCATGAATACATAACTGAAGTGCTACTATAAATCAGTTATTTCAATCTCTCTTTAAGTTTTTTCCCGATCTCCTCAAAAAAGATGAAGTTACCGGTGTTTTTCAGGTTGATATTTAAATTTTTCTTCATTCTGTTAAAGGTTTTTCCAGAATTAATATTTCAATTAATTATCATGATTCAGAGCTAAAAAAGCCGTCGGAAATAAACCGACGGCTTTTAATAATAAGGGAATATATATTGATTTGAAATTATCTTCTGTGTATTCCTCCTGCGCTTGAGGAATGAGCATCTACATATTTCGGATCTCCCTTGTAATTAACATCACCTGCACTTGAAGCTCTGGCAGTTATTTTTTCTGACACGTTTATATCGGCATTGCCTGCACTGGAAGCTGAAATATCAGCTTCCCTGACCCTAAGGTCATAAGCGTTCAGATCTCCGGCGCTGCTGAGATCAGCATTCAGTTTATCAGCAGTGCCTGTAAGTGTAACATCGCCCGAACTATTAATATCAACCTGAATTTCGTTTGCTGTTACGTCAAGTTTGATATCGCCTGCACTTGAAGCGGATAGAATAAGCTTATCGCTTTTAACAGGTGTCTGACCAACGATATCCCCGGCGCTTGTCGTTCGCAGAGATCTGATATCCCTCATGGTCACATATACTCTTTTTCTCTCCGCATCGCGGATATTAGCGTCTGTATAAACATGAAGTTCACCGTTTCTTACTTCGGTCAGTATATATTCCTGCAGATTATCATCAGCTTCTACTGATAATGACTCATTATTTCCCTGTTTCAGGTAAACGTCAATACCGGTACTTACCCTTACGGCGGTAAAAGAATTAACTTTTCTTTCTTCGGTAACCACATTATGGTTCCCGTGTACTGTTTTGCGGATCTGACCCTGAGTACATGCAGAGATACTCAAACTAACTAAAGCAACAGTTAAAAATTTAAGGCTTTTCATACTTTCTCTTTATTAATTTTTTGAACTGGTTCCGGAATAAAGACAGATTGAAAAATAATATGATGCATCAGATCCCGGGAAATATTATTTTAAAATAAGCTTAAAGGGTTCGCCAAAGTTTAAAATACATAATAATGGTCTGGCTGTCAGGCAGAATGACGAGGAGTCACGGAAAAAGTCCCGGTGTAAGTAATTAGTCTTAGAAGCTTCGTTGCAGGTAGACTTTAGATGTGAAAGCTAATGCCACTTGAATATTTTCAGTCCGGCTGAAAAAAAGAGAACCCCGATTGTAGTAAGAATCAGAATCGGTCCGGCAACCTCATGATAACCGGCACCTTCATTAAAAATGCTTCTTATTCCGTCTGTCATCATTGTTAACGGAAGATACTTTATTACACCGATGCTCCAGTCAGGAAAATTCTGATAGCTGAAGAAGATACCAGACAGAATCATCAGGGGAAATACAACAAAATTTATCAGACCATTTCCTACTTCAGTATTTGATGTATGTGATGAAACAAAAACAGCGATACCTGCAAATGCTATATTACCTGCAAGGTAGGTTAGTATAAGGGCAGTGATATCTCCCTGGATTGTCATCCTGAAAGTAATAAGAGCGAATATAAGAAGAACTACCGATTCAATGATATTCATAATAACCCTGACCGTTATAAGAGCAATCAGAAAATGCGATTTTTTCATTGGCGTTGCGACGAGTCTCCGTAAGAGCTTTTTTGATCTCTTCTCAATTATACCATAGCTGATCCCCCACATGCAAGACATCATCACACCCATGGTTATAAGTCCCGGCACAAGAAAATCTATATAGCGGGTACCCGTTACGGTGAGAGGTTTTATCTCTGAGTTGCCTTTGTCTGACATCATTTCCCCTTTTCCGACAATACTGCTGAGTTTAAGATAGGTCAGTTCGGCATCTGAATTCATAGGATCAAAATGATATTCAACTGAATCCTTTGATCCTACAAGCAGGACATTGATTGTTCCTCTTTTCAGAAGCTTCATTGCATCGTCCCATTTCATATTGTAGAATAAAAAAATAGAGTTACCCAGTTTTTCATCTTTTATTGCATATTTCCAATGCCAGGCATCTTTCAGTTTGGAGGGATTCTTTTCACATTTCGATTTCAGAAAACCGTCAATCACAGAGTTATGTGATAGATCTGAGTTTCCCGTGTAGCTTATAATGGCAACCTTTCTTACTGCATCAGTTTTTTTTGTAAAAGCAAGCCCAAGGCCCAGTGACATAAGTATAGGAAAGAGAATTCCCCAGAAAAGCACACCCGGTTCACGGATTATTTCACGGAAAAGGGCAATTGTCAGCTGCCAGAGCTGATTAAAACGGAAAATTTTACTCATTTATCTTTCTGCCTGTTAGTGAAACAAAAAGATCATCAAGTGTTTTTCGGCGGCATTCCATAAACTTTAGAGTGATGTTCCGCGATTTCATATAAGCCATAAACTGTGGTAGTTCAGTCTCAAAATCGGATAATGTAACAAATCCTTTATCCTTTGTTTCTCCCCGATGAAATTTAAAAGGTAAACCTGACTTGTTGTTGTTCAGATCATCCAGCCCGTTTTCAACTGTGAATTCAACTATCTTTTCATTTGTTTCTTCTTCAAGCAGTTGCTGCAAAGTTCCTTCTTTTAAGACCACTCCGTTATCCATTATTATGATATAATCACAGAGGTTTTCAGCTTCCTCCATATAATGAGTTGTGAGGATCATTGAAGTTTTAGCTTTTTCCTTCAGTCCATGGAGTATCTCCCAGATCTCGCGGCGGGCATTGGGATCAAGACCTGTTGTCGGTTCATCAAGCAGAAGAATTGAAGGATTATTGATCAGCGCAATCCCTATTGCCAGACGCTGCCTTTGTCCGCCTGAAAGATTAACAACATATGATCTCCTTTTTTCTTCCAGTCCGATTATTTCAATTATCTCATTAACCCTTTTTATTCCAAGGTTAAAAAACGATGCGAACAGGAGAAGTGTCTCAGTTACCCTGAGCTTATCAATAAATCTTGTTTCCTGCAGTGAAAGGCCGATTATCCGGTGAAGTTCATCTTCGTTTCCATTCCACTTTTTCCCCATTATCAGTATTTCACCCTTATCAGGTTTCTGGATCCCCTCCATCATCTCAACGAGCGTGGTCTTGCCGGCTCCGTTCGGACCCAGAAGGGCAACAAACTGTCCTTTATTTATGGCCAGATCAATACCTTTTACAGCCTGAACAGCCTTAAAGGATTTCCAAACACTATTTACTTCTATTACATTTTCTGTAGGCATACTTTGAATAAACAGTGTTCAGCTGATAATTGTTTTGGTGCAAAGGCGCAATGTCGCAGGGTATAAAAGTGTGGAAGGTGATCGGAAGATTGTTTATTTGGTTCCGAAAAGTCTGTCACCGGCATCACCTAATCCCGGAACTATATATCCATGTTCATTAAGCTTTTCGTCTATTCCCGACAAATATATCTGAACATCTGGATGATCCTTCATTATACGTTCAACCCCTTCCGGTGCACCAACAACGCATACCAGTTTTATGCTCTTCGCACCATGGTCTTTCAATACCTGGATTGCAGAAGATGAACTACCTCCGGTAGCGAGCATGGGATCAAGAACCATAACTATGGCATCGGCAAGATTATCAGGGAATTTGGAATAGTAGGTCATTGGTTTAAGGGTATCGTGATCGCGATACATTCCAATATGTCCGACTCTGGCAGTCGGTATAAGATTGGATATCCCGTCAACCATTCCCAGGCCGGCTCTTAAAACCGGGACAAGAACAACATCAATTGCCAGTTCCTGTGTATTGCATTTTCCCAGTGGCGTTTCAACGGTAATGTTTTTCACAGGCAGGTCACGTGTTATCTCGTATGCCATCAGACCGGCTATCTCATCGAGAATCTCTCTGAAATCTTTGGTTGTTGTTTCCCTTCGGCGAAGCTGGGTAAGCTTGTGGGTAATTAATGGGTGTTTTAGTACATTAAGCATCAGAATTAGAATTAGAGTTGATAGCTTCCCAAAGATAAAAGAAAATCAGCCTGATTGGTGATTTAATTAATTTCAGAAATCAGGTTGTAATACTCATTTATAATATTATATATTTTCATATGTAAGTCAGGAAGTGCAGTTTATTTATTTAAAAAGGGAAGGATCGAGAGATCTTACACCATTTTTAAATGCAACGACAAATGCCTGCTTCTGACCGGATTTCCTGCAAATATTTTGCAACTCGACAGCAGATGCAAGAGAACTGAATTCCCCAATTGTATACCTGTAACCTTTAAGATAATAATACTCAGAAGTTTCGTAAGTTTTACCAGCCACGGTAATGCTAAAGTTGCTCCTTGGAGTAGCACTTGAGAGCATTTGTACCTTATATACAATTATATCCTTCCTTACTACCGGTTCTGTTGATACCTTTTTTTCAGGAATATTTTCAACAGGAACCGCTGCAGAAGGTTTTGCAGTTACAGGTTTTGTAGTTTCAGAGGATGTAACCGGTAAAACCTCTTTCTTTTGAGCCGGAGTAGGTAAGGTAACAGGGGGAGTAACCTCTAAAACCTCTTTCTGTTCAGGTTCACTTATTTTTGACTGAGCTTCAGAAAGTTTTGGTTCAACTGCTATTTTTTCTGCAGTATAGATTTGTTTTTGAACCGGTTGTCCGTCAAAAACATATGATATTGTAGCCAGATTGACTGAAGAAGCACTTTTATTTAATGCAACCCTGAATAACTGCATATCGGTTTTCTCAGATTTTCGTCTCCTGGTAAAGAAGGCTGTTTTTCCATCAGTTTTATTAATTGTAAATGCTATATCGTCATCTGAGGAGTTTATAAGATCCGAGAGATTTACCGGCTTATCCCAGTTTGTTCCGTTGAACTTGCATGTAAACACATCATAGCCTCCGTATCCCGGAAGTCCATCTGTTGAATAAAACAGATTATTATCCATGTCAAGGAAAGGGAAAAACTCGTTGCCTGCTGTGTTGATCAGATTTCCAAGATTTTGCGGGGCAGTCCATCTTTCTCCCTCTTTTCTGGTGATGAATAAATCCATTCCACCCAGAGAACCTTTCATATCAGACGCGAAGATCAGTTCGGTTGCATCATTCGAAAGGGCCGGATGTGTAAATGCGGAATTTTCAGTACAAAAGGATAGTGGATTAAAGTCTGACACCCAGGATTGTTGGTTTTGATTATTTAATGAGTATTTAGCCATGTAAATTTTTTCCTTGTTATCCTTCTCGTCAAGCCTGGTGAAATACATTATATTGAAATCAGGACTGAACGTTATTCCGTCGCACGGATAGGAAAAAGGTGATGATTGTGAAAATATCATATGTTTTCCAGTTGTTGAATCCCCGGGAATAGCATAATATGCTTCAACAGTTCCGAAAGATATATAGTCAGGCAGCATCTTCCCTTCATTTTTTGTTCGTGAGAGAAAAACAATTTCATTTTTATAAAACTGAATACCTAATGAAGGAGGCAAGAGTTTTAGATTAAACGTATCAACTTCCAGAAGACTACGCAGGTTTGTCGTGTCTTGTTCAGTCACAGGAAAAGGATACAGGTGAATAATAGCCAGGGGATTTGATTTACCGGAAGCTGAAGTAAGCAGACCCATCACGAGGCAGGAAAGTATTATTTTTACATATGTTTTTTTCATTGTAATAAATAAAATATCATGCTTACCAGTGGCTTTGATCTGATAATCTTGTTTTGTCAGTTTGAATATTTAAGCCAAGTGTAAGTTCAACAAGTGGTGTTCTTTTAAAATAAGGTGTTTTCTTGGGTAATTCGTAAAAGGTTCCGATATAGAACTTTGGGTACTTGAATTGGGCAAAAAACGAGGTTTTCCCATCATTTAGAAAATATGTTCCGATTGAAAAATTCCCGGCATATAATTTAAGGATCGGATTTATATTTTGGGGTTTCTTACTGGTTGTTGTGTCATTAGTACTGATTAGCAGCGATGGCTCCAGTACTATATTATATGATCTGCTTAATACAATCCTGTATCCGGCTGAAAAATAAAAGCGTTTTGATGCCCCGTTTAAACCAAGGCTGTCATTTTTCAAAGGATCACCAAGCAAATTGGTGGCGGATAGTCCTGAGAAAAAATGTGTGCCAAAATAATATATCCCAAGGTCAAGATTTGGATAAAGAGTTTTTTTTGAGAAGCTCCCTGACTCAGTAAAAGAGGTATCAATAGCACTATATACTGCTTTTAAGGATGCTCCGAAGGTGAGAAAATTCAGCTTCCGTGAAGTCAGGGGAATCTGGTATGAACCGGCAACACTTACTCCGGTATGTTTTGACACTCCATTAGCATCCCTAAATGCTGACCATCCGATACCGGCGTTTTTGAACTCGACAATATCCGGAGAGGAAAAATAACCTGGTTTGGTTTTAGAAAACCTGGTATTTCCGCCAATAATCTGGGTATTTGATTTTCCCTGAAAAGACGCGATAAAATCTAAAGATAAAAAATCCTTGCTTCCGGCTATTGCCGGATTATAAACATAAGGAATAAAAACCCAGTAAGAGATTTGATTTAAAGGTGTCTGCTGCCCCTCTGAAACATTGTAAGAAAGGAGCAATAAAAAAAGAAGTAAAACCTTTTTAGATGCTGACATACTATCTGAAGTCAAAAATTTGTATGATGGGTACTGCCATCTGTATTAAAGGATACGATATACTAATTTAACAACTATTTTATCCATTTTTCAACCGCTTCAGGACTGAGGCCCGGGAGGCCAAGCTTATTTTTCTTGTTAAAGCCATTGAGGTCATTTGCCAGCTTTCCTGCTTTTTCAGTTTCCTTCAGTCTGGCTATGGTGGTATAGCCCATCTTTATGAGCGGATCAATCCATTCTTCAGGTATTCCGAGTTCAATATATTCTTCTTTTTTGCTTTCGTTTCTTGGTTTTGTTATTTCAGGTTTCATCTGAGGGAAAAGAAGAACATCCTGTATTGAGGGCTGATTGGTCAGAAGCATTGTTAGCCGGTCAATTCCAATTCCCATTCCCGAGGTTGGTGGCATGCCGTATTCAAGAGCCCTTACAAAATCGAGATCAATGAACATGGCCTCGTCATCACCTTTTTCTGACAACCTGAGCTGATCCTTGAACCTTTCCATCTGGTCGATAGGATCATTAAGCTCTGAATAGGCATTTGCGATCTCCTTTCCATTTATCATCAGCTCAAACCGTTCCGTCACACCTGGTTTGCTCCTGTGCATCTTGGTAAGAGGTGATGTCTCAGTCGGATAATCTATTATGAATGTTGGCTGGATATAGTTATGTTCACATTTTTCACCAAAAAGCTGATCGACAAGTTTCCCTTTTCCCATCTCGGGAGAATTCGGCACATTTAGTTTATCACATACTTTCCTCAGTTCATCTTCATCCATACCCGATATATCGATACCTGTATTTTCCCTGATGGCATCAGTCATACTTATTCTTTTGAAAGGAGGATTAAGATTGATTATCTTATCACCAAACATAATTTCAGTCTTGCCATGCAGATCGAGTGCAGCTTTTTGAACAATCTCCTCTGTAAAGTTCATCATCCAGAGATAATCCTTATAAGCAATATATATCTCCATAACTGTGAACTCCGGATTATGATTGCGGTCCATTCCTTCGTTCCGGAAATCCTTAGCAAATTCATAGACTCCTTCAAACCCACCAACGATAAGCCTCTTCAGGTAAAGCTCATTTGCAATTCTCAGATATAAAGGCATATCGAGTGTGTTGTGATGGGTAATGAAAGGCCGGGCTGCTGCTCCGCCAGGTATCGGCTGAAGAATAGGTGTTTCAACTTCCAGGTAACCTCTTGAATTGAACAGTTCCCTCATCGATTGAATTATCTGTGTTCTTTTTCTGAATACATCGCGAACATGAGGATTTACGATCAGATCAACATAGCGCCGGCGATAACGCATCTCCGGATCGGTAACCGCGTCATAGAAAATGCCATCTTTCTCTTTTACAACAGGCAATGGACGAATGGATTTGCTAAGCACTGTAAATTCATCAACATGAACAGTTGTCTCTCCAACCTGTGTTCTGAAAACATGACCCTTTACACCGATTATGTCGCCGTTATCAAGAAGCCGTTTAAAGACTGTGTTGTACATTGTTTTATCTTCACCAGGACAGACATCGTCCCGGCGGACATATATCTGAATCCTGCCTGAGGAGTCCATTAATTCAGCAAATGAGGCATTCCCCATGATCCGTCTGCTCATTATTCTTCCTGCAAGGGTTACATCCTGGAAATTGTTCTTTTCAGGAGTATAATTATCAAGGATATCCTGAGCAAAGCCGTTGGTTTTATATTCCGCAGCAGGATAGGGGTCAATACCAAGTTTTCTTAGTTCATCGAGAGATTCTCTTCTGATCTGCTCCTGTTCACTTAAATTAGAGTTGCTCATGGTGATCTGAAAATTTGTTCAAAGATAGAAAAATTACCGCTTAAGGGATAGTGAGATTTTCAGCCTTTTAATGCTTTTATCTCATTATTGAATTTTTCCATGATCATCATGGTTACCGGCCCGGGGACTCCATCCCCAAGAGTGTTCCCTCCGATCTCTGTCACCGGGGTAACCTCAGCTGATGTATTTGTGATAAAGGCTTCCTGAACAAGTCTTATCCTGTTCTCCTGAATTGCCTCCTCCCTGATCCTTATCCCTGCCTCCTGGGCAATCCTGAGAATGTTTTTTCTGGTAATCCCCGAGAGAATATGATTTGACTCAGGATGAGTAAAAAGAGTTCCGTCCCGTACCATGAAAATGTTTGAATGAGATCCCTCAGTAACAAGTCCGTTACGCACGAAAATACACTCTTCCATGCCGTTTTCATAAGCTTCCTGAAAACTTATTGTATTTGGAAGGAGGCACACTGATTTAATATCACATCTGTTCCACCTTATATCTTCTTTCAACATTACTTTAACACCGGTTTCTTTTGAAACGGTTGCCTGCACAAAACCCCATGCACAGGCATAAATTGTGGGAGTAACGGCCGGTGACGGGAAATAATGAGTACGTTTTGCTGCACCTCTTGTAACCTGAATATATACCATAGCAGGCAGATTTTCAAGTTCATTCACCTTAATAAGGTCACCAGCAATTGCAGGAAACCGTTCTTCATCGTCCCAATTGATCCTCAATTCTCTAAGACTTCTTTTCATCCTTGTAACATGGCTGTTCATGTCGTAGAAGAATCCTTCATACCATCTTACCACTTCGTAAATTCCATCAGCAAACAGGAATCCCCGGTCATCAGGGCTTATGTTTATCTCGCTTTTAGGTAAAAGCTTTCCATTAAAGTAGGCTGTTTCCATTTTTATTATTTCTCAGGTTCAAAAACTTTTTTTTATAAGCAATAACAGCTCTTGCATCTTCATGAGATTCTGCATTGCCGAATGCTGCCCGGACGAAAAGAAATCTGAAATATTTTCGACTATTTCAGGCTTTTGTTCGATAAACCGGATCAGTTTATTATTTGTATAGATAGTGCATGGAAGTAGGTCGGATATAATACCTTTTGGCATTGGTAAAAAGTTAAGTTATGTCAACCTGAATTATTTTATACAAACAGGTTTTTGAATACTAATTTCACAATATTTCCCGAGTCTATGATTATCCTAGCCCCTTAAGAAATGCAATTGATGTCCCTGCCACTATTAAAACCACAATATAAAGTGATAACACAACAATAACCATAATTCCAAGATATACAAAATAAGACCGGAGATTTTTAAGTGCTTTTTTAAATTCCTGTTCATTTTCTTTTTGTACTGCATGAGCTGAGTGTTTTGAAAAACGATACAGAAATAAAAGCGGAATGAAAAATATTATCGATATGACGGGGACCAGTATAAATGTAAATGATTCTGAAAGTCCAAGATCTGTCTTTCCGGTATTGAAAGCCGAGAGAAATGTACCGGCTAATATGCCTGAAGCAATAAATAAACCGAGAAATATATAGCCTGTAACAGCAAGGAACATTGCCCATCTTCTTGAAGTATTAAGGTATTTCAATGTTTCCCGATCAATTTCTATTTTTCTGACTTCCCCGGTATTTTCCATAACTATGGCATATTAATTCACAAAATTTAACTGAAAGAATAAATTAAAAGTAAAAGTAATACGGAAATTGGCAGAAATCAAATATCAGGCTGTCAAAGTCAAAATAGTACTTATATCTGGCAGTACGTCAAATAAGATATTATAAATTCTCCGGAATGCTCTTTAAAGTTTTTCTTTAACCTTACCTCAACGACAGCCACTGCCTTTATATTACTAATTGCCTGAGAGTCTTTTTAATTAGTGTTTTTCCAGGTATAGGAATGAGGCCATCCGGCTGTGTTTGTCGGAACTGAGGTATGGCAGGCTCTGCAGCCAATAGCTTTTTCGGGATTCAACCCTCCGTGAACCTCAGCAAATTCAGAAATGTTTCCTTCTTCGCCCCTTGAACTGCTATGACATACACCACAGCTTCCAATTGATTTTATTTTTGACGTAAATCCCTGGTATTGTTTTGACTGATAATTATCGGTCGTTTCACGGGAGGGATACATAGCATGAGGACTCCCGTGACAGGAAGTACAATACATCCCGCCGTGCCCTGTTGAGTTCCTGTAAAGTGCTGTGCCGGTACTTACCCCTGTAACACCGGTATGGCAGGTAGCACAGGCAGGCTCAGATGCCCATGGTATTCTTCCTGAGGCAATCGTAGCTGCAACATTTGCCATATCTCCATGGCAGGTTATGCAATTGCCATCCGTCGCATTATTCCCATTATGTGCTAAACTTCTGTTGCACTTTGTTGTTGTCCCTGGATGACAGTCATAGCATGAGGCGTTCCTGGTGGCATGTGATCCATGAAGCGCACGTGAAAGATACATCTGCGGACCGGTCATTATTCCTAAGGCAGGACTTGGATGGCAACTGGCGCATAAAACCGGTTTGCTTGCAGCGACAGACAGGTTAGTAGAATGTGCTGCATCATGTTTTGTCAGTATATCATCAAAAGCATCAACTGTTGCTGATCCATGACATTTAGCACAGTTGATTTCATCAGATGTGGGAACTGTAGCCTGGGTTTGGGCAAGAACATTTCCGGATCCATCTGTTACGGTTATCTCGGCAACCTGGTAAGGATTCCACGTATTGTTATCATCCACCGGAACAACAGGGATCCCCTCTGCTATATAATGATCATCCGATAAAGTCATATCACCCGTAACTCCATTTCCTTTTAATCCTATGTTATGTGTAAGAGTAACTGCAAAAAGCTTCAGAGAGTTATCCCAGAATCCGCCGTAAGCTCTTTTATTATATGATGTTGTATTGTTTAAAAGTTTGTATGAAACGGTAATTCCGGATATCACTATTGCCGGGGGATCTCCTCTTTTTACAACCTGCACCAGAAGATTATTGTAAGGAGGAAGGATAACAAGTTTATCATAGGTAGGATTAAGGCAATGCATCCCCAGATCATTCCAGGCAAAGACGGAATAGTCACCTGTAGCGCCCTGATTTGATGGAGCAGGAGTTTTTGTACAAGATGCTAACCATAAAGCAACCATAATGATTGTGGTCACATAATACGCAACTTTCTTTTTCATATTTTCAGTAGTATTGGGCCCGACTTTTTTGATATAATTCCGGCTATGACTTGTGTTTTCATAACCTTCATAAAACATGAAAGTTATATCAATTATTAATCCTGATTTATGATAAATATCATGGAGAAAAAACTTAAGTCCTGATGATATGAATTCTGGTGAAGAGTCTGAATCGTTTAGAGCCGCTATAGCCACATTTATATATCGTTCCGTAAGTCTGGCATGCCCTGTGATTATCCCCCTCTTTTTTCATTTCGGAGGTACTCAAGACACTTGGTCAGTAAATTTCATCCTCCTTCACATTAAACATGCTGGCAGGTCTTTTAAGAATTGATGCCGGTGTTATGGAAAATACAGGGGAAGTAAGATATTCAAGAGCTGAAGCTTCTGAATTGATCATTTGAATAGCTCCTTTGGAAGCAAGACCGGAAAGTCTAATTTTTGTGACCAATGGATAGCAGTTTAATTATTTTTTCCTTTGTAACTCTTTGTCTGTTCTCATGATTTTTTTTTGCAACAAAAACATTATGAAAAAGGCAAAGGAAATCCTTTGTAACGAGGTTTATAGTGAGTAATGATAAACAGGTACTATGATCCTCCTTTTTTGTACCTTTGCTGCTTCGAAAATTACAAAATCTGAAATGGAAAAAAGAAGACGCCTGCCCCCATGGTTGAAAATGCAGAGGGCCAGCGGTGAAAATTATACAATGGTAAAGCATGCAGTAGCAGCCAATAAGTTGCATACAATCTGTACAAGCGGGAACTGTCCGAATATCGGTGAATGCTGGAATGCAGGCACGGCAACTTTTATGATACTCGGGGATATCTGCACAAGAGCCTGTAAATTCTGTGCCACTAAAACAGGTAAGCCTCTTCCTCCTGATGCGCAGGAACCTGAAAGACTTGCCGAATCAATTAAAACAATGAGTCTTAAACATTGTGTTATTACTTCCGTCGATCGTGACGATCTCGCTGACGGAGGTGCATCGTTTTGGGCTGAAACTATTAAGAAGGTAAAAAAAGTTAATCCTCTCACGACAATTGAAACGCTTATCCCGGATTTTGACGGGAACCATAAAAATATTCAGAAGATTATTGATGCCGGGCCTGATGTGATTTCTCATAATATTGAGACTGTAAGGCGTCTCACTCCAATTATACGTACAAAGGCAAAATATGACAGAAGTCTTGACGTTATCAGGTATATCTCGGAAAAAGGTAAAACAGCTAAATCGGGATTTATGTTGGGCCTTGGAGAAAGTGAAGAAGAAATTATTCAGGTAATAAATGATCTTTATGAGGCCGGTTGCAGGATTCTTACCATAGGTCAATACCTGAAACCAGGTACAGGTTATATGGACGCTGTGGAATATATTACTCCGGAGAAATTCGAAGAATACAGGATCTGTTCTCTTGAAAGAGGTTTCTCATTCGTCGAAAGCAGTCCTCTCGTGCGATCATCTTTTCATGCAGAAAATCATGTAAAGGCACGATTATTTTGATTACATTAGTAACACTTAAACATAAAATTGCCATTGAGCTATAGTGTTGTATATAAAGATATTGAATTAAAGGATTATAAAGAAACCTGGGATTATCAGACAGTCATCTTTAAAAGACTTGTAGACAACAAAATAAATGCTAAACCGGATAAGGATTCTGTTGAAAATGATCTGCCAGGAACGCTGATTTTTGTCGAACATCCTCATGTATATACACTTGGGAAAAGCGGTTCGGAGAACAATCTTCTTCTGGATTATATTCAGCTTAAAGCAAAAGATGCTTCCTTTTACAGGATTGACAGAGGTGGCGATATAACCTATCATGGTCCGGGCCAGATTGTTGGTTACCCTATTTTTGATCTTGAGATATTAGGAATAGGACTCAGGGACTATATATTCAGGCTTGAAGAAGTAATTATAAGAACAGTTGCTGAATTTGGGATTACTGCATCTCGACTTGAAGGAGGAACCGGGGTCTGGCTGGATCCTCAAATAAAGGGCAAAGCCAGAAAAATATGTGCCATCGGGGTAAAAGCCAGCAGGTATATAACAATGCATGGTTTTGCATTTAATGTTAATACTGATTTGAGTTATTTTAATAACATTAACCCGTGTGGTTTTACCGATAAAGGGGTTACGTCGCTTGAAAAGGAACTGGGTGCAAGGCAGGATATTGATAAAGTGAAAAGTGTAGTAAAAAAAAGTCTGAAGGAAGTTTTTAATTTGGAATGGATTAATCAGTAAAAGGATGGAAAAGAGGTGGGTAATCAAGGAAAAGGGAGATACGGCAGTTGTGAAACAACTGGCAGGTTCACTGGGCGTGTCGGAATCCCTGGCTAATTTGATGGTTCAGCGCAATATTACATCTTCAGTTGAAGCTAAGACCTTTTTCAATCCAAGTCTTGACTATCTTCACGATCCCTTTCTGATGAAAGATATGAATATTGCTGTTGACAGGATCTCTACTGCTGTTAAGAAGAATGAAAAAATACTGGTTTATGGTGATTATGATGTAGATGGCACAACAGCTGTAGCACTAATGTATTCCTTTTTAAAGGAACAGTACTCTAATGTTGAATATTACATACCTGACAGATATAAGGAGGGATATGGTGTTTCAATACAGGGATTGGATTACGCATATCAGAATAACTGCAAGGTTATTATTACTCTTGATTGCGGTATAAAAGCAGTCGAAAAAGTTAAATATGCACGTACGAAAGGACTTGATGTTATTATATGTGACCACCATTACCCCGGAGATGAGATACCAAAAGCGCTGGCAGTGCTTGATCCAAAACAACCGGCCTGTAATTATCCATACAAAGATTTATCGGGCTGCGGCGTAGGCTTCAAACTGATTCATGCTTATTCAAGGGTGCATGGCATACCGTTCAGCGACATAGCACACTATCTCGATCTGGTAGCAGTGAGCATTGCCTCCGATATTGTACCTATTACTGGCGAAAACAGGGTAATGGCATATTTTGGCCTGAAACAGCTTAATGAATCACCACGGACCGGACTCAGGGAGATTATTCGTGAATCGGAAGTCACCCGATCAATGACAATCGAAGATGTTGTTTTCAAAATTGGCCCGAGGATTAATGCTGCCGGAAGAATGGAAACAGGAAGCAAAGCAGTTGATTTGCTGGTTTCAAACGATACTCATCTTGCATCAGGCATAAGCAAAGAGATCAATAATTTCAATATTGAGCGACGTAGTGTGGATCGGATAATAACCACTGAAGCTATGCGGATGATATCTGAGGATCAGAGAACAGTAAATTCCAGAACTACAGTGCTTTATAATCCTTCCTGGAAAAAAGGAGTAATAGGAATTGTAGCATCAAGATTAATTGAGACGTACTACCGTCCGACTGTAATCCTGACAGAATCAAACGGTTTTGCAACAGGCTCAGCAAGATCAGTACAAGGCTATGATCTCTACCAGGCAATAGAAGCATGCAGTGATCTGCTTGAGAGTTTCGGGGGCCATATGTTTGCTGCCGGACTTACCCTGAAGAAGGAAAACATCAGACCATTTATGGAGCGATTTGAAAAATATGTTTACAGTACTATAACTGAAGATCAGCTCGTTCCCCGTGTATTTGTTGATGTGGGACTTTCCTTCTCTGAGATAAATGAAGAATTCTTTAAGACAATGAGCCAGTTTCAGCCATTCGGTCCCGAAAATATGTCACCGGTATTCGTATCCCGAAACGTTTTTGATACCGGGGCCGGACGTATGGTCGGTTCAAGCGGTGAACATCTTAAACTTGATCTTTGTCAGGAATCAACCGGTCAGAAAAGCTTTTCTGCAATAGCATTCAGCCAGGCAAATCATTTTGAATATATTAAGGGAGGAAATCCTTTTGATATCTGCTATTCGTTGGAAATGAATGAGTTCAGAGGTAACAGGAATCTGCAGTTGAATATAAGGGACATTAAGACCCCGGTCGAAAGGTAGGCTGAATACAACAGGGAGATTAAGACTAAGGTAAGCATAGACTAAGGGGCGAGGGAGAATCCTAGAACCATAAGCGGAATTGAATTTTAAACTCATCTTTATTTTCGGGGTTATTCCCTTTTATATTCATGGAGGTAAATCCATATTTAAATCTCATCTCTGCATAATTTCCAATCTCCCATTTTACCAGAAAATAACTACGGCTGCCTTCACCCGACAAAGCAGGTATGCTGAAGCTATAGAGCATGTCATTCTCATAGGTATATATCCTTGAATCCCAGCTGTCTGTATTAAACATGCAGTATCTGATCCATATAGTAAATGGAATACTGCTGAAATGATAGTTTAGGTCCTGAAGCATCTGCATTCCGGCGCTTCCCGACGGATTAACAACCTTATAATCCAGTCTGGATCCAAATGTAATATTTTCAGATGGTGAATATCTGATAGTTCCTTTGACAGCTCTTGTGATAATCTCTGTCTGATCGGGAATTCCAAAACTTTCAGCATTATCGGTAACCGACATCCTGTAACAATATGATACATCAAATGTAAGT
Organism: uncultured Bacteroidales bacterium; assembly: GCA_963760915.1. Classification (GTDB taxonomy): domain Bacteria; phylum Bacteroidota; class Bacteroidia; order Bacteroidales; family VadinHA17; genus LD21. Next base: position 57,969 of record CAVXEU010000001.1, on the reverse strand, counting down.
TTTTCATCTGGCAGGTACCGGATTCTTATTTCCTTCTTTAATCCCTGTGACGGTGAACTGCAGCGATACTTCAGCCACGGGTAATAGACTATATCACAGCCACCACTTATGAACAGATGCTTTGCAGCTTCGAAGTTGAAATTTCCAAGGATTCCTTTCTCGTTGTTTGAACCGGAACTGCTTCCTGGTCCTTTCCCATGAAAGCTGAAATAACCTGCAGAATAACTCCTGTATAAAAAGTTAATTGTAAGCCGGTCGGATGGTCTGCATGATAAACCTTGCACCAATGCATAGTGAAAATGATCATTGGAAGAAAACTCCCCGTAAAGCAAAATATTTTTAATGATACCGTTATAATAACCGGTGTAAAGATTGTTTTGCCTGCCTTTAAAATCAAAAACACCCTCCGGATCGTCTCCTGTGAGAATTACGGGAAACGAAAACCGGTCTTCCGACCAGGCAAAACCTATCCTTATATTTTTAAAATTGTATGACAGATTTATTCCATAAACCTGCTCGGAAATTGCATCTTTTTTTTGTATAGTTGAAGATGTATTATGTAAGCCGGACCGGTAGAAATTTTCAATATAATCCTTTGAGATACCGTCTGATGAACCGAGTGTGGCATCTGAATAATTTTTTGAACCGAAGAGAGTCATTTTCAGATTTTTAAAGGAAAACTCTGCAGCTATTCCCCTGAAAAAGTTGTTTTCATCTGTTGATGTGTATGACTTGATCTCATCTCTTGCCGACATGTAACCTGATGCTGTAAGCGATAGGCCGGTACGGATACCGGTATTGATATTTGTCCCCAGTCCTGCGCGGGCAGCAAAATCCCCGACAATAATCCTTCGGATCATGCCGCTTCCGTTATAGGCAAGATTTGCCGAAAGAAAGTCGGGAAGCCGGTTATCATCAGTAATTAAGGGTTCTCCGGGGTCTTTTTCAGCTGTAAGGCCTCCGGAAAAGGAACCTGAGGTAAACCTGTACCTGGTAAGCATTTTCCACTGTGAACCTGAGGATGATGTCTCGGCGCTCCCGGTCTTGATGGATAAGTTTGTTACAACTGTATTCTTCCACCTTACGGACTCAGTATTCATTTTACTTTTATTATCGAGGTAAATGAAGGGAATCATCATCTCAACAATCTCTTTATCAAATCCCGGAATATTGGTTATCTCATATACTGATATGATTCTTCCTGAGGAGTGAACATAATCGACAAGAGCTTTTACCTGGAAATCAGAGAGGAAGAAGAGCCTGGAAATTTCATCTTCTCCTGATGAATTCATCCTTACGGGATTTTCAGCAAGCTCCTGAAGGCGCTCTATATATGTTACTGCTGCTTCAGGGTCGGAATCATCTGCAGCAAGTTCCTCTGCAACAGCTATAATTGTTTCCGACAGGCCTTGTTCCTGACCCGAAACCAAAACGGAAGTTACTATTAGTAATAAAATCAGGTTAATGGAAAATGCTTTTTTAACCGCAAAGAGCGCAAAGGATTGCGCAAAGTTCGCAAAGAGTTCCAGATACATTATTGGTCCCCGCATAATATTTAAAAATGTTTTTAGATTCGATTAGCAACTCTTTTAATGCCATCTTTCAACAGGGAGACATTGAAGTTAATTAGCAATCCAAGCTTGTAATTGCCAAGTTTCAAATATGTTAATGTTTGTGCGAGATGAACATTATTTAAAGCTTCAATACTTTTGACTTCAATAACAACCTTTTCTTCAACCAGAATATCTATTCTATAACCACAGTCAAGCCTAACTTCTTTGTAAACCAGGGGCATCGGTTTCTCTTTTTCTACGAAAAGACCTTCTTTTTGAAGCATGTAGTATAAACATTCCTTGTAAGCACTTCCTAAAAGACCAGGGCCAAGATTTTGGTGTACTTTGATAGCTATTCCGATTATCATATTTGATATTTCATTTTCATTCATTTTGGTTACTTTTTTTCTTTGCGCCCTTTGCAAAGGCTTTGCGTCCTTTGCGGTTAATTTATTATTACTTATTATGTTAATGGATTTTAAATATCAGAGAAGCATTGATGTTTCTTATTAGCTATTCCAGTTATCGTATTTGATATTTCATTTTCATTCATTTTGGTTACTTTTTTTCTTTGCGCCCTTTGCAAAGGCTTTGCGTCCTTTGCGGTTAATTATTTATTGCAGTTAATGGATTTTAAATATCAGGGAAGCAGAGGAAGTAACACCAAGCTTTTCATGAGTCACAAAACCAAGATCAATCATCACAATTTTTGTAAGATATCCCAGCCCGAAACTGAATGAATTGTTTTCCGTACCAAATCCTCCCCTGATCCGTAGCTTTTCTAGTATTTCATACTCAAACCCTGTCCTGATTATCATTTTGCTGCCTGTACTCATTTCTGCCTCTACTCCTGCAAATAAAACTGTGCTTAGATACGACCCGGCACCAATCCGGAGTATTGAAGGCATAGATGCCTTCCTCAATGAATTTGGTATTGGATTGAACAGATGAATCCCTATCCCGATATTTTCTGAAGGAGATATCAGAAGTCCGGTTTCGAAGGTAATGATTTGATTATTATTATATTCCCCATAGGTTCTCTCTGAATAATAATCAATCTGGACTCCGGCAGATAATTTGTCAGATAGCTTTAGGCCACAGGCCAGACCAGCCATGTCCCTTTTAAAATCGGTATATCCGAAATGACTATATAGAGCCCCGAGAGAAGCCTTCCCTGCAGGAATAATGAGACCGACAGAACGGGTTCCCAATTCCTTGATATTAAATCTGTTTTCGTAATTAATTCCGGATGAAAACGATTTGTTTCGGGCCAGCAAAGCCTGGTTATGAAATGAAGACCAGAATCCGTTCTTCATGATGCAAACATATCCCATCCCTGCTTCGGCTGCTCCAGCTGAAGTACGATAAGGATCACCAGCTGAGGCAGTTAAAGAGGAAAATAGAAATAAAACAGAAACAGATATCTTGTGCAGCGAGCTCAAGTGTTTCAATTTTGTATCCTAAGATACAAGAAAAAAATGAAAGGGAAAATAATTTTAGTTGGTTTTGTACTGATATTTTACTGCTTTGAGTTCTTCGTTAGCCTGAACAATCTTTTTTTTCAGCGATTCCTTGTATTTTACAACCTCTTTCATAATTTCCCTGTCACCGGTGGCGATGATCTGGGCAGCAAGTATCCCAGCGTTCTGAGCACCGTTTATACCAACGGTTGCGACCGGTATTCCGGGAGGCATCTGGAGAATTGAGAATATTGAATCGAGGCCTTCAAGAGAAGCTTTAATTGGGACACCGATAACCGGGATGGGCGTCATCGCAGCTATTACACCGGGCAGATGTGCAGCCATGCCTGCCGCAGCTATAATAACTTTTATCCCGCGGGGTTCCGCATTTTTTGCAAATTTTTCAACTTCTTCAGGTGTCCTGTGTGCCGAAAGGGCATTCATTTCAAAAGGTATCCTGAAACTGTTCAGTATTTCAGCTGTTTTCTCCATTACAGGCAGGTCGGATGTGCTTCCCATTATGATACTTACAATCGGTTCCATTTAAAATAATTTAATTTAACTTGCTGATAAGGACAAAAATAAGCTATTATTTTCATATTTTCGCACCGGCTTACAGTTCAAAAAATGCCATCATGAAAGAAATCCGCATACTTGATAAAACATTCAGAGAATTTATAACCGAGGAGGCTATTAATAGAAGGATTGAAGAGCTTGCCAGGCAGCTGAACAGCGATTTGTCAGGGAAAAATGTTGTCTTTCTGGGAATACTTAACGGTGCTTTCCTTTTTGCTGCTGATCTCTTCAGGAGAATTGAGCTCCCTGCAAGGATCTCTTTCATAAAACTTGCATCGTATGAAGGAACAAGCTCTTCGGGTACTATTAAAGAACTAATCGGATGGAATGAAGATATTAAAAACAAAACAATTGTTATCACCGAAGATATTGTAGACACCGGCAACACTCTTGAAAGGATTGTGGATGAGCTTCTTATTCGGAAAGCTTCGGAAATAAAAATTGCAACCATGCTTCATAAACCTGCAGCATACACAAAAAATATTCATCTCGATTATGTCGGATTTGAAATACCAGACGATTTTGTGGTTGGTTATGGCCTAGACTATGATGGATTCGGGCGTAATCTGCCATCTATTTATTCTTTGATTAAATAAAAAGAAGTTTGGAGTGACTAAAGTTTGGAGTGACTAAAATATGGACATGAAAGTTAGAATATTGATAATTGCCTCAGGTACCCTGATTACTCCAGTCACTTTAGGCACTCCAGGCACTTTAGTCACTTTAGTCACTCTAGTCACTTATTAGTTACATCACGTTAATTTTAATTCATAATTTATAATTTTACTCTATGGTTAATTTTTTAATTTTTGGTCCTCCCGGTTCAGGCAAGGGAACACAATCAGTAAAACTGGCTGAGAAATTCAACCTTCTTCACCTGTCAACAGGGGATATGCTTCGCGCTGAAATTGCAGCCGGTACTGAGCTGGGTAAGAAGATGAGTCTTATAATGTCTAAAGGAGAACTTGTTCCCGATGAGGTTGTTATAGAGATGATTGCACATAAGATAGATACAAGTAAAGGATCAGCCGGATTTCTTTTTGACGGGTTCCCTCGTACTGTTGCACAGACTGTCTCACTTGAAAAAATGCTGAACGAAAGAGGGATGAAGATTGATCAGATGCTGGTACTTGATGTTGATCATGATGAGCTTGTTAAGAGATTGATAGCTAGAGCCGAACTTTCGGGCAGACCAGATGACAGGGATCCTGCGGTAATCGAAAACAGGATTGATGTTTATAAGGAAAAAACAGAACCGATCATTAATTACTGCGATCAGAAGGGAATTTATCAGCCGGTTGAAGGTATGGGATCTATTGATGACATATTCAACAGACTGTCTGAATTTATGAAAAAAATAGTTTGAAAACCCTGGTGTAACTTTGTGTCTTCTCTGTGATTCTGTGTCAGTTCATTTATTTAAACAGAGAGCCGCAGAGTTCATAAAACAATAAGGATCACAGAGCGTCACAGAGAAATATTATATACATGTCAGGTTCGAACTTTGTCGATTATATTAAAATTTATTGCCGCTCCGGTAACGGAGGTGCCGGATCTGCCCATTTCCGCAGGGAAAAATTTGAGCCCAAAGGCGGTCCTGACGGGGGCGACGGTGGCAGAGGAGGACACATAATTCTGCGGGGTAATGATCAGATGTGGACTCTCCTTCACTTAAAGTTCCAGCGTCATATTTTTGCTGAAAACGGGGGTGGTGGCAGCAGGCAACAGTCAACAGGTGCCGATGGTAAAGATGTAATTGTACAGGTACCTCTCGGGACTATTGCCAAAACAAGTGATACAGGAGATACCCTTTTCGAAATAACTGTGAACGGAGAAGAGAAGATTCTCGCAAAAGGGGGCAGGGGAGGCCAGGGAAATACTCATTTCAAATCACCGACAAACCAGACTCCACGTTATGCCCAGCCTGGTGAGCCGGGCATTGAAGCAGAATTCATACTCGAGCTTAAGATCCTTGCAGATGTAGGTCTTGTCGGTTTCCCGAATGCAGGCAAATCAACATTGTTGTCAGTTGTCTCGGCGGCTAAGCCAAAAATTGCCGACTATGCATTCACAACTCTTGTTCCAAACCTCGGAATAGTTGGTTACAGGGATGAAAAATCATTTGTTATGGCTGATATTCCTGGTATAATTGAAGGGGCAAATGAGGGTAAGGGTTTAGGTATCAGATTCTTAAGACATATTGAAAGAAATTCAATGCTCCTTTTCATGGTGCCGGCCGACAGCAAAAATATTAAGGAGGAGTATGAGATACTGATTAATGAGCTGAATTTGTATAATCCTGAATTGCTCGATAAAAAACGGGTGCTTGCAATTTCAAAATCTGATATGCTCGACGAAGAACTTATGAATGAGATCAGAATGGATCTTCCTAATATTCCGAGAGTGTTTATATCTTCCCTTACAGGCCAGGGTATTGTTACCCTGAAGGATATGATCTGGAAGGTGCTAAACTATGACTGATAGGCTATGCTGGAACGACTTGACCAACAACTTTTTCTATTTCTGAATTCCATACATTCACCTTTCTGGGACCAGGTGATGCACGCAATCAGCGGTAAAATTATCTGGGCTCCGCTGTATCTTGCTATCCTTATTTTTCTCGGGATAAAGTTCAAACGGAAATTTCTTGTCATTTTGTTATTTATAATTCTGGCTGTGACGCTTGCCGATCAGACATCCGTGATTATCAAAAATATTGTTCAGCGCTTGCGTCCATGTCATGAACCATCACTTGAAGGTCTTGTTCATCTGATAAACGGCGAATGCGGCGGGAAGTTCAGCTTTGTATCGTCTCACGCAACAAACGCATTTAACGTCGCTCTTATCAGCCTCCTTTTTATACGGAAAAGATGGTATACGATAAGCATTATTACCTGGGCATTAATTGTAGGTTACAGCAGGATTTACCTTGGTGTGCACTATCCCGGAGATGTGATCTGCGGTTCTATTCTCGGAGCACTCATAGGTTGGTCCATGTATAGTCTGTATATATTGACCGATAAGAAGATACTGCAACATAAACCTTATTTTAATACTCCACATAAGCCCTCTCCAACTTCCTGATAATAACTTCAATACCCGGAAAGTAATGGAACAGACCAGAAAGCTGATGCAAAATATTCAATATAAAGCATAGCCCTTATGCACTGCATCATTACCGAATCAGATAATCCGTTCTTCAATCTTGCAGTTGAAGAATTGCTTCTTAAGAACAGCAGGCATGAGTATCTTATTCTCAGCATAAATGGTCCTGCTGTAATTATCGGAAAACACCAGTCAGCTCACAGAGAGGTCAATACAAAATTTATAACTGAAAACAGGATCCCAGTTATCAGAAGAATTTCTGGCGGAGGTACAGTTTACCACGACACGGGGAATCTGAATTTTGCATTTATAAGAGAAAGTGAAACGGGGAAGCAGGTTGACTTCCTTAAATATACCCAACCTGTGATTGATTTCTTAACTTATGTTGGAATAAACTCAAAATTTGAGGGAAAAAACGACATTAAAGTTGACGGATTAAAAATATCGGGAAATGCTGAACATGTTCACAGGAACAGGGTACTTCACCATGGAACTCTGCTGTTCAGTACCTCGCTGGACATTCTTCGGAGTTCTATAAGGAATGATAAATCTTGTTATGCCACAAGAGCTGTAGAATCTAATCCCTCATCAGTTGTTAATCTGAAAGAGAAACTGACCGGTTTTAAGGATATTTATGAATTCAGATCAGAAATGATGAAGTATTTTCTTGAATACCTGCCGGATACTGCTGTTTATCAGCTTTCAGGATCAGAATGTAATGAGGCTGAAACACTTGCCGCTGCAAAATATCAAACATGGGAGTGGAATTGGGCTTATGGTCCTGAATATAAATTCAGCAACAGTTTTCAGATTAACGGGGAATATTATTTCTGTCGTATTTTTGTCAGAAATGGTCTGATCAGTGAATGTGCTATAGAGGGCCCGGGTGAACTTGAATCAGCGGCGAAGATCCTTATTGGATGCAGGCATATGGTTAATGATATGCTGCAGGTTATCAGAAATGAAAATATTTTGATGTCCGAAACTGATATTTTTAACTTTTTTTGAATTATTTTTTAGGTAAATAATTTATTACATTTAATCTCTGTGCAATTTTGTGGTTCTTTGCGGCCATATGTGTATTTTTTTCGCAAAGGGAAGCAGAATCCTGATGGATATCGTGATCACAGAGAAAAAGAGGGCTCCTGAGGTGAATATGGATATTTTTAAATCGATAATTGTCTGGTTGATTGGCCTCTGCTATATGGTAATCCTTTTCCCGGTTACCTTATTAATCTGGTTGCTTGTTCTTCCTTTCGACAGGGAGAGGGTTGTGATCCATTGGTTACTGGTTTACCAGAGCCTGATTCTTTCATGGATCATACCTGTATGGAGCTTTAAAATCGAAGGCAGAGAAAAGGAGATAAAAGGGCTGACATATGTTATTATTTCAAACCATCAGTCGATTCTTGATATTATTCTGATTAATTGCCTCAGGTATAAATTTAAGTGGATATCCAAAATAGAAAATACCAGTGTCCCTTTTTTGGGATGGTACCTGAGAATGGCAGGTTATATTACTGTTGACAGAAGCGATGAGGAGAGCAAGGCCGAAATGCTTGAAAAATCATATAATTGTCTCAGAAGCGGGACCTCAATAATGATTTTTCCTGAAGGGACACGTTCATCGGATTCTGAGATTGGGTTTTTCAAAAGAGGTGCCTTTCAGCTGGCTCTTCAGGCAGATGTGCCGATATTACCTGTTCTGATTGACGGCACAGGTGGCATTCTTCCGAAAAATGGTCTTATTTTTGGCGGTAAGAATAAAATACTTATCAGAGTTCTTGATCCCGTTCTTCCGACAGCCTTTAAAACAGACAATCCTGATGAGCTGGCACAGCATTTTAATTCAATGATGAAGTCGGAGCTACAAATATTAAGAGATAAGGGCTTAAAGAGGTGACATATTCAACCTCATATCGCAGAATCCTGAACAGGATGGGTTATTATGAATATCAGAAGGGCCTTATCTATCGTCATATGAATCAGAAGGAGGGATGGAACAGTCATCTTGCTCACTGCAGAGATTTCATTATTAGGGCGGTGGAGCTTTACAATCCCTCTCACATCACTGTCCTTGGAAGTGGCTGGCTTCTCGACCTCCCTCTCGCTGAAATGGTGGAAAAGCAGATAAAAGTTTCCCTGATCGATATTGTTCATCCTCCGGATGTTCTGAAACAGGCTGCTGATATAGTTAACGTAGAGGTGGTTGAACTTGATGTTACAGGTGGACTTATTAATGAAGTGTGGGAAAAGACAGGAGGTCAGTCAGTATTTAAGAAAAGGAATTCTCTCTCTGACATTTTTGTACCGGAATATACCTCTTCAACTGACCCGGGACTGGTAATTTCCCTGAACATCCTTACCCAGCTTGAGTCGAGAATAATTGAATTTTTGCGGAGATGGTCGAAAGTCAGCGAAGAAGAATTAATAGGTTTCAGGTCTGAAATACAAAGAAAACATGTCGATTTTCTAAAAAAACACAACTCGTTGATCATAACTGATTATGCTGAAGAAATCACAAATAGGAACGGTGATACCACTATCATTAAAACTTTGTTAACGGATCTTCCTGTAAGCAGATTAAAGGAGGAATGGATCTGGGATTTTGATTTGAAGGGAAGCGATTATTATATGAACAGGAGTTTAATGAAAGTTATTGCCTTAGCAAACTAATATTATGAAAAAGGATTTAAGGATCGAAGAATACCTGGCTGCAGTAAAAAGTTACAAAACACTTGAGGAAAAGGAGGAGAGACTTCTGATTCTTCTTTCAGTTGCAAGACTGATTTTATTTATCGGGGGCTTTATTCTTGTGTGGCATGGATTTACTGCAAATTTTTTTACCGGTATGATTTTATTGGTTACAATCACTGGTCTCTTTTCCGGCTTGATTAAGGTATACTCGGAACATACTTATCAAAGAAATTTTCTGAAAAACCTCACTGTAATAAATCAAAACGAAGCGGATGCGCTTTCAGGTAATTTGTCGGCGTTTGAGGCAGGTAACTCATATACGGAAATTCATCATGATTTTTCATACGATGTAGATCTGTTTGGGAATTCTTCTCTGTTCCAATATCTTAACAGAACAGTTACAGCATACGGCAGGGATATTCTTGCAGGTTGGTTATCAGATCCTTACATTCTTTCTGATGATTTAATCATGCGCCAGGAGGCTGTTAAAGAGCTTGCTTCTAAAGAGGTGTGGCGGCATGGATTTATGGCATCAGGGATGAACGTAACTCCGGAAAACAGCGAAATTTCCGGTCTTCTTGAATGGATTGAAGAAATTACTGTGATTAAATCTTCATCCCTGAGGATTTTTCTGATTTATTTTCTTCCGTTAACAGCAATTGTTTCATTTATCCTGACAGTTTTTGGAGTTTTATCCTTCTCTGCCTTTCTGTTTATTTACCTGGCAAACCTCTTTTATGTCGGGGCAGGATTAAAACAGACAAATAAGATTCATAATGTGTTATCGAAGAAATACAACTTTTTGTCATCAATGAAAGGTTTACTTAGTGCCTTTGAGAAAGAATCTTTTACATCTCAGAGCCTGAATGAGATCAAAGAAAATATTTCGGGGAAGAAAATTTCTGCCACTGTTTCGGTTAAGAAACTGGAGAATCTGATCTGGTCTTTTGATAGCAGGCTGAATATTTTTGCAGGTCTTATTCTGAATGGAATGTTATTGTGGGATTATCAATGCATTTACAGACTCGAAAAATGGAAAAAGGAATATAAGACACTTTTCCCTGTATGGCTTGAAATGGTTGGTCGTATTGATGCATATATCAGTCTGGGAAACTATGCAAACAATAATCCGGATTTTGTTTATCCCGCGCTAACTGAAAATGATGTCGTGTTTTTTGCTAAAAACCTTGGTCATCAATTGATTGATGAAAGCAAGAGAGTTTGTAACGATTTCACCCTTGAAAGGAAAGGTGCAGTTTGTATAATATCAGGAGCCAATATGGCCGGGAAAAGTACTTTTTTACGAACCGTTGCAATAAATTATATTCTTGGTATGGCAGGAGCTCCGGTTTGTGCCACTGCAATGAGTTTCAGTCCGGTAAAACTCTTTACAAGTATGCGTACAACAGACTCACTGTCAGATAACGAATCATATTTTTATGCTGAACTGAAACGGCTTAAGATACTTAAATCCAGGATTGAAAATGGGGAACCGGTATTCATGATTCTTGATGAAATCCTTAAAGGGACAAATTCGGAAGATAAAAGTCTGGGATCAAAAATGTTTCTTCAGAGAATAATTGAAAAGGGAGGAACTGGCCTTATTGCCACACATGATACATCGCTTGGTAAAATGGAGTCTGATCATCCGGGTGTTATTACAAACAAATGTTTTGAAATTGAAATTGATGGTGAAAATATTATCTTCGACTATAAGCTTTATGATGGAATTACTCAAAAAATGAATGCCGTTTTTTTAATGAAGCAGATGGGGATTTTGGATTAAATGAAGGCTTGCTGGTGATGGTCAGAATATTTCCGGAATGAATCATTTTTGCGATGTAAATTCGATATATTGAAGATGATAGTTAATCTGTCTGAACAATTTGGAGTTATTGTTGATCTATTTATTTATTATTGCATATACTTCAAATTTATAATATGATAATCTATGAGTAAGGCCATTGAATATAAGAGTCCGGGTAAAATAGAATTAAAGAGAGAGCTTGGTCTTGCCGCTGCAACTGCCATTGTTGTTGGTAACTGTATTGGGTCAGGCATATTTACTTCTGCCGCATCCCTGGCAGCAGCTTCAAATCCTAAAACTTCAATAATTGCCTGGATAATAACATCTGTAGGTTCTTTACTGATTGCATTAAGTTTTGCAAGCCTGGGGACAGCTATGCCAAGAACTGGCGGCCCTATAGTGTATACCAGGGCTGCATTTGGAGATTTTGCCGGATTTCTGATTGCATGGACCTATTGGATCGGAGCCTGGGTTGGGAATGCGGCTATAATCACTGCATTTATGCTTTACTTCACATACTTCGTTCCCGGTGCAACAACCCCGATCCTGGCATTTCTTATCACTTCAGGAGTATTGTGGTTTTTTACCATTATTAATATTCTTGGTGTGAAAGGAGCAGGTATAGTCAGTATTATAACAACAGTTCTGAAAGTAGGTGCCTTAATTGTATTTGTTATACTGGCTGCCATGCATTTCAATCCTGCAATGCTCAATACGGTATCTGGTAAAGCGGTTTCAGGAATGAGTACTCTGCCGGCTGCAATTTCAATTGCTCTATGGGCTTTTGTTGGAATTGAAAGTGCAACTGTTCCTGCCGGTGAAATCCAGAATCCTAAAAAGAATATAAGAAAAAGCACCATTTACGGGACATTAATTGCTGCCTTTGTTTACATAATAGTGTCAGTAGTTGGAATGGGCGTTCTTGATCAGGCCACCCTGGCGGATTCCAAAGCTCCTCTTGCCGATATAATCAACAAAGCTACCGGAGGAACCTGGGGTGGAAACTTTATTGCCCTGGGTGCTATCGTATCAACCCTGGGAGCTACATCAGGTTGGGTATTAACTACAGCACGAAGTGCATATGGTGCCTCGCAGGATAAATTATTTCCTGGATTTTTCGGAAAAATCCATCCAAGATTCAGGACTCCTGTTACATCATTGATAATTAGCGGCGTAGCGGCAAATGTTCTATTAATTTTAAACTATGTCGGATCATTAAATACTGCTTTTAATTTCATGCTGCTGCTTGCCACATTATCATTCCTTCCTGCTTATGCTTTTTCGGCAGCCGCCGACATTGTACTTTTAAAAAAGCATTCACCGGATTTCAATGTGTTTAATTTTATAAAAAATTCCTTTTTTGCACTGCTTGCTTTCGGATATTCAATTTATGCAATTTACGGAACAGGCGAAAGGGTTGTGATGTATGGATTTATTCTCATGTTATGTGGTATTCCGATCTATCTTTTCATGATGATTCAGAATAATAAGAATGATAAGCTAGTTGACGATTTAAGAAAGAAGGCAGGGCTCGGACTTTAAAATTGTTCCGGAAGTAACATAATTTGGGACTGTTTCTATTCCCGGAAATTGTTATTATCATAAGAGTGTAGATTTCGGATTTCTTTTATCAACATTAGTCACAAAATCGTAAACATCAATTAATCAGCTAAATATTTTAGCAACACTCTTGTTGTGACTTTTACAGGGCACAATTTCAGCCAGATTGTTGAAAAATTAGCAATAAACAGCACCTCTTATTTGTTATATTTGCGCAAAATTCTGCAAAATGTCAGTTGGATATTCTGAAGAGCACATTAAAACACTTGAGTGGAGAGAACACATCCGGTTAAGACCCGGCATGTATATCGGAAAGCTTGGCGACGGTTCTTCGCAGGATGATGGCGTATACGTTCTCCTGAAAGAGGTTATGGATAATGCCATAGACGAATACATGATGGGTTACGGGAAAAAAATCGATGTTTCTATTGTCGGAAAGGAGGTCAGGGTACGTGATTACGGACGAGGCATTCCGCTTGGCAAGGTCCTGGATGTAGTATCCAAAATGAATACAGGGGCAAAATATGATTCAAAAGCATTTAAAAAATCAGTCGGTCTGAACGGCGTGGGTGTAAAGGCTGTCAATGCGTTATCGAGCAGTTTTGTTATAAGATCGATACGTGATGGCCAGCTTAAGGTTAGTGAGTTTGAACACGGTATAACAATCAGAGACAACCCTCTGGTTTCAACAAATGAAGAGGATGGGGTTGAGGTGATATTCCAGCCTGACGAGGAGATGTTCGGCAACTACTATTTCATTTCGGAATATGTAGATACCATGCTGAAAAACTATGTATACCTGAACTCGGGACTGGTAATCAATTTTAATGGCAGTAAATTTATTTCCCGCAACGGACTGGTGGACCTGCTTAATGAAAACATGAGCAAAGAAGGGCTTTATCCGATCATCCACCTTACCGGTGAGGATATTGAGATTGCTTTTACCCATGGTTATCAGTACGGTGAAGACTATTACAGCTTTGTTAACGGGCAGAACACAACGCAGGGTGGATCACATCTAATTGCCTTCAGAGAGGCTATTGTCAAGACTATCAGGGACTTTTATAAAAAGGACTATGACCCTTCAGATATCCGGTCGTCCATAATAGCTGCTATCAGCATTAAGGTTGAAGAACCTATCTTTGAATCACAGACAAAAACCAAACTGGGATCTAAGGATATGGGTCCAAAAGGTCCATCTGTCAGAAATTTCATAAGTGAATTTATTAAGAAACAGCTGGATGATTTTCTTCACAAGAACTCAGAAACAGCCAGGATAATACTGAAAAAAATTCAGGACTCTGAGAAGGAGAGAAAAGCTATATCTTCGATTCAGAAACTGGCAAGAGACAGGGCAAAGAAAGTTAGTCTGCACAATAAAAAGCTAAGGGATTGCCGTATTCATTATAATACAAATGATACAAACAAGCTCGATTCAACAATATTTATAACTGAGGGAGATTCAGCAAGCGGCTCCATCACAAAATCGCGGAATGTGGAAACACAGGCTGTATTCAGTCTTCGCGGAAAACCTCTCAACTCTTTTGGCCTTTCGAAAAAGATAGTATATGAGAATGAAGAGTTTAACCTTCTTCAGGCCGCCCTTAACATTGAAGACGGTATTGAGAATCTCAGGTATAATAATGTAGTGGTGGCTACTGATGCAGATGTCGATGGAATGCATATAAGACTCCTTCTTCTTACATTTTTTCTCCAGTTCTTTCCGGACCTGGTCAGGAAAGGTCATGTTTATATTCTCCAGACACCTCTGTTCAGGGTAAGAAACAAAAAATCGACCCGTTATTGCTATTCTCCTGATGAAAAGGCAAAAGCTATAGCAGCACTGGGTCCGAACCCGGAGATTACTCGTTTTAAAGGACTTGGAGAGATATCGCCCGATGAATTCAGCAATTTTATCGGAAAAGATATGAGACTTGAACCTGTAAGGATGAAGAAAAACGATTCGGTGAATGGTTTCCTTGAGTTCTTTATGGGGAAGAATACTCCTGACAGGCAGGATTTTATTATTGAAAATCTGCGGATTGAAGAAGATATAGTTGAAGAGGAAAATTAGACGATTTTTTATAGGAGTGCCTGCTTATCTATGGAAGACGAAGAACTTGATATTACTAACAGGGATGAAAGGGAAGATGTTACTGAGGGCCCGGCAGCACTTCATTCTGTAACGGCATTATCAGGCATGTATCAGGACTGGTTCCTCGATTATGCTTCATATGTGATCCTTGAGAGGGCAGTTCCCCATCTCCATGACGGACTGAAGCCTGTTCAGCGGCGTATACTCCATTCCATGAAGAGAATGGATGACGGGCGTTATAATAAAGTGGCTAATATTATCGGCCACACTATGCAGTTCCACCCTCACGGTGATGCCTCGATTGGTGATGCCCTGGTTCAGCTCGGACAAAAAGATCTGTTAGTTGATGCCCAGGGTAACTGGGGAAATCTCCTCACAGGTGACGGCGCTGCAGCTCCAAGATATATTGAGGCCCGGCTTTCAAAGTTCGCACTTGAGGTTGTATTTAATCCCAAAACTACAGAATGGAAATTATCTTATGACGGACGAAACAAAGAACCGGTTACTCTTCCTGTAAAGTTCCCTCTGCTTTTGGCTTTGGGCGTAGAAGGAATAGCCGTTGGCCTTGCTTCGAAAATACTCCCTCATAACTTTAATGAGCTGATTGATGCAACCATAGATTATCTAATGGGGAAGGAATTTATCATTTATCCTGATTTTCCAACCGGAGGAATGGTTGATGTATCCAGGTATAATGACGGGCAGCGGGGGGGAGTAATCAAAGTAAGGGCAAAGATTGAAAAGATTGATAAGAAAGCTCTTATTATAACAGAGATCCCGTTTGGAAAAACGACCACCACTCTTATTGAATCCATTCTGAAGGCAAATGAAAAAGGAAAAATCAAGATCAGGAAAATAGATGATAATACATCTGCAAATGTCGAGATAGTAGTACATCTTGTGCCTGGCGTCTCCCCGGATAAAACGATAGACGCACTTTATGCACTCACCGATTGTGAATATTCCATATCGCCGAATACTTGTGTGATAATCGATGATAAACCTTCATTCATGGGGGTTAGTGAAATATTGAAACACTCTGCTGATAAAGCTGTTGAGCTCCTGAAATCAGAACTTGAGATCAGAAAAGGAGAGCTTGAAGAGGAGTGGCACATGTCGTCGCTCGAAAAAATATTCATTGAAGAAAGGATCTACCACGATATTGAAGAGTGTGAAACATGGGAAGCTGTAATTGCTGCAATTGACAAGGGACTTACTCCGTTCAAAAAGCTGCTGCTGCGGGAAGTAACCAGGGAAGATATTGTTCAGCTTACAGAAATTAAGATCAAGAGGATCTCAAAATTTGATGTTAAAAAAGCTGATGAACATATAAAAGGAATCGAAACAGAGCTTGAAGAGGTAAAAAATCATCTGGGTAATATTATTCCTTTTGCAATCAATTATTTCAGACAGATAAAGAAAAAGTACGGAAAGGGTAAAGATAGAAAAACAGAGATCCGGAGTTTCGATACTATAGAAGCCACAAAAGTTGTAGCCAATAATGCAAAACTTTATATCAATTATAAGGAAGGTTTCATAGGAACAGGACTTAAAAAGGATGAATTTATCTGCGACTGTTCAGATATTGATGATGTAATAGTTATAAGGAAAGATGGCGTGTACCTTATTACTAAGGTAGCCGATAAAGTGTTTGTGGGGAATGATATACTTTATGCACAGATTTTTCTGAAAAATGACGAGCGGACTATATATAATATTGTATATCAGGATGGTAAAGACGGATCTTTGCTTGCAAAGAGATGTGCTATATCAGGTCTGACCCGTGATAAAGAGTACAATCTGACCAGAGGTACTCCAGGTTCCAAAATTGTATACCTGAGTGCAAATCCGAATGGTGAAGCTGAAGTTATCAAAGTTCATCATAAGCCCAAGGCAAGACTGAAAAAGCTTGTTTTTGAATTTGACTTCGGACAGATGAGTATAAAGGGGAAATCCTCAATGGGTAATATACTCACCCGGAATGCAGTTCACAAGATAAGCCTGAAAGAGAAAGGAATGTCAACACTGGGCGGAAGGAAGATCTGGTTCGATGATGCTGTTTTCAGACTAAATGTAGATGGAAGAGGAATCTTCCTTGGAGAGTTCAGTGCCGATGACAAGATCCTTGTGATTACTAAAAACGGATACTTCAGAATTACAGGTTATGATCTTTCAAACCACTTTGAGGATAACATCTTGATTATTGAGAAGTTCAGGTCTGGTAAAGTTTACTCTGTAATTTACTGGGATGCGGAACAAAGCTTCTATTACCTTAAAAGGTTCGTGATTGAGGAGTCAGAGAAACCACAATGTTTCATCAATGAAGATCCGGGATCAAAGCTGGTAAGTATAACTGAAGTTGAGTACCCTCGCTTCGAGATTCACTTTGGCGGTAAACATAAGGAAAGGGAAAATGAAATAATCGAAGTCTCCGAGTTTATTGGCGTCAAGAGTTTCAAAGCCAAGGGAAAAAGAATGACCAGTTATACTGTCGAAAACATTCAGGAGATTGAACCGGTTGTCAAAAAGGAAGCAGAAGTGCTGAATGAAGAACTTCCCGATGAAGAACCCCAACACCCTGTTGTACATGACGATCCTGCACAGATGAAGCTTGAATTGTAATGCTCTCCGGAAACAAAGTATATATTATCGGTTTTATGGGCAGCGGAAAAACCACAGCAGGTAAAAAACTTGCTTCGTTGCTTGGCTGGCCATTCATCGATCTTGATAAAAAAATCGAATCACAAGCCGGCAAATCAATACCTGAACTATTTAAAGAAAAGGGAGAAGACTATTTCAGAATTGTCGAAGCTGAAGTTCTCAGAAATATTGACTCCATTACGAACACAGTGATCTCCTCGGGAGGCGGAACTCCGTGCCATGGTACGAATATGGATTTCATGCTTGAAACGGGGCTGACAATTTACCTGAAGCTTACACCGGAACAGCTGAAGAGCAGGCTCCTTGATTCATCGGGAGAAAGACCCTTGATTAAGAATCTGGATTCTTATTCTCTCCTTGACTTTATTAAAGAGAATCTTGCCAAAAGAGAAATTTACTATAACCGGGCAGAGATAATTATTGAAGGCATTGATCTGGATATAAATCTATTACGGGAAAGGGTTAAAGCCATGCTGAATACAGGCTTTTGAAATTCAGGAACTGAATTGTAATTGTTGGTTTTGTTATACAATTATCAGGTTAGTATAGTTTGAAAAAATAAGTACTATGGATTATTCCTTTAATTATAAATTCTTATTTTTAAGGAAGTTTTATTTATAAAGGGAAAAAAATGAGAGACAGGCTTTTTGCTCTCTTAAGAATTGAACCCGGAGAAGAATCAATGGTACTGATTCTTCTGGCACAATCAGTTTTCCTAGGTATTTTTTTCGGAGCATTTGATATAAGCGCGCATGCTTTATTACTTTCAGTATTTGATGAAAGAATGATGGCAAGAGGGTATATTGTATCGGGTCTAACCGGTATTTTTCTTATTATACTTTATACCATGACTCAATCGCGAATGCAAATCTATAATAAGACAAGTATCAGCCTGACAACTGTTACTGCTCTTACACTTATTCTTTGGGTTACAATGATTCTATCATCTGAAAAGTGGGTGGTATTCATTGTGTTTGTTATGTTTGGACCTCTTAATATTCTGGCCATGCTTGGCTTTAGGGAAACTACCGACCACTTATTTTCTCTGTCGCAGAAGAATAGACTGATCCGAATTCTTGATACCGGAATTATTGCAGGTATTATAATCATCAGCTATTCAATACCTGTTCTGTTATCGGTTAAGTTCGGCTTGCATAATATATTTCTGGTTGGCCTGGTTTCAGTTTTATTTGCCTCAATAATTCAGATGACCTTCGGAGCCAGGCTGATGGCTTTTGCAGGATCAGGAATCAAGCAACCTGAAAAGTCTCAAAATGAAAGACCTGAGCTTTCATTAACAGTCAAAGACAATCTTTCAGGGGCAATCACAATTTATATTGTCTTTTCGGTTATTACCGCATTTTTTATTCAGTATTCTTTCATGGCAGTAACCAGAGAGCGATATCCAGCCGGTGATGATATCGCTGCATTCCTGGGAATCTTTACAGGTAGCATGATGGTATTCTCACTATTTCTCAACTGGTTTGCTTTCTCCTGGCTGATAAGGAACTACGGACTCAGAGTTTGCCTGGTTATCTCACCATTTCTGATAATTGCCTTAACCGCAATAATTATATTTGTCGGGCTGACAATGGGCTATACACCTGAATCCTCCGGTGGTTTCATTCTTTTCTTTCTGCTTCTTGCATTAAGCAGGTTATTCTCAAAATCTCTTAAAGAACCCATTCAAACTTCGTCATTTAAAGTCATTTTCAATAATTTTGATGATAAACCCGACTCCTATTCCGGGCCGGGGATTTTTAGTACTGTTAATGAAATTGCAGTTATTTCTGTAGGATTAATTCTGTCAGGGCTTGGAATCCTGGGCTTTATAAAACTCATCCACTTTTCGTTGTTCCTGTTTTTCATTGTCTTATTATGGGGATATATATCATTCAGGGTATATAAAAAGTACAGATTATTAATCAGGAAAAAGCTTGAAGGAAGTGACGGTGAAAAAACGGAAGCAGTCATATCTAATGAATATGATGGTTTTAAAAGCAGATTTTCCGGTTATCTGGCATTCAGAAATGATTATTTTAGTCTGATATCGTCTGATTTTGCAGTTTTGGATAGTATAAGCAACAGATGGTATTTTAAATATATAATTGATTTTTCCGGATCAAAAGATGACATTAATCTTTTGCCTGCTTTAAATAAAATCTCACTTAAAGAAGATATTGAAGAGGGGATTCGTCAGCATTCTGTTGAAACAGTAGAAATCCTTGAAAAAATACAAACTGAAGCTGACATTGAGAATAATAATAATGAAATCGCAAAAACAATTCTTTCAGGGACAAGATTGCCTCAGACTACAAAAATTCTTCGTTTATTAAGGGATAACTCAATTGAATCGAAAAAGCTGGCTATTTACATGATTGGGAAATTCAAATTAAATGACATGTTACCGGATGTAAGCAGATGCCTGAATATAAGGGAACTGGAAAAAGATGCTTATAATGTTTTGCTGAGCTTTGATAAAGAAGCAGTGGATGAATTAATAAGATATTACATGATTTCATCCGGAAATATAAATGCCAGTAAATCAATCCTAAGGCTTTTAGGAAAAGCATCTGCTCCCGAAAGCCTTACATTCCTTTTTTCAAGACTCTGGTCAAACTCAAGACATCTGAAAGAGGTTGCTCTTCAATGCCTTATTGATTGTCACTTCAGTCCATCTCCTGAGGATAAAGATAAACTTATTCAGCTTATTGATGAAATTGCAATGTTATTGTCATGGAACCTCTCTGCAAAAATCTGTCTCAAAAAAAATAATGATATCTTTCTCTCTTCAGAAATGCAAAAGGAGACAGACAGATGGATCAGATTTCTGTTCAATATTCTGTCAATCACTTATCATACAGGCTCTGTTAATAAAATCAGGGAAAATATTGACAGAGGAACTGAAGAGAGTGTAGTTAATGCTTTCGAAATGATGGATATAGTTATAGATAACTCTTTGATACCCTCATTGAAAATTCTTTTTGATATTGTTTCTGATGAAGAAAAACATAAAAAACTTAATCATAACTTTCCTGTGCCGGATTTAGAGTATAATATTCTTCCGGAAGACTTGATAAACCGTGATTATAATATTCTCAGTCTTTGGACCAAAGCCTGTGCTTTAAGAAATATAAAGGAGATAAATCGTGAAACTTTGAGCGAATCGGTAGTGGCACTTCTTTTCAGCCCCGAGGAGTTATTAATGGAAGAGGCTGCAAGACTAGCTTTTAGAACAAACCAAGAGCTTTATATCTCAGCATCTTCAAGAATTCCTGAATCGACAAAAAAACATCTTGAAGCAATTATGAATGAGGATGTTAACATTCATGAAATGCTGTTCGAAAAAACTGCATTTCTGTCCGGGTGTTTTAAAGGGATTCCTGAGGATAACCTTCTGCCTTTATCCGGAGTATTGAGTTATAAAAAAGGCACTGATAGAGATATCCCATTATTTGCAGACAGGTCCCTGATATGGCCTTTGTCGGATGAGGCACAGGGAAATGAAGCATTTGTATATTATATTGATGATCATAAAGGTTGGATTGAGAAAAACCTGTGTAAGAATAAATCATTTTATGTTCTGCCTTTGGATTCGCTGGAAGAATACCTTTTTCAGTATCCTGAACAGTCTCTTAAATTTCTGGAATTTTTAGAAAATAATAAAGAATAATCCATTGAAGAATGAGACCAGATAGCAATGATAAAAATTTCAATCCTTTTCCCGGATTGAGGCCCTTTACTCCTGAGGAGAACAATCTGTTCTTTGGACGTGACAAAGAGAGCGATGAGGTTCTGGAAAAGCTGCTTAAAAACAGGTTTATTTCTGTAATTGGAGCTCCCGGAAGCGGTAAAACATCACTCATAAATTGTGGGGTTTTACAGAAACTCAAAGATCAGGGAATACTGCATTCTCATAAATGGAGATTTGTTACGTTCAGGCCTGAGGACGATCCGTTTGGCAATTTTGCTGATGCGATCATCAAAAATATTCCGGTTACTGAAAAGCGTAATACTGACAGAGAGAACATAATTTCCGGATTACTGGATAATCCGGACGGAATATCTGTTTCACTCAGAAACCTTTCTCAGGGAACTGACGATAATCTGTTAATGGTTATTGATCAGTTCGAAGATCTTTTCAGATATGGTTCTTACGGAAATGACCAGCATTATTTGGAACAGAATGAAAAATTTATTGATTCACTTGTCAGTTCTATCTCCCAAAGTGGGGCAAATATATATGCAATTGTTGTATTGCGCTCAGATTATGTGAGTGAATGTGCACATTATCACGGACTAACCCAGCTTATTAATAACAGCAATTATCTGGTACCACAAATGGCGGCAGAACAGTATCGTGAAGCAATAGTGGGACCCATTGAATACGCCGGAGCACAAATTGAACCTAAGCTGATAGACCAGATAATTTCTGATATTGGTGACAGAGCTAACCAGTTGCCTGTGCTACAGCATGTACTTATGAGAACATGGACTCACTGGTTGGATCTTGAGCAGCCGGAACGACCATTGAACACAAACGATTATGCTTTTGTAGGGGCAATGAGCAAAGCAGTATCAATTCATGCTGATGAAGCGTATGAGGAATTAAGTCTTCGTCAGAGGGAGATTTGTGAGAAGATGTTTAAAGCCATTACTGAAGAAGGATCTGACAACAAGGCTCACCGTCATCCGGCATCAGTTAAAAAAATAAAGAGAATAGTCGGATGTACAGGGGAAGAACTGTTTGAAGTGATTGAAAAATTCAGGATTCCGTCGAGATCATTTATTACACCTCCGCAGGAAATCAGTTTAAATGATGAGTCCGTTATAGATCTTTCTGGCGAAAGTCTTATACTTCTTTGGGGCAGGTTAAGAGAATGGATTAATGATGAGGTTGCTTCAGTCCAAATTTATATGAGGTTGTCCGAAGCATCAGCTATGTATCAGCAGGGTAAGACAAGCCTTTATAAACAACCTGACCTCCAGCAGGCTATAAATTGGCGCAACCAGTATAAGCCGACACTTGGCTGGGCAGAACAGTATAATCCGGCTTATGAAAGAGCTATGGTTTATCTCAGGACCAGTGAAAAGGAGTATCTTGAGAAAGAGGGAATTAAAAGTGAACTTCGTAAGGGCAGGATTGAGAGAACCCGCAAAATTTCAATTATACTTGTATTTGCCGTAATCGCTTCAGTTGTATTTATGATATTCTCTTATACCGGGAAAGTTGCAGCAGACAAAGAAGCATCTCAGGCTGAAAGACATAAGACAGAGGCTGAGATACAAAAAGCAAAATCAGATTCTACTGCCCGGTCAGTTAAGGAACAGCTTGGTGAAGCTATTAATAATGCATCTATTGCAGAACAGGATGCTGAAGTGATACGAGTTGAGAGAGAAATTTCCGAAAAGAAGAAGCAGATTGCACTATCTGAAGTGGCTCTTGCACAGAAAAATGTAAATCTCGCGCGCGAGAAAGCAGATTCGGCAACAAGGCTAAACGAAATTACGGTAAGAAAGCTCCAGATAGCTAACTCTGAAAAAGATGAAGCTATGCGCCTGAGAATGTTATCAGTCGGGAAAATTATGTCAATTAAGTCTTTACAGATGAACGGGCAGAAGAACCTTCAGACTTTGCTTGCCTATCAGGCTTACCTGTTCAATAAAAAGTATAATGGGCCGGATAATGAGGCAGATATTTTTGCAGGGTTATATAATGTTGTCCGTCAGTATGGCAGCTCTGAATATAAATCATTTAAGGGGCATAACGGAGAAATAAAAAGCATTGCATTTGTTCCGGGTAAAAACGAGTTTTACACATCAGGCAGTGATGGGAAGGTTCTCAGATGGTCTCTCGATGGTAGAAATCAAACATTCCAGGTAGTATATTCAGGAAGCGATATAATAGATGTTCTGGCCATCAGCCCGGATGCATCATGGCTGGCCTGCGGTGGAGAAGATGCATCAATAAAGATGATCCCTCTTAAACCGGACAACAGTGGTTATGAATTAAGAGGCCATAAGGGTAAAGTAAAATCACTAATTTTCTCATTTGACGGGAAATACCTCTATTCAGCTGCACTTGATGGTAATGTTCTTAAGTGGGACATTGCTGCACATACCAGCATCAATGTATCTGACGGATCAATGCATATAACATCAATTGATATATCCTCAAATGGTAATTTTCTGGCGGGCATCAGCACCGATGGTAAGGTAGTTGTTTGGGATCCTGATAGAAAATCTGATAATTTCAGAATTGAAACAGCAGGCAAAGACATTAAAGTGATAAGATTTAACCCGGATAATAATCTTCTTGCCTTAGGTGATGCGGGTGGTAATATCGAATTATGGGATATCAGTCAGCGGAAGAAGATCTCCGAAGTAAAAGCGCATAATGGTCAGATTAATGATATCCGGTTTAATCCGGGTCTGAAACAAATGGCCAGTGCAGGTAACGATATGACATTCAAGCTTTTCAATATTAAAGATCCTTCCGACCTGACAGAAGCTCCTGTAAAGTTTACAGATAACGAAGGATTAGTGCTTGTTCTTCAATTCAGTCCCGATAGCAGGGAAATATTAGCCGGTACTGATAATGGGATTCAAAATCTTGTAAGCCGTCCAACTAATGTTGACTATCTTGTTAAGGATATCTGCAATCTGGTATCAGGTAATATGACACAGAATGAATGGAGCAGTTATGTCGGAAAAGATATACCATTTGAAAATACCTGTCCCGGCAAGAACTTTAATATTAAAATTGAACCGATAAAGTAAAAGCCGGGTATTGGTCCGGGATTCGACAAATTGCCCTTTCCTGAATTTTTACATGCTTTTTTCGCTGCCTGAAAATAGTTTTGTTTTTCCTGTTACACATCTTGTATTAGAGGATGAATCCAAATTATAACTAAATTTGCCGCGAATTATAAAGGTACTCTGAACATGAGTCCTTATGTTTTATGTTAGTCGAAATTATAAAGCTTTATATATTATGAAGAACCGGAAGACCTTATTAATGATACTTGATGGCTGGGGAATTGGTGATGGTTCCAGATCAGATGTGATAAGTCAGACAGATACACCCAATATTACCTATTACAGGAATAATTATCCCAACAATGTACTTCATGCCTCTGGCGAGGACGTTGGATTACCCGATGGACAAATGGGGAACTCTGAAGTGGGACATCTTAACATAGGGGCAGGAAGGGTGATTTATCAGGATCTGGTAAAGATAAACAAGGAATGTAAAACAGGAGAGATTAAAAAGAATAAGGTCCTGACCGAAGCTTTTTCCTATGCCCGCGATAATAACAGGCAGGTGCATTTCCTTGGCTTAATGTCAGACGGGGGGGTTCATTCACTGGACAGGCATCTTTATTACCTTTGTGATATGACTATGGATTACGGACTAAAGAAGGTTTTTATTCATGGTTTCGGGGATGGCCGCGATACTGATCCCAGAAGCGGAGCAGGATATATGAAGAACCTTCTTGACCATCTTAAGAATTCGAATGGACAGGTTGCTTCATTCATCGGAAGATATTATGCCATGGACCGTGACAAGAGATGGGAAAGGATTAAGGAAGCATATGATCTTCTGGTAGAAGGCAAAGGGACCCCATCTGTTGACATCCTTGACGCAATGCACGAATCATACAACAACGGCGTAACCGATGAATTCATGAAGCCGATTGTAATAACGGACGGTCAGGGTGAGCCTGTCGGTAAAGTAAAGGGGGGCGATGTTATAGTTTTTTTCAATTTCAGGAATGACAGAGCTAAGGAACTTACCATTGCGCTTACTCAGAAAGATTTACCTGAAAATGATATGAAAACAATCCCATTGTATTATTGTACAATGACCCCCTATGATGCTACCTTTAAAGGACTTCACATAATATACCCGAAAGACAATGCTGACAATACAATAGGAGAGGTACTTGCCGAAGCCGGAAAAACCCAGCTCAGGATTGCAGAAACAGAAAAATATGCTCATGTTACATTCTTTTTCTCAGGTGGTAGGGAGGAAAAATTCAAAAATGAAGATAGGATCATGGTCCCTTCACCAAAGGTGGCTACTTACGATCTGCAGCCTGAAATGAGTGCCTATGAAGTAAAAGATGCTGTCATAAAGGCTATTGAATCGGAGAAATATGATTTTATATGCCTTAATTTTGCAAATGGTGATATGGTTGGTCATACCGGAGTCTATGAAGCTATCGTGAAGGCTGTTAAGACTGTTGATGAATGTGCCGGAGCTGTTATTAAATCTGCACATGATGCCGGATATGATGTAATGGTAATAGCTGACCACGGAAATGCAGATAAAGCTTTAAATGACGACGGTTCTCCAAATACTGCCCATTCACTTAATCCTGTTCCATGTATTCTTGTAACTGACGATTACAAGAAGATAAATGAGGGTAAACTTGCCGATATTGCACCTACATTACTTACAATAATGGGTATCGGTATACCGAAAGATATGACAGGTAAGGTTTTGGTTTAATACCTCTGTGCTTCCTCTGTGTAACAAAAAGAATAAAGAACTGTCACAGAGTTGAGAAAATAAATCAACCTTTTTATTAATTATGCTACGAATCGAAAACACCATATTCAGTTTTGATATTCTTGAAAAAAAATTCAGATGCAACCTGCCGTTATGTCTGGGAAATTGTTGCAGGTATGGTGATTCCGGTGCGCCATTAAGTGTAGATGAGACACTTATTCTGGATCAGATCTGGAATGATGTTAAACCTTATCTAAGGGCTGAAGGGATAGCAGCAATAGAAGAGAAAGGCAGAAGTGAAACTGATTTTGAGAATGACCAGGTGACTCCACTTATTGGTAATGAAGAATGTGCCTATACAATTCTGAAGGATGATATAATAATGTGCGGTATTGAAAAAGCATGGTCAGAAGGTAAAATTTCATTCAGGAAACCATTGTCATGCCATCTCTTCCCGGTAAGAATAAAGAACTTCAGGGATTTCAGGACTGTGAATTACGAAGAATTGGCAATTTGTTCTCCTGCACTTAAAACAGGCACAGATGAAGGAATATATGTTTATGAATTTCTGAAAGAGCCATTAATTAGGGCTCTCGGTGAGAAAATGTATAATGAGTTATGTATTGCAGCAACTGAATTAAGGAGGGATAAGACTTTGAAAAAATGATAGCTTATCTCAAAAGTCCTCTTAACCGTTGATATTCATTGATATAATTTAACTATACCGTCACTTGCTACTGTTGAATCTTAATTGTCAAATACAAAGATCGGCTCCCTGAGGGACTGCTTGAATTTATAAGAATTTCTGCATGGGGGTGAAGCCTGTACCAGTCCTGTTGATACTTCTGAATACAAAGCTGCCACAAAAAACCGTCGAAGAATCGTTCAACAAAAACCCCATTCCGGTACATAGCGGTGGAAGCATCCCCATTGTTGCATCAGCTCATTCGTCTGCCAAATTTCAAATTTTAACGGATCTGATCTGATCTTATCCTCTGTCTGTCTTATCCTTGATGGCTTTGCGTTTATATCCTGTTTGAACTTAGCATTTAAGTCTTAATCAAATCTTAATGTATTGTTAATTTATTGTTAATCTGGATAAAATAATTTAGGAATAATTTCACCTTCTAATTACCTAATAAATATTTTTTATATACACCTTAAACAATAATTTTATGAAGAAACTATTTCTGCTGATTGTTCTGTTAGTCTATGCAGGTAGTCATGCATTACTTGCACAGACCACAGTCATTACAGGCACGGTGACCTCTTCCGCCAAAGGAGAGGGAGTGATTCCTGGTGTTGCTGTATCTGTCAAGGGTACAACAGTTGGTACCATAACAGATGTAAACGGAAAATATTCTCTTGCTGTTCCGGTGAATGCAACCACTCTGATTTTCTCGTATATCGGTATGAAGAAGTTAGAGGTTGAGATTGCAGGCCGGAAAGTAATTGATGCAATTTTGGAACCGGAGCTTCTGGGTCTGGGAGAAGTTGTAGTAACGGCGATTGGTATCAAACGCTCAGAAAAGAGCCTTGGGTATTCTGCCACACAGATTAAAAGCGATGAAATAACTGCATCCAGTGGCAGAAGTGCATTAAATGCGCTTCAGGGGAAGGTAGCGGGTATAAATATATCATCGGCTTCCGGGGCACCTGGTGCTTCCACACGCGTCTTTTTAAGAGGCTATTCCTCCCTCGGCCGGTCAAATCAGCCGTTGTATGTTATTGACGGGGTCCCGGTTAGTAACGCAGCAATTGGCAGTAGCTCTATAAATGGAGGTACTGACTTTGGTAACGCTGCTAATGATATTAACCCGGATGATATTGAATCAATCAGCATCTTAAAGGGAGCCTCAGGTACGGCATTATACGGATCAAGGGCAACAAACGGGGTTATTATCATAACTACAAAGAATGGTATGGACAGAGCAGGTAAGGGTGCAACTGTAGATTTTTCAACTTCGATCTCTTTTGACACTCCATTGCGTACCCCATTATTTCAAAATGAATTTGGACAGGGCTGGTACGATGGTACACTTGCAGCCAATCTTGAAGAAAATGGTTCATGGGGTCCGAAATTTGATGGAAAGGTACGTGTATGGGGACATATAGTTGATAACTCACAGATGATCAAGCCCTATGTTGCCCTGAAAGATAATTTTAAAGATTTTTTCGATATCGGGAAGACCTATAATAATTCTCTTTCTATTACAAACGGGACGGAAAAATCCTCTTATTATCTTTCATTTTCCAATGTAAATGCCAATGGTATAATGCCATCCACCGCCGATTCGTATCATTAGAAACACTTTTTCATTGAACGGTTCAACTAAATTCTTTGAAAATTTCACGAGTACGGCTGTGTTTAATTATGTCAATAAGAAGAGCAGTTTTGTACCTACCGGGCAGGATCAGTCAGTAATGGATGGAATATTTCAAACACCCAGAGACATAAGTATTGTTGATCAGAAAGATTACAATAATAAATTCAACAATGTCGATAATTATTATACGGTATATGCACAGAATCCATATTTTGTTCTTAATGAGCATGGCAATGCGATGACAGAAAACCGGATCTATGGAAATATAACTCTTGATTATAAGGCATTTCCATGGCTGGATATGACTTTAAGGACCGGTA
The DNA here is from genome assembly GCA_963760915.1 of uncultured Bacteroidales bacterium. Classification (GTDB taxonomy): domain Bacteria; phylum Bacteroidota; class Bacteroidia; order Bacteroidales; family VadinHA17; genus LD21. The sequence continues at coordinate 29,293 of CAVXEU010000001.1, read as the reverse complement.
CAGATGTTTCAAATTCCCAGTTGAAACAGTGGAGATCAATAGTGAATTCAATCCGTGCCAATTATAATAATGATGTAGGCCGGGTATCGGAGGCTTCTTATTATAATCAGGAAATTAACACAGACTTTTTCCTGACAATTAACAAGTCATTTGGCAGCGATTTTAAGCTTAATGTTATTCTGGGCCATAATTATAATCAGCGTTCCGCAAGGAACCAGACATCACAGGTAATTGGGCTTGATATACCTAAATTTTATCAATTATCGAATAGTTCGGCCACTCCTACAGTTAATGAATTTTCCAGTAAACGAAGACTGATAGGGGTATACGGCAGTCTGGATCTGTCATATAAGGAATTTTTGTTCCTTAATGCTACTGCCAGAAACGACTGGTCATCTACTTTACCGGTCAGCAACCGATCCTTTTTCTACCCTAGCGTTAATATCAGTTTTGTTGTAAGTGATGCTTTCCCTGCAATTAAAAACATCTTACCCTATGGTAAAATCAGGGCAGGGATAGCCCAGACAGGTAATGACGCAGACCCATATCTGATAAATTCGGTCTTTACACAAACAGCCATAACCGATGGTTACCGGAGTTTATTATTCCCCTTACCCAATGGTATAAATGGCTTTACAATTGCAAATACAATCGGGAATCCCAAATTATCACCTGAGATTGCTACAGAGATTGAGCTTGGAACTGATCTGAGATTTCTTAACAACAGGATTTGCACTTGATTTCACTGTATATAATAAAACTGTTAAGGATCTGATCTGGAATGCGACTATTGCACGATCAACAGGTTATTCCTCACAAACAATGAATTTAGGTGAAATAACCAATAAGGGTATAGAATTGTTATTAACAGTTGTCCCGGTTAAAACCGCCAATTTTGAGTGGAAAGTAGCATGGAACTTTTCAAACAATAAAAATAAACTTGTTAAGCTTACGGAAGGACTGGATCAGATCGTTCTGGGTGGCACAAGTTCCCTGGCATTCGTTGCACGTCCCGGACAACCCATTGGATTATTTGAGGGTAATGCACCGGAGTATGATCCTCAGGGAAGGATTGTCGTAAATAACCAGGGATTACCAACCCCTGCCACTGATAAAGTAATTTACGGCAACGCTGAGTATAAGTATATCACGGGTGTTAATACATCATTTTCCTACAAGGGACTGACTCTCAGCGCTACACTTGATATACGACAGGGAGGGCTGATGTATTCACGGAATGCAGAAATATTGTCCTTTACAGGCAACATTCCACAGACAACTTATAATGACCGCCAACCGTTTATTATTCCAAACTCGGTAATTAAAATTGATGACGGAGCAGGTAATATAACTTATGTGGAAAATACCATACCAATTGCCGGGTCAAGCAATAACCTGAACCTTTATTATGATCAGACCTATGGAGGAGGAAGATTCGAGCGCGCATTTATGTTTGATAAATCATTTATAAAATTACGTGACCTGATCCTTTCTTATAGTATTCCTAAAAAATTAACATCCAGGATCAGAGTGACCAAAGCTGATATAAGTCTGATTGGCAGGAATCTGCTGTTATGGACACCCAGTGACAATACTTTTGTTGATCCGGAAGTAACTACATTCGGGAATGATCTTGCTGCTGATTTCGGAGAATACGGAGCAACTCCGGCTACCCGCTCATTCACTGCCAGTTTGAGGATAACTTTTTAATATTTAAAAACTAAAAAATTTGTCAGTTATGAAAAAATATTTTATCCTTTTTATAATACTCATTATAGGAATAAGCTGTACCAAGAATTTCCTGAATATTAATGAGGATCCTAATAATCCTTCTACATCCACATCCAAGCTTGTATTGCCCAGCGGGATTGCTTCAAGTGCTTATGTGATCGGCGGCTGGTACCAGCTATTGGGAGGTATGTGGGCTCAGCACTGGTCGCAATCAACCGGTGCAGGTCAATGGGCAAGCTGGGATGATTATTCGTTGCAAAGTACTGATTACGATACTCGTCAGTTTGGTGAGCTTTATTCGGGTAGTCTGAATGATCTGGAATATATACGAACTACAACCCGTAAAACTGGAGACTGGACTTATTATCTGGTTGCAACATCAATTCAGTCATTCACTTTCCAGATTTTAGCTGACTTATATGATAAGATCCCTTTCACACAGGCATTAGAGGGTACCGGAAACTTTACTCCGATATGGGATGATGGATCTCTGGTATATGACAGCCTGATTGCCCGGCTTGATTATGCCTTAAATCAGGATTTCACTGTCAAGTCAAGTTCGAATCCTCTGGCTACTTCTTCCCCGATTGGACAAGAAGATATAATCTTTCAGGGAGATATAGATAAATGGATCCAGTTTGCCAATACATTGAAATTAAAAATTTATTTACGTCAGGTCTATGCTCGACCGGGTATCGCACAATCGGGTATTGAAGCATTATTGGCAAAAAACAATTTTCTGACAGTAGATGCAAAGATGACTGCATTTGCAAATGAACAGGACAGGCGTAATCCGATCTATGAAACAGGAGTAGACCGTTTAGCTGGTAATATTGCAGCAAGTGCAACTTTATTGAATGCTTTAAAAACAGCTTCTGATCCCAGACTTACCAAAATTTTTGTTCCGTCATTAAAAGGTGGATTTATGATCGGTTTACCAAACGGACATTATAAAACTGATGCTGCAACATATCCTAATATTCAAAATCTGGCAACACCCAATCTGGGTCCACTTGACCCGGTGTATCTCTTTTCCGCAGCTGAATGTAATTTCTTAATTTCTGAAGCAAATTTGTGGTATGGCAGCGATGCGGATGCAAAATCTCTTTATGAACAGGGCATTCAGGCATCCATGGCTAAATTCGGAGCGGTAAATAATCCTGCTTTATATGGCCCGGGGGGGGTATACGAATATCCTTCAACTGGATTTGAAAACAAGCAAAACGCAATCATAACTCAAAAATGGATTGCCTCTGCGAATAGTGAAAGCCTAGAAGCATTCTTTGATCAGAACCGTACCGGTTACCCTGATATTCTGGTCATTTCTCCCACTAATGTAACAGGAGGGAAGTTCCCAAAGAGGTTAATCTATCCTGATTCAGAGAGAAAATCGAATCCGAATACACCTGCACAGGTACCTATTTATACTAAAGTCTGGTGGGATACCAAGAGTAAATAACCTAAAAAAAATTCACTATGAAAAGCATATTTAATATCTTGATTTTAATGTTGCTGGCAGCTTTCATTTCAGGCTGCGAGAGAGATTTGACTTCTGCTGGAGTTTCGCGCATTACATATTACGTGACTTTTGATCTGACACAGGGATCTCTGGTACTAGACCCTCAAGGTACACCGTTCGTTGATCCGGGATTTAAAGCTACTGAGGGTACTACAGACGTAACAAATAATGTCACGGTTACCGGTACCGTGGATGTTAATCAGGTCGGTCTATATACTCTGACTTACAGTGCGGTAAATTCTGACGGGTTTTCGGCATCAGCAACCAGAACGGTTATTGTTTATGATCCAGCGGCTCCTGCAACTGACATCTCAGGAAGCTACTCATCTGATGTTGCCCGTCAGGCACCATATGCCAGATCATTCACAGGTTTGAGTGTGACAATCACAAAAAAAGCTCCCGGAATTTTTTATGTTTCAGATCTATTGGGAGGTTTTTATGATCAGGGTTCTTCTTACGGTTACGGACCTGCTTACGCCATGACGGGATATCTGCAATTAAATGCTGATAATACCCTTACATATATAAGCAGTTATGATTCAGGTTTTGGTGATTCACTTAACAGCCTTACAAACGGGGTCTACAACCCGGTAACAAATGAAATTACCTGGTCTACAGATTATACTTCAACACATTATATTTATCTGGTTACTTTAACCCTTAATTAACCTTAATCACATGTTTATGAAAAAGTTAGTATATAAATTCAGCATATTAATGGCAGTAATGCTTGTTGTTATGCTTTCATGCCAAAAACTGGATTATACCAGGGAATTAAACTGGGCATATCCGTTGAGCGGAGAATGGGCCCTGCAACTTGAATACGGGGGAACTGTTGATCCCGGACCGTATTTCATTAAAGTATATAATGAATCCATCGGACAGGATTCGGTCTGGATAGATGATAATGGTAACATAAGGCCTTTTAAAGCAAAAGCAAAGGCTGATATGGGTACTTTAACATTCAGTACAACCAATTATACATCATATTCCGGAACCAGATATGAGGATGGAGTAACCATTACAAATGGCAAAATAATTAACAATGACAGTATTTATTTTGAAGCTGAGTTCGCATCAGATGCCGGAACAATTTATAAAATGTATGGACACAGGGCAACAAGTTATGAGGAATACCTGATGCCACATTAATAATTATTATCCTGGGATTTTTGTTAATAGGAGGCTGTTCCAAAAAGATCAGCCTCCTTGTTTTAATAAAAAGGGATAAAACATATCCTGTTAAAATTGATGACTAAGATTTTTGGGGATCAGTATTGTAGCTGTGAAAAAATTATTAAGGTTTAAGAAAGATTAAACAAAAAATGTTACCTGTGTTTTCGTGAACCATAAATTGTAATGATGGATTTAGAAACAGTAATACATAAATAGATATTTAATATCCCGTTCATGCCTTTGCTGATAGAATTCTATATTGTATAAGTCTGGATACGACCAATTTAAAACTGCATGAATTTACACACGATACTATCAGCAATTCTGTTGCCGATCTTGTTTGTAGTATAACAGATTGAGTGCATAGTTGTGTTTGTTATTTATTAATCTAAGCATTAGCATTAGTTAAGGTGAATGGTTTGCTTAAGTAAATCCGGTTTTCTTGGTCCGGTAAATGGTCATTTTATTGTAAGATTCATAATGACGAAAGTTGAATAAGCATTTTTAACATTTATTATTATTAACTATCAGAATCTGCTTATTTGCGGTTATCTGCTGATATTTGTTTATAAATGAAAACGCTCTTCTTTAAATGAAAAACATTAGTTTGGAGATTATATTATTAAAAATTATATTTGACATGTTAAATCTAAACCTAAAACTAATTCGTATGAAGAAACTATGTCTACTAATTGTTTTGTTTGTGTTTATAGGCAGCTATAACTTATTTGCACAAACAAGAGTGATTACAGGAACGGTCACCTCTTCGGTAGAGGGAGAGGGATCTGTTCCCGGAGTGACAGTTCTTGTTAAGGGTACCACACTCGGTGCTTTGACAGACGCGCAGGGTAATTACTCCATTACAGCTCCGACGAGTGCTACAACATTGGTTTTCTCCTATATAGGGATGAAAACTCAGGAAATAGAAATTGCCGGCCGATCGGTTATAAATGTTGTGATGGAACCAGAGCTTCTGGGTCTGAGTGAAGTTGTAGTAACAGCTGTTGGGATTTCAAGGGAAAAGAGAGAGCTGGGTTACAATGTTCAGACAGTAAATACAGATGTCATTAGCTCAAAACCTAATGCTGACATGGTAAACTCACTTGCCGGAAGAACCTCAGGAGTGCAGATTACCAGTTCAGCCGGGGATGCAGGTGCCTCCACCTACATGACTATTCGTGGAGCTCACTCAATTACTGGAAATAACCAGCCATTGTTCGTTGTTAATGGCATGCCTATCATTTCCGGTGGCGGCGGTGGCAGTGGAGAAGTCGGTGGTGTTACAACATCAAGCCGTTCTATTGACCTTAACCCTGACGATATTGAATCGATAAGTATATTAAAGGGTGGCGCTGCGACTGCTCTGTATGGATTAAGAGCTGCCAATGGTGCTCTTATAATTACGACAAAGAGTGGAAAAAATCTGACTGCCAGAAAAGTAGAATTCAGTTCTTCCGTTGGTTTCGACCAGGTTTCACAGTTACCACCACGTCAGAAAATTTTCGCTCAGGGAAACAACAGTGTCTGGAGCAGTGGTAATGCAAACTCTTTCGGTCCCAAGATTGCAGATCTTGAATATGATGGGGATGCAACTTACAAATGGGATCCATACGGTAGACTGGTTGCCAAAGGGGAAGGTGACGGACGTCCTGCACAATATTATGATCCTTACAAATTTTTCCAGACAGGCGTCACTTTAAATAATAATTTGAGTGTAAGTAATGGAAATGAAATGGGGAGTTATTATTTTTCACTTTCAAACCTGTCACAGGAGGGTGTTGTTCCGAATAACAAGTATGGCAGAACAACAGTAAGGTTAAATGCTACAACTAACGTATCAAAGAGGATTACTTTAGGAGCAGATCTGGCTTATACAAACTCAACTGCTACCCAGATTCAGAAAGGATCTAACACATCAGGAATTATGCTGGGTCTTTTAAGAACAGCATCTACATTTGATAACAGCGCCGGTTATATATTCCCTGACGGAACACAACGTAACTATCGAAATGATAGCGGATATGATAACCCATACTGGGTCTCAAACATGATTGCATATGATGAGAATGTTAACCGCTTTACCGGTAATACAAATTTGGCTGTTAAATTTACAGATTACTTAAGATTGACATATAACGCTGGTGTTGACTGGTATACAAGAAGATATATTGATAAATTTGCGTTAGACTCAAAAGCACAACCCGCTGGTTATTATGATGAGTATATGAATTATGCAGGGATTTTTAATTCTGACCTTTTATTAAACTTTGACAAAAGCTTTGGTGAGGATTTCAGTATTCAGGCAACCCTTGGAAATAACATGTATTCAACATTCAGTAAGTATCTGTATGGTGATGCTAAAGGATTGGAGATTCCGGATTTTTACCAGTTGTCGAACTCAGCAACCAACACCGTCAGCACTGCAATAAGCAATTACAGGACTGCTGCTTTCTTTGGTGATCTTCATCTATCATATAAAAGGATGTTTTATCTTGGCGTGACAGGTCGAAATGACTGGTCAACAACAATGCCTGAAGCAAACTTATCAGCATTTTATCCTTCCGCAAGCCTTGGTTTTGTTTTTACAGAACTTGGACCTCTTAAAGGCAATGATTTACTTTCATACGGAAAATTGAGGGCTTCTGTTGCACGTACAGCAAACATTGCAGGTGCATATAACACATCTAATTACTTTTATAAAGCCACTGCAGGTGATGGTTGGACGACTGGGGTTAATTTTCCGTATTTGGGTCAGACAGGCTTTTCTCTTGGATCAGGTTTAGGTAACCCTGATTTGAAACATGAAACTCAGGATTCCTATGAATTGGGTTTGGAACTACAATTATTCAAGGGTAGGATTGACCTTGATGCTTCTTATTTTCGTAATCTGAATAAAGATCTTCTGATGTCAGTTCCGATTGCTCCTTCAACAGGCTTTTCTTCAGTATTCCTGAATGCCGCTGAAATGGAAACAAAAGGGGTTGAATTTAGCCTTAATGCTGACATAATAAACAAAGGCAGCTTTTCATGGAACCTTCTTGCAAACTTTTCAAAAATGAAAAGCATGATAAATAAACTGGCTCCAGGTGTAGATAATCTCTTCCTTGGAGGATTTACTGTTCCTCAGGTACGTGCTGTTGCCGGGCAGGAATATGGAAGTATATTCGGAGAAGACTATTTCAGAGATGATAAGGGTAACCTTCTTATTAATGATGATCCCAGCGACAATTTCCGCGACGGATATCCCTGGACTGATACACGTTCAATGGTACCTATTGGAAATACAGCCCCTAACTGGACAGCGAATATTACTAACACATTTTCTTACAAAGATATCAGTCTTTCATTTATGTGGGATATCAAAAAAGGAGGTATGATGTATAATGGTACTGCATTTGCAATGGACTATTTTGGAACCACTGAACGCTCTGGTAAGCGCGAAGTCTATTATACTCCGGAGGGAACAATTGATTTTGCTACTACCCCTGCTGAAAATATTGTGGTATTTGATGGCGTTTATGGGCATCTGGATGCTAACGGTAATCCTGTAAGTGACGGTGTGGTCAATAATACACCGGTTGTTCGTGATCAGGCCTGGTATCAGGGTATGGGAAGTAACTTCGGTGGCGGGCCCTCATGGGCCGCAATGGAACATACCGACTGGGTAAGACTAAGAGATGTTACATTGGGTTATACCCTTCCATTTAAGAAGACTGTGATTAAAAATGCTCAGATCTACTTTACTGGTAAGAATTTGCTCTTATTTACTCCATATACAGGTATCGATCCGGAAACGAACCTTGAAGGATCTACAAATAGTCAGGGTATGGATTACTTTAATAACCCGGGTACTAAATCGTACATGTTTGGGTTAAAAGTAACCTTTTAATTAACTTATTAATTAATATAATATGAAAAAGTATACCAATTATATAATTAAAGTGGCAGGGGTAATTCTCGGAGTTACTTTATTGCTTACATCCTGTCAAAAATGGATTGATACGGATATTAATAAAGATCCGGATTCTCCATCAGATGTTCCGATGAAACTTATGCTTCCTGCAATTGAGCAAGCTCTTGGTTATAATATGGCAGGGAATGATCTGGTACGCACTACCAATATCTGGATGCAGCAATTTGATGGTGTTGATCGTCAATCGTTTACTGAGGCAAAATATCAGTTGCTACCGGCAGACGTAAATAACGTATGGGGTTCCATTTATACGAGCATATTTGAGAACTCGAAGGTTCTGCTCAACAAAGCAGAAAAAACAGCAGGGAAAGTTTCTCCTTATAATGCAGGTGTTGCAAGAGTTATTATTGCAACTACTTTGGGGATTTCCACTGATTTGTTTGGGGATATGCCATTCAGTCAGGGTTTCAGAGGAGATGAAAATATCCTTCATCCTACTTATGATACACAGGAAAAGCTTTATGATACCTTGAATGTAATACTCAATGAAGCGATAACAAACTTTAATGCCACCGAAAATGCTGTCAGTATCCTCGGCGATGTAATATACGGTGGCAAAGTTGCTAATTGGAAAAAAGCTGCCTATTCAATTATGGCGCGTTATGCAATTCAATTATCCGGAGTAAATGCTGATGCTGCTTATACAGCAGCCCTGGCAGCTGTTGCTAATGGATTTAAATCAAATTCCGATGATTTTAATGTTATATGGAATGCAGACAATCATAACCCGATATTCCAGTTTATGGAGCAACGGTCAGATGTTCGGATGGCAGCTCCATTTGTAGATATGTTGAAAGCTGATAATGATCCCCGCCTTCCTTTTTATGTTGCAAAAGATGCCAATGGAGAATATACCGGGAGTGTGATTTTATCGCAAAATGGGGATGCTTCTAAACCTGGTACTTATGTTGCCGGCGCTACCACTCCTTCAGTAATTATGTCTTACTCTGAACTCAAATTTATTGAAGCGGAAGCAAATTTTATGCTGGGACATACTACAGAGGCACAAACAGCTTTTGAAGCTGCTGTAGCAGCTTCAGTACTGAAAGTTACAGGCGATGCCAATACAGCATGGCTGGATGCAAATATTAATGGGGCAACATTAACTCTAGAACTGATAATGACCCAGAAATATATTGCAACATTTGGGACTAACCAGCCCTATGCAGATTACAGAAGAACAGGTTTCCCTGCAATTACTTTACCAACAGGTGCTGTCCTTACTGAAACGCCATCGCGCTTTCCTTACGCACAGGACGAGATTACTTATAATGGTGCCAACGTTCCTTCTGTAACGATTAGTGATAAATTATGGTGGAATAAATAGATCAATCAAGAACTAATCATTAAAATTAGTATAATATGAAAAATATAAATAAAATGTTCTTGCTTGCAGTTGCTACAGTAACTTTGCTTTCTGCATGCCAAAAGCTTGACCCGAATTATGATGTTTTAACTAAGGGATTTGATCCTAATGCGCAGGCAAACCTGGTTTTTTTAAATGGGAGCATGCTTTATGAGGTCGAGAATAATTCCGTGGTTGATGAAACCATTTCTATTGAGTTACAGGTATGGGGACCATTGAGTGCAAATGCCGCAACTGTTGATATTACTGTTAATACCTCTGCTTCAACTGCAGAAGCAGGCAAACAGTATACTTTAGAAACTACGTCTGTGGAAATTCCCGCTAATACAGGTGGTGCTAAATTTGATATTATTATGCATTCTGCCAATTTTGAAAAGGGAGATACAGTTTTATTAGTTTTGAATTTAAGCTGTCCGGTTTTTAAAACCAGCTTGCCAGCGGCAACTGCAAATTTAAGGTTAAGCAAAAAACCGGAATGCCCGTTCGACATTAAAACCTTTACCGGAAGCTATATTGCAAATGAAAGAGGGTATGGTGAATATAATGTTGATTTCAGAGCAGATGCCACAGATCCTTACAGGGTATGGCAGTCCAATTTCTGGGATTACACAAGTGACTTGCTCGCATTTGATTTGGATCCTCTTACCGGATTGGTAAACGTTCCTGAGCAGGGTATCGTTATGGGCGATGGCAATACATATCTTGTTGTTGGTTCTGGTACATTTGATCCTTGTACCGGGATTATGATTGTAGATTTCCAGGGTGATGTCGATGGGACTCATGAAGAGTACAGACCCGGAAGTGTTGCCAAGTCTGCAAAACTATTGATAAAAAAGGGGAAATAATCAAGTTGATCATTTCCTGAATATTATAAAGGGTGCTCAAAACTTGAGCATCCTTTTTTCATTTCTATAATAACTTCTATTAAAACAGGTTGTAACAAATGGGCACTGTATTTATCTGGTTAGTCCATTACAATAATTTACCAGTTTTATGAGATCATCAGGATTCTTTATACTTGGTTTGAACTTATTGATAAATTGATTAAGATTATCCTTATTGTCCGGGAAAAGCTTCTGAAACTGTTTTATAGTCAAAAATTTATGGAATTCATTATTTATTTTAACCCATGGAACAAACGATTTGATTACTTTAAATTCTTCAGGTAACTTTAAATTGTATGTATTTGCATCAGTTAAATACCTTTTGAGTGAGGTTGGCCCACTTGTTTGAGAAGTTGTACCATAAGGTCCTTCTTTTCCTGATGAGATCAGCTGTCCTTTATGTTCAAGGTAAAGTGAAACTGGTGCTTCGATAATCACTTCCAGGAAAGCATTATCATTATATATAAATTTATTATTCAGGATATAAACTGTATCAATTGCTTGCGGATTTATAAGATCCATGACTTTGCCGTTTTCCATGTAATTCAATTTTCCGGTTAACAGATTGAAATTAATTTCCCTTTCAATTTTCCCCCCCGTTTTCAACATGATTGTGCCGGAGGTAAAGTCTGGCAGAAGAAATTGAGACCGTTTTATTGCCGAATCGGCTTGAGCTGTCAATTGTATCTCTATACAAAATAATACTACTGCAGGTAGAACACTTTTCCGGATGTGATTAATTATGTTCTGTTTCATGGCTTTTCTTCAATTTAAAGTTATCAGAAACTACTTGTAAAGAGGATTATTTAAAAGTGAAAGTTAATATTTTATTTTGAGTATCGGGAATCAGGAATAAAGGATTGCCTCTGCTTACCCATTTCATATCAGCTAAAAATATTATCATTAATAACGAATCCACCATAAGACGCAGAAGATAGGAACCCAGGGAACCCTGCTCACCGAAGGTAATCTCCGGATGGTATAAACTGGTACAAAGGGAAAAGCATTTTTATGTATACCAGGTTTTGGTTGATCAGTTTGGAAATATTCCTTATTCTGAGGCTCTTCAGGCTGCTGATAACAGCCGGCCAAAATATGATGATGCTCTTGAAATTTACAAAGCGCTTATTATAAAACTTGACGCTGCAATAGCTGACCTCGATGATGCTTATGAGGGGTTTGCTTAAGCAGCAGAACGTAACCTTGGTGGCGTAACAAATGCTGAAACCCATTACAATAATGCTATTCTTGCAAGTATGAAATACTGGGGTGTGGCTGAAGCGGATGCAAATGCTTACCTTGCTCAGGCTAATGTTGCATATTCGACTGCTACCGGTACTTTTAAGCAGAAGATTGGTACACAGAAATGGCTAGGCCTTTTTGACAGGGGTGTTGAAGGTTGGGCTGAATGGAGAAGACTTGATTTTCCCATATTAAGCGTTCCCTCCGGAATGACATATGCTGATATTCCTGTTCGTATGCCTTATCCATATAATGAAAACAAAATGAATAAGGCTAATTACGATGCAGCTTCTGCTGCAATTGGTGGTGACGAAGCTACAACAAAATTATTCTGGGATAAATTCTGATCGGAATATAACTTAAAGGAACTTAATTACTATAAAAGAGACTGATCCGGAGAGGACAGCCTCTTTTTATTCAATCTTCAGATTGACAAGTTCCAGCCTTGTCGAAGTTGCCCTGAGTACCTTTATAACAATTTTGCCTATTCTTATAATATCGTTATTCCCGGGAATACTGCCATGAAAAAAAAGAATCATGCCGGCGAGCGTTTCATAATCATCCTCTTCAGGAAGATTAAGATTGTATTTTTCATTCAGGTAATCAATTTCTAAACGTCCTGACAGGACATATTCATCAGCGCCGATAACCTTTTCGATAAGATCACTGGTGTCATGTTCGTCCTCAATATCTCCGACGATCTCTTCCAGCACATCTTCGAGAGTCACCATTCCCGAGGTACCGCCAAATTCATCAACTACCAGAGCAATATTCTTCTTCTCATCTACAAATAATTTCAATAACTTATTGGCAGGCATCGTTTCAGGTACTATTGCAAGTTTTCTTATTGATGACCTGATATCCGAAGGGTTTTTAAAAATGTCTTTTAATTCAAAATAGCCTATAATATTGTCAATGGACTTCTCATATACAAGAATCCTCGATAATCTTGTCTCAATGAATTTTTCTTTAAGCCCGGAAACCGGACTTTTACATTCGACAGCTTCAATTTCTGTTCTTGGAATCATGCATTCCCTGAGTTTTACATTGGAGAAATCAAGTGCATTCTGGAAAATTCTGATATTATGTTGATCAGGTTCCGGCTCCTCTTCGTTATGCTTTCTTTGATTAATAAAGTGGTCAAGATCAACCTTACTGAAAACGATGTCTTCCTGTCTTCTTTCACCGGGCTTTATCCTGAAAAACACCCTGAAGAACAAATTTGAGGCTGCCAGAGTTAATTTACTTATAGGGTAGAACAGGAAAAAAAATATCAGCGTAGGGATACTTAAAAACTTAAGAAAAAAGTTCGGGGAGATAATAAAAATCGTTTTTGGCAGAAATTCCGCAACAAAAAGTATAATTGCAGTAGAGATTATTGTATTAATTATAAGTATTAAAAGGTCGGAATCAATAACCGGAGAAAGAACAGGTCCAAGTAAACTTGAAAAGACCAGACCATAAATGACCAGCGAAATATTATTGCCAATTAACATTGTGGCAATATACTGCCCGGGGTTATCTGTAAATATCTTTATTATTTCTGATCCGAAAACCCCCTGCTTTCTGTCAAGTTCAATCCGGAGCTTGTTTGATGCAACAAAAGCTATCTCCATACCGGAAAAAAATGCAGAAAGAACAATTGCAATAAGGATTATAAGAATTCCGCCCATAAATCAAAGTTAACTCTTTTTTCTCTGTTTATGTCTCAGCCAGGCAAAGACAAAAGAAACCAGAGCCATTAATGCAAAGATATATATTTTGCTGCCACCGGTAGAAGTTGCAATCCTTATCACTGCTGCAATGCATAATATACCTGTTGTAATCCAGATTATTTCAAGGATCACCAGTGAACTATTCTTCATCATTAAAATATAATTGTTGCACTTACCTTTTTCAATTTTTGGTGATTCAGATGTGAATCAGATTCGAATCCGAACCCCTGGCTTACCATGGTTGCATTTGAAATCTTCACAAACCTGTCAGTATAGATGAGGTCGCTCCGCTGATCCCAGAATAAAAGCTCGGTTTCAAGTTTATCCTTTTTCTCATTAACAACCACAACACTGTCTTTAAGCTCCCACAAATCATTTGTTGCGGTATACTTTGCATATTTGGCTGTTACCATACCGATAGTATCTTTTTCATCCCTGCAAAAATATACCCTGATCCCAAATCTGAACTCAGTATATGGCGAATCCTTGTTATCATATTTCTCCATCAGGGGCGAAGACATAATTAACTGAACTTTTCCTGAATCGGTCATTACAGTTTCTCCATTCTTTACCGTAACTGTCGGAAGTGAAAGGAGGTCAGATTTTGGAATGAAATTACTTTTTTTTGTACAGGATAGAGCTATCCCTGAAACAATTACTAGTATTATCACCAGCCGGAAGATCCGTAATATTATCGGTGTATGTTTCATTATTACCATTTAACAAGAACCAGCAAACTCATTATTCCTTGCACTGACAATCTATGTTATACACTTTATCAATATAAGATGTTTAACAATGATTAATAATGTTAATCATATTTACGTTTCATAAACCAATAATCGTAAAAATTCAGGCTGATCCCGATAGTATAGTAGTTTTCGGTATGAAGATTATTCAGAGATGATCCGTTTTTCCTGGTATAGTCAAAGAACACATTAGTCATATTTAATGAACGCCTCATAGGTAATCCGATTCCGCAGCTTGCTCCCATTTCCTTTACCTGTTCTCCGTTTATAATTAAATAATTATCTTCAATATGACCGCCTATACGGTATTCAAGTCTTTTAAGGAAGCTGTAGTTTGAAAATTTATCAGGTATGTATTCAGCACCAAAAAGAAACGATCGTGTATCTGCTGCATAGCCTTCTGAACCAGGGATCTTTGATTTTGACCATTTGGTAGTAACGAAATCAAAACCAGCTGTAAATTTATCCTTTTTGCCGTAAGAGATGCCCATCCTTAAAGTACCCGGAATAAATGCTGAAGTTAAGTCATCGGAAACATATGAAACTGTATCTATTGTACCGTATGCGGTATAGCTCATTGCCAGGCGCTCATAGTTTGCATTATAATGTTTTCCCGAACTCAATGAAAGGCCGGCGTTTAGAAAATAATTATTTTTAAGTGTTGTTGTGTATTGAATTCCATAATCAAAATTAACTCCATTTATTTGAAGCTTTTCAGAGCTGCTGTTATTAAAGACATTAAAAAAGTCTGCAAAATCGAAATAATTTGATCTGCTGATCTGACCGAAAAGAAATGTCATATTTACGCCAGCTGAAAAATTCTTGTTCAGTTTGATACCTGAACCAACAAAGAGTTGATTAAAACCTCCATCTCCATTATGGTTTATACTATATTCACCAATTAGCGGATCATATCCGGGATCAGTCTTGAGCAAAGTTTCATTCATTTTATAATATCCATTACTCATTGGGACAAATCCGAAAGCGAAACCCCATCCTTTTGCAAGAGGGAAACCCATCATCAGATGATCAAAATTCATGTCATCAGAAGAATACCTGGAAGAACCATTAGATAGAATATTCTTGCTATAATCAATACCAAAATCAAAAATAAATGAAATTGTATCAAAACTGCTGTATGAGGCAGGATTAGAAAAGTAGATTGAGCTGTTACCTCTCATTGATGTGCTGATACCTCCCATTGCCTGACTTCTGAATGAACCTGCTGGTTCCAGAGTCCCGATATTAAACCTTGAATAAGGTGAATTAATGAGTTTCTGACCATTGGCAGTGAAGGCAAATGAAAAGAGAGAGATTAAAATTGCTGTTATAAGTTTATTTTGCATTGTACTCCAGAATATAATTTAACCCATCAATCACAATATCAGGCATATATGTGATGTGAAAGTCGATTTTATTTTTAAGATATCCGCTGTCGCCGCCTGTCAGTATAATTTTAAAATCCATGTGCTTTTTCTCAAACGTGCGAATATACTCATTTATTTCATATGTCACCCCTGATATAACACCGGCTGTTATCGCATCGGTAGTATTTCGTCCGGGAAAAGTATAATCAGCAGAGGGTGAAACAAGCGGCAAGTTTTCAGTAAACTTGTTTAAGGCTTTAAATCTCATTGTTAATCCGGGGGAAATATTCCCCCCTTTATAAACATTGACTGAGAGATAGTCAAAAGTAACGGCAGTTCCTGCATCAATGATTAGTATCTCTGATCGGGGAAACATCTGATATGCCCCGGCAACAGCAGCTATCCTGTCAGTTCCAAGCGACTCAGGTGTATCATATTCAATCTTAAAGGGAAGCCTGGATTTATGTGAAAGAATGTGAACAAAAGGGATGTTAGTGAAGATCATATCTGATAAGAAAGGGGTCAGTTTCTTTACAGACGAAAGAATAGCTTTATTAAACTTAAAAGATGAAAGCTCTTTATCAAGCTCTTCACAGCTAAACTCATTAATCCTTGAAACAGAAATCTTTTCGGTTCCTTTAAAAACTGCGAGTTTCGTACTGGTATTCCCTATGTCAACAACAAGATTCATGGCACAAAAGTAATAAATTTTTATCCAACCCCTTGTGCCCCCTGGCCGCTCTGACGCCATCCCCCTAGTGGGGGCCTAATCCGGCAATATCAATGAATTTACTGAAATACAGAGAATTAACCGCCCTTTAGGGGGCAGAAGGGCCTTCATTGCGGGCCTCCAGGATTTCATTTAAAACTTTTATAGCAGATTTAACAGACAAAATATTGGCGACAGTCAGGCTCAGTTTAGTCCCTCTTTGTTTTACATTCATCTGTTTCTGTTTACGGTTTACAAAATTCATAATCGAAACGAAAAGTGAACTTCTGTAAAAGGCTGAATTAGGATCTGATATAAAATTGGCAATGAGAAGGTCATTCTTCAATAATATTTTTTCAATACCGATTTTAACGGCAATCCACTTGATTCTTACAATATCGAGCAATGCACCGGCAGGGTCAGGAATCGTTCCGAACCTGTCGATTAGTTTTTTCTCAAATTGTATTAATGCTTCTTCTGTCTCAATCTCATTAAGTTCTTTATATAATCTTATTCTCTCTGAAATATTTGAGATATATTCATCAGGGAACATAATTTCTAAGTCAGTATCTATCTGAAAATCAGAGACAAAAGATTTTATGAATTCTGTTTTTACCTCCGGATCGGAATTTTTGGCTTCCGGCCCGGGTTCTCTGAAATCACCGTCTTTAAGTTCAATCAGAGCTTCATTCAAAATCCGCTGGTAGGTTTCAAATCCGACATCAGCAATAAAGCCGCTCTGCTCACCACCAAGAAGGTTTCCGGAGCCTCTGATGTCAAGATCCTGCATTGCAATATTGAATCCACTCCCGAGTTCCGAAAATTCTTCAATCGCTTTTAATCTGCGTCGCGCCTCATGTGTAAGAGTGCTAAGCGGGGGTGCCAGCAGATAACAAAAAGCTTTTTTATTTGAACGGCCTACTCTGCCCCTTAATTGATGTAATTCCGACAGGCCAAAATGGTGTGCATCATTAATAAATATGGTATTGGCATTAGGAATATCGAGACCAGATTCAATTATAGTTGTTGCCAGCAGAACATCATAATCGCCCTGAATGAAATCGTACATTACATTTTCAACATGAGTTCCATCCATCTGTCCGTGTACAATTGCAGTTTTTACATTAGGGCATATGCGATTGATCTGAGCCTGAATAAGTTTTATATTATCAACCCTGTTATGTATAAAAAACACCTGACCGTTTCTGGAGACCTCATATTCAATACCTTCTTTAATAATTTCCTCATTAAAACCGTGTAGTTCCGTTACAATAGGCATCCTGTTCGGTGGCGGTGTATTTATTATCGAAAGATCACGGGCTCCCATCAGGGAGAATTGCAATGTACGCGGTATTGGTGTAGCAGTAAGTGTGAGTGTGTCTACATTGGCCCTTATCTTCTTAAGCTTTTCTTTCACCGACACTCCGAATCTTTGTTCCTCATCAATGATAAGAAGCCCAAGATCTTTAAACTTAATATCTTGTCCGACAAGCCTGTGAGTACCTATAATTATATCTATCTTACCTTCAGCAAGCCGGGCCAGTACCTTTTTTTGATCAGCTGCTTTTTTATGTCTGCTTATATAATCAACATTGCAGGGAAAGCCTTTGAGCCGTGCAGAAAAAGTTTTGTAATGCTGAAGTGCCAGTATAGTAGTTGGTACAAGCACTGCTGTTTGTTTACTATCGGAGGCAGATTTAAATGCTGCTCTTATTGCCACTTCCGTTTTCCCGAAACCAACATCACCGCATACCAGACGGTCCATTGGATGTTCGGCTTCCATATCTTGTTTCACAGCTATTGAAGCCGAAAGCTGATCGGGGGTATCCTCATAAATGAATGAAGCTTCAAGCTCTCGCTGAAGATATGAGTCGGGAGAAAATGAGAATCCAGGTGATGCCATTCTTTTTGCATAGAGCAGTATAAGGTCCTTCGCAATATCCTTGACTCTGGACTTGGTTGCCTGCTTCAGTTTTTGCCATGCGCCGGAACCCAGCTTGTAGATTTTTGGTTCACTGTTATCCTTGCCTTTGTATTTGGATATCCTGTAAAGAGAGTGGATACCAACATAAAGAATATCATTATCCCTGTATACAAGTTTTATTGCTTCCTGAATTTTTCCGTTGACCTCAATTTTTTCCAGTCCTCCAAACTTACCGATGCCATGATCGATGTGCACAACATAATCTCCGGGGTTAAGCCCTGTAAGCTCTTTTACCGAAATACTCTCTTTTCTGGTAAAGTATCCTCTTATTCTGAATTTGTGATATCTGTCGAATATCTGGTGATCGGTAAAAACTGAGATCCTGAGATCATGATCAGTGAATCCCCCATGCAGGTTTATCAAAAGCGGAGAAAAGTGTACTTCCGGGTTAACTTCAGCAAATATATCCCTCAGTCTCTCAATCTGGGATTCGCTTTCAGAAATGATAAAAGTAACATAGCCTTCACTGTCATTCGACAACAGTCTGGCTGAAAGAATCTCGAAATTTTTATTGAATACGGGTTGAGGTTCTGTCCGGAATTCAAATCTTACCTGAGGTTCATTTATTGTATGGCTGCCAAGCTCCAGCATACGGAATTTTTTACAATAATCCAGAAACTGGTTCCCCGTCATTACAATCTCTTTCTTATCTGAGATCTGTCCCGATTCTTCCCTTTGATTAGTCTGTAAGAAGATATTGTTAATCTTTTCCTTTATATAAACTGCATCTTCAATCCAAACCAGCGAGGAAGGTGGCAGGAAGTCGGTAAATGAATCGTTGATCTGTTCAATTGCTATGTCCTGGATATTAGGTATGACGGAAATTTGTTTATGATGGCTTACGGAAAGCTGATCATCAGTATTAAAGGACCGTATTGTATCGACTTCATCACCAAAAAAGTCAATACGATAAGGAAGATCGGCTGAATAGGAAAAAACGTCAGCTATACTTCCCCTTATTGAATACTGACCCGGTTCATAAACAAAATCAGTTCTGGTGAAATTGTATTCGCGCAGCATCTCCTCGAGGAACTCAAGGGAGATCTTATCTCCTTTTGCTATATTGAAAGTGTTCTTCTTAAGGTTTTTTCTGCTCACAACCTTCTCCATCACAGATTCGGGGTAGGTAACAATTATTCCTTTTCTTTTTCCTGATGTAAGATGATTCAGAACTGCCGTGCGAAGAACAATATTTGCCGGTTCAGTCTGCTCATACTGAACTGATCGTTTGTAGGTTGAGGGGAAAAAGAAGACCGATTCTTCGCCGAGCAGTGAAACAAGGTCGTTATAGAAGTAGGCTGCATCTTCTTTTTCGGGCAGGATAACCAGATGCGTCGTTTGTGTTTTATGAAATACCGTTGAAAGAATCAATGCCCCTGATGAACCTGATACTCCTTCGATGCACATTCTATCTGTTCTGCCGGAATTGATGGCTTCAACCAGGCCCGGTATGAGAGGATGATTATTAAAGTATTCAGTTATTTTGTTTTCCTTCATGAAATTTGCTGAACCGGCAAAATTAATAAAGTAAGACTGATTATCTTCCGTTACTGAAATAAAAGCCGTATAAAAATCATTTTGTGAGCTAAATCACTTTTTATATAGCTTAAGAAATTCTTCAGTTTTCCTGACCATATTTTCTGATCCTACATAAAAAGGTGAACGCTGGTGGAGAGATGATGGAGCTATATCTAAAATATCCTGCATCCCGTTGGATGCTTTGCCTCCTGCCTGTACCGCAATGAATGACATAGGATTACATTCGTATACGATCCTTAGTTTCCCATTAGGGGCATTTTCGTTTTCAGGATAAAGGAATATTCCGCCTTTAATAAGATTTCTATGGAAGTCTGAAACAAGTGAGCCGATATATCTTGATGTAAAGGGTCTTCCGCTTGCTTTATCCTTCTCCTGGCAATATTTAATATATCTTTTTATGCCTTCGGGAAAATGTACATAATTTCCCTCATTTACAGAGTAAATATATCCGTCTTCCGGAGTTCTGATGTCAGGATGGGAGAGACAAAACTCCCCGATGGACGGATCAAGTGTGAAACCATTGACGCCATTTCCTGTTGAATAAACAAGCATTGTTGAAGATCCATAAACAATGTATCCGGCAGCAACCTGTTCTGATCCTTTCTGAAGAAAATCTCCTGTCCCAACCTTTTCTCCTCTGCCGGAGATCCTTCTGTAAATAGAGAATATTGATCCAACAGATACATTATAATCAATATTGGAGGATCCGTCAACAGGGTCCATACAAACTATGTAATTTCCCTTCGATGCCAGATTATCAGAAAAGAATATCTCATTCTGGTTTTCCTCAGTTGCAACACCACAACATTCTCCGCTTGCCCTAAGTGCACTAATAAACACATCATCGGCATAAACATCAAGCTTTTGCTGAGACTCCCCCTGTATATTTATTTCCCCGGAACCTCCTAATATGTCCACCAGTCCAGCCTTATTAATTTTTTTGTTGACCAGCTTTGCAGCAGTTCCGATATGATGTAAAAGTCTTGAAAGTTCTCCTTTTGCATATGGAAAATCTTTCTGCTTCAGGATAATAAAATCATTAAGTGTTGTGATATTATAGTTACCCATTTAATTAATTTTGGATTTTATAATCACAAATTTAATAAATATAGCGATGATGATGATTTATAATGATTTTAATTCATGAAATTGCTTTATGACCGGGAAGTCTTAATTTTATCACAAACTGGGAATTATGAAGGTAAATAAGTTTGGAGGAGCATCGGTAAAGGATGCTGAAGGGATCAGAAATCTGGCAGGAATTGTTAAAGGAGAATCAGATATTCTGGTAGTTGTAGTTTCTGCATTTGGGAAAACCACAAATGCTCTTGAGAAAGTACTTAATGAATGGATGGTGTCTGAGAGTATATATGATGACCTGCTGGAGGAAATTTATAACTACCATAGGAAAGTAATTGATGATCTTTTTATTGATAAAACCTCAGTTGCTGAAAAGATAGAGATTTCATTTGCCGGTCTGAAAGAATATCTGTTGTCTGAGAAGAAAAGGGAGTACGATTTTGAATACGACCAGATAGTTTCATATGGTGAAATATGGTCAACTATTATTGTGGCAGAATATCTGAAAACTATTATTTCAGACGTTGAGTGGATTGATATAAGAGAAAATCTGTTAACTGACGACAGGTTCAGGGATGCAAACATCTTATTGAATGAGAGTACCAAAAGGATGCTTACCACCTTTGATTTCAGCCGCAGAAATATATATGTTACCCAGGGTTTTATCGGAGGAACAGTTGCCGGTCAAACAACAACACTTGGCAGGGAAGGATCGGATTATACTGCTGCAATTATTGCAAGTATACTTGATGCAGAAGGTGTTGTTTTCTGGAAAGATGTTCCGGGAATTCATAATGCGGACCCCAAATGGCTGGCTGACGCAACTATGCTTGATGAACTATCATACAGAGAAGCTGTTGAAATGACCTTTTCAGGTGCAAAAGTGATTCATCCTAAAACCATTAAGCCTCTTCAAAATAAAAGTATACCACTTTATGTGAGGTCATTTCTTACACCCTCTCTGAAAGGTACAGTTATAAATGCAGGAACATTTAATAAAAAGAACATACCTGTATTCATAAAAAAGGAGGACCAGATACTTATATCAATCCTTCCGAAGGATTTCTCTTTTGTTATGAGTGATAAACTTAGCCTGATATTCCATTCCTTCATGGTACATGGAATTAAAGTTAACCTGGTAGAGGCTAGTGCTGTTAGTCTTGATGTTTGTGTAGATGATGACAGACCAAAAATTGATTCTCTCATTAGTGATCTCAAAGAAGAATTTGCCGCCATATATAATGAAAACGTTGAGATGCTTTCGATCAGGCATTATACCAGTGAGTCTGTTAACAGAATAATTTCCGGAAGGGAAATTCTGCTGGAACAGCGTACCAGAAGTACCGTTCGGTATGTCGTCAGGAAGGTATAAAATAAAAACAGGATATAATTCTATACCATTATCTGTGGCGCTCTGTGTATTCTCTGTGTAACAGGAACCGGCACAGAGTTTCACAAAGGATACACAGAGTTTACAGAGAATAACTAATATCCTATTAAGCCTGTTACCTGTCAAACATCAGTCTCTGTCCCCTGTAATCTTCATTGATAGTACCATTATCGTAAACAATAGTGCCATTTACTATTGTTTTGACAACTTTAGATCTGAATGTGGTTCCCTCAAAAGGTGACCACCCGCATTTATAAAGAATATTTTCCTTTGCAACACTCCATGGATTATTGGGATTGATCAGACAGAGGTCAGCTTTATATCCTTCTCTTATAAAT
The DNA here is from genome assembly GCA_963760915.1 of uncultured Bacteroidales bacterium. GTDB lineage: Bacteria > Bacteroidota > Bacteroidia > Bacteroidales > VadinHA17 > LD21. The sequence goes on along the minus strand of CAVXEU010000001.1, from coordinate 6,531 downwards.
CCCCTATCCTTGATATTGAATAGAATAGCAGGATTATGGCACATCAATTCAACTATTTTTTCAATACTAAAAGCATTAAGGAAACATAGTTCGAGCATGGCAACAAGTGAATGCTGTACAAGTGGTCCGCCCGAAGGTGCTTTGAAATAGCTGTTATGCTTCTCGGTCAGGGTATGAGGAGCATGGTCAGTAGCTATTATGTCAATTGTATTATTATTAACCCCGTTTCGAAGCGCATCCCTGTCGAACCGGGTCTTTATCGCAGGATTCCATTTTATCAATGTTCCAAGGTTATCATATGAGGACTCATCAAACCACAGATGGTGGACACATACCTCTCCGGTAATCCTTTTTTGTTTCAAAGGCAGTTCATTATTGAAGAGCTTAAGTTCGTCTGCTGTTGAGAGATGGAGTATATGAAGTCTGGTATTGTATTTTTCTGCAAGTTTAACGGCATGATATGAGGAGCTAAAACAGGCTTCGCGGCTACGTATTAGAGGGTGCATTTTAATTGGTACATCTTCTCCGTATTTTTCCCTGTATTTTTCACTGTTTTTTCTAATAGTCTGTTCGTCTTCACAATGAGCGGTTATTGGCATTGTAGCCTTTGCAAACAAATCCTCGAGGGCAGTTTCATTGTCCACCAGCATATTTCCCGTTGAGGATCCCATGAATAGCTTAATTCCGCAAACTTTCGTGGGATCAGCTTTCATCACTTCCTCTAAATTTGTATTTGTTGCTCCTATATAGAATGAGTAATTGATCAGGGATTTTTCAGAACCTGATATATATTTTTCATTAAGCAAACCGACATTAACTGTTTGTGGAATTGTATTTGGCATATCCATGAACGAAGTAATGCCTCCTGCAGCAGCAGCTTTTGATTCAGTGTAAATATCCCCCTTATGTGTCATGCCCGGGTCTCTGAAATGAACCTGATCGTCAATTACTCCGGGGATCAGGTATAAACCTGATGCTTCGATGATTTTAGTTCCGACAGGAATATTCGGTTGATTTACATCACCAATTTCAGATATTAGTTCATCCTTAATGAGTAGGTCACCTCTGAAGATTTTCCCTTCATTGATAATTGTTGCGTCTTTTATCAGTATGCTGCTCATTTACACTTTCGTTTTCAGACCTCTTCCTGAAAGCTATCCGGACCACTTAAGGGGTCTAGATATCGGATTAATATACATCCTGATTTTCGAAAATTAACCCATTTAAGGGGGCAAGAGGTCTTATATATATAATAAGGTATCCCTATTTCTTCTTCTTCGGGTAGTTTGTAAAGGTACTTCTCAGTTTCATTCTCAGCACACCCCACAACGCCTCATTGAAAATACCTCCGGTCATTTTTGATGATCCTAATTTTCTGTCAGTAAAAATAATCGGGATCTCAACAATTTTATACCCAAGTTTCCATGCAGTAAACTTCATTTCTATCTGAAATCCATAGCCTACAGATTTGATCTGATCGGGCTTGATATTCTCCAGAACCTCTCTTTTATAACATTTGAACCCGGCTGTAGTATCCATAATTCTCATGCCGGTAATCAAACGAACGTAAATAGAGGCAATGTATGACATAAGTACACGGGAGAGGGGCCAGTTAACAACATTTACCCCGCTGATATATCTTGAGCCTATAGCCACATCAGCCCCATCCTCCCTGCAGGCTTTGTACAGCTTCAGGAGGTCACGCGGATCGTGTGAAAAATCTGCGTCCATTTCGTATATGTAACTATAGCCTTTTTCAAGAGCCCATTTAAAACCTTCAATATAAGCTGTACCTAAACCCTGTTTCCCTGGTCTTTCAATAAGGTGAAGATTTGAAAAAGAGGGTATCATTTTTTTTACAATTGATGCGGTACCATCAGGTGAGTTATCATCGATGATAAGTATGTCGAACGGAACAGGAAGGGCAATAATAGCTTTAATTATTGCCTCAATATTTTCTTTCTCTTGGTAAGTGGGGATAATTACAATGTTCGGCATACCAGATAAATATTTACGAAAATAATGTTTTTCTTGAGACAGACATTTAAAACGGTGGGTTTATTTCAACAAATATCAGAAAATAAATATCAATTTCTTTGGAAGAAATTTTTGAAGCATTATCTTTGTCGTCCCAAAAGCAAAAAGGGGACCTTCAAAGCGAAGGTTATTGATGAATAAAGTTCTTTGAAATTATGAAGTAAACAACCAGGCGAGAAATGGAAATCTCGTCAAATAATTAACTTGTTAGTATTTTGAATAGAGTTCACAGGATTGTTTTTTGTAAAGAGATTTAAGAATAAATTTTTACAATGAAGAGTTTGATCCTGGCTCAGGATGAACGCTAGCGGGAGGCTTAACACATGCAAGTCGAGGGGCAGCACGAGGTAGCAATGCTTTGGTGGCGACCGGCGTACGGGTGAGTAACACGTATGCAACCTACCCTGTACAGGGGGATAGCCCGGAGAAATTCGGATTAATACCCCATAAAGATATAGAGAGGCATCTTTTTATATTTAAAGTTTCGACGGTACGGGATGGGCATGCGAAACATTAGCTAGTTGGTAGGGTAACGGCCTACCAAGGCTTCGATGTTTAGGGGACCTGAGAGGGTGATCCCCCACACTGGTACTGAGACACGGACCAGACTCCTACGGGAGGCAGCAGTGAGGAATATTGGTCAATGGGCGTAAGCCTGAACCAGCCATCCCGCGTGCAGGAAGACGGCGCTATGCGTTGTAAACTGCTTTTCCAGAGGAAGAAAACCCGCTACGTGTAGCGGCTTGCCGGTACTCTGGGAATAAGCATCGGCTAACTCCGTGCCAGCAGCCGCGGTAATACGGAGGATGCGAGCGTTATCCGGATTTATTGGGTTTAAAGGGTGCGTAGGCGGATTGATAAGTCAGTGGTGAAAACCTTCAGCTTAACTGGAGAATTGCCATTGATACTGTTAGTCTTGAGTACGGTCAAGGTAGGCGGAATGTGTAATGTAGCGGTGAAATGCTTAGATATTACACAGAACACCGATTGCGAAGGCAGCTTACTGGGCCATTACTGACGCTGAGGCACGAAAGCGTGGGGAGCGAACAGGATTAGATACCCTGGTAGTCCACGCCGTAAACGATGATCACTCGCTGTTGGCGATACACAGTCAGCGGCTAAGCAAAAGCATTAAGTGATCCACCTGGGGAGTACGGCCGCAAGGCTGAAACTCAAAGGAATTGACGGGGGCCCGCACAAGCGGAGGAACATGTGGTTTAATTCGATGATACGCGAGGAACCTTACCTGGGCTTAAATGTAGAGTGCATGAAGTGGAAACATTTCTTTCCTTCGGGACTCTTTGCAAGGTGCTGCATGGTTGTCGTCAGCTCGTGCCGTGAGGTGTCGGGTTAAGTCCCATAACGAGCGCAACCCTTATCGTTAGTTGCCAGCGGGTAATGCCGGGAACTCTAACGAAACTGCCGGTGTAAACCGTGAGGAAGGTGGGGATGACGTCAAATCAGCACGGCCCTTATGTCCAGGGCTACACACGTGTTACAATGGCCGGTACAGAGGGCAGCTACCTGGAGACAGGATGCGAATCTCGAAAGCCGGTCTCAGTTCGGATCGGAGTCTGCAACTCGACTCCGTGAAGCTGGATTCGCTAGTAATCGCGCATCAGCCATGGCGCGGTGAATACGTTCCCGGGCCTTGTACACACCGCCCGTCAAGCCATGGAAGTTGGGGGTACCTGAAGTCCGTAACCGTAAGGAGCGGCCTAGGGTAAAACTAGTGACTGGGGCTAAGTCGTAACAAGGTAGCCGTACCGGAAGGTGCGGCTGGAACACCTCCTTTCTGGAGAAAAGCAAAACTGTTGGCTATACCCTATGGGAAATAGTCACATTCTCGTCTGGTTTACTTCATTATTATATTTTGGGTTCGCCCCCTTCCGGTAGCTACCGGGACCCCCTGATGGGGGATTAAATACGTTATTAATATCAGCGTATTAGCTCCCCTTTAGGGGAGATGGCCATGAAAAGCCAGAGGGGCAAATTCAAATCTGTACTGTATAAAATCCCTGCCATATTGTAGTATGGGAAAGTACCAATCAGTCCCGTAGCTCAGTTGGTTAGAGCACTACACTGATAATGTAGGGGTCCGCGGTTCAACTCCGCGCGGGACTACCGCGACCACCGAAGCCTTGGCGAAGGTGGTCTGTTCCTAAGATGCAGAAGCATGGTAAAAATCCGCCTTCGCTAAAGCTTCGGCGGACAAAGGGGGAATTAGCTCATCCCGATGGCTATCGGGAGGCCAGAGCATCCCGACCTTTATGTCGGGAGGGTCAAGAGTTCAACTCCCAACGTTTTTTGATAGGTAATTAAGGGGAATTAGCTCATCCCGATGGCTATCGGGAGGCCAGAGCATCCCGACCTTTATGTCGGGAGGGTCAAGAGTTCAACTCCCAACGTTTTTTGATAGGTAATTAAGGGGAATTAGCTCATCCCGATGGCTATCGGGAGGCCAGAGCATCCCGACCTTTATGTCGGGAGGGTCAAGAGTTCAACTCCCAACGTTTTTTGATAGGTAATTAAGGGGAATTAGCTCATCCCGATGGCTATCGGGAGGCCAGAGCATCCCGACCTTTATGTCGGGAGGGTCAAGGGTTCAACTCCCAACGTTTTTTGATAGGTAATTAAGGGGAATTAGCTCATCCCGATGACTATCGGGAGGCCAGAGCATCCCGACCTTTATGTCGGGAGGGTCAAGAGTTCAACTCCCAACGTTTTTTGATAGGTAATTAAGGGGAATTAGCTCATCCCGATGGCTATCGGGAGGCCAGAGCATCCCGACCTTTATGTCGGGAGGGTCAAGAGTTCAACTCCCAACGTTTTTTGATAGGTAATTAAGGGGAATTAGCTCAGTTGGCCAGAGCATCCCGACCTTTATGTCGGGAGGGTCAAGAGTTCAACTCCCAACGTTTTTTGATAGGTAATTAAGGGGAATTAGCTCAGTTGGCCAGAGCACCTGCCTTGCACGCAGGGGGTCAAGGGTTCGACTCCCTTATTCTCCACCATCGCCCTTCGTAGCTTTAGCGAAGAAGGGTCATCCGAAGTAAACGAAAGCAAAGAGAGGAATAATCCTCCTTCGCCAAGGCTACGGAGGATAAATGTTCTTTGACATGTTGGTAAGAAAGTTAGTAAAATTTGATTAACTCAAGAAAGTAAATAAGAGCGCATGGTGAATGCCTTGGCTCTCAGAGGCGAAGAAGGACGTGACAAGCTGCGATAAGCAACGGGGAGGAGCAAATATCCGATATATCCGTTGATTTCCGAATGGGGCAACCCACTACGATGAAGACGTAGTATTCCGCGCAAGCGGAAGGCAAACCCGGAGAACTGAAACATCTTAGTACCCGGAGGAAAAGAAAACAAAAGTGATTCCCTTAGTAGTGGCGATCGAACGGGGAATAGCCCAAACCAAAGACGTTTTGGCGTATTTGGGGTTGAAGGACCAGTGACATTATAATTGATATGAAATGGAATATGTCTGGAAAGTCATACCATAGAAGGTGAAAGTCCTGTACATGTAAGTATTAATTGTATAACTGGTATCCTGAGTAGGTCGGGACACGAGAAATCCTGATTGAAACTGCCGGGACCATCCGGTAAGGCTAAATACTTCTGAGAGACCGATAGTGAACCAGTACCGTGAGGGAAAGGTGAAAAGTACCCCGAACAGGGGAGTGAAATAGTACCTGAAACCGTGCGCTTACAACCTGTCGGAGCCATTCTTCGGAGTGGTGACGGCGTGCCTTTTGCATAATGAGCCTACGAGTTACACCTCTCTAGCAAGGTTAAGACTTACAGAGTTGGAGCCGAAGCGAAAGCGAGTCTGAATAGGGCGTATAGTTAGAGGGGGTAGACGCGAAACTTTGTGATCTATCCTTGGTCAGGCTGAAGTTCCGGTAACACGGGATGGAGGGCCGAACTAGTTGACGTTGAAAAGTCTTTGGATGAACTGAGGATAGGGGTGAAAGGCTAATCAAACTGAGAAATAGCTCGTACTCCCCGAAATGCATTTAGGTGCAGCCTCGTGGTGAGTCTTGCAGAGGTAGAGCTACTGATAGGGCTAGAGGGCTTCACCGCCTATCAACCCCTGACAAACTCCGAATGCTGCAAGATATACACGGGAGTGAGCCTGCGGGTGCTAAGGTCCGTGGACGAAAGGGAAAGAACCCAGACCATCAGCTAAGGTCCCAAAATATATGCTAAGTTGAATTAACGAGGTGCGACTGCTTTGACAGCTAGGATGTTGGCTTGGAAGCAGCCATTCATTTAAAGAGTGCGTAACAGCTCACTAGTCGAGCGGTTGTGCGTGGATAATAATCGGGCATAAGCATATTACCGAAGCTATGGACTCATGACATAAGTCATGATTGGTAGGGGAGCATTCCAGTCAGCGCAGAAGATGTATCGTAAGGTATGTTGGAGCGGCTGGAAAAGAAGATGTAGGCATAAGTAACGATAAGACAGGTGAGAAACCTGTCCACCGAA